>CAWCGY010000018.1:0-105194 GCA_963795155.1 uncultured Actinomycetota bacterium | reverse complement strand
TCTCTCGAGGCGGTCACGTGGGGCCAGGATGCGCAGCGCCACCCCTGCTGGGTCAGCACGGGGAGGGCGCCACCATCGCCGCCTCCGGGCGTCCGCCAGGCTCCGACGTCGAGTGCGATCGCCAGCGCGGCGGCCGTGTGGTGCTGCATCCGGCGGAGCACCGGCACATCGAACTGCTCGACGTGGCCCACCACCGCGACGGTCAGCCCACCGTTGGACTGCTCGGTCAGCCAGCCCGTGTCGAGGGACCTGGGACGGCCTGCACGACGGCGAGCGCCTCCAGCAAGGGAGCAGTGCTGCTGTCCGCCTCGCGAGAGTGCCAGGCGCTGGCGGGGTCCTCGCCAGCGGCGGTGACCAGCCGCACGGTGAAGCCGCGATGAGTGAGGTGGACCGCGATCGAGGCCACCGCGGAGACCGCAGCCTCCAGCGAGGAGGCGATGCCCTGACCGCGGTGGGCACCGATCCGGTTGTCCAGGAACAGGGTTGCCCGCGACTGCCAGGGCTGCTCTTCTCGACGCACCATGGCTCGCCGACGCGGGCCGAGCTGCGCCAGTGCACCCGCCGGAGGTCGTCACCGCGACGGTACTCGCGAACTGTGACGTCCTCGGCCGAGCCGATGGCGAACGCTCGAGGACGGTTGTCCCCGGATCCCGTCCAGCCGCCGCCCAGCGGGATGGTCGGGAGCACGACGGTGCGCGGGGTGACCGTGAGCGGCACGGTGGTACGGAACGCTCGGCCTAGCTCGACGAGCCCGAACGGATCGCTGACCCGCACTGACATCGGCCCGATCTCGAAGTGACCACGGACGTCGGAGCGGACTTGGTAGCGAACGTGCCGCTTCCAGCCGTGGCCGATGCCCTCGAGCACGAAGCGCGGCCGGGTGCCGAGCACGTACGGCACGTGGTCCTCCAGCAGCAGTACGCCGCTCGGTGTCCGACCTTCGTTGGTCAGGGTGAGGTTGACGTGCGCGGACTGGCCGGCGGAGACCAGCTGCGGGCTGACCGTGCGGATGAGCGCCAGACGGTAGCGGCTGCGGCCGATGAAGGCCGCGGTCACCACCGGCAGAGCCAGCGCCAGGATGCCGACCCGGGTCAGCGCGGGCTGCCCCAGGAGTACGGCGCAGACCACGGCGGTCGCGCCAGCCGCTGCAAACGCCCTACCCCGGACCGTCAGACCTGACAGCGCCTCACGCACGGTGCTGGCTGGCCCTGCTCTCGGCCACCGTCTCGGCCGACGGCGGGTCCGGCACTGGGACCGCCGAGATGATCCCGTCGAGGATGGCGCCGGTTGACCGCCCGCTCATCGCGGCCTCGACGCTGGGCAGCAGCCGGTGGGTCAGCACCGGTCGGGCGAGCAGGCGGACGTCGTCGGGCAGGACGTAGTCGCGGCCCTGCATGGCGGCGGAAGCCTTGGCGGCGCGGACCAGGTGGAGCGTCGCCCGTGGAGAGGCCCCGAGGCTGAGCTCGTCAGAGCGTCGGGTGGCGGAGGTGAGGGCAACGCTGTAGCGCTGCACGGCCTCCGACACGTAGACCTGCCCGACGATCGCACACAGCTTACGGATCTCGGAGGCGTCGGTGACCGCCTCGAGGTCGTCGAGCGGGTTGCGGTGGGTGTGCGAGTTGAGCATCGCGATCTCGGCTGCCTCGACCGGATAGCCGACGGATACCCGCGCCATGAAACGGTCGCGCTGCGCCTCGGGCAGGGCGTAGGTGCCCTCCATCTCGATGGGGTTCTGGGTAGCGATGACCATGAAAGGAAGCTCGAGCTGGTACGTCGTGTTGTCGACGGTGACCTGTCGCTCCTCCATGCATTCCAGCAAGGCCGACTGGGTTTTAGGGGAGGCGCGGTTGATCTCGTCCCCTACGACGATGTTGGCGAAGATGCCACCGGGGCGGAACTCGAACTCGCGGGTGTTCTGGTTGAACACGGAGACGCCGGTGACGTCGGATGGCAACAGGTCCGGGGTGAACTGGATGCGACGTACCGAGGAGTCAATGCTGCGGGCCAGGGCCTTGCTCAGCATGGTCTTGCCCACGCCGGGCACGTCCTCGATCAAGAGGTGGCCCTCGGCCAGCAGCACGACCAGGCTGTAGGTCACGACGTCGGGCTTGCCCTCGATGACGCTGTCGATGTTGCTGCGGATCCTACCGACCACCCGCTGGAGGGTCTCGAGATCCGCACCGCCTGTTGTCGGCCCGTCAATCGGGTGAGCGTCCACGTCCGGGTCCTTCCTCGGCCAGTCCGTGACGGTTCGCGTCACGGCTCTCGTCAGGTGCGCACGACACCCAGGGCGATCGGGTGAGATCACAGCCTAGGTATGGCACGCAACTTACGTGGCCGTGCCGTCCCTCGTTCAGACGCCCGCGATCACGGTTTGGTTGCGGATTCCGTCTCCGCTCTCGCTACGCCCCGAGCGGCACCCTTCTCTCGCCTCAGTCAGATGGTCCCGCAGATCGGGCGAAAAGTGGGCGAATGTGGTTGACGGTGGGGAAAAGTGGAGTACGGTGGGGGAAAGTGGAGCAAGAGCACGCAGGAGGTGCCCGATGCGGTTCATGGGCATGTTCTTTCCCAAGCTCGATGAGAAGGGGCGCCTCTTTCTCCCTGCGAAGTACCGGGATGCACTGGCAGAGGGGGTTGTCGTGACACGAGGTCAGGAGAACTGCCTCGTCGTGTGGCCCCCCGAGGTGTTCGACCGCGAGGCGGACCGAGCCGCCGAGAGGCCCTTGACCAGCAAGGCCGCGCGTGGGTACAGCCGGATGTTCTTCTCCGCCGGCGATGAGGTGACCCCCGACAAGCAGGGCCGGATCGGCATCCCTGCGGTCCTGCGCGAGTACGCAGCACTGGACCGGGAGGTCGTGGTCATCGGCGTCCGCGATCGCCTCGAGATCTGGAACCCCGTTGCTTGGAGCGACTACCAGGCGGCGGAGGCACTTCGCTTCTCCCAGCTCGACGAGGGCGACGAGTAGGCGCCGGCTACGACGACCGGCACACAGGCAGGCACCACCAGGCAGCACAAGTCAACAGCGGATCCGCAGGACGAGGTCTCTGACCCGCTCCCGCACCACCTCGATCCTCTGGGGCAACTTCCCCGGCTCCAGACGATCGGCAGTCCTTTCAGCAGTTCCCACCTGGGAGCGGGCAGGGACCTGGCTCTGCGGATCCGACAGGCAAAACTCGAGCAGGGGTCGACCAGATGAGCAACACGCACACCGAGGCGTCGCCAGCGGACCGGAGGGTCCGCGACCAGGCGCGTGACGCGGTGGCCGTGATGGTCTTCTCGGCAGCCCTGTCTGCGGCTTTCGCCACGGCCCTTCTGCTCGTCTCCTCCGTGGGCCGCTGAGATGCAACCGGCCCACGTCCCGGTGCTCCTGGACCGGGTCGTTGCTCTTCTTGCGCCCGCTCTCGACCACGCGAACTCGGTGCTGGTCGACGCCACTCTTGGGCTGGGGGGCCACAGCGAGGCTGTCCTGGCCCGCTGCGAGCTGGCCCGGGTGATTGGCATCGACCGCGATCCGGTCGCGCTGGAGCGCGCGCAGCAACGACTGGCGCCGTACGGCGACCGGTTCAGCGCCGTACACGCTGTCTACGACGAGATCCCCGACGTGCTCGACGAGCTTGGACTGGCGTCGGTCGACGGCGTGCTCTTCGACCTCGGGGTCTCCTCCATGCAGCTCGACGTGCGCGAGCGCGGCTTCGCCTACTCCGTCGACGCCCCGCTGGACATGCGGATGGATGGCACCAGTGGCCCTACCGCTGCGGACGTCCTCAATACCTACAGCGCGCCTGAGCTGACGCGGGTGCTGCGCGACTTTGGCGAGGAGAAGTTCGCCCGCAAGATCGCCGCTGCGGTCGTCCGGCAGCGTGAGGTGGAACCGTTCTCCACGTCGTCCCGACTTGTCGAGCTGTTGTACGACGAGATCCCGGCGCCAGCACGACGTACGGGTGGCCACCCGGCCAAGCGCACGTTCCAGGCCCTGCGGATGGAAGTCAACGACGAGCTGGCCGTGCTGCGGCGGGCGCTGCCCGCCGCCATCGACTCGATCGCACTGGGTGGACGGATCGTGGTCGAGTCCTACCACTCGCTGGAGGACCGGTTGGTGAAGCAGGCCTTTGCCGCGGTCACCCGCAGCGTCGTCCCGCACGACATGCCACTCGTCCCCGAAGGGCTCGAGCCCGAGCTCCGCCTGGTCACCCGTGGAGCCGAACGCGCCGACACCGCGGAGGCGGAGATCAATCCGCGGGCGGCATCGGTGCGCCTGCGGGCGGTCGAGCGCGTGCGGCCCCGTCGGCCCGGCAAAGGAGCAGCCTGATGAGCACCAGCCCAGCGGTTCAGATGAGGCATCGGATTCCACGGATCGCCGAGGCCGCCGTCACCCGCGCCCGGCCGACAGTCGTCCCGCGCGGGCGGACCGAGGTGGCTCGGGTGCCGTTCGTGGTGCTGGTGAGCCTGTTGCTCGTCGGTGGGGTCGTCGGGCTGCTGCTGTTCAACACCTCGATGCAACAAGCATCGTTCGCCACGACCGCGCTGGAGAACCAGGCGCAGACCTTATCGGCGCGCGAGGAGACCCTCCAGATGGACCTCGAACGGTTGCGCGACCCGCAGCGGCTCGCGGAGAAGGCACTGTCCGACGGACTGGTCCCACCGCCGGCGGCGGTCTGCTTCCTGCACCCCGATGGCCAGATCACGGGCACATGTGCTCCTGCTGCCGTGGCCGACGCGTTCCCGATCAGCACGCCTGCTCCGGCGAAGCCCGCGCTCCTGTCACCGAGGCCGGTCATCGAGCAGGCCGCCAACAGGCCGGGCGACACGAGCCCCGGTGACAACCGCGGGGGCACCACAGACGGTAGAACAGGACACCAGCAGCAACAGCAGTCACATCAGAACCACCAGCAACGAAACCAGAACCAGATCCGGAACCGTTGACCGCTCCGAGCCACCCGTCGAGGAGACCAGTGCGCCGCACCCGAGCCCAGGCCCCGCCGTCTGCACGGCGCCGGGGCGGTCGCGGCACGGTTCGTGGCAAGCCGACCCGGAGGCTGAGCCTCGGGTTCATGGTGATTGCCATGCTGCTCTCGGTCTTCGCGGCTCGTCTGGTGCAGCTCCAGGGAGTTGATCCTGACTCCTATGCCCAGATGGCGGCGGCCGAGGCGGAGGTCAAGGTCGTCCTGCCCGCCGAGCGCGGCGACATCCTCGACCGCAACGGAGAGCCCCTGGCCGACTCTGTCGCTGGGCTGATGGTGGTGGCCGACCCCACGATGACCACCGACCGCGCGCCGGACCTGGCCAAGTTCCTGTCGACCCGGCTCAAGATCGACTACTTCACCACCCTGGACCGGCTCCGGGTCCCCGACAGCCAGTTCCAGTACATCGCCCGCCAGGTGCCGGCCGGCGTGGCCCGGTCCGTGGTCGAGGCCGCCGAGGAGAAGGGTTTCGAGGGGCTCGACACGCGGCAGGACCCCGTGCGGGTCTACCCGGCTCGTGACGTCGCCGCCAACCTGGTCGGATTCCTCGGCACCCCACGCAAGAGCGGCGCCGCCAAGCCGTTGGCTGGCTTCGAGGACAGCTTCGACACCTACTTGGCCGGCAAGGACGGGGAAGCGAGGTATCAGGTCGCTAGCGGCAACCGGATCCCGCTCGGCAACAGCACGCTGACCGAGGCCGTCGACGGCCATGACCTGCGCACCACGATCGACCGTGACCTGCAGTGGTACGCCCAGCGGGTGCTCGCCCAGACCGTGCGTCAGTACGGCGCGGAGTCTGGCTTCGCTGTGGTGATGGACAGCCGCACCGGCGACATCCTGGCTCTGCCTGACTACCCCACGTATGACGCCAGCAAGCCTCTGGACTCCCCTGAGGAGCTGTTCAAGTCCAGCGCTCTGAGCGATGTCTACGAGCCGGGTTCGGTTCAGAAGGTGATGACCCTCAGCTCCCTGATCGATGCCGGCAAGGTCACGCCGCGGACCAAGCTGCTGATCCCCGGGGTCCTGGCGCGCCAGGACAGGGTGATCCACGACTGGTTCGATCACGGGTTGCTGAAGCTGACCCTGGCTGGGGTGCTGGCGCAGTCGTCGAACATCGGCACGGTCCTCGCCTCCGACAAGTTCGAGCGCGGCCGCTTGCGCGGCTATCTGGAGGCATTCGGGCTGGGCCAGCGCACCGGCGTGGGGGTAGGTGGTGAGTCGGCCGGTCTGCTGCCGGACCCCAGCATGTGGACCAGCCAAGCCGAGGACCGGATCGTGTTCGGCCAGTCGCTCTCGGTCAACGGCGTACAGATGGCCGCGGCCATCAACACCATCGCCAACGACGGCGTGCGGATCGACCCGAACCTCATCCAGGGCTCGGCAACGATGGACGACGGCACCGAGGTCGGCACCGACACCGCAACCCGGCGCCGCGTGGTCAGCACCGAGGCCGCTCGTCAGACCGCGCTGATGATGGAGCGGGTGATCGACTCGCCGGTGGCAGTGGCCCCAGGGGCGGCCGTGCCTGGCTACCGCGTCGCCGGCAAGACTGGCACCGCCCAACGCGTCGGCGCGGAGTGCGGTTGCTACGACGGCTCGTTCACGGTCTCGTTCGCCGGGTTTGCGCCCGCCGACGACCCGCGGTTCACCATCTACGTCGTCGTCCAGGATCCTGCCAGCGGCGGTGGTGGATCCGTGGCCGGTCCGGTGTTCGCCAAGCTGATGAGCTTCGCGCTGCGTCGCTACCAGGTGCCGCCGACCAACACCCCACCCTCGCGCCTGCCCGTCGAATGGAGATGAGCGAAGATCACCCCGTGGCCTTCGCTCCTGACCGACCCCAGCATGGCGACCCGATCGGGCTCGGTGTGCTGGCGGACTCGCTCGGCGCGCGGGTGGTCGGGTCGGTCGATGGCGTCGAGGTCACCGGCTTCACGCTGAGCTCGCACCGGGTGCACCCGGGTGACCTGTACGCCGCACTGGCAGGGGCTCGCAGCCACGGCATCGCCTACGCCGCATCAGCCGCCGAAGCCGGCGCGATCGCCGTGCTCACCGACTCCGTGGGCGCCGCGGACGCCGCGGAGATCACGCTGCCGTTGCTCGTCGTTGAGGACCCTCGAGCCGTGCTCGGACCTACGGCGGCGCGAATCTACGGCGATCCGGCTCGGTCGATGCGGATGATCGGCGTCACCGGCACCCAGGGAAAGACCACGACCACGCTCCTGGCCGAGGGGGCCATGCGGGCCGCCGGCATCGCCGCCGGGGTGATCGGCACGGTCGGCACGCGGATCGATGGCGACGACGTTCAGACCAACCTGACCACCCCCGAAGCGCCCGACCTGCACGGTGTCTTCGCCGTGATGCGCGAGCGTGGCGTGGAGGTCTGCGCGATGGAGGTCTCGAGCCACGCGCTGGTGCTCGGCCGCGTCGACGGCGTGGTGTTCGACGTAGCGGTCTTCCTCAACCTGGGCCGCGACCACCTCGACTTCCACACCGACCTCGAGGATTACTTCGCCGCCAAGGCATCGCTGTTCACCCCCGAGCGCGCCCGCTTGGCCCTCCTCAACGCCGACGACGAGCACGGTCGACGCCTAGCTCGCGAGACGAGCCTGCCTGTCCGCACCATGTCGAGCAGGGGAGCGGCAGCCGATTGGACGGTCAGCGACGTGGCTCGCACCACGTCCGGCTCCACCTTCGTGGTCCATGCGCCCGATGGCCGGACCTTTCCCGGCGGCTGCTCACTGCCAGGTGACTTCAACATCTCGAACTCGCTGGCCGCCATCGCTGCCTGCGGCGAAGCCGGGCTCGACGCCGAGGCGGTCGCCGTGGGGCTCGTGAGCGCCGGCGGTGTGCCTGGTCGTTTCGAGCGCATCGACGCCGGCCAGGACTTCGTGGTCATCGTTGACTACGCCCACAAACCCGACGCCGTCGAGGCGGCGATCCAGACGATGCGGCCGCTCACCGAGGGCAGGGTGATCGTCGTTCTGGGTGCCGGCGGTGACCGCGACCCCGGCAAGCGGCCGATCATGGGTGAGATCGCGGCGCGCTTGGCGGACGTGCTGCTCATTGCCGACGACAACCCCCGCACCGAGGACCCCGCTGCGATCCGCGCTGCCATCCGTGCCGGGGCCGCCCGCGGGCCAGCCGAGGTGATCGAGGTCGGAGACCGACGGTCGGCCATCATTGAGGCGCTCGAACGGGCCAGGACCGGTGACGTGGTGCTCGTGGCCGGGAAGGGCCACGAGACCGGTCAGGAGATCCAGGGAGTAGTGCATCCCTTCGACGATCGCGTCGTGGCTCGCGAGGCTCTGGAGGGACTCGCCCGATGATTCCGATGAGACTGGGCGACATCGCTGACGTGGTTGGCGGCACCGTCGTTGGGCCGGGCGCAGAGGATCGAGTGCTGGTGGTTGACGGGTCGGCGTACGTGGACAGTCGCAGCCCGGTGGCGGGCGGGCTCTTCGTAGCGATCGTGGGCGAGCACGTCGACGGTCACGAGTACGCCGAGGGAGCGCACGCCGTGCTGGGCAGCCGCCCTACCGTCGCCCCGACAGTGGTGGTCGCAGACCCGGTGGTTGCCCTGGGACGGCTTGCCCGCCACGTGCTCGACCGGCTGAACGTGACCGTGTTCGCGTTGACCGGGTCGCAGGGAAAGACCGGCACCAAGGACTACTTGGCACACGTCCTGAGCCAGGCCGGATCGACGATCGCGACCTCGGCCAACAACAACAACGAGCTCGGAGTTCCCCTCACCGTGCTCCGAGCCGACGAATCGACCACGTATCTCGTCGTGGAGATGGGTGCCCGCGCCATCGGCCACATCGCGTACCTGTGCGCGATCGCCCCACCGCAGGTCGCTGCCGTCATCAACGTCGGCACCGCCCACATCGGCGAGTTCGGCAGCCGGGAAGCGATCGCCTTGGCGAAGGGGGAGATCGTCGAGTCGCTGCCGACGGCCGGGGTCGCGGTGCTGAACGCTGACGACCCCCTGGCTGCCGCACTGGAGGCCCGCACCGGCGCACGGGTGCTGAGCTTCGGCCTGGCGGGGGAGGTGACCTGGCGCGCCGTCGCCCTCGACGATCTGGGCCAGCCGTCGTTCGAGATCGGAAACGCCGGTGAGTGGCAGGCGGTGCAGCTGCGCCAGAGCGGCGCTCATCAGGTCGCCAATGCCGCAGCGGCGGCGGCGATGGCGCTCGGCGCCGGCCTTTCCCTTCAGGAGGTGGCGCGAGCTCTGTCGGAGGCAGAGTCGGCGTCGCGGTGGCGGATGGAGCTGAACGAACGGGCCGACGGAATGCTCGTGGTCAACGACGCGTACAACGCCAACCCCGCCTCCATGGTTGCCGCGATCGACACGCTTGCCGAGGTTGGACGCCGGCGCGGCGGACGCACCATTGCGGTGCTCGGGGAGATGAAGGAGCTGGGGTCCGATCACGTCGCCGGGCACGAGGAGATCGGAATCGCCGCAGCCGACGCCGGCGTGGACGTCGTGGTGGTCGTCGGAGAGTCCGCAGCACCCATCGCAGCAGGAGCGCGGTCGCGGGCATCCTGGGAGGGTGAGGTGAACCTCACGGCGAGCCGGGAGGAAGCCATCTCCTGGTTACGACAGAATGCCCTGTCGACCGACGTCGTGCTGATCAAGGCATCGCGCGGCGCCGCCCTGGAAGCCGTCGCCGAGGCCCTGCTGTCCGCATCACCCCCGGAAGGAGACGCTGAGCGATGAGAGCGATCCTGTTCGGTGGCGGGCTGGCCCTGCTGATCTCGCTGCTCGGCACCCGGGTGGCCATCAACTACTTCACCAAGTGGGGCTACGGCCAGGAGATTCGCGACGACGGTCCCACCAGCCACCACACCAAGAGGGGCACCCCCACCATGGGTGGCGTCGTCATCATCGCGGCGACGACCATCGGGTACTTCACCGCCAAGCTGCTCACCTGGTCCCCGCCGTCGGTCTCGGCTCTGCTTCTGCTCTTCCTGTTCGTCGGGATGGGCCTGGTGGGTTTCCTCGACGACTTCATCAAGATCTCCAAGCAGCGCAGCCTCGGCCTGCGCAGCAAGGCGAAGATGGTCGGCCAGACCGTGGTCGCAGTGATCTTCGGCTTCCTGGCGCTCTCGCCGATGCTGGAGGACGAGAACGGCCGCACCCCGGCCTCGCTCAAGGTGTCGTTCCTGCGGGAGATCGACTGGTTGGTCCTGCCCACCTTCCTGGCGATGTTGCTGATCTGGCTGATCGTCACGGCGACCAGCAATGCGGTGAACCTCGCCGACGGCCTCGACGGACTGGCCACTGGCGCCAGCGTGATGGTGTTCGGCGCCTACACGCTCGTGAACATCTGGCAGAACAACCAGTTCTGCCAGGAGGACCCCAGCGGCATCTGCTACAACGTTCGAGATCCCCTCGACCTAGCGGTCATCGCGGCGGCGCTCACCGGAGCCTGCTTCGGATTCCTGTGGTGGAACGCCTCACCCGCCGCGATCTTCATGGGCGACACCGGATCACTTGCTCTAGGTGGCGCGCTCGCAGGGTTCGCGATCCTGACCCGCACCGAGCTGCTCCTGATCATCCTTGGCGGCATCTTCGTGCTGGAGACGGTGTCGGTGATGCTCCAGGTCACCTGGTTCAAAGCCACGAAGCGAGTCACCGGCGTGGGGCGCCGGATCTTCCGGATCGCGCCGATCCACCACCACTTCGAGATGCTCGGGTGGGAGCAGGTGACCGTGGTGATCCGGTTCTGGATCATCACCGGCCTGTTCGTCGCCACGGGTCTCGGGGTGTTCTACGCCGAGTGGGTAGCCCGGCTATGAGCCCGGACCATCTCGGCAGGCAGGACTCTTGGGAAGGCGTCCGCGCCGTCGTCGCCGGCTTCGGCGCATCGGGTTTCGCGGCCGCAGACAACTTGCTCCACCTCGGAGCCTCGGTCACCGCCCTGGCCGATGCGGCAACACCCGAGCAGCTCGAGAAGGCAGAGCTTCTCGAGATCCTCGGCGCACAGGTGCGTCTCGCCCCCGGCGCCACAGCCACCCTGCCCGATGACCTCGACGTGCTCGTCACCTCACCCGGCTTCCGGCCCGACACGCCTCTGCTCGTCCAGGCGCGGGCCCGCGACATCCCGGTCTGGGGTGAGGTCGAGCTGGCATGGCGGCTGCGCGCCACGGGCTCGGACGGCCGTCCGGCGCCGTGGCTGTGCGTGACGGGCACCAACGGCAAGACCACGACAGTCCAAATGCTCGATGCCATCCTCCGGGCTGCCGGTCTGCACAGCATCGCGGCCGGCAACGTCGGTCTCCCGATCGTCGAAGCAGTGATGGACCCCACGCCCTACGACGTGTTCGCAGTCGAGCTCTCGAGCTTCCAGCTGCACTACACGCGCTCGCTGGCAGCCGAGTCCGCGGCCGTGCTGAACGTGGCCGAGGATCACCTCGACTGGTACCCCACCATGGACCAGTACGCCGCCGACAAGGGCCGCGTCTACGAGCAGGTGCAGCGGGCATGCGTCTACAACGTGGCCGACCCGATCACCGAGCGGCTGGTGCGCGAGGCCAACGTCGTCGACGGCGCCCGCGCGATCGGCTTCACCCTCGGCACCCCTGGGGTCGGGATGCTGGGCGTGGTCGAGGACTTCCTGGTCGACCGAGCCTTCATCGAGCAGCGGCAGAGCAGTGCCGCGGAGCTGTGCACGATCGGCGACCTGCATAGTCCCGCTCCGCACTTCGTGGCAAACGCACTGGCGGCGGCCGCGTTGGCCAGGGCGCACGGCATCAGTCAGGCGGCCGTCCGCGACGGCCTGCGTGGTTTTGTGCCCGACGGGCACCGGATCGCGGTAGTGACTGAGCACGAAGGCGTCACCTGGATCGATGACTCGAAGGCCACCAACCCCCATGCCGCCCAATCGTCTCTCCAGGCCTACGACCCGGTGATCTGGGTAGCCGGGGGTCTAGCGAAAGGCGCGCGGTTCGACGACCTCGTCACGGCCGTGCGCGGACGTCTGCGCGGCGTGGTCCTGATCGGGCAAGACCGACAGATCATTGCCGACGCCCTTTCGCGACACGCACCCGATGTCCCGGTGATCCTGGTCAACGGCGGCGAGACTGGCGCCGTAGTGGGTGGACGGGACCTGATGAGGTTCGTCGTCGACGCCGCCGCTCAGTTGGCGGTGCCTGGCGACACGGTGCTTCTCGCACCGGGCTGTGCCTCGATGGACCAGTTCGCCAACTACGCCGAACGAGGCGACGCGTTCGCCGACGCGGTGCACGAGAGGCACCACCCGTAGCAGACCGGCCGCCTACGAGGGGATGACGAAGGGGCAGCGATGACCACCACCGCGAACCCTCCACAATCGTCGGGCCAATCGCCGGACCAATCGTCGGGTCACTCATCGGGCGCAACGCGCCTGATGGGCAGCTGGTTCGGTGCTCTTCGGGTCGCGTTGGACCGCCCGTTGACCTCGTACTACCTGTTGATCGGCGCCTCGGTGCTGCTGCTCACCATCGGCTTGATCATGGTGCTGAGCGCCTCGAGCGTCTACTCCTTCAAGGTCCACGACGGTGACTCCTATGCCGTCGTCAAACGGCAGCTGGTGTGGGTGCTGATCGGGCTGCCGTGCGCTTGGCTCGCGAGCCGTGTCTCCCACCAGTGGGTGCGCCGACTGGCCTACCCCGCGTTCTCGATCTCCCTGATCCTGCTCCTGCTCACGGCGTTGATCGGTGTCGAGCGCAACGGCAACACCAACTGGCTCGGAGTCGGTCCGCTGGTAATCCAGCCCTCCGAGATCGCCAAGCTCTCGTTGGTCATCTGGGCCGCCCACATCTACGCGAACAAGGACCGGCGGCTCGCCAACCTTCACCAGATCATGGTCCCGGTCGTGCCTGGGATGCTGCTGGCCACCGGACTGGTCATCGTCGGTGATGACCTCGGCACCGCCCTGATCCTGTTCGCGATCCTGGTCGGCATGCTGTGGGTGGTCGGTGCGCCGCTGCGCTTCTTCGCGCTGGTCACCTCCATGCTCAGTGTCGGCGTGCTCACGCTGGCGACCACGAGCCCCGAGCGGTTCGCCCGCATCACGACGTTCGTCGACCCCTTCAAGGATTTCGAGTACACCGGTTGGCAGCCCGCCCATGGCCTCTACGCCGTCTCCAGCGGTGGCGTCTTTGGCCAGGGGATCGGAGCGAGCCAGCAGAAGTGGGGGACTCTGCCCGAAGCCCATACCGACTTCATCTTTGCCGTGCTCGGCGAGGAGCTCGGGCTGGTCGGCACGCTGCTCGTCGTGGGGCTGTTCCTGACCATTGCCTTCGCTGCCCTCCGGGTGGCACGCGACACCAAGGACCCGTTCGTCCGCTACGCCACCTTCGGCATCGTGGTCTGGCTGCTCGGCCAGATGATCATCAACGTCGGCATGGTCCTCGCACTGCTGCCTGTGATCGGGATTCCGCTGCCGCTGGTCTCCTACGGCGGATCCAGCCTGCTGCCGACGCTGGCTGCGCTCGGACTGTTGGTCGGTTTCGCGCGCCGCGAACCCGCTGCCGCACGGGCTCTTGCCCAGCGTCGACAGCGGCGCTCCGCCGGCCTTGCTGCCGGCCGGTGACGGCGGGATCGGGACGGGTGACGCCGTGAGGGTGTTGCTGGCGGGTGGCGGTACGGCCGGGCACACCTCGCCCTTGCTGGCGACCGCCGACGCATTGTCTCGGCTGGACCCGGGCATCGAGATCACCTGCCTCGGCACCCCGCGAGGCCTTGAGAACCGGGTGGTGCCAGAGGCCGGCTACGCGCTCGAGCTCATCCCACCGGTGCCCTTGCCGCGCAAGCCGAACGCCGACTTCTTCAAGGTCCCGGTGCGATTGTGGCGCGCCGTGCAAGAGACCTACGCCGTGCTGGACCGGGTCAGGCCGGACGTCGTCGTCGGCTATGGCGGCTACGTCTCGATGCCGGCGTACCTGGCCGCTCGCCGCCGCAAGCTGCCCTTGGTCGTGCATGAACAGAACGCCCTGCCCGGCCTCGCCAACAAAGCAGGGGCGCGGCTCGCGACCCGCGTGGCGGTGAGCTTTCCCGACACGGATCTACGCCGTGCCGAGTACGTCGGCCTGCCCCTGCGCCAGATGATCTCCCAGCTCGATCGGGCGGCGCGGCGGGACGAGGCTCGCGCCTTCTTCGGTCTTCAGGCTGATCTGCCCACGTTGGTGGTCACCGGGGGATCGCAGGGTGCACGACGCCTGAACCAGGCGGTTGCTGCCTCCGCCGGAGTGCTCGCCGCAGGGGGCATCCAGGTGTTGCACGTGGTAGGCCCGAAGGGCGAAGCCGAGCCCACGCCCACCGACGTCCCCTATGTCGTCGAGCACTTCGTCGATCGGATGGATCTTGCCCTCGCCGCCGCCGACCTGATGATCTGCCGGGCGGGAGCCAACAGCGTCCTCGAAGCCGCCGCGACCGGTGTTCCGGCGGTCTTCGTGCCGCTGCCGATCGGAAACGGCGAACAGGAGAGGAACGCCCGCCCCGTCGTGGAGGCGGGAGGAGCGTTGCTCGCATCGGACGCCGACTTCACGCTCGACTACATCGGCAAGGACAGTGGTGCCGCTCGTCACCGACCCGCAGCGGCTGGCGGCCATGAGCGCGGCTGCGGTCGCCCTGGTCCCGCGCGACGCCGACGAACGTCTCGCCGCCATCATCATCGAGGTGGCACAGTGAAGGTGCCGGTGCCTGACGAGATCCTGCCGGCCGAGAAGCTCGGAAGGGTCCACTTCATCGGCATCGGCGGGGCCGGTCTGTCAGGCATTGCCCGGATCATGGCGGCCCGCGGCATCGCGGTGACCGGCAGCGACGACCAGGACACCCCCTTCCTGCCGTCGCTACGCGAGTTGGGGGTGACCTGTCATCTCGGCTATGCCGCTGAACACCTCGGCGACGTCGACACGGTGGTGATCACCACCGCTGCCCGCGACGACAACCCCGAGGTCCTCGAGGCTGGTCGCCGCGGATTGCGCATGCTGCCGCGATCGGCCGGGCTTGCCTCGGTGATGAAGGGTCGGCAGGTGCTTGCGGTGGCCGGCACCCACGGGAAGACCACCACCACCTCGCTCCTGACTGTCGCGCTGCTCTCCGCAGGCGCTGATCCCACCTACGCCATCGGCGGCGTGCTGAGCGCTACCGGCCGCAATGCCGATGCGGGTGGAAATCTGTTCGTGGCGGAGGCCGACGAGAGTGACGGCGCCTTCCTGGTGTACGAGCCCTTCGCGGCAATCGTCACCAACGTGCTCGCTGACCACCTCGACGAGTGGGGCACCGAGGAGGCTTACCGGCAGGCGTTCACGACGTTCGTCGGTCGGATCGCACCCGACGGCTTCCTGGTCTGTTGTGCCGATGACCCCGGGTCGGCGGCGCTCGCTGCGAGTGCCCGCGACCGGGGTCTGGTGACGTACACCGTGGGCGAGGCGCCCGGCTCGGACGTCCGGGCCGTTGACCTCGTGTTCGAGGGCACCACCTCGGCCTTCACCGTCGTCGACGGCGACACCGAGCTCGGACGAGTGACGCTGCAGATCCCTGGCCGCCACTACGTGCTGGATGCGCTGTCCGCGCTGGCCGTTGGCCTGCGACTCGGCCATGACTTCGACGCGATGCGCCGTGGTTTGGAGAACTTCAGCGGCACCAGGCGTCGGATGGAACCGAAGGGCGAGGCGGCGGGGGTCCGGGTCTACGACAGCTACGCCCACCAACCCGCCGAGATCTCGGCGGATCTCGCTGCCGCTCGAGCGGTCGCCGGCGAGGGACGCCTGATCGTGATATTCCAGCCCCACCTGGTCTCTCGCACTCGGATCTTCGGGCGCGCCATGGGCGAGGCACTTGGTGCCGCTGACGCGGTGGTCGTGCTCGACGTGTACCTGGCCCGCGAGGACGCCGACCCCGAGGTGACCGGAGCACTGGTCGCCAACGCCGTACCGCTGCCCACCGGCGCGGTCGCATTCGTGCCCGATCCAGGTGATGGCCCCGCCGCGGCCGTTGCCCACGCCACGAGCGGGGACCTCGTCCTGACGCTGGGCGCCGGCAGCGTAACCGATCTCGCTCCGCGCATCCTCGACCTGTTGGAGGCGGGTGTCCGATGATCACCCTGGACCCGAATCCCGACCAGCTCACGAGCAGCCGGAAACGGTTCGCCCGTCGCCAGTGGGCCAGGCGTTGGCTCGCCTGGCGCCGGGTCGCGGCGGCTGTGGTGACGCTGCTCCTCGCTGGTGGCGGGGTCTTCGCTGTCTACTTCTCATCGTTGCTGGAGGTCGAGGGGGTCGAGGTCCGCGGCACGCTCGACCTCACCTCCGCCGACATCGCGACCGCGGCGGAAGTGCCGATAGGTGAGCCGCTGGCCAAGGTCGACCTGGAGGCGATCGAGCGCAAGGTGCTGTCGTTGGGTGCGGTGCGCGCGGTCGATGTCTCCCGCAAGTGGCCTCACGAGGTCCTCATCGAGATCGAGGAGCGGGAGCCGGTCGCGGTGGTGAAGATGGGCGACCTGCTGCGCAACCTCGACGCCGACGGCGTGGTCTTCGGCGACCGCAAGCGCCCGCCGGCCAACCTGCCGATGGTCGAGACCTCCTCCGATGTCGGGACCGATGCCTTGCGCGAGGCGGCCACCGTCGCCGGCGCACTGGAACCGGCCTTCCTCGCGACCGTCGACCACCTCGAGGTCGAGAGCGTCGACCAGATCTGGCTGGTGCTACGCGACGACCGGATAGTGCTGTGGGGCAATGCGGAGCAGTCGGGGGAGAAGTCCGAGGTGCTCTCGGCGCTGCTCTCCCGCGAGGCCAAGGTCTATGACGTGAGTGTGCCCGGCTCCCCGACGACAAGCTCCAACTTGCCGTAGGGACGGAACTGGTCGACACGCGGCGATCGGCGCGGCGTGTCGCCGCCACGAACGACGAGCGCGTGCCTACTGTCATGACCACGACGAGGTTGACATAACTATAACCCTCAGGCTGAGGGTCACAGTTCACTCGAATCGCCGACTTCCCCGCGCCGCTCAGCACGTACGGACCACAGACATGACATGGAGAGGTGAAGCCGCCGTGGCAGCTGCACAGAACTACCTGGCCATCATCAAGGTGGTCGGCATCGGCGGTGGCGGGGTCAACGCCGTCAACCGGATGATCGAGGTCGGCCTCAAGGGCGTGGAGTTCATCGCCATCAACACCGACGCGCAGGCGTTGCTGATGAGCGATGCGGACGTCAAGCTCGACATCGGTCGCGAGCTCACCCGCGGACTCGGCGCCGGCGCCAACCCGGAGGTCGGGACCCAGGCGGCCGAGGACCATGCCGACGAGATCGAGGAGGTCATGAAGGGCGCCGACATGGTGTTCGTGACCGCCGGCGAGGGCGGCGGCACCGGCACCGGTGGTGCCCCGGTCGTGGCTCGCATCGCGCGCTCCATCGGTGCTCTGACCATCGGCGTCGTGACCCGGCCGTTCGCTTTTGAGGGGCGCCGCCGCGCCAACTCCGCCGAGCAGGGCATTGCCCAGCTTCGCGAAGAGGTCGACACACTCATCGTGATCCCCAACGACCGGCTGCTGTCGATCAGCGACCGCAACGTGTCCGTGCTCGACGCGTTCAAGCAGGCAGACCAGGTGCTGTTGCAGGGCGTCTCCGGTATCACCGACCTGATCACCACACCCGGCCTGATCAACCTCGACTTCGCCGACGTGAAGTCGGTCATGGCCGACGCCGGCTCGGCGCTGATGGGCATAGGTTCCGCCCGCGGTGAGGACCGGTCGGTCGCCGCCGCCGAGATGGCCGTGTCCAGCCCGTTGCTGGAAGCAAGCATCGACGGAGCTCACGGCGTCCTGCTCTCGATCGCCGGCGGTTCGGACCTCGGCCTGTTCGAGATCAACGAGGCCGCGGCGCTGGTGGCCGACGCGGTACACCCGGAAGCCAACATCATCTTCGGCGCCACGATCGACGACGCTCTAGGCGACGAGGTGCGGGTGACCGTGATCGCGGCCGGGTTCGACGGCGGGGTTCCCAAGCGCCGCCACGAAGGCGCCGGGCTGCGCAAGGATGCGCGACCGGTCCAGACCCAGGAAGAGACCCGGGCGGCGGCGGCAGCGCTGGCCACTCGCCGCGAGGGCGCGGAAGTGACCGGCGCGACCAGGGAGAATGCTCTGGCTAGCGCCCGGTCCACGCCTGCGAGCCAGGACGGATCGCCGTTCGCGGCAACGCCGAAGCCCGCACCGCGCCAGCCGGTCTACGACGACGACGAGCTGGACGTGCCCGACTTCCTCAAGTAGTCAAAGGTCCACTTGTACTCCTTTCGCCACAGTCTCGGCCCCGTCGACCTGGCCTTCACAGACAGGTACGGCGGGGTCAGTGGCGTTCCCTTCGACGAGCTCAACCTCGCGGTCGAGGGCGAGGACGAACCCAGAGCTCGTGAGGAGAACCTGCGGCTGCTGCTCGCGGACTTCGCCCCTGGTGACGAGGTCGCCGACCTCCACCAGGTGCACGGCTCACGGGTGGTCGTTGCCGGCGTCCCGGGCCGCCCCGAGGCAGACGGGATCGTCACCGACCGCCCCGGCACGACGCTGCTGGTCCGGGCAGCCGACTGCGTGCCGGTGCTGCTCGCCGACCCGGCCGTCGGGGTCCTCGGCGCGGCCCACTGCGGGCGGCCGGGTCTCGCGGCCGGTGTCGTGCCCGCGACCGTGGCCAGGATGCGTGAGCTTGGTGCCGGCTCGATTGAGGGCGCGGTCACCGCCTGGGTGGGCCCACACGTGTGCGGCGCCTGCTACGAGGTGCCTGCTGCGATGCGGGCCGAGGTCGGCGAGTTGGTCCCGGAAGCGGTCGCCACCACGTCCTGGGGCACCCCGTCGCTCGATCTCGGAGCCGGGGTGCGCGCGCAGCTGTCGGCAGCGGGCGTGGCCGTCCACGATGCCTCCCGGTGCACCCGCGAGTCCGCCGACCTCTACTCCTATCGTCGCGACGGGATCGGCTCCGGTCGACTGGCTGGCGTGATCAGGTGCGGCAGGTGAGCGACACGGACCGCCGCCACGAGATCGCAACCAACCTGGCCGCTGTGGACAAGCGCATCCGGGCCGCCTGCTCCGACGCCGGCCGGCAGCCCGACGAGGTACGCCTGATCGTGGTGACCAAGTTCTTCGGTGCCGACGACGTGCGTCTGCTTGCCGAGCTCGGGGTCACCGATGTCGGCGAGAACCGCCACCAGGAGGCCGAGGTCAAGGCCTCCGAGTGCGCGGATCTCGACCTCACCTGGCACTTCATCGGTGGGCTGCAAAGCAACAAGGCGGGGGCTGTCGCGGCGTACACCGACGTCATCCACTCGGTCGACCGCCGCAAGCTGGTCGGCCCCTTGGACCGAGGCGCCGGCGCTCGCCGTGAGCCAGTGGATGTACTGCTGCAAGTCAGCCTCGACCCACCCGAGATAGGTCATCGCAGCGGTGCGGACCCTGAGCAGCTCCACGACCTCGCCGAGGCGGTCGCGGAAGCGGAGTGGCTCCGACTCAGGGGCTTGATGGCCGTTGCGCCGCTGGGAGCCGATCCGAGCGCAGCCTTCGAACGGCTCGGGGAGATTCGTGCGCGGTTCCTCGCTGCCCACCCCGCCGCCGGATGGGTTTCCGCGGGTATGAGTGGCGACCTCGAGGCGGCCGTAAAGGCAGGCGCGACACACGTGCGAATTGGCTCCGCGGTCCTCGGTTCAAGGCCTCAGTTCAAGTAGGGTCCATCACAGGAATGGCGCTCTTTTCACGGCGCGCCCCGTCACTCTGGAAGGCATGTCATGAGCGGTGCGATGCGCAGGATCGGCGAGTACCTCGGCCTGCTCGAGGACACCGGTGACGACTATGACGAGTACTACGGTGACGACCATCACACCCAGGAGACCGAAGCGGTCCCAGCCGGCCGTCCGGCCCGGGTAAGGGATCGGCGCAGCGCCGCCGTGGCCGACCTCTCCGAGCGACGTCGTCCCACCCCCGTCACGGGTCCCGCTCCAGTTGCTGCCGCCTTCTCCCAGATCACGACCCTCCACCCGCGCACCTACAACGAGGCGCGCACCGTGGGCGAGAACTTTCGCGAGGGCACCCCGGTGATCATGAACCTCTCCGAGATGGACGACTCGGACGCGAAACGTCTCGTCGACTTCGCTGCCGGGCTGGTTTTTGCCACTCGTGGCACCATCGAGCGCATCACCAACAAAGTGTTCCTGCTCTCCCCGCCCAACGTCTCGGTCGCCGCTGAGGAGAAGGAGCGGATCGTCCAGGGTGGGTTCTTCAACCAGAGCTAGGCTCCACGGGTCACCCCCGAGCCTCAGCCCCACCAGCAGGAGTCGCCCTCGATGGATCGCCCATGCCATTAGTCGGACAAATCATCCAGGGAGTCCTGTGGTTCTTCATCGCCATGCTCTGGGTGCGGTTCGTGGTCGACTGGGTGCAGGTCTTCGCCCGCTCATGGAGCCCGCGCGGCATCTTGCTGGTCGGTCTGGAGGCCGTCTACTCGGTGACTGATCCGCCGATCACGGCATTGCGCAAAGTGATCCCTCCGCTACGGATCGGCAACTTTGCCCTCGACCTGAGTTTCTTGCTGGTGATGGTTATCGCTTACGTTTTGCTCTACATCAACACACGCATCTGGCTATAGGTGCTCTCGGTGCCGCCGCTCCGTACCACCGTCGGCTGAGACCGCCGTTCGCCGAGGTAACAACAGCCCCACGCAGACGCTATGGTTCGCACGTACTGCATTAACGAGAATGAATTGGGTGAGGTCATGCCGCTGACGCCTGAGGACGTGAGCAACAAGCGATTCACGCCTGTCCGGCTCCGTGAGGGCTACGACATGGGCGAGGTCGACCAGTTCCTCGACGAGGTGGAGGCCGAGCTCGCCCGACTGACCAAGGAGAACGACGACCTGCGGTCGAAGCTCTCCTCGGCGCAGGGTGGATCGTTCGCCACGTCCGAAACGTCGCCTGAACCGGCTGTACGCCAACCCGAGCCCGAACCCGAGCCCGAGCAGGTGCGCGCACCAGCCCCTGCCGCCGCGGTGGAAGCGCCCCAGACGATCCGCGTCGAGACGGTGCCACAGGCCTCCAACGCGGCCGCGAGACTGCTCGAGATCGCCACGAACAACGCCGACGAGCTGGTCGAGGATGCCAAGAACCAGGCAGACAAGATCGTCGGTGAGGCTCGCACCAAGGCCGAGCGTCTCGAGAGCGAGGCCAAGAGCAAGGTCGATCGACTCGAGGCTGACGCGCGTTCGCGTTCGCAGATGCTCGATGCCGAGACCTCGGAGCGCCGCGCGCAGCTGTTCGGCGACCTGGAGAAGGAGCGGGACAAGCTCAACCTGGACGTGGAGAATCTCCGGTCGTTCGAGCGCGAGTACCGCTCCCGCCTGAAGACCTACTTCACCCAACAGCTGGAAGCCCTGACCGGGCCGACCGAGGCGCCGACACCGGGCGACGAGGCACCAGCACCCAAGCGTCTGCGATCGATCCTCGGCGAGGACGACAGCTGACCTGCCAGCGTTAAATCAGGCCGACGGCCGACCCCACGGGGTCGGCCGTCGGCCTATTTGTCGGTGCGCCTGTTTGAGCACCCACACGCCACCGGCTACCCTCCCCGCAGTCCGTGAGACCGGTTAGTGGTCGCGGTCACCTAGGGAGGCCACTCATGGCTCGCAGCACCAGGTCCTTGGCTGGTCAGGCCGCAACCGCCGCGCGGAGAGCGATATCGCGCGATCCCAAGCGGTCTGCCGGCACCACAGTCCCGGCGAAGAAGGCGCCCGCGAAGAAGGCGCCCGCGAAGAAGGCGGCACCGGCGAAGAAGGCGCCCGCGAAGAAGGCGGCACCGGCGAAGAAGGCGCCCGCGAAGAAGGCGGCACCGGCGAAGAAGGCGGCACCGGCCAAGAAGGCGCCCGCGAAGAAGGCGGCACCGGCCAAGAAGGCGCCCGCGAAGAAGGCGGCACCGGCCAAGAAGGCACCGGTGAAGAAGGCGGCACCGGCCAAGAAGGCGCCCGCGAAGAAGGCGGCACCAGCCAAGAACGCGCCCGCGAAGAAGGCGGCACCGGCGAAGAAGGCGGCACCCGCGAAGAAGGCGGCACCGGCGAAGAAGGCGGCACCGGTCAAGAAGGCGGCACCGGCCAAAAAGGCGGCACCGGCCAAAAAGGCGGCACCGGCCAAGAAGGCACCCGCGAAAAAGCCCTCGGTCGGTTCCTTGGCGGTCAAGTCGGGCGAGAGCGCCTGGACCAAGTCGGAGCTGAAGGAAGTCCTCGATGAGCTGCACGGTCAGCGGACCCACAGCCTCGAGATCATCCAGGCGCAGGAGACGGAGCTCTCTGGACTGCTGAGGAACTCCGGCGACGGCGCCGGCCAGGACCAAGCCGACATGGGCGCCACCAGCTTCGAGCGCGACCACGAGCTGACGGTGCTCAACAACGAGCGCGACAAGCTGGCCCAGATCGACCGCGCCTTGGCCCGCATCGATGACGGCACCTACGGCATCTGCGAGTCTTGTGGTGAGGCCATCGGGAAGATGAGAGCGATGGCCTTCCCGCGTGCGACACTGTGCATGACATGCAAGCAGCGCGAGGAACGTCGGTAGGGCCCGCGGCAGGAGCCATCCCCGCACCCCGACGAAGGCGCCTCTGGGTGCTGTTCGCGGGCATTGCCGTGATCCTCTACGCCGGTGACGTGGTCACCAAGATCCTCGCGGTAGAGCGGTTGACCGGCCGTGATGACGTGTCAGTTGTCGGTGAAGTCCTGCAGCTCCACCTGACTCGCAACCCAGGAGCTGCATTCAGCACCGGCACTCAGTTCACCGTCGCGCTGTCCTGCGTTGCCCTCGCAGCGGTGGTGGTGGTGCTGTGGTTGAGCCGTCGAATCGGCACGGTCGGCTGGGCGGTCGCACTCGGGGCGCTGATGGCGGGCATCTCCGGGAACCTGACCGACCGGCTTCTTCGTGAGCCAGGGCCATTCCGCGGCCACGTCATCGATTTCTTGATGCTCCCGAACTGGCCGGTCTTCAACGTGGCCGACATCTGCATCAACGTCGGGGCGGCGCTGATCCTCGTGCAGGCCTTCCGGGGGGTCAGGATCAACGGCTCCCGCGAACAGCAGGCGGAGCCGGCGTCGGAAGCCGATCGGGAGCCGGCGGAGTGAACCAAGCCGACTACCGAAGCCTCAACGTCCCCGAGGGTCTCTCCGGAGAGCGTGTCGATGCCGCGATGGCGCGGATGTTCGGGCTGTCCCGCAGTCGCGCAGCCGAGCTGATCTCACGCAAGCTGGTCCACGTGGACGGGAGCGAGGTCGCCAAGAGCGACCGGGTCCTGCCCGGGGCGCTGGTCGAGGTGTCCATGCCGGTGGAGAGCGATCCCCTCGAGATCGTGCCGGAGGAGGTCGAGGGCATCAAGATCATCCACGACGACGACTCCATCGTCGTGATCGACAAGCCAGTGGGGGTCGCGGTCCATCCGTCGCCCGGCTGGCGGGGCCCGACGGTGGTCGCTCACCTCGCCGGCGCCGGCTTCCGGATCGCCACCAGCGGCGCGTCGGAACGACAAGGCATTGTGCAGCGGCTCGACGTCGGCACCTCGGGAGTGATGGTGATCTGCAAGTCAGAGCACGCGTACTCAAGGCTCAAGAACGCCTTCCGTCACCGCATCGTCGACAAGGTCTATCACGCGATGGTCCAGGGTCACCCGGACCCGCTCGAGGGAACCATCGATGCCCCTATCGCCCGCCACCCAGGCGCGGACTACAAGTTTGCGGTCCTCGACGGTGGCCGGGCCAGCGTCACGCACTACGAAACTCTCGAGGCTCACCGTTTCGCCAGCCTGCTCGAGGTGCATCTCGAGACCGGTCGGACTCACCAGATCCGGGTGCACATGGCAGCCCTGAAGCACCCGTGCGTCGGTGACCTGAGCTACGGCGCCGACCCGACGCTCTCAAAGCGCCTCGGCCTGACCCGTCAGTGGCTGCACGCTGTGCGCCTCGGCTTCGAGCACCCCGACTCCGGGGAGCACGTCGAGTACGAATCGACGTACCCCGACGACCTGGCCCACGCACTCGAGGTCATTCGTGGTGCCGACTGATCTCGAGCTGAGGCCAGCCTCGGTCGAGGACCTCGCGGCGATCGCCGACCTCTTTCTCGAGGTTCGCGCTGCCGCCGTGCCGCAGATGCCTCCCCTGGCGCGCACCACTGTCGAGGTGCGGGCAGCTGTCGCTGGCTGGGACCTGACCCAGCGCGAGGTGTGGGTCGCCTGTGACGACAATCGCCTGGTGGCGTTCATGGTGGTCGAGGACGACTGGTTGCACTCGCTCTACGTGGCTCCACACGCCCAGCGGGCGGGCCTGGGTGGACTGCTGCTCGACGTCGCTCAGTCGCTGCGTCCCCACGGGTTCTGTCTCTGGGTGTTCGAGAGCAACACTCCCGCCAGGACGTTCTATGAGCACCGCGGTTGTGTAGAGCTCGAACGCACCGATGGCTCCGCCAACGACGAGGGGGCTCCGGACCTCAAGATGGCCTGGCCCGGGGCCGATCCGACGGCGTTCTTCCGTGGGCTCATCGATGAGGTGGACGCCGAACTCGCCGACCTGCTTGGCAGGCGCGCGGCGCTCACGGCAGCGGTGCAGCCACTCAAGGACGACCCAGCGCGAGACCCCGCTCGGGAGCAGGCCATCGCCGAGACCATGGCCCGACGTGCTCCCGCGCTCGGCGCGGAGCGACTCACCCGGATCGTGCACACGATCATCACCGAAAGCCTGGACGCCGCGAAGTAGGCGTGAGGCGGACTGTCGGTGTGCCCTGCCACCATGTCGCCAACGGTTCCCGTAGGCTGGCGGCCTTCCCCCAGAAGGTCGCTCGGCACCCACGCCGTGGACGCTGCTGCATGCTCGATTTCGATCGCTGAGGAGTCTCGACCAGCATGACAACAGGTGGCTCTGCCAGGAGCGGGGACAGCTTCGTCCACCTGCACGTCCACACCGAGTACTCGATGCTCGATGGCGCCGCTCGGCTCACCCAGCTGACCGAGCGGGCGGCCGAGCTCGAGATGCCGGCGATCGCGATGACCGACCACGGCAACGTGTTCGGTGCCTATGAGTTCTACAAGAAGGCGAAGGCGGTCGGGGTCAAGCCGATCATTGGTATCGAGGCCTACTTCGCTCCCAACATCTCGCGTTTCGAGCGCAAGGGCGTCAACTTCTACGACGGCGGCGACGACGACGTCTCGGCTCGCGGTGCCTACACCCACATGACCTTGCTCAGCGAGAGCACGGAGGGGATGCACAACCTCTTTCGGCTCTCGAGCGGAGCCTGGCGCGATGGATTCTTCAAGCACCCACGCGCTGATCGCGAGCTCCTCGCGCAGCACGCAAAGGGGCTGATCGGCACCACCGGTTGTCCGTCGGGCGAGGTGCAGGTCCACCTCCGCTACGGCAACTACGACGCAGCTCGCAAGGCTGCCGGTGACTTCCAAGAGATCCTGGGCCGCGACAACTACTTCCTCGAGGTGATGGACCACGGGTTGGAGATCGAGAACAAGGTGCGCGACGGCCTGCTGCGGCTGGCCAAGGACCTCCAGATCCCGCTGCTGGCAACCAACGACTCGCACTACGTGCTGGAGGAGGACGCGCCGTCGCAGGAACACCTGCTGTGCATCAACTCCAGCAGCACCATGGACATGCCGGTGGGTTCGGGGGCCGGCAAACGATTCGCCTTCGAGGGCACCGGCTACTACCTGAAGTCTGCCGCAGAGATGCGGTCGCTGTGGGTCGACCAGCACGACCTTCGGGAGGCCTGCGACAACACACTGCTCATCGCAGAGCGTTGCGAGGTCGAGTTCACCGAGGGCAACGGCACCTACATGCCTCGCTTCCCCTGCCCCCCCGGCCACTCCGAGCACACCTGGCTACTTGAGGAGGTGGAGCGTGGACTGGCCGCGCGCTACCCGGCCGGTGTCTCGGCCGAGGCGCGAGCCCGGGCCGACTTCGAGGTAGGCGTCATCCTTGAGATGGGGTTCCCGGGCTACTTCCTGGTGGTCGCTGACTTCATCAACTGGGCCAAGCAGCAGGGCATCCGCGTCGGACCGGGCCGCGGCTCGGGCGCCGGGTCGATCGTGGCTTACGCGCTGAGGATCACCGACCTGGACCCGCTGGTGCACGGGCTGCTCTTCGAGCGGTTTCTGAACCCCGAGCGGATCTCGATGCCCGACTTCGACATCGACTTCGACGAGCGTCGACGCGGCGAGGTGATCCGATACGTCAGCGACAAGTACGGCGACGACCGCGTCTCGATGATCGTCACCTACGGCACGATCAAGGCCAAGCAGGCGGTCAAGGACTCCAGCCGCATCCTCGGCTACCCGTTCGCGATGGGCGACCGGATCACCAAGGCAATGCCGGCCGTGGTGATGGGCAAGGACATTCCGCTCAAGGACGTGTTCGACCCCGCGCACAAGCGCTATGGCGAGGGGGGTGAGTTCCGTTCGCTCTACGACAACGACCCCGACGTGAAGAAGGTTGTCGACACGGCGATCGGCATCGAGGGCCTCAAGCGACAGTGGGGAGTCCACGCCGCCGGCGTGATCATGTCCAGCGAGCCCCTCGCTGACGTGATCCCGCTGCTCAAGCGTCCTGCCGACGGCGCGATGATCACCCAGTTCGACTACCCCACCTGCGAAGCGCTCGGGCTGATCAAGATGGACTTCCTAGGGCTGCGCAACCTCACCGTCCTCGACGACGCCCTCAAGAACATTGTGGCCAACCGCGGCGAGCGCCTGGTCCTGGAGGACCTGCTGCTCGACGACGCCCCGTCCTACCAGCTCCTGGGCACCGGCAACACGCTCGGCATCTTCCAGCTCGACGGCGGACCGATGCGCTCGCTGCTGCGACTGATGCGTCCCGACTGCTTCGCTGACATCTCTGCCGTGCTGGCGCTGTACCGCCCGGGCCCGATGGGCGTCGATTCCCACACCAACTACGCCCTGCGCAAGAACGGCAAGCAGGAGATCACCCCGATCCACCCCCAGCTTGCCGAGCCACTCGCCGAGATCCTGGAGCCCACGTACGGCTTGATCGTCTACCAGGAGCAGATCCTGGCCGTTGCCCAGAAGCTGGCCGGTTACTCCTTGGGTCAGGCCGACCTGCTGCGCAAGGCGATGGGCAAGAAGAAGAAGGAGATCCTGGACGCCGAGTACGTCCCGTTCTCCGCGGGGATGAAGGCCAACGGCTACTCCGAGAGTGCGATCAAGGCACTGTGGGAGGTGCTGGTCCCGTTCTCTGACTACGCCTTCAACAAGGCGCACACCGCCTCCTACGGCCTGATCTCCTACTGGACCGCCTACCTCAAGCAGCACTACGCGCCCGAGTACATGGCAGCACTGCTGACCTCGGTGAAGGACGACAAGGACAAGTCGGCGATCTACCTGAACGAGTGTCGCCGCATGAAGATCCAGGTGTTGCCTCCCGACGTCAACGAGTCGGCCTCCGACTACACGCCCGTCGGTCACGACATCAGGTTCGGGCTGACCGCGATCCGCAACGTGGGCAGCAACGTGGTCGACGGCATCGTCGCGGGCCGTGAAGCCAACGGAAGGTTCACCGACTTCAACGACTTCCTCGACAAGGTGCCAGCTCCTGTCTGCAACAAGCGTGTGATCGAGTCGCTGATCAAGGCTGGCGCCTTCGACGACATGAAGCACAGGCGACGAGCTCTGGTCGCCGTCCACGAGACAGCCGTCGACCAGTACGTCGACATCAAGCGCAACGAGGCGATCGGCCAGGACTCGCTGTTCGGGGGTCTGGACGACGAAGGCGGTGGTTTCGGCATCACCGTAGCCATTCCCGAGATCGACGAGTGGGACAAGACGACCCTGCTCGGCCATGAGCGCGACATGCTCGGGCTCTATGTCTCCGACCACCCGTTGCTCGGGCTCGAGCACGTGCTGTCCCGAGGCACCGACTGCACCATCGGGCAGCTGATGACCGACGAGGAGCGCGCCGACGGATCTTCGGTCACCGTGAGCGGACTGGTGACCTCCGTGCAGCGCAAGATCACCAAGCGTGGTGACGCCTGGGCAATGGTCACACTCGAGGATCTCGAGGGTGGGATCGACGTCCTGCTGTTCCCCAGCGCCTATCAGCTGGCCAGTACGTTGCTGGTGGAGGACGCCATCTTGACGGTCAAGGGACGCCTCTCCCGGAGCAAGGACCAGCCGGAGCTGCACGGTCAGGAGGTGACGGTGCCCGACCTGGCCGATGGCCCAGCCGGCCCCGTCATGATCAGCCTCCCGTCGACCCGTTGCACTGGTCCGGTGATCGAGCAGCTCAAGGATGTGCTCGGCACCCACCCCGGCATGACCGAGGTGCGACTCCGACTGATGACCCGGCAGGCCACGAAGGTGATGCGTCTCGACGATCGGCTCCGGGTCACCCCGAGTCCCGCACTGTTCGCCGATCTCAAGCAGCTTCTGGGACCCGGATGTCTGACCGGATGACCGACCCGGCACCACTGGCAACGCCTCCGGCACCGAGCCGGCCGAGCCGCCGGGCATCCGTGGTGCAGGGCGGAGTCATCCTCGCTCTGTTCATGGTCACCGGGCTGGTCGGAGGCTGGGTCTGGTGGAAGCTCTGGTCGCCGGCTCCGGCCGGGGCGGTCTTCGAGAAGCAGTGGTATCCGGCGGCCACCGACGGGCTGATGGCCGAGTTCGCCGGCACGGGTTGGTACGTAGTTGTCGCGATAGCTGGTGGCCTGCTGCTCGGCTTGGTCTCGGGCATGCTGCTCGACCGCGACGAGGTGGTCACGTTGATCGCCGTGGTGGTGGGGAGCGCGATCGCCGCCTGGCTGATGCTCAAGGTGGGCCTCCATCTCAGCCCGCCTGACCCCCAGCCGATCGCCGAGACCGCCAAGAACGGCACCGAGCTGCCCGGCGTGCTCGAGCTCTCTGGTGCAGTGAACCTGCCTGGCCGCGCGTTCGACGAAGAGGTACGCAGCCCGATGCTTGCTTTCCCGATCGGGGCCCTGGCCGGCCTGGCGATCGCTCTCTTCGGGATCTCAAAACCCCAGCGACGCAACGGTTGAGCGGAACCCCGCCCGGTATTCTCACCTCCGACCGCGACCAGTGCGGTTGGACCGGGCCGGCCGTCTCTTCCTGTCGTCACCACGAGCCGAGGGGAGCCCCCTATGTCCACGAACCTGCCGCCCAGCACCCCACCCCCTGGCCCACCCCCTGGCCCAGCCCCTCGTCCAGCCCCGCAAGACTCCGGTGGCTGGCGTCGCAGGGGACAACTGATCGGGGGCGTGGTCGGTTTGCTGGCCGTCGGTGCAGCTGCGTTCGGCGCCTACACCTGGCTGACCACGACCGGTCCCCAACCAGCAGAGGCACTGCCGAGCGACACCCTCGGATACGTCAGCATCGACCTCGACCCGAGCGGCAGCCAGAAGATTGCTGCGCTGAAGACACTGGAGAAGTTCCCAACCGCCCAGCGGTGGCTGGATGACGAAGGCATCGGCTCGAGTGACGACATCCGCCAGGTCATCTTCGCCAAGATCCAAGAGGAAGAGGATGCCTGCGAGGAGCTCGACTTCGACGACGACATCCGGCCCTGGCTGGGCGACCGATTTGCTGTCGCTGCCATCGAGCTGGGCGAGGGGCCGGCACCGGTAGGCGTGCTCCAGGTCAAAGATGGCGATGCTGCTCAGGACAAGGTAGAGCGGGTGATCGAAGCCTGTGGTGGCAACCCCGATGATGGCGGACTCGCCATCAACGGCGACTGGTTGATCATCGCTGAGACCGACGAGATCGCCGAACAGGTGGCCGACGATGCTGCCAGCTCGAGCCTTTCCGACGACAGCGACTTCCAGAGGTGGACCGAGGAGGCCGGTGACCCCGGCATCGTGGCGATGTACCTCTCCCCAGCTGCCGGCCGGGTACTGAGCGATCAGCTCGGTGGCCTCGGCAGCCTGCTGCAGGGAACTGACGTCACCGATTGCTGGAGCGGAGATCTTGACGACGGTTGCCTGGCACCGGAGGGCCTGGACCAGGGCTTGGTGCCGCCCCAGACCACCCAGGCGCTCGAGGACTTCGGCGGTCTGGCCGTGGCGGTGCGGTTCGACGACGGTTCGCTCGAGGTGGAGATGGCCGGTGATGCCGAGGCAGCGGGGCTGGGCTCTTTGACCTCCAGTGACTCGGGCGCCGAGGTCATCTCGACCTTGCCGGAGGACACCGCTGCCGCGTTGGGAGTCGGATTCGAGGCCGGCTGGTTCGGCGAAATCCTCGACTACGTCGAAGTGACGTCCGGTGGCGAGATCGACATCGACGAGCTCCTGGCTCAGGCCGAGGGTGAGCTGGGCCTCTCTCTGCCCGAGGACGCTGAAACCCTGCTCGGCGAGTCCGCAGCTATCGCGGTGGGTAGCGACTTCGACCCTGGGACGTTCTTCACCTCCGAGACAGGCGCCGGGCTCCCGATCGGCATCAAGGTGAAGGGTGACCCCGAGGCAATCCGAGGGGTGCTCGACAAGCTCAAGGCAACGGCCCCCACCGCCGAGGATGCGGAGCTGTTTAGCACTGAATCCGACGACGACTACATCGTCATCGGTCCGGACACCGACTACCTGTCGGCGCTGCTGGACGACGGTGGGCTCGGGGGCACCGACACCTTCCAGGACGTGGTCCGTGAGGACGACCTGACGTCGATCTTCTTCATCAACTTCGACGTCGGCAACGACTGGCTCGCCCGACTTGCCGGGGAGGACGCAGAGCTCACGGAGAACCTCGCGCCGCTCGCCGGGCTGGGCATCGCTGGCTGGCAAGACGATGGAGTCGGGCACGCCGTGGTGAGGGTCACGACCGACTGAGGGCGGCGGTGGTCGCCCCCGTGACCGTGACCAGGTCGTCAGGTGCGATCTCCAGGTCGAGCCCGCGGCGCCCAGCCGACACGTACACCGTCGGCTGTGCCAGCGCGCTCTGGTCGACCACCGTCGTCAGCGGACGCTTCTGGCCCACTGGTGAGATACCGCCAGCGACGTAGCCGGTGGCCTTCTCGGCCGCTGCGCGGTCGGCCAGCGATGCTTTGCTGCCGCCCAGAGCCCGCGCCAACGCCTTGAGGTCGAGCCGCCCAGACACGGGCACCACCGCCACGACCATGCTCCCGTCGACGGCGACCATCAGCGTCTTGAACACGCGTCGTGGGTCGAGGCCCAGAGCCTCGGCTGCCTCGTCGCCGTACGACGTGGTGCGCGAGTCATGGTCATAGGCATGCAGCGTGAACTCGATGCCGGCGCGGACCAGCGCCAACGTTGCCGGCGTGCCGCCGCGCTTCTTGGCCATGCTCAGTCTCTCGCCCGGTCAGTTGGGTGACCAGCGAGTCCGGGCGACTTCGGTGGCCGGGAGGGATGGGATCACGTTCATGGCGCGCAGCTCAGCACGCAGCAGGTCAGTGACCAGCACCAGGCGCTCGGAGGCGTCCTCTGCCTCCAGCAGCGCCTGGCGTTCTGCCATCGGCAGTGGGGCGCAGGCGGCCAGCGTCCACGAGAGGTAGGCCGCGTCGCGGGGGAGTGACCCTTCGTAGGGATCGGCGCGCACCTGCGCCAGCGCCTGTCGGTATGCCGTGAAGGTGGCTCGGGCCCGCTCGAGCACCTCATCGGGCACGACCGCGTCCACCTCGGGCCGATCCTGGACGTGACCCACCGGAAACGCCCCCGAAGACTCGAGCCGGTCGAGCTGGATTCGGCCCATTCCCACCGCCACAATGTCGAAGGTGCCGTCGGTGTGCGCCTCCACCTCGGTCAGCTGGACTCGGCAACCCACGCGGTACAGCGACTGAGCTCCGTGGTCGCCGACCTCGTAGCCCTCGCGAATGCCGACCGATCCGAACAGCCTCTCGGCTGGATCCTCGACGCGGAGCAGGTGATGCACAAGGGCGCGGTAGCGGTCCTCGAAGACCTTCAGCGGCACGCTGACGCCAGGGAACAGCACCGAGTTCAAGGGAAACATCGGCAGTGTGTCCGTCACGCCTTCAACGTAGTCCAGCCTCCGTCGCGAGTCGGGGAGAACGATCGTCGACTCGTAGAATTGCTCCATGATCCGTCGCATCGACCTGCGCGGGGCCCGACCGACCGACGGTGGCCCCGTTGACTACCGCGGCGCCGTACCGCGCGCGGACTTCGACGTCGAGGCGGCGATCCCGGCCGTGCAGGCGATCTGCGAAGCGGTGCGCACCCGCGGCTTCGAGGCGATCCGGGAGTTCTCCGAGCGCTTTGACGGCGTCGTGCAGGACGACATCCGGGTGCCACCGGCCGCGCTGACCGAGGCTCTCGAGCGGCTCGATCCCGACATCAGGGCCGGGCTCGAGGAGTCCGTTCGCCGGCTGCGCGCCACCTGCGTGGCCGAGCTGGAGCGCGACGTCACCACGGAGCTCGCCGCCGGCGCCACGGTCACCCACCGCAAGGTCCCGGTCGACCGGGTGGGGCTGTACGTGCCGGGTGGACTGGCCCCGCTGGTCTCCAGCGTGCTGATGAACGTCGTGCCTGCCCAGGTGGCGGGCGTGACCTCGATCGCGCTGACCTCGACCCCGCAGAAGGACCACGGCGGGCTCCCGCACCCCACCATCCTGGCTGCCTGTGCCCTGCTCGGTGTCGACGAGGTGTACGCCGTCGGCGGCGCGCAGGCGATCGCCATGTTTGCCTACGGCGTGGGCCCGTGCCGACGGGTGGATCTGGTGACCGGACCCGGCAGCATCTACACCGTCACCGCGAAGCGGCTGCTCAAAGGCGTGGTCGGTATCGACTCCGAGGCCGGGCCGACCGAGATCGCGATCCTCGCCGACAACACCGCGGAGGCGGCTTTCGTGGCGGCCGACCTGGTCAGCCAGGCCGAGCACGACCCGTTGGCGGCCGCCGTGCTGGTCACCCCATCCGAGGAGCTCGCCTCCGCGGTCGAGGCGGAGCTGGAGAGCCAGGTCGCGATCACCAAGCACGCCCAGCGGATCATCAGCGCGCTCGGGGGCGCCCAGTCGGGGATCGTCCTGGTCGACGACCTCGAGCAGGGCCTCGACGTGGTCAATGCCTACGCCGCTGAACACCTGGAGATCCAGACCGTCGACGCCGCTGCATACGCCGCCCGGGTCCGCAACGCCGGCGCGATCTTCGTCGGTCCGCACGCCCCGGTCTCGCTCGGTGACTACTGCGCCGGTTCGAACCACGTGCTGCCCACGGGCGGTTGCGCCTGTCACTCCTCCGGGCTGTCGGTGCGCGCGTTCACCAAGTCGGTGCACGTGGTCAGCTACTCCCGCGAGGCACTCGCAGAGGTGGCCGATCACGTCGTCACGTTGGCCGAGGCCGAGGACCTGCCGGGCCATGGCGCGGCGGTCCGGGTGCGGCTCGACGGGACCACCTGATGACCTTTCCTCCGATCCGGGAGGAGCTGCGCGGCATCGAGCCCTACGGGGCTCCGCAACTGCCCCTCGACCGAGCTCCCGTACAGCTCAACGTCAACGAGAACCCCTACCCGCCTTCGCCGGCCGTGGTGGCGGACGTCGCCACTGCTGTCGCCGAGGCAACGATGACGCTCAACCGCTACCCGGACCGGGAGTTCGTCGCGCTGCGCAGCGCGTTCGCCGACTATCTCGGACACGGCGTCGCGGCCGAGCAGGTGTGGGCGGCCAACGGCTCCAACGAGGTGATGCTCCAGCTGCTCCAAGCGTTCGGCGGACCGGGACGAACCGCCCTGAGCTTCGCTCCGACGTACTCGATGTATCCGGAGTACGCCCGGAACACCATGACCAAGTGGGTCACCGGACACCGCGAGAGCGACTTCAGCCTCGACCTGGACCACGCGCGGAGCCGGGTGCTCGAGCTGCAGCCGTCGGTGGTGCTGCTGCCCTCGCCCAACAACCCGACCGGCACTGCGCTGCCCCTCGATGCGGTCACGACCCTCTGCGAGGCGGCGGCCGGCAATGAGCACGGCGGCATCGTGGTCATCGACGAGGCGTATGGCGAGTTCCGTCGTAGCGGCACTCCCTCCGCACTTGAGCTGCTGCCGCAACACCGCAACCTGGTCGTCACCCGGACGATGAGCAAGGCGTTCGCACTGGCCGGAGCCCGGGTGGGCTACCTCGCGGCCGACCCAGCGATCTGCGACGCGATCCGGGTGGTTCGGTTGCCCTACCACCTGTCCGCGGTGTCGCAGGCGGTCGCACTCGCGGCCCTGCGTCACGCTCCCGAGCTGCTCGGCAACGTCGATCGGCTACGGGCCGAGCGCGACGCGACGGTGGACTGGCTGCGAGCGCTGGATCTGCAGGTGGCGGACTCCGATGCCAATTTCTGTTTGTTCGGAACCTTCGATGACCGTCATGCTGTCTGGGAGGGTCTGCTCGATCACGGCGTGCTGATCCGCGAGACTGGGCCCGACGGATGGCTGCGGGTCTCGATCGGCACGGCAGACGAGATGGCGGCATTCAGGGATGCCTTGGTCGCCGTGATGGAAAAACAGAGAGTAGGACAGCGATGAGCACGACCGCTTCCCCGAGGACCGGCCGAGTCGAGCGGGAGACGAGTGAGTCCAAGGTGCTGGTCGAGGTCGACCTTGACGGCACCGGTCGCCACGACGTTTCCACCGGCGTCGGCTTCTACGACCACATGCTGATCTCGTTCGCCCGTCATTCGCTGGTCGACCTGACCGTGCAGACCGCGGGCGACACCCACATCGACGCACACCACACGGTGGAGGACACCGCGATCGCGCTCGGCCAGGCGTTGCGCGAGGCGCTCGGCGACAAGGTCGGCATCCGCCGCTTCGGTGATGTCACGGTGCCGCTCGACGAGGCGCTCGTGCAGGCCGTGGTCGACGTCTCCGGTCGCCCCTACTGCGTGCACACCGGGGAGCCCGAGGGCCAGCAGTACGTCGTGCTCGGTCAGGACTACCTGGGTTCGCTGACCCGTCACGTCTTCGAGTCCCTCGCCTTCCACGCCCATATTGCTCTGCACGTGCGCGTGCTGGCTGGTCGCGAGCCGCACCACATCGTGGAGACCCAGTTCAAGGCTTTCGCGCGGGCGTTCCGCGACGCGGTGACGATCGACCCTCGGGAGTCGGGCATCCCGTCGACCAAGGGCAGTCTCTGATCTTGCTGGCCGGCTGATGAAGTCAGTGGTGATCCTCGACTACGGGTCGGGGAACCTCCGGTCTGCGGTGCGCGCACTCGAGCGCGCAGGAGCCGACGTCACGCTCACGGGCGAGATGGGCCCCGCCCTGGAGGCGGACGGTCTGGTCGTGCCCGGAGTCGGAGCGTTCGCCGCGTGCATGAGTGGGCTGCGCGAGGTCCATGGACCCAGGATCATCGGCCGCCGCCTCGCCGGCGCGCGTCCGGTGCTCGGCATCTGTGTCGGCATGCAGGTGCTCTTCGAGCGCGGGGTCGAGCACGGGGTCGAGACCCAGGGTTGCGACGAATGGCCGGGGGTCGTGGAGCGGCTCCAGGCCCCCGTCGTGCCCCACATGGGATGGAACACCGTCGAGCCTGCCGACGGCTCGCGACTGTTCGCCGGGGTCGAGAGCGAGCGCTTCTACTTCGTCCACTCCTACGGCGTGCGGAGCTGGGAGCTGGAGACCAACAACCGCACCCAGGCGCCGCTGGTGACCTGGGCAGAGCATGGTGGCGACCGGTTCGTGGCCGCGGTCGAGAACGGCCCGCTCACCGCCACCCAGTTCCACCCCGAGAAGTCGGGCGACGCCGGCGCTGCCCTGCTGCACAACTGGGTGGGTTCGTTGTGAGCCGGTCATGAGCAAGGAGCGGAAGCAGCGACGGGCTGAGCGCGAGCGCGAGATGGCTCTGCGCGCCGCGGCTCGAGCAGCCGAGGCGGAACGGTCCGAGCGCAAGGCCGCCCGCAAGCAGCGGTGGACCAGTCGGCTACCGACGCCTGCCCCGAGGCCGTCGGGAGCGCTCGCCGAGCGGCAGCGTCAGCGGACCGGCCTGATGATTGCCGTGCTGGTCGCCGTGAACGTGTTGGTCTGGGTCTTCTTCCCTGGTTGGCCGGCGCGGGCGATGGCCGCCGTCCTTACGCTGCTGTTGACACCGCTGATCCATGCCATCTTCGTCCGCAACTGACCGCCATCCGACACGTGTCTGACCAAGGATCCCCATGAGTGCCTACCTCGAGCTGCTGCCCGCAGTCGACATCGCCGATGGCCAGGCGGTTCAGCTGGTGCAAGGCGTGGCCGGTTCGGAGAAGCGGTTCGGCGACCCGGTCGAGGCCGCGTTGCGGTGGCAGGCGGCGGGGGCGGAGTGGCTGCACCTGGTCGACCTCGATGCAGCCTTCGGCCGCGGCCACAACCGTTCGCTCCAGGCCGAGATCGTCGGCACCCTCGACATCAAGGTGGAGATGAGCGGTGGCATTCGCGATGACGAGGCGCTCGCTGCGGCGATGGCCACCGGCTGTCGACGGGTCAACATCGGTACCGCTGCCCTCGAACAACCCGAGTGGTGCGCCGCGGCGATCGCAGAGCATGGCGACCGGGTCGCGATCGGTCTGGACGTACGCGGTCGCACCCTGGCTGCTCGCGGCTGGACCCGCGAGGGCGGTGACCTCTACGACGTGCTGACCCGTCTCGACGCCGAAGGTTGCGCGCGCTACGTCGTCACTGACGTCAACAAGGATGGGATGCTTCAGGGCCCCAACCTGCAGCTGTTGAAGGACGTGTGTGCGGCCACCGACCGCCCGGTCGTGGCGTCTGGCGGGGTCACCGAGCTCGCCGATCTCGAAGCGCTCATGGGTCTGGTGGGTGACGGCGTCGAAGGCGCGATCATCGGCACCGCCCTGTACGAAGGCCGGTTCACGCTCGAGGACGCGCTGGGGCTGACCAAGCCGTGAGCCTCGCCGTGCGGGTCATCCCGTGCCTCGACGTCGATGCTGGACGAGTGGTCAAAGGAATCAAGTTCGTGGAGCTCCGCGATGCGGGTGACCCGGTGGAGCTGGCCCGGATCTATGACGCTGAAGGTGCTGACGAGCTGACCTTCCTCGACATCTCGGCTTCCCACGAGGGCCGAGCCACCACCATGGAGATCGTCTCTCGCACGGCCGAGGAGGTCTTCATCCCCCTCACCGTGGGCGGGGGAATCGCGTCGGTCAAAGACGTCGACCGCCTGCTCCGTGCCGGCGCTGACAAGGTCGCGGTGAACACCGCTGCCATCCGGCGGCCCGAGCTGGTGGCCGAGATCGCGGATCGGTTCGGCAACCAGGTGTTGGTGCTGTCCGTCGACGCTCGCCGCACACCCGGGATGCCGTCAGGCTTCGAGGTGACCACCCACGGCGGTCGGGAGTCGGCCGGGCTCGACGCGATCGAATGGGCAGCCAAGGCGACCGAGCTCGGCGCTGGGGAGATCCTGCTCAACGCGATGGACGCCGACGGCACCAAGGACGGCTACGACCTCGACCTGATCCGTGCCGTACGCCGCGAGGTCACGATCCCCGTGATCGCCTCGGGTGGCGCCGGCGCAGTCGCGCACTTCGCCCCAGCCGTGGAGGCCGGTGCGGACGCGGTCCTCGCCGCCACAGTCTTCCACTTCGGCACCCTCCGGGTCGCCGAGGTGAAGGACGGGCTGGTCGCCGCCGGTCACGCCGTGCGTTCCGCCCACACCCCGTGAGGGCGGGCGTCCACAGGTAGTCCAAGAGTCCTTGACCCGCGTGGCTGACTTCTCGCTAATGGGTCCCTCCAGCGCCCTTTCGAACGGCGCTCAACTCTCGGGACGTGTCACATGCATCTGTCGAACAAGCTCCGGTTGCGCCGGTTCCTCGCTCTTTCAGCGCTCATTGCCATGGGTCTTCTCGGCACCGGTGGCCCGGCGACGGGAAGCCAGCCGGCGGCACCGTCGCTGGCCCGGTTGCTCGACGACTGCACGGCACCCCGCGGCGTTTCCGGCGCGGCCACCGACGAGACCGGGATGCCGGTCGTCGACGCTCCGGTGATGGTGCACGCGGAACCGGATCCGGCGCGGACCGCGGTGGGCGACCGCGTGCGACTTCGGCTACTCGGCTGGACACGCACCGACGCCCGCGGCTGCTACGTCATCCCGCTCTCCCCGCCGACGACGACCCTGCGCATCACTCTCCAGCGCGAGAGTTCCCTGGAGATCGCGACGGTTCCCGAGCCCGCTGACGGCGCGCCGATCCACCAATCGTTCGGTGTCCAGGCGGACCGGGCGCGAGAGTCCGGCGCTGCTCGGCGGGCGAGCGTCGGAAGTTCTCCTGACGCGATGCCGTTGGAGCTGGCGGGCGGCCGTCCCCTGCTGCGCGGGGACATGCAGGTGGTCAAGGTCTACCGGAAGCGGCCGGTGCTCGTGGGTCAATGGTTCAGTTCCATGAAGGGCGTGCGGCAGGTGTGGCGCTACTCCCAGGGCGCAACCACGAGCATGTCCTCTGCCTTCTCGCAGACCGGCCGGCCGGGCAGCTACTCGCGCAGTGTCACCTATGACCGCTCAGCGAACGCGGCCGTCGCCTTCCCGGTCGCGCACGGCAAGGCGGGCAACTTCTACCGCTCCTACTTCCGGTACGCGAAGTACCTCCACTGGTACTGCGACGGCGTCGGTTGCGGAGTCGGTGGCTACACGATCCGGCCCTACTCGTGGGAGCGAGGCACCCAGGTCACCACCGGCTTGCGGGTCCCGACGGTCAAGCGAAGCAACTGCTCGCCGTACCGGCAGGGCAGCACCGACAGCAGCCGGGGCTCCAAAGCGGTCACGTGGAAGAACGGGGTCTCCATCGGCGGTGACCTCGCCGCCGGAGTGGGCCTCAACATTTCGTTCTCGTCCCAGACAGGGTTCACCAGCACCGCTGAGAATGTGGTGACCTTCCAGAAGCGAGGCTTCTTGTGCGGTGTCTACGACTCGCTGAGTGGTCGGCCTGGCATGTTGGTGGCCCGCCAGTTCGCCCGGTGAGGGCGCTGCTCGGGGCCTGCCTGGCCATCGCTGTGGTCGCCTCGGGGTGCTCGGCCGGAGACCTGCTGCCAGGAAGCGACTTGGCCGAGCCTGGCCTGGTGGGCCCCGACCACTTCCGCGAGATCTGTGTCTCTCGTCGAGTTGCCGAGGAGTTTACGATCGGCGTCGCCACGGCCACCAACGCATCAGCCGAGCCCCTACGCCTCACCGACCTGAGTCTTACCCAACCGGACGGGATCACGCTCGAGGGCGCGGACTTCCTGGTGCGCGACGGTCGGGCGGACAGCTTTGGGGTGTGGAACGGGCATCCACCGAAGGGCCTCTCCAAGGAACCGCTGTTTCGCGAGCTGTGGTCCCAGCGCGAACCGGTCGAGGGCGGCCGCATAGAGCCCGGCGAGAACGTCAGCTTCCTGCTCCACCTCACGGGAGGGCCAGGAGTCGCCACGTCCGGCCCCATCGAGCTGACCTATGAGGACACGTCGGGTGACGTTGGCACGTGGACTTCCAACGTCACCTACCGGATCCAGTTCCGCTGCGGCCTCGAATGACCACTGAGGGGTAGTCGTTCTTACGTCGGCCACTGCCTCGAAACCAGGCTCGTGGGGTCGGGTGGTTTCGAGGCTCGCGGGCTCGCACCTCAACCATCGTTCGTTCGGTGGTTGAGGTGTGAGGAGCGTCAGCGACGAGCCTCGAAACCAGGCGTTGGTCGGGGTCGGGTGGTTTCGAGGTTCGCGGGCTCGCACCTCACCATCGTTCGTTCGGTGGTTGAGGTGTGAGGAGCGTCAGCGACGAGCCTCGAAACCAGGCGTTGGTCGGGGTCGGGTGGTTTCGAGGCTCGCGGGCTCGCACCTCAACCATCGTTCGTTCGGTGGTTGAGGTGTGAGGAGCGTCAGCGACGAGCCTCGAAACCAGGCGTTGGTCGGGTTCGGGTGGTTTCGAGGCTCGCGGGCTCGCACCTCAACCATCGTCGGGAGGGTTAGCGACGAGCCTCGAAACCCTGTGGAGTAAGGGGAAGCGTGATCCATGACTGTCGGTGGTGGGTGCTTGGATTGTTCTATGTCCATCACCGCAGTCGAGACCGGTTCGGCCACCACGGCCGGGGTGCTTGCGGTGTTGCGCGGTGGCAAGGCCGATCGGGACGCGGCCGACATCGTGATGGTGAGGGCGACGGTTGACTGGGCGGTCCTGAACGAGGTCGAGCCCGATGACTGGTATGCCAACTACGGTCAGGCCATTGGCGACCGTGGTGTTCCGCTGGCTGGTGCGGGGGCGCCGTTGGTCTCGGAGTTCGCGGCGATGGAGTATGCCGCGGTCCTGGGGATGTCCACTGATGCTGGGAAGGCCTATATCGGGCGGGCGCTGGAGCTGCGCTACCGACTTCCGAGGCTCTGGGGCCGGGTGGTCGCTGGGGAGCTGTCGGTGTGGCGGGCGGGCCGGATCGCCGACCACACCATCTCCCTGTCGGAGGCTGGTGCCGCGCATGTGGACCGGCATCTGGCTCCGGTCGCGCGTTCGTGTTCGTGGGCCCAGATGGACCGACTTGTCGAGGAAGCGATGGTCCGGTTCGACCCCGAAGCCGCGGAGGCCCGACGCCGCGAGGCCGCCGAACGGCGGCACTTCGACCTCCATGTCGACCAGGTCACCTACGACGGCACCGTCCACGTCGATGGCGAGCTGGACCTGGCCGACGCTCTGGATCTTGAGGACGCGATCCGCGCCGGTGCGACACAGCTCGCAGCCTGTGGGAACACCGAGTCGCTGAACGTGCGCCGCTCGATCGCGGCCGGTGACCTGGCCCGCAGACAGCTCGCCCTCGACCTCGACACCGACACCGACACTGAAGCCGATGCGGCCCCGGGTCGGTCGGTGGTGCTCTACGCCCACCTCGGCCAGGGACCCGTGGCCCGGTGCGGGAACACCAGGTCCCCGATCAGCGTGGAACAGATCCAGGGCTGGTGCAGCGACGCGACCCAGGTGATCGTGAAGCCGGTGATCGACCTGGCCGAACGCATCCACGTCGAGGCCTACGAAGCACCCGGACCGGCTCAAGGAGCAGAACGCCCTGGTCGCCGTGCACTGCGTGTTCCCCCACTGCACCCGACCAGCGCAGAGGTGCGACACCGACCATGTCGTCGCCTACGCCGACGGCGGATCGACCAGCTCCGGCAACACTGCGCCGTTGTGTCGACGCCACCACCGCGCCAAAACCCACAGTCCGTGGACCTACACCGTCCTCGCCCGCGGCAGCCTACCGGTGGACCACCCCCCACGGCATCCAGCTCATCCGCGACCACACCGGCACCCACCCACTCACCGCCGAACCCTGACCACCCCGCCCCACACCCCGACCAGGAAGCACCGGTCGGGGTGAGTGGCGCGCCCGTCGGCACCGGCTAGACCCCGAGGTCGGCAGCCCTCAGGGCCGCGATGGATTCCTCCGGGCCCTCGAAGCTCAGGTCGCTCACCTGGCTGCGGCCGAACACGAACAAGGCGAGCTCAGAGGGTCGGCCGAAGATGGAGACGGGGTCGTCGCCCCGACGCAGCCGGGCAGTGCCATCGGTGTCGGAGCGCGACAGCTGCAGCGGTACGGCGACCGCACGGGTGAGGTAGCGGCCACCGAGTCGGAGCGCAGTCCACAGGGCGTCCTCATCAGCGGCAGTCAGCTGGCGCGGCTCCCAGCCGGGCTGGGCGCGACGGAGGTCCTCGTGGTGCACGAAAATACTCGAGAGTGTTGGCGAGCACCTCGACCGGCTTGAGTGCGTAAGCCGTCAGGCCCGGGTCGCGAAGCTTTTCGACGAGGACGACGAAGTCGCGCCTGCCGAGCCGGGCCATCGCCCGGTCGGTGAGCGCGGACAACGGACCGAGCAGCAGGCCGGCGGAGCCGAGCAGGTTGCCCTCGCGCACCAGCAGATGGGTCACCAGCTCCTTTGCAGTCCAGCTGCCGCACAGCGTGGGGGCGTCCTCGCCGATGCAGAGAGCGAGGTCGCACAGCGCGTGACGTTCGCGGCGTGCCAACGGGGGAGTGGCCATGTCCCGAGATTAGTCACGGGGGAATAGCCTGCCGACGGCGCAGGTTGGCGCGAGACCGAAGCGAGTCTGGACAGATAGAAAATCTGGGAGCATGAGCGAGGCGAGCAAAGAGGGTCGGGGATCGACCCGTGCTGGGTTCGCCGTCCTCCTGGTCGCGATCAAGCGGGAGCCGTGGATCTTCGCGGTCTCGACCCTCGGCAGCGTTCTGTTCGGCGCGCTGACCGTCGCCGACGCCTGGGTGCTCGGCTGGTCGACGGATCACGTGGTCCTGCCGGCGTTCAAGAACGGCGAGATCGGCGACGGGCTCCTGTGGGCCGTACTCGGCCTGTTCGTCGGCGTCGCCATCCTGCGCGCGGTCGGCATCGTGGCTCGGCGGCTGGGGGCGGGGATCATGCAGTACCGCATGCAGGCCTCCACGCGCCGCGCGGTCACCCGCCAGTACCTCTCTCTCCCGATGGAGTGGCACCAACGGCACCCGACCGGTGAGCTCCTCTCCAACGCCAACTCCGACGTCGAAGCCGCCTGGGGCCCGATCGCGCCTTTGCCGATGGCCGTGGGCACGGTGGCGATGATGGTGATCGCCGTGGGGCAGATGCTCGTGGCCGACCTGGTGCTGGCGGTGGTCGGTCTGCTGGTCTTTCCAGCGGTGATCGCGGCCAACGTGATCTACCAACGGATGGCTCAAGGCTGGGCCACCCGCGCCCAGCAGCTGCGCGGCGAGGTCAGCGAGATCGCGCACGAGTCCTTCGACGGAGCGATGGTCGTGAAGACACTCGGTCGGGAGGCCGAGGAGACCGCGCGCTTTGCGGCCAAGTCACGCGAGCTCCGTGACGTCAACATTCGGGTGGGTCGGATTCGTGCGGCGTTCGACCCGGCGCTCGCTGCGCTACCGAACTTCGGTGTGCTCATCGTCCTCTCCGTCGGGGTGTCGCGCGTCCTCAGCGGGGCGACCGACGCCGGGGATGTGGTCACGGTGGCCTACCTGCTCACCATCGTGTCGTTCCCGATCCGGTCGATCGGTTGGTTGCTCGGCGAGTTCCCGCGCAGTGTGGTGGGTTACCGGCGGGTGCGAGCGGTGCTCGATGCCACCGGAGAGATGGAGTACGGCGACCATCGGGCCGCGTCGACGTCCGCGGGTGCCGAACTGAGCGTCGTCGACCTCAACTACGCCTACACCGCCGACCAACGCCTGCTTGACGGCGTCGACTTCACCGTCGAGCCGGGTCGGACAGTCGCGCTGGTGGGGGCCACCGCATCGGGCAAGAGCACCCTGACCACCTTGTTGACGCGGCTGGTCGATCCCAACAGCGGTCGGGTCACGATCGATGGCGTCGACCTGCGCGACCTGGCTCGCGGCGAGCTGGCCGGCGTCGTCGCCCTGGTGCCGCAGACCGCGTTCCTCTTCGACGACACGGTGCGCGGCAACGTGACCCTTGGCGCCGATCTCTCCGACGCCGACGTCTGGGCCGCGCTGCGCACTGCTCAGGCAGACGGATTCGTCGCCGCGCTGCCCGACGGTCTCGACGCGCGGCTGGGCGAGCGCGGCACCTCGTTGTCCGGTGGACAGCGGCAACGGATCTCCCTGGCTCGGGCATTGGTCCGCCGACCCCGATTGCTGATCCTCGACGACGCCACCTCTGCCGTTGACCCTGAGGTCGAAGCCCGGATCCTCGCCGGCCTCCGGGCCTCGACCAGTGCTACGACCGGATCGTCCGGCACCACGCTGGTCGTGGTTGCCTACCGGAAGGCCACCATCGGTCTGGCCGATGAGGTGCTCCACCTCGAGGGTGGTCGGATCGCCGAACGCGGCACCCACGCCGAGCTGCTCTCCCGCAGCCCGGCGTACGCCAACCTGGTGAACGCCTACGAGCAGGCGGCCGCCGACGCACAATCCCTCGCCCAGTCGCTTGCCGAGGACACGCCATGACCCTGATGGACACCGGCGAGGACATCGCGGCGATGGAGACCATCCGCCGTGGCGTGCACTTCTCCCCCGAGCTCAAGGAGGGCATCGGCGGCACCCTGGCGCTGGCGGTCCTCGCGTCGGTCGGCCAGGTGATCGTGCCCATCGCAGTGCAGCAGACACTCGACCGCGGCATCAACGGATCCGATGGACCGGACGTCTCCTACACAGTGCTGATGGGAGTCCTCGCCGCCTGCGCCGTCGTCTTGACCAGCTGGGCGTCGTACGCCATGACCACCCGGTTGTTCACGACCTCGGAGCGCGGCTTGGCAACCCTGCGGATCAAGGCATTCCGCCACGTGCACGACCTGCCGCTGCTCACCCAGAACACCGAGAGCCGCGGTGCTTTGGTCTCACGGGTGACCAGCGACGTCGACCAGGTCAGCCAGTTCCTGGTGTTCGGTGGGCTGATCTTCGTGATCAGTATCGGTCAGGTGCTGGTCGCCACCGTGGTCATGGTCTTCTACAGCTGGCAGCTGGCGATCGTGGTGTGGGTCTGCTTTGCGCCGCTGTTCCTGTCCCTGCGCTACTTCCAGCGCAAGCTCTCCGACGCCTACGGCACGGTCCGCCGCCAGATCGGCCTGATGCTGTCGGCGATCTCTGAGCCGGTGGTCGGCGCCGCCGTGGTCCGGTCCTACGCCGTGGAGGACCGCACCCAGGTCCGCATCGACACCGCCATTGTCGAGTTCCAGTCAGCCAGCACCCGGGCCCAGGGGTTCACCGCGTTCTCGTTCTCACTGGGCGGCATCTCGGCAGGCCTGGCCAACGCCGGTGTGCTCATCGTCGGCATCTGGTTGGGGTTCGGCGGACACATCACCGCTGGCGAGGTGATCGCCTTCGCGTTCCTGGTGACGTTGTTCGTCGGCCCGGTGCAGATGGGCACCCAGATCCTCACCGACGCGCAGAACGCAATCGCCGGTTGGCGCCGGGTGATCGGCATCCTCGAGACCCCCGCCGACCTGGTCGACCCCGGTCCCGACGGTGAGGTGCTCCCGCGCGGACCGATCGACGTTCGGATCGAGGGCGTTGAATTCGCTTACCCCGGCGGTCCGCCAGTGCTGCTCGACGTGACGATGGACATCGCGGCAGGTCAACGGGTGGCGATCGTGGGGGAGACCGGGTCGGGCAAGTCGACCTTCGCCAAGCTGCTCACCCGGCTGATGGACCCTGCCTCCGGCGCCGTTCTGCTCGACGGCATCGACGTACGCCGGATCCAGCAGGCCTCGTTGCGCCGCAGCGTGGTGTTGGTGCCGCAGGAAGGCTTCCTCTTCGACGACAGCATCACCGCCAACGTCCGCTACGGGAAGCTCGACGCGACCGAGAGCGAGATCCTGGCCAGCGCGGCAGAGCTCGGTCTCGGCGATTGGGTGGCCGGGTTGCCGGGCGGACTCGAGACGTCGGTCGGCCAGCGCGGCGAGTCGTTGTCCACCGGCGAGCGCCAGCTGGTCGCGCTGTTGCGAGCGCACCTTGCCGACCCCGACCTCTTGGTGCTCGACGAAGCGACCAGTGCCGTGGACCCGGCTCTCGAGATGCGGATCAACCTGGCCCTCGAGCGCCTGATGTCCGGCCGCACCAGCGTCACCATCGCCCACCGGCTCTCGACAGCCGAGGCGGCCGACGAGGTGATCGTGGTCGACAAAGGCCGGATCGTGCAGCGCGGACCACACTCGGCGTTGGTAGCCGAGGCAGGAAGCGTGTACGCCGGGCTGCACGCGAGCTGGGTTGCTCAACAGGGCACGGGATAATGGGCGCATGACCCTGTCTCCCGACATCGCCTCCCGCCTGAAGCGCGACGACGCCGGACTGGTGGCGGCCATCGTCCAGCAGCACGACACCGGCGAGGTGCTGATGCTCGGGTGGATGGATGACGAGGCGCTGCACCGCACCCTCACTTCCGGTCTCGCGACGTACTGGAGCAGGTCGCGGCAGGAGTACTGGGTCAAGGGTGAGACCTCCGGCAACGTGCAGCGCGTCAAGACAGTCAGCGTCGACTGTGACGGCGACACCCTGCTGCTGAAGGTCGACCAGGAAGGCGTGGCCTGCCACACCGGCACCCGCACCTGCTTCGACGACGGGCGGATCGGTTGACCGCCGCGTCCGGGCAGCCGCGTCGCAAGGGCCTCGCGGCTTCGGTCGTCGTCGGTGTGGTCACCGCCGGCGCCACAGCGGTGGCGGCCAACCAGACCTGGGCGACCGCCGAGGCCGCCGAGGGGCAGTTCGCCTTCACCACCCTCACCGAACCTCCCCAGGTGCCGCTGGTGCTGACCTTGGCCCTGGTGGTGCTCGCATCGTGGGGCGTGCTCCTGGTCACTCGAGGTCGGGTCCGTCGGGCGGCAGCCGGCCTCGGCGCGGTCGCGGCACTCGGCGCCGTGGTGGCGGTGGTCGTCGGACGCTGGAGCCTGGCGGACTCGCTCGAGCAGGACTTCGCCGACCAGGGCGCGACCGCGCTCATCGACTTCGGCGCCTGGTGGTGGGTAGCGGTGGTCGCGGCCGGACTCAGCGCCGTCACGGCCGTGCTTGCTGTGGCTGCTGTGGGTGCATGGCCGGAGATGGGCACCCGCTACGACGCACCGGGAGCCGCGGGCGGCGGGACCCCACAGCCGGCCCCGGACCAGGAGCAGACCAGCCTGGACCTGTGGAAGTCGATCGACGACGGACACGACCCCACCGCGTGAGCCTTCCGGTCCACGCCTGAATAGACTGCGACCTCAACACCGTTCAGCACCATTCAGCACCGTTCAGCGAAGCCACCGACCCAGCAGGAGCCCGCATGTCTGACAACCACGGCAACACCCCGGCTGCCTGGACCGCTGTCGTCGTCGCCTTGGTCGGCTTCGTAGTCGGCGGCGTCGGCCTGATGCTCCAGCCGGTGAGCATGCTCATCTTCTACGTGGGTGTCGCGATCGTGGTCGCGGCCGGCGTGCTCTTCGCCGTGATGGCGAAGCTGGGCCTGCACGAGTCCTGACCCTGGACGTCACCTTGACCCCGGCCTCCCTCGCCCGTGGGCGCAGGGAGCGGATGCTCGCGCCGGCCGCCCTCGTCGGAGGCCTCGGGGCGGCCACCCTGGCACTGCACCTGCGCGACCCGCATGCCTCCTACAGCTGGGGCTTCTGTCCCAGCGCTGCGCTCGGCTTCTGGTGTCCGGGCTGCGGGGGCCTGCGCGCGGTCAACGACGTGACCAACCTGCGCTTCGCCGAAGCGGCATCGAGCAACCTGGCCCTGTTCATCGCGATGCCCATCCTGATCGCCGTGATCCTGCTGTGGGGCCTGCTGCGATGGCGTGGCACCACGATCCAGGTGCCCGCCCGGGTGCGCGTGCCGGCCGCGGTCGCGGCAGTCGTCCTGGTCCTCTGCTTCACCGTGCTGCGCAACACCCCAGCCGGCGCCTGGCTCGCCCCCTGACCTGACTGCCGGATCCCCTTCTGCTGCGTGAAACACTGAGTTCTGCCAACCCTGCCCGTTTGCCAGCCCATCCGGAGGCCGCTGTGTCCGTGCTCGACGACATCGTCGACGGCGTCCGGCGCGACCTCGCAGAACGGGAGGATGCGGTCACGCTCGCGGACCTGCGGGCCGCGCTTGCCGACGTCGACCCGCCGCTCGACCCGATGCCGCAGTTCCGCGCGCCCGGCTCCAGCGTGATCGCCGAGGTGAAGCGGCGCAGTCCCAGCAAGGGTGACCTCGCCGACATCCCCGACCCCGCCGTGCTGGCCGCCGAGTACGCCGCCGGCGGTGCCGCCGCGATCAGTGTGCTGACCGAGCAGCGCCGTTTCGGCGGCAGCCTCGACGACCTGCGCGCCGTGCGCGCGGCCGTGGAAGTGCCGGTCCTGCGCAAGGACTTCATCGTCACCACCTACCAGCTGGTCGAGAGTCGGGCCGCGGGCGCCGACCTGGTTCTGCTGATCGTGGCCGCCCTGGACGACGCCACGCTCCGGCGGCTCCACGACGAAGCCCGCGAGCTGGGGCTGACCGTCCTCGTGGAAGTTCACGACGGGGCCGAGACCGAGCGCGCCGTCGACCTGGGAGCCGAGCTCATCGGCGTCAACGCACGCAACCTGAAGACCCTCGAGGTCGACAACGTGACCTTCAGCCGATTGGCGCCCCTGATCCCCGGCGACCGGGTGCTGGTGGCCGAGTCGGGCATCACCGGGCCCATCGACGTCAAGCGGTTCGTGGCCGAGGGTGCCCAGGTCGTGCTGGTCGGTGAGGCGCTGGTCAGGGACGGCTCGCCACGCGAGTCTGTCGCCGCGATGACAGGGATCGAGGCGTGACCGGCTACGACGCCGATGTGCACGGGTGGTTCGGCGGCAAGGACGACCAGCGCTGGGGCGGCCGGTTCATGCCGGAGGCCCTGATAGCGGCGCTCGACGAGCTGACAGCCGCCTGGCACGAAGCCATGGGCGACCCGTCGTTCCTCGAGGAGTTCGACACGATCCTGCGCGAGTACGCGAATGTGCCGAGCCCCCTCTACGAAGCGCAGCGACTCTCGGAGCAGGTGGGCGTGCGGGTTCTGCTCAAGCGCGAGGACCTCAACCACACGGGTGCCCACAAGGTTCGTAACGTGCTCGGCCAAGCCCTGCTGACCAAGCGGATGGGCAAGAAGCGGGTGATCGCCGAGACCGGAGCGGGCCAGCACGGCGTCGCCAGCGCGACCGCCGCGGCGTACTTCGGTCTCGACTGCACGGTCTACATGGGCGCCGTCGACATCAAGCGCCAGGCGCTCAACGTGGCCCGCATGCAGCTGCTCGGCGCGAAGGTGATCTCGGTCGACTCGGGCAGCGCGACCCTCAAGGACGCCATCAACGAGGCGCTGCGCGACTGGGTCGCCAGCGTCGACCACACGGCTTACCTGTTCGGCACCGCCGCCGGTCCACACCCCTTCCCGAGCATGGTGCGCGACTTCGCGCGTGGCATCGGCGACGAGGCCCGCGCCCAGTGCCTCGAGCAGTTCGGCACACTGCCCGACGCGATCGCCGCCTGCGTGGGTGGCGGCTCCAACGCGATCGGGCTCTTCCAGGCCTTCCTCGACGACGAGTCGGTGGCGATCCACGGCTTCGAGCCAGGCGGAGACGGCGTGGAGACCGGTCGTCACGCGGCGACGATCTACGCCGGCGACAGCGGCGTCCTGCACGGCGCCCGGACCTACGTCCTGCAGGACGAGGACGGACAGACCGTCGAGTCGCACTCGATCTCGGCAGGCCTCGACTACCCCGGTGTGGGGCCCCAGCACGCCCATCTTGCCCAGACCGGCCGGGCGACGTACCAGCCGATCACGGACGCCCAGGCGATGGACGCCATGGCGCTGCTGAGTCGGACCGAGGGGATCATCCCCGCGATCGAGTCCGCCCACGCCGTGGCCGGTGCGCTCGACGTCGCGAGGAAGCTGGCTGCCGACAAGGGTCCCGAGGCGATCGTGCTGATCAACCTCAGCGGCCGGGGGGACAAGGACATGGAGACCGCACTGGAGTGGTTCAAGCTCGGCGAAGAGAAGACCGAATGAAGGTTCCGAAGTGAGCAGCGTGACCACGGCCTTCGACAGGGCCAAGACCGAGGGTCGCGCCGCGCTGATCGGCTACCTGCCCGCTGGGTTCCCCGACGTGCAGGGAGGCATCGACGCGTTGCTGGCGATGGTTGAAGCCGGTTGTGACGTGATTGAGGTCGGGCTGCCCTACAGCGACCCCGTGATGGACGGGCCGACCATCCAGGCCGCGGCGCAACAGGCGCTCGAAGGTGGGGTACGCACCACCGACGTGCTGCGCACGGTCGAGGAGGTTGCCGCCACCGGCACGCCGACCGTCGTGATGACCTACTGGAACCCGGTCGAGCACTATGGCGGCAGCCGAAGGAACGGGCACAGCGGCGTCGAGCAGTTCGCGACGGACCTGGCGAGTGCTGGGGGAGCGGGTCTGATAACACCCGACCTGACACCGGACTTCGCGCCCGAGTGGATCGCCGCCGCCGATGCTCGCAACCTCGACAAGATCTTCCTGGTTGCCCCCTCGTCGACCGACGAACGGATCGCGATGACCACGGCTGCCTGTCGTGGATTCGTCTATGCCACTGCGGTCATGGGCGTCACCGGAGCCCGCACGACGACCAGCGATCTGGGGGGCCCGCTCGTAGCCCGCACCCGCCGAGCCACCCAGCTGCCCGTCGGCGTCGGCCTGGGCGTCAGCAACGGCTCCCAGGCGGCCGAGGTGGCGGCGTACGCCGACGGGGTGATCGTCGGTTCGGCGTTCGTACGGGTGCTGCTCGACCACCTCGATGACCGGACCGCGGGGCTCAAGGCGCTGAGCGGCCTGACCGAGGAGCTGGCCGGCGGTGTCCGTGCGTAAGACGCTCGTCGCCCTGCTGACTCTGCTCGTGCTCAGTGCATGCGGCGGCGATCCTGACGTCGAGTTCCACGGGAAGGTGCTCGATCATCCCTACCAGGTGCCGGACACCTCGCTGAGAGACACCGAAAATCAGCCGTTCTCGCTGGCCGCCGACACCGACAAGCGGTTGACCCTGGTGTTCTTCGGCTACACCAGCTGTGCCGACATCTGTCACACCGTGATGGGGGCGCTGGCTTCTGCCATGGTCCGGCTCGACGAGGCGGACCGTGACCAGGTCGACGTCATCTTCGTGACCACTGACCCGGCCCGCGACACCGGACCGGTGCTGCGCCACTACCTGGACAACTTGGACCCCTCCTTCATCGGTCTGACCGCCGACCTGGACACCATCGTCGAGGTGGGTCGGGCCCTGGCCATCGGCGTGGACACGGTGGACCCCGGTGGGCACACGACCACGACCATGGCTATCGACAGCGACGACGAGAGCCCTGTCTACTGGGGCGCGGAGACATCGTCGGCCCAGTTCGCCTCCGACATCCACTCCCTGCTGGAAGAAGAGTGACATCCGTGACCGCACTGACGGCCGCCTTCACCATCCCTCTGTCGATTCCGAGCCCCGCCGACGGGGTGTGGAACCTCGGACCGGTACCGGTCCGGGGCTACGCGCTGTGCATCATCGCGGGGATCATCGCCGCTGTCTGGATCGGAGAGAAGCGGTGGGTCGCCCGTGGCGGCCGTCCGGGTGATGTCCAGGACCTGGCAGTGTGGGCGGTGCCGTTCGGGATCGTCGGTGCCCGGCTCTACCACGTGATCACCGACGCCGGGCTCTACTTCGGCGACGGCAACAACCCGGTCTCCGCCCTCTACGTCTGGCAGGGCGGTCTCGGCATCTGGGGCGGCGTGGCCCTGGGTGCGCTGGGGGTGGTCATCGGTGCCCGGATCAAGGGCATCAAGCTGTTGCCGGTCCTGGACGCGATGGCCCCGGGGGTCTTGATAGCGCAGGCACTCGGCCGCTGGGGGAACTGGTTCAACCAGGAGCTGTACGGAAAGCCGACCGACCTCCCCTGGGGGCTGGAGATCAGCCCCGACAACCGCCCGGTCGACTACCCGTCGAGCGAGACCTTTCATCCGACGTTCCTCTATGAGTGCATCTGGAACCTCGGCGCCTTCGGCCTGGTGATCTGGGCCGACCGCCGGTTCAAGCTCGGCTTCGGCCGGGTGATCGCCCTCTATGTGATGGCCTACACGGCAGGGAGAGGCTGGATCGAGTACCTCCGGGTAGACCCGGTGCAGCTCGACGACGTGGCCGGACTACGCCTGAACGTGTGGGTCTCGATCGCGTTGTTCGCCCTGGCCGCGGCGTTCTTCGTCTGGCAGGGCCGCCGGCACCCCGGCCGCGAGGAGACGGTCTACGTCGCGGGTCGCGAGCCCCCGTCGGAGGGGTCGGCGTCGGCATCGGCCTCCGATGAACAGGCATCGGATGAGGCCGACGTGGCGCACGAGGCTGGAGAGGTGGCCGACCCTCCTGGTCGGGAGCCGTCCGGCTGAGGTTTCTCTCACGGTCCAGCGGTCAGGTAACCGGCCGGTGATCCGCTGACCCGGTGGTAATCTGGCTTCTCCGCCGCGTGGGCCAATGTTGTCCCCTGCGCCCATGATGCAGTTCGCGCCGAATCTGCACCGACGACGACGGGAGAACCCAGTGGTCTATCCGCACGCGTTCCCGCCGCCCGCAGGGCTCTACGACCCCGCTTACGAACATGACGCCTGCGGCGTCGCCTTCGTAGCAACCCTCACGGGAGAGGCCAGCCACGACATCGTGGCCAAGGCGCTCACCGCGCTGCGCAACCTGGACCACCGCGGCGCAGCCGGGGCGGAAGCCAACTCCGGCGACGGCGCCGGGATCTTGATGCAGGTGCCGGATGCCTTCCTGCGCGCAGTCGCGGCGGAGGCCGGCTTCGAGCTGCCCACCCAGCACTCCTACGCCGTCGGCACGGCCTTCCTGCCGGGCGACCAGGAGCAGGTGACGAAGACCCGCAGGCGGATCGAGGAGCTCGCCGACGAGGAGAGCCTGTCCGTCGTCGGTTGGCGTGAGGTTCCGACCGAACCTGACGTACTCGGCGCCACGGCGCGCGGGGTCATGCCGGCGTTCAGCCAGCTGTTCGTCGCCGCCAAGGGTCAGCGAGTCACGGGCATGGCGCTCGAGAGGATGGCCTTCTGTCTTCGCCGCCGCGCCGAGCGCGAGACCGACGTCTACTTTCCGTCGCTGTCGTCGCGAACCCTTGCGTACAAGGGGATGCTGACCACCGACCAGCTCGACCACTTCTACCCCGACCTGGTTGACGACAGGATCGCCTCTGCGCTCGCTGTGGTGCACTCGCGCTTCTCGACCAACACCTTCCCGAGCTGGCCGCTGTCGCACCCGTTCCGGTTCATCGCCCACAACGGCGAGATCAACACCGTGATGGGCAACCGCAACTGGATGCGGGCCCGCGAGGCGCTGCTCGAGTCCGATCTGATCCCCGGCGACCTCGAGCGGCTCTACCCGATCTGCACCCAGGGCGCCTCCGACTCGGCCTCGTTCGACGAGGTGCTGGAGCTGTTGCACCTGGGCGGTCGTTCGCTGCCCCACTCGGTGCTGATGATGATCCCGGAGGCCTGGGAGAACCACACCGAGATGGACCAGAAGCGACGCGACTTCTACTCGTTCCACTCGGCGATGATGGAGCCCTGGGACGGGCCCGCCTGCGTGGTCTTCACCGACGGTTCGCAGATCGGCGCGGTGCTCGACCGCAACGGACTCCGCCCCTCGCGCTACTGGGTCACCGACGATGGACTCGTGGTGCTGGCCTCCGAGGTCGGCGTGCTCGACCTCGATCCCGCCAGCATCGTCCGCAAGGGCCGGCTCCAGCCGGGGCGGATGTTCCTCGTCGACACCGACGACCACCGGATCATCGAGGACGAGGAGATCAAGTCCGAGCTCGCCAGCGAGCACCCGTACGGCGAGTGGCTGCACGCGGGGCTAATCCATCTCAACGACATCCCCGAGCGCGAGCACATCGTGCACACCCACGCCTCGGTCACGCGGCGTCAGCAGATCTTCGGCTACACCGAGGAAGAGCTGCGGGTCCTGCTCACCCCGATGGCCAACACCGGTGGCGAGCCGCTGGGCTCGATGGGTACCGATACCCCGATCGCCGCACTCAGTGACAAGCCTCGGTTGCTGTTCGACTACTTCAGCCAGCTGTTCGCCCAGGTCACCAACCCACCGCTGGACGCGATCCGCGAAGAGCTGGTCACCTCGCTCAACGGCACCATCGGACCGGAGTCCAACCTTCTGGAGCCGACTCCGGCTTCGTGCCGTCAGGTGGTGCTGCCCTTCCCGGTCATCTCCAACGACGACCTGGCCAAGATCCGCCACATCAACCGAGACGGCGACATGCCGGGCTTCATCACCCACCTCTCGCGCGGCCTCTACGCCGTCGAGGGAGGCGGCGACGCGATGGCCGAGCGGATTGATGAGATCTGTCAGGAGGTCAGCTCGGCGATCGCCGACGGTGCCCGGATCATCGTGCTGTCCGACCGACACTCGACGGCGGAGCTGGCGCCGATCCCGTCCCTGCTCTTGACCGGTGCGGTGCACCACCACCTGGTGCGCGAGAAGACCCGCACCCAGGTGGGCCTGCTGGTCGAGGCCGGCGACGTCCGCGAGGTGCACCACGTGGCGCTCCTGGTCGGCTACGGCGCGGCCGCAGTGAACCCCTACCTGGCCATGGAGTCGGTCGAGGACCTCGCTCGCGAGGGCTACTACATCAAGATCGAGCAGGAGAAGGCCGTCGCCAACCTGGTGAAGGCGCTCGGCAAGGGTGTGCTCAAGGTGATGTCCAAGATGGGCGTCTCCACGGTGGCGTCCTACACCGGCGCCCAGATCTTCGAGGCGGTCGGGCTCTCCCAGTCGGTCGTCGACAGGTACTTCACCGGCACTACCTCCAAGCTCGGCGGCATCGAGCTGTCCACGATTGCTGAGGAGGTCGCTCGGCGGCACGCCACGGCCTATCCACGCGGAGGGATCCTTCCCGCTCATCGTGAGCTGGAGATCGGCGGCGAGTACCAGTGGCGCCGCGAGGGCGAACCCCACCTGTTCGATCCGGAGACCGTCTTCCGGCTGCAGCACTCCACGCGGACCGGTCGTTACGACATCTTCAAGCAGTACACGAAAGCCGTCGACGAGCAGTCCGAGCGGCTGATGACGCTGCGAGGCCTGCTGCGCTTCCGCGACGCCGAGAGTGTCGGCCGCACCTCGATCCCCATCGAGGAGGTCGAGCCCGTCTCGGAGATCGTGAAGCGGTTCTCCACCGGCGCCATGTCCTACGGGTCCATCTCCCAGGAGGCCCACGAGACGCTGGCGATCGCGATGAACCGACTGGGCGGCAAGTCCAACACCGGCGAGGGCGGGGAGGACGCCGATCGGTTGTACGACCCCGAGCGACGCAGCTCGATCAAGCAGGTGGCATCCGGACGGTTCGGGGTCACTTCCGAGTACCTCACCAACGCCGATGACATCCAGATCAAGATGGCGCAGGGCGCCAAGCCCGGCGAGGGTGGGCAGCTGCCGGGCAACAAGGTCTACCCCTGGGTGGCCAAGACCCGCTACTCCACGCCCGGGGTCGGACTGATCAGCCCGCCTCCGCACCATGACATCTACTCCATCGAAGACCTGGCTCAGCTGATCCACGACCTGAAGAACGCCAACCCGCAGGCTCGCGTGCATGTCAAGCTGGTCTCCGAGGTCGGCGTCGGCACGGTCGCGGCAGGTGTCTCGAAGGCGCACGCTGACGTCGTGCTCATCTCCGGGCACGACGGCGGCACGGGCGCTTCGCCGCTGACGTCGCTCAAGCACGCCGGTGGTCCGTGGGAGCTAGGCCTCGCCGAGACCCAGCAGACGCTGCTGCTCAACGGTCTTCGCGACCGGATCGTCGTCCAGACCGACGGTCAGCTCAAGACCGGTCGTGACGTGGTGATCGCCGCACTGCTCGGGGCCGAGGAGTTCGGTTTCGCCACCGCGCCGCTGGTGGTGTCGGGCTGCATCCTGATGCGGGTCTGCCACCTCGACACGTGTCCCGTCGGTGTGGCTACCCAGAACCCGGTGCTGCGCGAGCGCTACAACGGCAAGGCGGAATACGTCGTCAACTTCTTCACCTACGTCGCCGAGGAGGTGCGCGAGCTGCTCGCCGAGCTGGGCTTCCGCACCCTCGACGAGGCGATCGGCCAGGTCGGATCGCTCGACGTTGCCGAGGCGGTGGGCCACTGGAAGGCGTCGGGGCTCGACCTGACCCCCATCCTGCACTCGCCCGACGCCAGCCACTTTCCCGACCAGGATCTGCGCAACACCAAGACCCAGGACCACGGACTCGAGAAGTCGCTCGACGTGACCGAGCTGGTGCCGCTGGCGCGGGCAGCGATCGACGCGGGCGAGCCGGTGCGCGCGCAGGTGAAGATCCGCAACGTCAACCGGACCGTCGGCACCATCCTTGGCCACGAGGTCACCAAGAAGTACGGCGGTGAGGGACTGCCCGATGGCACCATCGACCTGACCCTCATCGGGTCAGCCGGACAATCCTTCGGCGCCTTCGTCCCGAGGGGCATCACGCTCCGCTTGGAGGGCGACGCCAACGACTACGTCGGCAAGGGCCTCTCCGGCGGCCGCATCGTGGTGCGACCCGATCGAGCCGCGACCTTCCAGGCCAACGAGCAGATCATCGCCGGCAACGTGATCGCCTATGGCGCCACCGCCGGGGAGATCTACATCCGAGGTGGGGTCGGCGAGCGCTGCTGCGTGCGCAACTCCGGCGCCTGGGTGGTCACCGAGGGCGTGGGCGACCACGGCTGCGAGTACATGACCGGTGGCCGGGCCGTCATCCTCGGCAAGACCGGCCGCAACTTTGCCGCGGGCATGTCCGGTGGTGTGGCCTGGGTGCTCGATCTCAAGGAGTTCCGGGTCAACCGGGAGCTCGTCGAGCTCGGCCCGGTCACGCCCGAGGCAGCCGTCGAGCTCGAGGGCATGGTGCGCCGACACTTCGAGGAGACCGGCTCGACCGTCGCCGAAGAGCTGCTGGCGGACTGGGAGACCTCGTTGACCAGGTTCACCGAGGTCGTGCCCACCGACTACCGCAAGTCGCTGGAGGCGAAGGCGAAGGCCGAGGCGGACGGGCTCGACGAGGCTGCTACGGCCAACGCGATGATGGAGGCCTTGCATGGCTGACCCCAAGGGATTCCTCAAGAATGGCCGCGAGGTCGCGGAGCGACGCCCGGTCGAGGAACGCATCACGGACTGGAACGAGGTCTATCCCGGCGGTATGGGCCGTGCCCTGCTCCCGATCATCACCGAGCAGGCCGGCCGCTGCATGGACTGCGGCATTCCGTTCTGCCACCAGGGCTGCCCGCTGGGCAACATCATCCCCGAGTGGAACGACCTGGTCTGGCGTGATGACTGGGAAGGCGCCATCGAGCGACTCCACGCCACCAACAACTTCCCGGAGTTCACCGGGCGGCTGTGTCCGGCGCCCTGCGAGACCGCTTGTGTGCTCGGCATCAACCAAGACCCGGTGACGATCAAGAATGTCGAGGTCTCGATCATCGACACGGCCTGGGACCGCGGCTACGTGCGTCCCCAGCCGCCGGAGTGGCTCTCCGGTCGTACGGTTGCCGTGGTGGGTTCCGGCCCTGCTGGACTGGCCGCCGCACAGCAGCTGACGCGGGCCGGCCACACGGTCGCGGTCTACGAGCGCGCCGACAAGATCGGCGGCCTGCTGCGTTACGGCATCCCCGAGTTCAAGATGGAGAAGAAGCACCTCGACAAGCGGATCGACCAGATGCGTCGCGAGGGCACCATCTTCCGGGCCGGCGTGTCGGTCGGCGATGACGACCTGACGGCCGATCGGCTGCGCGAGCGCTATGACGCCGTGGTGCTGGCCATGGGCGCCACGGACGCGCGTGACCTGCCGGTGCCCGGCCGAGACCTCGACGGTATCCACCAGGCGATGGACTTCCTGCCCCAGGCCAATCGCGTTGCGCTCGGGGAGGCGGTCGAGGACCAGATCCTCGCGACCGGCAAGAACGTCGTGATCATCGGCGGTGGCGACACCGGCGCCGACTGCCTCGGCACTGCAACCCGTCAGGGTGCGGCCTCGATCACCCAGCTCGAGATCATGCCCGAGCCACCTGAGTCTCGGCCTGCTGGACAGCCCTGGCCGACGTACCCGATGACGTTCCGGGTCTCCTCGGCGCACGAGGAGGCGGGGGAGCGGGTCTATGCCGTCTCTACCAAGGAGTTCCTGGGCGACGCCGGCAAGGTCAGCGGTCTCCGCCTGGTCGACGTCTTCTTCGAGGACGGCAAGCTCATCGAGGTCGAGGGCACCGAGCGCGACATCCCCGCGGAGCTGGTGCTGTTCGCGATGGGCTTCGTCGGGCCGGAGAAGCCGGGCCTGGTCGAGCAGCTCGGGGTCGACCTCGACGAGCGGGGCAATGTTGCCCGCGATGCGGCGTACCTGACCTCCGAGCCCGGTGTCTTCGTGGCCGGGGACGCTGGTCGCGGCCAGTCCCTGATCGTCTGGGCGATCGCCGAGGGTCGGGCGGCGGCATCGGCTGTCGACAGCTTCCTCACTGGGTCGACGACGCTTCCCTTTCCGATTCCGCCCACCGAACGCCCACTGGTCGTCTGAGTCCAGAGCGGGGCTGCCAGGTGCCGTGTTCGTGCGGGCGAATGTCGAGATCGTTGTTGGATCGATCCAAGTGCCACTAGGCTCGCAGCGTGAGAAGAGCCAAGATCGTCTGCACGCTTGGTCCCGCGACGAGTTCCGAGCGAAAGATTCGCGAGCTTGTCTATGCCGGCATGGATGTCGCCCGGCTGAACATGAGTCACGGAGAGCACGAGGACCACGCGGAGGTGTATCGGCTCGTCCGCGAGGCCGCTGACGCCAGCGGTCGCGGCGTTGGCATCTTCGCCGACCTGCAAGGTCCGAAGATCCGTCTGGAGACGTTCGCGGACGGCCCCGTGGTGCTCGAGCGCGGCCAGGAGTGGACGATCACCACCCGCGATGTGCCTGGTGATGCGGTCATCGCAGGCACGACTTACAAGGGCCTGCCTGGCGACGTCAAGGTGGGCGAACCGATCCTGATCGACGACGGCAAGGTCCGACTCCGGGTGACCGCGGTCGGTGACACCGACGTCACCTGCGACGTCCTGGTCGGCGGCAAGGTGTCCAACAACAAGGGCATCAACCTTCCCGGCGTGGCGGTCTCGGTGCCGGCGCTGTCGGCCAAGGACGAGGCAGATCTCCGGTTCGCGCTGTCGTTGAGCGTCGACTTCATCGCGCTGAGCTTCGTCCGCGACGGGAAGGACGTCGAGGATGTGCGGCGGGTGATGCGCGAGGTCGGCCAGATGCTGCCGGTCATCGCCAAGATCGAGAAGCCGCAGGCCATCGAGAACCTCGACGAGATCATGGAGGCCTTCGACGGGTTCATGGTGGCGCGTGGCGACCTCGGAGTGGAGTGCCCGCTCGAGGAGGTGCCGTTCCTGCAAAAACAGGTGATCGAGAAGGCTCGTCTGAACGCCAAGCCGGTCATCGTGGCGACCCAGATGCTGGAGTCGATGATCAGCTCACCCTCGCCGACCCGGGCCGAGACGTCGGACGTCGCCAATGCCGTGCTCGACGGTGCGGACGCCGTGATGCTGTCGGGAGAGACCAGCGTGGGTGAGCACCCCATCACCACGGTCGAGACGATGGCCCGGATCATCACCGCCACAGAGGCGCACGCGCTGGAGCATCAGGCGTTCGGTCACTTCGAGGAGATCGACTGGGACCCCAAGACCCGAGGGGGCGTGATCGCCAAGGCTGCCGAGGAGGTGGCCAGCCGAGTAGAGGCGAAGTACGTCGTCGCCTTCACCCAGAGCGGCGACTCCGCCCTGCGGTTTGCCAGGCTGCGCAGCCACATCCAGCTCCTCGCGTTCACGCCCGAGGCGCGAGTTCGCTCCCAGCTGTCGCTGAGCTGGGGGGTGGAGACGTTCAAGACCATCACTGTCGACCACACCGACGACATGGTGCGCCAGGTCGACGAGCAGCTGCTCCAGATCGGTCGCGTCGAGGAGGGCGACCTGGTCGTGATCATCGCCGGTAGCCCGCCCGGCATCCCCGGCTCCACGAACGCTTTGCGGATCCACCGCATGGGCGACGCGATCAACGAGGTCGCCCCGGCCTACCGACGTACGCCCTGAGAGTGTCCCGGGTGGGATTCGAACCCACACTGAATGGTGTTTGAGACCATCGCCTCTGCCGTTGGGCTACCGGGACCTGACGGCTGAGAACGATAACCGAGTCTCGGTCAGCCGGCTGTATCGGTCAGCTGTCGATCACGTCGCTGGACGTTGTCCCCGGGGCCGGCGATAGCCTGGCGCCGTGTCCGACCCCGCTGATCCCGCTGCAGCCGCCACCGCTCCGCCTCGCACCGTGGTGATCGCGGAAGACGAAACGCTGATCCGGATGGACCTGGCGGAGATGCTGACCGAGGAGGGGTACGACGTCGTCGGCCAGGCCGGCGACGGAGCGAAGGCGATCGAGCTGACCGAACAGCTGAGGCCCGATCTGGTGATCCTGGACGTGAAGATGCCTGTCCTGGACGGGATCGCGGCCGCCGAGACGATTGCCGGGAAGCGGATCGCGCCGGTCGTCATCCTGACCGCATTCTCGCAGCGCGACCTGGTCGAGCGGGCTCGAGATGCCGGAGCAATGGCCTACCTGGTCAAGCCATTCACGAAGAGCGACCTGGTGCCAGCGATCGAGATGGCCGTCAGCCGGTTCAGCGAGCTGACGATGCTCGAAGCCGAGGTCGCGGATCTGTCCGAACGTTTGGCGATGCGCAAGGCCGTGGATCGCGCGAAAGGGATCCTGCAGGAGCAGCTGAGCCTGTCCGAACCGGAGGCGTTCCGCTGGATCCAGAAGACGGCGATGGACCTGCGGCTCTCGATGCGCCAGGTGGCTGACGGCGTGGTCGAACACGGACCGGCCATCGCCGATGCCTGAGGGGTTTCGATCACGGCCCGATCACGGCTCGGTAACGCCCGGCGCTCGGTCTGGGTGCCACCCAACTTCTACCTCGCCCAAGTGGCGCAGATCACCGATGGCACCCTTAGACTGCCGGGCAGCATCCAGCCGGGTGCGTCGAGGGGGGTCACGAGTGAAGGCACGTCATTCAGTCCCTGGAGGGGCGGCGACGAGGAGACTGGTCGGGCTACTCGCAGCGTTGCTGCTGGCACCGCTCGCCCTGGTGATGCTGACCGCAGGGTCATCCGCAGCAGCGCCGATGTGTCTGGCCCAGGCTGACACCACGGCCTGCGTGAGCGGCACCGTCGGCTCCCGGTCGAACCCCGTCGAGGGCGCTGACGTCATCCTCCTCGACGAGGCGGGCACCGAGGTCGAGGTCCAGACGACCGAGGACGACGGCAAGTTCGCGTTCCAGCTCACCGAAGCCGGTACCTACTTCGTGAGGCTGGACAACGACACGCTCCCCGAAGGCCTTGAGCAGCTGCCGCCCACCAACAAGCAGCTGCTCGGTCCCGACGACTCTCTCAAGGTCACGGTCAAGCTGGGGCGCACTGCGATTCCTGCGCTCCAGGTCCGATCGGTCGACTACGACGCCGGCGGTGAGGCCAAGTCGGACCAGCTGATCCGCGCCGTCTTCAACGGGTTCAAGCTCGGTCTGCTGCTGGCCCTGGCCTCGCTGGGGCTCAGCCTGATCTACGGCACGACCGGCCTCGCCAACTTCGCCCACGCCGAGCTGGTCACTCTCGGCGGAGTGGTCGCGTTCTTCCTGGTCAGCACCCAGCATCTCGGGCTGAATCTCTGGCTGGGCATCGTGCTGACCACGCTCATCTGTGCTGCGTTGGGCTATCTGCAGGACGTGGTGATGTGGAAGCCTCTGCGCAGGCGAGGGCTCGGGCTCACGCAGCTGATGATCGTGACCATCGGCATGTCGCTGGCCCTCCAGTACGTGTTCCAGTACTCCATCGGCAGCGCCAACGTGAAGGTCACTCTGCAGTCGTTCTCCACCTCCGACCTCGGGCCGGTCAAGGTCACCAGCATCTCGTGGGTAGCCATGGCCATCGCGGTCGTGATGATCGCCCTGGTCGGCTTCGTGCTGCTGCGCACTCGTCTGGGTCAGGCCACGCGGGCGGTCTCGGACAACCCGGCGCTGGCAATGGCCTCCGGGATCGACGTCGACCGGATCATCCGGATCGTCTGGACCGTCGCGGGCGGACTGGCCGGACTCGCCGGTGTGCTTTACGCACTCACGGTGAGCAGCGGAATCCGGTGGGACACCGGTATGCAGATCCTGCTGCTCCTGTTCGCAGCCGTCACCTTGGGCGGGCTCGGTACCGCGTTCGGAGCTTTGATCGGGTCGCTGATCATCGGGCTCGTCGTCGAGCTGGCTGGACCGCTCGGTGCCCCTGGCGACCTGAAGTACGCCGTGGCACTCGGCATGCTGATCATCCTGTTGCTGTTCCGACCGCAAGGCCTGCTCGGCCGCGCCGAACGAGTCGGTTGAGAGGGGCATCGACATGGACACCATCCTGAGCATTCTCAACCAGTCGCTACGCGAAGCGATCTCGCCGAGCACGGCCGCGGTCGCCATCGCGGTGATCGGACTCAACATCCACTTCGGGTTCACCGGGCTGCTCAACATGGGCCAAGCGGGCTTCATGCTGCTCGGTGCCTACGGATTCGCGATCTCGATCATCGAAGGGCTGCCGCTCATCCTGGCGCTGATGGTCGGTCTCGGGGCCGCGCTATTGCTCGCGCTGGTGCTCGGCGTACCAACGCTGAAGCTGCGCGGCGACTACCTGGCGATCGTTACCATCTCGGCTGCGGAGATCGTCCGATTCGTCGGACGACTATCGATGTTCGAAGACTTCACCGGTGGCGCCCTCGGACTCCGGGGGAGTAGGTACCAGGGACCGTTCCTGGACCTGTCGTTCCTGCCGGACCAGAGCTGGACGCTGAGCCCGTTCAACTACCGGGACACCTTCGACGCCTCGGGTTCGATGCGGGCCGTCGGCGGCGTCATTGCGATCGGCCTCATTGTCGCGATCGTGCTGATGGTCCGGCGGTTCCGGGCCGAGCGGATCGCAGGCACAGGCTCGCGGGTGACGCGCTTCGCGGTCGTGGCTGGTCTGATCACGCTGCTGGTGCTCGCCGCGTTCTTCGTCTTCCCGATCACCTATCAGAACAACGTCGCGCAGGGCTGGTGGGTGCGTCTCGTCGCCTGGGGGACCGTGCTCGTGTCCGTGCTGATCGCGACTCTGCTCGTGCGCAGCCCGTGGGGCCGACTGTTGCGCGGCATCCGCGAGGACGAGGATGCGATCCGCAGCCTGGGCAAGAACGTGTTCGCCATGAAGATGCAGGCGCTGATCATCGGTGGCCTGTTCGGCGCTCTGGGCGGCATCATCTATGTGCTGCCTTCCACCGTGCAGGCGGACTCGATGGGTCGCTCGCTGACGTTCTTCGCCTATACAGCGCTGTTGCTGGGTGGAGCCGCAACGATCTTCGGTCCCGTGCTCGGAGCCGTGCTGTTCTACGGCGGCCGGGTCCTCGTCCGCGAGGTGGCCAATGCGTACGTTCCGTCCAGCATCATGACCGACACCCAGACGGAGACTTTCTCGTTGATCGTGGTCGGGGTGGTCTTGATGTTGCTGGTGATCTTCCGACCACAAGGCATCCTTGGTGACAAGAGGGAGCTGAAGATCAATGTCTGAGGCAGAGGTGACGTCCGCGACGTCGAGCGACCCCGATGCACGACGCGCGTTGCTGGCCGGCGTGGAAAGCACACCGGGGTCATCGAAACCCGACCCGATCCTCAAGGTCGACACGATCGTGCGCCAGTTCGGTGGCATGACCGCCGTGGACGTCGATCATCTCGAGGTGCAGCGAGGCATGATCACTGCCCTGATCGGTCCCAACGGTGCCGGCAAGACGACGTTCTTCAACCTGATCACCGGGTTCGACAAACCGACGTCGGCACGCACGGGGGCGCACTGGTCCTTCGACGGCAAACAGCTCGACAAGACCTCAGCCTCCAGCGTGGCCAAGGCCGGCATGGTGCGGACGTTCCAGCTCACGAAGTCCCTCAACCGGATGACGGTGATGGACAACATGATGCTGGGGGCGCAGGGCCAGCTCGGGGAGTCGCTGCTGGTCTCGATGCTGCGGCCCGTGTGGCGGTCCCAGGAACGGCAGGTCGAGGAGAAGGCCAAGGAGCTGTTGGAGCGGTTCAGGCTTCTGGAGAAGAAGGATGACTTCGCCGGCAGCTTGTCCGGTGGCCAGCGCAAGCTGCTGGAGATGGCACGAGCCCTGATGAGCGACCCGAAGATGATCATGCTCGATGAGCCGATGGCAGGCGTGAACCCTGCGCTCACGCAGTCGCTGCTCGGGCACATCCAGTCGTTGCGCGACGAGGGCATGACGGTGCTGTTCGTCGAGCACGACATGCACGTGGTCCGCCACATTTCCGACTGGGTCGTGGTGATGGCAGAGGGACGGATCATCGCCGAAGGCAGCGCCGACACGGTGATGTCCAACGCAGCTGTGATCGATGCCTATCTCGGTGCTCATCACGACACGGATCTCGGCGACGATGACCTGTTGTCAACCGAGACCCTCGAGCAGCTGGGCGATGAAGTCGCCGCCGAGCAGAAGACGCAGGAGGAGCAGTCGTGACCACCGAGCAGAGCGGCCAGGCGGTCATCGAGGCAACCGATGTGGTGGCCGGTTACCTGCCCGGCGTAAACATCCTCAACGGCTGCAGCCTGGTGGCCTACCCCGGCGAGATGATCGGCATCATCGGTCCGAACGGCGCCGGGAAGTCAACGCTGCTCAAGGCGATGTTCGGGCTGGTGCGCGTGCACTCGGGCAATGTCACCCTCGGGGGTCGCGACATCACCAACCTGCGCGCCAACAAGCTGGTCCAGATGGGCGTCGGCTTCGTCCCGCAGAACAACAACGTGTTTCCGTCGCTGAGCATCGAGCAGAACCTGCGGATGGGCCTCTACCTGCGACCCCGCAAGCTTTCCCAGCGCCTGGACGCTATGTGGGAGCTGTTTCCTGTGCTCCACGACCGCCGCAACCAGAGCGCAGGAGCGCTCTCCGGTGGCGAGCGCCAGTCGTTGGCCATGGCCCGCGCGCTGATGATGGAGCCGTCGGTGCTCCTGCTCGACGAGCCATCCGCTGGACTCTCACCGGTCCGCCAGGACGAGGCATTCCTCCGCACCCGGATGATCAACAAGACCGGTGTCTGTGTGGTGATGGTCGAACAGAACGCCCGGCGTTGCCTACAGATCTGCGACCGCGGCTACGTGCTCGACCAAGGCACCGATGCCTATACGGGCACCGGGCGTGAATTGGCCAAGGACCCGAAGGTGATCGAGCTCTACCTCGGTACCTTGGCCGAGGACGTCGACGCGGAAAAGGCCGAGCGTCAGGCCTGAGACCACGAAGGAGCCCCCGGACCGTGAGGTCCGGGGGCTCCGACGGTTAGTGCTCAGCGTCGGCTGGTCAGCCGATCAGGAGACACCCTCGATGGTCGACGACAACGCGTTCTTGTTGCCTTCGTCGTAGCTGAAGATGCCGACCAGACCCGAGGACGGGTCGTTCTGGTCATTCAGCGGGCCGATGCCGGAGGGGCCGGAGTACTTGATCTCGCTGCCCTCCTCGAGGAGCGCGGAGCAGTCCGCGAACGACGTGCACTCCTCGCCATCTGTAGCGCCGGAGACGGCCGCGTAGTTGTCCTTCACGGTCGCCGAGTCGTTAGCGCCACCGCGGATCGCGGCCAGGGCGGCCAGGATCACTGCGTCGTAGGACTCAGCGGCATAGGAGAAGTCAGACAGGTCCTCGCCGTTGACCAGGTTGTTCCAGGCGCCGAGCTGAGCCTTGAACTCCTCCGGGGCGTCCGCACCAGGAATGGTTCCCTGGGCGCCGGTCATGGTGCCCGGCGGCAGGTCCTCGCTGTAGTCGGCGGTGTTGCCGTCCGACAGGTAGGACTTCGACATGTCCCAACCCTGCGCGACGAGCTCAGGCACGATCGCCTTGGTCTCGTCGAACGCCAGGATCATGATGGCGTCGGGGTTGGTCGCCAGTACGGCGCTCACCTCGGAGGAGAACGTCGTCTGGAGCGCCGGGAACTCGTCGCCGTTGCCCTTGCAGCCGTAGGTGCACTCGCCACCATTGGCCGTGAACGTCTTCTCGATCTCGTTGCGCAGGCCGGTGCCGTAGGTGTCGTTGAACACCAGGAAGCCGAGCTTCTGGTAGCCGTCGCCCGCGATCAGGGTGGCCAGGGCGTTGCCCTGCACGCTGTCGGGAACCACGGTGCGGAAGTAGAACGGCGAAACGCCGCTCAGGGCGGTCGCGGTGTTGGCGGGTGAGACCTCAGTGATCTGCGCGTCGGTGAACGTCTGAACGACGTTCTCGGTCACGCTGGAGGACGCGGCACCGATCACGACGGAGGGCTTGCCCTGGATCAGCTTGTCCGCCGAGTTGCTGGAGACGGCGAGGTCGGAGGTGTCTCCGGAGTCTTCCATCTGGTAGCAGGAATCGGCGCCGTTGACGCCGCCGGCAGCGTTGAGGTCGGAGACGGCCAGGCCGACACCGGCAATTTCCGGCGGTCCGAGGAAGGCGAGGTTGCCGGTGATCGGCAGGATGCCGCCGACCTTGAACGAGTCTGCGCTCGTGGCACCGCCGTCACACTTGGCGTCAGTCACTTCCGCAGCAGTGGACTCGCTGGCGGACTCGGTGACCGAGGGCGAGTCCTCAGCCTGGGGGTCGCTGCTGGGCTCGTCGGAGCCACAGGCTACGAGGGTCAGGCTGAGGGCGGCGGTTCCCGCCATCAGCTTGACCCATGAAGCGGTTGTTGATCGATTCACTTCGTGAACCTTTCTTGTCGCGTTGGGTGCACTCGGGCGCCGGCCGGCCCCCGAAGGACGGGTCAGCCCTGACACCGTAGGTCCGGCTACGGAGTGCATGGTTCCCCCGCACCCTCTCGTTAGCGAACCGTTACGTCAACGAATTGCGGCAGCGGCCTGAACCAGGACCGGCGCCACCAGCAGCGCGGGGAGCAGGTTGACCACCGGAATCTCCCGGATCCGGAGCAGCCGAAGAGCCACCCCAACCAGCAGCAGGCCCCCTGTGGCCGTGACGGCGGCCAGGGTTGCGTCGGACATCACGTCGCCCAGGAACACGCCCACCAGGGTCAGTCCGCCTTGCACCACCACGATGGTGATGGCGCTAGCGGCGACCCCGAGACCAAACGACGCCGCGAAGGCCATCGCGGCGAACCCGTCCAGCGTGGCCTTGAGGAGCAGCTGGTCGGCACCGTTGCCGAGCCCCTCGTTGAGCGAACCCAGGACGGTGAGCGGCCCGGTGCAGAAGATGAGGGATGCAAGCACGAATCCGTCGACGAACCGCTGCCGTTCGACCGAGCCGGTCTCGCCCGCAAGACGGCGCTGCATCCACCCGCCGAACTGCTCCACCCGCTCCTCGAGACGCAACACCGAGCCGACCACGCCACCGATGACCAGCGATCCGAGAACGATCAGCAGTGGCGCGCTGGCACCGACGCGGTCGGCGAGATCCTCGTCGAGGACAGCCATGGCCGAGGTAGCCGCGATCAGCAGCGTGGTGAGGCCGAGAGCATCGGTGACCAGATCCCTGGTGCGCACCGGCAGCCGATTACCCAGCAATTTGCCGACCACGGCTCCGAGCAGCACCGTCACGACATTGACAGCGGTGCCGGTTCCCGGAATCACAGTTCTCCTCAGACCTGGTTGGGCGAGCAGCCCGGTGCCGATGGCGATTGCAGCCACCGCCTGACAGCGTGGCGCGCTGAGCGTAGTCTTCCGCTCAGCGTGAGCAAGTTTTAGCGGATCTGCTTGGGTCCACGGACCGGGGGAAGTCGAGGTAGCCATGAGTCGCGCGTTGGTGACGATGCGGGTCGCGGAATTGAGCGACGCGCCTGCCCTGGCCGAGTTGTGGACCGATGCCATGCGCCGCGCCGACGCGCGCGACCACATCGGAGACCTCGAACTGATCATCAAGGCGGCGAGTGCCTCGCCCGAGCAGCGGGTCGTGGTCGCCGAGTTCGACGGTGCGCTGGCCGGTGCGGTGCTGCTGCGCGTCGCGACACTGACGGGCCTCAACCTGGAGCCAGCCGTGGAGGCCATCTCGCCGCACGTGCTCCCGCAGTTCCGTCGGCGCGGGATCGGTCAGGCGCTGATGGAGTGCGCGGTCGAGTTCGCCGAGGAGATCGGCATCTCCCACATCACCACCGCGGCATCGTCCGGGTCCCGTGACGCCAATCGCTTCATGGCCAGGTTGGCTCTCGGCCCCCACTCCACTCAGCGGGTTGCGCCAGTCCACGCCGTCCGGGCCAAGCTCACGGCCCGTCGGCCGACCAACGCAACTACGAATGGACGCCAGTTGACCCGGGTGCTGGCTGCCCGCCGTTCAATGAAGAGAACCCAGGGCACCGCCAGGGTGAGCTAGACGCCGAGCTTTTCGGCGTCCACCAGCGCGCACGTGATTCGCGATGTGCAGATGCGCTTGCCGCGCTCGTCGGTGACCACGATCTCGAACGAGGCGAACGAACGGCCGAGGTTCAGCGGCGTCGCTACCCCCGTCACAACACCCGACTTCGCTGCCCGGTGATGGGTGGCGTTGATGTCGACGCCGACAGAGAGCTTGCCGAGCGAATGGGCGTGCAGTGCGGCACCGATCGAGCCGAGGCTCTCGGCGAGCACGACGGAAGCGCCGCCATGGAGGAGACCGTAGGGCTGGGTGTTGCCCTCGACCGGCATGGTGGCGACGATGCGCTCGGCGCCGACCTCCAGGAGCTGCACTCCCATTCGTTCGTTGAGGGCTCCCATCGGCATTTCCCTCAAGAAATCCTCGACGTCCTCGGTCTGCTTCTCCTCGTTCATAGAGCCATTCTTGCCGACCGCTGCGGCGTCGGAGCTGCGGGATAGAGTCCGGGACGTGCCTGAGCCCGCTCCCACCCCACCCACGGCACAGCGGCCCCGCCTGCTGCTCCTCGATGGTCATTCGTTGGCATATCGGGCGTTCTTCGCGCTCCCGGTGGAGAACTTCTCGACCACGACCGGTCAGCACACCAACGCAGTCTTCGGCTTCACCTCGATGCTGATCAACGTGCTGCGTGACGAGCAGCCCACCCACCTAGCGGTGGCGTTCGACGTGTCCCGGCAGACCTTCAGGCTCGAGGAGTACTCCGAGTACAAGGCCAACCGCTCGAGCTCGCCGACGGAGTTCAAGGGCCAGCTGTCGTTGATCGAGGAGGTGCTCGACGCTCTCCACATCCCGTACCTCAAGAAGGACGGTTTCGAGGCCGACGACATCATCGCGACCCTGGTCACCCGGGCGGTCGCCGCCGACATGGACGTGCTGATCCTGACCGGCGACCGCGACTCGCTCCAGCTCGTGAGCGACCGGTCCACGGTGCTGTACCCCATGCGTGGTGTCTCTGACCTGGCCCGGATGACGCCGGAAGCGGTCGAGGCGAAGTACGGCGTGCCACCGGCCCGCTACCCCGAGCTAGCGGCGTTGGTGGGGGAGACCTCCGACAACCTGCCCGGCATCCCCGGTGTCGGCCCGGGCTACGCCGCCAAGTGGATCAACCAGTACGACGGGCTCGACAACGTGATCACCCACGCCGACGAGATCACTGGCAAGAAGGGCGAGGCGCTGCGCGCCCACCTCGGCGACGTGATCCGCAATCGCCGCCTCAATGCGCTGGTTTGCGACCTGGAGCTGGATCTGGCGCCAGCCGACATGGCCGTGCGCCCATGGGACCGCCAGGAGGTGCACAACCTCTTCGACAGCCTGGAGTTCCAGGTGTTGCGCAACCGGTTGTTCGAGTCGTTGACCTCCGAGGAAGACATCGAGGAGGGCGGCTTCGAGCTCGCCGGGGCCACGCTCGAGGAGGGGGGCGTGGCGGCCTGGCTCGCCGAGGCGGGCACCCAGACCGTCGGCATCCACGTCCGCGGCACCTGGGGCGCCGGCTCCGGCCGGCTGGAGGGGCTCGCGCTCGCGACCGGCACCGGTCTGGCGGCGTACGTCGACCTCGCGGCGCTGGGTCCTGCCGACGACCAGGCGCTCGGCGACTGGCTCGCCGACCCGACCCGACCGAAGGTGCTGCACGACGCCAAGGGACCGAGCCTGGCCATGGCCGCCCACGGCTGGCGGCTGGCCGGCGTGCAGAGCGACACCGCCCTCGCTGCCTACCTGGTGCGACCCGACCAGCGCTCCTACGACCTCGCCGACCTGACCCTGCGCTACCTGCGACGCGAGCTCAGGCAGGAGGCGGCCGATGAGGAGCAGGGTGCGTTGTTCGACGAGAGCGCCGATGTCGCCAACACAGCGATGCTGCACGCGCGAGCGATCCTCGACCTTGCCGAGGCGCTCGACGCCGCTATCGAAGACCACGGCGGGGGCAAGCTGCTCGCCGAGATCGAGCTGCCTCTCGTCGACCTGCTGAAGACCATGGAGCAGACCGGCATTGCGGTCGACACCGACCACCTCGAGATGCTGGAGAGCCACTTCGCCACCGAGGTGAAGCAGGCAGCCGATGCGGCCTTCGCCGTGATCGGCAAGGAGATCAACCTCGGCTCGCCCAAGCAGCTGCAGACGGTGCTCTTCGACGAGTTGGAGATGCCGAAGACCAAGCGCACCAAGACCGGCTACACGACCGACGCGGACGCGCTGCAAGCCCTGTACGTCAAGACAGAGCACCCCTTCCTGCTCCATCTGCTGCGCCACCGCGACGTCTCGCGGCTGCGGCAGACCATCGAAGGCTTGCTCAAGACCGTCTCGCCCGACGGCCGGATCCACACCACCTTCAATCAGCTGATCGCCGCCACGGGCCGGCTCTCGAGCACCGACCCCAACCTGCAGAACATCCCCATCCGCACCGAGGAGGGTCGCCGGATCCGCGAGGGGTTCGTGGTCGGCAACGGTTATCAATGCCTGCTCACCGCCGACTACAGCCAGATCGAGATGCGGATCATGGCGCACCTGTCCGAGGACGAGCTGCTGGTCGAGGCGTTCAAGTCAGGCCGCGACTTCCATTCCATCACCGCATCGCGCGTCTTCGACGTCGCCGCCGCGGACGTCACTGTCGAGATGCGCGCCAAGATCAAGGCGATGAACTACGGCTTGGCCTACGGCCTCTCGGCGTTCGGTCTCGGCCAGCAGCTCGGCATCGATCCCGGCGAGGCCAGAGGATTGATGGACGAGTACTTCGAGACCTTCGGTGGCATCCGCGACTATCTCGGCGGGATCGTCGAGGTGGCCCGCAAGTCCGGCTACACCGAGACCATCATGGGCCGGCGGCGCTACCTACCCGACCTGATCAGTGACAACCGGCAACGCCGGGAGATGGCCGAGCGGATGGCGCTGAATGCCCCCATCCAGGGCTCGGCTGCCGACCTGATCAAGATTGCGATGCTGCACGTCGACCGGGCGATCACCGACACAGGTCTGCGCTCTCGGATGCTGCTGCAGGTCCACGACGAGCTCGTGTTCGAGGTCGCGGACGGCGAGGCCGATGCGCTCGAGACGCTGGTGCGCGAGCAGATGGGCACAGCGGCTGACCTGCTGGTGCCGCTCGACGTGTCGGTGGGCACCGGCCGGAGCTGGCACGAAGCCGCTCACTGACCGGTCACTCGCTGGCGGAGGCAGGTCTTCTCGCGAGGTAGAGGCTGATGGCCAGCAGGACGCCGAGCAGCAGGGCATCGACACCGACGACGACTCCCAGCAACGCCTCGAGACTGTCGCAGCGCAGGCCGAGGCCGACGACCAGCCCGAGTGCGGCCCAGGGCGCATAGACCGAGCGCTTGCCCTGACGCGCGAGCACTGCGTAGACCAGGAGCTGCAACATCGCGAGCAGGGTGCCGAGGACCGCGAACAGCCACAGCTGCGACTCGATCTCCGAGTACTCGCCGCCGCCCACGAAGATCATGGCCAACGGGGACAGCAGGAAAGCTCCGGCGATGGCCACCGCGCCGATGCCCCCGACCAGGAGAAGTCCCCGAATCAGTGTCCGACGCCGCTCGCGGGGAGTGGACATGGCCGGGAAGGTGACCACGACAACGAACTGCGGCAAGAACAGCACGGCCTTGGTCAAGATGAGGCCAGCGGCATAGAGGCCAGCGTCGTGACCGTCGAGCACGTTGCGCGCCACGATCACATCGACGTTGCTGAGGGCGAAGAATGCGAGCAGTGCTTGCGAGCTCCGGGCGACCTCGCCGAGCAGCGAGGGGATCGGGGGGCCGCTGCCGCTCACGTGCTCGCTGCGTGGTCGGCGTAGAGCGATGAAGCCCACGATGACTGGCGCGCAGGCGCCCAGCGCGACGCCGATCATGGCGGAGAGCTCGCTCGGGTGCCAGAGCACGAGCGCGGAGCCGAGCAGCAGGCGGGGCACGCCGGCTGCGGCGTAGAGGACGGCGAGCGGCGCCCATCGACGCTCACCCTGCAGGACACCCGCCTGCCCACCCATCACCGTGAGCGGGACGGCGATCAGACCGACGACGGCGGCGCTGGCGAGGCTGTCCAGGCGGAGCACCAGGTTGATCAAGGGAGTGAGCGCGAGGAGCACCAGGCCGAGGACCGCAGCCGACTTGTAGGTGACCCGCAAGATGGTGCGCTCGATCTGGACGACGTCTCGTGGCTCGCTCGAGATCCGTCGGGCGGCCGTGGCCTGAACTGCCAGCGACATGACACTCACCACGAGCATCAGGTTCATCAGAGCGGCGAACGCCCCGAAGTCCTGTGGGCCCAAGGCTCGCGCGGCGATCATCTGGAAGCCATAGGTGGCGACGTTCATCACGCCCATCGCCACAGCGATGGCCACACCGCGGTCGCGTGCGCGTGCGCGCGACTGGGTCGCCTCCTCCGTCACCGCGCCAGAGTAGACGAGTGCCGCAGCAGGTCAGCCGGGGCTAGCCGGTGAGGCTGGCGCCGAAGATCGCCGTGCCCGGGGTGTACTTGCCTCGCACGGCAGACCAGCCTCCCCAGAGCCGGGTGTTCCCCTCGGGCCACTCGGGCTCGAGCAGGTCGGTGATGGTGAATCCGGCGCCGGCCAGGATCGCCACCCAGTCACCCAACGTGCGGTGGTGCTCGACATACGTGACGATCCCGGACGCGGGATCGACCTCGACGTACGGCGTGCGGTCCCAGTAGGACTGGCTCGCCACCAGGCCAGCTTCACCGGGGTCGTCCGGGAACATCCATCGGGTCGGATGGGTCACCGAGAACGCCAGCCGGCCCCCTGGCCGGAGCACCCGGACCGTCTCGGCGACGGCAACCTCGATGTCGCTGACGAATTGCAACGCACCGAACGAGCAGAACACCACGTCGAAGGAGTCGCTGCGAAAGGGCAGGTGCGTGGCCGTGCCGAGCACCGATGGCACCACGACGCCCGAGTCGTCGTCGAGGCGTCGTGAGTGCTGCAGCTGGCGGTGGGACAGGTCGAGCCCGTAGGCGCGTCCGCCCTGCGCCCGGACCCAGCGGGAGCACTGGCCGGCGCCTGAGCCGAGCTCGAGCACCTCCTTGCCGGTGATTTCGCCGAGCACTCCAGCCTCGGCCTCGCTCAGGCCTTCTGGTCCCCAGACGAAACCGACGTCACCGAGGAACGCTCCGTGGGTGGCCTGGTACTCGTCGGCGTAGCGATCCCAGTCCGGCCCGTTGGCCCGTCGCGACTCAGCCTCGTCGACCGGCCGACGCTCGACGTCCACCGGGGGATGTGTCGGCTCCGGCTCCACGGGGTGAAGGGTAGACCGTCGGGCGTGCCATCATCACGCGAGTGGACTTCGCCTCGTTGACGCCGCTTGCTGGCGGCTGGTCCGGTCGGACCCACCTTGCCGAGGTCGCCGGTGAACGCCAGGTGGTCCGGATCTACCCTCCAGGTGCCGGCGGCGACCAGACCGGCCAGGGCGACCAGGCTGCGGAAGTCGAGGCCGCGCTGCTGCGGCTGGTGCGCGGACTGCTGCCTGTGCCCGAGGTGCTGGAGGTGCGCCGCGGTGTGCCCCGGGCCGACCAGCCGGGCCTGCTGGTGATGTCCTTCCTTCCTGGGGTTCGCGGTGATCTGCTCTGGCCCGAGCTCGACGCGTCCGATCAGGAGCGGCTCGGCCGGGCGGTGGGCGAGGTGGTGGCCGCCCTCGGTGGGATGCCGATGCTGGGTGCGGGACCCTTCGTCGATCCGGAGCTCCGGATCGGCAGGTTCGTCGGAGCTGCTGCAGACCTGTCGACCTGGGTCGAGGCGCATCGGGTGGCCCTGCACCACTGGTCACCCTCGGAGTACGCCGGCCTCGTGCAGGTCGCCCAGGAAGCACAGACCCTGCTCGACACGGTCGAACGCCACTGCCTCGTGCACAGCGACCTGAACCTGAAGAACCTGCTCCTCGACCCCGAGACGCTGACAGTCACGGGGGTGGTGGACTGGGAGTTCGCCCACGCCGGGCACCCCGCGTCCGACCTCGGCAACGTGCTCCGGTTCGACCGCCAGCCGGCCTACGCGGACGCGGTGGTGGCCGCCTACTGCGAGCGTCACGCCGGTGAGCCCGAGGCGCTGGTCCGGGTCGCCCGCGCGGCAGATCTGTGGGCGCTGGTCGAGCTGGCCGGGCGCCGAGGTGACAACCCGGTTGCCGAGCGGGCCCATGACCTGCTCCTGGGCATCGCCCGCGAGCGTGACGCCAGTTGGACTCCGCCGCCAGACGCGGCGTAAACTCGATCACTGCGCCTGCAGTCTGCCTGGGTTCCAGACGGAGCGGACTCTCGCTCGCTATCAGTTACCGCCCCGATCCGGGGTGTGGGGCATCTCCATCGGTAGTGAAACCGGACTTCCGGCGTGCCCGCACAACATCTGCCCACCCAAGGAATTCTTTCCCTTATGACGAGCACCATCTCTATCCTTCCGGACTACGACGCCCCTCAGGTGGCTGTCAACGACATCGGGTCCGAAGAAGACTTCCTCGCCGCGATCGACGCGACCATCAAGTACTTCAACGATGGCGACATCGTCGAAGGCACCATCGTCAAGGTCGACCGTGACGAGGTCCTCCTCGACATCGGCTACAAGACCGAGGGCGTGATCCCCTCCCGCGAGCTGTCCATCAAGCACGACGTGGACCCCTCCGAGGTCGTCGCCGTCGGCGACAAGGTCGAAGCCCTCGTCCTCCAGAAGGAGGACAAGGAAGGCCGCCTGATCCTGTCCAAGAAGCGCGCCCAGTACGAGCGCGCCTGGGGCACCATCGAGCAGGTCAAGGAAGAGGACGGTGTCGTCGAGGGCACCGTGATCGAGGTCGTCAAGGGCGGCCTGATCATCGACATCGGCCTGCGCGGCTTCCTGCCCGCCTCGCTGGTGGAGATGCGCCGCGTGCGTGACCTGCAGCCGTACGTCGGCCAGGTGCTCGAGGCGAAGATCATCGAGCTCGACAAGAACCGCAACAACGTGGTCCTGTCCCGCCGCGCTTGGCTGGAGCAGACCCAGTCCGAGGTTCGCCACGGTTTCCTGACCCAGCTCCAGAAGGGCCAGATCCGCAAGGGTGTCGTCTCCTCCATCGTCAACTTCGGTGCCTTCGTGGACCTGGGCGGCGTCGACGGCCTGGTGCACGTCTCCGAGCTGTCGTGGAAGCACATCGACCACCCGAGCGAGGTCGTCACGGTCGGCGACGAGGTCACCGTCGAGGTGCTCGACGTCGACATGGACCGCGAGCGCGTCTCGCTGTCGCTGAAGGCGACCCAGGAAGACCCGTGGCAGCACTTCGCCCGCACCCACCAGATCGGCCAGATCGTGCCGGGCAAGGTCACCAAGCTGGTGCCCTTCGGTTCGTTCGTGCGGGTCGAGGAGGGCATCGAGGGCCTGGTGCACATCTCCGAGCTGGCCGAGCGTCACGTGGAGATTCCCGAGCAGGTCGTCCAGGTCAACGACGACGTCATGGTCAAGATCATCGACATCGACCTCGAGCGTCGCCGGATCTCGCTGTCCTTGAAGCAGGCGAACGAGACCGCCACCGCGGTGGACGTCGAGGAGTTCGACCCGACGCTCTACGGCATGGCTGCCACCTACGACGAGCAGGGCAACTACGTCTACCCCGACGGTTTCGACCCGGAGACGGGCGAGTGGCTCGATGGCTTCGACGATCAGCGTGCGGTCTGGGAAGAGCAGTACGCCAAGGCGCACGATCGCTGGGAGGCGCACGTCAAGCAGCAGGCCGAGGCGAAGGTTGCCGCGGTCGAGGCGAGCGAGGCCACGTCCTACTCCTCCGAGGCTGCAGGTCCCGAGGAGGCCGCGAACGAAGGCGAGGCCGAGACCACCGGCGGCGGATCCGGGTCGCTGGCCTCCGACGAGGCGCTGCAGGCTCTCCGCGAGAAGCTCACCGGTGGCGGCGACGCCTGAGTCGTAGCCCACTTGAACATGCGTTGACCCGTCAGAGAATTTCTCTGACGGGTCAACGTGGTGATGGGGGTATTCAGTTGTGGCGGCTGGTAGTCACGCGCGCCCGGGGGCCCGGAATTGCGGGTCATCGAAGTGCGACGCGGGCGGCCGCTGTGGGCCACGTCCGTCGCGAGAAACGAGGCGGATGCTCTCGAAACCAAGTGCTACCGCCAGGGCCAGAACGATCAGTAGGAAGGTCATGGCAGTAAGTCTCCACTTGTTGTGATCCTGCCACGAGTGGCAGATATGACAGTGCTCATTGAATTTCTGCCAAACAGAGGGCATGCTCCTCCTATGCGCAAAGTAGCCGTGGTGGTGCAGGACGGCGTCGAGCCGTTTGGGCTAGGGGCAATGTGCGAGGTGTGGGCCGAGCCCTACCACCCAGATGACGACAACCCGGTCTTCGACTTCGTGGTCACCACTCCCCGCCCCGGACGCGTGCAGGGTTCCTCGGGGTTCGATCTCCACGTCGAGCACGGGCTGGACGCCGCCGAGGACGCCGACCTCATCTGCGTAGCGCCGAAGCGCAACCACCGAGTGCCTTCGCCCGAAGTCGCGGCTCTGCTGCAGCGGGCCGACGCCCGTGGCGCGCAGATCTTTGCTCACTGCACAGCCACGTTCGCGCTGGGCGAGGCCGGCCTGCTCGACGGTCGGCGGGTGACGACCCACTGGCGTCATGTCGAGGACCTCGAGGAGAGCTACCCGGAGGCCAAGGTCGACTGTGGCGTGCTCTACGTCCAGGACGGCAACATCACCACCGGCGCCGGTTCGGCAGCCGGCCTCGATGCAGCCTTGCACCTGATGCGCCAGCAGTTTGGTTCCCGGGTGGCTGCGACCGCTGCCCGCCGCATGGTCGTGCCGCCGCACCGCGACGGCGGTCAGGCGCAGTACATCGCTCGCGCCGTCCCGGACCTGGACGCGGAGACACTGGGCCCGCTTCTGGCCTGGATTGCCGACAACCTCGGCGAGGAGCTCGGCGTCGAGCGGCTCGCGCGCGAGTCGCACATGTCGGCGCGCACCTTTGCCCGCCGTTTCCGGGACGAAACCGGCACCACCCCGCACGCGTGGGTCACGCGCCAACGAGTGATGGCGGCCGAGGAGCTGCTGGAGCGGAGCAACCAGTCGATCGACTGGATCGCCTCCGAGGTCGGTTTCGGAAATGCTGCCACGCTGCGCCACCACTTCGGCAAGGTGCGCGGCGTCAGTCCGCAGCAGTACCGGCGCCAGTTTGCTTGCTGAGCTCCCCCCGCAGCACCTTTCCGGTCAGCGTGCGCGGCAGTACGTCGTAGAAGGTCCAGGACTTGGGTCGCTTCGGCGGGGCCAGCCGTTCCTTCGCGAACGCCGCCAGCTCTGCCTCGGTGGCCGACCCGACGATCGCCGCGCAGACTCGCTGACCCCATTCCGGGTCCGGCTCTGCGTAGACGGCAACATCGGTGACGCCCGCGTGCGATCCCAATACCTGCTCGACCTCGACGGGGTAGACGTTGACGCCACCGCTGATGATCAGGTCCTCGCGGCGGCCGTCCAGGTAGAGGTAACCGTCCTCGTCGAGCCGCCCGTGGTCGCCGACGGTGAACGCGCTCCGCCCGTCGGAGGCGGCTCGCCAGGCGGCTGCCGTCTTCTCCGGCGCCCCGTAGTAGACGAAGCGCGCGTGCTCCGGGACCGCACACCAGATCGTGCCGTCCGGGTCGGTGGTCAAACTACGTCCGGGCCGGGCCTGCCCGACAGTGCCGGGCCGCTCGAGCCATTCCTCGCTGCGGCAGGCGGTGAACTGTCCCTCGGTGGAGCCGTAGAACTCCCAGGTCGAGCCGGGCGGGAGCACCTCGATCAGCCGACGCTTGAGATCCGGCGGGCACGGGGCCCCGGCATGAGCGACCAGCCGAAAGCAGTCGAGGTCGGGCCAGCCGGCCTCGTCCCAGTAGGCGAAGAGCCGTTGCAGGTGCGTCGGGACGCAGAACATCGTGGTCGGCCGGTCCCTCGCGATCGCAGCGGTGACCTCGGCCGGGTCGAACCTACCGGGGATGCTCAACCTGCCTCCGGCCAACAACGTGCCCATCGCGAACCGCAACGGCGCAGAGTGGTAGAGCGGGCTGAGCACCAGGTTGACGTCGTTCGCGTTGAAACCCCACAGGTCGCGCTCCTCGGCAACCAGCGCGGCAGCATCGGCATTGGTCAGCAGGCCGCTGTAGACGCCCTTCGGCGTGCCGGTGGTGCCACTGGTGACGTGCATCGGCCGGGCCTGGGGGAGTCCATCGAGTGCCCAGATGAGATCGCCGAGAGCGGCGTCGTCGGTGACGACGAGGGCAGGCTCGAGGTTGCCCAGGAACCGGTCGCGCTCATGGGCCGTCAGCCGTGGGTCCAGCGGGATCGGGATGATCCCACGGATCAGCAGGGACAGCACCGCGTCGACGTACTGGCGAGAACCGGGCACGAGCAACGCGACCCGCGATCCTTCGCCCAGATCGACCGACACTCAGACCCCCGCCGACGCGCGAGCTCCAGATTCGGTGCACATGCCTCGATCGTGCCACGGTCGGCTGACCTGCCGGACCACCCAACCGGCGCCGTGACCGGCCGGCCATCACCGCTGGGGCAGGATGGCCCCATGCGCGTGGGACTCACCGGTGGCGTCGGCTCCGGCAAGAGCACGGTGTCGGCGATGTTCGAGGTGCTCGGGGCGGTGATCATCGACGGTGACAAGCTGGCCCGCGAGGTGGTCGAGCCGGGCACTCCCGGCCTGGCCGCGATCGTGGCGGAGTTCGGCCCCGAGCTGCTCACCGCCGAGGGAGACCTCGATCGCCCGGCCATGGGGCGGCTGGTGTTCAGCGATCCCGACGCCCGGCGCCGGCTCGAGGGCATCACGCACCCCCTGATCTTTGAGCGCTACGCCGAGTTGGAGGCTTCCGCGGCGGCCGACGCGCTCGTGGTGCACGACATCCCGTTGTTGGCCGAGTCGGGCCGGGCTGACGGCTTCGATGCGGTGATCGTCATCGACGTGCCCGACGAGATCCGGATCGCGCGGATGCTCCGCGACCGCGGCTGGACCCGCGAGGAGGCCGAGTCGCGGATCACTGCCCAGGCCTCACGGGAGGACCGCCTGGCCGTCGCCACCCACGTCATCGACAACAGCGGGAGCCTCGAAGAACTGCAGGCCCGGGTCAGCGAGATCCACCTGGAGCTCACAAGCTCCGGGTCATGAAGACGCTGAACGGGTCGAGCCGGTAGCCCGCGAACGGCTCGCAGTAGTCGAAGTCGTGTCGGGCGTACAGAGCGCGGGCCGGCGCGAAGAAGTCCTCGGCGCCCGTCTCCAGGCTGACCCGCGTGAAGCCCAGGCCGCGCGCCTCGTCGAGCACGTGGTTGACGAGGTTCGACGCCACTCCCTGCCGTGTGGCGTGGGTGGCCGTGCGCATCGACTTGAGCTCGGCATGTCCGTGGTCCAGACGCTTGAGGCCGGCGCAGCCGAGGATCTCGCCGTCGTCGGCCACGGCGGTCCAGAACCACACGCCGGGAGCCCGCAGACCGGCCAGGTCGAGTGCGTGAGTGCTCTCGGGCGGCGAGATGCTGCGCATCTGGGCTACATGAGCCTCCAGGAAAGCGATGACATCGGGGCCCCGGAGATCGTCGATCGCGATGTGCACGGGCGGGAGCATACGGAGCGTGGTCGCCGCCAGGTGCGCCCGGCCGGTGTGGCAGCGTTGCTTCAGTGACACCTCGCACCCGCCTTGGTCTGCTCGTGGCCGGGATCGTGCTCCTCTCGTTCAACCTGCGGCCGGCCGCGGTGAGCATCGGACCGGTGCTCGGCGAGATCCGCGACGGGCTGCGGATGTCCGGCGCCGAGGCCGGTGTGCTGACGTCGCTCCCGGTGGTGGCGTTCGCGGTCTTCGGCGCCCTCGCACCCAAGCTCGCCCGGCTCCTGGGCCGGCACCGGCTGACCCTGCTGGCCCTCGTCTGCGTTGTGGTCGGCCTGTTCGCCCGCAGCAAGGTCGACGGCGTCGTCGCCTTCCTGGCGTTCTCGCTGCTCGCGCTGGGCGGGATGGCCACCGCCAACGTGCTGCTGCCGTCGCTGGTCAAGCACCACTTCCCGACCCGGGTGGGCACGATGACGGCGGCGTACACGACCTCGCTGGCGGTCGGCCTGACCTCGGCCTCGGTGCTGACGGTGCCGGTGAGTGACGCCCTCGGAGGGTGGCAGTCGGGGCTGATGATCTGGTCGCTCACCGCCGCCGTCGCGGTGGTGCCCTGGGTTGGGTTGTTGCGGGAGGACCGGCTAGACGAGACGGACGAGCCAGCCGCTGCGCCCATCGGACTGCGCGAGGTGGCGCGGACCCCGCTGGGCCGGATGATGGCGTTGTTCTTCGGCATGCAGTCGTTGCAGGCCTACGCGATCTTCGGCTGGTTCGCCGAGGTCTACCGCGACGCCGGCTTCTCGAGCAGCGAGGCAGGACTCCTGCTCGGCCTGATCACCGGCATCAGCATCCCGATGTCGTTCATCGTGCCGCCCCTGGCCGGCCGGCTCGCCCATGTGTCGTGGATCGTCGTCTTCTACTTCGGGTGCTACGTCGTCGGCTATGCCGGCCTGATCATCGCTCCCTCCGGTGGCGCGGTGGTCTGGGCGGTGCTGGTGGGCCTCGGCACGACCACCTTCCCGCTGATCCTGACCCTGATCGGGCTGCGAGCCCGCACCACGGCGGGTACCGCGGCTCTGTCTGGCTTCACCCAGTCAGTGGGCTACCTGATCGCCGCGATCGGACCGTTCGCCGTAGGGGTGCTCCACGACCTGAGCGGTGGCTGGACGGTGCCGCTGCTCGCCCTCATCGCGCTGTCGGTGCCCCTCTTGCTGTCCGGACTTGCCGTCTCGCGCACGGTCTACCTGGAGGATCAGCTCCGCTAGGCGACGGCTGCGGCGGCCGGATGGTCGCCCAGCGTGCGCAGCACCGACAGGGCGGCCACGCGACCTGCTCGGTTGGCTCCGATGGTGGAGGCCGACGGGCCATAACCCACCAGCTGGATCCGGTGGTCGCGTGCTGCCGTGGTCGGTGTGTGGGCGTCCTCGCGGGCGATCAGCCGGATTCCGCCCGACTTCTCGCGCAGGCGCAACGGCGCCAGGTGGGTGAGGGAAGGGCGGAAACCAGTCGCCCAGATGATGGTGTCGGCTGGGGCGAACGCGCCGTCGGCCCAGCGCACCCCGTCGGGCTCGACCCGCGTGAACATCGGCAGGCGGTCGTAGGCGCCCAGCTCGGCGGCGCGCTGCTCCTGGGGCCGCAGCGCCAGTCCCGTGACCGACACGACGCTTTGCGGCGGCAGCCCGCGGCGAACGCGGTCCTCGACCAGCGCCACCGCTTCCCGGCCCGCCTCGACGTCGAAGCCGACCTCGCGCCAGACAGGAGGCCGGCGGGTCACCCAGGTGGTCGTGGCCACGGGAGCCAGCTCGCCGAGGATCTGGACCGCCGAGGCGCCACCGCCGACCACGATCACCCGCTGCCCGTGGAGGGACTCCGGCCCGTGGTAGTCGACCGTGTGCAGCTGCCGGCCCCGAAAAGTCTCGCGTCCTGGGTACGTCGGGAGGAACGGGTGGTCCCAGGTGCCGGTGGCGTTGACCAGGGCCCGTGTCTGCCAGGTCTCGCTGTCGGTGTGCACCAACAGGGTGCCGTCGGTCCCGTTCTCGACGCGGTCGACCCGGACCGGCCGCACCACCGGCAGCCGGTACTGCTGTTCGTAGTGGTCGAAGTACTCAGGCACCACCTCGTGGGCAGGTGTCTGGGGGTCGTGCACCGGCACGGCCAGGCCGGGCAGGGAGGCCACGCCGTGCACGTCGCCCATGGTCAGCGTCTGCCACCGGTGCTGCCACGCACCTCCGGGCCGCGGGTTGGCGTCCAGGACGACGAACCGGTCGACGCCGAGCCGCGCCAGGTGATGGGCCGTCGAGAGACCGGCCTGGCCCGCGCCGATGACCAAGGCGTCCGTGTTCCTCACATCGGGTTCAACCGGGTGCGCCAGCAGTCTGTTCCGCCGCTGACCCGGATCGCAGGGTCAGGCGGCGAGGTCGGGGTCGCCCAGGCGACGCAGCTTGTGCAGCGCCTCCCGCTCCAGCTGGCGGACTCGTTCGGCGGAGATGCCGTGCTTGAGCCCGATGTCGGCCAGCTTGTGCTGACGACCGTCGACCAGCCCGTAGCGCGACCGGATGATGTCGGCCGCTCGATCGTCGAGCTGCCCGACCAGGCTGTTGAGCCGGTCGCGGGATTCCACGTCGAGCACGGTCAGGTCCGGGCCGGGTGCGGTCTCCTGCGCCATCAGGTCGCCCAGGGAGGTGTCGCCGTCCTCGTCCACGGGGGTGTCGAGGCTGACATGCTCACGTCCCCAAGCCATCAGGTCCAGCACCCGCTCGACCTCCATGCCAAGCTCGGTGGCGATCTCCTGCGGGTCAGGATCGCGACCCAGCTGGCGCTCGAGGGTCCGCCGTGCGCCGCCGACCTGGTTGAGCTCCTCGACGACGTGCACCGGCAGTCGCACCACGCGAGCCTGCTGGGCGATGCCACGAGTGATCGCTTGGCGCACCCACCACGTGGCGTACGTCGAGAACTTGTAGCCCTTGGTGTAGTCGAACTTCTCGACCGCCCTGATCAGGCCCGTGTTGCCCTCCTGGATCAGGTCGAGCATCGGCATCTGGGCCCGGCCGTACTTGCGGGCGATGGAGACGACTAGCCGCAGGTTGGCGGTGATGAACGTCTGGACGGCCTCCCGGCCCTGTTCGGCGAGCCATTCGAGCTCTTCCTCGGTGGCGCGCAGGGGCGCGCCTCCCTTCCTGCGTCCAACCCGTCCCTCTGCCAGCAACGCCTCGGCCATCAGGCCGGCCTCGATGTTCTTGGAGAGCTCAACCTCCGCCGCGGCATCGAGCAGGGGGGTGCGTGCGATCTCGTCGAGATACAGCCCGACACTGTCGCGACCCTCGATCTCACGAGAGCGCCTCGCTGCGGTCCGTACTGCCATGGGGACCCCTCCTTCGCATCTCTGTCTAACCACAACGTTGGTTGACCCCACCGGATTCCCCGGTACCCCACTGGGAAGGGGTCTTACTCAACTCTTCGTAGTGAAAGACGTCCCAGATTGCTCGGGAGTTGCCTGGCGGGGGAACTCTCAGCGACTTCTCAGGGGATGGTCAGGCCCTGTCGGACCCCATGGGCCGGTCCTCAGGCCAGGCCCATCCGGTCCAGGATCCAGGCCAGCGAGAAGGCACGGTCGTGCCATGCCTTGTAGCGACCGGAGACCCCGCCGTGCCCGGCCGACATCTCGGTGCGCAGCAGCACGTCGGCAGCGGGAGCAGTGGCGCGTAGCCGGGCCACCCACTTGGCCGGCTCCACGTACAGGACGCGGGTGTCGTTCAGCGAGGTCTCGACGAGGATCGGGGGGTAGGCCTGGTCGGTGACGTTGTCGTAGGGCGCGTACGCCGCGATGCAGTCGTAGACCTCCGCGTCTGCCTCCGGGTTGCCCCACTCGTCGTACTCGGTGACGGTCAGCGGCAGGGTCGCGTCGAGCATCGTGGTCAGGTTGTCCACGAAGGGCACACCGGCGACGAAGCCACCGAACGCCTCGGGAGCCTGGTTGGCGACGGCCCCCACGAGCAGACCACCGGCGCTCGCCCCCTCCCCGATCAGCCGCTCGGCGGTGGTCCATCCGGTGTCGACCAGATGCTGGGCGCAGGCGACGAAGTCGGAGAACGTGTTCTGCTTGTGGAGCTGTTTGCCGTCGTCGTACCAGCGCCGGCCCATCTCGCCTCCGCCTCGCACGTGGGCAATCGCGAACGCCGCGCCCCGGTCGAGCATCGAGAGTCGCGCGATCGAGAAGTAGGGGTCGTAGGAGACCTCGTAGGCGCCGTAGCCGTAGAGCAGCACCGGGATCGGCCTGGTGGCGTCATGGTTGCCGGACTCCGACTCCGTCTCGCGGGAGCCCTTCCGGGCGACGATCGAGATCGGCACCTGTTCACCGTCGTCCGCGGTGGCCCAGAGCCGGTGCTCCTCGTAGTCGTCCGGGTCGTAGCCGCCGAGCACCGGTGCCCGCTTGAGCAGGGTCAGCTCGCGGGCTCGGACGTCGTAGTCGTAGACCGACGACGGCACGGCCATGCTCGTGTAGCCGACCCTGACGGTCGGCTGGTCGAAGTTGGGGTTCCCTCCGGACCCGACCGTGTAGATCTCCTGGTCGAACTCGACCAGGTAGTCCTCAGTCACCCCTTCGTCACCGAGCTCCAGGATCCGGACCTGCGTCAGCCCCCGGCTGCGCTGGTGAACGACGAGGTGACCGGCGAAGGCATCGACGTCCTCGAGGCGTACGCCGGCGTCGTGGGGGATCAGCGGTTGCCACTGCTCCAACGGAGTCGGAGCGACCGGCGCGAACCCCAGCTCGAAATCGGGTCCGCTCGCATTGTGGAGCACCAAAAAGCGCTCCTCGCCACCGATCACGGCATGGTCGAGGGAGTACTCGACGTCCTCCCGGCGGGCGGCGAACATCTCCCAGCCGGCGTCGGGGTCGGTTGTGTCGAGGTAGTGGTACTCCGCGGTGGTCTTGGAACCTGACGCGATCATCAGGAACCGCTCGCTGCGGGTACGTCCGCACCCAACCCAGAAGCGGCCATCGACCTCGTGGAAGATGAGTTCGTCGTCAGCCTGAGTGGTGCCGAGACGATGTCGCCAGATCTTGTCGGCTCGCCAGGAGTCGTCGACGGTTGTGTAGTAGAAGTCGTCGCCCGACGGGTGCCAGGTGACCCCGCCCAGCGTTCCCGTCACTTCGTCCGGCAGGAGCTCGCCCGTCCGCAGATCCTTGACCCGCACGTCGTACCGCTCGTCGCCGACCACGTCGATCGCGTAGGCCAGCAGGTTGCCGTCGATGCTGATGCTCGATCCGCCGAGGGAGAAGAAGTCGTGCCCCTCGGCCAGCTCGTTGAGGTCGAGCAGCAGCTCTTCACCAGGCAGCGCCGGCTGGTCCGCAGAGCCGCCTTCGGCGAGCCGTGGGGGAGTCCAGTCATCGGGGTCGGTGACCGCGACCCGGCAGCTGGCTCCGTAGTCACGGCCCTCGTAGGAGCGGCCGTAGTACCAGTGCCCGCGGTTGCGGGTCGGCACCGACAGGTCGGTTTCCAACGTGTGCGCCTTGATCTCCTCGAAGATCGACTGGCGCAGCTCCGCCAGGTGGGCGGTCCGCTCCTCGGTGTAGGCGTTCTCGGCCTCCAGGTAGGCGCGCACCTCCGGGGCGTCCTTGTCGCGCAGCCACTCGTAGTCGTCGGTGCGAGAACGCCCATGGTGCTCCCTCGTGGTCGGGCGTTGGGCGGCGACGGGCGGTTGCATGCGGTGACGCTATCTGCGGCTGGGCTACCGTCCGTCCATGGGTGTCCTGCCGGCCGCCGGTGTTGTCCGCAGAGTGATCGACCTCAACGCTGACCTCGGCGAGGAGGTGACCGATGACGACGCCCTGCTGGAGGTGGTCACCAGCGCGAGCGTCGCCTGCGGCTACCACGCCGGCAACGAGACGATCATGCGCTCGGTCTGCGATGGCGCCGCGCGACTCGGGGTGTCCGTGGGCGCCCAGGTGTCGTACGCCGACCGCCCCAACTTCGGCCGGGTGGCCCACGATGTGGCGCATGAGGTCCTGCGCGAGCAGGTTGCCGACCAGGTAGGACAGCTGTCCCAGATCGCGGCCGCAGCCGGTATCGAGATCCGCTACCTGAAGCCGCACGGGGCGCTCTACCACCGGGTGATCGAGGACGAGGATCAGGCAGCGGCGGTGCTGGGGGGCTCGGGCTCGCTTCCGGTGCTCGGCATGCCGGGCCGCCTGTTCGTCCTGGCCGAGCACCTCGGCCGGACCACCCTCTTGGAGGGTTTTCCGGACCGCGGGTACGCCGCTGACGGCCGGCTCCTTCCGCGTGATCAGCCGGGTGCGGTGCTCGACGACGCCGACCGGATCGCGGCCAACGCGGTGCGACTGGCGGGCTCGGTCGACTCGCTGTGCGTGCACGGAGACCATCCCGGTGCGGTGGCCCACTCGCGGGCGGTGCGGCGGGCACTGGAGTCGTCGGGCTGGTCGTTGGCGGGCCTCTGAGAGACGCCGAATCGGCTGAGTCGCCTGTGCAGAAACCTGTGCAGGAACCTGTGGACTTCCGGACAATCTGTGGACGAGTGACCCGGTTTCTGTGGAGGAGGTTGTGGGACCAGAAGTTTGTCGGAAATTGTGCGGCGCAGCTCTTGCGCACCTGGCCCGCGGCCCCGTAGAACTCTCCCTACCAACTCGGAGCCAACCGCAAGGAAGGCGAAGAGGCGGGGATCAGGCAGGACCGAAGATCCACACTTCGAGGCAACTCGAGGCGTCGTCCCGGTGACGGGGACGGTGGGGTCGGAGAGCCAGTCGGGTCGTTCGGACGTCACGTAGCCGAACAAGCCGAGGGCCCGCTGTCGCTCATACCGACGACGGGCCCTCACCCATTTCCGACAGACTGATGACGTGGAGCTCAGACCCGTAGGCCCCCAGGCACTGCTCGCCGAGGTCGCGGACGTCGGCGAGGCGCTGGCGTTGGCCACCTGGGCACGGGCCTCGAGGATCGGCGCAGCCGAGGTGGTGCCAGCCGCCCGGAGCGTGTTGCTCGACGGGATCGCCGACGTCAACCGCGCGCGTGATGCCCTGTCGAGGTGGACACCTTCGGCCGAGGCACCGACGGGAGACCGCGTCGAGATCCCGGTGCACTACGACGGTGAGGATCTCGAGTGGGTCGCGGAGCGCTGGGGCACCGATGTGGAGGGTGTCGTCTCCCGGCACAGCGCTACCGACTTCGTATCCGCGTTCTGCGGCTTTGCGCCAGGCTTCGCATATCTCGCCGGGCTTCCGGACCACCTGGCCGTGTCGCGGTTGGACTCCCCGAGGTCCCAGGTGCCCCCTGGGGCGGTCGGCCTGGCCGGGTCCTGGTGCGGCGTCTACCCCACTGCCTCCCCGGGCGGATGGCGGCTGATCGGCCGTACCGAGGTGCGGCTGTGGGACCCGGCCACTGCTCAGCCGGCGTTGCTGGCACCGGGCACCCGCGTCAGGTTCGTGGTGGGATGAGCCTGCTCGTGGTGGAAGCACCCGGACTGGTCACCGTCCAGGACCGCGGTCGCATCGGCCTGGCCCATCTGGGTGTGCCAAGGGCGGGTGCGCTGGACGGGCCTGCTGCCGCGCTCGCCAACCGGCTGGTCGGCAATGGTGCCGACGCAGCCGTGCTGGAGGTGACGCTAGGAGGTCTAGTCGCGACGAGCTCGACCGGGCGCTGGGTGGCGGTCACCGGGGCGGGCTGCCGGGTCACCGTCAATGGGCAGCCGGTGGGGCACAGCCGCTCGGAGTGGCTGCCGGCCCGAGGTGAGTTGCGACTGGGGCCGACGACGTCGGGAGTGCGGTCGTACGTTGCCGTCGCGGGCGGCGTCGCGGTCGAGCCGGTGCTGGGATCACGGTCGACGGACACCCTGGCCTGGGTCGGCCCGCCCCGGGTCGTCGACGGCGTCGAACTGTCGCTGGGCGAAGTCGCTGGGGGTCCGGCTGCGCACGAGACCCCGCGGCCACGGGTGCCCGGCCCGTTGCGCATCGACCCGGGACCTCGGGCCGACTGGCTGGTGCCGGACGGGCTGGACCGGCTGTGCCGGACGGCCTACACGGTGACCACGGAGTCGAACCGGATCGGGCTGCGCCTGGACGGCGATCCGATCGCCTGGGCGCGCGAGGAGGAGCTGCCGAGCGAGGGGATGGTGCTCGGGGCGGTGCAGGTGCCGCCGGACGGCCGACCGGTCGTGTTGCTGGCCGACCACCCGCCGACGGGTGGCTACCCCGTGCTGGCCGTGGTGCGGGTCGACGACCTGTGGCAGTGCGCCCAACTGCGGCCGGGGGACACGGTGCGGTTCAGGACCGCCTGACGAACTCCGCGGAGGCCTCCACCACCTCAAACCCCATGGTCACGTTGATGGAGACCATGTAGTCGTTGGTCTCGGCGTTCTGGGTGACGATGCGCTGCTTGTCCGGGTGCGTCTGCTGCACGGCCCGCAGGTTGGCGGCCTTGGTGGCCATTCCGAGGCGACGTCCGCGATGCTCGCGGTGCACGAACGTGCCCCACTGCCACACGTTCGTGTCGTCGTCGCACGGAACCGACAGCGTGGACTGCGCCGCGACCGTGTTGTCGGGCGTGATCGCCAGGGTCTCGAACACGGTGCGGCCCATGGCTCTTGTGGTCGCCTGTCGCTCGGCGAAGCGCTGCGGCGTCATGGTCTCCTCTTCGAAGTCGACGTCGCCGGTGGGGGCGTCGACCGCGAGCTGGCTGAAGAGCACGCACAGTGACGGCACCAGCTCGTCAGGGATGTCGTCCACGAACGTCTCGATGCGATAACCGTCGTGGCGCTCGGCCGCCTGGTCGATCCAGGTCTGGATGCGGGCGTCGGGGACGGGTAGCAAGAGATAGCGCACCACCTCGACGTTGGAGCGGGTGAACCCCAGCGACGTCAGGAACTGGGCGTAGGGATGGCTGTCCAGCTCGTCCATCGGGATCTTGGTGTCGGTGATCAGCTCGGTACGGCCGTCGCCCTTGGCGATCGCCGCGAGGTGCTCGAGGAGCTGGCTCCCGTGGCCGCGCCGCCGATGCTCGGGATCGACCTGCACCTCGCACCAACCCTTGTCCTTGTTGTCCAGGACGAACAGCCACAGGGCACCGAAGGCCACCAGCTGTCCGTCGACGTAGCCTCCGAACACCTCTTGGCGCTCGCCGCTGTCAGGGGATCGGAAGGCGCCGACGAAGTTCTCGTAGGTCCAGTACGGCGCATCTTCGCGCCCGATGGTCTGGGCCCGGCGGCAGACGGCGTACGCCTGGCTCAGCTGGGCGTCGTCGGCGAGGTCGATCGGGAGGATGTCCACGAGCATCGAGGTTAGGCCGGTGGCTCACCAGGTCGCCACCGACTTTGTGGTCAGTCGTCGCTGGCGGGCGGCAGCCACGGCGACAGCGCGGCGTCGTCGATGGGATAGGAGCGCACCGGACCGGGCGGCGAGTCGGCGGTCTCGAACCGCACGGTGACCACGCCCCGCCCGGACCCCCAGACCCATCCGCGTCCCTGGTCGGCGTGCACGACGTCCATCCCGGGTGACCATGTCGGTCGCCGTCGGGGCAGATCGGGCTCGACGGCGACCGCTTCCGGCTCGTCCTCGGCGCTGCCGGTCTCGCCGAAGAGGTCGTCTTGGATCCAGTCGGCCAGACCCGAGACGCCCACACCGAGCAGTCGCACGCCCCCGGAGGTGTCGAGATCGGCGAGCAGGCTGCGCGCCAGGCGACCGATCGTCGCCGTGGCGTCGGTGGGGGAGGGCAGGGTGGTGGAACGGCTCAGGGTGGTGAAGTCGTGCAGACGCACCTTGATCGTCACGGTGCGTCCGGACAGACCGTTCTTGCGCAACCGCGCCGCGACCTCGCCCGCCTGCCGGACCAGCAATCCCTCCATCAGCTTGCGGTCGGTCAGGTCGGTCTCGTAGGTGCCTTCGACGCTCACCGACTTCGCCTCGCGCTCGGCGAGGACCGGCCGGTCGTCCATTGCCCGGGACAGCTGGTGGAGACCGTTGCCGTGCGCCTTGCCCACCAGGCGCACGAGCTCGTCGAGACTCACCGACTCGAGGTCGGCCACCGTGTGGATGCCGGTGCGGCGCAGCCGCTCGGCGGTGGCCGGTCCGACACCGGGGATGACGGTGACGTGCATCGGGCGCAGCAGGTTCTGCTCGGTGCCGGGGGCGACCACGGTCAGGCCATCAGGTTTGTCCAGCTCGCTGGCGACCTTGGCGATGAACTTCGAGGTGCCGATCCCGACCGAGGCGGTCAGGCCACCGGTCACCTCGACCACCTGCCTGCGCAGGTCTGCCGCGAAGGCGGACACTGCCGCCACGCCGAGGTCGTCGAGTCCGGCCTGCTCGAGGTCGATGAACGCCTCGTCGAGCGACAGCGGCTCGACCAGGGGCGAGACCGACCGCAGCAGTCCCATCACCGCCTGGCTGGTGCTGCGGTAGGCATGGAAGCGGCCGCTGAGGAATGCCGCGTGCGGGCAGCGCGAACGCGCCTCACGGGTGGACATGGCGGACCGGACGCCGTACTTGCGGGCCTCGTAGGAGGCCGTCGCAACCACGCCCCGGCCGCCCACACCTCCGACCACGACCGGTTTGCCGCGCAGCGAGGGTTTGTCGCGTTGCTCGACCGCGGCGAAGAACGCATCGAGATCCAGATGGAGGACCGACGCGTGGAGCCGCACCCGCGCAAAGTACCTCCCGACCGCCAGGAGGCCCAGTGATGGCCCACGAGTTGTGCACACTGCGTCGGTCCGAGCTCGGCATCCACAGTGGCGAGCCGCTCCGGGTCGAGCAGGGCGCAGGTCGGGGGATCGTCCTGGTCATGACCTCGACAACGCCGCACACCAGACCCCCGACGACCCTGACCGCTCGTTGTCCCGAAGACGTGCTGGCCGTCGTGCCGGTGCTGCTGGGTTTCCTGCCCAGTGATTCGGTGGTGATGTTGACCTTCGGGGCCGTCCAGGCCTTCCACGCACGTGTCGACCGGCCCGATCGCACCGAGGACGTGGTTGCGACCGTGCACTCGCTGCTCGCGCCGGCCCGGCGCCATCGTGTTCAGCGGGTGGTGTTCGTCATCTACGGCGAGGGCGACGATCTCAGCGATCAGATCGGCGACACCCTGCACGACGAGTTCTCCAGGGCCGGCATCAACATCGTCGAGCTGCTGCGGGCCGACGGTGAGCGATGGTTCCCGATGCTCCACGACAGTGAGGACGATCATGACGACGTCGCCAGGCGCGGCGTGCCGTACGACATCTCCACCCATCCGTTCCTGGCCCACGCCGTGCTGCGTGGTCAGGTCACTCATGGGTCGCGGGAGGCCCTGGCCGCCAGCGTCGCGGTGGATCCGGATCGCGCCGCGAGGGTGGCGCACCTGGTGGCCGCAAGCAATCAGTCTTGTCTGACCGTCGACGCAGCGGTCGCCGACGTCGTGGCTGAAGGGGAGTGGGTGCAATCGCTGGTCAGCGAACAGACCGCAGCCGGAGTGCTCCCCACGGATAGTGAGGCGGCTCGACTGCTCGGTTCGCTGCAGGTCCGGACCGTCCGTGACGCCGCGTGGAGCACCATGACGCGAGTCAACGCCGAGGAGCACGTGTCGTATTGGACCGACGTGTGCCGGCGCACGCCGATCGAGCTGCTCGCGCCGCCAGCCACACTGCTGGGCTGGGCTGCCTGGCAGGCCGGACACGGCGCGCTGGCCTGGTGCGCTGTCGACCTGGCCGCCGAGGGAGACCCCGACTACACGCTGGCCCGCTACCTGGCTCATGCGCTCGAGCAGGCGGTGCCGCCGACGGTGTGGGAGTCCGGTTGGGATTGGAAGGAAGGGCTTGACCTGGGTCATCACTAGTGGCCGACGAGGCCTACCAAGCCCGCCCTCGCGGTTAGTGTGCCGTCATGGGTGAAGAGGTCGACGCACAGGAGTTCAGCAGAGCCGACCGAACCCGCCACCGGGAGAAGGTCCGCCGCTGTCTGGACGTCTTCGCGCGCATGCTGCGCGAGGCGGCGTTCGACACCGATGACCCGATGACCGGGATGGAGGTGGAGCTCAACCTGGTCGATCACGTGGGGGACCCGGCGCTCAAGAATGCCGAGGCGCTGGAGGCGATCGCGGATCCGGACTTCCAGACCGAGCTCGGCCAGTTCAACATCGAGATCAACGTGCCACCGGCACGGTTGCGCGAGGGCGGGCTGGTCACCTTCGAGGACAGCCTGCGGCGCAGCCTCAACGATGCGGATGCGAAGTCGGCCAAGGTGGGCGCTCACCTGGTGACGATCGGGATCCTGCCTACGCTGGCCGAGGGTCACCTGAATGTTGGGTCGCTCAGCGGCAATCCGCGTTACAAGCTGCTCAGCGAGCAGATCCTGACTGCACGCGGCGAGGACATCACCATCTCGATCGCGGGGGCTGAGCGGCTGCACACGACGGCGGACTCGATCGTCCCCGAGGCCGCCTGCACGAGCATGCAGCTGCACGTGCAGACCTCGCCGGACCAGTTCGCCGCCTACTGGAATGCGTCGCAGGCAATTTCGGCTCTCCAGATCGCTGTCGGTGCCAACTCGCCCTACCTGCTGGGCAAGGAGCTCTGGCGGGAGACCCGGATCCCGTTGTTCGAGCAGGCCACCGACACCCGCAGCGAAGAGCTCAAGGCGCAGGGCGTGCGACCACGGGTGTGGTTCGGAGAGCGCTGGATCACCACGGTGTTCGACCTGTTCGAGGAGAACGTTCGCTACTTCCCTGCGCTCCTCCCGGTGACCGACGACGAAGACCCACTGGCGGTGCTCGAAGCCGGTGGCACCCCGAACCTCGCCGAGCTGAGGCTCCACAACGGCACCATCTACCGCTGGAACCGGCCCATCTATGACATCAACGCCGGAGTGCCTCACCTGCGGGTCGAGAATCGACTGCTCGCATCCGGTCCGACCGTCGTGGACATGATGGCGAACGCCGCTTTCTACTTCGGGCTGGTGCGCCATCTCGCGGAGAGCGAGCGGCCGTTGTGGTCGCAGATGTCCTTCAGTGCGGCGGAGGAGAACTTCCACGTTGCGGCCCAACAGGGCATCGAGGCCCAGGTCTACTGGCCCGGAGTCGGGCAGGTGGCCGCCACCGAGCTGGTGCTGCGTCGCCTGTTGCCGATGGCGCACGCCGGGCTCGACGAGTGGGGCGTGGACGCCGAGACCCGCGACCGCCTCCTGGGGGTCATCGAGCAACGCTGCCTGACAGGCGTCAACGGGGCCGAGTGGTTCGTTCGCCGGATGCAGGCGCGGGAGGAGACCAGTCCGGGCATCGACCGCTACGACGCCCTGCGCGCGACGCTGCTGGAGTACGGCGAGCTGATGCACACCAACGAGCCGGTGCACACCTGGTAGTGGGCGCGCCCTAACTGGCAGCCAGCGACTTGCGGAGGAAGTCGAGCTGCGACTCCAGGACGGCCGCGTTGCTCTCGCCGGTGAAAGGAGCGAAGTGGTCGCCGCCGAACTCGTGCAGCTCGCCCTGGGGCGCGCACCGGGCCACCTTCGCCACCGACGCGGCGTCGACGGTGATGTCCAGGGCGCACCGGCCGACCCAGAGTGGCTGTCGGATCTGTGCCGCGCGCCGCACCGGGCGGAACAGGCCAATGGTGAGGAACTCGCCCGGTGAGATCTGGTTGCGCCACCCGGAGTCCGAAGACACCGTTGCAGCGAAGCCGTCCTCCTCACCGGTGAGTGACATGGCCGCGCGCCCGCCTTCCGGAGCAGTCACCGGGATCGTCACGTGCCGGCCCAAGGCATCGAGCAGAGCGCGGGGAAAGATCCAGGCCGTCACGCGTACTGGGGTCGACAGGATCCGCTTGAGCCCGTCGACATAGGGGCAGAGCACCATGGCCGCGAACACGTCGATGGCGCGTTTGCCGAGCAGGCTGGTCACGTGGCCGCCGGCGAACGAGTAGGCCCAGAGCACGATCCGATCTGCGTCCACGTCTGGGCGCGACTTCACATAGGCCACGGCCTCGCGCCAGTCCTGCTGCTGGGCGGCGATCCGAAAGCGTTGGCGGGGGCGGCCCCCGGAGTCGCCGAGGAAGCGGTGGTCGAAGACCAGCACGTGCACGCCGGTGGCGGCGAACCGCTCGGCGTACTCGGCGAGGCCGTCTGCGCGGGTGAGGCTGAACCCATGGCCCATCACGACGCAGGGTGCCAGGGCGTCCCCGGTCGCTGCGGGATAGAACCACGCGGCCAGGCTCGATCCGTCGGACTCGATCTGGACGTCCTCGCGGTGCACGGGGTTCGGCGCTGGTTGGTTCATGGAGGGGATTGTGCCGCTATCGGTCGCGAAGCCGTTGCCAGACTCGACCGACGCCGGTCCGCGGATCCAGCCAGGCACGCCGGTTGATGATGACGAAAGGCAGGTGCCGGCCGAGCTCGGCGCCAGCCGCGTGTGTTGCGGCAAGCCACTCCAGGTCGACGTCGCGGGTCTCACTGGGAGCACCTGGGCGGGACAGCCAGACCAAGGGCGTGTCGCCGCGGCGTGCGACCAGCCGGAGCATCGCGGAAACGATGTCGATGCGAAGGGCGTGATCGGTGGGATCACCCGGTTCGATGGCGAACTCGGTCACGTTCAGGCCCGGCGACCCCACGTGAAGCACCGGCGGGAAGACCCGGCGGCGCTCGTGACGTGCATGATCCAGCACTGCGCGGCGCAGCCGCACGTAGAGCCCACGCGCGACCGGCTCTACGATGCCTTCCTCCATGGGACCTCCTGCACGCAGCGTGCCCCACCCAGTCGGGGTCGCGCACCGGGCATCCACAGGGCATCCACAGGGGTTTACCTCGCGTCGTATGTGAGTACCGTGCCTGCATGGCAACCGTCGTCGTCGGATACGTTCCCAAGCCCGAGGGTGATGCCGCCCTGAAGACCGCCATCGCGGAGGCGAAGCTTCGTGGCGCAACGCTGGTGGTGGTCAACTCTCACCGTGGCGGTCCTGGGTACGACAAGGAAGCGTCGGCGACGACGGATGGCCACATGGAGGGCGTCCGCAAGCAACTCGACGACTCCGGTCTCAACTATGACGTGCGCCAACTGGTCCGCGGCTTTGAGCCCTCCGAAGACCTCATCAAGGTTGCCGAGGACTCCGCGGCCCAGCTGATCGTGATCGGGCTACGGCGGCGTACGCCGGTGGGCAAGTTGATCCTCGGCTCCAATGCCCAACGCGTCCTGCTCGATGCCCGCTGCCCGGTGCTGGCGGTCAAGGCCGACTGACGCAGCGACCCCTCGTTGAACTCCCGCACTCAACCCTCTTCGAGCACGTACATTCCGACCCGGCTGAGGCAGGATGAGATCCATGGCCATCCACATCACCGGCGACGCCGCCGCTGACCAGATCCTGACTGACTCCCCGTTCGCGATCTTGGCCGGGATGATGCTCGACCAGCAGTACCCGATGGAGCACGCGTTTCGAGGACCCGCGAAGGTGCTGGACCGGTTGGGGACCTTCGAGCCCCGCGCAATCGCGGAGGCCGACCCGGAAAAGTTCGCTGCGCTGTGCTCGACGACGCCTGCCATCCACCGCTTCCCACGGTCGATGTCGGGCCGCCTCCAGGACCTGGCACGTCTGGTGGTGGACAAGTACGACGGCGACGCGGCCCGGCTGTGGACGGAGGCGACGTCGGGACGAGATCTCTTGAAGCGTGTGCAGGAGCTGCCGGGATTCGGCAAGCAGAAGGCTCAGATCTTTGTCAGCCTGCTGGCCAAACAACTCGACGTGCGCCCGGAGGGGTGGGAGTTGGTGGTCGGCGACTACGCGCTCGAGGGCTATCGCTCCGTGGCCGACGTGACCGATCCGGCTTCGTTGCAGAAGGTCCGAGACTTCAAGAAGGAGAAGAAGGCCGTGGCCACTGCACGGGCGGCCACGGCCTGAGCGGTCGATCCCGCAGCTGGGGACAGCGACTGGGCCGATCGTCCACGCGCCGGAGCGTAGTGAGGCATTGTGGCGACATGAGCGCGCGTCCATCTCGACCCATCGCCTGGCGGACCTACACGGTCGTGCTGCCTGAGCATTCCCCAGCCACCGTCCAGACCAAGGCGGCCAGCGTCGAGGACGCGGTGGCGTGGGCCCGCGAGGAGTTCGGGTGCCCGGGGGCGTATGTCGCCAGGAGACGGGTCGAGGCACCGACCCACGTCGCCAGTTGCGTGGAGTGCGGTCAGCAGGTGAAGGGCCACGCCCCGGTGGGGCGAGGTCTAACCGTCTCGCGCCAGGCAGGACACGGCCACGACACGATGGACGGCTTCATCCGCACGGACGCTGAGCCTGCCGAGCTCTCGAAGGAATCCCTGCCGGAGTCCTAGCCTGGCAGGGCGACCCGGAAGGCAACTCGGCGGCCGATGCCGAGCCATCGCAGCCACCGTGGCAGAATGAACGTGCGGCTCTTGACACCAGCGGTCTTTGTCGCGCCCTAAGCCAGTTTGAGCCAGTTCTACGAGAGGTGTTCGTGTCCTCGAACGCGCGCAAGATTCCTGCTGAGGTGCTCAGCAGCCCCGCACTCACCGCCCTGATCGCCGGGGGTGCGCCCACCGGAAGCGTTACCCCCGAGCAAGTGCGCCAGGCCAGTGACGAGGCCGGCGTGGAGCCTCGGCACCTCAAGGGTTTGCTAGCTCACTTGAGCTCACTCGGGATTTCGGTGGCTGTCCCCGCCGCGGCGCGGACCGCCGCGGCGTCGGCGACGAAGAAGACCACCACTGCCGCAGCCAAGAAGGCAGCTCCGGCCAAGAAGGCCGCACCGGCTGCAGCGAAGAAGGCGGCTCCGGCCAAGAAGGCCGCACCGGCTGCTGCGAAGAAGGCGGCACCGGCCAAGAAGGCGGCTCCGGCCAAGAAGGCCGCGCCGGCAGTTGCGAAGAAGGCACCTGCGGCGAAGAAGTCGACCGCCGCTGTGGAAGTGAAGGCGGCTCCTGCGAGGAAGGCTCCGGCCAAGAAGACCGCTCGGCGGCAGGCCACCAGGGCCGACGCGGATGCCGACGTCCAGGCCTCGATCACCGACCAGCCGACCGTGGGTCCTGACGGCAAGAAGATCCTTCCCGACCTCCCGGACGAGCAGTTCGAGCAGGATGTGAAGGCCGACCCGACGATCGTGGAGGACGAGAAGTCCGCCACGTTCGTCGTCTCCGCCGCAGACGACACCGACGAGCCCGAGCAGCAGGTGATGGTGGCCGGCGCGACCGCCGACCCGGTGAAGGACTACCTGAAGCAGATCGGCAAGGTGCCGCTGCTCAACGCCGAGATGGAGGTCGAGCTCGCCAAGCGGATCGAAGCCGGTCTGTTCTCGGACGAGAAGCTCGGCAAGGGCGGCAAGATCACCCCGAAGATCCTCGAGGAGCTCGAGTGGATCGCCGACGACGGCCGCCGGGCCAAGAACCACCTGCTCGAGGCGAACCTCCGGCTCGTGGTCAGCCTGGCCAAGCGCTACACCGGTCGCGGCATGCTCTTCCTCGACCTGATCCAGGAGGGCAACCTCGGTCTGATCCGGGCGGTCGAGAAGTTCGACTACACCAAGGGCTACAAGTTCTCGACCTACGCCACCTGGTGGATCCGCCAGGCGATCACCCGGGCTATGGCCGACCAGGCCCGGACCATCCGGATCCCGGTGCACATGGTCGAGGTGATCAACAAGCTGGCCCGCGTCCAGCGCCAGATGCTGCAGGACCTGGGCCGCGAGCCCACTCCGGAGGAGCTCGCCAAGGAGCTCGATATGACTCCTGAGAAGGTCATCGAGGTGCAGAAGTACGGTCGCGAGCCGATCTCACTGCACACCCCGCTCGGCGAGGACGGCGACTCCGAGTTCGGTGACCTGATCGAGGACTCTGAGGCGATCGTCCCGGCCGACGCGGTCAGCTTCACCCTGCTTCAGGAGCAGTTGCATGCCGTGCTCGACACCTTGTCCGAACGCGAGGCTGGGGTCGTCTCGATGCGGTTCGGCCTGACCGACGGTCAGCCGAAGACGTTGGACGAGATCGGCAAGGTCTACGGCGTCACCCGCGAGCGGATCCGTCAGATCGAGTCGAAGACGATGTCGAAGCTGCGCCACCCCAGCCGCTCACAGGTGCTGCGCGACTACTTGGACTAGCTGTTGACTGCCTTCGACAAGCTTCGGTTTTGTTTTGTCGAGGTCAGAAGGCTTACGTCGCTCCGGCCGGGCGTGGCACCGTCGAGCTCGGCGAATACGGCATCCGTGGCGCGGGTGCGCTCAGGGTCAGGCGCCCGTTCCGCCGCTGCTACTCGTCGCGGCCACCGTCACCACTACGGCGACTCCCCTCGCCAGGTCCAGCATGCGCGTCACCCTACGGTTCCTGTCCCGAGGCAAGACACAAGAGTGCAGCCGGCTACCTCATCTGAGCGGCGAGGGCAATCATCTCGGTTGCGCGTAGTGAGGATGTCTAGACGGCACGTCTCACATCATGGTGCTGGCGAGCGCGATGGCGGCGATGAGCACGATCAACGCAACGATCGAGACGACGACGATGTAGATCCCGTGGACTCGGAACCCGTTCCCCTGGCGGTGGCCCTGAGTTAAGTCTTCCGCAGTGGCACCGGCATGGGAGGCGAGCTGTTCGTCGGACAGCAGATGCTTGGCTCGATGCTTGGGGGTCGGGTCGGTCATACCCGCTATTCGTTGCCGATGCCCTTATGGACGGGTCAGCGGGTGGTCTCAGCTGGAGAGTGGTTTCCGCTTCGCTCGGCGGACCTGGGCGAACACGACCAGGCCGAGAGCCGTGGAGAACGACGCAACCGCGATCCACGCAGCCGTGATCGGCTCCTGCGGAATGTCGCGGTACCACGCCAGCGCCGCCAGCTGCAGGGCCCCGAGTGCGGTCAGGCCGAGAGCCACCGTGTGACACCTCACCCAGTCACGCTCGTAGGCCATCGACCCGAGCAGCAGGCCCAAGGCGATGAGCCACGCGGCGAACGTCTGGGCAGCGATCGGCGGCAGCGGCCAGGCCCAGTCATTCCCGATGAGGGTTGGTCGCGCATAGAGTGCGACGCCGTACGCCGTGATCGGGATCGCCGCACTGACCAGTGTCACCGCGACCCACACAGGCATGGGTGCCGTCCTGGGTTGCGCGGTCGAGCCACTGCGTACTTGCCGCGCGAGAGCCAGGGTGAGCAAGGGTGGATCAGCGACGTAGATGACGAACCAGGCGACAGCCGCGACCATCGGGAGTCCACTGGCATCGAAGCGGAACTCCGAGTAGTGGGCGACCGACGTTGCCAACGTCAGCCAGACGAAGATGGTGATCGGCAGGATCCCGACCCTCGCCTGGACCCAGTCGGATTCTCGTGCCGCCGCCAACGCCATCGGGGCGGCGGCCAGGTAGAACGCCCCTAACGTCGCCGCGGTCAGCGGATTCGCGATCGACCACGCGAAGTATCTGTCCGCGTGCTCGGCGAGCACATAGAGCTGGACGCCAGCCCCCAGGACGAAGGCCGCGCCAATCACCAGCATGAAACGCATGAGGGGCCGAACGTCGCCGCTCGGAATATGGCTCACCACCGGACGACCACCCTTCCGCGCCAGTAGCCTAGCGACGACTGGGCGTCAGCGGACCCCGTTGACCCGGGCGATGACCAGCTTGAGCCAGGCGCGACGCCCGGTGACCGGGGTCTGGTGGATGCCTTCTGCGAGCAACGTCGACGCGCCGGTGCGCGGGTCGGGATTGCTCCGCTTAACCTTCCGCCGCCAGTCGGCCAGGGTGGTGTGCGGTCGCTCAGCCGCGATCTCGGCGAGCCAGCGAGCGTGAGTCTTGGTGATCGCCGACTTCACCCATCGCGAGCCGAAGACAGCAGGAGTGACCAGGACGACCTTGGTAGCGCGAGGTAGCAGCGCAAGGCTGAGCTGGTAGTGGCGCTTCTGCCAACCCGGGTAGGGGTTGGTCCCCAGCGCCATGATGAAGGTGTCGGGCGCGGGGTCGACGTGCACCAGGTACCAGAGGATCTGGGTCGGCAGGTCGAGCAGGCTCCGCCCACCGACCGCGTCGATGTGCCAGTCGAGATGGTTCTGGTGGAACAGGTTGGCCCTGCCGTCGTACTGACCGGTCAGCCGCCAGGAGGTGCTGTCACCGATCAGGAACGTGCTGTGCCGCCGCGGTGCTTCGGCCTGGCTCGGCGCCAGGGTGCCGGCAAAGACACCGATGGTCAGCAGAGGCACCACCAATACGCGAACGTACTTCACTTCGAACCCTCCCCAGGGTCGTGCGATGCCAGCCCGAGCGCTCTGCCTCCGAGCAAGACTCTAGGACCTACTGCGGCCCCCAGCGGTCACTTTCGACGAACCCGGGCCTGGCCACTTCGGTCGGCTCGACTCAGCCGACCGCAACGAGCACCACGGCGAGCCCACACAGGCCCAAGCCCAGTCCCTGGGTCCGGTGGATCCGCTCGCGCAGGACCGAGGCCGCCAGCAGGATCGTGAACGCGGGATAGAGAGAGGCCAGCACTGCGGTGATGGTCAGCTCGCCCTGCTGGGTCGCCACCAGGAACGCACCAGTCGCGCCGGCCGCGAGCGCTCCACACCACAGCCCGACCAAGGACGCGCGCTCTCGCGGCAGCCAGTCGACCCGCAGCACCAGGGCCACCACGATGATGACCACTCCCGCGACGACCTGGTTGAAGGCGAGTGGGAGCAATCCGGCCGAGTCCGGAATCTGGCCGAGCGCCGCGAACAGGGTGCCGAAGCCCAACCCGGCGAGGACCCCGTCGCGGATACCGCCGAGCGCGGGACGCTCAGCCAGGTCGGGCTCTCGCGAGACGAACCAGATGCCTGGCAGGGCGACCAGGATGCCCACCCAGACCACCGCACTCGGTCGCTCTCCGCCGACCAGACCCGCTGCGACCGGCACCACGGCTGCGCCTACCGCCGAGATCGGGGCCACGACGCCCATCCGGCCGGTGCTGAGCCCGCGGTAGAGGAACGAGGTGCCGAAGCCGTTGCCCACTCCAGCCAGCGCAGCCCACGACAGGCTCGTCGCGTCGGGTGAACCATCGGTGACCAACGAGGCGATCAGCACCAGCCCGGCGCCGGTCAACGCCGCGACCAGGGCCACCGCCCAGGGTGAGGTACGTCGGGAGGCAAGACCACCTAAGAAGTCGGAGACGCCATAGAGCACGGCGCCCGACAGCGCGAGGACCAAGCTCATGTGACGACCACGCCGACCATCCAGCAGACAGTGGCGACGACGCCAGCCGCCAGCTCAATCAAGATGCTGAGCCCCACGGCGCGCAGGGCGGTCTTGGTCGACGGCCAGGCCAGCGCCCTCCCGACTCGTTGGCGCTCGGCGATGTAGACGCCGACGACGAAGCCCAGGAAGATGCCGACCACCGGCACCACGAAGAACCCGATCACGGCACCGGCCGCGCCGATCCACTGCGTCCGCCCTGGGATGCCGGCCTGTTTCAGCCGGTTGCCCGGCACGGCGTACTTGACGACCCCGCCAGCGACGAGCACCGCCGCGGCGACCGAGAACACCAGCCAACTGGCCGTTTCCTGGACCTGCAGGGCCCACACCAAGATCGCGCCAAGGATGAGCACCGAGCCCGGAAGGATCGGCACCAGGATGCCGACCAGACCGACCACGATGGCGATCGCGACCAGGATCTCCGTGACAGTCACGTCGGGCAGCCTGGCATGGACTGGGGGCCGGCCGGATCAACAGATGCCGAAGGCCCCGGACGTGAGTCCGGGGCCTTCAGGAAGTCGTTGAGTGGTGGTGCCAGTGCTCAGGCCTCGGGAGCGACGGCTGGTGTCTGGGTGAGCTTGTGCGTCTCGTCGATCACGGTGACCGCGATCTCCTTGAGCTTGTCACCGTGCTCGCGAGCGTGGTGAGCGCAGAAGAGCAGCTCACCTCCGGACTGGAGCTCCACACGAAGGTAGGCCTGAGCCCCGCAGCGGTCGCAGCGGTCCTCAGCAGTCAGTGGAGCACTGGTGGCAACGGCAGTTGTCACTTCGGCCTCATCTCTCATCAGTCGGTGTCGCTTCTACAACCTATCGAGGGGTCCCAAGATTCCCGTATCCAGGTGTCGAATGACACGCCCATCCAATCATTCGATGTCCGTCCCCATAGCCGGGTCCCACAGGTTGTAGAAGTCCGGAGGAGGGACTGATGCAGTTGTGGTGTCCTGTGGTGCGAATGTCGAGAGTCTGACGCCGTTGTCCTCGACACGGTTGCGGATCGGCCAGATCCGGCACCGATCGTGTCCACATCGTGACGCGCTCGGGGCAGGCGTGCCTGCATCGGGCCCCGGCGTGTCGCGGGTAGATTCGGAACTCCCAGAGCAGTGCAACTTCACCCGCAAGAATTCGCAGGAGTCCCACGATCGTCGACAACACCTATAACGCAGCGCACCTCCTGGTCCTCGAAGGCCTCGAGGCGGTCCGCAAGCGGCCGGGTATGTACATCGGGTCCACCGACACCCGAGGGCTGATGCACTGCCTGTGGGAGATCATCGACAACGGGGTCGACGAGGCCCTGGCCGGTTCCGCGCACCGGGTGGAGGTCAGCCTGCACCTCGACGACTCGGTCGAGGTCTACGACGACGGCCGCGGCATCCCGACCGACAAAGAGCCCAAGACCGGCCTCCCCGGCGTGGAGGTCGTCGCGACCAAGCTGCATGCCGGCGGCAAGTTCGGTGGGGGCTCCTACGTCGCCACTGGCGGCTTGCACGGCGTGGGTCTCTCGGTGGTCAACGCGCTCTCGGCACGGATGGACATCGATGTCGATCGGACACCCAGCCAGCAGGGTCTGAGCTTCCATCGGGGAGTGCCCGGGGTCTTCGCCGGCGAGGGTCCGGGCGCCGCCTTCACGGCGAAGTCCGGCCTGACCCGCAAGGGCAAGCGGGTGGCAAAGGGCAAGACCGGCACCCATATCCGGTTCTGGCCGGATCGCCAGATCTTCACCAAGGACGCCAGGTTCGAGTTCGAGGGGCTGCTCGGGCGCGCCCGGCAGACGTCGTTCATCGTGCCCGGTCTGGAACTGGTGATCCGCGACCTTCGCGGCGACACCCCGGTCGAGGAGAAGTTCCGTCACGACGGTGGCATCGCCGAGTTCGTCGAGTTCTTGGCAAGCGACGAGCCGGTCACGGACGTGTTGCGGCTCCAAGGCATGGACACGTTCACCGAGACCGTGCCCCTGCTGGACGCCAAGGGTCACATGTCACCGCAAGAGGTCGATCGTGAGCTGGTCGTCGACATCGCGGCACGGTGGGGCACGGGCTACGACGCCGAGCTGCGCTCCTACGTCAACGTGATCGCCACGCCCAAGGGCGGCACTCACATGAGCGGTTTCGAGAGCGCGCTCACCAAGACCTTCAACGAGGCAATGCGCGCGACCAAGGCGCTCAAGGTCAACGACGACGACGTGGTCAAGGACGACATCCTCGAAGGTTTGACCGCCGTGGTCACCGTGCGGTTGGCCGAGCCCCAGTTCGAGGGTCAGACCAAGGAGATCCTCGGCACCCCGGCGGCGCGAGGCGTCGTCCGCAAGGTGGTGTCGGCGGAGCTGAAGAAGTTCCTCACCTCCACCAAACGGGCCGAGAAGGCCCAGGCCAAGCTGCTCATGGACAAGGTGGTGGGCGCCTCCAAGACCCGGATCGCGGCTCGCCAGCACAAGGAGACCCAACGTCGCAAGAACGCCCTGGAGTCCTCGTCGCTTCCCTCCAAGCTCGCCGACTGCCGCGCCAACGACAACGAGCGCACCGAGCTGTTCATCGTCGAGGGTGACTCGGCACTGGGCACCGCCAAGCTGGCGCGCAACTCGGAGTTCCAGGCCCTGCTGCCGATCCGGGGCAAGATCCTCAACGTGCAGAAGGCCTCGATCGGCGACATGCTCAAGAACACCGAGTGTGCCTCGATCATCCAGGTCGTCGGCGCCGGGTCGGGCCGAACCTTCGACATCGACGCCACCCGCTACGGCCGGATCATCTTCATGGCCGACGCCGACTCAGACGGCGCTCACATCCGCTGCCTCCTGGCAACCTTGTTCTTCAAGTACATGCCCGAGCTGGTCACCTCCGGCCGAGTGTTCTCCGCTGTTCCGCCACTGCACCGGATCGAGCTCTCCAACCCCAAGAAGGGGATGGAGAAGTATGTCTACACCTACTCCGACGACGAGCTGCAGCGGAAGCTCGCCGAGCTGACGAAGAAGGGTGTGCGCTGGAAGGACCCGGTGCAGCGCTACAAGGGGCTCGGCGAGATGGACGCCGACCAGCTGGCCGAGACCACCATGGATCCGCGCCACCGCACCCTTCGCAAGCTCACGGCCGACGACGCCGACGAGGCGGCCAAGGTCTTCGAGCTGCTGATGGGCGCCGATGTCGCACCGCGCAAAGACTTCATCGTTGGCGCCGGAGGGCATCTAACGGAGGAAGACCTCGACTTTTAGCGGTAGCGAGTGTCACTGCGCAGCATCGTGGCGAGCGCGTGCTTCACCACATTCGCGTGTGCGTGAGCCGCGTCGGGGCCACACTGCCCCTCATGAGAGACCGCGGCTTTCGGCGCGAAGGATTCTCGGGATTCGTGATGCGTCCGACGACATTGCGATTCCAGGACGCCGAAGCCGAGCGCGCGTTCGTCTCCGAGCACGACGAGGCAGCGGTTCCACAGCAACGAGCCGTTGGGATGGTCGCCATTGGCTTTTACGCCGGATTCGGCATTCTTGACGGCCTGGTTGTCGAGGACGGACTCGACCGACTGTTGATCATCCGTTTCGCGATCGTGTGCCCCATGATTGCGGTGGCGATCGCCTTGACGATGTCGACATGGGCTGCTCGCGCGGCCCAACAAGTTACTTGCGCGATCGTTGTTGTCGCCGCGTACGGCCTGGACGTGATGCCGCTCGTCGCCTCCGCCCCGGCTGACTACTCGCGGACAGGCAACCTGCTGATCCTGATGTTTCTCTTTGCGTTCGCCCGCGTCAGGTTCGTCTGGGCGATCGCGACTGCTCCGCTGGTCGTCGCCGGTTATGCAGCCTTCCAAACGATCGACGCCACGCCCCGAGCTGAAGTCGCCTACAACGGGGTTTTCCTGCTCTCGTTCGTCGTCATCGGAATCTCGACGTCCTACACCCTGGAGCGACTCCGACGCCTGGAGTTCGTCCGCCAGCGGGAGTTGGCCAGGGAGCGCCAGCGGTCTGACGATCTGCTGCACAACATCCTCCCCAAGGAGATCGCGACTCGGCTGCGCGAAAATCCGGGCGTGATCGCAGAATCGGCGTCCGAAGCCTCCGTCCTGTTCGCGGACATCGTCGGGTTCACACCGCTCTCGTCATTGCTGCCCCCCGAGCAAGTCGTCCGACTTCTCGACATGTTGTTCAACCGCTTCGATGACCTCTGTGAGAAACGCCAAATCGAAAAGATCAAGACCATCGGCGATGCCTTCATGGCAGTTTCTGGCATTCCGCAACCCAACCCCGAGCACGCGAGTGCCATTGTGGAACTCGCGTTCGACATGCAGCGAGCAGCCGCCGAGATCTCACCGAAGTGGCCGTCGCCGCTCGCGCTGAGGATCGGCATTGCGTCGGGGCCCGTGGTCGCCGGGGTGATCGGGCACAAGAAGTTCGCTTATGACCTGTGGGGCGACACCGTCAACACAGCGAGCCGAATGGAATCGTATGGACGGCCAAACCGCATCCAGGTCTCGGACTCGACTCATCAGCTGCTACGAGACCACTACGTATTCGGCGATCCTCAGACGACCGACATCAAGGGCAAGGGGTTGATGACCACCTACTTCCTGCTGGGGCCCGAGGCACTGTGAACCGGCCCGATGACGTCGCCCTCCAAGCATCAGGACAGGGGCTATCCGCCGAACGAGGACTTCATCGTTGGCGCCAGAGGGCATCTGGCTGAGGAAAACCTCGACTTCTGCGCTACC
>CAWCGY010000017.1:0-111766 GCA_963795155.1 uncultured Actinomycetota bacterium | reverse complement strand
TTCAAGGACAACTACGGCATGGACCTGGCCGCGGACAAGATCGCAAAGCAGCGCCTGCAGGAAACTGCCGAGAAGGCCAAGATCGAGCTGTCGTCGTCCAGCGAGACCACGATCCACCTGCCCTACATCACCCAGGGCGAGTCGGGGCCGCTGCACTTCGAGGAGAAGATGACGCGCGCCGACTTCGTGAAGATGACCTCCGACCTGCTCGACCGCACTCGCGAGCCGTTCAAGTCGGTGCTCAAGGACGGCGGCGTCGCCATCAACGACATCGATCACGTCGTGCTCGTCGGTGGTTCCACCCGGATGCCCGCCGTGAGCGAGCTGGTCACCGAGCTGCTGGGGGGCAAGGAACCCAACAAGGGCGTCAACCCGGACGAGGTCGTCGCCGTGGGCGCCGCGCTGCAGGCCGGCGTGCTCAAGGGTGAGGTCAAGGACGTACTGCTCCTCGACGTCACCCCGCTCTCCCTCGGCATCGAGACCAAGGGTGGCGTGATGACCAACCTGATCGAGCGCAACACCACGATCCCGACCAAGCGCTCGGAGATCTTCACCACCGCCGACGACAACCAGCCGTCGGTGGAGATCAAGGTCGCCCAGGGCGAGCGACAGATGTGGCAGCAGAACCAGCCGCTCGGCAACTTCGAGCTGACCGGCCTCCCGCCGGCCCCTCGCGGAGTGCCGAAGATCGAGGTCACCTTCGACATCGATGCCAACGGCATCGTCCACGTCTCGGCGAAGGACCAGGGCTCCGGCAAGGAGCAGTCGATGACGATCTCCGGCGGCTCGGCGCTGTCGAAGGACGAGATCGACCGGATGGTCAAGGAAGCGGAGGAGTACGCCGCCGAGGACGCTGCTCGTCGTCAGGCCGTCGAGTCCCGCAACCAGGGTGACCAGCTCGTCTACACGACCGAGAAGTTCCTCAGCGAAAACGAGGAGAAGGTCCCGGACGACGTGAAGACCGAGGTCCAGGCCGACGTCGATGCCCTCAAGGCGATCCTCGAGGACGCCGAGGCGTCTGCGGAGACCATCGATGCCGGCATCAGCAAGCTGGGCGAGTCGAGCCAGAAGATGGGCGCCGCGATGTACGCCGCGGCCGAGGCCGAGTCGGCTGCTGCTGGTGGCGCCACCGGAGCGACGGGAGAGTCCGACGACGACGTGGTCGACGCCGAGATCGTCGACGAGGAGCCCGCGTCGGACGAGTCGGGTGATGACACCGCCGGCGAGGAGGGCGAGGCCAAGTGACGCACGCCCACGACGAAGAAGAGGGTCCTCCCGACGAGGGTGAGGAGATCGTCGTCCCCGACGATCTCTCCGGAGCTCGATGGCGAGCTCGCCGACGAGGTGGTCGACGAGGTCGCAGCGGACGAGCCCGTGGACCTCGAGGTCCAGCTCGCGGAGCGGACGGCCGACCTGCAACGCCTGCAGGCCGAGTTCCTCAACTACAAGCGTCGGGTCGACCGGGACCGAGACCTGATCCGCGAGAACGCGACCTACGCCGCGCTCGCGCCGATCACCGAGGTGCTCGACACCATCGACCGGGCGCGCGAGCACGCCGAGCTCGACGGCGGCCTCAAGGCCGTCGCCGAAGCTCGAACGGGTCGTCGCCGGCCTCGGCCTGACCAAGTTCGGCGAGCCCGGTGACCCGTTCGACCCGACCCGCCACGAGGCCCTCTCCCACATCGGTGAGGACCCGGAGGTCGAGGTGACCACCTGCAAGGTGATCGCCAAGTCGGGTTACAAGATCGGCAACCGGGTGTTGCGTCCGGCACAGGTGCTGGTCGTCGATCCAGGCAGCGTCGATCCGGTGCCCGCCGACTGAGGGGAGGTGCGCGATGGCAGACACTGACGGGATGCGGGCCGACTGGGCCCAGAAGGACTTCTATCAGGAGCTCGGCGTCAAGAAGGACGCCTCCACCGACGAGATCAAGAAGGCCTACCGCAAGCTGGCGCGCGCAACCACCCCGACTCGAACCCCGGCGACTCGGCCGGCAGCCGCGCCAAGCACGACAAGTTCGAGGCGGTCGCCGAGGCCTACGACGTCATCGGCGACCCCGAGAAGCGCAAGAAGTATGACGAGATGCGCTCGCTCTACGGCGCCGGCGGGTTCTCCGGCTTCGGTCGGGGCGGGGGAGGCGGCGGAGCGAGGCTCAATCTCGACGACCTGCTGCGCGACCGGGGCGGTGCCGGTGGAGGTGCCGGTGCCGGCGGAGGGGGTTTCGGCGACATGTTCGGAGACCTCTTCGGTGGGGGCCGGCGGACCCAGCAGTCGCGGCCCCGGCCGCAGAAGGGCCCCGACGCCGAGACGACGGCGACGATCAGCTTCATCGACGCCATGGACGGCGTCACCATCTCGCTCCGGCTGTCGTCGGACGCCCCCTGCCCTGACTGCTCCGGCACGGGCGGCAAGCCCGGCACCACGCCGCACATCTGCCCGGAGTGCGAGGGCGCCGGCTTCGTCGTGTCTTCTGTCGGGGGTGCGTTCTCGATGAACGAGACCTGCCCCGCGTGCGGCGGCCGGCAGCTGGTCTACGACGAGGCGTGCCCGACCTGTCACGGCAGCGGCCTCGGCAGGTCGGCCCGCACGATCCAGGCCAGGATCCCGGCCGGGGTCAAGGATGGCCAGAAGATCCCGGCTGCGCGGCAAGGGCGGGGCCGGCGACCATGGCGGACCCGCGGGAGACCTCTTCGTGCACGTCAAGGTCTCGCCGCACCGGATCTTTGGGCGCAAGGGTGACAACCTGACCATCACGGTGCCGGTCTCGTTCGCCGAAGCGGCACTCGGCGCGGAGATCAAGATCCCCACGCTCGGTGGGGCTCCGGTCACCCTCAAGGTGCCCGCCGGCACCCCCAACGGCCGCACCTTCCGGGTGCGAGGAAAGGGCGCCCGCAAGGCCGACGGCAGCAACGGCGACCTGCTCGCGACGGTCGAGGTCCAGGTGCCGGCTCACCTCGACGGGCCCGCTCGCGAAGCGGTCGAGGCCTATCGCGAGGCGACGAGCGCCGTGCCGCTCCGGGCGAACCTGTTCGAGTCATGAACCACCCCCTCGGTCAACCGCCGCCGGACGCCGCCGTCTACGTGATCAGCGTCGCTGCTGAGCTCAGCGGGCTGCACCCGCAGACGCTGCGCACCTATGAGCGGATGGGCCTGATCACCCCGGGTCGGCACGGGCGGCGGCGGACGCCGCTACAGCAGTCGCGACGTCGACCTCCTGCGCGAGATCGCGTCGTTGACCTCGGCCGGGATCGGCATCGAAGGCGTACGACGCATCCTGGACCTGGAGCACCGGGCCGCGGCCCTGGCCGCCCGCAACCAGGAGCTGCTGGCGGAGCTGGAGGCGACGCGCGAAGCGCTGCGTCAGGCGATCTCGGTCCGCCGTGCCGAGGACCTGACCCAGAACAAGCTTCCGGTGCTGCGTCCGCCCGCTGCCGACCAGTCGATCGTGGTCTGGCGCCGCGGTCGCTGAAGCGCTACTCGCCCTTCGGGATGGTCGCCGCGATCACGGTGCCGTCGGCGCGCAGGGTGCCGGCCGGGTTGGGGGGTTCTCCTTCGAGCCGTGGTCCTTGATGTTTCAGCGCCACGACCACTGGTGCGTCGGGCCCGACGACGACCTCCTCGTCACGCACCGCAAACGCGACCTCGCCGGTGCCGTCCTCGACGGTCAGCTCGAGCTCGTCGGATCGGACTGTCACTCGCACCCGGGTGCCGCGCAGCGTGATCCGGAACGTCAACGACTCCCAGCGTCGGGCAGTCGCGGGTCGAGGCACCACTGGCCGGCACCGAGGTCGCGGAAGCCGCCGAAGCCGAGGCCAGCGCACTCCAGACGCCCCCGGTCGAGGCGACGTGCACGCCGTCGGAGGTGTTGGCATGTCGATCGGCGAGGTCGACGAACAGCGAGGCCATGAAGTAGCGCAGCGCGAGGTCCCGGTAACCGACCTCGGCCGCGATGATCGCCTGCGCCACCGCCGACAGGGTGGAGTCGCCGGTGGTGATCGGGTCGTCAGTAGTCGAAGTCCGCCTTCTTCTCCTCGAGGCTGAACTCGTCACCCAACAAGAAGAGTGCGAGCACCACGTCGGCCTGCTTGAGCACCTGGAACCGATAGATCACCAGCGGGTGGTAGTTCAGCAGCAGCGGCGCGCTTCGAGATCGGGGTGTTCTCCAGGTCCCACATCTCGCGCTCGAGGAAGTGCGAGTCCTGGGGGTGGATGCCCAGGTGCGCCTCGAACGGGATCGACATCTTGGCCGCGCACCGGGCCCACTCGGTGGGCTCGGCCTCGTCGAGCCCCACCCGCCGCACCATCGCTGCGTACGCCGACGGGTCGCTGTCGGCGAGGGTGCGCACTGCGTCGGCCGCGCGGCGCAGGTTGAACCTCGCCATCACGTTCGTGTAGAGGTTGTCGTTGACCACCGTCGTGTATTCGTCGGGCCCGGTGACGCCGTGGATGTGGAACGCCCCGGTGTCCTCGTTGCGCCAGAACCCTAGGTCCTGCCACAGCCGTGCGGTCTCCACGAAGATGTCGATAGCTTGTCGGTTGAGAAAGTCGACGTCACCGGTGGCGCCGATGTACTGGCTCAGCGCGTAGGCCACGTCGGCGTCGATGTGGTACTGCGCAGTGCCGGCCGCGTAGTAGGCCGATGCCTCCGCGCCGTTGATCGTGCGCCAAGGGAAGAGCGCGCCCTTTTGGGTGAGCTCGCGGGCACGGGCCCGGGCCGAGTCGAGCAGCGAGTAGCGGAACTTCAACGCATTGCGCGCTGCCCATGGGGTCGTGTAGGTGAGGAACGGCATCACGTAGACCTCGGTGTCCCAGAAATGTAGTGACCGCCGTAGCCGAGCCGGTCACTCCCTTCGCCGAGATCCCCTGGCCGTCGGCGCGGGCGGCGGCCTGGATGACCGAAAAAGGTTCCAGCGGACGGCCTGCTGGATGGCCGGCTGTCCCGGCACCTCCACGTCGCCGCGCTCCCAGAAGTCGCCGAGGTAGGCACGTTGGTCGGTGAAGTGCTTCTCGACGCCCTCCTCCCTGGCCCGGTCCAGGGTGCGCTCGCAGCGGTCGAGCAGCTCGTGGGACGGGACGACCCGGCCGGTGTGGTAGCTGACCGTCTTGGTCAGCCGGATGGCTGCGCTCCGGCTCGGCCTGGATCCGGTAGATCGTCTTGGCGATGTCCTCGTCGCTCTCGACCTTCGAGGTGAACGCATTCGTGGTCTCCAGCTGGTGATCGGCCGCGACAGCAATCGTCATGCCGCTCTGCGCGCAGTGATAGCTCGAGCGACAGGCGGCCGTCACTGTGGTCGACCTCGTGGGTCTCCGGCACCAGCACCCGGCGGCTGAACTTCTCCGCCTTCCGCGGGTCCATGCCCTGGTCCTTCAGCGCGAGCAACACCTGGTGCTCGCTCTCGCCGTCAGCCCGGTTGAGCGGCTGGGAGGAGATCGCGACCGGAGCGCCGGCGTCGAGCATGGTGACGTCGAAGGTCATGATCGCCAGGTGGCGCTCGGTGAACGACACCATCCGCCGGCTCTCCACCCGGACCCGCTTGCCGCTCGGCGTACGCCAGAGGATGTTGCGGGACAGCACACCGGCGCGGAGGTCCAGCACCCGCTCGTACTCCAGCAGGTCAGCCGTGGACAGCTCCAGCGGCTCGTCGTCGACGTAGAGCCGGATGATCTTCGCGTCGGGGGCGTTCACGATGGTCTGGCCGACCTTGGCGAACCCGAAGGCCTCCTCGGCATGCTGGATATCGGCCAGGTCTCGTGGAACCCGTTGACGTAGGTGCCATTGGTCTCGAAGTCGCGGCTCTCCTCGTAGTTTCCGCGTAGGCCGAGATACCCGTTCCCGACGCTGAACAGGGATTCGGTGCTGCCGAGGTCGCTGTCGTCGAAGCGGGTCTCCACCAGCCGCCACTCATCGATCGGGAACCGGGTGCGGTCCAGGGGATCGCTGGCCGGCGACGGCTTGTGCGAGGGGCCCGGTCCGTGCGGGTCCACAGGAGCTCCGCCAGGTCGGCGACGACCACGTCGGCCCCGGCTGCAGTGAGCGCGTCGGCACCAGCGCCTCGATCGACCCCGATCACCAGCGCGAACTTCCCGGCCGCACCGGCGGCCACACCACTGGTCGCGTCCTCCAGGACTACCGCCTTGCCGCGTGCCACCCCGATTTCCTCAGCGGCGGCCCAGAACGTGTTGGGCCAGGCTTCCCCGCCAGTCCCTTCTCGGCGGCCACGCCGCCGTGGACCACGCTGAGGAGAAGTGGGCGACCCCTGCTGCCTCGAGCACAGCCGGGGCATTGCGCGACGAAGAGACGATTGCCATCGGCATCCCTCGCTCGCGGGAGGTGCTCGAGCAGCCGCATCGACCCGGGGTACGCCGTGACGCCCTCGTCCTGCGGCACCTGGCCGAACGCGTGGTTCTTCTGGTCTCCGAGCCGGACCACGAGATCCTCCGGAGCCGGGATCCCCCGGGACTCCAGGAAAGAGCGGACACCGTCGTAGCGCGGCTTGCCGTCGACGAAATCGTAGTAGTCCTGATCGGTGTACGGCTCGGCGTCGCCCGGCTCCTGGCCGCTGCGTTCGCTCAGGAACGCGTTGAACATCTTTGACCAGGCGTGCATGTGGACGTCGGCCGTTGGCGTGATCACGCCGTCCAGGTCGAACAGCACCCCGTCGTAGTCGTCCCAGTCGCCCCACTCGCCTGTCATGGCTGAAACAGTAAGGGGCGGACACCATGCGGCGTCGGTAGTCGTGGGACTACCCTCGGCCGGGTCGGACCCGTCGTGGGCGGTCACAGGCGAGGAGCGTGCATGGACTGGCTCAGCGAATGGGCAGGCGATCTCGACCTGGTCGCGTTCCTGTCCATCCCGATCTTCACCGGCGTCATCGGCTGGCTGATCAACTGGTCGGGCCTGGTGATGCTGTTCAGCCCGGTCCAGTTCCACGGCGTCAAGGTCCCCGGCCTGCGAGAGCTCGGCGCCGTCCTCCCGCGCAAGATCCAGGAGGTCCCCGGCATCCTGCACGGTGGCCTCGGCTGGCAGGGCATCGTGCCCGCGCGAGCGGCCAAGATGGGCTCGATCGCCGTCGACAAGGCGATTGCCAAGCTGGGCACGCCGGGGGAGTTCTACCAGCAGCTGGAGCCCGACAAGATCGCCGAGCACATCGTCACCATCTTCCGGCCGGAGATCCCCGAGCTCGTCAACGAGGTGATGCTGGCCGAGCACCCGCGGCTGTGGCGGGATCTCCCGCGCCCGGTGAAGGAGGCCGTTTACGAGCGGGTGCAGGCCCAGCTGCCGTCGGTCGTCGGCACCGTCACCGACGAGATCGGGATCCACATCGACCAGCTGCTGGACCCGAAGATCATGGTCATCGACCACTTCCAGAAGAACCCTTCGCTGGTCGTCCGGATCTTCCGAGACTTCGGTCAGCGTGAGCTGAACCTGATGGTGCGGTTCGGCTTCATCTTCGGCTTCCTGCTCGGCATCCCGGTCGCGGTGATCGACAGCATCGCCCATCAGGCCTGGCTCTTGCCGGTGCTCGGCATCGTGGTCGGCTGGACCACCAACGCGCTCGGCATGTGGCTGATCTTCGAGCCGCCGGAGGAGAAGCGGATCCTCGGCATCAAGGTGCACGGGCTGTTCCTGCGTCGCCAGGACGAGGCCGCGGAGGTCTACGCCCAGATCATCGCGGACGACGTGATCACGCTCGAGCGGATCGGAGACTTCCTCCTCGACGGACCCCGCGGCGACCGAACCCGCCAGATGCTGGCGACGGCGCTGCGGCCCGCCATCGACAAGGCGGCCGGCCCAGCGCGGGGGGCAGTCCGGGTCGCCGTCGGAGCGGCCCGCTTCGACAGCATCCGCGACTCGGTCGCCCAGCAGGCAGTCGGCCGGACCCTGACGCCTTTCAAGGATCAGGAGTTCAGCCGTCGTCAGGCGGACAAGATCCGGACCCTGGTCGCCACTCGGACCAAGGAGCTGCCTCCGACAGACTTCGTCGACATGATGCGCTCGGCCATCAAGGAGGACGAGTGGATGCTCTACGCCCATGGCGCGATCATGGGCGCGGCCGGTGGGTTCCTACACATCTTGATCTTCGGATCCCAGGGGGGATGACACGGTGCAGCCGCACGACGAGGAGCCCGGCACCGCGCTCGACGCCATGCCCGGACTGGCCAGGGTGGCCGCCAGCGCCGCACTGCACACCACCGAGTGGGGCGTGAAGACCTCCGCCCGAGCCTGGTTGCGGGTAGGCCGCGCCGATCACCCGACCCGACGAGGCAGCCGCCCTGGCGCGCGACGCGACGCGGGCGGCGAACGTGCTGGGCGAGCTGGCACGATCGGTGTCCGCCGGGGTGCCCGTCGCCCGAGCGCTGACGACCGCCGGTGAGTCTCTCGGCGGGCTGGTCGAGCATCCTGAGATCGTCAGCGGCACCGTGGTCGATCAGCCGGATGCGGCGTCGCTGCGCGATCGCGGCGCACAGCTGCTCCACCGCTCGCGCGACGTGTGGGACACCCACCAGGGTCACCCCGCCTTTGACCGCATCCTCGACGAGCTCGCGCCCGACGAGGGCCGGATCCTGCTGCTGCTGCTCAAGAGCGGTCCTCAGCCCAGCGTCGATGTACGCACCGGCGGCCCGGTGGGTCTGGTCAGCAGCCGGCTGATCGCGCCGGGCCTCACCATGATCGGGGCCCGAGCCGGCTGTCGTTATTCGGACCAGGTGCCGGCGTACCTCAACAACCTGTTCCGGCTCGGCCTGGTGTGGTTCTCCCGAGAGTCGCTGCGCGACCCGCTTTCCTACCAGGTGGTGGAGGCCCAGCCCGACGTGCTCGAAGCGATGCATTCGGTGCGCTTCGCCAAGGTGGTCCGGCGCAGCATCCACCTCACGCCGTTCGGCGAGGACTTCTGCCGCAGCGTGCTGGTCGAGGACGAGATAGCCGCCACGGCGGCCTTCCCGGAGCACTCCCCGCCGCCGGCGAGCGAATCGTCCGAGCCGCCCTCGCGGGCCTGATCCGAGCTCAGCGCACGACCGGCAGGGTGAGCTGCTGCCCGTGGCCGGAGACGACCGTCACCGGAGTCACGACCAGACCGCTTCGGTAGTTCTCCGACGGCGCCGAGATGACCAGCCGGATCCGATGGCCAGGGGCGAATCGGTGCACGATCGCCGGCAGCGTGATCTGCACCGGGCCTCGTACGTCGGGGACCCGGATCGGCGCCTCGAGCCCGTGGATCAGGCTGGCCTTTCCGTCCGGCCCGACGTCGGTGATCTTCACCGAGAGCACCAGCTGCCCGGCCGGCCCCGAGGCCTGGGTGCCGGCCGCGGCCGGAGCCTCGAGCCGTACCGTCAACCGCGGCGCGCCGACAACGTCCACCGATCGGCTCAGCTTCGAGGTGACCCAGGAGGCGAAGGTGCCTGGCAGGTCGCGTGGCTCCTCGAACGGCTGCAGCCCGAAGGCGTCGGTGGGCGAGGAGCTGGTCGGCACCGGGGCCACCAGGAATTCCTGCTGACCCGGCCGCGCGGTCCCCGTCACCAAGTCGCCGTTGCCAGACAGGTGCCAGGTCTGATGAGTGCCGACGGGGTAGCGCTTGGACCTCGCGTACGCCGGGGTGGCGATGCCGGAGTAGCGGACCCAGTCGCGGAAGTAGGCGAACCGGGGGCCGGTGTCGACGGACTTGTCCTTCAAGTAGTGGTCGAACCAGCTCACGACCCTGGCCACGTCGTAGTGCCGTCGTGGGTCCGGTCGGCTGCCGTCGTACTCGCCGGGTGCCGGACTGCCGGAGTGACCCCATGACTGCCAGACCATCTTCACCGGCGTCCCTTGGGCGCGCAGGGTCCGATAGGTGGCGGCGGCCTCGTTGAGGTTGAACAAGGTGTCCTGCTGACCCTGCATCAGCAGCACCGGGATCCGGACGTTACGCAGGTACGTCACGGGGGAGGCGCGCCTGAGGTCGGCCACGGAGCTCGGCTGGAAGAAGCCGGTCGAGCCGGCCGTGACCAGCGCGGTGCACACGAAGGCCGAGAAGTTCGGGCACAGGAAGAGCCGGGCGGGGTCGACTTGCGCGTTCTGCACTCCGGAGATGACGCCGAAGGCAGAGAACCCCAGGCCCCAGAACAGCTTCACCGCTCCTGGAGTACGGCTCGAGACACCCGCGTCCTGGGTCGTGTTGTTGGGCCCGAGCGCATACGAGAGGTCGTTCCACGTGATGAACGGGACGATCGCGTCCAGCCGGGGATCGATCGATGCGGTGGCTAGCTGCACCGCTCCGCCGTAGGAGCCGCCGGTCATGCCGACCCGTGGGTCTCGTCGCTTGTCGAGTCTCACAGTGTCGAGCCGAGGTGCCGGTCTCTGGTGCGCTGCGTCACGGAAGGCGATCCCGCCCGCTCCGCCGAGGTAGCTGATCAGCTGGGACGCGGCGCGGCCGTCGTAGCGGGGGTCGTCCAGGCTGATCTTGCAACCCGATCCGCCGAAGCCGAGCCCGGAGTAGGAGAGGACCACGTAGCCGCGACCGGCCAGCAGCCGGGCCGTGCCGTGCTGGTCGTCCTTGGAGCCGCCGAAGCCGTTGGTGGTCAGCACTGCCGGGGCCGGGCGCTTCTTCGTCGCGGACGCTGGTTGGTAGAGGTCGCCGACGATGTCGCAGGTCTGGGTGTCGCCGGCGGGACCGACGGTGACCTTGAAGTGCAGCGTGGTGACCGCGAACCGCTTTGCCCGCGCCTGCGACATCGACGGCCCCGTGACCGACTGCGTGGGGCTCAATGCTCGGGTGGCCGATGCCCCGGTAGTCAGCGCGCCGGCCGATACCGTCCCGACGGTGAGCACGATCGCCAGAAGTCGAACGAGGTAGGTCACGATCTCTCCAGTGCTGGTGCCGAAAACCTAGAGTTGAGTGGAACAGACTCAACTTTGGCTGCGTTGGACTCTATGGATGAATCACCGCTTGAAGGAGGATCACACACATGAGCCAGTTCGGTGCCGACAAGTTCACTACTCGCAGCCGTGAGGCGATCGAGGCTGCCCAGCTCAGCGCGACCACCGCCGGCAACACCACCACCGAACCGATCCACCTGCTTGCGGCGTTGCTGCGCCAGCAAGACGGCCCGGCCCTGACCATGATCAGCAAGGCCGGGGTCGAGGTGGGAGCGCTGACCGAGCAGGCCGAGGCCGCGCTCGCCGCCCTGCCGAGCGCCAGCGGCGCCACCGTCCAGCAGCCGGCGGCATCGGCGTCATTGACCCGGGTGCTCGCCGGAGCGCTGGACCTCGCCTCGAGCATGAAGGACGACTTCGTGGCCACCGAGCACTTGCTGATCGCGCTCGCCGGCACGGAGTCGATCGCCCAGAAGCTGCTCGCTGACTCCGGTCTGACCGAGTCGGGCCTTCGGGAGGGACTGACGGCCGTGCGGGGCAACCGCCGGGTCACCTCCCAGGATGCTGAGTCGACGTACGAAGCCCTGGAGAAGTACTCCGTCGACCTGACCAGGGTGGCCGAGGAAGGCCGGCTCGACCCGGTGATCGGCCGCGACGCCGAGATCCGCCGCGTGGTGCAGGTGCTCAGCCGACGCACCAAGAACAACCCGGTCCTCATCGGTGAGCCGGGCGTCGGCAAGACCGCCGTCGTTGAGGGCCTTGCTCAGCGGGTGGTCGCGGGCGACGTGCCCGACTCGCTCAAGGGTCGCCGGGTGCTGAGCCTCGACCTGGCCGCGATGGTGGCCGGGGCGAAGTATCGCGGTGAGTTCGAGGAGCGGCTGAAGGCCGTGCTCGAGGAGATCAAGGACGCCGGTGGCCAGATCATCACGTTCATCGATGAGCTGCACACGGTGGTCGGAGCGGGCGCCGGTGGCGACTCCGCGATGGACGCCGGCAACATGCTCAAGCCGATGCTGGCCCGCGGTGAGCTGCACATGATCGGAGCGACCACGCTCGACGAGTACCGCGAGCGGGTCGAGAAGGACCCGGCGCTGGAACGCCGCTTCCAGCAGGTCTTCGTCGGCGAGCCCAGTGTCGAGGACACGGTGCAGATCCTGCGCGGGATCCAAGAGAAGTACGAAGCACACCACGGAGTACGGATCACCGACTCCGCGCTGGTCGCAGCCGCCACCCTGTCGGATCGCTACATCACCGGACGACAGCTGCCCGACAAGGCGATCGACCTGATCGATGAGGCGGCCAGCCGACTGCGGATGGAGATCGAGTCCTCGCCGGAGGAGATCGACGAGCTGCGCCGCCAGGTGGAGCGGCTGAAGATGGAGGAGTTCGCGCTCGAGAAGGAAAGCGACGACGCTTCGAAGGAGCGGCTGAGCGTCCTGCGCGCCGACCTCGCTGATCGCGAAGAGGAGCTGCGTGGCCTCGAGGCTCGCTGGGAGCAGGAGAAGACATCGCTCGAGGGCGAAGGCGAGCTCCGGCGCCAGCTGGACCAGCTGCGCAGCGAGGCCGAGAAGCTGCTGCGGGAGGGCAACCTCGAGCAGGCCAGTGAGATCCAGTACGGCCAGATCCCCGAGCTCGAGCGGCAGATCGAACGGGTCGAGGCCGCCCAGAAGTCGTCGGAGAAGGACGGTGTCCAGCCGCTGGTAGGCGAAGAGGTCGGGGCCGAACAGATCGCCCAGGTGGTCGAGGCCTGGACGGGCATCCCCACCGGACGGATGCTCGAGGGTGAGACGGCCAAGCTGCTGCGAATGGAGCAGGTCATCGGAGAGCGGCTGGTCGGTCAGACCGACGCTGTTCGCGCCGTGAGCGACGCGGTGCGCCGGTCGCGGGCCGGTATTGCCGACCCGAACCGACCGACGGGATCCTTCCTGTTCCTCGGCCCCACCGGCACCGGCAAGACCGAGCTGGCGAAGTCGCTGGCCGACTTCCTGTTCGACGACGAGCGGGCCATCGTGCGCATCGACATGAGCGAGTACTCCGAGAAGCACTCGGTCTCGCGACTGGTCGGTGCGCCTCCCGGCTATGTCGGCTACGACGAGGGGGGCCAGCTCACCGAGGCGGTCCGTCGTCGCCCGTACTCCGTCGTACTGCTCGACGAGGTGGAGAAGGCACACCCCGAGGTCTTCGACATCCTGTTGCAGGTGCTCGACGACGGTCGGCTCACCGACGGTCAGGGCCGCACGGTCGACTTCCGCAACACGATCCTGATCCTCACCAGCAACCTGGGCTCCAGCTACCTGGTGGACCCGACCCTGGATCCGGAGAAGAAGACGGAGTCGGTGCTGGCGCTGGTGCGCGCGAGCTTCAAGCCGGAGTTCCTCAACCGGCTCGACGAGATCGTGCTCTTCGAGACGCTCGGCATGGCCGAGCTGGCGCACATCGTGGATCTCCAGCTGGCGCTGTTGGGGAAGCGGCTGGCGGTGCGCCGGATCGCCATCGATGTCTCCGACGCCGCCCGTGCCTGGCTCGCCGAGTCCGGCTACGACCCGGCGTACGGCGCCCGCCCGCTACGGCGGCTGATCCAGACGGCGATCGGCGACCCGCTCGCCAGGCTGCTGATCGGCGGCGAGGTCCTCGACGGCGGACGGGTCACCGTCGACGTCGGTGACGACGGACTCACCCTCACCGCCTGACGCGCCGACCAGGCTGATGCAATAGGGCCATGCCCGCCGACAGCTCTACCCCCGTCCGTCCCCGTCAGGTGACCCTCGCGGGCTGGCTGATCGTGGTCGGGTCGGTGCTCGTGGTGCTGGCCGCCTACGAACGGATGTCGGGGCTGCACAGCCTGGAGACCCAGGAAGCCATTGCCGACTTCCTGGCGAAGCCACCCGGCGACGAGCTGGGGCTGAGCGTCGACGGAGCGCAATCGCTGTTGCGGGTGCTGGCCTTGGTGGCGGGTGCGGCGGCAGCGGCTTCCGCCATCCTGGGCTACCAGGTGCTGACGCGTTCCCGTAGTGCCCGGGTGGCGTTGACCGTGCTGACCGTGCCGCTGTTCGTCGGGGGCCTGGCGGTCTTCGGCTTCCTGGCCTCGCTGGTCGTCGTGTCCATCGTGATGCTGTGGTTCCAACCGGCCAAGGACTGGTTCAACGGAGTCACCCCGGTGCCTCCAGCTGCCCGCGAGGTGCCAGCCACGCACCCGGTGGCTGTGGCCGCATCGGGCCCGACCCCGGCGATGCCGGGCCCGGCCGATGCGGCCCGGCCCACGCCGGTGACGGCTGCCTGCATCGTGACCTGGGTGACCTGCGGGCTGGCGCTGCTCGTGATGGCGATGACCGTGCTGGTGCTGCTGGCCGCGCCCGACGTTGTCTTCGACGAGGTGCGCAAGCAGGACCCGAGCTTCGGTAGCGGCGACCTCACGGAGAGCAACGTGCGCAGGGCCGCCTTCATCGGCTGCGGCATCGGGGCTGTGTGGTGTGTGGCCGCGATCGGCTTCGCAGTGGCCGCGTTCAACGGTTATCGATGGGGTTGTCGATCGCTGCTGATCTCGACGTTCGCCGCCGGCATGGGGGCATCGCTGTTGATGCTCGGCAGCCTCGTGATGCTGGTGCCGCTGGCTGCTGCGGCGGTCACCGTTGGACTGCTGCTCCGACCCGAGTCCCGGGCTTGGTGTCGCAGAGCCGCTGGTCGGCGTGGTTCAGTGTCGCCATGAGCGACCCCACCCCGCCGCCGCCCGGAAACCCGTACGGGGAGCCGACGCCCAGCAACCCGTACGGGCAGGCGCCGCCGCCTCAGCCGCCCGCCTACGGCCAGCCGCCGGCGTACGGCCAGCCCGCCCTGCCGGCCGGACCCACCGACCCGGACAAGCGACCCGGTTCCGTCACCGCGGCTTCGATCATCACGATCGTGCTGTCCGCTCTCAGCCTGGCGTTGTTCGGCATCCTCGCGATCGTGCTGGCTGCCGCGCGCGGCGACATCATCGACGAGATCAACCGCGAGCTGGAAGGTCAGCCCGGCTTCGAGGACATCGCGGCCGACGACCTCGCGAACCTCATGGTCGTGGTCTTCGTGGTCCTGGCCATCTGGTCGCTGGTCGCCATCGTCACCGCCGTGCTGGCGATGAAGCGCCACAACTGGGCTCGCATCGTCACCGTCGTCTCGGCGGGGGTGACCGCACTCTTCAGCCTGCTGGGCATCATGTCCGGTATCTCGGCGATCACCTTGATCGCCGCGATCGCGGTGGTGGTCCTCTACTTCACCGGCGGCGCCAGCGAGTGGTACCAGCGCAGGAGTGCTCAGCCCCAGCCGCCAGTGGGCACCAGCCAGCCCTGGGGTTGATCCGCTACGGCGCCGTCAGGTCTGCCTCGGCCAGTCGTCGCGTTCCTTCTTCGATCACGTCGCGTTCCTTGCAGAAGGCCCAGCGCACGAGATGGCGACCCTCATCGGAGCTGCCTGAGCTGTCCGGCTTGTCGGGGTCGTAGAAGACCTGTGCCGGGATGGCGACCACCCCGGCCCGCTCGGGCAGCGCCAAGCAGAACTGCATGCCGTCCTGCCAGCCGAGCTCGGAAACGTCGCAGCTCGCGAAGTAGGTGCCGTCCGGCACGAACGCGTCGAGGCCGGCGGTCCGCAGACCCTCGCAGAGCAGGTCGCGGCGCTGGTGCAGCTCGGCAGCAAGCTGCCGCGGAAAGTCGCTGTGGTCATCGAGGGCAGCAGCGATCGCCGGCTGCAGCGGCGCACCCGAGGTGAACGTCAACCACTGCTTCGCGGCTAGCACCGCACCCACGAGATCGGCTGGACCGGTCGCCCAACCGACCTTCCACCCGGTGAGCGAGTAGGACTTGCCAGCGCTCGAGAGCGTGAGCGTCCGCTCCCACATGCCGGGCAGGGTGGCCATCGGCACGTGCTCCCTGCCAAAGGTGAGGTGCTCGTAGACCTCGTCGGTGATCACCACCAGGTCGTGGTCGAGGGCTACCTCGGCGATCGCGGTGAGCTCCTCGCCGGTGAGCACGCACCCGGTCGGGTTGTGCGGTGAGTTCAGCAGCACGAACCTGGTCTTCGGGGTGACCGCCGCGCGCAGCTCGTCGGTGTCGAGCCGGAAGTCGGGGGCTCGCAAGGTCACCGGGCGGCGTACGCCGCCTGCCATCTGGATCATCGCGACGTACGAGTCGTAGTAGGGCTCGAGCACGATCACCTCGTCACCGGGGTTGACCAACCCGAGCAGCGCGGCTGCGATGCCCTCCGTGCAGCCGGTGGTGACCACCACCTGGGAGTCGGGGTCGAGCTCGATGCCGTAGTGCCGCTGCTGATGGCGGGCGACGGCTCGGCGAAGAGCGGGGATGCCGACGCCGGGCGCGTACTGGTTGGCGCCGTGCTGCAGGGCCCGCACCGCCTCCGCGATCACCTCGGGCGGTCCGTCGACGTCGGGGAAGCCCTGACCCAAGTTGAGCGATCCCGTGCGGGCCGCCAACGCCGACATCTCGCTGAAGATGGTCGGAGGGATGCCGTGCAGTCGGAGAGCGAGCATGGAGGCTAGCCTGCCACCGTGACGACGACCGATGACTCGTTAGCCGCCGACATCGATGCCTGCTGCCGCCTGACGGGGGAGTTCACGCTCCGGTCGGGGCAGGTGGCGACGGAGTACTTCGACAAGTACCTCTTCGAGGCCGATCCGCTTCTGCTCGCCCGCGTCGCGCGGGAGATGATCCAGCTGGTGCCGCAGGACACCGACCTGTTGGCCGGTCTCGAGCTCGGCGGCGTGCCGATCGCCACCGCGATCAGCGGCATCCTCGGCATGCCGACCCTGTTCGTGCGCAAGCAGGCGAAGACCTACGGCACGGCCAAGCTCGCCGAGGGCCCCGACTTTGCTGGCAAGCGAGTCACCATCATCGAGGACGTGATCACCACCGGCGGCGCGGTGAGAGACGCGACGGCCGCACTCCGGGACGCGGGCGCGATCGTGCAGGTGGTGATCTGTGCCATCGATCGAAGCCCCGAGGGCGAGGATCCGTTGGCCGACGTCGACCTGGAGGTGCGCGCCGTGCTCACCAAGGCCGATCTGGATGCCGTCCACATCGGCTGATCACTTCTCGACGGGCTCCGGCTGGCTGACTGGCTGCGGTTGCGGCTCAGACGAGTCGTTGCGGTGGCTGCGGCGGTGCCGCACCCACTCGACGGCAACCGGAACGACCGACAGGGCCAGGATCGCCAGGATCGCGTAGTCGATGTTGTCGCGCAGCCACGGCACCCTGGTGCCGAGGAAGTAGCCGATCAGGGTGATGCTCAGCACCCAGAAGGCCGCACCCACGAAGCTCCACAACAAGAACCGGCGACGTTCCATCCGGGTGACCCCAGCGACGACGGTGACGTAGGTGCGCACGAAGGGGACGAACCGGCCTACCACCAGGGCCTTGTTGCCGTGCTTCTCGAAGAAGGCGCTGGTCTGGTCGAAGTACTTCTTCTTCAGGATCCGCCCGTCGCGGTTCGCGAGCGGTGGCCCGAGTGCGCGGCCGATCTCGTAGCCGGCCACGTTGCCGAGCATCGCCGCCACGATCAGCAGCGCCAGCACGATGGTCATCTCGGCGCCGTGGTTGCCGGCGAAGACGTCGATGTCGTCGGTGGCGATGAAGACCCCGAGGGACAGCAACAGCGTGTCGCCGGGAAGGAACGGGAAGAACAACCCGCACTCCACGAAGACCATCAGCAGGCTGACCCACAGCAGTTCTGTACCGAAGCGGTCGAGCAGGTACTCGGGCTCCATCCAACTCATCCCGAGAAGCATGGGGAGCGCCAGCGATGTCACTGCGCCAATCTACCTGCGGCACCCGAGCCATACATCGGGTTTCGCCCCGGCCCTACCCTGAGCCGCATGGAGGATGACCCGGCCGAGGAGCGGGCGCCGTACGACCCGATGCCGCACGGCCCGGCCGAGGTCGGCGTCGGTCCCTGGGCGGGACCTCTCCCGGAGGGGGAGCAGTACGACCCCACGTTGCTTGCCGGCGGCGATCGCCGCAACGTGGTCGATCGCTACCGCTACTGGCGGATCGAAGCGATCGTCGCTGACCTGGACACCCGACGCCACGACTTCCACGTGGCCATCGAGAACTGGCAGCACGACTTCAACATCGGCACGATCGTCCGCACGGCCAACGCCTTCCTCGCCGCAGAGGTGCACATCGTCGGCAACCGCCGCTGGAACCGTCGCGGTGCGATGGTCACCGACCGGTACCAACACATCTCGCACCACCAGACCCCGGCTGACCTGGCGGCCTACCTGAAGGAGCGCGGGGTCACCCTGCTCGGCATCGACAACCTGCCCGGCTCTGAGCACCTCGAGACGATGCGGGTCCCACGCCGTGTCTGTTTCCTGTTCGGCCAGGAGGGGCCCGGGCTCTCGGCAGCCGCCAGGGATGCCTGCGACGGCACCTTCTCGATCGCCCAGTTCGGTTCCACCCGTTCGATCAATGCGTCGGCAGCGGCGGCGGTGGCGATGCACTCGTGGATCCGGGCTCACGCGGACCTCAGCGGTGACGATGCCTGGCGGGGATGACCCCCGGAGCTAACCAGAGTGCGTGACCTGTCCCCGGAGTCGCTCGAGCCCTCGGGACGCGTGGCTCTTCACCGTCCCCTCCGAGATACCGAGGTCGGCTGCGGTCTCTGCGACCGAGCTGCCGAGCCAGTATCGGAGGACGACCACCTTGCGTTGCATCTCCGGCAGGGTCTGGAGAGCGGCCACCAGCTCGGTTCGGTCCTCCGGCGAGGTCGGCTCCCGGGCGACCGGATCGTGCGCCTCGAGCCCCGGGCGCTCGCGGTTGCGTGCGCGGCGGTGCTCGTCGATCGAGGTGCGCACGATGATCTGGCGTGCGTACGCCTCCTCCCGTCCGTCGCGTCGGATGCGCGGCCACGCCACGTAGAGCTTGGTCAGCGCCAGCTGCAGGATGTCCTCGGCCCGGTGCCAGTCACCGCAGAGCGAGTAGGCGACCCGGCGCAGGTGGGTCTGCCGGGCCAGCACGAACTCGACGTACGCCGTCTCGCGGTCCTCGCGCCTCATCGCAGCCCCTCTCCGCCGGAGTACTGCTCTCGGGCGTAGTCGAGGAAGTCGGCAAGCGTCGCTCCGCCGATGACGGCCGGGACGGCGATGTAGTCAGGCTTGTCGGGGTCGCGGGCCAGCACGTAGTAGGTGACGTCGTCGACGACCACCTCGGCTACGGCGGTGTCGAGCCCGCCGCCGTAGCTGTCGGGGAGAGGGGGGTCGGCCTGCTGCCGCACGAGTTCGACGCCGGGTGCAGCGGGACGCAGGCTGCCGTCGTCGGCGAACTCGACGTAGCTCTGGGTGGGCGTGCCGGTTTGCAGGCTTCGCTGGTCGGCCACCCATTCCTCGAGGCTTGCGAAGCCGACATAGGCCCCGGTCGAGGACGTCCAGGTCTCGCCAGGTCGAACGGCCAGCAGGAACCACTTCACCGACTGTCCCTTGCGGAGCTCGAGCGCGACGGAGTGGTGGCGAGGCAACCCCGGCAGTGGGTCGTTGATCCTTCGCACCTCGGTGACGTCGGCATTCACTGCAAAACCGCCGTCAGGGAAAATCCTGGCCCACACCGCCCGCGACGGGTCCGCCGAGGGCTCGACGGATGACTCAGGTGTCGACCCGGCACTCGGGCTGGTGGCAATCGCTGGATTGGAGCCGGTCGAGTCCGCTCGCGGACCGGCGACCGCGTAGCCGCCAGCCGTCACCACGACGACCGCAACCGCGGCGGAGCCGACCAGCAGCCGTCGTCGACGCAGCGCCTCCCGACCGGACGACAGCCGGTCGTCGATGGACCGATGAGGGGGTTCCGCAGCGAAGGCGGCAGCCAGCTCTTCACGTACGTCCATGGTGCGCTCCTCGGTCCTCGATTGCTGCTGACGATGGATACGGAACGACGGCCCCATCGGTTGTCAACCAGGAGCCACTAGGATCGAGGGGTTGGTAGCCGTGACCGAGGAGACCCCGCTGATGCCCATCGCCACCCCCGAAAAGTACGTCGAGATGCTCGACGCCGCCAAGGCCGGCAGCTTCGCGTTCCCCGCGATCAACGTCTCGTCGTCGCAGACGCTGAACGCCGCTCTCAAGGGCTTCGCCGACGCCGGGTCAGACGGCATCATCCAGGTCTCGACGGGTGGGGCGGAGTATCTCTCCGGTCCCTCGGTCAAGAACATGGTCAGCGGGTCGGTCGCGTTCGCCGCGTACGCCGCCGAGGTGGCCAAGCACTACCCGGTCCAGATCGCGTTGCACACCGACCACTGCCCCAAGGACAAGCTGGACGGCTTCGTCCGTCCACTGCTCGCGATCTCCAAGGAGCGCATCGACCGCGGCGAGCCGCCGCTCTTCCAGTCGCACATGTGGGACGGGTCAGCGGTGCCGCTAGAGGAGAACCTCCAGATCGCCGAGGAGCTGCTGGCTCTCGCGGCCGCGGCCCAGATCATCTTGGAGGTGGAGATCGGTGTCGTGGGCGGCGAGGAGGATGGCGTCGCCAACGAGATCAACGAGCAGCTCTACACGACTCCCGAGGACGCCATCGCGACCGTCAACGCGCTCGGCGCCGGTGAGCACGGCCGCTACCTGACCGCCCTGACCTTCGGGAACGTGCACGGTGTCTACAAGCCCGGCAACGTGAAGCTGCGCCCCGAGATCCTGCGCGAGGCCCAGGCGGCGGCGGCCAAGGCGCTCGGTCTGGCCGAGGACGCCCGGCCGTTCGACCTGGTCTTCCATGGCGGCTCGGGTTCCTCCGCGGAAGAGATCGGTGCGGCTGTCGACTTCGGTGTGCTGAAGATGAATGTCGACACCGACACCCAGTACGCGTTCACCCGTCCGGTCGCTGCGCACATGTTCGCCAACTACGACGGCGTGCTGAAGATCGACGGCGAGGTGGGCAACAAGAAGATGTACGACCCGCGCGCCTGGGGCAAGGCCGGCGAGGTCGGCATGGCCCAGCGCGTGGTCGAGGCCTGCCAGAACCTCCGGTCGGCCGGGACCTCGATCGGGGGCTAGTCCGCGGCACCCGCCGGAACCAGTGGCGCGGGCCCGGGGCCCGACCTCCGTCTATCCCCAGCCTGCGACACTGATGGGTATGAGTCACATGGATCTGATGGCCGGACCGCCCCCTACCGAGCTCCCCGAGGATCCGGCGGTTGCCGAGCTCGCGACGGATTCGCCGGTCGCGGTCGCACGCCGACGCCCGGCTTCTCCCGCCGCCTGGGCCGCCCTCGCCACCCAGGCTCGTGCCGATGGGGCGGACGAGATCACCGTGTACGCCTACGCCCGGGTCGGCTATCACCGCTCGCTGGACATGCTGCGACGCAACGGCTGGAAGGGTCACGGTCCGGTGCCGTGGGAGCACGAGCCCAACCGCGGCTTCCTCACCTGTCTAGCCGTCCTCGCCCGCGCCGCCCAGGACATCGGCGAGACCGACGAGTGGGAGCGCTGCTCGGAGTTCCTACGCGACTCCAGCCCGACGGCGTACGACACCCTCCTGGGCGAGTAGGCCTCCCGCCCACTTGTAACTCAGTGTTGAGACCGCCAGCGGAGTGTTCAGACACCTGGATGGATGCTCCAACACTGAGTTACAAGCGCGATTTCAACGCCGCCAACGCCGCGAGGGCTCGGTCGTCCACAGGCGCGGGGCGGGCCGGGGCGGATGGGGAGGCTTCGGTGCCAGGCTCGACCGCATGCACCCAGGCGTCGCCGCGACATTTGCCAACAACCACGGTCTCATCACACGATCCGAGGCACTCGATCTAGACGTCAGTCCGCTGGACATCGCCCACCTGGTTCGCACCCGGCAGTGGGTGATCGTCCGGCGAGGGGTCTACGCGGAGTCGGTTCTGTGGGCGTCGCTGGACGAGTACGCCGGCCGGCCGCTGCTGCGAGCCCGAGCCGCACTGCGCAAGATGCGTCGGGCCTGGGTACTGAGTCACGACTCGGCGGCACACGCGCTCGAGATGGCGATCCTGACTCCGGCCACACCGTTCGTCCATGTCACGCGGCCGGGGTGGACCGGTGCCTGGACGGAGTTCGAGGTGAAGCACCACCTCGCCCGCTACCTGCCGGAACAGGTGGTGGAGGTGCGTGGTCTGCGTGTTCTAGACCTGGCGCGGACCGCAGTCGACATTGCCAGGGAGCGCGGACTGCAGCACGGTGTTGCCGCGTGTGACTCCGCGATGCGGATGGGAGTACCCCGCTCCTCGTTGGTTTCGGCGTACGAGCCGATGCGGAACTGGGCTGGCGTGAGGAGTGCCAGGGCTGCGGTGGACCTCGCCGACCCCGGCGCCGAGAACCCCCACGAGTCGCTCGGTCGGATGCTGGTGACAGAGCTCGGCTACGGACGGCCGGAGACTCAGTTCCCGTTGGCCATCCGCGGGGGCGTGGTCTGGTGCGACCTCCGCGTCGGCAATCACATTTTCGAGGTCGACGGCAGGATCAAGTACCTGTCATCGGATCGGGGTGGTGTAGCCACGAAAGCGATCGAAGCCGTGGTGTGGGAGGAGAAGAAGCGGGAGCGCCTGATTCGCGCCGAGCGGCTCGGGGTATCGCGGATCCTGTGGTCGGACTACTGGGGCGACGACCGCCGTGCGGCACTGGCCAGGCTTCGTGCCGACGTAGAGGAGTCCATCGCTAGGTTCGGGAGGCAGCTGCCCGAGCGTCTCGCGCGCCAGGCGGTTGAGATTCGGTCACGGCACACGGCCTAGCCCGAGGCCACCCCGGCCCGCACGCGCCATGTAACTCAGTGTTGGGACGACTAGTGGAGTGTTTGAACACCTGGATGGATAACTGAACACTGAGTTACATGTGGGGTTCATTCGGGGGACCCGACGGGAGCCCTCAGAGAACTTCGGGACGCAGGTGGGGGAAGAGGATGGTTTCGCGGATGCCGACGCCGGTGAGCAGCATGATCAGCCGGTCGACGCCGATGCCGGTGCCACCCATCGGCGGAGCGCCGTACTCGAGGGCACGTAGGAAGTCCTCGTCGAGCTGCATGGCCTCGACATCGCCGCCCGCCGCCAGCGCCGACTGCTGCATCAGGCGCTCCCGCTGGATCACGGGGTCGACCAACTCGGAGTAGCTCGGTGCGAGCTCGACACCGCCGATGATGAGGTCCCAGGCCTCGACGGCGTCAGCCTTGGAGCGGTGGCGTCGGGCCAACGGCCGCACGGACTCGGGGTAGTCGCAGACGAACGTCGGCTGGATCAGCGTCTCCTCGACCAGCTGCTCGTAGATCTCGAGGATGATCTCGCCTGCTCCCCAGGCAGGCTTCAGTCCGATGTCGCGTGCCCCGGCCAGCCGCCGCAGCCGCTCCGCGTTCTCGGGGGTCTCCTCCAACGAGATCGCTTCGCCGAGCGCCTCGGAAACCGCGTCGCCGATCGGTAGCCAGCGCCAGTCACCCGACAGGTCGATCTCGTTGCCGCGGAAGTCGACGACCGTGGTGCCGACCCCGGCAGCTTCAGCGGCGTTGAGCACGATGTCGCGGGTACGTCGTGCCGCACTGAACTGGTCGCCGTAGGCCTCGTAGAACTCCAGCATCGTGAACTCCGGGGAGTGCGTGGAGTCCACGCCCTCGTTGCGGAAGGTCTTCCCGATCTCGTAGACCCGGTCGACGCCACCGACCACGGCGCGCTTGAGAAACAGTTCCAAGGCGATCCGGAGCGTCATCTCCTGGTCGAATGAGTTCATGTGGGTGCGGAACGGCCGGGCGGCCGCGCCACCATGGACCAGCTGGAGCATCGGTGTCTCCACCTCGACGAACCCTGCGTCATCGAGGGTCGCCCGGATCGACCGGAGCACGGCGGCCCGGGTGCGCACCATGTCGCGAGCCTCCTGCCGCACGATCAGGTCGGCGTAGCGCTGCCGCACCCGCGACTCCTCCGAGAGGTCCTTGTGCAGGACCGGAAGCGGACGCAACGCCTTCGAGGCCATCTGCCACTCAGTGGCCATCACCGACAGCTCGCCACGGCGCGACGCGATCACCCGCCCGGTCACGAAGACGTGGTCACCCAGGTCGACGTCGTGCTTCCACGACTCGAGGCCCTCCTCGCCCACCTCGGCGAGGCTGAGCATCACCTGCAGGCGGGTGCCGATGCCCTCCTGGAGGGTGGCGAAGCAGAGCTTGCCGGTGTTGCGCACGAACATCACGCGCCCGGCGACGCCCACCACGTCCTGGGTCTCTTCGCCGGTCTCGAGGTGACCCCACTGCTCGCGGACCTCGGCCAATGAGTGGGTCCGAGGCACTTCCACCGGGTAGGGCGCTCGCCCCTGGTCGAGCAGGCGCGCCCGCTTCTCGCGCCGAACGTCCTCCTGCGAGAGGTGATCGGCGTCCGTCGCGTCGTCGGGGCTCATGCGCGCAGGCTATCGACGGCCGGCAGCACCATCGAATACGCGGCCGGCTCGACGTGCCAGGCCCGCTGCCGCTCCGGGCCGTAGATCTCCCCGTCGGCACTGCACCAGAACTTCTCACCGGACACCGACACGGTCGTGGCGTGGTGGTAGTCGACGTCGTCGCGCTCCCGGTGGGTGGCGAAGCCGAGCCGAGCGGCATACAGCAGACGCGCGAGCGGCCCGACGGCGCGCGAGATCATCACGTCCAGCCGACCGTCGCCGGGGTCGGCGTCGGGCGTCAGCTCGGTGCCCCCGCCCACCGAAGATCCGTTGCCGACCGCGACTTGGAGCACCGGCCGGTCGAGGTCATTGACCACCTTGCCGTCGATCTCGACCCGCAACCTGAGGACGGGCGGGTTCCAAGCAGTCACCGCCGCGCCGATGGGGTAGCCGACCTTGCCGAGGTTGACCTTGCCGATGCCGACCGAGCCGAGACGTTCCTTCCACTTGGCCCCTCGTCGGCTCGCCTGCGCTCCCGCGCCGACGTGTACGCCGTTGACGGCGATCTGGCCGACCTCGTCGACGATGAGGTCCATCGGCTGAGGAGTTCCGTCGAGCAGCACCTGCGCGGCTTCCTCGATGTCGAGCGGCAGCCCGATGCCGCGGGCGAAGTCGTTGCCCGTGCCCAGGGGAAGCAGGCCAAGGACGCTGTGGCTCAGGTCGTGCCGCTTGTAGAGGCAAGAGATCACCGCGTGCAGGCTGCCGTCGCCACCTGCGACGACGATCCGCCTCGAGCCGGCGCGATGCAGGACCGAGTCCAGCTCTCCGGGGGCTCCGGTGGCCGCGACCTCGACATCGGTCCTCGTTCGCAGCACGCGCAAGGCGGCTTCCAACGACTCCTCGTCAGCAGTGCCTGCATCGCTGTTGGTGATGACCAGGAGCGGATCCACCCCGGGACCATAGCCCACCGCGAACAGCCCACTTTGGTAGCGTATTGCCGCAAGAGCCCCGGCCGCTGTTGCCGGGGTTTTGCTATTTGCGAACGTGTCTTCGAAGGAGTGACCGCTCATGCCTGCCATCGCCATCATCGGCGCCCAGTGGGGCGACGAGGGAAAGGGCAAGGCAACCGACCTGCTCGGCAACCGCGTCGACTATGTCGTGAAGTTCAACGGCGGCAACAACGCCGGCCACACCGTCGTCATCGGCCACGGAACTGCCCAGCAGAAGTACGCCCTGCACCTGCTGCCCAGTGGCATCCTCACGCCGGGCTGCACCCCAGTGATTGGCAACGGGGTCGTGGTCGACATCGACGTGCTGTTCGAGGAGATCGACGCCCTCGAGGGTCGCGGCGTGGACACCAGCAAGCTCAGGGTGAGCGCCAACGCGCACGTCATCGCCGACTACAACCGCAGTCTCGACAAGGTCACCGAGCGGTTCCTCGGCACCCGTCGGATCGGCACCACCGGTCGGGGCATCGGCCCGACGTACGCCGACAAGATGAACCGGATCGGCATCCGCATCCAGGATCTCTTCGACGAGAAGATCCTGGTGGCCAAGGTCGAGGGTGCACTGGAGCTGAAGAACCAGGTCCTGACCAAGGTCTACAACCGCCGCGCCGTCACCGTCGAGGCAGACCGTCGAAGAGCTGCTACAGCACGCTGAGCGGCTGGCACCGATGGTCTGCGACACGGGTCTGCTGCTGAACCAGGCGCTGGACCGCGACGAGATCGTGCTGCTCGAGGCCGGGCAGGCGACACTGCTCGATGTCGATCACGGCACCTACCCGTTCGTCACCTCGAGCTCGGCCACTGCCGGCGGTGCGTGCACCGGCTCCGGCATCCCGCCGATGCGACTCGACCAGGTGATCGGCATCGTCAAGGCCTACACGACGCGCGTGGGCGAGGGACCGTTCCCGACCGAGCTCGACGACGAGTTCGGCGAGCACCTGCGCAAGATCGGCGCGGAGTACGGCACCACCACGGGTCGCCCCCGCCGCTGCGGCTGGTACGACGCGGTGATCGCCCGCTACGCCGCCCGCGTCAACGGAGTCACCGACTTCGTGCTCACCAAGCTCGACGTGCTCACCGGCCTCGACCAGGTCCCGGTCTGCGTCGCCTACGACGTCAACGGCGTCCGCCACGACGAGATGCCGGTCAACCAGAGCGACTTCCACCATGCCGTGCCGATCTACGAGTACCTCCCCGGTTGGTGGGAAGACATCAGCGCCGCCCGTACCTTCGCCGACCTGCCCCCCAACGCACAGGCCTACGTGACCGCGGTCGAGGAGATGTCGGGTGCTCGGATCTCAGCGGTCGGGGTCGGCCCGGAGCGCGACCAGACGGTAGTGCTGCACGAGCTGATCTAGCCGCCGCGACCGGGTTTGCTGGCAAGGTAGCCGCATGCTCGATCCCGTCAGCTGCCGTCGATCGCCTGCGCGCCGCTTTCCGTGGGCCCGCCGATCGCCGCACGCTGCACGCCAAGGGTCGGTTCTACGCCGGCACCTTCACCGCGACGCCGGAGGTCGCGGAGCTCGGCCGTGCCGGGCATCTCGATGGGTGCCCCACGCCCGTGCTGGTGCGCTGGTCCAATGCGGGTGGCAACGCCTCGGTGTCGGACCGCAAGCCGGACGTCCGGGGCATGGCCGTGAAGTTCCAGCTGGCCGACGGCACCTCGACCGACCTGCTCGGCCAGACCTCGCCCCGCTTCCCGACCGACAGCCCGGAGGACTTCATCCGGTTCACCGAAGCTGCGGTGAAGCCGCTGACGTTCCCCCTGTTCCTGGCTCGGCACCCGGGGATGCTGCCGGCGGTCGCTGAGCGGTGTGAAGGCCAAGGCCATCGGTACGCCGGTGAGCTTCGCGGAGGTGACTTTCTACCCGATCCACGCCTACGCCTGGCTCGAACGCGGAGGGTGACCGCACCTGGGTGCGCTACATCTTCCGCCCGGAGGCCACCCCCGACGATCGGCTGGACCGGTCGTTCAGCGGCCCGGACCAGCTGAGTCGAGGAGATGGCGGCTCGGCTCGGGCGCGGACCGGTTGCCCACGAGATGTGGGTGCAGATCGCCGGTGAGGGGCATGACCCGCACAGCGCCACGTCGGTGTGGAAGGGATGTCGCGAGATGCTCGCCGGGCGCATCGTCGTGACCGAGGAGCTGCCCGACCCGGAGTCCGGCGGCTCGCCGACCGTCTTCGACCCGAGCCGCGTCGTCGACGGCATCGAGCTCTCCGACGATCCGATCCTGCGGTACCGCCCGGCTGTCTACTCGGAGTCGATCTCCCGTCGTAGCTAGTCCCGCACTAGGGTTGAGGCCCGTGAAGACACTCGTCATCGGCACCGGCGGACGCGAACACGCACTGGCTCGGGCATCTGGCCGCGGATCCCGGAGTCGACGAGGTGCACGCGGCGCCCGGCAACCCCGGGATGGCCGCTGTCGCGACCCTGCACGAGGTCGACCCGATGGACGGTGAGGCCGTCGCCGCCCTCGCGGAGCGGCTCGGCGTGGGACTGGTCGTCGTCGGGCCAGAGGCGCCACTGGTCGCCGGCGTCGCCGACGCGGTGTCCGCTCGCGGCGTCGCCGGTCTTCGGGCCGACGGCGGCGGCTGCTCGGCTCGAGGGGTCGAAGGCGTTCGCCAAGGACGTGATGGCGGCTGCCGGAGTGCCGACCGGCCGCTCCTTCGTCTGCGCCGACGCGGAGGAGATCGAGCGAGCACTCGTCGAGTTCGGCCCGCCGTACGTCGTCAAGGACGACGGGCTCGCCGCGGGCAAGGGGGTCGTGGTCACCCTGGACCAGGCGGAGGCGCGCGAGCACGCACTCGCCTGTGACCGGGTGGTCATCGAGGAGTTCCTCGACGGGCCCGAGGTCTCGCTCTTCGCGCTGTGCGGCTACAGCGAGGCCGACGGTGCGACGGTCTATCCCCTGCTGCCGGCCCAGGACTTCAAACGGATCTTCGATGGTGACCGAGGACCCAACACCGGAGGCATGGGCGCCTACACACCGCTTCCGTGGGTGCCGGCCGACCTGGTCGGCCGAGGTGCTCGCGAGCGTGCTCCAGCCGACCGTGGACGAGCTGGCCCGTCGCGGCACTCCCTTCACCGGCCTGCTGTACGCCGGCCTGGCCCTGACCTCGAACGGGGTGCGGGTGATCGAGTTCAACGCCCGCTTCGGTGACCCCGAGACGCAGGCGTTGCTGGCTCTCCTTGAGTCGCCGCTGTCGCCTCTGTTGCTGGGTGCCGCGACCGGTTCGCTGCACCAGGTGCCGCTGCCCGCCTGGCGGGACGGATCGGCCGTGGCGGTGGTCATGGCCAGTGCCGGCTATCCGGCGTCGTCATCGGCTGGCGACGTCATCACCGGGATCGCCGCGGCGCAAGCCATCGACGGGGTGCACGTCATCCAGGCCGGTACGGCGCTGGTGACAGGTGCTGCCGGCGACGACCTGGTCACCAACGGCGGCCGGGTGCTCGCCGTGATCGGCGCCGGCCCCGATCTCGCCGCCGCTCGCGAATCGGCGTACGAGGGCGTTGCGGCGATAGAATTCGAGGGCAGCCAGCACCGCACTGACATCGCCGCCGGTGGTTGAGGTGCGAGCGCAGCGAGCCTCGAAACCAAGGAGCCCGTCCCGGTGACCGTCCCCAACGTCCTCGCCACCCGGTACGCCGGCGCCGACCTCGCCGAGATCTGGTCTCCCGAGCACAAGATCGTGCTGGAGCGGCAGCTCTGGATCGCGGTGCTCCAGGCGCAGCGCAACCTCGGCATCGCGGTGCCCGACGGTGTGGTCGAGGCCTACCAGGACGTGATCGCAAAGGTCGACCTCGACTCGATCGCGGCGCGCGAGCGGGTCACCCGCCACGACGTGAAGGCACGGATCGAGGAGTTCAGCGCCCTCGCCGGGCATGAACACATCCACAAGGGCATGACGTCGCGCGACCTGACCGAGAACGTCGAGCAGCTGCAGGTCAAGCAGTCGCTGGAGATCCTGCGCGACCGCTGCGTTGCGGCGCTGGCCCGGCTGGCTCGGCTGGCAGCCGAGCACGAGACCACGGTGATGGCCGGGCGGTCGCACAACGTCGCGGCCCAGGCGACCACGCTCGGCAAGCGGTTCGCGACCGTCGCCGAGGAGATGCTGATCGCGCTGGAGCGGGTCGAGGAGCTGCTCGCCCGTTATCCGCTGCGCGGCATCAAGGGGCCGATGGGCACCGCCCAGGACATGCTCGACCTGCTCGACGGCGACCCGGTCAAGCTGGCCGACCTCGAGCAGCGCGTCGCGGCGCACCTCGGTTTCGACAGGGTGCTGACCAGCGTCGGTCAGGTCTATCCGCGATCGCTGGACTTCGACGTCGTCTCCGCGGTGGTGCAGCTCGTCGCCGGACCGTCGAACCTGGCCACGACGATCCGGCTGATGGCCGGCAACGAGCTGGTGACCGAGGGCTTCAAGGAGGGCCAGGTCGGCTCGTCCGCCATGCCCCACAAGATGAACAGCCGTTCCTGTGAGCGGGTCAACGGGCTTGCTGTGATCACCCGCGGCTACCTGTCGATGCTGGGCGAGCTTGCCGGGGACCAGTGGAACGAGGGTGACGTCTCCGATTCGGTCGTCCGCCGGGTGGCCCTGCCCGACGCCTTCTTCGCGGCCGATGGTCTGTTCCAGACCTTCCTCACCGTGCTCGATGAGTTCGGTGCATTCCCAGCCGTGATCCAGCGGGAGCTCGATCGCTACCTGCCGTTCCTGTCCACCACCAAGGTGCTGATGGCGGCGGTGCGCAACGGCGTCGGCCGCGAAGCGGCCCACGAGGCGATCAAAGAGGCCGCCGTCGGCACGGCTCTCGACATGCGCCGCGGCCAGGCCGACAACGACGTCTTCGCCCGCCTCGCGGCCGATCCTCGACTGGGGCTCACGGCCGAGCAGCTCCGCACGCTGGTCGCCGACCCGATCACCTTCACCGGTGCCGCCGTGCAACAGACCCAGGCGGTCGTACGCCGGGTGGCCGAGGTGGCTGCCCGTCACCCCGAGGCTGCGGCGTACTCACCCGGCGCGATTCTCTAGTCAGCTATCTGGGAGGACCCTCGGCCAGGGCATGGGCGAGCAGCGCCTGCGCCGTCCAGCGCATCTGCTTGGCTGCCTTCGTCCGGGAAAGACCGGCGATGTCGGTCAGCCAGACGAGTGCCTCGATCCCGGTCGCGCTGCGGATCGCCACGGCCAACCGCCGGACCTCGGCCTTCCCGAGCCGCGGCTCCAGCGGAGCCAGGGCATCCGAGAACCAGCCGATCGCCCGGCCCTTCCGCAGCGGGAGGTCCTGGCTGCGGTCGACCTCCAGCGAGAGCCGCAGCATCGTCCGTTGCTGGGCCTCGGTCTTCAGCACCATGTCGAGGAAGCTCGCCACGGCCTGGTCGAGCCGCTGCGCCGGGTCGTCACCTGCGTCGTCGGACAGCATCGACGTCGCCGAGATCTCCGGGTGTGCCGCGATCAGCAGTGCCGTCTGGCTGGGGAAGTAGCGATAGGCCGTGGTGCGCGACACCGATGCCCGCTCGGCCGCCTGCTCCACCGTCGGTGACGGATTGCCGCTCTCGATCAGGGCCCGGGTCGCGGTGATCAGCTCGCTGCGGGTGCGGGCCTTCTGCCGGGTCCGGCCGGACTCCTCATACGCCGTTGACATGCCCGTCACGGTACCCTAGTGTCGTTATGGGACACGAGTCCCATATACGAGAGAAGGCGTCATGGACACGTTGACAGCTACGGTCCGGCAGCAGGGCGAGGGCGAGCAGGCCTGGTTCTGCGGCGGCGGCACGTTCACCTGGAAGGTCACCGGTGCTGAGAGCGGTGGCGCGTTCTTCATGTTCGAGGACCAGCTCGAGCAGGGGAAGGTCACCCCGCTCCACCTCCACCCGAACGCCGACGAGACGTTCTACCTGCTTGAGGGCGAGATCCTGTTGCACATCGACGGCGAGCAGACCGCGCTCGGCGCGGGCGGTGTGGCCGTGTTCCCGCGCGGCGTGCCGCACGCCTTCATGGTCACGTCGCCGACGGCCACGATGCTGGCCTTCCAGAACCCCGCCGCCGGCGAGGCGTTCTACCGCCACGCAAGCGAAGACCACCCCACGCCGGTCGACTTCGACCGCATCCGCGCGGCTGCAGAGGCCACCGGCGCGATCGAGATCCTGGGACCGCCGCCGTTCAGCGCGCCGGGTTCCTGAGCCTGGCTAGACGCGCGCGTCGCCGCCCCAGTTGGCCAGCTTGGTGGCCACGGTGTGCAGGTCGGCGCGCCAGATGTCCTCCGGAGCCGGCGGGAGGACATCGTCCCAGTCGACCGCATAGGAGCCGCGGACGCTGGTCAGGCGTTCGGTGCGGGCGAAGAACCACACGTGGCAGTGCGCACCTCCGTCTCCCCAGCGGTTCATGTGCACCCGGCCGATGTTCGGCAGGTGCTCGATGATCCGGACCAGGCGGTTGGAGATCCGGCCGAGCTCCGAGGCCAGGTCGTCGTCGAGCTCGCCGAAGTCCAGGTGCTCGCGCGTGTTGAGCAGCAGCACCAGAGGAAGCCCGGACGGTGCGCCGTGGTGGGTCAGCACCCAGCGCTCGTCCTCCCACACCACGCGTGTGGTGTCGTGGCCCTCGGCGCAGGCGCGGCACGGCTCGCCACCTGCGTCGCCGAAGCGCGGCGCCTCTTCCTCGGGAGCGCCGAGCACCTTCGGTGCGAGCTGGCCATCCACCACCTCCCACGGGAACACGTCCCAGGTGGCTGACTCCGGGAGCGGCAGTCGTCCGTCGGTGCCGACCGCGGCGACAACCCTGGCGTAGACCTCTTCGGCTGACTCAGGCATGAGCCAAGAGTGCCAAACGAGTTCCCGAGTACGACGGCGGGGCTGGCGCTTCCGTAGGCTGCTGCTCGTGACCGACCTCGGCATCCCCGCGGCACCCGAGATCGCGGGCGCGCGGCACGTCCACTCCGGCAAGGTGCGCGACCTCTACGTGCTCGACAGGGGTCCCCACGCCGGCCAGCTGCTGATGGTGGCCAGTGACCGGATCTCGGCGTTCGACTTCGTGCTGGACACGGCGATCCCGGACAAGGGGGAGATCCTGACCCGGATGTCGCTGTGGTGGTTCGAGCAGCTCGCCGACCTGGTGCCGGGCCACATCCTGTCCACCGACGTGCCGGCATCGGTCAGCGGACGAGCAGTCATCTGCGAGCGGCTGGAGATGCACCCCGTCGAGTGTGTCGTGCGCGGCTATCTGACCGGTTCGGGCCTGCTCGACTATCGCTCCACCGGTGAGGTGTGCGGCCTCGCGCTGCCGGCCGGGCTCGACGACGGCAGTCGGCTCGCCGAGCCGATCTTCACGCCGGCGACCAAGGCGGCACTGGGCGACCACGACGAGAACGTCTCCTACGACGCTGTGGTCGCCGAGGTCGGAGCGGACGTCGCGGCTCGGTTGCGTGAGCTCACGCTTTCCATCTACACCCGGGCCGAAGGCGTTGCCCGCGAGCGAGGCATCATCCTGGCCGACACCAAGCTCGAGTTCGGCGCCCGGGCCGACGGCACCCTGGTGCTGGCCGACGAGGTGCTCACCCCCGACTCCTCTCGGTTCTGGTCCGCAGACGAGTGGCTGCCAGGGCGGTCGCAGCCCTCCTACGACAAGCAGATAGTGCGTGACTGGCTGCTCTCGTCCGCTTCCGGCTGGGACCGCTCGTCGGGCCAGGCGCCCCCACCCTTGCCGGAAGCCGTCGTCGAACGGGCCCGCGGCCGCTACCTGGAGGCGTTCGAGCTCCTCACCGGTCAGACCTGGTGAGCCCAGTCCGGTTCAACGCCCCGGTTGAGGTCGCGTTCGACTTCCTCGTCGACCCGGCCAACCGGCCCCGGTGGCAGTCGAGCCTCTCGCGGGTCGAGGAAGTGAGTGGCGAGGTCGGCGTCGGCCAGACCTGGGTGGACGTGACCACGCCGCGGCTGCGACCGCTGATGGAGACGACCGAGCTGGTCCGACCGCACCGCTGGACCGAGCGCGGCACGTGGCACTCGTTCACTGCAGTGCTGACGTTGACGTTCGCGCCCGTCAGCCCGTCGAGCTGTGACGTCGCGATCGAGATGGATCTGCGGGCTCGCGGCGCGGGCGCCCCGCTGGCCGCGGCCCTCCGGCTGCTCGGGCCCGTCGCCGTACGCAGCGACCTGAAGCGGGCCGCCGGGCTGCTGGGGGTCACGTACTAGGTTGACGGCACAACCGAAGCGACGTGACGCACACCACGGAGGCGCGCACCCATGAGCAACCCCTTCAACCTGGCCGGCCTGCTCGAAGGCAGCGCCGGGAAGTATCCGGACCGCGACGCGATAGTCCTGGGTGACACCAGGCTGACCTACGCGCAGGTCAACGGCGCGGCCAACCAGGTGGCCAACCTGCTGGTCTCGCGCGGCATCGAGAAGGGTGACAAGGTCGCGCTCAGCTGCGCCAACCTGCCCTACTTCTCGATCGTCTACTTCGGCATCCTCAAGGCAGGCGCCACGGTGGTGCCCCTCAACGTGCTGCTCAAGGGCCGCGAGGTGGCCTATCACCTGGAGGACTCGGATGCGAAGGCCTACTTCTGCTTCCAGGGCACGCCCGAGCTCCCGATCGGCCAGGAGGGGCACGCCGGCTTCGAGCAAGCCGATGGGTGCGAGCACTTCTGGATGATCACCGTCGACCCCTCGGCCGAGTCCCCGATCGCCGGCACCGAGACGCTCGGTCAGGGGATGGGTGGGCAGTCGCCGACCTTCGAGACCGTGTCCACCGACGAGGACGACACCGCGGTCATCCTCTACACCAGTGGCACCACCGGACAACCCAAGGGTGCCGAGCTGCGGCACCGCAACATGCGCGACAACGCACTGTCCGGTGAGGGGCTTTTCGGGGCAGATGCCGAGCAGCCCGACACCTACCTGTGCGTGCTGCCGCTCTTCCACTCCTTCGGCCAGACCGTCATCCAGAACGGTGGCTTCGCCTACGGCGGCACCGTGGTGATGCTCCCTCGCTTCGACGCTGACGCCGCACTGAAGACCATGGCAAAGGAGAAGGTCACGTTCTTCGCCGGCGTCCCGACCATGTACTGGGGTCTGCTCGGTGCCCTCGACGACTCGGGGGTCGACGCCCAGCAGCTGGCCGCCAACCTCAGGGTCGCCGTGGCGGGTGGCTCCGCCCTACCTGTCGAGGTGCACAAGGACTTCGAGAAGCGGTTCGGAGTCACCATCCTCGAGGGCTACGGCCTGTCCGAGACCTCGCCCGTGGCGAGCTTCTCGAAGTTCGGCGAGGCCGTGCGGGTCGGCTCGATCGGCACCCCCATCCCCGGGGTCGAGATGAAGCTGCTGGAGCCCGATTCGTGGGACGAGGTGGCGGCCGCCCCGGACGCGATCGGCGAGATCGCGATCAAGGGTCACAACATCATGAAGGGCTACTACGACCGCCCCGACGCCACCGACGAGGTGATCAAGGACGGCTGGTTCCGCTCGGGCGACCTCGGCCGGCGTGACGAGGATGGTTGGTACTACATCGTCGACCGGTCCAAGGACATGATCATCCGCGGCGGCTACAACGTGTATCCGCGCGAAGTCGAGGAGGTGCTGATGACCCACCCCGACGTCTCGCTCGCTGCCGTGATCGGGGTGCCGCACGACAGCCACGGCGAGGAGATCAAGGCGGTCGTCATCCTCAACGACGGGGCCGGAGTCTCCGAGCAGGAGCTGCTCGACTGGGGCAAGGAGCAGATGGCCGGCTACAAGTACCCACGCCAGGTCGAGTTCGTGGCCTCCCTCCCAATGACGGCCACCGGCAAGATCCTCAAGCGCGAGCTCTCCTGATCGTGACCCTCGGGCGAGCGGTCGGGCTCAGCGTCGCCGGCCTGATGGTGCTGACGGGCGCGGTGTGGACGCTCCAGGGTCTGGGCTACATCGAGGGCAGCTTCATGACCGAGTCCGACACCTGGGCGATCATCGGCCCGCTCGTCGCCGGCCTGGGCGTCGCGCTCGGCATCGTGGTCGTGCAGAACGGCCGCAAGCAGTAGCGCGGCTCAGGCGAACGGGTCGGGCGTGGCGCCGGGCAGCTGGCTGAGCAGCTCGCGCGCCTCTCCCGCGACCTTGTGCTCGACCAGCACCTCGTAGCGGGTCGCCACCACCTGGGTGACTGAGGAGAAGTCGCGCTGACCGCGGGTCATCGCGTAGCCCACCAGCGCCCAGACGAGTCCGAACAGGGCACCGAAAAGCATCGTCGAGATGATCGTGACGAGCACTTCCTCGTCGGTGAACAGGGTGAAGATCACACCGATGAACAGGCCGAACCAGACGCCTGACAGCACGCCCCCCATCGCGACCCGACCGGTGGTGAGCCGTCCGGTGATCCGCTCCATCCGCTTGAGGTCGGTGCCGACGATCATGCACTGCTCGACCGGGAACTTGTTGTCGGACAGGAAGTCGACGGCCTTCTGCGCGGCGGCGTAGTCGTCATAGACCGCCAGCGACTGCGGGTACTCCAGCTTGAGCGGGGAGGTCGGGTTCATTCCGCGAGGCATGCTCATGTGCCCAGTGTGCCCCCTCCTAGGATGGGTGCCGTGCCCCGAGTCGTCGTTGACGTCATGCCCAAGCCCGAGATCCTCGATCCCCAGGGCAAGGCGGTGCTCGGTGCCCTGCCCCGGTTGGGCTTTGCGGGGGTCATCGACGTCCGGCAGGGAAAGCGGTTCGTCCTCGAGCTCGACGGTGAGATCACCGACGAGGTGCTTGCCGAGGTGCACCAGATGGCCGAGATGCTGTTGTCCAACCCGGTGATCGAGAACTTCGAGGTCCGGGTCGTGGACCCGGGATGAGGGTGGGAGTCGTCACCTTCCCGGGATCGCTCGACGACGTCGATGCGCAGCGCGCGGTCCGGTTCGGTGGGCACGAGGCGCTGGCGCTCTGGCACGGCGACCACGACCTGCGGGGGGTGGACGCCGTCGTGCTGCCCGGAGGCTTCTCCTACGGCGACTACCTGCGCTGTGGAGCGATCTCCAGGTTCGCGCCGGTGATGACCGAGGTGATCGAGGCCGCGGGCAAGGGGATGCCCGTGCTCGGCATCTGCAACGGCTTCCAGATCCTGTGCGAGTCCCACCTGCTGCCCGGCGCGCTGATCCGCAACGACCACCGCAAGTTCGTCTGTCGCGATCAGCGACTCCGGATCGAGAACAACCAGACAGCCTGGACGTCGTCGTACGCCGAAGCGGCGGAGCTGACGATCGTCTTGAAGAACGGTGAGGGCGGGTTCGTGGCCGACGACGTCACGCTCGACCGGCTGGAGGGCGAGGGCCAGGTCGTGGCGCGCTACCTCGACGACAACCCCAACGGTTCGCTGCACGACATCGCCGGCATCACCAACGAGCGCGGCAACGTGGTCGGCCTGATGCCGCACCCGGAGCATGCGATCGAGGAGCTGACCGGCTCCGGCACCGACGGGCTCGGCTTCTTCACCTCGCTTGCTGCGTCGACGTTTGCATGACGACCCCGCTCAGGCTGTTCCGCTGGGTGGCCATCGCGGAGGCGGTGACCTGGTCGCTGCTGCTGGTCGGCATGTTCTTCAAGTACGTCAGCGTGTTTCGAGACGGCTCGTCCCTCGCCTCCTCAACAACCGGGTTGGGGGAGCTGTGGGTCCGCGTCGCCGGAATGCTGCATGGCGCCGTGTTCGTGGCGTTCTGCGTGACGACCGTCGTGGTGGCCATCGACCAGCGCTGGTCGCTGGGACGTACCGTGCTCGCGCTGGGTTCCGCCGTGCCACCGTTCTTCACCGTGCTGTTCGACTGGTCTGCCGAGCGCCGCGGCTGGCTCGGCACCAGTTGGCGGCTGCTGGAGGCGCGCCCCGAGCGAACGCTCGATCGTCCGGTCGGGTGGGTGCTTCGCCATCCCGCGGCCGGTCTGGTGGCCGGCGCCGGGGTCGTCGTCTCCCTGTCCGGTCTAGCGCTCTGGGTCGGCCCGCCAGCCGGTTAACGCTTCGCAAGCACCAGGGCTGCCCAGGATGCCGGGTTCATCACACCCGTGCCGGGGATGCCGACATCCTTCTGCCAGGCCTTCAGGGCGTCGTTGGTGCGCGAGTCGAAGGTGCCGGTCGGGCGCAGCGACAGCGAGGGATAGGTGGCATTCAGCGCTCGTTGCACCCGACGGACGCCGGGCCCTGCCGAGCCGAACTTGAGGATGGGCTGGTCGCCCGCAGCGAACAGGGTCACCCAGTTCTTCCGCGACCAGACCCGTCGCACCGGGAAGCTGGTGCGGCGCTGCCACTCCTGCACCGCGGTCAGCAGCGTGCTGGTGAAGCTGCCGCCGAGCTGACCGGTGTAGATGCCACGCTCCTTCAGCAGGCACTGCAGGGCCTTGACCTGGTCGGCGGGTGACTTCGCGCCGCTCTGGGTCGGCGCACGCAGCGTGTCGTAGCGGTAGAAGCCGATGCGGGTGCCGTCGCAGCGGCGCTCCGGGCTCGCGATCGAGCCTCGCCCGACCTCGAGGAAGTTGCTGTCGATGTTGATCCGGACGCCGCCATGGGTCTCGTCATGACCGCCGGCGTACTGCTTCACCCGGCCGCCCGGTCGCCAGCCCTCCTCGCGGATGTAGGTGGTGCTGGTGTTGGCGATGCCGTCCCAGCGGGCGATCCAGATGGCGTCGGGCAGCGCGAACGCGTCGGGCCGGCTGACGCGCGCGTCATCGAGCATCTTGATGCCGGATCCAGCGCTCGAGTAGACGCCGGCCCGATAGCCGAGCGCGCGCACCTGGGCGACCCAGCCACTGAGGAACTGCAGGGCCGACTCCCGGCACGCGGTGTCGCCGAGAGTGAAGCCTTCGAGGTCGTACCAGAGCGTGGAGCCCGGCACGATGCCGAGCGCCTGCGCGGCGGCGACGGACCGGCCGCCCTCGGTGGTGCCCTGACGCTTGGCGATGCTGTAGCCGTTGGCCTTGCCGGGCTTGGGGTTGATCTTGAAGTCATCGCTGTAGCGGGGGAAGCGCGGCTGACAGGACGCCTGCGGCCCCAGCGTGATCGGCAGCAGCCGCCAGCCCTTGCTGAGCTGGGTGCTGACCCACTTCGGGGTCAGGTTGGGCTGGTTGCGGCAGGCGCGCGAGTCCCCGGAGATGTAGATGCCGACCGCCAGGAACGGCGAGTGGTTGAGCCAGGTGTTCATCGCGCTCTGCGTCGGGGTGAGGCACTGATCGAAGCCGTATCCCCGGAAGTTGCCGGGTGTGACCGGATTCGGCTCGGCCCTCGCCACGGCGTTCACGGTCGAGGCCGTCGCGCCGCCGGAGACCGGGAGCGCCGTGGTGAGGAAGGCGGCGGGCAGGGCGATAACGGTGAGCAGGCCCAAGAATCTGCGGGGCAATCGGCGGGGCAATCGGCGGGGCAATCGGCGGGTGAACGGGGCGGGGCGAGACATGGCGGGACTCCAGGTGCGGCGTCTGTCCAGGGGAAGTGTCGGTCCGTCGTGCCCGGCCACCCTAACCCCAATAGTCACACCAGTAACGGATTTCGGCAGGAGCTGGCACGACCCCCTCGCGGGAACGCTGGTCCGGCTGCCTCGGCTCGGACGGACGCGGACTGCTGAAGGGGTCGTCGCTCCACGCCGGTAGATTGGTGACGTGCCAGAGTCCCGCATCGCCGCACTCGACACCGTCTCTCTCGCCAACGAGGACCCCCATCGCGAGCAACCCTGGGCGGACCTCGGTCTCAAGGCCGATGAGTACGCCCGGATCCGCGAGATCCTTGGTCGCCGCCCGACCAGCTCCGAGCTGGCGATGTACTCGGTGATGTGGAGCGAGCACTGCTCCTACAAGAGCTCGAAGGTGCACCTCCAGCAGTTCTCCGAGCTGGCCCAGACGACCCCGGTCGGAAAGATGCTCGCCGGCATCGGCGAGAACGCCGGGGTGCTCGACATCGGCCAGGGGTATGCCGTCACGTTCAAGGTGGAGTCGCACAACCACCCGTCGTACGTCGAGCCCTACCAGGGGGCGGCGACCGGAGTCGGCGGCATCGTCCGCGACATCCTTGCCATGGGGGCGCGACCGGTCGCGGTGATGGACCCGTTGCGGTTCGGGCCCCTGGACGCCGACGACACCCTCCGCGTGCTGCCGGGGATCGTGGCCGGCATCGGCGGCTACGGGAACTGCCTCGGCCTGCCCAACATCGGCGGCGAGGCGGTCTTCGACTCCTCCTACCTCGGCAACCCGCTGGTCAACGCGCTCTGCATCGGTGTGCTGCGTCACGAGGACCTCCACCTGGCCAAAGCCTCCGGTGCCGGTAATCAAGTGATCCTCTACGGCGCCCGGACCGGCGGTGACGGCATCGGCGGGGTGAGCATCCTGGCCTCGGAGACCTTCGACGTCGGTGCCGATGGTGAGGGTGGTCCGGCGAAGCGACCCAGTGTGCAGGTCGGCGACCCGTTCATGGAGAAGCTGCTCATCGAGTGCACCTTGGAGATCTTCGCTGCGGGACTCGTCGCCGGCATCCAGGACCTGGGCGGCGCGGGCCTGTCGTGCGCCACCTCAGAGCTGGCCAGTGCCGGTGACGGCGGCATGCATGTCGAGCTGGACAGGGTGCCTCTGCGCGACTCGACGCTGGCGCCCGAGGAGATCCTGATGAGCGAGTCGCAGGAGCGGATGATGGCTGTCGTCGAGCCGGATGACGTCGCCGCGTTCCTCGCGATCTGTGAGAAGTGGGATGTCGACGCGACCGTTGTCGGGGAGGTCACCGACACCGGTCGGCTGCAGATCGACTGGCACGGCGAGCGTGTGGTCGACGTGCCGCCGCGATCGGTGGCTCACGACGGGCCGACCTACCGCCGCCCGTACGCGCGACCTAGCTGGCAAGACGCGCTGCAGGCGGATCGTGCCGAGGCATTGGCCCGGCCCGCTACCGGCGAGGAGCTGCGAGAGACCCTGCTCCGACTGGCCGGGTCGCCGAACCTCTGCGACAAGTCGTGGATCACCGACCAGTACGACCGCTACGTGCGAGGTGACACGGTGCTGGCGCAACCCAGTGACAGCGGCATGATCCGCGTCGACGCAGAGTCCAACCTCGGGGTCGCGGTCTCGACCGACTGCAATGGTCGCTTCGCCAAGCTGGACCCCTACGCCGGCGCGCAGCTGGCCCTCGCCGAGTCCTACCGCAACGTCGCCACCAGCGGAGCCACACCGCTGGCGATCTCCGACTGCCTCAACTTCGGGTCGCCCGAGGATCCCGACGTGATGTGGCAGTTCGCCGAGACCTGCCGCGGTCTCAAGGATGCCTGCGCCGAGCTCGGCATTCCGGTCACCGGCGGCAATGTCAGCCTCTACAACCAGACCGGTGAGTCGGCGATCCTGCCTACTCCCGTGGTGGCGGTGCTCGGGGTGATCGAGGACGTCACCCGGCGCACCCCCACCGGATTCGTCGCGGAGGGCGAGCGCATCTTCTTGCTGGGCTCGACCAGGGAGGAGCTGTCCGGCTCGGAGTGGGCGCACGTCGTGCACGCTCACCTCGGTGGCACACCGCCGATCGTCGACCTCGGTGCCGAAAGGTCGCTGGCCGAGCTGCTGCACGATGCGGTGGGACTGGCGACCAGCGCCCACGACCTCTCGGACGGCGGTCTGGCCCAGGCACTGGTCGAGTCCTGCCTGCGCCACGACGTCGGCGCCACCGTCGCCCTGTCCGGCGACGCATTCGTGGGGCTGTTCTCCGAATCGACCGCCCGGGCGGTCGTCACCGTGCCAGCGGCGCGGGCCCCGGAGCTGACGGCGCTGGCCGAACGCCACGGCGTCCCGGTGACCGAGCTCGGCACCACGGGAGGTCATGCGCTCGAGGTGGCCGGCGAGCTCCACATCGACCTGTCGATCGTCCGCGACGCCTGGGCGTCGACGCTGCCGGCCGTGCTGGGCTGAGATGCCCGACGACCTGGTCGTCACCGGGTCGCTCACCATCCCGGACGCGGAGCTGAGCGAGCGCTTCTCGCGCTCCTCGGGGCCTGGCGGTCAGGGCGTCAACACCGCCGACAGCCGGGTCGAGCTCTCCTTTGACCTGGCTGGCTCGCCCTCGGTGCCGGCGTACCTCCAGGAGCGGATGTTGTCGCGGCTCGGGCCGCGACTGGTCGACGGCGTGCTGACGATTGCGGCCAGCGAGCACCGCAACCAGCTCGCCAACCGTCGAGCCGCGCGCGAGCGGATGGCGGCGGTGCTCCGTGACGCGGCCGCCCCTCCTCCGCCGCAGCGTCGTCCCACTCGACCGACGCGCGGCTCCAAGGAACGTCGGATCGCCAGCAAGAAGCGGCGCGGAGAGATCAAACGTGGTCGCCAGGGCCGTCATGACGACTGAGCGCCCGATCCGGCGACGGACGGTGCTGGGTCTTCCGGCGGTGGGCTTGGTGGGTGCGGCACTGGCGGGTTGCGGGGAGAATGGTCCGGTGAGCCCACCAGATCAGCGGCGCTCCGACGTCGACGCGCGGCGGATCGCCTACGGCGACGACCCCAGCCAGTACGGCGAGCTTCACCTTCCCAGCGGCGACCCCCGGGGTGTCGTGGTGGTGATCCATGGTGGTTTCTGGAAGGCCCAGTACGACCTGAGCCTCGGCACTGCCCTTGCGGCCAGCCTGGTCGAGGAAGGCTGGGCAGCCTGGAACCTGGAGTACCGCCGGATCGGCGATCCAGCATCCGGTGGAGGTGGTGGCGCACCGGCCACGTTCGATGACGTCGCGGCCGGGATCGACAAGCTCGGTGACGTCGGGCTCGACCTCTCTACGGTGATCACCCTCGGTCATTCCGCCGGCGGGCACCTGGCGGTGTGGGCGGCAGCCCGACCGGGGGTCAGCGGCGCGATCTCGCAGGCCGGAGTGCTCGACCTGCGCACGGCGTACGACGAGGGTCTGGGAGGTGGGGCGGTCGAAGCGCTGCTGGGGCACCCACCGGGTCAGGACGACGAGCGCTACGACCCGATCGCCCAGGTGCCGCTCGACGTGCCGGTCTGGTGCGTGCACGGCACCGACGACGACATCGTGCCGATCTCGCAGTCGCGGTCCTACGTGGAGGCGGCCACTGCGGCCGGCGCTCGCGCCGAGCTGGTCGAGGTCGCCGGTGACCACTTCGTCGTGATCGACACGGGGTCGCCCGTGTGGACGCAGACGCTCGCGATCCTCGACGATCTCGGCTGATCAGCCGAGCGGCAGCTTGCCGCCGATGTCCAGGGTGCGCGTGGGGGGTGCCTCGATGTCACCCTGCATCGTCGAGCGCACCAGCTGGTACCTGCGCTTGAAGTCCAAGTTCTTGGGCACGTCACCACTGACGGTGAAGATGAGGAACGACGTATTCGTGCCCCCCGACCCTTCGTCCTCGATGGTGCCGGTGGGGCCCTCGCCGTCCAGCTTGGTCTTCTCCTTGCTCGAGACCGGCGAGTAGAAGGCGCTGCCGCCGGTCGGCGTGTAGACGGCGTACGCCGTGAGCACGGTGGCCAGCTCGATGACCACGAACGTGCTGCCCTCGGGTGCCCACTCACCGTTGGCGAACGGCACGGTCAGCGAGTCCGCCCGTTGGCAGGTGAAGCCCACCTGCACCATGGGATCGCGGCCAAGCCAGTCGTCGGTGGGGCAGGCCCTCAGCTTGTCCGAGTACTTGACCTCGCCGAGGTCATAGAGGCCCTGGGCGCGTCCGGTCTGCTGCTGCCCGGTGAGGAGATCGAGGGTCTGGGTCACCCCGGAGTACCCGAGCTCGAGCTCGAGCTCCTCGCCTTCCCCTTCGACGGCGACGTAGTAGGCGTCGACTGCCTCTCCGTCGCGCTCGACACTGGGCGGTGAGAGGGGGTAGCTGGTGCCGTCGCTGACCAGGGTCATGTCAATGGGCTGGGGCCGGCCGAAGATCCGGGTCAGCTTCTCGATTCCCCCGCTGCGGAACGTCCAGGTGATCGGCACGAAGACACCGCCCTCCGGCGCGGTGCGCTCCTCACGCTCGGTGGTCGCCTCGGCGGTGATGCTCTCTACTGGCGTTCCGGCCCGGATGTCGAGCCGCCCGCTCGGCACCACCAGGAAGCCCTGCGCCGCGCCTTCGGTGTCGACGCCACCACGCGCCAGCACGACGTCTCCGGGACTCGTCGTGGCTGACTTCTCGTCCGGAGAGCAGGCAGTGAGGGGAAGCAAGGCTGCGAGCAGGGCCAGTACGAACATGCGTCGGGAGGGGCGCGCCACGGGGACCAGTGTGGACTACGTGACCAACGACCTGAGGGGCAAGTCCAGATCACGCCGATCGCGCAGCTGGTGAGTCAGCGCAGCGGGCGTTGGGACGGCAAGGTGCCGTAGCTGTTGTGATATTCCTGGCCGGGGTTGGGGTGAGTGAAGCGCAGGCCGGACCAGGTGTCGTCGATGCGTAGGCAGGTGCTTTCCACCATGCCGCAGTCGTAACCGATCTCGATCACGGTCGGCAGGGTCAGGTCAGAGCCGAGCCGGCGGCCCTTCGGCCAGGAAAGCCACAGCTTCCCTCCGGGCGCCAGGTGTGGCACCAGGTCCGGGAACTCCCGACGCATCTGGTCCTGGGTCGTCACGAACAGATGGATGTAGCCGAGTCCTCCCTCGGCGGAGGCACGCACCGTCAGCTCGGGCAGTCCGAGCGCCTCCACCACGCCCTCGGGGGCATTCACGAACCGAGCGGTCCAGCCTGGTTTGATGCCCATCTTCTGTGCGACGGTCCGAGTCCGCATCGTCTTGCTCCTCTGGTCTGGACAGCCGAATCCTGCTGGTCGGCGCCCGAATTCTTCGACCGTCCCACCCTCGCCCGAGCGGGCGGGATTGCCAAGCTCTGCTCGCGCCCGGGCTGGGAAAGCCCTCGGACGAGACGTCGACGGACTCTCACCTCGACCGGACACTAGGGTCGCTGCGTGGCAGCCCGACTCGTCCCCGCCGACCCCGTCGAGGTCGACGCGGCACTGCTGCGGATCGCCGCTGGCGAGCCGGCCCAGGCAGACCTGCGACTGCTCAGCCGGCACTTCCTGGCGGTGCTCGAGGAGCGTGCCCCGGGGCGCTCCGTCGAGGTCCGGGTGCCGCCGTATGCAGCGGTGCAGGTGATCCCGGGCGTCCGCCACACCCGCGGCACCCCGCCCGCCGTGGTAGAGACCGATGCGACCACCTGGATCGGACTGGCGACCGGCGAGCTGAGCTGGCAGGAGGCCGAGCGCGCAGGACGGGTCCGGGCCTCCGGCGAGCGGGCCGACCTGACGTCGTACCTGCCACTGAGCCCCCGTTAGGTTGGCAATCATGAGCGATGACATCCGCGCCAAGGTCCAGTCCGTGCTGCCCGGCATCCGCAAGGACCTGGAGGATCTGGTGCGGATCGAGTCGGTGAGTGCTGACCCGCTGCGCGCGCACGAGGTGCAGCGCAGCGCAGAGGCGGTGGCCGAGCTGTTCCGGGCCGAGAACTTCGACGAGGTCGAGATCGTCACCGCTCGCGGCGACGGCTTCGCGCCTGCGGTGATCGCGCACAAGAAGGGCCCTGAGGGCGCGCCGACGGTGCTGCTCTATGCCCACCACGACGTACAGCCCGAGAACGACCCTGCGGAATGGGACAGCCCGCCGTTCGAGCCGACCGAGCGCGGTGAGCGCCTCTATGGCCGCGGCGCCGCCGACGACAAGGCCGGCATCGCCGCGCACCTCGGAGCGATCCGCGTCTTCGGCGACGACCTGCCGGTCAACGTGACGATGTTCATCGAGGGCGAGGAGGAGGTCGGCTCGGTCACTCTCCTCGAGCTGCTCACGAAGTATCACCAGCGGCTACGCGCGGACGTGATCGTGATCGCCGACTCCGGCAACTGGGACATCGGCGAGCCCGCACTGACCACCAGTCTGCGCGGCCTGGTGCGTGCCGACGTGGAGGTCCGCACGCTGACCCATGCCGTGCACTCCGGCATGTGGGGAGGCCTGGTGCCGGACGCGCTGATGACGCTGAGCCGGTTGATCGCGAGCCTCCACGACGACGCGGGCAACGTGGCCGTCGCCGGCCTGCACAGCGGCCCCGCCGCTGACGTCGACTATCCCGAGGCCAGGCTGCGGGCAGAGTCCGGTGCCGTCCCCGGCGTCCAGTGGATCGGAGAAGGCAGCGCCGTCGAGCGGCTGTGGACCAAGCCGGCGATCACGGTGACCGGCATCGACGCACCCAAGGTCGATGGTGCGAGCAACACCCTGACTGCCGTCGCGCGGGTCAAGATCAGCCTGAGGGTTGCTCCGGGAGACACGACCGCTAATGCTGCCGCGTGTCTCCAGAAGCACGTGGCCGCCAACGTTCCCTGGGGGGCAGAGCACACCTTCACGATCGTCGACACCGGTGAGGCGACCAAGATCGACGCCACCGGACCGGCGTACGACGCGGCGAGGGCGGCCTTCGAGGAGGCCTGGGACGGCGTGGCCCCGGTGGACATGGGAGTCGGCGGCTCGATCCCGTTCATCGCCGAGTTCCTGGATGCCTTCCCGGAGGCGAGCGTGCTGGTCACCGGTGTCGAGGACCCCGACACCCGCGCCCACGGCGCCAACGAGGGCCTGCACCTCGCCGAGTTCGAGAAGGTCGTGCTCGCCGAGGCGCTGCTCCTGCGCAACCTGGCCGGCTGAGGCGCCGTCGCCGGGCGCGGGACCGGCGAAGGTGGGAATGACGACTCGATCTCCTAGACTCAGGGCGTGCCCTATGAGTACAGCCGCGGTCCGCGACCCGGTGGCGACGGACGGCTGACGGCGGCGCTCGACCCGCACGACCAGGGACCGCAGGACGCTTGCGGGGTCTTCGGGGTGTGGGCTCCCGGTGAGGATGTCGCCAAGCTCACCTACTTCGGCCTCTACGCGCTGCAACACCGCGGGCAGGAGTCGGCCGGCATTGCGGTCAGCAACGGTCGCCAGATCCTCGTCTACAAGGACATGGGCCTGGTCTCCCAGGTCTTCGACGAGACCACCTTGGACTCCCTCAAGGGACACCTCGCGATCGGCCACTCGCGCTACTCGACCACCGGCGCCAGCACCTGGCACAACGCTCAGCCGACGTTCCGCCCTACCGCCGACGGCTCGCTCGCGCTCGGCCACAACGGCAACCTGATCAACACCCACGAGCTCGCGCAGCTGGTCGCGGAGCTCCCGAGCGATCCGGGCGAGCTCGACATCCATGCCCGTGACCTCGAGTCCACCAATGACACCGGCCTGGTGACGGCCCTGCTGGCCCACCACCCCGACACCTCGCTGGAGCAGCGTGCCCTCGAGGTGCTGCCGCGGCTGAAGGGTGCCTTCTCGTTCGTCTGGATGAACGAGGACACGCTGTACGCCGCCCGCGACCCGCAGGGCATCCGTCCGCTGGTGCTGGGCCGGCTTGACCGCGGCTGGGTGGTCGCGTCAGAGGACTCAGCACTGGCCACCATCGGCGCCAGCGTCGTTCGAGAGGTCGAGCCCGGCGAGATGCTGGCCATCGATGAGCAGGGCCTGCGTTCCCACCGCTTCGCTGATGCCGATCCCAAGGGTTGCGTCTTCGAGTACGTCTACCTGGCCCGTCCCGACGCCACCATCAGCGGCCGGAGCGTCCACGAGGCCCGGGTCGAGATGGGTCGCGAGCTGGCCCGCCAGTTCCCGGTCGAGGCCGACCTGGTGATGCCGGTGCCGGAGTCCGGCACCCCGGCTGCGGCCGGTTACGCCGAGGAGAGTGGCATCCCGTTCGGCCAGGGCTTCGTGAAGAACGCCTACGTCGGACGTACCTTCATCCAGCCCAGCCAGACCCTGCGCCAGCTCGGCATCCGGCTCAAGCTCAACGCGCTGCCCCACATGATCCGCGGCAAGAAGATCGTGGTCGTTGACGACTCGATCGTCCGCGGCAACACCCAGCGCGCCCAGGTCCGGATGCTGCGCGAGGCCGGCGCGCTCGAGGTGCACGTGCGAATCTCCAGCCCGCCGGTGCGGTGGCCCTGCTTCTACGGCATCGACTTCGCCACCCGCGCCGAGCTGATCGCGAACGGGCTCGACGGCGACGAGATCGCGGCCAGCATCGGGGCCGACAGCCTCGGCTACATCACGTTGGACGGCATGATCCAGTCGACAGGTCAGCAGTCCGCCTCCCTGTGCAAGGCGTGCTTCACCGGTGAGTACCCCATCGACCTGCCGGACGAGAGCCTGCTCGGCAAGCACCTCCTCGAGGCAACCCTCGCCTCGCCCACGCTGGGCCGCGAGCTGCCCGTGCTCAACAACCCCTGATCAGGAGACCCCCGCGTGACGGAGTCGAACGCCTATGCCGAGGCCGGCGTCAACATCGATGCGGCCGACACTGCCATCGAGCTGATGAAGGGCTGGGTGGAGAAGGCGCGGCGCCCCGAGATGATCGGCGGAATCGGCGGCTTCGCGGGACTCTTCGACGCCTCCGCGCTCACTCGCTACGAGCGACCCCTGCTCGCCACGTCGACCGACGGTGTCGGCACCAAGGTCGCGATCGCCCAGGCCATGGACGTGCACGACACGATCGGCTACGACCTGGTCGGCATGGTCGTCGACGACCTGGTCGTCTGCGGCGCGGAGCCACTGTTCATGACCGACTACATCGCCACCGGCCGGGTGGTGCCGGAGCGGATCGCGGCCATCGTGAAGGGCATCGCCGAGGCATGTGTCCTGGCGGGCTGCGCGCTGATCGGCGGCGAGACCGCTGAGCACCCCGGGCTGCTGGGCCCAGACGAGTACGACGTGGCAGGTGCCACCACCGGCGTCGTCGAGGCCGACAAGCTGCTCGGCCCTGGCCGGGTCCGCCCCGGCGATGTCGTGATCGCGATGGAGGCCAGCGGACTGCACTCCAACGGCTACTCCCTGGTGCGCCACGTTCTCCTGGAGAAGGCTGGACTCGCGCTCGATCGCGAGGTGCCCGAGCTGGGGCGCACCCTGGGCGAGGAGTTGCTAGAGCCCACGAGGATCTATGCGAAGGCGTGCCTCGCCCTGGCCGATGCCGTCGAGGTGCACGCGATGGCACACGTGACCGGTGGTGGTCTGGCCGCCAACCTCCGGCGGGTGATGCCGCAGGAGCTCGGTGCCTCCCTCGACCGGGCGACCTGGACGCCGCAGCCGATCTTCGAGCTGGTCCGCCAGGTCGGCTCCGTGTCTCAGGCCGACCTGGAGGCGACGCTCAACTGCGGCGTCGGCATGGTCGCGCTGACCCCTCCGGACTCGGTCGCACCCGCGGTCGAGCTGCTTGCCGGGCACGGCATCCGAGCATGGGTGGCCGGACAGGTCTCGGTCGACCCCGAGCAGTCCGCGACGGTGGTTCTCACCGGCCAGCACCCCGGTTGGAAGACCTGACCCAAGTATTTCGGGTGACATCGGTCCCGGGTGTGCGGGAACAGCCACCCAGCAGGTAGCGTTACGGTCACGAGAATCTATCGAGAAGTCCGGGTGCCCCCTACGGGCCGGGTCCCGGCTGAGCGTGCGAGGGGGCTGACCCTATGGGGCGCGGCCGAGCAAAGGCCAAGCAGACGAAGGTCGCGCGCGACCTGAAGTACCGGACTCACGAGACGGACTTCGGAGCGTTAGCGAGCGAGCTGCACGGCGAGGACAAGAACGACACCGACCAGCTTCCTCCCGAGGAGCTCGACAAGTGGTCGGACCTGATCGAGCCCCAGCGGGACTAGCGGGGGGATTGACCCCCAGCTCAGCCCAACCAGATTCCACGTAGCCGCCCGACGGCGCGCATGCGCTGTTCGGCGAGCCGGTCGGCCGCCACTGCGGGAGGCACGCCGTCTGCGGAGGCGAGCTGAAGCACGTTGCGCGTGGTCTCGAAAATGACGGCGGCGCGCTGCTGGGCACGCTCGAACGAGAACCCGCCGAGCTCGTCGGCAACCTGGATGAGCCCACCTGCGTTCACGCAGTAGTCCGGCGCGTAGATGATGCCGCGGTCCTCGAGCGCCTTCTCGATGCCGGGGTGGGAGAGCTGGTTGTTCGCGCCACCACACACGATCTTGGCGGTCAGGGTGTCCACGACGTCGTCGGTGAGCGCGTCTCCCAGGGCACAGGGCGCGTAGACATCGAGCCGGCTGGCGACCAGGACGGTGTCGGAGGCGACGACCGTGACGTGGGGGTACGTGGCCACAACGCGGTCGACGGCCGGCTGGTGGCGGTCAGTGATCACGACCGACGCGCCGTCCTCGACCAGGTGACCTACCAGGTGGCTGCCGACCTTGCCGACCCCAGCAACACCGACGGTGCGCCCGGCCAGCGTCGGCTCGCCCCAGGCCATCTCGGCCGCGGCCCGCATGCCTTGGAAGACGCCGTACGCCGTGAGCACCGAGCTGTCGCCGGCGCCACCATGGGTGGTAGTCCGGCCGGTCACGAAGGCGCACTCGCGGGCGATGAGGTCCATGTCCTCCGGGTAGGTGCCGACGTCGCACGCGGTGTAGTAGCGACCGGCGAGCGACTGCACGAACCGACCGTAGGCGCGTAGCAGGGACTCGGTCTTGAGCGTGGCGGGGTCACCGATGATCACGGCCTTGCCGCCGCCGAGGTCGAGGCCAGCCAGCGCTGCCTTGTAGGACATGCCGCGCGAGAGGTTGAGCACGTCGCGGATAGCGTCGTCGGTGCGGGCGTAAGGATAGAAGCGGGTGCCACCGAGGGCCGGGCCGAGCGCCGTGGAATGGATCGCGATGATCGCGCGCAGGCCAGTCGACGAGTCGTTCGCGAAGACGACCTGTTCGTGCTCGGAGCCGAGCTCGAAGATGTCGGTGGGGGCAGACATGGATGGTGTCCGATCTGTTGTGCGTGGCCACCTCTTGGCCACCTTGTGGGTGGCGTCCTGGCGTCGACCGCAGGGGTGGCGCGGTCTGCCATCCAGGGTAGTGCGGACCCGCACTACCCGCCGGTATCAGCAGCCTGGACGTGCTGAGGCTGACTGACCAGCGCGTCAACGGTACGCAGCGGAGGCAGGTGGTCACCCCCGGATGCTGCCGGCGACCACCACCGACCCGTGGCTGCCGTAGCCCACCAGAGGTCCGCCCCAGCGCGTGTCGTTGAATCCGACCATCAGCCACCGCCCGTCATGCTCGAGCAGGGTCGGCCACGGGATGTTGGTGGGGTACGGCGCGTCGATCGCTCCCGTCTCGGTCAGGTCGAGGTCGAAGATCGGGTACCGCTCCCGCTGGCCACGGCGGCCGTCGCGGCCATCGCTGGCCAGGACCTGCCACGAGTCGCCGAGCCGGTGCAGCGTCGTGCCTTCGGTCGCGCGCCGATCCTGTGCGGCGGCGCGCATGGTCAGTGAGTCCAGGTCGGGACCTTCCGCGAGAACGGGGAAGAAGCGGAAGAACTTGGTCGCGTTGACATATCCGGCCAGCCAGCCCTCGGCCGTTCGAACCAGGTGGGGGTCCCAGACTCCCGCCGAGCGCAGGCCGGTGGTCGGCAGTGCAAGGGGCTGGCTGTCCAGCACGTGGAAACCGGTGCTCAGATCGGCCGCGCTAGCGGCCAGCGTCACCGCGACGACGGCGCCGTCGCGGTGTCGGTCGAAGTCGCCCCAGGTGCAGGTGGCCACCCGCCAGACGTCCCCGTCGCGGAACAGGTGACTGGCGTGGTCGCCGTACACGCCGAGGCGGCCCGCACGACGGAAGAACAGGTCGGCCCGATGGGTGAGCGCGAAGCTCTCCGGGTCGAAGTGCCACACCGACGTGTGGCCGGTGGCGAAGGCTCCGGGACCGGCGCTGGTCGCACTGAGGAGCACACCCTCACCCTCGCGGTACGCCGTGCCGTCAGCGTTCGTGACCAGCCGTAGGTCGCGCAAGCCGACCTGACCGAAACGGCCGGCCCGTACCTCGGTGACCGGCCCGGTGGCCGACGCCTCGACCCGAGCGAGCCAGGCCGGGTCGTGGGTGTCGAGCCGATCGGTGAGGTCTACCCGGCCCCGCGCCTGCCACTCGCCGTTCTCGTGGGAGAGCACCACCAGGTGGGTGCCGGTGAGGGTCAGGGCCACACCCTCGACGGCGCCGTTCGGGCGACCGTGCCGCCGGCTGCGGTGCGTGGTGGTCCTGCCCGCGAGGGTCACCTCGAGGTGCAGCCCGCGAGCGTCATACCGGCCCAGCAGCGTGACGGCGTCACTCGCCAGCGCGAGCTCGACGCGACCCGGCCCGGTGACCAGGGCTTCAATGGCGAGGTAGGGCGCTGCGGGCGTCTCGAGATCCGAGCCAGGTAGCACCAGGTCGATCGGGCGGGTCCGGTGGACGACCTCGAAGCGGGGCAGCACCCGGCGAGTATGGCCGACCCAGGCTGGGTACCCGGTCCTGCCTCAGCCCCCACCACTGGAGGAACTGTCATGGATACACGCACCATCGCCGTGCTCGCGCTCGTCATCGCCGTCATCGTGCTGTTGGTCATCCTGCTGTGAGCCGAGGAGCGCTCCGTCACTGACGCGTGCGGGTCGCTGGATGGCCTCAGGCCAGCGGCACGAGCACGTCGACGTAGCCGGAGTCGCGCACAAAACCCGTTGCGCGGCGGTTGGTGGCCAGGATCGGCTCGCTCCCAACCATGTTCTGGGTGGAGACGGACGGCACGCCCAGGTCTGCCATGTGGATCGCCTGGGCGCATTTTCAGCGCCACGGCGACCCCACGCCCTCGAGCGTGCGATCTGACGCCGCTTAGAAGGTGTTGACCGACTCGTGCTTCTCCGGGTGCTGCATCACGAAGGTGGCTCGCAGCAGCCGTGCGAGATCAGCTGACGACGACGTCGGTGTCGGCCCAGTAGGCCTTCATGCTGGTGATCCGGGCGTCGTCGTCGAACGTCATCACGTCGATGGGCGACAGGCTGAACGTCTGCTCCCCGACCGTGGTGGCGAGATCGAACTGGAAGGCCGCCTGGCCGGCGGTGATGCGCGCGGTGAGGAGCCTGCCCTGCTGCTCCAAGTCCTCGAGCGCTGCATAGAACTCGCGGATGGACTCCCGCGTGGTCCGCACCTCGGATCCGACGGGGTCCTCGACCGTTGCCCCCTCGGCGTACAACGCAAGGATCTGGTCGGCGGTGCCGTTCGCCACCAGTTCGACGTAGCTGGTGATCACTTCGAGGATGCGGTCGCTGCTGGCGGTCATGGCGGACACCGTAGCGAGATCCGGCAGACCGGGACCAGCAGAGGGACTGGCAGAGGGACTGGCAGAGTGACCTAGGTGAGGGTGCTGCTGACGGGGTCCGCGGGGTTCATCGGGACCGCGATCGGAGATCGGCTCGAGGCCGATGGCGACGAGGTGGTGCGCGTCGACCTGATGCTGGAGAACGCCCACGGCAACGCAACTCCACCGGAGGGCACCCATCAGCTCGACGTGCGCCTGGCAGGCTCGGCGCAGTGGGCGTCGCTGCTCGCCGGCATCGACGTCGTGTGCCACCAGGCGGCCCTGGTCGGAGCGGGCGTTCGGGTGGGCGACCTGCCGTCCTACGCCGGCCACAACGACCTCGGCACGGCTGCCCTCCTGGCCGCGATGCACGAGGCAAGCGTCAGCCGGATGGTGCTGGCGTCGTCGATGGTCGTCTACGGCGAGGGCCGTTACGCGTGCCCGACGCACGGGTCACAGGTGCCAGGACCCCGCTCGCTCGCGGCGCTCGATGCCGGCGACTTCGAGAACCAGTGTCCCCGGTGCCGCACGGCGCTCGGGTGGGAGCTGGTCGAGGAGAGCGCCCGGCTCGACCCGCGCAGCAGCTACGCGGCCAGCAAGCTCGCGCAGGAGCACTACACGTCGTCGTGGGTGCGCCAGGCGGACGCCTCCGCGGTGGCCCTGCGCTACCACAACGTCTATGGCCCGGGGATGCCGCGCGACACCCCCTACTCGGGGGTCGCGGCCATGTTTCGCTCCTCGCTCGAGCGCGGTGAACCACCGCAGGTCTTCGAGGACGGCTTGCAGATGCGCGACTTCGTGCATGTCCGCGATGTTGCACGGGCCAACGTGATGGCCATCCGCGCAGTTGCCGACGACGCTGCCGGCAGCTATGCGGCGTACAACGTCTGCTCGGGACGCCCGGTGTCGATCCTGGACGTCGCCCTCCAGGTGGCGGCCGGCTCGCAGAGATCGGGCGGGCGACCGGTCGAGCCGCAGGTGACCGGCGGCTACCGCCTCGGGGACGTTCGCCACATCGTGGCCTCGCCCGAGCGGGCCCGCAGCGATCTCGGCTTCGCGGCTGAGGTCATGCCCGACCAGGGGCTACGCGAGTTCGCCACTGCTGCACTGCGCGCATGACACGGCGTCCTCACCAGCTCGTGTAGAGCAGGTGCTGCAGGAGCAGCGCCGTGGCGAGCTGCAGACCGAGACCCCACCGTCGCCAGGCGTCGGGGAGCAACGCCAATGACACCGTGAGCCAGGGGATGAAGGGCAGCCAGATCCGCTCGACCTCGGCCTTCGACATTCCCGAGAGATCGGCGGCGACCACCGCGACGAGGGCCGCGGCAACCAGGAGAAGCGGGGTGCGGTCCGCCCGGCGGGCGGTTGCGCCGAGGTAGGCGAGGCCGGCCCCCAGCAGCGGCCCGGCGCTGAGCAGCAGCGCCCCAACATTGGCCCAGACCCAGTATGAGTACGGCCGGTCAGCGGCGACTCCGTCGTGGTAGCGGTCGACGAGCACCGGGTAGGCCTCCCACCAAGCGAAGCCGGCTACGGCGAAGCCGAGCACGACGACGAGCGCAGACCCGCCGGCGATCGGCAGGGGGAGCCAGGAACGGGCGCTGACCAGCACCGCTACCGCCAGCAGGCCGATCAGCGGTAGCCCGTACGACAGCAGCATGCAGTAGCCGAGCAGCAGGCCCGCCAGGACCGACCACCCCACCGTCTGCCGGCGGTTCGAGGCCGTGGCGCCCACGGCGAGGGCGGCCAGCCCCCAGGCGGCGACCGCAGCGAACATCGCGTCGGCCGAGACCGCCAGGAACACCGCGGCCGGGGTCAGGACGAGGAACGGCGCGGCCTTGCGAGCGGTCTCTTCTGCGGACAGGGCACGCAGGGTGACCATCACCGCGGGCGCGACGCTCGCTGCGATCGCCGTCACGACCAGACCGGCTTGTAGGTCCCCGCCGAGACCCAGGCGAACCAGCCCGACGAAGAAGAGCAGCGCGCCCGGGGGGTGGCCAGCCACGTGGGTCACCCAGTTGTCGTCGGCGGCGTAGGGGATCCGCGACACGTAGGTGTCGAGCAGCTGACCGATGTCGTCGGTCTCGCGGGCGGTTCCCAGGTACTCGTACGGATTGCCCAGCACCCTGGTGATGCCTTCTTCGCCGTCCACGAGCGCGAGCGCCAGCATCCACCCCAGACCTACGGCGTACGCCGCCAGCAACAGTCGTCGCCAGGGCAGCCGGGCTGCCACCGACTCGGCGTAGCGCCACCCGAGACCGGCGATCGCCAACGTCAGCAGCGAGACCCAGGCGAGCTTGGGCATCCAGAAGCCGTGGAGTGGGGCGAAAGCATCTTCGTCGTCGCGCCGCGAGGCGACGTCCCAGTCGAGGAGGTCGGGGAGGGCAACCGCAGCGGTCACCAGTAGAAGGGCGACGAGCAGACCCAGCCACGGCGCACGGCGCGATGCGGCACGCAGGGCGGTCGCCATGGCGCCGAGCATACGGATGTCCCCGGCTGGTGACCCCCGGCAAGCCGATCGGCGACCGGCTACGAATACCTTCGTGATGATGCCGACGTGTGACTTGATCCTGCCGTGCCGCGATGAAGGTCCAGCGCTCGCGGCGCTGCTGCCCCGGGTGCCCGAGGGCTTCTCGGTGATCGTTGCCGACAACGGATCCACGGACGACACCGCCGCCGTCGCGCGCAGTCTCGGAGCGAAAGTAGTCACCGAGGCCACACCGGGCTATGGCGCGGCCGTGCATGCCGGCCTGCTTGCCGCGACTGCGGACTACGTTGCCTTCATGGACGGCGACGGCTCCTTCGACCCCGCTGACCTGGTGGCGATGCTGGCCGACGTGCACGAAGGTCGCGCGGACCTGGCTGTGGGTCGCCGTCGGCCGGTCAACTCGCGGGTCTGGCCCTGGCATGCGCGGGCCGGCAATGCCTTGATCGTGGCTTGGTTGCGTCGCCGGATCGGCATGACCGCGCACGACATCGCACCCATCCGGGTCTGCCGGCGCGACAAGCTGTTGGCCCTGGACGTCCGGGACCGGCGGTTCGGCTACCCCGTTGAGCTCCTGCAGAAGGCCACCCTCGGCGGCTGGCAGCTGGCCGAACGAGACGTCACCTACCACCCACGCGCCGCCGGCACCCGGTCGAAGGTCTCCGGATCGGTCACCGGAACGGTGCGCACCGCCCGCGACTTCTTGACGGTGCTCCGGTAGTGCGCGTCCTCGTCGTCGCCAAGGCCCCGGTGAGTGGCCTGGTCAAGACACGCATCGGCGCCGTGATCGGTCCCGACGCCGCGGCCGCACTCGCGGCGGCGGCCCTGCTTGACACGATCGATGCCGCGTCTGCAGCGGTAGGACCTGGGCGGTGTCACCTGTCGCTTGCGGGTGACCTGTCCGGCGCCGTCCGTGGCGCGGAGATCACTGGTTCGTTGTCAGGATGGACGGTCACCGCACAACGGGGCGAAGGGTTCGCCGCGCGACTGGTGGCAGCTCACCTCGACGCCGGTCCGGGTCCGGTCGCTCAGATCGGCATGGACACACCGCAGGTCGCCGCGAGCGATCTTGTTGATGTCTGCGCCGACCTCGTAGGAGTGGACGCCGTGCTGGGGCCAGCTGACGATGGCGGCTGGTGGGTCCTCGCCCGGCATGACCCGGCGGCCACGCAGGTCTTGGCGGACGTCGCCATGTCCGAGCCGACGACGTACGCGGACACCTGGGCCGCCCTGGAGGCTCGAGGTCAGCGAATGGCTTCGACGCGTCAGCTGCGCGACGTCGACACCATCGACGATGCCGAGGCGGTGGCCCGAGCGGCACCCGAGACGCGGTTCGCCCAGGCCTGGCGGGCCGTTGCGGGGGTCGCGTTGTGACTCTCGCCGATGAATCGTTCTCGACGGTTTTCTCCGCCGCATTGCAAGGCAACCCGTGTGCGGTGATCGGCATCGGTGACGTGCCCCGTGACCTGCCGGTCGCCGACTGGACCCGTGAGGCCGACGCCGACGACCACGAGCTGATCACCCTGTGTGTAGGACCGACCCTCGACATCGGCTGCGGTCCCGGGCGGCTCTCCGCTGCCCTGGCGCAGGCCGGACACGTGGTGCTCGGCATCGACGTCGTACCCGAAGCCGTCGGCCAGACCCGCGACCGCGGTGTGGCTGCCCTGCACCGCGACGTCTTCGCGACCCTCCCGGGCGAGGGCCGGTGGAGCACGGCGCTGCTCGCCGACGGCAACATCGGCATCGGCGGCGACCCCGTGGCGCTGCTGGCGCGGATGCGTGAGCTGATCGTCCCGCAGGGACGGATCGTAGTGGAGCTGGCCGAGCCCGGCACCCGGTCCACATCGGTCTGGGCGCGGCTCGAGTGCGACGGCACCCGCAGCCGGCCGTTCAAGTGGGCTGTCCTCGCGGCCGACGACATCGACTCGGTGGCCGAGCAGGCTAGCCTGGCAGTGACTGCGACGTACGCCATCGGCGAGCGCTGGGTCGCCGTGCTGAGGGAGCCGAAGTGAAGCAGCTGGTCCGAGTGCCGGCCCCCGAGCACTTCACCTCCCGGCTCCGCAGCCCCGCCATCGCGGCGAGGGTGGGCCTGTGGCTCGGCATCTGCTTCGGCATCTGCTTCCTGACCGGGCTGATCAGCCACTACGCGCAAGAGCCGAGCCACCCGTTCCCGTTCCCGACGAGCCCGTCCTGGGGCTACCGCGTCACCCAAGGCCTCCACGTCTCGACCGGGATCGCCTCGATCCCGCTGCTGCTGGTCAAGCTCTGGAGCGTCTATCCACGGCTCTTCGAACGGCCGCCCCTGGGCAACGTTCGCCGGCTGGCGGTCAACTCACTGGAGCGGGCCTCGATCGGCGTCCTGGTCGCCTCTGCGATCTTCCAGCTCGTCACCGGGCTGCTCAACGCCGCCCAGTGGTATCCCTGGAGCTTCTCCTTCAGAACCACCCATTACGCCCTGGCCTGGATCGCGATCGGTTCGCTCATCGTGCACATCGCGGTGAAGCTGCCGATCATCCGCGACGCCCTTCTGGGTGACGTGGAGGACACCACGCACGACCGGTCGACCGCGACGGAGGTGGGGCCGATGTCGCGGCGCGGTCTGCTGCGCACGACCTGGACGGCCAGCGCCGTTGCCGTGCTCGCGACGGCGGGCGGCACCGTCCCGGCGCTGCGCAACATCTCAGTGTTTGCCGTGCGTTCGGGTGATGGTCCCCAGGACATCCCGATCAACAAGTCCGCCGCCGCCGCCAAGGTCACCGCGTTGGCGACCAGCGCCAGCTGGCGGCTGACCGTCGTGCACGGCGACAGCTCGGTGGTGCTGACGCGTGATGAGCTGCTGGCCATGCCCCAGCGCACCGAAACGCTGCCGATCGCCTGCGTCGAGGGCTGGAGCGCGAGCGGCGACTGGTCCGGCGTCCGGATGACCGACCTGCTCGACCTGGTCGATGCCCCCCGAGACAGCGATGTGCTGGTCGAGTCGATCCAGCCGACAGGTGCCTTCCGGGCCTCCACGCTGCAGGCCAACTTCGCCGAGGACGATCGCACGTTGCTGGCACTGATGCTCAACGGCCAGCCGCTCGCGCTCGACCACGGTTTCCCGTGCCGGGTGATCGCGCCCAACCGGCCGGGTGTGCTGCAGACCAAGTGGGTCGGCCGGCTCGAGGTGCTGGCGTGAGGAAGCTCCTGGGGGCATTGGGCGTCGGCGTGACGGTGTACGGCGGCTGGCTGCTGTTGAGCCGCACCGACAACGACCAACTCTTCGACGCCGGCATCTGGCTGGCCTCCGGCGTGGTCCTGCACGACTTCGTGCTGACCCTCGGGGTGCTCGCCGCGGGCGCGCTCTCGCTGCGGCTACTACCCGAGCCGGCCAAGGCTCCGGCCGTGGTCGGCATGGTGGTGCTCGGCGCACTGACGCTCGTGGCTTTTCCCGTCCTGGGTAGGTTCGGCGCCCGCGAGGACAACGCGACCCTGCTTGATCGGCCGTACCTCGTGTCGTGGCTGGTGCTCGTCGCCTTCACGGTGCTGACCGTGACCGCCGCGAGTCTGGTGCGATCCCGACGGAGTCCGAGCAATCCAATCCGTTCCGGCCAGCGCTCCGAATGACCGATGACAGAAGTGAAACCCCCAAGCGTCATAGATCGGAAAGCACCTCATGAACACCTCCCTTACCCGCAAGTTCGCCGGCGCGGCCTTCATCGCCCTGCTCGCTGTCCCGCTCGCTGCTTGTGGCAGCGACTCCGACGAGGGCGGCTCGAGCTCGTCGAAGCCCGTTCCCGTTGCCGTCATCGACGACGTCAAGGGACAGACCACCGCCGTCACCCTGGACGCCGGCTTCGCCGACGCCCTCGGGTCGCTCGGACTCACCCCCGGAGTCGTTGGCACCGGCAAGCTCACCGACGGCGCACTGGTCTTCCCGATCACCGGCGGAAACGTTTCGGTCTTCGAGCCGGGCTCCGTGCCGAACTACGTCGTTGGCCAGCTTCAGCACGAGGGGTCGGGCTTCACCCTGACCGCCGGCGACACCGAGGTCACCATCGGCAACCTGAACGTCGACCCGGGCGTCTCCCGCGTCTACGGCGACGTGCTCCTCAACGGCGAGCCGGTCGTGTCCAGCGCCTACATCTTCCGCCTCAACGGAAGCACCCTGAAGCCCCTCGCAACCGAGGGCAGCAACGCGATCCTCGAAGGCACCAAGGTCTTCATCTCCGACGTTGCCGCCGGCCTGCTGAACGACACGTTCGGCACCGACGCTGTGACCGACGAGCTGCTCGTGGGCATCGCCAAGATCACCGTCAACACCAAGTAGATCCTTTTTAGCTCCACCCTGAGTTACACCGTGTGCCCGAGATCGCCCGAGAGGGTGGCCTCGGGCACACGTCTGTTTTCATCACTACATCGAGCCGCTCTAGGCTCGGGGCATGCCGAACACCGACCTGGACCAGCTCGCCAGCGCCTACTGGGCCCACTACCTGGAGACCAACCCGACCGAGGCGCATCTGCTCGGTGTCTACCGGTACGCCGCGTTCTACGAGGACTCGACCCGGGACGCAGAGGACCGGAGGGTCGCAGCGCTGCGCAGGTTTGCTGCCGACGCCACCGCCATCGACCCCGACGGGCTCGACGACGACGAGCGCGTCACGCGCGCTGTGCTGGCTCACGAGGCCACCACCCAGGCGGACCTGCTCGAGGTGCGGCTCCCCGAGCTCGGCGCCGACCCGATCTTCGGACCGCAGGTAGTGGTCCCGATCGTTCTTGACATGCTCTCGCTGCCTGACCCGACCGTGGCAGAGGCATTGGTGGACAAGCTCCGCGGCGTGGCCCGGAACTTCGGCGAGCTGGCGGAGCGTCTGCGCGAAGGCGTGGCGGCCGGGAGGGTGTCGCCCGAGTTCGCGGTCGCAGGTGTGATCGAGCAGATCGACGCCCAGCTCGCCGCTCCTGTCTCCGATGACCCGGCTCTCGCCGCGCTGCCCTCCCCGCCCGCTGGTGTCGACGAGGCAGCCTGGCGTGACCGCCTGGCCGAGGTGGTCCGGCAGCACCTCCGACCGGCTCTGGCGGCGTACCGCGACGTCTTGCGTGACGAGGTGCTCCCGGTCGCGCGACCCGACGATCGCTGCGGCATCGGCTGGCTCGACGACGGCGCGAGCTCGTATGCCGCTTTGCTCCGCTACGCGACCACGACCGAGAAATCCGCCCAGGAGATCCACGACCTCGGGCTGGCGCAGGTGGAGAAGCTGACGGCGGAGTACCGCGCACTCGGGCCGGAGGCGGTCGGCACCGACGATCTGGGCCAGATCTTCGAGGCGATGCGCACCGACCCGAAGCTGCACTTCGAGCGCGGGGAGCAGATGGTCGAGGCTTCAGAGGTCGCAATGGCCCGGGCCTGGGAAGCGATGCCTGAGTGGTTCGAGGTGCTGCCGCAGGCACCGTGCGTGGTGCGGCCGACCACGACGGGCGCCAAGGCGTTCTACTTCCCGCCGGCCTCCGACGGCTCGCGTGGAGGCACGTTCTTCATCAACATCGACGACCCGGCCTCCTGGGGCACCTTCGAGCTCGAGTCGATGGCCTTCCACGAGGGCATTCCAGGTCACCACCTGCAGCTCACCATCGCCGCCGAGCTGACCGGCGTACCTGAGTTTCGCAAGTACCTCGCCAACAATGCCTACGCCGAGGGCTGGGGGCTCTACACCGAGCGCCTGGCCGACGAGATGGGTCTCTACTCGAGCGCGGTCGACCGGATGGGCATGTACGCCGCCGACTCGATGCGCGCCTGCCGGTTGGTCGTCGACACCGGACTGCACGCCCTGGGGTGGAGCCGCGAGCAGGCGGTCCGCTTCATGGTCGACAACTCGCCGCTGTCGGACGCGATGGTGCGACCCGAGATCGACCGCTACATCGCCCATCCCGGACAGGCCACCGGCTACATGGTGGGACGTCTCGAGATCGAACGCATCCGGGCCGAGGCCGAGGCCCGGCAGGGATCTGCCTTCGACATCCGGCGCTTCCACTCGGCCGTGCTGAACTCCGGGTCGATGCCGCTGGGCGTGCTCGACGAGCTGGTGTCGCGGCAGCTCGCCTGAGTTCCTGGACGGCGCGGGAGGAAGGCTAGCTGGGGTCGCGCGTGTGCTTGGCCAAGTTGTCGCGAATCCGCTCCGACAGTGTCTTGTTCTCGGTCAACCAGCGCATGTCGCGTGGGTTGATCACCAACAGCCGCATCGGTGTCGTGGCGGTGACCGTCGCGGCGCGCTGGGTGTGCTTGATCAAGCCGAGCTCGCCGATCATCTCGCCCACCACGGTCTCGCCGACAACCTCATCACCGATCCGCACCTCGGCCGTGCCGTCCTCGATGATGAAGGCCTCGTGGGAACCCCTGCCCTCCACCGTGAGCTGGTGACCCGCCGGCACATTCACCTCGTCGAGATGGTTGTCGATGCGGGCCAGCACCTTGTCCGGCAGACCCTCGAGCATCGGCACCTGGCGCAGGAAGTCGAGCCGCCACTTCGGCACGCCGTACTTGAGCTTCTTGAACATCGCTTCCTCTCTCGACGGTCACCGCAGGGTCCCACCTACGCATGGTGCAGGCAATGGGTCGCCGGCGAGCGGCAGGTCCAATTTGCAGCGAAGCCCCCCGGCAAGCGTGTGCTGACCGGTGGCGAGTCCGTCAGCGAACGCCGAGGACGACCCCACAGTCGCAAGTAGTGAGCGGAAAATTGTCGGTCCCAGGGTTAACCAGCCGCGTGATCTCTGGCACCCTGTCGGCGGAAAGGGAGTATCCACATCTAGGAGGAGTTTTGAGCTCAAGATTTTCCCGCCGGCTTGTCTCGGGCATCGCCGCAGCGACGTCGGTGTCGCTGCTCGCTCTGTCGACCATCGCGTCGAACGCCGCACCCAGCTCGAGTGATCTGAGCGTCACCCAGGGCCTCCGAAAGGCGGTGACGACGAGCGGCATGTTCGAGCACCTATCGGCCCTCCAAAGGATCGCCGACGCCAACGGTGGCAACCGGGTCTCGGGCTTCCCTGCCTTCAACCAGTCGGTGGACTACGTCGAGGGTCGGCTGGAGGCCGCTGGCTACCAGGTCACCGTCCAGCCCTTCGAGTTCCCCTTCAACGCCGATCGCACCCCGCCGGTCTTCCAGCAGACCGCGCCCGACGCGGCGACCTACGCCGACGGTGTGGACTTCGCCTCCATGACCTACTCGGGCAACGGCGACGTCACGGCCGTGGTGACAGCGGTCGACCTCGTGGTGCCGGCTCCCGGAGCGGCCAACGGCAACACCAGCGGGTGCGAGCCCAGTGACTTCGCCGACTTCCCGTCAGGGACCATCGCGCTGGTGCAGCGCGGGACCTGCCCGTTCCGGGACAAGGCGGACAACGCCGAAGCCGCCGGTGCCTCTGCGGTCATCGTCTTCAACGAGGGCCAGCCGGGCCGCACGTCGGCCGTCGCCGGCACCCTGAGCACTCCGGGTGTCACCATCCCCGTGGTCGGCACCACCTTCGTCATCGGCGACGACCTGCGCAACGGAGTGAGCAACGGAGACACCGGATCAAGTGCTCGGGTGCGTGTTGACCGGGTCAACGAGACCCGGACCACCTACAACGTCCTCGCGGAGACGCCGACCGGCGACCCGAACAACGTGATCGTGGTGGGAGCCCACCTCGACAGCGTGCCCCGGGGGCCAGGCATCAACGACAACGGATCCGGCTCGGCGGGCATCCTCGAGATTGCCGAGTCCATCGCAGACCGGGGCATCTCTCCTCGCAACAAGATCCGCTTCGCTTTCTTCGGCGCCGAGGAGTTCGGGTTGCTCGGTTCACGCCACTATGTCGGCCAGCTGTCGGCGGCGGAGAAGGAAGCCATCGCGCTCAACCTCAACTTCGACATGATCGGGTCACCCAACTTCGTCCGCTTCGTCTATGACGGTGACAACTCGAAGTTCCCGGTCGGCGCGGGGTCCGCGGATGGTCCGGCCGGATCGGGGGAGATCGAGCGCGTCTTCCACGACTACTTCTCCGGGGTCGGGCTCGCGTCCTCCGAGACGCCGTTCAGCGGCCGGTCCGACTACGGGCCGTTCATCGAGCAGGGCATCCCCGCAGGAGGGTTGTTCACCGGAGCGGAGGGCGTGAAGACCGCGGACGAGGCGGCGATCTACGGCGGCACGGCCGGCGTGGCGTACGACGAGTGCTACCACCTCGCCTGCGACACGATCGCCAACGTCAACCGGCAGGGGATCGACCAGATGGCCGACGCGGCCGCGCACGCCACCCTGCTCTTCGCGAGGCGCAACTTCGCCAAGTACCCGTTGATCGATCCCGCGACGCCGGTCGGCGGCGTCTCGGGGACCACGGGCGGCGGCGGCCTGCACGCCGAGGACGACCACGATGAGGTAGCTCGCTGAGGTCTATGTGACCAGACGATGGCGCCCGGCTCCTGAGGAGCCGGGCGCCACCTGGTGCTCGTGGGCAGGGGCGGGGTCGAACCGCCGACCTTCCACTTTTCAGGCGGACGCTCGTACCAACTGAGCTACCTGCCCGAGCGAGGCGAAACCTTACCGGAGCCCACCCCGGGTCACGAAAGCGGCGGCCACCCACATCGCCCGCCCTCGATTGCCGCGACCGGGTTTGGTGGCCCCTCATCACCGCCCTATGCTGTCCGGGCAGTTCCGGCCCCCATCGTCTAGCGGCCTAGGACGTCGCCCTTTCACGGCGGTAGCACGGGTTCGAATCCCGTTGGGGGTACGCAGTTGCTCCCCCGGAGCACGTCAGTCGTCGTTGGAGAACTCGTCCGACACTTCATCGACCGCGGTGGCAATCGCAGTGAACGCGGCAAAGCCATCGGTCTCGGACGGCCGGTTCAGCTGCCAACCTGCGGTCGACCCCCAGTAGTCACGGATGGGTGGGGCGTCCACGACCGTGGAGTTCCCGTCGGGCAGGTCCACGGTGAGCTCAAGGCGATCAGTGCGCCGCAACGCCATCCGATACGTCGTATCACCTGTCCGGTCGAAGTCGGCCAGGTTCAAGACGCCGGAAGCCAGCACCGTGTCTGGGGTCTCAGCCCGGACTGGCGGCACCGACAGCACCTGCCAACGGACCCCCGGCTCGGTCGGCAGTGCCTCGGCGTACACGACGAGCTGGATGGACCCGAAGTCGAAGCCGTCCCTGGTAGACCCGACGACCACGCTCTCGTTGCCGGTGGTTGCTCCTTCGCCCCCGTTCCACACCCACTCGGCTGCGACCGTCAGGAGAGGGTCACCGTCGGTGGCGTAGAGGGTGCCAACAGCCGGCTTCGCATCGTCGCCCTCGCGCTCGACCAGGCGCCGGTTGATGACCTCCATCGTGTTCGTGCCGGTGTTGGTCGTGGTGTAGGTGTGCCCCGACGGCGACATCTCGCCACCCAGATCATCCCGGGAGTCGTAGCGGTCGAAGTCGTCCCAGATGGCCAAGCTCTGGCCCTCGACCAGGTCCTTGGCCGGGTTGACCTGGTCGGGAGCAGCTGCCGGCGTCGGGTCCACGCCGCACGCCGCCCCGGCAGCGACGACCAGGATGGCCAGGCTGGACGCAGCGAGCCGTCGAAGGACTTTGGAGAGGTGGGGACTCACGCCGATATCCTGCATGCTCGGTGCCGGGAGCGATGCGAGATGGTGATTTTCTGACCGCTTCGCAGGAGAAGAGCCGGGATTGGGAGTCGCTCCAGAGGATGGGTTAGAGTTCCCACCGCTTGACCGCAACACCGAAAGTAGCAGCACAACCTGGCCCCGTAGCGCAGTTGGTTAGCGCGCCGCCCTGTCACGGCGGAGGCCGCGGGTTCGAGTCCCGTCGGGGTCGCTCAACATCATCAGTCGCCCCAGATCACCCATCTGGGGCGTTGCTGTTTACCGGGCCGCTCCATCGCCAGTCACAATGGGCCGGTCACAATGGGCCGGTGCCGATCGAGATAAGCGCCGAACACTTTGACGAGCTGGTCGATCAGGCCCTCGATGGGATCCCCGACGAGCTGACGTCGCTCGTGCGCAACGTCGTGGTGCTGGTGCAGGACGAGCCGCCGACCGACGAGCCCCGCGACCTGCTCGGGCTCTATGACGGCGTGGCACTGACCGAGCGCACCGGCGTCGCCGCCGAGCTCGAGCTGCCCGACCGGATCTTCATCTTCCGTCGCCCGCTCCTTGACCTCTGCGCCACCGATGCTGAGCTGGTCGAGGAGGTGCGGATCACGGTCGTGCACGAGGTGGCACACCACTTCGGCATCGATGACGACCGGCTGCACGACCTCGGCTACGCCTGAGCCAGCACGAACCCGAGAGCACCGGCGCCGAGTGACAGCCCCAGCGTCACGCCCGCATATGCCGTCCCGCGCCGAGGGCCGAGCTCCGCAGTCTGCACGGCGAAGGCCGAATAGGTCGTGAGCGCCCCACTGAAGCCGACGCCGAGCAGTGCCAGGGCTTGACCGTCGAGCGACCACCCGGTGCACAGACCGAGGACGAACGACCCCGCCACGTTGACCAGCAGGGTGCCCCACGGCCACTCCTGGTCGAGCCACGACGCAACCAGGAACCGCAGCGGCGCGCCCACTAGTGCGCCGAGGACGACCAGCAGCGCGCTCACCTCTCAGCCACCCCGACGACCCTGGGCACACGCTGCCGCACCAACACCACGCCGATGACGCAGCAGAGCACCGAGCCGAGCAGGTAGGACCCCGCCAAGATCGGGTAACCGCGGTCGAGGAGAGCGCGGGTCTGCTCCGAGGCGGCCGACATGGTGGTGAAGCCGCCGAGCAGGCCCGGGCCCAGTGCGGCAGCCCAGACCGTCGACGTACGGACCAGGCGGAGGCCGGCCAGGCCGGCCAGTGCCGCCGATCCGGTGAAGTTGATCGCGAAAGTGGTCCACGGGATGCCATCCGGGATGCCATCGTTACCGGGCATCCACGAGCCGAGCGTGAAGCGCAGCAGGGCCCCTACCGCCCCACCAACCGCTACCGCGGCCAGTACTCGCGACCCCGGGGTCACGTGGGGCGGGTGCGCGGCGGGCTGGCGTCGTTGTCGACCCACGCGATCGGGGCCCCCCCATTGCTCTGGCGCACGACCTCGCCCAGCAGCCACTTCTGGAACCTGACCTCTTCGGGGCTGCGCGCCAAGGAGAGCAGACGCTCCTCGCGGCAGAACTCATCGGCGAGATCGAGGAGCCCGATCAACCGCTCGACCTGGGCTGTGTCGGAGCGTCGGATCGCCCCGTCGAGATCGACGTGGCTCTCGCCGGCGGCCTCCGCCGCCAGCACCTGGTCGGCGCCGAGATCCTGCCGCAGCGGTTTCTCGAGTGCTCCGAAGAGGTCGGACAGGCTCTTCGCGATCGGGTACTCGTGCTCGTGGGCCAGCGCCAGCAGCCGCACCTCGCGTCTCAGCTCGCGGTACTGCCGCTGGAAGGCGGTGTACGCCGACACCGGGACGTTACGGATGTCGAACGCCACGCTGTCGACGTCGTCGCCCGGTCCGGGATCCTCGACAGCGACGCCGGTGATGACGCCCTCAGTGCCACTGTCGGAGAAGTGGGCGGCCGGGGTGAACCACACGACCTTGCCGTCGTCCTCGATCTCCGCGCCCCAGGCGTCGGAGGCGCGGGCCACGATGTTGAGGCCGCGCCCGAACGTCAGCAGCTCGGCATGTTGGTCGTCGTGGTCGATGGGCTCTGGCAGGACCGGCTTGTCGGCGGACCGGTCGCGCACCTCCACTCGTGGGTGCTCCCGGGTGCCCCGCACGGCAACGTGGATGGGCGGAGTGGCGTGGAGCAGCGCGTTCGTCACCAGCTCGGAGACGCCCAGCTCGGCGCACTCGGTCAGATCGTTGCGGTTGATGTCGGCGAACGTCGCGGCCACCCACTGGCGCGCATCCTGCACACCGCGGGGACCCGAGCCCAGCGACAGGGCTGGCCGGTTCAGTGGCACAAGTCGGCCTCCGACGGGGTGACGACGAATTCTCTGCAGGTTGAGTACATTCTCGGTTGATCTACCTCCTCAAACGAGCAACGAAACCGGAAGTCATCGCCATTGTGTCGAATGGCTGCAACTGGCCCGATTCTCCTGTGACGCACGAGACGAGCACCTGGATTGGGACTCATGGTGTGTGCAGCGGGAGAATCGGTAACAGGAGAGCACCACACATCTAACCCACGGAGGTCCTCGATGACCGATCCGAACGCCACTTCCAGCGGCGACCTCGATGCTGCCACGAGCATCACGTCGCAGAAGGGTGACCGACACCAGGTGGTCGTGGTCGGGTCGGGGTTCGGCGGGCTCTTCGGCAGCAAGGCGCTGCGTCGCGCGGACGTCGACGTGACCATGGTCGCGAAGACCACGCACCACCTCTTCCAGCCACTGCTCTACCAGGTCGCGACGGGCATCCTTTCCGAGGGCGAGATCGCCCCTCCGACTCGTGAGGTGCTGAGCAGCCAGAAGAACGCGCGCGTCTTGCTCGGCGAGGTCACCAGCATCGACCTGGCGGCCCGGACCGTCACCTCTCACGTGCTCGGCAGGGAGATTGCTGTCCCCTACGACTCCCTGATCGTGGCTGCCGGCGCCGGCCAGTCGTACTTCGGCAACGATCGATTCGCCGAGTTCGCCCCTGGCATGAAGTCGATCGACGACGCCCTCGAGCTGCGCGGCCGGATCTTCGGCGCGTTCGAGATGGCCGAGCTCGGCGCCACCCGAGGCGACGCCGTCGACCATCTGCTGACCTTCGTCGTGGTCGGTGCCGGGCCGACCGGCGTGGAGATGGCCGGGCAGATCGCCGAGCTGGCCCACCGCACGCTCAAGCGCGACTTCCGGGAGATCAACACCCACACCGCGCGCGTCCTGCTCATCGATGCCGCACCGCAGGTGCTGCCCCCCTTCGGTGCCAAGCTCGGCGCCTGGACCGCCCAGCGGCTCCAGGAGCTGGGGGTCGAGGTGATGCTCGGGGCCATGGTCACCGATGTCGACGAGCGGGGCCTCGAGGTGAAGCACAAGGACGGACGGGTCGAGCGGATCGACGCGGTCACCAAGGTCTGGGCAGCCGGGGTGCAGGCCAGCCATCTGACCGAGACCCTCGCTGAGCAGAGCGGTGCTCCGCTGGACCGCGCCGGTCGGATCGGAGTGAACCCAGACCTGACCCTGCCGGGCCACCCCGAGGTGTTCGTGGTCGGCGACATGATCGCGCTCGACAACCTCCCTGGAGTCGCCCAGGTGGCGATCCAGGGCGCCAAGTACGCCGCCAAGGAGATCGACGGGCGGCTCAAGGGCAAGCCGGCCCAGAAGCCGTTCAAGTACTTCGACAAGGGCTCGATGGCCACCATCAGTCGCTTCCGAGCGGTCGCGATGGTCGGCAAGCTGCGGGTGACCGGAGTGGTCGCCTGGCTGATGTGGCTTGCCGTGCACCTCTTCTACATCACGGGCTTCAAGAATCGCGTCACGGCGGTGCTGCACTGGTTCATCTCGTTCCTCGGGCGCGGCCGGTCCGAGCGCACCGCTACTGAGCAGCAGATCTTCGGTCGCACCGCGCTCGCCCGGCTCAAGGGTGGTGCGACCGATCTGGTCTCCGCCCCAGGGGAGTACGACGACGAGGTCGAGGCTCGACGCAGCGAGCTGGAGGAGCAGGCGCTGGAGGAAGCGCGCCTCACCGACGACGGAGTTCGCGGCATCAGGGTCGGCTAGCCAGCTCACGAGGCGCGTGGACGGCGTGGTCGCGTTCGGCGGGCAGGGTAACGTGCGTCCGGCCCGGGGATTGGGATCGAACCCCGTTGACAGACTCGAGAGGACCCCTGCTGCGATGGCTGATGTCGAAAAGGTGCTGAGCAACGCAGGACTGACGAACCCACAGGTGCGCGCCTACGTGCGCTACTGGGCGGACCTGACGGGTGCAGAGCGGGTCGAGGTCGTCGACGCGAGCGATGACGCGCGGCTGATCCAGGAAGCGCTCGACGCCGGGGAGCTGTTGCCGGCAGGGGAGGGGCGCTACTACTCGCGCAGCTACCACAAGGACACCGCACGCTCTGAGGAGCGGACGATCGTGGCAACCAGCCGGCCGGAGGACCAGGGCGTCTACAACAACTGGCGGCCCGCCGAGGAGATGAAGCCGCTCCTCGAGGAGCGGATGCGAAGCGCCTCAGCCGGCAAGACGATGTACGTCGTGCCGTACCTGATGGCCCCGCCCGGTTCGCCGCTCGAGCAGTTCGCCACCGGTGTCGAGCTCACCGACACCCGGACGGTTGCGTTGCACATGATCCGGATGGCCCGGGTGGGCGTCGAGTTCGTCGAGAACCTCGACGATCCGAACAGCTTCGTGCGCGCGGTCCACGTCACCGGAGACCTGGAGAACCTCGGTCAGGGCACTCCGGATGACCAGCGCTACTTCGTCACGGTCGCCGACGAGCGCACGATCTTGCACTTCGGCTCCTCCTATGGCGGGAACGCACTGCTGGGCAAGATCGCCCACGGGTTGCGCCAGGCTGCCTATGACGGCTGGGCCTCGGGCAAGTTCCTTGCTGAGCAGTACATGCTGATCGGCATCCACGACAAGGAGACGGGGCGCGACTACCACATCTGTGGCGGCTTCCCGAGCGCCTCCGGCAAGACCAACCTGGCGATGATGCTGCCCCCAGACGGGCTCGGCGATCGCTACCAGGTCAAGTTCTACGGCGACGACATCGCCTGGTTGTGGGTCGACGAGGCGAGCGGTCGGCTTTACGGCATGAACCCGGAGTACGGCGTCTTCGGCGTCGCCAAGGACACCAACGAGAGCACCAACCCCACCGCTCTCGACTCGGTCGGCCCGGGCAGCCAGGCGATCTTCACCAACATCGCCTACAACGTGGACACGCACGAGGTGTGGTGGGAAGGCCGGACCCCCGAACCTCCGGCAGACGCCACCGGGTGGCAGGACTGGAAGGGCCAGTCGATCGCCGATCGCGACCCCGGCGACCAGAGCCCGTGGGCCCACCCCAACAGCCGTTTCACGACGACGCTCGACAACGTCCCGAACATTGCGGCGGACTACAACGCGCCGGCCGGCGTGCCGATCGACGCCATCATCTTCGGTGGTCGCACCCGCGACCGAGAGCCATTGATCCGGGCCATCACCGACCTCGCCGAGGGGGTCTACGACGGCCTGACCCTCGGCGCCGAGGCCACCTTCGCCGCCGAGGGCGTCGAGGGCCAGCTCCGCTACGACCCGATGTCGAACCGGCCGTTCATGGCCTACGGCGAGGGTGACTACGCGGCGCACTACCTCAAGGTGGTCGGTGCGGCGACGGAGCAACCGATCTTTGCGCACGTCAACTGGTTCCAGCGCGACCCTGAGGACGGCCACTTCCTGTGGCCCGGATATCGCGACAACCTGCGCCCGCTGCTGTGGCTCCTGAAGTACAAGTTCGGCGAGGTGACCGGCCGCCAGACGCCGGTCGGCGTCATCCCGACCAAGGAGGAGCTCGAGCTCGAGGGCGTCGACATCGACCCCACCGAGCTGGACACCATCCTCTCCATCGATGTCGAGCGCTGGCGTCAGGAGATCGGCTTCCGCGAGGCGCACCTCCAGCAGTTCGACCGACTCCCCGAGGAGATCTGGGAGGCGCACCGCCGGGTCGCAGCCGCGCTCGCCGCGGACGAGGTCTGAGCTACTCGAAGTACCTCGGCGTGAGCTGTTCCTTCTGGAGCAGCTCACGCGCCCACTTCGGCAGGATGAACAGCCCCTCTGCCTCCACGGTGATGCCCTCGGGGCCGATGATGTGGCCCTTGGCCCAGGTCTTGATGCCTTCGCTGCGATCGATCCAGGCCTCCGCGCGCAGATCGCCGAGCGGAGTGCCTCGCTTGTAGGTGAGCATCAGCGAGGCGGTCATCCCCGGTTTGCCGCCGGCGCCCGCGGCCTCGCCGAGCAGCTGGTCGAGGATCATCGACGCGACGCCGCCGTGCACCAGGCCAGGCGGACCTTCGTAGGCGGCGCCGAGGTGGAAGTCGGACCACACGTTGCCGGTTTCGTCGTGCTCGATGACCAGGGGCGGAGCGGCGGCGTTGCGCACGCCGACCACCGTGTTGCCCCAGGGCCGGCCGCGTCCGCTGGCGCCGAACCGGACGCCGTACGCGCCGTCGAGCTGCTCCTTGCGCAGCCGCTCGGTGATCGCCTCGACCTCGGCCTGCGCAGCGCGGATCTCGTCGTCGTCGACCAGCGTGCGGATGGTGGCATCCACCAGGCCACGTACCGCCTGGGTGAGGCCGCCGTAGAGCGCGCGCTGGCGCTCGAGCTCCTCGGGGCTGATGTCGTCCTGGATGTAGCCGGCCATGGCGTCACTCTAGAACACGTTCCAGTTTTGGCCGGCGATAAGGAGTGGCCCACAGCCACCAGCGGCTGATGAGATGACGCATGACCCGTCTACACCTCCCGGACGCAGCGCTCTGCGCGAGCTGGCAGTCCGCGATGCTCGAGTTCGGTGACGATGTGGTCCACGGCTCCGGCGACTGGCACCGGCCAAGAGACCGGCAAGGCGACTTCACCGCGCAGGCCTGCCAGGAGTTCGTCGACCAGCTCCTGACGTACGCCGACCAGGACCGGACCCTTCCCGAGGGCATGGTGCACTGCGACTACTACTGGATCGTCGTCGGTGAGGACGGCCGAGCAGACGAGGTCGTCGGGTTCCTTGCGTTTCGCCATGAGCTCAACGCATTCTTGCTGGAGGAGGGCGGCCACATCGGTTTCGCCATCCGGCCGAGCAGGCGACGCGCAGGACATGCCACGCGCGCCTTGCGTCTCGGCGTACGACGAGCGGCCGAGCGCGGACTGGACCGAGTGCTGGTGACCTGTGACGACGACAATCGGGCCTCTGCGGCGACCATCCTCGCCAACGGCGGGGTCCTGGAGGACGTTCGCAAGGGCAAGCAGCGCTACTGGATCGACACCGTCGCCTCAGGCCGGTAGCGCCTCAGCAGCGCCATGAATTCGTTCGCGTCGACGATCGACGCATCGACCACGAACGGTGGCATCGCACCCCGGCCGAACAGCACGCGCCACCCACGCTGACCCGGAGTGCCCTGCACGTCGATCGGCGTGTAGTGGCTGGACAGGTCGAACTTGAGGTGGAGGCCGCCTTGCAGGATCTCCAGCTGCCCGCCCTCGACCGTCATCACGGTGAGGGGGGTGCCGGCTCGGACCGCCCAGGTGACCAGCAACAGGACGGCGAGGGTCGCGGCCATCCCCGTGCTGACGGGGCCGGGTCGGTCGTAGGCGAGGTAGCCGGCGCCGGCAGTGGCGAGGAGCACGAGCAAGAGCACCGCGCCCATCAGCCGTCTGACGCCCTGCTTCGGAGGGAAGCGCACGGTGGTCGTCACTCCGACGTGACTGGCCGGGCGCTCGCGCCGGACCGCTGCCGGGACAGGTTCGGGCCGGTGTCGAGGCCGGTGTCGAGGCCGGTGTCGAGGCCACCTCTGGAGCGGTCCCCAAGATCCCGAGAATGTCCTGGCCGGCCCGGCGTCCGTCCGAGCGCGACAGCGCCTCGGTCACCCGCTCGCTGGTGGCGTCGAGCCTGCGCGGGGCCACCGCTGGCGTCGCGCGACGACGACCCTCGGCGGGCTCCACCCTGTTCGGACGTGCTGAGACGTCGTCTATCTCCATCGAGTCACCCTCCCCGGCTCCCTGGCAGTCAATCTATCCCTCACCGTGGCTCGCTGCTGGAGAACCGGATCGCCGGTGACCCACGTTCGAGGCGTGGTCGGCCGCCCCGCCGGCTCGACGCCGATACGCTCCCGAGGTGCACCACATCGGAATCGACCTCGCCTGGGGTGAGCGCCGACCCACCGGTGTGGCAGTCCTCGACGAGGACGGCCGGCTGGTGCACGTCGCCACGGTCGGCACCGACGAGGAGATCCTGACGTCACTGGCGGCGTACACGGGCGGTCCGGTCGTGGTCGGCATCGACGCTCCGCTGATCGTCACCAACGCCACCGGGTCGCGACCGGCGGAGAAGGCGCTCGCTGCCGACTTCCGCAGCTATGAGGCCGCCCCGCATCCGTCCAACACCGGCAAGCCGGAGTTCGCCGACGGCACCCGCGGTGCGCGGCTGTGCCAGCTGCTCGGCCTTGACATGAACCCGCGCTCTGGCCGCGACCGACGCGCGATCGAGGTCTATCCCCATCCGGCGACGATCGTGATCTTCGGGCTGCCACGCACGCTGAAGTACAAGCAGAAGCGGGGTCGCGACGTCGCGCTGCTGCGCCGAGAGCTGCTCACCCTGGTGGGCCTGGTGGAGACCCTGGTCGAGACCGGACCCGAGTGGGACATCCTGCGCGGCCAGGTCGACGCGGCCAGTCGCAAGAGTCAGCTGCGCATCGTGGAGGACCAGGTCGATGCGGTGCTCTGCGCCTACGTCGCTCGGCTCGCCGACCTCGAGCCCGATGGGCTGACGACGTACGGCGACCTGGAGACCGGCTACATCGTCACGCCGACTCTGCGAGCCGACCTGCCGATCGACCAGCCAGACGACCCGGTGCGCCGTGCCGTGCAGGAGTACGCCACCCGCCAGCCGGCTCTGATCGAGGCGGGCGAGCGGGCGATCGCGCTGGTCACCTCGATCCTCGACGAGGCCGGCATCAACTACCTGAGCGTCACCGGGCGGACCAAGAGCGTCCCGAGCTTCGCCGAGAAGGCGGCTCGCACCCTCGAGGGGGAGCTCCTCTACCCCGACCCCCTGCGCGACGTCACCGACCAGATCGGCGTCCGGATCATCACCTACGTGCACAGCGACGTCGCCGCTGTCGCCGACCTGTTGGGCGACCAGGTCGTGGTGCACGACGACCGCGACCTTGGCGAGGAGACGGCCAGCGAGGGCCGCTTCGGCTACGCCAGCCGTCACCTGTTGATCGGGCTCGAGCAGGACCGGCGGGCGTCGGTGCAGATCCGGACCGTGCTGCAGCACGCGTGGGCGGAGTTCGAGCACGACATCCGCTACAAGGGAACGGTGCCGGCCGAGCACGCCCCCGACTTCGACCGTCGCTTCACGCTGGCCGCGGGCTTGCTCGAGCTGGCCGACCGGGAGTTCTCCTCCATCCGTGAGGCGCTTCGCCCCCATGCACCCGGGCCGGCCGAGGAGAGTGACGACCCGCGGCTGGACCCACGCGAGCTGGCGGCGTTCCTCGCGGGGCAGTATGCCGACGCCGGGTGGTCGCGCACCGACCACTACGCCTGGATCTCGGGGCTCTTGCTCGAGCTCGGCATCACCTCACTCGACGAGCTGAGCGAGGCGTTGCGCGAGACCGACGACCTGAGCCTCAGCGCACGCATGGACTACCGCTACCCGCCTGGTGCTGTTCGCCGCCTCGATGACGCCTTGCTCGCCGCGTTCGGCGAGCGGTACGTGAAGCTGCACGGCAACGAGCACCGGATGCCGTTGCTGAGCCAGCGGCTGGTGAAGATCCGGGGCGCCAAGTAGCGCTACCGTCGCCCCTATGAAGGCTGTGGTGTGCGAGAAGTCGACGCTCGAGGTTGCCGAAGTGCCGGTGCCGGTCCCTGCCAAGGGTCAGGTGGTGCTGGACGTCGTGGCGTGCGGGATCTGTGGCTCCGACCTCCACGCTCGCAAGCACTCCGACCAGCTGGCGGACGCGGCCGCCGCCACGGGTTATGAGCACGCGATGCGTCCGGAGCACCGCGTCGTGCTGGGCCACGAGTTCTGCGGCGAGGTCGCCGACTACGGCCCGCGCACGCGCCGGTCGGTGAAGTCGGGCACGCCGGTCGTCGCCTTCCCGCTGCTGCGCCAGGGTGGCGGCGTGCACCCCACCGGCCTGTCGAAGCTCGCGGCCGGCGGGTATGCCCAGCAGGTGCTGGTCGAGCAGTCGCTGATGCTGGAGGTGCCCAACGGACTGGCCACCACGACGGCTGCGTTGACCGAGCCGATGGCCGTCGCGCTCCACGCCGTACGCCGCGGCGACGTCGGCAAGAACCAGGTCGCCTACGTGATCGGCTGCGGGCCGATCGGCCTCGGCGTGATCGCAATGCTCAAGGCCTCCGGCGTACGCCGTGTGGTGGCGAGTGACTTCTCACCAGGCCGTCGGGCCCTGGCGACCGCGATGGGCGCCGACGTCGTCGTCGACCCGAGCACGGTGTCGCCGTACTCCTGCTTCGACGAGAAGTTCGTGACCGCCGAGGGTCTGATGGACCTGGCCGTCAGCACCATGGAGAAGCTGCGGGCGGTGCCGATGCTGCCGTGGTGGCAGGTGCTGCGGGCCGCCGACGCCGTCGGGGCCTCCCCGTCGGGCCCGGTCGTCTTCGAGTGCGTCGGCGTGCCGGGAGTGATCGATGACGTCATCGCCAGCGCCCCGATCTACACACGCGTGGTGGTGGTCGGTGTCTGCATGGGCGAGGACCAGATCCGCCCGTCCATCGCGATCAACAAGGAGATCGACCTGCGGTTCGTGCTCGGCTACACACCGCAGGAGTTCCGCGAGGCGCTGCACCTGCTCGCCGACGGGAAGGTCGACCCGACGCCGCTGATCACCGGATCGGTGGGGCTCGACGGCGTCGCCGGTGCCTTCGACGCGCTCGCCGACCCCGAGGCGCACGCCAAGATCCTGATCGATCCGCGCAGCAACGCGACGCTCTAGATCAGCTGTGGGGCGCGGTCACCGCTGCGCCGGAGCAGGAAGAGCCCCAGCGCCGCCCACGCGGTGAACATCACCACCATGCTCACGTCGTGCCAGGGGTCCATCGGCACGGCCAACAGTGCGAAGGCCCCGATCCCGGAGGTCACCAGGGCAGGGGAGACCCCCACCGCAGGACTACCGCGACGTAGCGAGATCCCCCACATCACCGGCCCGACCGCGAGCAACAGCATGCCCAGCACGAACAACAAGAAGGTCGCCTCCAGCACTGACCCCTGGGCGAGCCCGGACACCGAGAGCACACGCCGCAAAGGCGGTCAAGAAGCCGGCGCCCGCCAACGACAGGGTCGCGCCGACGCGGGCCGGCCGCGTGCGCTGCTCCGACCCGCTCCGCAGCCCACGGATCGCCGTGAACAACAGGGCAAAGCCGATCGTGCTGAGCAGGAGCAGCAGGGCGAACCCAGGCTTGTCGGTCACCACGCCGTTGTCCTGCTGGGGGTTGAGCAGCCACTCGCCTTCGATGCCTGCCGTCATCAGCACACCGGCGGCGACGGCGGCCCGGCCGGTGGATTCGAGTGTCGAGACCATCACGTTGCTCCCTTCGTGCCGGCGTCCGTCGCCGGCCCGGACCACGCTAGGAGCGGGTGGAGACCGCAGTCGTCAGTCGTGATGCTGGTCTTCGGCTCCCCCAGGCGGGGGAGCTGGCCACCCACGCATCAGCCGTGTTGTGGATGTGCGCGGGCTCGTTGGTCACTACCGTCGGAGCATGGTTCACAGCCGGCTCCTGACGATCGTCGACCTGGTCGTCGTCGTCGTGCTGGCTGGCACTGCGTGGGGTCAGATCTGGACGATGTCTGACGGCCAGCTCGAGGGTGGCCGGTTGGTCCACGCGGTCCTGCTCGCGGCTTGCACGCTGCCCTTGCTGGTGCGTCGGCGGTTCGCCCTGGTCGTGTTCGTCACGGTGCTAGCGGCTGGCTGGCTCCAGTTCGAGCTGGGTGGGGGCCTCGGTCAGCCGTTCTTTGCTTCGCTGCTGGCCTGGTACTCGGTCGGGGCGCACGCGTCGTCCCCGTCGACCTACGCCGGCCCGGCAGCAGTGGTGCTGCAGGTGGCCCTTGTCGACGTGCCGCGGTTGCGTGACGGGGCTCCGTTGGACGAGGTGGTCCCGGCATGGTTCGTGCTGCTGGGGATCTGGGGGTTCGGGCGGTGGATGCGACGGCGTGTCCGCGAGGCGGAGACGCTGCGCGCCAGCGCGGAAGCATCGGATCTCGCACGGGCCGAGCAGACGCGGCTGGCCGTGGCCGACGAGCGGGCCCGGATCGCGCGGGAGCTGCACGACCTCGTGGCCCACAGCATGGGAGTGATCGTGATTCAGGCGCAGGGTGCCCAGCGCGCGCTCGACTCGTCGCCAGAACAGGCGCGCGACGCGCTGACGTCGATCGAGAACGCTGGTCGGGGAGGGATGGCGGAGATGCGACGCCTCCTCGGCCTGCTCACCGAGACCGACGATGGGTCCAGCACCGCTCCGCAGCCCAGCCTCGAGCAGCTCCCCGCTCTCGTGGAGCAAGTCCGCGCAGCAGGGCTGCAGGTGAACTTCGCGGTCGAGGGCGACGTACGTCCGCTTCCCCCTGGCCTAGAGCTGACCGGCTACCGGGTCGTGCAGGAAGCCATGACCAACGTCCTGAAGCATGCCGGCGAAACGGTCGCCGACATCCGCGTGCGCTACGACACCGACAGTCTCGACATCTCCATCTGCGACCAGGGCCACGGGGCGGCGCGCGATCCGGATACCGCTGGGCATGGACTGGTCGGCATGCGCGAGCGCGTGTCCTTGTACGGCGGCTCCTTGCAGACGGGCCCGCGCCCGGAGGGCGGCTTCGGCGTACACGCCCAGATCCCCGTTGACGGAGGGAGGGCGTGATCAGGGTGTTGCTCGCCGACGACGAGGAGCTGGTCCGCACCGGCCTGCGGATGATTCTCGAGTCCGAGCCCGACATCGCCGTGGTCGGCGACGCCGTCAACGGTGCCGATGCCATCGAGCGGCTGCGGCAGGTCGACGCGGACGTCGTGCTGATGGACATCCGGATGCCGCAGATGGATGGCCTCGAGGCCACCCGGCGGATCTGTGCGGAAGCGTCGGGGCCGCGCGTCGTCGTGCTCACGACGTTCGACCTCGACGAGCACGTGTACGCCGCGCTCGCCGCGGGTGCCAGCGGCTTCCTGCTCAAGGACGCGCCCTCCACCCAGCTCGTGCACGCCATCCGGGTGGCCGCGGCCGGTGACGCGCTCCTTGCTCCCAGCGTCACCCGCCGGTTGATCGCGAGATTCACCGACGAGCCGAGCGTGGTCCGACCGGTGCTGCCGCACGACCTCACCCCGCGGGAGACCGAGGTGCTGACCCTGCTTGCCGAGGGCCTCTCGAATCTCGAGATCGCGGGGAGGATGGTGGTGGGCGAGGCCACCGTCAAGACCCACGTCGCGCGAGTGCTCACCAAGCTCGGCGTGCGCGACCGGGTGCAAGCCGTCGTGCTGGCCTACCGGTCGGGTCTGGTCAGATGAGCAGTCAGTCCGTCTGAGGCAGTACGCGCAGCAGCCCTTCCTGCACGGTCGTCGCGCACAGGCGGCCGCTGCGATCGAAGATCTCGCCGGTGCAGAGCGCCCGGCCACCGCCGGCCCAAGGGCTCTTCTGGTCATAGAGGAACCAGTCATCGATCGCCAGCGGAGCGTGAAACCACACAGTGTGGTTGATCGTGGCGAACTGCAGTCGCCCGCCCTGGAAGGTCAGCTGGTGCGGGCCCAGCGCAGCGGAGAGCAGCAGCAGGTCGGAGACGAAGGCCAACGCCGCCGCCTGCGCGAGGTCACCGTGGTCGATCGGCTGCCGGGCCCGCAGCCAGACGCGCTGCTGCGGCGGTGCCTTCACCCCCCGGGTGGCCGCGGCTCGGGCCGGCAGCTCGGGAAACCTGGCCTCGATGTCGGCGGCCTCGGACAGCCACCCGAACCACAACAGGTTGTCGGGGTCGCCGGCGAACATCTCTTCAGCCGACTGCAGCTCCTCGGGCGGCGGCGCGGTCATCGTCGAAACCTGGTGCTCCAGCCCGGCCTCGGCAACCTGGAAGTTCGCGGTCATGGTGAAGATGACGCGGTCGCGCTGGCTCGACTCGACCCGCCGGGTGGTGAAGCTCCCGCCGTCGCGCACCTCGTCGACCTGGTGCTGCACCGGAACTTTCGGGTCGCCCGGCAGCAGGAACTGCATGTGGGCGGAGTGGATGTGCCGGGCCGGGTCGACCGTTGAGCCGGCAGCCAGCACGGCTTGGCCCGCCACCTCTCCGCCGTACAGGCGAGTGAGGGGTGTGTCGTGCACGCCGCCGCGGAAGAGCAGCGGCCCGACCTGCTCGAGCGCGATGCGTCGGGAGATCGAGGGCACGTGAGTCACGCGCCGATGCTCCCATTCCTCCAGTGTCCGCGAGCGGTACGTTGCTCCCATGAGCGAGCCTGTCCTGGTCGAGGCGCGAGACGGCGTCCAGATCATCACCATCAACCGACCCGAGGCGAAGAACGCCCTCAACGGCGAGGTGGCGCGCGGGATCGCGGCTGCCGTCGACGAGCTGGACGGCAACGACGAGCTGCGTGTGGGTGTCCTCACCGGTGCGGGCGGCACGTTCTCGGCGGGCATGGACCTCAAGGCCTTCCTCACCGGAGACGTGCCGCTGGTCGAGGGACGCGGGCTGGGTGGCCTCACCGAGGCACCTCCGCGCAAGCCGCTGATCGGAGCCGTCGAGGGGTGGGCGGTGGCCGGTGGCTTCGAGCTGCTGCTGGCCTGTGACCTGGTGGTCGCGGCCGAGACGGCGAAGCTGGGCGTGCCCGAGGTCAAGCGTGCCTTGGTGGCCGGGGCCGGCGCGGCGCTGCTGCTCGCCCAACGGATCCCGCAGGCGATCGCGCTGGAGATGCTTCTCACCGGTGAGCCGATCACCGCCCAGCGTGCCGCCGACCTCGGCCTGGTCAACCGGCTCACACCTGAAGGTGGAGCTCTCGACGGAGCCCTCGAGCTCGCCGCCACGATCGCGGCCAACGGCCCGCTCGCGGTGGCCGTCACCAAACAGGTCGCGCGCTCGGCTCCCGACTGGACCATCGAGGAGGGCTGGCAGAAGCAGGGCGAGCTGTTGGCGCCGGTGTTCGTCTCGGAGGATGCCCAGGAGGGTGCGATCGCGTTCGCGGAGAAGCGGCCGCCGGTGTGGAAGGGTCGCTGAGCTCGACGTCCGGTCCCACCGTCGCGTCCTACGTCAGCGCGAACCTGACCACCAGGGCTCGGTGGTCACTGTTGAGACCGGGGATCGTGCGCTGGTCGATGAAGCGCAACCGCTTCTGACGCACGTCCTTGCGGGCGGCGTACACGTAGTCGATCTGGCGTCCGCTGACCGGGTGGGTCGCCGCGATGTCCTTGCCGAGCGCGGAGTACGACGACACGGCGCGGCCAGCGAACATCCTGGACAGCCCTCCTACCGGACGCTCGCGCGCCTCGGCGCGCGCGTCGACGTTGTAGTCGCCGGTCCCGATCACCCAGCGGCCCGGTGCCCGGTCCCACATCCTGGCCAGCCGGGTCAGCTGCACGCGGGCCCGCGCCGAGTTGTACGTCGGCCGCCAGTGGCCGGGACGGTCGAGGTTCTCGATCGCCTGAGGGAGATGGGTGTTCAGCACCGAGATCTGCTCGCCGGTGTCGCGGTCGCGCAGCGTGACCCGGATCGCATAGCGGTCCCCGAACGGGTAACGGCCGGTCGCGTCGGACACGCCTCGAGCGACCAGTCGCTGGTCAGCTCCGACGAACTTGAATTCCGCGCGTCGCCACGACACGGCCAGCTCCTTGGCGCTCCTCGGGAAGCGCTTGGTTGCCCAGCCCCGCGATTGCAGGGCGGCGAACACCGGCGCGCTGTCCCACGCCTCCTGCCATCCGATGATGTCGAGAGCCGGATTGGCGGTGAGCGTGCGTGCGTCCGACAGCATTTCCGCATAGCTCAGCCGGCGGAACTGGTTGAACGTCGCCACCCCGACCACCTGCTGGGGGATCGGCTTGATCAGAGGTGCACTCTGCGGCGTACCTCGCTCGGCAACGTCCGCCGGCAGCTCGCCGCCGGTCTCGGTGGGCTGACCAGATGACAGCTGCACCTGGGCCTGCGGCTCTTCGGCGCTGGCGCCATCGGAGGAGCTGACCAGCGGAGCCATGACAAAACCAAGCACGGTCACAGCGATCAGCAGGAGTGGCGGCCCCGTCCAAGGCGCGCGCACGGCTGAACCCACGATGCACTCCTCGGTCGGCGGCAACGCTTGCTCTGCGAACGCTAGTGGCGCGCGGAGGGCTGATCGGGCATAGCCCGGGCGTGTCGGAAGAGTGGCCGATCGGCGGAGGTGGGATCCGTGGCCAGCCGGGTTACTGTGAAGCCACCAAGGAAGTCATCGACGTTGCGTTCACTTCGTCAGTCCGAGGTGAACAGCTAGTCCAACGCCCGACCGGTGTGAGTCGGCAGTAAGGCCTCATGTCTTTGCTCGGAACAGTCACGGCCGTGCCTGCAGACGCCTGCGCCCCCGTGCATCGCCCCAGTCTGGGGATGGTGATCCGCCGGGTCTCGCTGAGTGTGCTGATCGCCTGTGTCATCCCGGCCACGCTGTTCTACGTAGCGCTGCAGGTCTCCGGGGTGTGGACGGCGATCGTTGCCGCACTGGTCTGGTCCTACGGCGCGATCCTCTGGCGCAAGGCGACGCGACGACGTACGTCGGGCCTGTTGATCCTGACCGCGGTGCTGCTGACCGGGCGCACGGTGATCTCGCTGGTCGCCGACAGCACGTTCCTCTACTTCCTGCAGCCGATCATCAGCGACGGCGTGGTCGCCACGGCGTTCCTGCTCTCGCTCGCCTCGGCCCGGCCGTTGGTGGCCCGGCTCGCCGGGGACTTCTACCCGATGGACCACGAGCTGCACCTGCGGCCGCGGATCCAGCGCCTCTTCTGGTGGCTCACCGCCATGTGGGCCGTCATCTGCGTCGGCCGCGCCCTGATGAGCCTGTGGCTACTGACGTCGCAGTCGATCGAGACCTTCGTGCTGGTCAAGAGCATCTCCATGCTCGCCCTCAACGTGCTCGCGGTCGCCGTGACGATCGGGGCCTCGGCGCTGGTCGCCCGCAAGGAGGGCCTGATGGGCCCGCGCCTTGCCCCTGTCGCCGCCTGACCTGGGAAGCTAGGTCCTTCCGTCGCGACGAGATAGGACCGCCGGGTGCCGGTCAGGGCCGGATGTTTTGGTTGTGTCGGAACAGGTTGTGCGGGTCGTATGTCCGCTTGATATCCACGAGCCGCGCGTAGTTGCTGCCGTATGTTTCGGAGACGCGTCCTTGGTCATCGTCGGACATGAAGTTGACGTATCCCCCCGCCTCGGAGTGGGGGGTGAGCGCGTCGGAGTATCCGCGTACCCAGGCGACGTTTTCCGCGTCGCAGGAGGCGTCCGGCCAAGCGGAGACGATGACCGTCGAGAACGTCGCGTGGCGGTAGGAGAACGCCGTGTCGGTGACGCCAACTCGTGCGGCGGCCCCGTTGATCGGGTAGAGATGCATCGTCGAACTGGGGTTCGGCGCATTCGGACCGTGGGCCAGATGTACGTCGATAGCTTCATCGGTCAACTCGGTGACGTAGTTGCCCTTCCAGTAGCTGCGGACACCGCGAGGGAACAGCTCGTCGAACGCGCTGTTGAGCCAGGGGTACGGCATGGGCTCGACCATCTCGCCAACCCGCGGGGCAAGGTCGCGGAATGGCTGCATGGCGGCCTCGCCCTGCTCGATCGGCCCGCTCCAGTGGACGATGGCGGCGCAGAACGTGTCGCCATGGCGGTCCTCCGGCAGAAACGGCAGGGGCGGCGCCACCTGGAACGCTGGGAACGCCCCATAGCGCTCGTCGGCATCCGAGATCCAGGTACGAAAGAAGCGCAGCAAGTCCGCGGCGTGCTCCAGCTCGTAGAAGAAGATTCCGACAACCACCTGGTCCACAGGATGCAGGTCGAACTCAAACGACGTGACGACCCCGAAGTTCCCACTGCCGCCCCGGAGCGCCCAATACAGGTCGGCGTTCTCATCCGCACTGGCTCGACGGATCCGCCCGTCTGCCGTGACCAGATCGGCCGATCGGAGGTTGTCGATGGACAGCCCGAACCCGCGCGTGAGGTAGCCGATGCCGCCACCGAGGGTGAGGCCCCCGATGCCCGTCGTCGAGACGATGCCCCCGGGCATCGCCAGCCCATACGCGTGCGTGGCGTAGTTGAGATCGCCGAGGGTCGCACCGCCCCCGACCCGTGCGGTGCGAGCTGCCGGGTCAACGTGAACGAAACGCATGGGCGACAGGTCAACCACCAAGCCGCCATCGATCGTTCCGAAGCCGGGCGCGCTGTGACCTCCACCGCGCACCGCCAGCTCCAAGTGCTCGTCGCGGGCGAAGTTCACCGCGGCAACCACGTCGGCGACATGCTCGGCCTGCACCACGGCTGCCGGGCGCCGGTCGATCATTCCGTTCCAGACGGCTCGCGCCGTGTTGTAGTCATCGTCCTCGGGCGTGACGATGCGCGCCCGCATCTGCTCCCGCAGCTCAGTCATGGATGTCATGTGACCACTCTGTCGCCGCGGTGGGCGGGCAACTAGTCCGCCGATGCGACCTGGCTGGTATCGATTTCGTACTACCTGGGGAGGGGCATCGGTGGGACGATCAGGGCATGCCCGACTACGGCCACTACTGCCCGGTCGCCATGGCCAGCGAGGTCATAGCCGACCGATGGACTCCACTCATCATCCGTGAACTCGTGCTCGGCAACGTGCGGTTCAACGACATCGCGCGAGGCATGCCCGGCATCTCGCGCTCACTGCTCGTTCAGCGACTTCGCCACCTCGAACGCATGCGTGTGGTCGAGACGTGGCCCTCGCCCACCGGCAAAGGCAAGGAGTACCACCTGACACCGGCAGGCAAGGACATGGAACAGGTCATCGACTCCCTGGGGAAATGGGCCATTGAGTGGCTCTTCGATGAGATACGGCCGCACGATATCGATCCGGTGACCCTGACCTGGTGGATGCATCGACGCATTCGGCCCGATCGCTTTCCTCCACACCGGACGGTGATCGAGTTCCAGCACACCGCTCCGAAGCGAGAGGTCATCTGGATCGTTCTCGACCGCAGCGAGGCATCGGTCTGCACGCATCACCCCGGCTTCGAGGTGGACCTGGTCGTCACAGCACCAACCGGAGCGCTTTCCGATGTCTTCAGCGGATTCTGCCTCTGGGAAGACTCCATCGCCGACGATCTGATCCACGTCGCGGGATCACCGCGGCTGGTGCGATCGTTTCCAACGTGGTTCCTCTGGAGCCCATTCGCCGAAGCAGCCCACGAGCGCGCGTCCCGGCCGGTGCACGTCCAGTGACGAGCGCCTCGACGGCCTCGTCTACGGACAGCGAGGCCGAACGGCCACCCAGACCGCAGTGACAAAGGTCAGACCGCCGTCGGACCAGGCGAGGGGTTTGCTGACCGATGCACATCCGCGAGGCGCTGGACGCACAACGCCACGTCGTTGTTGCAGGGGAGACGGTGTCCAGGACGGAGCCACTCGATATCTGGCGGACGCTCAGCGCATCTGGAGTCTCGGAAGAACTGATCGACGTTCGGGTCGCTGGTCGAGCCATCCGTAGGGTGCGTCGCACCGCCGCCTACTTCAGCGGGTCGGGGTCCGTGGATCGTCAAATGGTCGGCTACCGACGCGACTCCTCCGCCGGTTCTGTTCCCCGATTCTCAAGCCAGTGCAAAGTGTTGTGGTCCTCGGGCCAACCCAATCCCGGCCCGTACTCGGTGGCAATGCTGTCACGAAGGTCGGTGATCGTCCCTGCGGTATGTAGACAGTCCACGTCGACCGATGTGGCCGTGCAGTGGGCCGAAGACGGCGCCCGGTTCGAAGATGAACAAGCGCATCCGTAGTTGTCGACCTTCCATGCCCTCCACCTCGGAGCCCAGGTCGATCGTCGCCAAAAGCTCAGGCAAGACACCCCTCGTTTCTGGCATGCCCTGTTCATCGCTCATCGCGCTGCCCTGACTGTCCGTGAGTGTCGGCAAGACTCCGCCTTCGTGGAAGGGCGCGTCAGGACCACGGAGATACCCCGCGTCTATTCGGCGCGAGCCGGACGCCCGGATCTGCCGAGATCCGGCTGGCGTGGAATCCTGCCCAGATTGCGTGCTCAGCAAGCGCGAAGCAGAGTCGCGTTGTTGCTGTCGCGGTGCCGTGCCTCAGCCCCGGTGGCGCCGGCCGGCACCGAAGGACCGCGGCATCGGTGCGGGGCCGGTGCAACCATACGGAGTCCGGTGGAGTGTAGGGAGTGTGGAGATCAGGACGTTGAGGCCCTCGCCGGCTGTGCGCGTGGACTTCGAGTCCTGGCTCGTGGCCCGCGAGCACGCCCTGCAGCGCACAGCGTTGCTGCTCACCGGGGATCCGCACAGCGCGCAGGACTTGGTGCAGAACACTCTGACCAAGCTCTATCTGGCGTGGGACCGGATCGAGCAGCACGAGCGAGTCGACGCCTATGCCCGCCGGGTCCTGGTCAACGAGCACCGCAGCACCTGGCGCCGCGCCTGGCGACGTCACGAGGTGACCACTGACGTGCTGCCCGACGCCGGCGTCCCGTCTCCTGAGCACGACGGAGAGCAGGATGCGGTCTGGGCGTTCGTGGCCAGCTTGCCGCCGCGACAGCGTGCCGTGATCGTGCTGCGCTACTACGAGGATCTCACCGAGGCTGAGACCGCCAGCCTGCTTGGGATCACCCGCGGCACCGTGAAGTCCCAGGCACACAGGGCGCTCGCGGCGCTGCGAGCCAACGTCGAGGATCATCCCGGCATTGACCAACCGACCGCCCCGCACAGGAACGGAGAGGTCATGAGCCCTACCGAGGACATGTCTGCGGCGGTCCCTGCACGCCCGGGCCGACCTGGCGAGGTACCAGCCGACGTCCGTCCTGGACGTCGCACGCCGCGCCCGCTCCGTCCCGCGGAAGCGCATGGGAACCGTGGCGCTGGTCGCCGCGGCTGTGCTGGTAGCCGTCGGACGTGTCCGCGCCGGGCTGATCCTGACCAACGACTCCGCACCGCACGGGCACCCCAGCCGGCCCCCCGACCATGAGCAACCCAGACCCCACCCGGGACCCCACATTGGCTCCGCCGAAGCTCATCTCGTACGACGGTGACGGGTCCGACCCCGTCGAGGTCCGCACGACCGCCGACGCGAACAACCTGGCCGGCGCACCCGACTCCTTCAAGGAGTTCATCGGCCGCACCGCTGAACGACTCACCGAGAACACCACCTGTGAAGACGGCTACGTTGGAGTGACCGTCCGTGCGTTGCGCACCGACGGGTACGCAGTCGGCGCCGTCAACGAGTGCGGCGGCTACGTAGCAATGTGGGCGATCGTCGACAGCGACTGGAAGGAGATCGACGCCACTCAGGATCTCTGGGACTGCGCAGTGCTCGCGACGTACCGGGTGCCCAGCGACATCGCCGGGGACACCTGCTACGACGATGTCGCCCAGGCCCAGCGTCCCTATCGGCAGCCCTGACCAACCGCCTCGTCGAAATCTCCTCGGGCCTGACTGGGCGTGCGCTTCTATTGGCGGCGCCGACGTCATCCTTCTCGGATCTGCCGAGTTGAGTGCGGTGAGGCGTCGGTGCCGGTGACGTCGTGCAGCGGCATCATGTCCGCCATGACCATGCGTCGCACGGCCTTGATCGCAGGAGCGGCGCTGTGCGCCGTTTTGATCGGCGGCGTCGCGCAGACGTACGTATGGCGCTGGGGACCTGAAGGGGTCACCAAGGTCACGAACAGCCAATTCGTGTGGGCACTTCTGTGCTTCGTCGTGGCATGGGCATGGGCGCGCGGGCGAGTCTCTTCGGGCATGGTTGCCGGGGGTCTTACTGGGCTGGGTCTGATCGGGAGCTACTACTGCGTCCAGTGGTTCGCAGACAGCTGGCACTCTGCGGCCTCCCAGTTCGCCGGCACCTACGGCTTCGCCTGGACCCTCGCCGCTACGGGAGGGGGCGCGCTGGTCGGCGTCCTGGGGGCACTCGCGGGGTCCCCGGCAGAGGTCCAGCCGACCCGGAAGGCACTGGGGCTCTCCTCGGCGGCCATTCTCGTCGGTCTCGGCCCTCTCGCTTGGTTCATTATCAACGGCGACGCGCTCGACAAGGACGGCAGCTGGGTCGCCATCACGTGCTGCGGAGCGGTCGGCTTGTTGCTCGCGGGATTCGCGCTATGGAAGTGCGGAATCGCACCGTTCCTGCGCGGACTGGCCCTGGGCGCACTGAGCTCCTCGGTGGCTCTGGCTGGCCTTATCGTCCTGCAGAACACGGCGCTCTACACGACCTTCTGACTGACACCCGGTACAACGAGCGAACGTCCGCAACTGCCGCGATCCGAGCGTTCAAGGCCGCGTCTCGTCGCCTCTAGCCGGACGCATTCATCTGGCGAGTCGCGCACCCCGCACTGTGCATCAAGCCGTGGCGATCGGACTTCCCGGTTCGGCGCTCTAGGTCCGGGCCGCGGTCACGCTGGGGGTCTGCGTCTCACTCGGCGAGGTGGCGGAGGCCGGCCAGCATGAGCTCACGCTCTGCTGGGGACAGCTCGGCATAGGGTGCCGCCGCGCGCTTGTTGGTGTCAGCCTCGATCCCGGCTCGCACGGGCTCGGACAACGATTCCAGGTCCGCCGCTTCGTACCCCGCAGCGCGCCAGGCCGCGACATGCGCATCAAACCGGTGGAACCGTAGCCCGGTCAGGCGCTCAGCGAGAAGTCCCTGCTCCGACACGCTGATGGGCAGCCGGTCGGGTGCCATCAGCGAGAATGCATCCCCACCAGTCTCCCACGCTGCGAGGAGCGACCGCGCAACTAGGGGAGCGCAGGTGACCACAGATTGACCTGCGTCGCGCCATGCGTTTCTCGCTGTCTGATCGGCCACGGCGTGCAGGTCTTCGAGGCAAGCCTGGCCGGCTCCAGTGAGGGTCACCGTGCCAGGCGACGGCTCGACGATCAGCCCGCGCCCGATCAGCACCTCCAGGCCGGAGTCAACCGGGTTGTCGGGGTGGTAGGTGAAGATTGATCTCACGGCAGTCCGGGTCACCACCCTGTCCGGATAGGCGTTACGCAGATAGCCCAGCAGCATGCCGGAGGTCGTGTCGAGACCGGCCGCATGAAACGACTCTGGAAAGCCTTGAGCGAGCGCGGTCTGCATCATCATCATCCGGATCTTGTCCACGACCACCGCGATCTCCGCCGCGAACAGTTCCGCGACTGCGGCGTGCCTGCCGGGTTCGTCAGCCATGGAGGCACGCTAACCGAGGTGCCCGTTCCCGGAGTGTGCCTTTGTTCCGGCTTCCCACGGTGTCAAGCGGGTCGTGGGCGGACGCTCCGCTCTTACCGTGCGTGCGACATCGTTCATCGCATGGACTAGGCGAACCCGGGGCCTTCAACACGCGCCATCATCGGTCACCCGTCGATGAGGTGAAGGAGTGCAACGCGGTTCTTACCGCGGTGAGCAATTTGATTCATGCCACTGCTGGGCAGCTGAAGGCGCCTCAGCAGTCCGACCCGTCCGCGGGCACAAGGCACTCCGCATTCGGCCTGTTCGCCGCGTTGTAACCAGCCAGCAGCGTGACGGCGACGCAGCCCGGGGCTACGGGTGAACGAGTCTGTTCAGCCCTGATCGTGGCATTCCTCGCCACCGCCGTGAATCCTTCTTTGAGTACCGCGATTGGCCGAACGTCAGGACCGAAGTCGTGGATGCTCGGCTAGTGGTGGCTGCCAGTGGTCCGGGATGGCGCCATGGGAAGTCCGCAAGAGGCGCGGAGTTTCGTTCGATCCCGGCCAACTGCGTCCTTTCGCCGCGCGGACGTCCGGACCCGCCCCGAGTACAGCGCTTCTGCTCACCGTCTAGCGCAGTGCGCGGAGCCATCGATTTCCGCCGGTCGGGGTCCCGCACGGTCCGTGTGTAGTCCGCGCGGCAAGCGTGGCCGCCCTTAGGATCGGGTCATGGAGCGCACCGTCAAGTACGTCGATAGCGGTGAACTTCAGATTGCTTACGAGGTCGTCGGTGACGGCTCGCTGGACGTGGTTACCGCCTGGGAGTCGGGCAGCAATATCGACCTGCTTCACGAGCATCCACGGCAGCAGGCCAACATGCGGCGATTCGCCGAGTTCAGTCGGCTCATCGTGTTCGACATGCGGGGAGTGGGACTCTCTGATCCCATCGAACACATGCCGACGCTTGAGGCGTGGGCCGATGACGTCCGCGCCGTCATGGCCGCGGTGGGATCTGAGCGAGCGGTCCTCGTGGGGCATGGCGCTGGCGCTCAGCTGTGTCTTTTGTTCGCCGCTACACATCCAGACCTCACCGCCGCCCTAGTGACCATTAACGGCTTCGCGCGTCTGCGTCGGGCTGAGGACTATCCGTGGGGTTACCCACCCGACGCCGAGGCTGCGGTCCTTGCGTTTATGCAAGAGAATTGGGGAACTGGTCGGGTCCTAGGGTCGTTCAACCCCGGGATGACCGAGGGGCCGCGTGCGCTCGATTGGCTCGCGCGACTCGAGCGGGCCTCGAACGGTCCCCGACGAGCGGTTCTACGTCAACAATGGGTCTTCGACATCGACGTTCGTGACGTGTTGTCTTCGATTGTTGCGCCCACACTTGTGATCCAAAACCGCGACGACCGTTACGCGCGTGCCGGGCACGGACGTTTCCTTGCGGAGAGCATCGCAGGAGCCGAGCTGTTCGAACTGCCCGGTGCAGATCACTCGCCCATGAACTCCGCACAAGCCGACGCCACGATGGACGCCATCGAGGAGTTCGTGACCGGCGTGGAGCCTGCGCCGTCCAGTACTCGCTCGCTGATGACTGTCGCATTTACCGACATCATCGGTTCAACCAAGCTGGCTGCCCAGATGGGCGACCGCCGGTGGCACAGACTTCTAGAGACCCACGAGTCGATCGCCAAACGCGAGGTGGACTTGGCCAGCGGACGGCTCATCAAATTCACCGGTGACGGGCTCGTGGCGACCTTCGACGGCCCAGCGCGTGCGGTCAGATGCATGCGGACGCTCGGCGCAGCCCTGGAGCCGATCGGGCTCCCAATTCGGGCCGGCGTCCACACGGGCGAGGTGGAGCAGATTGGTGATGACATCGGCGGCCTGGCCGTTCACATCGCCGCTCGAATCTCGGGGCTCGCCGGGGCGGACGAGATCTTGACGTCCTCGACTGTTCGCGATCTCGTGGCTGGCTCGGGATTGGAGTTCGACGACCGCGGTGATCACGAACTCAAGGGCGTTCCGGGGACGTGGCGGTTGCTCGCGGTTCGCTGAGCCAGGGTGCAGATAAGGCGCCCCTGATGCCACGAGTCGCGCACGCTCATGCCGATGAGCGGACCCGGTTGAGGTGATAGGCCGCCGCTGCGCCAGTGGCGACGATCACCATGGCTGCGCCGAGCCATTGGCGGTCGCTCAGCCGATCGCCGGCCAGGTAGCCAGCGGCGATCCCGAAGACAGGGATCAGAGGAAAGAGACTTCCTGCGACCGAGGCCGGGACACCGCGCAGGCCGCCGACGAAGAACCAGAACGCGAGGCCGTAATAGACCATGCCGGACGCCAGGGCGAGCCCCCAGGTCGCGAGGTCAGTCGGCAATTCGAGACGCGTGAGATCCGCGGCCCATGCCGCCCCCGCCAGTGCCACCGCGAAGCACAACGCCGCGCCCTGTTGCACCAGGACGACCTCCAGCGAACCGTCGTCGAGCAGCAACCAGCGGGTCAGCACTGTGTAGAAGGCGCACGCTGTTACCGCACCGAGCGTGAGAGCGATCCCGGCCCCGTCGCCGGACGCGCCGGGGCGATGCAGGACCAACAGCACGCCGATCAAGGCGACTGCCACTCCGATCATGGTGGCGGCCGCGATGCGTTCGCGCAGGATGAGGACGGCCAGCAGCATGATCAGGATTGGCTCGGTGGCCCACAGGAGAACCGAGAGGCTTGCAGTGATCGTCAGCAGGCCGAGCAGCCCGAGCGCGTAGGCGATGCCCGGGTTGAGGACGCCCAGGAGCGCGAGCCGTGCTAGGCCCGGCGACCACGTGGGACGGACCCCCGCCAGCAGCGCGCCCACCCCGAGCAGCAGGGTGCTGGCGGCCAGTTCGATGACGAGCAACGTCAGGGGAGCGACGCCACGGTCGAGTACTTGCTTGCTGAGGACGGTGCCGACGCCCCAGCACGCGGTGGCGGCCACGATGAGGACGGCGTGACGGTACGACGTGTTTTCTGGCATGACTGTGACTCCCTGGACGAGCGGGCGGTGAGAGGAGATGGGCGGACGGCGCGTCAACCGTCAGCGAGCGTTTCCTCGTCGTCACAACAGTCGTAGGCAGGCAGTCGTAAGCAGCGTCCGTAGTCACCGACCGTGCCCATGTGTTCCATGCTAGTCAGAGCTCGCGTCTGGCGCCCCTCAGCAAACGTCCGATCATCCGCAACTTGGGCGGCGTCGCTCGAGCCTCCGACCCATAGTCAGCACCTCCGATTCGGAGCATCATCAAGCCATGGACCAGTACGAGGAGTTCGTCAGCTGGGTGGAGTCGGTTCTCGTTGCCGCAGAGATCGCCGTCCACAACGGTGACGCCGGGCCACGCCGCGCCATCTGGTCACGGCACGAGCCTGTCAGCGTGCTCGGCGCGTGGAAGAACGCAATCGGGCAGGAAGAGCTGGACGACTTGTTCGCCCATCTCGCCGAGAGCCTCTCGGACTGCACCTCCTACGAGTTCGAGCTCCTCGGGGCCGAGGTGCGCGGAGACACCGCCTACACGGTGGGCCTCGAGCACACCTCCGCGTCCGTCGACGGCGTGCCGCGCAGCTACACCCTGCGGGTCACCCAGATCTACCGCCGTGAAGACAGCGCGTGGAAGGTGGCGCACCGGCACGGGAGCGCACCGCCGGAGTAGGTGGCTCGGGTCCGGGTAGAGGGGCCACGCGCGCCAACACTTGATCTCGGGGCGGGCGGGCCATACCTTCGCGCAAGGGTTCACAACCTGAGCAACGGGAGTCGACATGCCAAGTGGTCGTGGGATCGCGAGCCTGTGGAAACCGGTCGTCAACGTCACTGACCTGGACGAAGGTGAGCGCTTTTGGTCGGCGCTGTCGGGCTTGCAGCCACAGTCCAGACACGGTGATGAGACCGGTGATCAGTTCGCTGTCTTGAGCGAAGCCGAGGAGCCGTTGTGGCTCCTTCTGCAAAAGGTGCCCAGCGATCAGACCGCTTGGCGAGGCGGGACCCACCTCGACCTGCGGGTGGACGACGTGGCCGACGCCGTGCGCCGTACGGAGGCGATCGGTGGGGTCATCAAGATGCCACCTGCCTTCTACCCCTCTGACGCCGATCCCTACCTCGAGTGGGCCGTCATGGAGGACCCGTTCGGCAACGAGTTCTGCTTCGTCAGGTGGCCGTTGCAGCCACGCCGCGAGGCAGACCACGGCGTCAGCCCGCTGACCCGCGGATCAGCTGCCGCCGGCGGGCAGGGATTCGAGCATCACGTCGGGGTTGTCCCGGGCGGTGACCATGGCGCGCCACTGGTTGACGAACAACGCCAGTCGAGTGCCGTCACTACGCTCGAGGACCTCGACACCCCGCATCCCGGCCAGGGCCGCTGCTCCTGCAGCGTCGGTCCGGCGGGCGACCTCGTAGTCGAGCCGAGAGAAGCGGATCGGGGCGTTGAACTCGTTGGTCATCCGGTCCTCGACCACCTCGAACTGCATCGGCCCGACCGCCGCCAGGACCGGGCTCTGGTCGCCGCGCAGGTCCGAGCGCAGCACCTGCACCACGCCCTCCTGGTCGAGCTGTTCGATACCGCGACGGAACTGCTTGTAGCGACCGATGTCGCCGGCGCTGGCGGTCACGAAGTGTTCGGGGGCGAAGCTGGGCACGGGCGGGTACTCGATGGGTGTGCCGACATAGACGGTGTCGCCGACCCGGAGCGCCTGCGCGTTGACGAAGCCGATGATGTCGCCGGGCTCGGCGCTCTCGACCGACGTCGTCTCTCGGCCGAAGACCGCTTGCGCGAACTTGGTTGCGAAGGGTCGCCCGGTCGTGGCGTGGGTGACCACCATCCCGCGCTCGAACGTCCCGGACACGACGCGGGCGTAGGCAAGGCGGTCACGATGCGCGGTGTTCATGCCTGACTGCACCTTGAAGACGAAGGCGCTGAACTCGTCCTCGACCTGGCGGACCGAACCGTCGACGCCCGATGTCGCGCTGGGGTCGGGCGCCAGGTCGAGCAGCAGGTCCAGCAGCTGTGCGACGCCGAAGTTCTGGAGAGCCGAGGCGAACATCACCGGGGTGGTCTCCCCGGCCAGGAAGCGCGCCTGGTCGTGATCGGCTTCGTCGAGCGAGAGCAGCTCGTGCTCCTCGACCGCCGCTGCCCACAGGTGCGCGTCGTCGTGCTCGACCAGGTCGGCGCTCAGCCGCTGCTCGGGGGCGCGGGTGGCCCCACCGGCGGTACGCGTGTACTTCACGAACTCGCCCGTACGGCGGTCCAGCACTCCGCGGAAGTCGCCGGCCTCGCCCACGGGCCAGGTGAGGGGAGTGGGCCGAAGCTTGATCTTCTCCTGGATCAGGTCCATCAGCTCGAGCGCCGACAGCCCGGGCCGGTCCCACTTGTTGATCACCGTGATCACCGGGATGCCGCGCAGCGCGCAGACCTTGAACAGCTTGAGTGTCTGTGGCTCGAGGCCCTTGCCGGCATCGATCAGCATCACCGCGGAGTCGACCGCCGAGAGCACGCGGTAGGTGTCCTCGGAGAAGTCGCTGTGGCCGGGGGTGTCGACGAGGTTGATCACGTGGTCGCGGTAGACGAACTGCAATGCGGCCGAGGTGATCGAGATGCCGCGCGCCTTCTCCATCGCCATCCAGTCGGACACGGTGGCGCGCCGGTCTCCCTTGCCGTGGACGGCACCCGCCTCGGTGATCACCCGAGCGTGCAAGGCGAGCGCCTCAGTCAGGGTGGACTTGCCTGCATCGGGGTGGCTGATGACGGCGAAGGTACGGCGGGGACGGGTGTCAGGCACCACGCGAAATCTACCGGTCAGGCCTCCGGACTCTCGCTTCGCCGACCTGAGCGGTGACTAGTCAGCCGAGCTCAGGCGGACTCGCACACGCAGAGCTGAAGGGCCGCTTCGCCGTCGAATGGTCCGCCAGACCAGTCACCGAAGCGCTCCACGAGCCGCAAGCCTCCGAGCGAGATCAGCAGCAGCAGCTCCTGCGGGAAGATGCTCCTGATCTCGAGTGGCGCAACCATGAAGTCGGGCTCAGAGTCGGTCGAGAGGTGCCACGTCCCGCGGGTCACCTGCGCGGGCGCATCGTAGGTCTCCGCGACATCGACCCTCACCCGGCCGCGATCCGGATCGATGAACGACAACGACTCCCGGGTTCGCCGGAGGCCATCGGCATCGGCCAGCACCCTCACGCTCGGGTTGAACACGTCGAAGATGAATCGCGCTCCGGGGGCCAGGTGGCGTCGTACCGACCGGAAGCAGCTCACCAGATCGTCGATCTCGTGCAGGTGCAACAGGGAGTTGGCGGCGATGAAGACGAAGTCGAACGTGCGGCCCAGGTCGAACGCTGTCATGTCGCCCTGCAACCACTCCACGACCACGCCGCACTCGTCCGCCTTGCGACGAGCTTCGGCGAGCATGTCCGGCGAAAGATCCAACCCGACGCACGACTTCCCGTCGGACGCGATGGGGATCAGCTTGTGCCCGGTGCCGCAGCCGAGCTCGAGTACCTGACCGCCCGTCCGACCGGCTTCAGCACGGTAAAAATCAACCGCGGGGCCGCCGCCGGGAAACATCAGGTCGTAGAGCTTCACATGCGAGTAGAACGCGTCATCCGCCACGACGAGTGCTCCGTTCGGTTCATCCGCAGAGGACTGTTTGTTGCCTGATGACTAAAGCACGTCGGCGCGTTGCGGCTCGAGATCGACCCTCCTGGTGATGCGGCGGCTGCCGCAACCCGGGCGACCGTGGAGAGGCGGCTTTCCGCGACTCACGTGGAGTCGCCATGTGACTCGCCCGTAACCCCGCGGACGTGACAGTCTCGCGACGACGGCTCGGCAGGCGAGCCGTCGGGTCTGGAGGTCCAGCGGGTGTTCTCTCGGATTGCGATCGTGAACCGCGGCGAAGCCGCGATGCGGCTGATCCACGCCGTCCGTGACCTCAACGCGGAGAACGGCCCGCTGATCCGGACGATCGCGCTGTACACCGACGAGGAACGAACGGCGATGTTCGCGCGTGAGGCTGACGAGGCCTACCCCTTGGGCCCGGCCTCCTCGCGCCCGTACATCGACCTCGCCGTCCTCGAGCGGACCCTGCTCGCGTGCGAGGCGGACGCGGTGTGGGTCGGATGGGGGTTCGTCGCGGAGGACCCGGCGTTCGCGGACCTCTGCGCCCGCCTGGACGTGACCTTCATCGGGCCGAGCGCCGAGGCGATGCGCAAGCTCGGCGACAAGATCGGCTCCAAGCTCCTCGCCGAGGAGGTGGGGGTGCCGGTCGCACCGTGGAGTCGCGGTGGCGTGGACACGCTCGATGCGGCTCTGACCGCGGCGGCTGAGATCGGCTATCCGCTCATGCTCAAGGCGACGGCAGGGGGAGGCGGGCGCGGCATCCGCCAGGTCGACTCCGCCGCTGAGCTCGAAGACGCCTATCAGCGCACTCGCGACGAGGCGGAGCGGGCGTTCGGCAGCGGTGTGGTGTTCCTGGAGCGGCTGGTGACGGGGGCTCGCCATGTGGAGGTGCAGCTGATCGCCGACAGCCACGGCACGGCGTGGGCGGTCGGCGTTCGCGACTGCACCATCCAACGCCGCAACCAGAAGGTGATCGAGGAGTCCGCCTCGCCACTGCTGGACTCGGAGCAGACCGACGAGGTCAAGGCGTCCGCCGAGCGTCTTGCGATCGCGGTCGGCTACGTCGGTGCCGGGACCGTTGAGTTCCTGTACCACCCGGGCGAGCGCACCTTCGCCTTTCTCGAGGTCAACACCAGGCTCCAGGTCGAGCACCCGATCACCGAGGTGACCACCGACCTCGACCTGGTCAAGGCGCAGCTGCACGTCGCCGCCGGCGGCCGGCTGGAGGGAACCAAACCCACCGAGAAGGGACACGCCGTCGAGGCTCGGCTCAATGCCGAGGACCCGGACCGCGACTTCGCCCCGTCGCCGGGCCGGATCGCTCTGCTCGAGCTGCCCTCGGGGCCGGGCATCCGGGTCGACACCGGTGTGGGGGAGGGCGACCTGATCCCAGCGGACTTCGACTCGATGATCGCCAAGATCATCGCCTACGGCCGCACCCGCGACGAGGCGCTTGCCCGACTGCGTCGCGCGATGGCCGAGACCACGGTGGTGATCGAGGGCGGCGCCACCAACAAGAGCTTCATCCTCGATCTGCTGGGCCAGTCCGAGGTGATCGACGGGGCGGCCGGCTGGGCCGACACGAGCTGGATCGACCGGGTCCGCGCCGAGGGACGACTCGTCGTCCACGAGCACTCGGGCATCGCCGTGGTCGCCGCCGGCATCGAGGCCTATGAGGACGAGGCCCAGGTCGAGATCGCCCGGCTGCTGGAGAGTGCTCATGGCGGCCGTCCGCAGGTGCAGCACCAGGTCGGTCGGGCGGTCGACTTCAAGCTGCGGGGCACGGCGTACGCGGTCACGGTGCTGCAGATCGGTCCACAGCGGTTCCGGGTCGGCGTCGCCGCCGGCGGGGTCGAGCAGGTGGTCGTCGCCGACGTCGACCGGTTGGACGAGTTCCACACCCGGATGACCGTCGGCGGCGAGCTGTATCGCCTGGTCACCGCCACCCACGGGCCGGTGCACATGATCGAGGTCAACGGCGTGGCTCACCGGGTGACCCGCGACGAGGGCGGAGTGCTGCGCTCGCCCGCTCCTGCCCTGGTGGTGGCGTCACCGGTCGCGGTCGGCGACCTGGTGGCTGCCGGAGCTCCGGTGCTGGTGCTCGAAAGCATGAAGATGGAGACGGCCGTGCGCGCGCCGTTCGCGGCCCGGGTCCGCGAGCTCCTGGTCATGACGGGCAGCCAGGTCGAGACCGGAGCTCCGCTGGTGCGCCTCGAGCCGGTCGAGGACGACGCCAAGAAGGAGCAGGTCGCTGCTCCCGACGCATCAGCACCCGCACTCGACCTGCCGCGCGACGTCGTCGCCACCTCACCCCAAGAGCGCGCAGCGCGAGCGCGCGCAGACGTCGCGGCCATCCTATTGGGCTACGACATCGACCCCAGCGACGAGACGGCCCGCATTCGCGAGTACCTGGCTGCCCGCGACGAGCTCGTCTCGACGGGTGGTGAGGTGGTGTGCGACGAGATCGAGCTGCTCGGTCTTTTTGCCGATCTGGCGGAGCTCAGCCGCAACCGGCCCGCCGGCGAGGACCTGCACACCGAGCTGCGGGTGCACAGCTCGAAGGAGCACTTCCACGCCTTCCTGCAGAGCCTCGACGTGGAGCGCGGCGACCTTCCGGACCAGTTCTGCGACCGGCTGGCGAAAGTGCTCACCCACTACGGCGTCGCCGAGAGCGGCCGGACTCCGCAGCTGGAGGAGGCGGTGTTCCGGATCTTCCTGGCGCAGCAGCGTTCGACCCCCGACGTGCTGCTGGCGACGGAGGTCCTGCAGCGCTGGATCGCCGAGCCACCGCCCACCGAGGAGCTTGCCGGCGCCGCACGTGACCTGCTGGAGCGCCTGGTCAGGTCCACGCAGCTCCGGTTCCCGGTGGTCGGCGACCTGGCCCGCAGCACCCGCTTCCGCTGGTTCGACCAGCCACTGGTCGATGCCGAGCGCTCCAGCGTGCTGGCCGGCGTCCGCGACGAGGTCGCCGCCCTGGCAGCCGATCCCGGAGCTCCGGACCGCCCCGAGCGGATGGAGGCACTGGCCGCGATCCCGGAACAGATAGTGCGGTTCCTGGCCGAGCGGCTCGAGGGCGGCATACCCGAACAGGAACCGATGCTCGAGGTGCTGGTGCGGCGCCACTACCGTGAGCACGACTTGCGCAGTCTGGCTTCGGTCTCCCGCGCCCACCGCACGTTCACGCTGGCCGACTACACGCTCGACGGCCGCTCCACCGGGTTGATCTCGACCGTCGCCACGATGGCCGAGCTCGCCGACCCCGGCAGCGCCCTGGTCGGTGCGGTCGGTGACGAGATCGCGTCCCGCAGCTCCGGTCACGACGCGGTGGTCGACCTCTACGTGCACTGGCCCGCGGCTCCGGACTCGCCAGAGGCGGTCAGCGAGGAGCTCGCCGGCATCCTCGGCGCCCTTCCGTTCGCCCCCGACCTGCGCCGGATCGCGGTGGCGGTCTGCCCGGGCAAGGACCGACCGGTCAACTACTTCACCTTCCGTCCGCTCGACGTCGGTGGCGTGGTCGAGGACGACCTGGTCCGCGGAGTGCATCCCATGGTCGGCCGCAGGCTCGATCTGTGGCGCCTCCGCAACTTCATCGTCAGCCGCATCGATGCCCCCGAGGACGTGCTCCTCTACGAGTGCGTCGCCCGGGAGAACCCCGCTGACCGCCGGCTCGTGGCGCTCGCGCAGGTGCGCCAGCTGGCCGTCGTCCGCGACGAGGAGGGCCGGGTCACCGCCCTGCCGCACGCCGAACGGGCCGTGGAGAACTGTCTGGAGGCGATCCGGCGAGTGCGCACCTCCCGCGGCGCCGCGGGTAGCAAGCTCGACTCGAACCACGTCTGGGTCCAGGTCTGGCCGGACGTCGACGCGGATCCCGAGCAGCTGACCGCACTGCAGGGCAAGATCACGCCGCTGACCGATGGTGCCGGCATCGCCGAGGTGGTTGCGCAGGGCCGGGTGGTCGGTGCCGACGGCACGGCTACACCGGTGGCGATCAGGTTCTTCGCCCGGCCGGGCGCCGGGGTCACAGCGTCACTGGAGGCGCCGCCGACCGAGCCGCTTCAGCCGCTCGACGAGTACAACGGCAACGTCGTCCGGGCGCGTCGCCGCGGACTGGTCTACCCCTATGAGCTCGCCGGAGTCCTGACCGGTCCCAACGGTGGCTTCGTCGAGTACGACCTCGACGACACGGGCGTCCTGGCGCCCGTGACTCGGCCGCCGGGTCTGAACAAGGCCGGCATCCTGGTCGCCGTGGTCACGACCCCGACCGCACTCCATCCGGACGGGGTGACGCGAGTAGTGCTCTGCGGCGACCCGACCAAGGCACTGGGTGCCGTGTCCGAACCCGAGTGCTCGCGGGTCATCGCCGCCATCGACCTCGCCGAACGGATGCAGGTGCCGGTGGAGTGGTTCGCGCTCTCGGCCGGTGCTCGGATCTCGATGGACTCCGGCACCGAGAACATGGACTGGGTCGCTGCGGGGCTGAAGCGGATCATCGAGTTCACCCAGACGGGTGGCGAGATCAACGTCGTCGTTGCCGGGATCAACGTCGGGGCCCAGCCGTACTGGAACGCTGAGGCCACGATGCTGATGCACACCAAGGGCATCTTGGTGATGACCCCGGACAGCGCGATGGTGCTGACCGGGAAACAGTCCCTCGACTTCTCCGGCGGCGTCTCCGCTGAGGACAACTTCGGCATCGGCGGCTACGACCGGGTGATGGGTCCGAACGGGCAGGCGCAGTACTGGGCTCCCGACCTGGCCGGCGCGTTCGGAGTGCTGATGGCTCACTACGACCACACCTATGTCGTGCCTGGGGAGCCTCGTCCGCGCCGAGCGGCCACCGCTGACCCGTCGGACCGCGACGTCTCGCACTTCCCCCACAGCTCGCCCGACAGCGACTTCACCACCGTCGGTGAGATCTTCTCGGCGGCAACCAACCCCGACCGCAAGAAGGCCTTCGACATCCGCACGGTGATGCAGGCCCTGGCCGACCAGGACCACCCGACGCTCGAGCGCTGGGCGGGGATGGCCGATGCGGACACCGCGGTCGTGCAGGACGCCCACCTCGGCGGCTATCCCGTGTGCCTGTTGGGGATCGAGTCGCGGCCGGTGCCACGTCGCGGCTTCCCGCCGACCGACGGCCCCGACGTCTACACCGCTGGCACCCTCTTCCCGCGCTCCTCGAAGAAGGCGGCCCGGGCGATCAACGCGGCCAGCGGCAACCGTCCGCTCGTGGTGCTCGCCAACCTGTCCGGCTTCGACGGTTCACCGGATTCGATGCGCAACCTGCAGCTCGAGTACGGCGCCGAGATCGGCCGGGCGATCGTCAACTTCGACGGCCCGATCGTCTTCTGCGTGATCTCCCGCTACCACGGCGGTGCGTTCGTGGTGTTCTCCAAAGCCCTGAACCCGAACATGACCGTGCTCGCCCTGGAGGGGTCATTCGCTTCGGTGATCGGCGGCGCTCCGGCGGCTGCGGTGGTCTTCGCCGGGGAGGTCGAGAAGCGCACCTCCTCAGACCCGCGTCTCCGCGAGCTCGAGGCCTTGGTCGCCGACGCCACTGGCTCCGACCGAAGCCGCCTGGTCATCGAGCTGGCCGACCTGAGGTCCACTCTCCGGCCGGAGAAGATCGGGGAGGTCGCCGCGGAGTTCGACGGCGTGCACGACATCCACCGGGCGGTCCGCGTCGGTTCGGTGGACGAAGTGATCACCGTCGCCCGGCTGCGTCCGCGCGTGATCGAGGCGATCGCAGCTGGCCTCGCAGAATCACCTTCGGAACAGTTCGGTGGTTGAGGTGTCAGGAGCGTCAGCGACGAGCCTCGAAACCCTTGTGGAGTAAGGGGAAACACGGTCGGTGACTGTCGGTGGCCGGTGCTTGGATTGATCCATGACCACCACCGCACCCGACACCGAACCGGCCACCATGGCCGAGTCGCTTGCGGTGCTGCGTGGCCACCAGGCCGACCGTGATGTTGCGGAGATCCGGATCCTCGAATCGACGATCGAGTGGGCGGTGCTGCACGAGGTCGAGCCTGAGGAGGACCACGCCAACCACGGGGTCTTCGGTGACCGCCCGATCCTTTTCGCAGGAGTGGGCGCGCCGCTGGTCTCGGAGTTCGCGGCGATGGAGTACGCCGCCGCACGCGGCATGTCCACCGACGCCGGCAACAGCTACCTCGGCCGTGCACTTGAGCTGCGCTACCGCCTCCCACGCCTGTGGGCCAGGGTGATGAGCGGGAAGCTGCCCGTGTGGCGGGCCGGCCGGATTGCCGACCACACACGGTCCCTCCCCGAGGCTGGCGCCGCCCACGTCGACCGCTACCTCGCCCCGGTCGCTCACTCCTGTTCCTGGGCACAGATGGAACGCACCGTCGAAGAAGCTCTGGTGCGGTTCGACCCCGAAGCCGCCGAGACCCAGCGCAGGGAGGCAGCGGAGTCGCGTCATGTCGATGTCCACCTCGAGCAGGTGTCATTCGATGGCACGGTCTGGATCGACGCCAAGGTCGACCTCGCCGACGGCCTCGATCTCGAGGACGCCCTGCGGGCAGGTGCCAGGCAGCAGGCCGACCTGGGTAGCACTGAGTCCCTCGACGTTCGGCGCTCCGTTGCCCTCGGTGACCTGGCCCGTCGTCAGCTCGCGTTCGGGTTCGAGGGTGGTGAGCCCGGACGGGCGGTGGACCTGCACGTGCACATCCCCGAAGACGCCCTCACCGGCACCGAGACGGTCGGCCGGTGTAGCAACACCCGGTCTCCCATCTCTGTGGAGCAAATCCGCCAGTGGTGCGGCAACCCCACCACCAAGGTCACCGTCAAGCCGGTGGTCGACCTGGCCGACCAGATCCACGTCGAGGCCTACGAAGCACCTGATCGGCTCAAGCAGCACAACGAGCTGGTCGACGTGCACTGCGTGTTCCCGTACTGCACCCGACCAGCTGCCCGGTGCGACACCGACCACGTCGTGCCGTACGCCGAGGGCGGGACCACCAGCTCTGACAACACCGCGCCGTTGTGTCGACGTCACCACCGCGCCAAGACCCACAGCTCGTGGGGCTACTCCGTCATCGGCCGCGGCGCCTATCTCTGGACCACCCCCAACGGCATCCAGCTCATCCGCGATCACCACGGGACCCACGAACCCTGACCACCGAGCCCCACACCCCGGCCCCGAACCGCATGGCCGGGGCTAGCGGCATGTCATCGGCACCACCTCACCTGATTGACTCGCACCCGTGACGTCCCGGGACTTGGAGACCTATCGGGAGCTGGCCGAGGCCGGCTGGCGGTGGGTGCTCGATCAGGTGCAGTGGGAGGATGACGGGCCGTGGATCCCTGAGGCGGTGACCGCGGAGCCGCCGACCGAGATCCCGGCCCACCGCGACGGAATGCACAGCGGCATCGGGGGGCTCGCGCATGTGCTCGCGGAGATTCGGCTGACCCGACCGTGGACCGACGAGGAGCAGCGGCTGGCTTCGGCGACAGCCGACCGGGTGCGGGGCGCCATCGCCGCCGAAACCAACTACAACTACTTCGACGGCCTGGTCAGCAGCATCGGTGTGCTCACCGCGCTCGAAGCTGACGGTACGGCGGAGGCCGTGGACCGGTTGTTGGCGCTCGCGACTCCCGACGGCTGGCCGCAGCAGACGGTCGGGCCTCCTCGGGTGGTGCCGGAGGCGCGGATCAGCGACCTGACGCTCGGTACGGCGAGCGTGCTGCTCGGCGGAGTCTGGGCGCTGCGCAGCGGTGTGGCGGTGGGTCGGGAGCTGGTCGAGCACGCTGCCGGCGTACTGATGGCCGAGGCGGAGCCGGTGCCGACCGGCACCAACTGGCGCTTCGTGCCGATGCGATTCCACCTCGACGAGCTCACCGAGATGCCGAACCTCTCCCACGGCCTGGCCGGCATCGCCGCGGCTCTGGCTGTCGCGGGCCGTGAGCTCAGCCGGCCGGATCTCGTCTCCGCCGCGCGCAGCGGGGCCGAGCACCTCGTCTCCTTGGGCGATGCCAGCGACGAGAAGTTCGTGGTGCCGCGTTACCTCCCGGCGCTCCCCGATGCGCCCGATCTGGTGAGCTTCGGCTGGTGCCACGGAGCAGCGGGCGTGTCGTTGCTCTTCGCAGCCCTCGAAGTTGCGGGCGTCACGGAGATCGCTGGCGAGTCACCGTCATCGTGGCAGCGGCGCTGCCTGAACAGCGTCCGCACGTCCGGCTTGCCCGACCGGGTGACGCCGGGGTTCTGGGACAACGACGGCAGGTGCTGCGGTACCGCGGGAGTAGGCGACATCCTCCTAGACAACGGAGACAACGAGGACGTCGAGTTCGCGAAGGTCCTGGCCGACTCGTTGGTCGAGCGGGCGATCCGGGACGGCGCGCACGCCTACTGGCGGTTCGTCGAGCACCAGAACCCCGAGCCGCTCCTGCCACCCGGCGTTGGCTGGATGCAGGGTGCGGCCGGCATCGCCGCGTACCTCTTCAAGGTGGCGCGGGTGGCCGGCCCATGACCGACCCGCTGCCGAACATCACCGTGGTCCGGATGAGCGGCGCGAAGCACCGGGCGGACCTCCCGGTGCTGGTGCTCGGACCGGCCCACGGCACCTCCGCCGGAACACTCTGGGCGACCTGTGCCACCCACCTCGCGGAGGAGTTCGACCTGCTGGCCTGGGACCTGCCGGGTCACGGCTACAACGTCGGGGTGCCCGACGAGCCGTTCACGATCGCCGAGCTCGCGGCCGGAACGCTCGCCGTCGTTGACGACGTCCTAGCGGAGCGGGGTGACCTCGGCGGCTCGTTCGCGTACGCCGGGGTGGGCGTCGGCAGCGAGGTCGGTGCCCAGCTCCAGGCCGACGCGCCCGCGCGAGTGAGCGGCATGGTGGCGCTCGGTGACGTCGACCCGGCGGCTGCACCGGAGGACGCCGCCCGCCTCATCCGGTGGCAGCTGCTCGGTGAGTCGGTGCCCGAAGCCGACCCCGACGTGGCCAGCCGCTTTGCAACCGCGTTGACGGCGCAGGCGAAGTCGGCTCGCGCCCAGGGGCTCACCACTCAGGAGATCCGCAAGGCCCTGCGAGAGGTCGCCGCGGAGCTCGAGGACTAGGACGATGCGCGGTCCAGCGCCCTGGCAATGATCAGCCGCTGGATCTGGTTGGTGCCCTCGAAGATCTGCATCACTTTGGTCTCCCGCATGTAGCGCTCAACCGGGAAATCCGTGGTGTAGCCGGCGCCGCCGAGCACCTGCACCGCGTCGGAGGTGACCTTCGCGGCGTTGTCGGTGGCGACCAGCTTGGCGATGGATGCCTCGCGACCGAACGGTCGTCCGACGTCGCGCAGCCGTGCCGCGGCCAGGTACGTCGCACGAGCGGACTGGATGGCCGCGTCCATGTCGGCGAGCAGGAACGCCAGACCCTGGTGGCCGATGATCGGCTTGCCGAAAGTTTCGCGCTCGCGGGCATAACGAACCGCCACGTCGAGCGCCGCCTGCGCCACGCCGGTGGCAACCGCAGCGATGCCGAGGCGTCCGTTGTCGAGGCCGGCCAGGGCGATGGAGAGCCCCTCGCCCTCTTCGCCGATCCGCCGGTGAGCCGAGACCCGCACGTCCTTGAAGACCATCGTGGCCGTGGTCGAGCCCATCAGGCCCATCTTGCTCTCGGGCTGGTCGGAGGTGAGGCCGGGTGTGTCGGCCGGGATCAGGAAGCAGGAGATGCCCCGGGCGCCGTCGTCGGAGGTGCGGGCCATCACGGTGTAGAAGTCGGCCTCGCCGCCGTGGGTGGTCCAGGCCTTTTCGCCGTTGATGACGTACTCGTTGCCGTCGCGCACGGCGCGAGTGCGCATCGCGCCCGGGTCGGAACCGGCATGAGCTTCCGAGAGACAGTAGGCACCCAGCTGGTCGCCGCCGAGCATGTCCGGCAGCCACTCCTTCTTCTGTACGTCGGTGCCGGCCGTGTAGAGCGGGAAGCAGGACAGCGCGTGCACGCTGGTGCCGACGCCGACGCTCGCCCAGCCTCCGGCGACCTCTTCGAGGATCTGGAGATACGTCTCGTAGGGCTGACCGCCCCCGCCGAGCTCTTCGGGGTAAGGCAGGCCGAGCAGCCCGGCGTGGCCGAGCGTGCGGAACACCTCGCGCGGGAACACCCCGTTGCGCTCGGCCTCGTCGACTCGCGGCAGCAGGTCCTTGGCGACGATCGACCTGGCGACGGCGAGGAAGTCGTCAGCTTCGGAGGAGGGCAGGAGGCGATCGACGGGCGGCATTGATCCAGCGTATCCGCCCACCGCCTGCCTCACGGACTTGCCGCTGGGCTCCCGCTGGGTGTGGGTGCGGACGTGCCGGAGCTGGTTGACGGGGTGGTCTCGGAGTCGGTGCGGTCGTGGGTGTCGGCTCCGGAGTGGCCCCGTCGGACGCGGGTCGCTGACGGCGCGCTCGGCTCACTCGAAGGAGCAGTGGGGCTGGTCGGGGAGCTGGACGGCGACGCCGTTCCCGATGGGGACACCGAGCCGGTCGGTGAGGAGGACTGGCTCGGGGTGGGCTGGGGGGTGAGCGAACCCTGGTCGGCCTCGATGATGTCGAGGATCTGCCCCTCGAAATCCGAGAGCTGGTCCTGGATCTCGTCGAGCGGCACCTCGCCGATGTCTCTCGGCAGTACTCGAGCATCTGCGTCCCACAGGTCGTCGAGCTCGCTCATTGCAGCCTCGCTCAGCGGGCCGTCCAGCGTGACGAACAGCTGGACTGCCAGGGCGAAGGTCAGGCAGCTGGAGCAGTCGTAGTTGACGGCTGCGGCGATGTTCTGCGGGGCCAGGGGGGCTCCCTCCCCGATCACCAGGACGACCTGGAACGAGATCGCCACCGCGGCGCACTCGCTGCAGCTCGCGAACGCATAAGCCTCGTTGGTCGTGTCGACCGGTTCGCTGCCGTCGGCCCAGATGAGCGCGAAGGCCACGTCGTACGTCGTTGAGCCGTCGGTCGTGGTGACCGCCATGGCCTGCGTGTCGCCCTCGTCGGGAGCGAGGGGTTCGTCGAACGGGAAGACCCAGGTGCCCTCCGGTGCCTCGGCCACCTCGCCGTTCTGCAGGTCGCCCGGGGTGCTGTCGGGTGCGGTGCTCGTCGGGGTTGGACTCGCCGGTCGGATCAGCTGGAGTCCGTCTCGGTCGTGCCCGGCGTAGTACCGGAATCAGTGTCGGATTCACGGCCCTGTTCCGTGGGGACGAGCACGGCGGCGAGCTGCGGGTCGCTGCGAGTCGGGAGGTCCGCGCCGGAGGGCAACAGAACGGTGCCGCTGCCCTGGTTGCCGACCGAGAAGCCGGTGGGGGGTCGAGCCAACGTCACCGCTTCGGTGATGGTGCCACGTTCGTAGGCCTGGACCGGGCGGTAGCGCTCCTCGCTGGGCCACCATGACCAAGCCAGACCCGCGACCAACGCGATGGCGACCAGTGCCGCCGCACCTCGGCGCACGGGCCTGCCCTGGGTACGCCGCAGCGTCTCGCCGCCGAGTCGGCGAGCCAGCCGGACAAGCAGGTAGGCGATGGCGACGACCGGCAGCAAGACCACGAGGAGGCTGACCGCCCGCGCCGCCAGGTCGAGCACATCGCCCTCGCCGGCGGCGGCCACCAGCGCCTCGCGCTGTCGCTCGGCCGATGCGAGGGCGGTGCCGACGATCCGCGGCAAGGTCAGCACGAGGAGGCCCAGGACCGCGGCCATCACCGGGACCACCGTCAGCACCCAAGCGGTGATGACCACCCGTGCCCAGGGCTTCAACGCCCCCACTGCCGGGTCGCGCTTGGTCCAGGGGAGCAGAGCCTTGAGGGTCGGTCCGATTCGCTGGAAAAGGTCAGGCACCCCGGTGAGGTCGGCCAGCACGTGGTAGCCGTCGAAACGCACGAGAGGCAGCAGCTGACGCACCATCTGCAGCAGCTGGGAGGCCACCAGCAGCAGGATGGCGTCGTAGCGGGTGACCCACCAGACGCCGACGGTGGCGACCGCGACGATGGCGTTGAAGTAGAGCCCACCGAGATCCGTCCGCAGTCGCCCGCCTCGGCCCAGCCGGTAGGAATCGGTGACGTCGGTGTAGAACGCCGGCCAGATGAGGTAGAGGCCGGCACCCATGACGCCGGGAGTGGCCCCACCACGACGGGTCGCCGCGGCGTGGCCGAACTCGTGGAATCCCGCTGACAGGACCGTGACCGCGAGCACGGCCAACAACAGCCCGGGCCGGGCGAACGCTTCGTGGGTCGCCGAGGCGAGACCTTTGCTGAACAGGACCCACCAGCAGATCCAGGCGAACATGGCCAGGACGGGCAACACCACGACCGGGTGGAACAACCGAGCGAACGGCGCCGTCAGTCGGCGGGTCTGGTCGGGATCGCTGACCGAGACCTTGAACCGCAGGCCGAGGAGCGGGTTCGAACGCGGCGCCGAGAGCTCTTCACCGTCCTTCGGCTGCAACAACCCCATCGGCCGCAACTTCTCGAGCAGCGTCTCGACGTTGTCCGCACTGACCTCGCGTCCCGAGGTGGCACTGACCTCTGCCGCCAGCTCTGCCGGCCCGCGCTGCCCGTCGACGGCGGCCAGGACGGCGTACAGCAAGGGGGTGAGCTGGACCGTCTGGCCGTCGGAGCGGCGCGCCAGCGACGGCGGCTCCCGGTAGCCGGAGCCGCGCATCTCGCCGATGAGGGTGACGCCCTCGGCCCGCTGCGGCGCCGCTACGACGGCTCGGTCAGGTTGGCCGCCGGAGGGCGACCCGATCACCTCGGTCACGCGCTACGGCTGCCCGATGTCAGATGCCTGGTCGGCGTTGGCCTCGGCAGAGCCTTCGATCGACTGGTTGATGATCGCGTCCTGCTGCGCGACCGCGATCGCGTCACTGTTGACCGAGCCGATGTTCGCAGCGACAGCGGCGTCGATCGGGGCGGCAACGTTGGCGTTCGCAGCCACGGCTCCATTGATAGGTGCGGCGAGGTTGGCGTCCGCGTCGAGGTCGACGTTGACGTTGAGCAGGTTGCCGTCCAGCATGCTGGCGGCTCCATCGGTAGGAACAGTCGGGAGATCCCCACCCGGCAGCGACGTGTCGGGGCTCGGCGTGCCCGGGAGTGACGTGTCCGGGAGCGTCGTCTCAGCTGCTCCGGTGTCCGCGGCTGCTGGCTCCGTGGTGGAGGCAGCGGCCAGGTCCGGCTCGGGCGATGCGCCCTGGTCGATGGAGCTGTCCTGGGCCGCGCTGGCCGTGGCGTCGGCGTCGATGCCCTGGTTGATGATCACGCCCTGGTCCGACAGCGCCTGCGCGGTGGAGTCGGTCGAGAGCACGTTGGCGCCGACGGCGGCGTCGATCGGGGCTGCGACGTTGGCATTGGCCGCGACCGCGAGATCGATGGGGGCGGCTGCGTCGATGGCTAGATCCAGGTCCGCGTTCAGGTCGAGGATGGAGACGACCTCCTTGTCGGGCAGTGAGCTGGCGCCCTCCGCAGCGAGCTCGGCATCGGTCAGTCCAGCAGGCTTGTGGTCCATGTCGTGTCTCCTTGTTCGGGTCAACCCTCCGACTCGGAGGTACCCACCACGCGAGCGTAGAAACGGCGGCCGTCGGAGCGGCACCAGACTTGCGCCGGCGTCACTTGCGGCTGCGCGCTCGGATGCGCCGGTCGGCGGCGAGAGCATTGCTCGGCGAGCGGCCGGCGTCAGCCGCCAGGAAGGCCTCCACCCGTAGACAGAGGCCTTCCCGTCGCCGCTGCGCCCCACCGAAGAATGGCGAAGACTCTCCGAGCGGGGGCTTGGCCTCAACCTAGGACGATCTGCCGCCTACCGGCAGTGTCCAATGGTCCTAGGACCATTGGACAACGGATCGAGATTGGTGGGCCCTGTGGGACTCGAACCCACAACCAACGGATTAAAAGTCCGGAGCTCTGCCAATTGAGCTAAGGGCCCGGTGTCCGCTCGGAGGCGGTCCGGGGAGAGCCTACGACGCCTTCCGGGCCGCCTGGCACTCGGCGTGGCCCCGCCTGAGTTGAGCCTGAGTTAAGCCTGGGTTGCCCGAGGTTCACCGGTCCGGAGCAGATAGGTGACGTCCGGAAGGTCTGTCTGGGCCGATGTGTTGGTACTGTCGTTAGTGCAACAGGTGCAAGTTCCAGCTGGTTTGACGCCCGCGGAGTTTGTGATCCAACGGCGATTCTGGTTTGTGGTGTTCCAATCACGGGTCGGGACGACGTGTCACCGCACCTGATGCGGGTCGCTGAAGTGGCGGCTTTCGTTCCGATAACAGGAGTAACGAGCACATGGCTCAAGGCACCGTGAAGTGGTTCAACGCTGAGAAGGGCTTCGGCTTCATTGCACAGGAGGACGGCGGCGACGACGTTTTCGTGCACTACTCGGCAATCCAGACCCAGGGCTACAAGTCCCTGGACGAAAACCAGAAGGTCGAGTTCGACGTCACGCAGGGCCCCAAGGGCCCGCAGGCGGAGAACGTTCGCGCTCTCTGATCTTCACTGATCAGGAGACGATTCGAGTCTTCAATGTCGAGGCCCCGCGGCAACGCGGGGCCTCGTCCCATTTTCACTCGCGGCCAGCGATCCGATGACGTTCGGAACTCATCGGATGGCCCGAAATGACCAGTGGGAATGCGGAAGATTCACCGTAGGCTGGATGGGAAATCAACGCTGGAACGGCCGCTGAGACGCGAGGGGAGGGTCCGAGACCATGCACGACCAATTTGATGTGACCCTGGAAGATGCTGACCTCCTCGGTGAGGTCGAGCTGACCACCAACCTGATCATCGCGGCCAGTGAGTCCGACGATCACCTGAGCGCGGCCGAGATCGACCAGATCCTGGGCGTCGCCGCGCAGCCGCCCGCACCGCGCCACGAAGCCTGAGCCGGTCCGCGAAGCCAGCGTCAGCAGGTCGCGAAGAGGAGCGGTCCGTTGGACAGGTCGGAGAGCACGTAGGTGCCCTCGGTCGGCGTGAGCTCCATGCTCACGACCAGCCCTTCCGCAGTGACTGGACCCAGCGCGAATCGGTCCGAGAAGTCGCCGCCCTGCCCGGGGGCAGGGCCAGCGGCCAGCACCGCACGGGTGTCGGCGTTGGTGCGTGCCTGGGCCTCGGACTCGAACCCCATGGCAACACGCAGGTCACCACCAGGATCTTCGGTGATCGCGAACCCAGTGAGCGGGTTGATGTCGCCGGCCGCGGCGAGCAGCTGGTCCGCCTCGTCCTGGTCGAACTCGTCGGCCAGGCCCATCGAGAGAGCCCCGCACACTTGGTCACCGGTGTAGAACGCTCCGGACAGCGGCGCCACGCCCTCGTCGATGACGGCAACCACGTCCGCCAGTCCGCCCGGCAGGTCGCTGTCCTCGGTAGCGGCCTCGACTGCAGCCTTGGCTCCTCCGAGGGTGTCGCTGGTGACGATCACGCGCTCGTCGGCGTCGAGGGCGACGTAGGTCAGCTCCGGAGTCACCGCGCCGAGCGGGGCGAGCAAGTCGGGGTCGCCCTCCCAGACGCCGGTCGCGCTCGACGGCTCGGCATAGCCCAGGTCCGCGAGGTGGTCGGCGATGGAGCCGAAGTCGGTCGAGTTCGGAAGGCCCAGGGTCAGCGCGGCCGCGGTCTCGGACTGGGAGAACAGCTCCCAGTCGATCGACGCCGGTGAGAACCCGAACGGCTCGTGCATCAAGGCGGCCGACTCGGCCAGCGCGGAGGTCGAGGTCAGGTCGGCCTCGAACCCGCGATCGACCAGCGCGGTCACCTCGGCCGCTGAGGACTCCGGCGAAAGGCTGAGGCCCAGCTCTTCGCGTACGCCGGCCCAGTCGGTCCAGGACAACCGCTGGGAGTCGGCCGGGGCCATGGCCATCGCCCGGTCGAGGTCCGACCGGTGCTCCTCGCGCCAGCGCTGCACGCCGTAGACCGCGCCCGCCGCGAGGACCGCAACCATGACGAGCACCAGGCCGGTGATGGTCAGGCGTTTCCGGGTCATCGTCCTCGATCCTGGGGCGGTGCACGCTCTGTTCGGCGCGGTGATGTGAGACTAGTCGCCGTGCCCGAGGCCAAGGACGTGCAGTCCGCCGGAGTCGTCGTGTTCCAGCCGGGCACGCAGGTGCTCCTGGTCCACCGTCCGAAGTACGACGACTGGTCGTTTCCCAAAGGAAAGCTGGACGCCGGTGAGCACGCCACCACGGCCGCCGTGCGTGAGGTGGAGGAGGAGACCGGTCTGCGCGTTCGGCTGGGTCCACCGCTCTCGGATCAGCGTTACCCGGTCGCGCAGGGAATGAAGACGGTCAGCTACTGGACCGGGCGACCGGCGGGCAGTGCCGATGTGACCGACTACCTGGCGAACGACGAGATCGACGAGGTCGAGTGGGTGTCGGCTGACGAAGCAGCCAAGCGGCTCAGCTATGACCGCGACGTCGAGACGCTGACTGAGGCACTGGGCGCCCGGCGCCGGACGCTGCCCCTGGTCGTCCTGCGCCATGGTCAGGCTCGCTCGCGCAATGCCTGGCGTTCCGACGACCGGGCCAGGCCCCTGCTCCAGGCGGGTCGGCTCCAGGCCGGGCGGCTGGTGCCCGTGCTGGCGGCGTACGACGTACGCCGGGTGATCAGCTCCAGCAGCGTGCGTTGCCTCCAGACCGTCGCGCCGTACGCCGACCTCGCCGGCTCGGGGGTGGAGGAGACCGATCAGCTGAGCGAGGAAGACGCCAGCGCCAAGAGGGTGGTCCGGATCGTCGAGGCCGCGATCGACGCCGCGCAGGACGGCAGGCAGGGCGTCCTGCTCTGCACCCATCGGACGGTGCTTCCGCTGGTCTTCTCCGCGATCGGCCTGGCCGACCCAGAGCTCGACAAGGGCGAGATGGTGGTGGCACACCTGCGCAAGGGGCGGGTCGTGAGCACCGAGCGCCACCTGGTGCATTGAGGCCCGGGTCTCCGCTTCCGCGGGGGCACTCACGTGATGTCCGTCTCAGCCTCGGCTGAGCGTTGCCGACTGGGCGGTTCGTATTCACCGCTCGTTCACTCTGGGCCACGGAGCCGGACACCTGCGCTCCCTACGTTTCCTGACGTCAAGCATCACCAGACGAAACAGGAGAACGAAGTGAAACGCACTTCCATCCGACGCGCGTTCGTGCCCGGCATCGCCGTGCTCGGTCTCATGCTCAGCGCATGCGGCGGCGCCGCTGGCGGTAGCGACAGCGACCTGACCGGCGACGTGCTGATCGACGGGTCGTCCACGGTCTACCCGATGTCCACTGCCGCCGCCGAGCTCCTCCGTGAAGAGGCCCCCAAGGTCAAGGTGGCCGTCGGCGAGGCCGGCACCGGTGGCGGGTTCGAGCGCTTCTGCGCCGGCGAGATCGACGTTTCCGACGCGTCCCGTCCGATCAAGGAGGACGAGGAGGCGCCGGTCGTGCGCCGAGGCCGGTGTCGAGTACACCGAGCTGCAGGTGGCCACCGACGCGCTCACCGTCGTGGTCCACCCGGATCTCGCGGTCGACTGCCTGACCACCGACCAGCTGGTCCAGCTGTGGGAGCCCGGCTCCACGATCAGCAACTGGAA
>CAWCGY010000016.1:0-58440 GCA_963795155.1 uncultured Actinomycetota bacterium | reverse complement strand
CGACGTGATCGCCGGCGACCACAACTTCGTCGCGCCCGATTCAGACGGCTACCTCTTCGGTTTGCTGTCGTCGTCGATGTTCATAACGTGGATGCGGACGGTGTCCGGTCGCATCCGCGCGGACCTGCGGTTCTCAAAGACCTTGACCTGGCACAACTTACCCTGCCTGACGTCGGTGAGAGCAGGCGGCAGGAGGTCGTTGAAGCCGGTCACGCTGTTGTCCGGCAAGAGCCGAGACACCCGATCGAAGTCTGGCGGCGCTTTACGATCCGCGTGCCATGCCGCCGGCGCTGGTCGCTGCTCACGCGACTCTGGACCGAGTCGTCGACAGGTGCTTCGTTCAGCGTCGTCGGCTGAGTCAGGAGCGCGAGCGACAAGCCGTTCTGTTTGAGAGGTACCAGCAACTCGAATCGGAGGACAGCCTCTTTCAGACCAAGCGCCGTCGCCGTTCCTGATCCCGCCCCTCAAAGTCCGCGTTCACCGAAACCGCCGCCGTGATCGTCTCGTTCACTGTCCGGCCAGCGCGAACGTCGAGGCGATCGCCGGTCTCGGTGAACACGCCTTGAACCTGCTCCATCGCCGCCGCGACCTGCCTTGCGAGGCGTCACAGGTTCTGAGCCACTGCCTCGACCAGCGCGACGAGAGCAGTCCCGGCCGCTGACCCGGCGCCCTCAGTCGCGATCACCTTCACAGTGTCGAGCAACTTCCGGGCGCGGCTCGGGTCGCTGTCGACCACCTCAGCGGCCTCACGCAACTGCCCCACCAGCCCAGCAGCACGGGCCACGTCCACGGGCTCTAGGCCGAGCGCCGGTGTCATCTGCTGCAGCGCCTACGCGAGACTGAGCACCTGCTCGCGAGCGTCGGTGGTGACGTGCACGGACTGCTGAGCGCCGGGGGAGTGGTTCGCAACGGTCACACCCGGCGACCCGTGACGTTGATCGTCGTCTCGCGCCGCCACCATTACCGCCCTGCCAGGAGGCGAGATCACCGCCGTACTTCCGGTGCACCGCCTGCCCCTGCGGTGTGATCGCCGGCGATGAGTCGGACCCTGACCCGTCGCTGAACCCAGATACAGCCCCTGGCGGTTCAGAGCCCGCCCGACGTCGGCGCCGAGTCGAGTCAGGAAACCGCTCCCCGTAAAAGTACCCGCGCACGTCTGTCGTAAACTGTTCGGTGAATTGGTGATCCTTGCGTCGTCGTTCGCGTCAAGCCAGGCCAGCATCGCCGCCGTACACGCCCGCTTGATGGCGCCCGGCGTCCGAGCCGACCGCATCTTCGAGACCAGCGCCTTGCCCGCCGCGCTCAGCGCCGCGCGTGCGGCCACGACTCACCGAGGCGCCCGGGAACGATTCGCAAGGCCCTGCGAGATCAGGTGCGCGAACGCCTGGCCGACCGCTGCAGGGTCGCCGTCCAGAGCGTGTGCGATTTCCACCGAGTCGGTCTCCCCGTGCCCATTAGAGTCAGCACCTGATGCCGCAACAGCACCGACGGATCGTCCGTCCACGGCTGCTCTTCGATCGTCACGTACTCCACCTCGATTCTCGGGCTCTGCGCCGGCAGCGCGAGCCCCCTGCGCCTCTCACAGGATCTCTCACAGACGGCCCACGACTCGACAGCACACGACGACACGACCGGAGCGCCGATCACCGCTACGGCCCGCACGGAAGCGAACGAGCCTGAACGGGTTGATACGGCGTTGGCTGCTCTGGTGGTAAAGGGGTCGCAGGTTCAAATCCTGTCAGCCCGACCGAAGAAACCGCAGGTCAGAGGCACTTTTTGGGAGACCAGAAAGTGCCTCTGATGTTTCCTTGGCCTTCTCCAACACACATGCAACACACGTGGATTCGAGTTTGCCCCGTCTTAGAGCGAATCAGCGCTCAGAACACATGCACGACAAGGTGTCTTCGAGGCCTCAGAGTCGGTGCCACTTCTCAGGCAGTTTCGGGACGTCATCGCGGTCGTCCATCACCCGGAGCTCGACGTGTTCTAGTTCGTATCGCTATGGGCCAACTTTGGTCAGCCTGATCTCTGCCTGCTTCCGACTCCTGGCCGAACATCTTGAGTCTCAGAATGAATAAACGTCGGTCACACGATCGATCCGCCCTTCTGAGACTGCCGACCCGCTCGGGTAGTGCGTACATAACCAGGGTGCGTGCCCTTCGTCGCTTGTACTTCTGACGCTGACGAGACAGGAGTGTCTATGCGCATCATCCTTAACTCGGACGTCCTTTACGGCGACTTCTCGAAGAGGGGCCTTCCCGCTTCGCTCATTCGCCTGGGTGAAGCATGCGCAGAGCAGCGTCACGTGCTGGTGATTCCAACCACCGCATTTCTGGAGGTGGATCAACACCAACGAGACATCGTCGCCAACAGGCGACGTGAGCTTGAACAGGCCAGGCAGACGCTAGTGGATTGCGGCATCGACGTGTCTGATGTCGATATGAGCGATGTATTCGCGGAGGTAGACATCCGCGCCCTGCTCTCGGAGGTGGCCGTCCCCAGTTGCGATCGAGTCGCCACTTCTGACGGATTTGAGGATGCTCAGGCACGAGCCTGTGCACGTCAGTCCCCTTGCCCGCCAAAAAAACAGAGCGATGAGATGCGAGACCTTGTTATCTGGGCCATCGCGGTGAGGATTTCAGTCCAGGACGGACACGCCCTGTTGGTAAGTAAGGATGAGGTTCACACGCACGAGCGTGGAAATCTTGAGGCGGCTGGGGTTGGCCTCGCTCGCGTCGATTCTCTTGATGGAGCCCTTGAGTACCTTGAGGTTAAGACTCCCGCCGGGGAGCAACTTGAAGCATTGATCAAGCCATCCTGGGCACGACTTGGGACGCGGGCTTGCCGCTGGGCGACTCGCCGATGCTACTCAGTGTGAAGGACGTTCAATTTGTGCAGGGCGTCGCGGGGCCGTCCGTCGCTCAAGGTCGCATCAAGGTGCGCGGACAAGACGGAAAGGTCATCTCGGCCGAGGTGGAGGTTGACGTAATGAGCCGTTCTCAAGCACGGCTGTCTGTCGTTTCTCCTACCTATGACGGTGAGCCTGTCGCGGACGTCGTCGTTCCAGCAGACTTCGAACCGACAACGTCTGAAGACCACGATGAACGGCTAAGCGCCCTACGGGCAGTCATAGAAGGGATGAGGCAATCGAGTTCAACTTAGGCGGCTCGGTCTTCGACAACGTCAAAATACCTGTGCTGTGGGGCAAGCGAGCCATCCTGCAAGACGATGCCTTACGTCTGTCAGTCATTGACCTATCAGGACAGTCCGCGCCGGTCGATCACGCGCGATCATGTGGCACCGGGTGTGCGATTTTCCCCGTCGACGGACGGATTCACACTACTAACGAGCGAGGGCGAGGCGCTATACACGTTCTCGCCGAGTGATCAACGACTGACCAGTGAATCGCTCGGATTGCCAGAACTACAGGTCACGCCGTCGCTGATCCGGGTAGGAACTAACACTTTTCAATCCAGCATGGTGTCCGGCTTCGGCGTTGGAATCGTGGTGAGCGAGGACGTTGTGATGGGTGCCCCACTGCCTGAGGGCCTGGCTGCGCTTGTGTTGTGAGTGTCGGTGAACGGCTTCTGTGGTGTACCGGCGGCTCAATCTCGCCTTCACAGGACGGCACGTACATAAAAGCGCTGCCATTCTGCAAAGGGAGCAAAGCGATCGGAAAACCACTCGGTCGGACGGGCTCGCTGCGAAGTTCCTGCAGGTCAGAGAACTAAAGGCCCTCGCCGGTTTCGACCGGGTGCGGCCGCTCCGGGTTGTTGGCAGGACTTGTCATGTCGGCGGCCTCGGACCATTCGTGCCCACCCGAGGGTGGTGAGCACGAGGCCGACCCCTATGAGGGCCCAGCTCTGCAGCGACCATCCGGCGATCGCGCCGGCGACTCCCAGCGAGAGCAGGATCGGCAGGCCACAGCAGAGGCCGAGTGCGCCGGCCACCGCTGCGATCGGCCACATGTTCGCGGTCCGGTCACGCATCGGCGAGGACCGCCCGCAGCTGCTCGAGCGTGGGTGCGCCCTCGTACCCGTCCGGTGTCGGATACCTGCGACAGGAGAGCCCGACCTCGGCGCCTGGCTCGGCGAAGACGTCCACCCCCTCGACCAGGATGCTGGGTGAGCCGTGGAACCGGGTGCGTTCAGCCTCCGCCAGAGTGTCGACCAGATGCCGCGTCACACGGATGTCCGGGCGCTCAGCGGCAAGCGCAGCAAGCCGCTGGTCGGCGACCTTCCAGTTCGGGCAGCCCTCGAAGTAGAGCAGCGTGATGTCCATGCCGACGACGCTAAACCTTGATCCGCGGTGCAAGGTCAAGTCGTAGAGTGACGTCATGCGTATCGGAGAGGCAGCCGTCGCGGCTGACGTGTCGACCCAGACCATCCGCTTCTACGAGCGCCGAGGGCTGCTACCCCCACCGCAGCGCGGGACCAACGGATACCGCGAGTACGACGCCTCGATCCTCACGCGGCTCGCGTTCATCCGCAGCGGACAGGCTGCGGGACTCACCCTGGTCGAAGTGGCCAGCATCCTCGACCTTCGCCGCGACGGAGCCGTGCCGTGCGCGCATGTCCAGTCGCTGCTCCTGACCAAGCTGGTCGACATCCGGGAGCGGCAACGTGAGCTCGCCGACCTCGAGGCGGAGCTCGAAGGCCTCATCAGCCGCAGTGACCGACTCGACCCCGCGGACTGCACCGACACCCAGATCTGTCACATCATCGCGCCCGATGGCCAGTCCACGGACCTGGGCTTCTCGGCATCCCGCCGGTCGGCCCCACGTCGGAGTCCATTCGTCACGTAACAGCGCGAAAGCGCGGTCGTTAGACGCCACGTGACCAGCATCGACCGGAGAAACCTGCTCCTAGGTGCTGCCGCGGGCCTTGCCGCAACCGGCACGTTGGCCGGCTGGGAGGGTGCGTACGCCGCACGGGCTCCGTTCGTGCACGGGGTGGCCTCGGGTGATCCGCTGCCCGAAGCGATCGTGCTGTGGACCCGGGTCACCCCGAACCAGCAGGCGCAGCCAGGCTCGGGTCGAGGACCAGCAGTCGAGGTCAAGTGGGAGATCTCCGACGTTCCCTCGTTTCGGAGAGTCGTCGCGAGCGGCCGTGCTCGCGCCACGTCGCGACACGACCACACCGTGCACGTCGACGTGAGGGGGCTCAAACCCGGCACGAGGTACTGGTACCGCTTTCGGCGCCCTTGGTGCGCGTTCCCCGGTCGGCCGGACCCGGACGGCCCCGGCGGTCGATGCAAACACGCCGGTGCGCCTGGGCGTGGTGTCCTGCGCCAACTACGACTGGGGATTCTTCGCCGCCTATCGCCACCTGGCGCGGCAGGACGTTGATGCCGTGCTCCACCTCGGCGACTACATCTACGAGTACGGTCCCGACGGTCCGCTGGGCGAGGGTCTGCCCAGCCCGGTGGCCCCCAGAAACGCCGACCCCGCGCGCGAGTGCACCACGCTGGCCGACTACCGGACCCGACACGGGTGCTACCGGCTCGACCGTGACCTCCAGGCCATGCACGCCCGCCATCCGGTGATCGCCGTGTGGGACGACCACGAGATCGCCAACGACACCTGGCGCGGTGGAGCGGAGAACCACGACCCCGGCGAGGGCTCCTGGGCCTCGCGGTCAAGAGGTGGTCGGCAAGCCTGGATGGAGTGGCTGCCGGTGCGTCGCGCCTCCGGTTCGGAGCGGTTCCGCATCCATCGACGAGTTCGTCTAGGCCGTCACGTCGACCTATGGATGCTCGACGAACGACGCTTCCGCGACAAGCAACCCGACAGCACCGCCTTCAGCGCGGGGTCTATCGACCCGAGTCGCAACGACCCGAGCCGAACCATGCTCGGCAAGCGGCAAGCCAGATGGCTGCTTGACGGGCTCGAGGACAGCAACGCGACCTGGAAGGTCATCGGCAACCAGGTGCCCTTCTTCCCGACCGTGCTTGGTCCTGGCTACCCGAACCAGCTCTCAGCCCTCCTCGAGCCGATCTCGCCGGCCCTGGCTCATGAAGCGGTCGCCTACTACGTGGACGACTGGACCGGATATCCCGCCGAGCGACGCCGACTGGTCGCAGCCATGAGCAAGGTGCAGGACGTCGTGATCCTCACTGGCGACGTGCACCAGAGCTATGCGTGCGAGATCCCGCGAGACCCCGGCACCTACGCCGTGACCGGCGACTCGGTGGCCGTCGAGTTGATCGCGCCAGGCATCAGCTCGCCCAGCATCTCCACCATCGTCGCGCAGTTCATCCCGGGCGCCGACCTGGCGCTGGAAACAGCGATCGGCAGTAACGAGCGAGTGTTCAACCCGTGGATCAAGTTCCGGGAGAGCTCCCGCTGCGGCTACCTGGTCGTCGACCTGGACGCGAACCGAGCTCGAGCAGAGTGGTGGCTCGCCGACGACGCGCAGTCGCGCCGCAGCCCCGTACGTCTGGCTCATACAACCCGGGTGGCCCGGGGGGCGGGTCAGATCGGTTGAGCAAGCAGCGACCGTGGTCGCCTGCCGTGACAGGGGAGGGTCCTTGATCGTTGGGACCGCGTGAAGCTGCTCTCCTCCTGCGTCCGGGTCACGATCCTTGCCTCGCTCGCGTCCATGTTCGGCTCGACCACAGTCGCCGTAACGGGTGCCTCTGCCGCAGCTGGGTGCTCAGCGTGGCGCTCCTCGACGGTCGCGTCCGGGCTCGGAACGCTGGAGAACCTTTCGTTCGACCGTCGCGGCGGCCTGCTCGTCTCGGCGGGAACGCCCGGGGGCAGCGGTGAGATTCTGCGACTGACGCCGTCGGGCAGGAAGCGCACGGTGGTGCCGGACGTAGCCGGCCCCGGCGGGCACGTCGTGGTGGGACGGCGCCTCTACTTCACGTCGGGCAACGGTTTCGTCGACGGCGTGACCGGCGAGCTCGGCCGACGCACCGGCCGCCTGAACGTCGTCGACCTGCGGACGCGCGCGGTTCGGGTGGTGGCTCGCAACCTGGTGATGCCGAACGGCCTGGTGCGGCTCCTCGACGGGTCGTTCCTCACCAGTCGCGACGTCGGGCTGCCGGGACGCACGACCCGCATTCATCCCGACGGACGGCAGACCATCTTCGCGCCGAGTGTCACCTCGACAAACGGCATGGCTGTGGACGCCGATCGGCGCCGTGTCTACATCGTCTCCACGTTCAACCCGACCAGCACCATCAGCGTGGTAGACCTCGACAACCATCGCGCGCAGCCACGCGTCATCACCCTGCCGGGGCTGGGGCCAGCCAACTCTGCCGACGAGATCGTCTTGGGTCGCGACGGGATGCTCTATGTCACCCTGAACGTTGCCGGGCACCTGGTACGCGTCGACCCGGACTCGGGTCAGAGATGCACCATCGCCACGGGACTGGCCTTCGCCTCCTCGGCACGTTTTGGCGCGGGAGCGGGCTGGGACGGGCGATCGCTGTACGTGACGAGCTTCTCCGGAACGGTTACGCGACTCCGGCCCTGAGCCGCCAGCCGAATGCTGTCGGGTACCTGTGCCACGATGCGTCTTCGCCGCGCGGGTCGTGGGTTCTCCGCCCAGGCACGGCCTGTCACCGACTGTTGCTGGAAGCGCGATACGGGTCAGCCCGGGCGGGGTAGCCTGCGACGTGCCCACTAACTCCGCGCGCCCTGTCCCTGCACTGCGACGATTGGGTGTCGTTCTGGCGGCATTGAGCCTGGCCGTGGTCGGACTCACCGTCAGCGGCGTGACGTCGTCGAGTGCACCGTTCCCCGCTGCAACGCCGCAGGGCAAGTGCAAGGGAGCGCAGGGCAAGCTCGAGACCGGTCTTCAGGGTCGGGTGCCCCAGGCCGACTACGACAACGGGCGAGCCGAGCGTGGTTACCGCTGCAACACCCAACTGCTCAGCCATCAGGGCTCGACGGGCGGGTTCAAGGTCCTGCGGTATCGCGACAGCCGGGGGCACGTCTGCGCGTTCTACGACTCCACCCGCGTCTTTCCGACCGACGTCTTCCTCAACGGCATCAACGGCAGCGGGGTGATCGTCTTGGACATGGCCAACCCCGCAAAACCGCGCCAGACCGCAAATCTCCAGACTGCGGCGATGTTGAGCCCGCACGAGTCTTTGCTGCTCCACGAGAAGCGGGGACTGCTGGTGGCTGTGCTGGGCAACGCCTTCACCAACGTCGGGATCATGGACATCTACGACGTCCGCACCAACTGCCGGAAGCCGCGGCTTGTGTCGTCGTCGCCCTCTGCGGTGCTGGGTCACGAGAGCGGATTCGCGCCGGACGGCCGCACGTTCTACGCCGCCAGCTCCGGCGGTCAGACGTTCGTGGCAGTCGACGTCAGCAACCCCGCCCGTCCGCGCACGATCTTCGTCCAGCGCGGCGTGAACTACCACGGGCTGCGCCTCTCCAACGACGGCCGGACCATGTACGCCGCGAACATCAGCAACGACCTCACCGGTGCCACGTTGCCCGGCGAGGGCCTGCGCATCCTCGACGTCAGCGAGATCCAGGACCGCAAGCCGAACCCCGAGGTGAAGATCGTCTCGGACCTGGTCTGGCGGGAGCGCTCGATCCCGCAGGTCGCGCAGCCGTTCCGGCGTGGCAAGCGTGACTACGTCCTGCAGGTCGACGAGTTCGCCAAAATCGGGCTCACTGATATGCCCGGTGCCCCGGTCGGCGCCGCGCGGATCATCGACGTGAACGACCCCGCCCACCCGCGGGTCGTGTCCAACCTGCGTCTCCAGGTGCATCAGCCGGCAGCACGACGGACATCGTTCGGTGATCCGGGAGCCTCCAGTCCTGTTGGCGGCTACGCGGCCCACTACTGTTCGCTGCCCTATCGCAACAACCCAAGGATCGCGGCCTGCTCGATGATCGCGTCGGGTCTGAGGATCTTTGACATCAGCAACCTCAAACGACCCGTGGAGATCGCCTACTTCAACCAGCCCACCGTCCCCGCGACGCCGGCCGACCCCCGGACCGGTTCCAGCGCCCTCTCGCAACCGGCATGGGACGTCAAGGGCCGCTCGATCTGGTACAGCGACGGCAACTCCGGCTTCTACGCCGTGCGGCTCATCAACGGAATCGGGAAGCTGTTGCAGCGGCGTTGATGCTGTCGTCGCTGCTCTGCGGGAGCGGCCCTTCCCCTGCGTCAACGGAAAGTCTCGAGTGCCGCGTCTTCTCCTGATCGGTGCTGGGCATGCGCACCTCCATGTCGTCAAGCGCGCCCGCCAGCTGGCAGCTGCCGGGTATCAACTGCAGCTCGTCGCCCCGCGGCACTTCGACTACAGCGGTCTTGCGTCGGCAACAGCCGCCGGAGCCATCCCGAACAGCGCCGGGCGGATCGACGTGCGAGCGCTGGCGACCGCTTCGGGGGTTGAGCTCCATGAGGGCACCTTGGTGGGGCTCGATGCGGAAGCACGGATCGCGACGACGTCGACGGGCACCCGGCTGAGCTACGACGTGATGTCGATCAACATCGGCAGCGTCGTGGCGACAGCCGGCATGGACGTTCATCGAACAGTTGTGAAGGTGAAGCCGTTGAGCGGCCTCAGCGATCTGGATGTCCGACTGCGAGCCCTGGGAACCCCAGGTGCCAGGGTCACGGTCGTGGGCGGCGGTGCTTCGGGCTTGGAGCTGGCGGCCCACCTGGCGGTCCGACGAGACGTCGCGCAGGTCCGGTTGGTGGAGGCCCGCCCGCTCGTCGGCGCAGATCTACCTCTGGGCGCGCGCACGCGCATCGAACGGCTTCTCGAGGAGCGCGGGGTCGCGGTCTTGTCCGGATGCCGCCCCCGTGTGGTCGGCGAGCACTACCTGGTCGCCGACGACGGCAGGCAGCTGCCCCACGACGTCGCCGTGCTCGCCACCGGGCTGACGGCGCCCCCGCTGCTCGCCGAGCTCGGGTTGGGCGACCACCGGGGAGTACCGGTGCGCCCGACCCTCCAGCACGTGAGTCGAGACGAGATCTACGCGGTGGGCGACTGCGCACACTTCCTGGCCGGCGCGTTGCCCCGTATCGGGGTGCATGGTGTCCGGCAAGGACCGGTGCTGCATCGGAGCCTGCTCGCACGAGTCAGGAGTGAAGTCTTGCCGGTCTATGAGCCCCAACGTCAGGCACTCGCGATCCTCGATCTCGGTGACGGCCTCGGCCTCGCGGTCCGCGGTCGGTGGTGGTGGTACGGCGCCGTCGCGCAACGACTCAAGAGGGCCATCGACCGACGTTGGCTGAGGATCTACCAAGAACGCGAGCCACCGCCCGGGTAGCGCTTCATGGGACCCTGACCTTTCGGAGAGACGATGTGTCCGGTGCGGAGCACTGAACAGTAGGAGTGACAGAGCGGTGTCGGATTCCACGGTCTCAGCGCGGCACGACAGGTCGGGAAGAGATTCTCCTGTTCGTCGGGTTTCCGAGTCGTGACGGTCCCTCGACCCGCGGATGATGCCGTCCGGAAGTCTTCCTTCCGGCAGTTGGTGGAGCCCGAGATCGAGGTGCTGCTGCGCGTGGCACTCACGATCACCTCGAGCCGGGCTGATTCCGAGGACCTCGTGCAGGAGACCCTGCTGCGCGCGTATCGGGCGATCGACCGGTTCGACGGCCGGTATCCGCGCGCCTGGCTGCTGACCATCCTGCGCAACACGAACTCCAACATGCACCGCCGTCAACGACCGAGCACGATCGGCGACTGGGAGCTCCTCCGAACGGCCAGGCCGGCCTTCGGGAGTGCTGAGCTGCCAAGCGCCGAGGACAAGTACGTGCTCCAGGAGCTCCACGCGGATCTCGACGCCGCCGTGCGTGCCCTCGACCCTAGGTTCCGGGCCGCGCTGATCCTCGTCGACGTGCACGACCTGAGCTATTCCGAGGCGGCCGCGGTGATGGGGGTTCCCATCGGCACGGTCATGTCCCGCCTCAGTCGTGCACGAGATCGCGTCCGCAAGTCACTCCGCACCAGCCCACTCACCCGAGGAGATCCGTCATGATTGGGACTCTGCGTCAGATGCTCACCTGTCACTGGTCCGCGAGACGCATGCAGCGCTACCTCGACGCCGATCCAGCTGCCCGGCTGACGCCCGGAGAGATCTCGCGACTCGAGGGGCACCTCGAGACCTGCGCGAAGTGCACCCAGGTCGCCAACGAGCACCGCGCCCTGCACCGGGCGCTGTCGCTGTGGTCCGGCGGGATGGAGGTCGACCCCCGAGCGGTCGACCGGGCTCGCGACTTCCTATCCACCATTAACGACGAGGACTCCGCGTGACACCTGGCCGGCGGACCAGTACAACCCCGACTACCTCGCCTGATGAGCCATGGGACCTGCTGGTCGTTGGCGGCGGGACAGCCGGGATCGTCGGCGCCAAGACCGCCGCTCGGCTCGGCGCACGGGTCCTCCTCGTGGAACGGGAACGCACCGGGGGTGACTGCCTGTGGACCGGGTGCGTCCCTTCCAAGGCGCTGCTGGCTGCTGCGGGAGTCGCCGCCAGCGCACGTAACGGACACCGGCTCGGGATCGAGGTAGCTGAGGTCTCTGTCGACTTCGCACGGGTGATGGATCACGTACGCGCTGCCATCCAGCACATTGCGCCCATCGACTCAGTGGAGGCGCTGGAGAAGGCGTCGGTCTCCGTTCGCACCGCAACCGCCCGATTCACCGGTCCGGACACGGCCGAGATCGATGGGGTGCCCGTCCGGTTCCGCCAGGCCCTTGTCGCCACCGGCGCCGCGCCGGCGATCCCTCCGATCCCCGGCTTGACCGACGCCGACTACCTGACCAGCGACACCGTCTGGGGGGTGGCTGAGCTTCCCGCGGAACTGATGGTCCTCGGCGGCGGGAGCATCGGCTGCGAGCTGGGACAGGCGTTCGCCCGCCTGGGCAGCCGGGTCACGGTGGTCGAAGGTGCTGCCCGAATCCTTCCTCGCGAGGACCCGCTTGCAGCGGCCGAGCTCGCGCGCACCTTGGTCGATGACGGCGTCGAGATCCACACCGGCTCAGGAGTGGCCAGGGTCGAGCCCACCGGACCGGGCGCCGGGGTCCTCCACCTCGAGAGCGGCCAACAGCTGCCGTTCACGCGTCTCCTGGTCGCCGTCGGGCGCGCTCCACGCACCGGCGAGATCGGGTTGGCGGCTGCGGGCGTAGAGGTCGATGACCGAGGTTTCGTCGTGGTCGACGCCCTGCTGCGCACCACCAATACCCGGATCTGGGCTGCCGGAGACCTCACCGGTCATCCGCAGTTCACCCACACCGCGGGCGTGCACGCGAGCCTGGCCGCCTCGAATGCCATCTTGGGAGTACGCCGCAAGGTCGACCTGACGGCGGTGCCCCGGGTGACGTTCACGGACCCGGAAGTCGCCGCGGTCGGGGTAGGCACCGACCGGGTGCCGGCTGGTCTACGGACCATCGACTGGGGGCACTCCCATGTGGACAGGGCGGTCGCTGAGGGGTCACCGGGAGGCTTCGCCCGTCTGGTGATCGACAAGCGCGGCCACGTGCTCGGTGCCACGGTGGTCGGTCCGCGAGCGGGGGAGACCCTCGGCGAGCTGACGCTGGCGATCACGCGCGGACTCACGACTCGCGATCTCGCGGGCGTCACCCACGCCTATCCCACCTACAACGACGGACCGTGGAATGCCGCGATCTCCGATGTCCAGGACCAGCTCGAACGTCCCGGCACCCGACGCGCCCTGGGGGCGTTAGCACGTGTGCGCAGGTGGTGGGTCGGCCGTAACGACTGACGGTGCCCGCCGCGCGCGCCCCACAGGCTGCTGGGAGGTCAACGCCTCTGTCTCACGAGAGGTCGCGGAAGCCGGCCACGATGCGTTGGGCCGCGCTGACACCGACCACGACCGCCCACACGGCGGCAATCGTGCCCGCGTGAGCGGGAAGGATGAGCCACAGCGAGTGCACGACGATGGTCTCGGTCCCTTCCGCGAGCCCGCCGAGGAAACTGAACGAGCGGCCATCCTCACGTTGCCGCCCGGTGCGTTCGGCGATGGAGGAGAACGCTAGGAACACGGTGCCGTTGATGTAGTAGGCGAGGAGCACCAGCAGGAAGGGCAGCCAGCCGGCGTCGTACTGACGCGTGGCCCCGATGGCCACCCCGACCACCGTTGCGCCGTAGACCACGAAGTCGGCGGTGATGTCCAGGAAGCCACCCGCCTCGGACCCGCGTGCTTCCTTGCTGGTGCCCCGAGCAGACGAACGGCGTCGACGGGCTAGCGGGCCATCGAGGCCATCCATGGCGCGCGAGAAGAGCCACAGTCCAAGCGCCCACCACCACAGCTGTCCTGCCGCCGTGGCGGCGCTGGCAAGGCCGGTGGCCAAGCCGAGCAGGGTGAGCCGGTTCGGGGTCACCGGGTGGTGATCGATGAGTCGAGCCAGCCCGGACAAGGGTCGGTCCAGCAGCCGGCGAGCGGCTGCGTCAAGCATGGGTGTGGTCCACCGGGGCCAGACCCGCCGCTTCCCGCGCGTTTAGCCGTCGTGCCCACCAGGAGCCACCCACGATCAGGACGAGGAGGGCGGATCCAGCGGCGGCCAAACCCAAGGGGTTGGTTCCGTACGCCCCTAGGGCGGCGTACGCGAGGCTGCCGGGCACCATTCCTACGGCGCTGCCTAGCACGAAGTGGCGGAACTTCACGCCGGAGAGCCCGGAGGCGTAGTTGATGGCCATGAAAGGTACGAGCGGCACCAGGCGCACGATGAGGATGGCGGAGAGCCCGTGGTCAGACACCAGCGCGTCGACCCGCGCCAACCGGCCGCGGATGAGGCGGTCGACCGCCTCACGACCGAGCAGCCTCCCGAGTCCGAAGGAGATGATGGCACCGACCAAGGCCGCGGTCAGGGCAAGCCCCGCCCCGGCCCACAGCCCGAACAGTGCTCCGCCGGCTGCCGTGAGCAGCGCCTTGGGGCAGGGAATGACGGCCAGGCCCACGTACAGGACGAAGTACACGGCAGGACCCCACACGCCAGCGGCATCGATGCGCGAGCGCATGGCCTCGATGTCGGGGGTCCCGAGCAATAGGGCGAGAGTGATGGCACCGAGCGCGATCAGGATCAGCGCGCCTGCCTTGACGGCGGCGTTTCGACCCATGGGGCATCCTGACTATGGCTGAGGTGGACGTTCTGCATCGGGAAGTCCCTGAGCATCTCGAAGTGTTCCCGATGTGACATGTTCCCTGCCTCGGAGGTCCGATGCATCCGCGCCCTGCTCGAGTCCTGCTTCCGCTCGCCCTACTCGGTCTGACCGCTGCAGCCTGCGCTGCGCCGGGCGCGCCGGCTGGCTCCACGAGCGAGGACCGCTCCTGGTCGCAGATCACCGAGCAAGCCAGCGGCCAGACTGTGGATCTCTGGATGTACGGCGGTGACCAGCAGGGCAACGCCTACGTCGACGACGTGCTCGCTCCCGCCGCGGCCGAGCTCGGGGTGACCTTGAGGCGCGTACCGGTGGCGGACACCAAGGACGCCATGACGCGCATCCTCTCCGAACGCCAGGCCGGCACGGAGGACGGCGCGGTCGACCTGGTGTGGATCAACGGTGACAACTTCGCGACCGGGAAGCAGGCCGATGCCTGGCGCTGCGGCTGGTCCTCCCAGCTGCCGAACATGGACTTCGTGGCGCCCGACGACGTCCTGGTCACCCAGGACTTCGGGACCTCGGTCGACGGCTGTGAGGCCCCGTGGCACAAAGCACAGTTCACCTTGGTCTACGACGCGGCAAGAGTCGCCGAGCCGCCCACCTCGATGGCGGGTGTCCTGCAGTGGGCCAGGGATCATCCCGGACGGTTCACCTACCCGGCACCGCCCGACTTCACCGGCTCGGTCTTCGTCCGACAGGCGCTCTACAGCGCGTCTGGTGGTTACGCGGAGATCCCTGCACAGTTCGACCAAGGCGCCTACGACGAGCTGACCCCGCGGCTATGGACCGCGCTGGAGGACCTGGCACCCTCGCTGTGGCGTCAGGGCCGGACCTACCCCCGGGACACAGTGGCCCTGGACCGGTTGTTCGCGAACGGGGAGGTCGACATGACGATGACCTACGGCCCGGCGACGCTGACGAACCTCGTTGCCGACGGCACCTTCCCGAAGACCACCCGGGTCCTGCCGCTGGCCGAGGGAACTGTCGGAAACGCCAGCTTCCTCGCCATTCCGTCCTCGGCAGGGGACGCCGAGGGGGCGATGGTGGTGGCCAACCTTGCCCTGTCTCCGGCCCAGCAGGCGAGCAAGGCCGATCCCGACAGCTGGGGGCAGTTCACGGTGCTCGACATCGATCTGCTGAGCGAGGCCGATCGGGGCCGCTTTGACGACTTGCCGGCCTCGACCGTCGTGCCGTCCTACGACGTGCTCTCCCGCAACGCCAACCCCGAGCTCGGATCGTCCTGGGTGCCGAAGCTCGATGAAGGCTGGCGTAGGGCCGTGCTCGGATCGGGATCGTGAACCTCCGAGCCTCAGGTAGGTCGGGCATTCGTGGGAGTCGAAGCACCGGGCACCGCGAGGGCGCTCGTCTCGTGGCGCCTGCAGTGCTCCTCATCGTGGCCGTCACCGGCACGGCGCTCGCTGCCGTCGTGGCCACCAGCCTCGGACTGCTTCCGCTGGTAGGTCAGCCGAGACTGAGCACCGACGGCTTCACCGCACTGAGCGGGGACCTACGCGCTGCCACCGGGGAGTCCCTGCTGACTGCAGTCGCGGCGACCGTCATCGCCGCGGTCATTGGGTTCGCTATCGCGACGTTGGTAGCCCGAGCGGACCGAGGGGTGCGCCTCGTCATCGGGTTGGCGGTCGCCGTCCTCACTTTGCCGCACCTGGTGGGGGCGGCCGCCACGGGCCTGCTGTTGTCCGATGTCGGGCTCGCCCAGCGCTGGTCCGGGATCTCCGCGGCCTCTTGGCCCGAACTGGTCGGTGGCAGGTGGCCGTGGGCGACCGTGCTGGAGCTGGCCTGGAAGGAGTCCGCATTCGTGGCCCTCGTCGTGACTGCGTCGCTCGGACGTCGTTACGCGGACCTGCGCGAGGTCGCCTCGGTGCTCGGCGCGGCCCCTCGAGCGCAGTGGGCGAGGGTTTTCCTGCCGCTGGCGGCGCCAGCGCTCGCCTCGGCCTCGCTCATCGTGTTCGTCTACTCCCTCGGCACCTACGAGGTTGCCCGACTGCTCGGCCGCGCCTATCCCGAGCCGCTTCCCGTCATGGCCTACCGGCTGTTCACCGATATCGATGTTGCGGCTCGACCGCAGGCCGCAGCGACAGCGGTGGTCGCCACCGGGCTCGCACTCGTCGCGGCCGTCGCCGTCCTTCCGCTCGTGCGACGGCTCGGGGCGGACCGATGAGAACGCGAGGCACGCCGGGGTCGGGAGTGCCCAAGCCGCAGCGAAGTGTGATCTCTGCCCTGGTGGTGCTGTGGCTGGTCGTTCCGTTGACCCCACTGGTCCTGTGGGCGGGCACCTCTCGCTGGTCGGGCACCTCCAGACTTCCGCAAGAGCTCGGTCTCCACGGATGGCAGGAGGCCCTGGACGCGGGTGTCCTCGCGGCGTTGGTCCGGTCGGGCCTCCTCGGGCTGGCAGTTGCCTTGATCGCCACCCCGCTGGGCGTGATGGCGGGTCGGGCTTTGGGTTGGAGGCTGCTCCGCAGACCTGCATTGCCGTCAGTCGTGCTGCTCGGGCCAATCGTGCTGGCGCCGTTCGCGGTCGCCATGGGGTTGAACGTCGTCATCCTGCGACTAGGGATTCCGGGGGAGGTCGCCGTTGTCCTGGTCCTGAGCGTCTTCGCGCTTCCATACACGACGTTCACCGCTCGGGCCGCGTATCTGGCACTGGACCCTGGGCTGGAGGAGCAGGCCCGAGTCCTGGGCGCCAGCTCACGTCAGGCACGCCGCCGAGTGACGCTGCCGGCCGCCACTGCGGGGCTGGTCACCGCCACCGGGCTCGCCTTCCTGGTCGGGTGGAGCGACTACGCGGTGACCCTGCTCATCGGCGGGGGCCAGATCGTCACCGCCCCGATGCTGATCGGATCCTCCGCAGCCGGGTCCGGCAACGATGCCCTCACCGCGACGCTGGCCATCTCCGCCAGCCTGCCACCGCTGGTGGCCCTGGCGGTCTTTACCTACGCGGCTTCGCGCCGCAGGACGGCTGCTCGCTCATGACCGCCACGCTGAGGCTCTCCGCGATCACCCACCGCCACCTCGGCGCCGATCGACCGACGCTCCTCGATGTCGATCTCGAGGTGCAGGACGGGCAGATGCTCGCCGTGCTCGGCCCGTCGGGATCCGGCAAGACCACGCTGCTCAGGGTGGCGGCCGGCCTGGAGCAGCCTGAGTCAGGCGACGTGCAGCTCGACGGGACCAGTGTCCTGGGAGTGCCGCCGGAGCGGCGCGAGCTCACCGTCATGTTCCAGAAGCCCCATCTCTTCCCGCACCTGAGCGTGCTCGACAACGTCGCCTTCGCGGACCGACTGCGGGGTCGCGGCCGCGTGCGGAGCCGCGCTGCTGCTCAGCGCTACCTCGACCTGGTCCACCTGGGTGATCTCGGTCGGCGTCGACCGCGGCAGCTCTCTGGTGGCCAGGAGCAGCGCGTCGCCCTGGCCAGGGCGCTGGCGGCCAGTCGCCGGGTGATGTTGCTCGACGAACCGTTCAGTGCACTCGACACCACCTTGCGAACATCCATGCACGAGCTCTTGGCAGAGGTCCGCGCCGCCCTCGATCCCACCATCGTGATGGTGACCCACGACCTGGATGAGGCCGGGCTGGCCGACCGGGTCGCCGTACTGGTCGAGGGTCGCGTCGAGCACTGCGACACCATCGAGACGCTCTACGCTGCGCCGCAGACGCTGGCGGTCGCCCGCCTCGTGGGGGGCTTCAACGAGCTGCCCGGGGTAGTGGAGTCGGGCGTGCACCATTCGATCCTGGGACCAGGCGTGCTGCCCACCTCGGCTGACGTTGACGGCGAGGCGGTGCTGCTGGTCCGTAAGGAGCGACTCTCACTCGTGGAGACCGATGACTCATCGGGCATGCGTACCGGCCGGGTGGTGGAGATCCGCCAATCCGGCCCGCACCAGGACGTGATCGTTGAGCTGGAACGCACGCACGCCGGGGCGCAGGCCAGAGTCGCGGTCCAGGCGCGCTTGGGAACGACGCTTCGCCCGGGGGATCGCGCGGGCGTGACGCTGCCGGGACCCGAGGGGTTGTGGGTCGTCACGGACGCGCCGAACCAGGACGCTCACCTGGTCCAGCCCCGAGCGCGGTTCGACGTGTTGCCCGCGACGTGAGCCGGCGACAGCGACCGGACTTCGTGCCTCAGTCACTGCTCCGGTCATCAGTCAGCACCGTGTGCACGTCCACCTCGGCGTGCAGGGTCTTGTGCACAGGGCAGCGGTCCGCGATCTCCAGAAGTCGTTGTCGCTGTGACTCGTCGAGGGTGCCGGCGAGCGTGATGGTGCGCTCCACGCGGTCGAGCTGGCCGGACTCGGTCGCGCAGTCCGCACAATCGCTGGCGTGGATCCGGGAGTGACGCAAGGAGACAGTGACGCTCTCCAGGGGCCACTGCTTGCGCGTGGCGAACATGCGCAGGGTCATCGAGGTGCAGGCGCCGAGACCGGCCAGCAACAGGTCGTACGGCGATGGGCCGGTGTCTAGACCGACCGGGTGCGGCTCGTCCGCACTGAGCACGTGCTGACCCACGGTGATGCGCTGACCGTATGGGCCGCTTCCGTTCTCCGAAACAACCACCAGCCCTTGCGCCGCACCTTCGGTGTCGGACGATGGGGAGCTTGTGTGGGAGGGCTCCGGGTCCTCGTCGAGGTACCTGCTTGACCAGGCCGCCAGCACCGATGCAGCGAAGCGTGCGTCGGCGGACCGGGTGAGCATGTGGTCGGCACCGTCGAGCGAGACGAACGACTTGGGGTGGCGCGCCGCGTCAAAGAGGGTGCGGGCGTTGTCGATCCCCACCGTCTCGTCGGTGGGGGAGTGCATCACCAGCAGGGCGGCTCCCAGTCGGCCGATCCTGGCAGCTTGAGGTTGGTCGGCGATGTCGTCGAGGAGCTGCCGCCGAATGCGGAACGGGCGCGAGGCCAACAAGATCTCGGCCTCCCCTGTCGCCTCGATCTCATCGCGACCCTCGGAGAGCAGGTGCAGCAGGTGCTCGGTGCCTGCGGGTGCCCCGATGGTGGCTACCGCGCGGGTCTCGGCGATGTGCTCAGCGGCCGCGATGACTGCCGCCCCGCCCAGGGAGTGGCCGATCAGGATCGTGGGTGCCGCATGTTGGTCACGCAGGTAGTCCGCGGCACTGACCAGGTCAGCTACGTTCGAGGTGAAGTTGGTGTTGGCGAACTCGCCGTCGGATCCGCCGAGACCGGTGAAATCGAAGCGGAGCACCGCTATCCCGAAGCCCGTCAGCGCTTGCGCGATCCTCGAGGCGGCGAGCACGTCCTTGCTGCACGTGAAGCAGTGCGCGAACAGCGCGAAGGCCCGCGGGTTGCCGTCGGGAAGGTCGAGGCGACCAGCCAACAGCGCCCCGTCCGAACTGGCGAAAGTGACTTTCTCGGTGCGCACGCGTTGGCTTCCTCTCGACCACGGGAATTGTCTGCGGTTGAGACAGGAACCCGGTGGGACGCCATGACCATTCCACGAGGCGGGTCGAGACGCGAGCGAGGCTGGCCGAAGAGTGAGCAGCCGGCCCAGGTGGAGGAGCGTCGGGTAGATGCCCGGAAGCTACGGTGGACGGTATGGCGAGTGAACACGTGAGGCGGGGGGTTGCGAGCGACGTACGGGCGGCCGATGGCAACAGTCCAGACCGCCCCCGACTCATGATTTTCGACGTCAACGAGACTCTCTCCGACATGTCGTCGATGGCGAGACGTTTCGAGGACGTCGGCGCCCCTGGCCACCTGGCCGCCACCTGGTTCGCAACATTGCTCCGCGACGGGTTTGCGCTCACCGCTGTTGACTCCAGCGACACGTTTGCCCGCATCGCAGCCGAGTCCTTGCTGGTCAGCCTCCACGGGGCGTCGTTGGACCGCGAGCTGGGTGCGGCCGTCGCCCACGTCATGGAGGGGTTCGCCGCGCTCCCCGTGCACGCCGACGTGCCAGCCGGCATCACTGCGCTCGGAGGCCGCGGGTCGCGGCTGGTGACCCTGAGCAACGGCTCGGCCTCGGTCGCTGAGGCCCTCTTCGAGAGGGCCGGTATCAGAGCTGACTTCGAGCGCCTGTTGACGGTGGAGGACGTCGGCCGCTGGAAGCCGGCACCTGAGGCCTATGCGTACGCCCTGCAGCAGTGCGGGGTCGACAGCTCGGACGCGATGCTCGTGGCGGCGCACCCGTGGGACATCGACGGGGCGGCGCGAGCGGGGCTGACTACTGCCTGGATCAACAGGTCCGGGGGCCCGTACCCGGCCTACTTCAGGACACCCGATCTTCGAGTCGCGTCCCTGACTGATCTCGCCGAGCAGCTGAGCTGAGTGCACCGCGGGCCAGGCTCAGCCCGATCACGTCCGCCAGGGCAATGCGCGGAGCGATGCGTAAGAGGTTTGTCATGCTCGGCCATTGCCGGAAGCGCGGGCTTGGTGGACCGTGTCGGTCATGACTGACGACTTGGACTTCACCGGCCTGACGGCCACGTTCATCAACTGCACGTTGAAGCGCAGCCCTGAGGTGTCCCACACCGAGGGTCTGGTGGAGGCGAGTGCGGGCATCATGCGCAAGCACGGAGTTGCGGTCGAGGTGATCCGAGCCATCGACCACGACATCGCCACCGGGGTGTATCCCGACATGCGCGAGCACGGGTGGGAGACCGATGTCTGGCCGGACCTCTACCCAGGCATTCTCGCGAGCAACATCCTGGTGATCGCCGGCCCGATCTGGCTGGGCGACAACTCCAGCGTCACCAAGCAGATCATCGAGCGGATCTACGCGTTGAGCGGGATGCTCAACGACAAGGGGCAGTACTTGTTCTACGGACGCGTCGCCGGCTGCTTGATCACCGGCAACGAGGACGGCATCAAGCACTGCGCGCAGAACGTGCTCTACAGCCTGCAGCACGTCGGCTACACGATTCCGCCGAACGCCGATGCGGGCTGGATCGGCGAGGCCGGGCCGGGTCCGTCCTACCTCGATCCTGGCAGCGGTGGGCCCGAGAACGACTTCACCAACCGCAACACGACCTTTATGACCTGGAACCTCCTGCACCTGGCCAGGATGCTGAAGGACGCGGGCGGCGTACCTGATCACGGCAACCAGCGGTCGGAGTGGAACGCGGGTGCCCGGTTCGACTTCGAGAACCCCGAGTACCGCTCCTGAGCCCGGGCACGGGCTCAGTCCGCTGCCAACCCGCTAGCCACCTGACCGCGCCGATGACACACGCAGCGGAGGTCCCGTCATACTTTGCAGGTGCGAGAGGACGAGCTGGAGATCGCGTTGCGCGTCCTCGAGGAGGCGGGCGAGCTGAACCCGGACGATCCCTCGTTCGTGGCTCTCCGCCGGGCCACGGCCGGCTTCTTCAAGGCAGCCAAGCGCGAGCGGCGCCAGGCCCATCGCCAGAGGGTCGCCGAGGCTGACCGCGCTGTGGTCGAGCTGACCGGCACCGGATCGGCCTCGCGGTTGGATGACGAGACGGCCGGGTTGCCGCTCACCTCGACCGCCAGGGGCGCGACGGCGGGCAAGCTGGTGGTGCCCCGCGCCTGCTACATCTGCAAGCAGAAGTACGTCGACGTCGACGCGTTCTACCACCAGCTGTGCCCCGACTGTGCGGCCCTCAGCCACGACAAGCGGGACGCGCGCACGGATCTCACCGGCCGGCGGGCGCTGCTGACCGGTGGTCGCGCAAAGATCGGCATGTACATCGCCCTGCGCTTGCTGCGCGACGGGGCCGAGCTCACGATCACCACCCGATTCCCGCACGATGCCGTGCGCCGGTTCGCGAGCCTGCCGGACAGCAGCGAGTGGCTGCCCCGGCTGCGCGTCGTCGGCATCGACCTGCGGGACCCAGCCCAGGTGATCGGCCTCGCTGACGACGTCCGGGCGCGGGGCCCGCTCGACATCTTGATCAACAACGCAGCCCAGACGGTTCGGCGCTCGCCCGGCGCCTACGCGCCGCTTGCCGCAGCGGAGGGGACACCGCTGCCCGAGGAGCTGGCCCACGAGCACGGCGGCCCCGAGCTGGTGACGTTTGGCCACACCAGCGATCTCCACCCAGCAGCCCTGGTGGGGTCGGTCGACGCACACCCTGTGCTGGCCGCCGATGCCGCGACCGCCGACGAGCTGACCGCCTTGGCGATGACAGCCGGCTCGGCCGACCTCGACCGGATCGATGCAGGTGGACTGGTGCCTGACGTGGTCGACACGAACAGCTGGGTGCAGGGAGTGGGGGAGATCGGTGAGCTCGAGCTGCTGGAGGTGCAGCTGTGCAACCAGACTGCGCCCTTCATCCTGATCAGCCGTCTGCGCCCGGCCCTGGCGGCCTCCTCTGCGCGGCGTAAGTACGTCGTCAACGTGTCGGCGATGGAGGGCCAGTTCGGACGACGCTACAAGGGGCCCGGCCATCCGCACACCAACATGTCCAAGGCCGCGCTCAACATGCTGACCTACACCAGCTCGACAGAGATGCTGTCGACCGACGGCATCCTGATGACGGCAGTCGACACCGGTTGGATCACCGACGAACGACCACACGTGACCAAGTTGCGACTGGCGGAAGAGGGGTTCAAGGCGCCGTTGGACCTGGTGGACGGAGCGGCGAGGGTGTACGACCCGATCGTTCGGGGCGAGGCGGGCGAGGACGTGCACGGAGTGTTCCTGAAGGACTACTCCGCATCACCTTGGTGAAGCTCAGCCGTTGCCCAGCGTGACGAAGGTGATCTTGGGTCGGGCGCCCTGTGTCGGCTTCTTGATCTTCGTGCAGACGAAAGGCCGCTTGCCCGAGGAAAGCAGGGCCCGAGGCACACAGCGGAATCCCTTGTGGACGTAGGCCCGGCCCCCTACGCCTTCGGACTCCAGGGCTACCTTGACCGCCAAGCCGCAGGCAACGCCCTTGGCCTGGATGTTGTCGACTCCGTAATGGGTCGAGCCGATGGGAGCCGAGGAGCCGTAACTGGCGCCTCGGCACGCTGCAGCGTCGGCCGGTCCGGCAACGACGACTGGGGTGGCGGCAAGAGCCAGAAGGCAACCTACGGCCAAGATCCTCGACTTCATGGCGGTGCCCTTCGTCAGTGCGGACCACTCAATCTAACGACGTAGCGGGTTCACGGACATAGTCCAAACGGGCCAGGGGTGGCCCGGAAGGCGTGGAAACCTGCGAGGACGGGTACCAACACCACGACCCGAGCGGATTGAGGTGCGGCATGGTGGAAATCGCGCGACAGACCTGGTGCTGGTACCGGACCCAGCACGCGTCAGGTAGCCGACACGTCTGCCGATGCGGCCTCGTCCGCGCCGGCCTGTAGCTGCTGGCGGCAGTCCTCAGTCGCGCCGCCGTGCGCGATCAGCGATCCGCACCAGACCGCCCAGCACGCCGACGTACGCCACTCCGCGGGAGCCGAGGCTGACCGGCGCGTAGTTCACGTTGTTCCCAAAGCCGGTGCCGTAGCGCTGCTTGAAGACCGGGCGGCCGGTGCGGAAGTCGAGCGCCGTGAGATACCAGGAGTCGACCAGCAGTCGACGCTCGCGCGTGACAGCGTAGATCAGGCCGTTGGCCAGTGACATCTTCGGGACCGCCGAAGGCGAGCGCTCGGTGCGGTTTCGCCAGGCAACGTGGCATCCCTTGCCGTTGCGGTTGATGTCGACACGTTCGATGCCCGGTGAGGTGAGTGCTCCGGCGGTGGTTTGAGCTGGTCCGGAGTAGCCATAGTTGTTGGTCACCACTAGCGCTCGGCCGGCCGCAATCAACGAGTTGTCCGTGGCGCTGGCGCCCTTCTTGAACACCGGCACGCTGCAGACCTCGCGGTCTCCCCTCACGTGGTGACCGCGGCGGTAGACCACGACCTGCATCGGGTCGGCGTTGTCGGTGATAGCCACCCACTTGTCGTTGACCAGGGTGGGCGTCGTGCCGGATCCGGGGGAGACCTGGCCGGGCTTCATCTCACCGGTGTTCTCGTACTTCTCCCGCCAGGTCACCCGTGGCGCTCCTAGGCGGTTGAGATCGAGTCGGTAGAGCGCGGCGGCCGAGACAATGTAGATGCCTCCGGTCTCGTCGACCGCGAAGGAGTTGGTCACGGTTTCGCCTAGTCGGAGCACACGGATGCGGCCGCTCGCTCGGTTCACCGTGCCGACAACTCCCGCCTCGGTCACGAACACCAGCTCACCGCTCCAGGCCGGCATCACGGAGATGATCTTGTCGTCGCTGCCTATCGCGCCGACCAAGTTGAAGTTGCGCACGAGCACGAACTGGGTTCCGGCGGCGTTCTGGGCTACAACGCGGATGTGGTTGGTGCCGGTCGGGATCACCGCTCGGTCGCGGTGGTCGAGGTAGAAGTAGCCACCGCCCGAGAAGTCACTGAACACGTTGGGCCCCAGCCGCCGATCGGGCAGCCGGTAGGAGGCCAGTTCCCGCAGCGACGTGGGGTCGAACAGCTTCAGGGTCGGGGTCGTCGGCCCGACGCACACGGTCTCGATCCGGCCGCGCTTGTCGAAGGTGAGGCTGGCGCACTCGGCGAACTGCAGCGTGGAACTCACCGTCGGCCGGATGCCGAGTGGTCCAGACCGGGGATACACGTCGCTCATGTAGGCGTCGTTGTGGATATTGCTGCCGGGATTGGCGGCCAGATAGGGGTGTTGTGGAGGAAGCGGCGCCTTGACCGGACGAGGTGTGGCCGGCGCACCCAGGTAGGCAGGAGTGCCGGGAGGGAGTGGGTCGCCCGGGATCGGGACCGCGCCTGCAGTCGTCGCGCCCAGCGGCACGGTGACAGCGAGCGCCACCAGTAAGCAGATCCAAGTTCTCGGCATGCCAGTCCAACGAGAGAAGCGCCGGCGCGTCACAGCATTCCGCCGAGATGTGCCGCGGAGACTTCTCTGCGGAACCAGCCATGCAGAGTCGGCAAGCAGGCAGCAGCGAAGTTTGGTGAGGCACCACCCCGTCACGTGATGGACGGATCTCCTCAGGCCGGTCACACTCGCAGTGTGCTGGACCGGTTCACGAGATGGATGTACGAGCGTCTGGGACCGCGTTACCGGCTGGTGCTCGTCATCGGCGAGGCCGGTGTGTCGGTCATCGTCGCGCTGGTGACCATCGTCATCCTCAGCTCCTACTACGATCCGACCACCCGCGAGGTTGTCGGGCTCGCCATCGCGGGGTGCGGACTAACGGTCTTTGCGGTTGTCTGGGCCACTCTGCGGGCCGGGCCCGCCTTCGATGCCATCGATTCCTGGGGGCGCGCGGCGTCGCCCACGCCCACCGAGACCGTCGCTGCCTGGGAAGCAGCGACCACGCTGACCCTGCGCCAGTACCGTCGCGACTCGTGGCGGGTGAACGTGATTGTCGTCGTGCCAACATCAGTGCTCGCGGTCTACCTCCTGGACCTGGCGTGGACCGGGTTCTTCGTGGTGGCGCTGGCCTGCGTGATTCCGGCCGCCTATGCCACGGTGCTCAGCTACTCGGTCGGCGAGACCCTGGCGCGGCCGATGGTCGCCGACATCGCCCAGGCGCTGCCCGACGACTTCCCTTTCGAACGGCACGGGCTCCCGATGAGCAAGCGCCTGCGGGTCGGGTTGCCGGCGTACACAGCGGCCACCGGGGTGTTGGTCGCCAGCGTGGTCGGCCAGCGTGAGGGGTCTGGGCAGCTAGTAGCTGCCGTACTGGTCGCACTGGGGATCGGCCTGGTTCTCTCGCACGAGCTGGCAATGCTTCTCTCCCGAGGCATCACGTTGCCGCTCAACGAAGTAGGCCGGGCCCTGGCACGCGTCCGGGAGGGCGACCTGACCGCGCGGGTGCCGGTCGTCACCAGCGACGAGCTGGGCGAGCTGGCCCACGATTTCAACCTGATGGCGCGAGGGCTGGAGGAGCGCGAGGAAATGCGGGTCGCGTTCGGCACCTACATGGACAAGGAGGTCGCCGCCCTGATCCTTTCCGGACAGTTCCCCCAGGAGGGCGTAGAGATCGACGTCTCCATCATGTTCTGTGATGTGCGCGGGTTCACCACCTATGCCGAGAGCTCCGAAGCCACCGAGGTGATCGCCACGCTGAACCGGCTGTTCGAGACGATGGTGCCCATCGTGGACACGCACGGAGGACACGTCGACAAGTTCATCGGCGACGGCCTGCTGGCGGTCTTCGGCGCTCCCGAGCCGTATCTGGACCATGCGGACCGCGCGGTGAAGGCCGCGTGTGAGATCGCCAGCGCGGTCAACGGCGGCGGCACCGGACTCTCGGTAGGCGTCGGCGTCAACACCGGGCGGGTGGTCGCCGGATCCATCGGTGGAGGCGGCCGGCTGAACTTCAGTGTGATCGGTGACGCCGTCAACGTGGCCGCCCGGGTCGAGGGGGCGACCCGACAAACCGGTGACGACGTCCTGATCACCGCCGCCACCCGCAACCTGATGCTGGGTCAACCGCAGCTCGTCTCCCGTGGCACCATCCCGCTCAAGGGCAAGGCGGACCCGGTCGAGGTATTCGCCCCGATGGCCCACATCGGCAGCGACGAGGAGCTGGTGGGCCAGTCGTGAGCTGATCAGGCCTGTACCGACACCGGATAGATCAGATCGGCCGGGTGGCCGGCTCGCTGCTCCTTGCCTTAGAAGAGAGTTGTGACGTTCCTCTGGTGTCTTGCATCGTGCAACCCGTGGTCTGATCAGGCGGCATACTCCGAGCATGGATGCATCGGAACTCCGAGCACTGCAGGCCCCGTTGAAGGTGCGCTATCGGCAAGACCCGACCAGCGCGCGCACCCCTCTTTCGGCCCGAGGAGACTTTCGGGATGACCGCGTCACCTGCACGGTGGACGGGTTCGCGGGCCCGGTGCGGGCTGGCTTGCATACCGCCACCGGAGGCGACGGCACCGATGCCTGTTCGGGCGACATGTTGCTCGAAGCCGTGGTCGCGTGCGCTGGTGTCACGGCTCGCAGTGTCGCCACGGCAATGGGGCTGACGCTGACCGAGGTCACGCTGTCGGCGGCCGCCGAGTTCGATGCATCCGGCACCTTGGGAACCAACCGAGACGCGGAGGTAGGGATCACAGGGCTCGTCGTGACGGTGGCGGTCACCACGGACGCCGACGATGCGAGCCTGGCGCGCCTCGGAGCGACCACGGAGAAGTACTGCGTAGTCGGTCAGAGCCTGAGGATCCCACCGCGGATCGTGATTGAGCGGTGCTAGTCCGGTTGACGCTGCTGAGGCGGTTGGTGGGCGCGCAGCCGACGGGGTACCTGCGCACGTGACCCATCGAGCCAGCCGCCTGATCACCACCGCCAGCGCCGCCTACGCCGTCTTCGCTCTGGTGAAGCCGGAACACCTGGGGAAGGCCATGAAGGCCGACACCAGCCAGTCGGCGGGCTACCAGGCCCTCGCCCGCGCCTACGGCATCCGCGACCTGACCATCAGCAGCATCGGCCTCCTCGGACATTCCCGGGTCGCCATCCGCACGGCGATGGGGCTCCGGATGATCAGCGACGTCTCCGACTGTGTGGTGCTCCTCGTCCGTGCGGACGAGCCCGCCGTGAAGCGCAAGGTGGCAGCAGTGACCCTCGGCTACGCCGCGCTCAACGCTGCGGCTCTGGTGTACGACGAACGTCGATCCGCATGACATGACGTGGCGCACCACGTCGGGGCGTCGTAGGTGCGGATCAGGACGTCGTCGACGACCGCGACCAGCGGTGCATACACGACGCAATCGGCGTCGAGCGCGAGGATCTCATCCATGCTGGTGACCAGCACCCCGATTGGCTCGCGGCCAATGAGCTCACGGTAATGGTCGATCGACTCACACCCGATAGTGTGAGCGTCCGCGGCCTCGAGCCGCACCGCCCGCACCCCAGGCCTGGAAAGGTACGACGAGCACCGCGCATGGACGGCTCTCAAAGTAGTGGCCCGCAGCCCTTCGGGGGCCGCGGATGACTCCCTGGATACTGCTGGCAGTCGCGTTGCTGCTGATCGCCCTGTGCGGGCTCTTCGTCGCGGCCGAGTTCGCGTTCGTCACGGTCGACCGCAACCAGGTCGAGCGTGCTGCAGCTGACGGAGATGCGGCCGCTGAGGGCGTCCAGGCTGCGCTGAAGTCGCTCTCGACCCAGCTCTCCGGAGCCCAAGTCGGCATCACCATCACCAACCTCGGGATCGGCTTCCTCGCGGAGCCGGCAATCTCCGACCTGATCAGAGAGCCGCTGCTCGATCTCGGCGTGCCTGCCGGCGCTGTGGGGCCGGTCTCCCTCACCCTCGGGCTGACGGTGAGCACGTTCCTGACCATGCTGTTCGGTGAGCTGGTGCCCAAGAACCTCGCGATCGCGTTGCCGATGGCCACCGCTCGCGCCACCCAGCTGCCGATGCGAGTCTTCACCGCCATCAACCGGGTCCCGATCCGACTGCTCAACGGCTCAGCCAACGCGGTGGTGCGCCGCCTCGGTATGGAGCCTCAGGAGGAGTTGCGGTCGGCCCGCAGCTCGACAGAGCTTGCCTCGCTGATCCAGCGCTCGGCCCATATCGGCACACTCGACCCCGACACCGCTGAGCTGATGGAGCGCTCGGTGGAGTTCGGGAGCCGGACTGCGGGCGAGATCATGACGCCACGGGTCCGCACCCACTCACTCGAGGAAAACGACCGGGCAACCGCCGTCATCGAGCTGACCCGCGAGACGGGCCACTCCCGGTTCCCTGTGCTCGACGCCGAGGACACAGTGGTCGGCACGGTCCACGTCAAGCATGCCGTCGCGCTGCCGGTCCACGAGCGGGCGACGACCAAGGTGAAGCACCTGATGGCCAAGCCCATCGTGGTGCCGGACTCACTGCGACTGGATCCGTTGATGGGACTGCTGCGCGGCGAGGGTTTCCAGTTGGCAGTAGTGCTCGACGAGTACGGCGGCCACGCGGGCATCGTGACCCTCGAGGACGTGATCGAGGAGATCGTGGGCGACATCGCCGACGAGCATGACCCGATGGGGGAAGGTGGCCAGCAGCGCGGAGACGGGAGCTGGTCGCTTTCGGGTCTGCTGCGCCCCGATGAGGTCGAGGGCCTCACTGAGGTGGAGCTGCCAGAGGGGGAGGACTACGACACCATCGCCGGACTCGTGCTCAAGGTGCTGGGGAGGATCCCAGCCGTAGGTGACGTGGCCGAGGTGTCGGTTCCTAACGCCAGCAACCAGGAAGATGCCCGCGAACGGCTCGCGGTGCTGACCGTGGAGGAGATGGACGGCCTCCGGGTAGATCGAGTCACGTTGCGTCTGATCCAGAGCGACGAGACGGCTCCGAAGGGAGGCGACCGCGATGAGTGAAAGTGCGGCCCTGGGGTTCGCCGTCCTCCTGCTGTTCGGCAACGCGTTCTTCGTCGGCGCCGAGTTCGCCATGATCTCGGCCCGGCGCAGCCAGATCGAGCCTCGTGCCGAGGCCGGGTCCCGCGCGGCCAAGCTGGCGCTGAAGTCGATGGAGAACATCTCGCTCGTCATCGGGGTCAACCAACTCGGCATTACCGTGTGCTCGCTGCTGCTGGGTGCGATCGGTGAGCCTGCGGTGGCCCACCTGGTGGAGCCGGTGCTCGAGGCGGTGCACCTGCCGGGCTCCCTGCTCCATCCCATTGCGTTGGCAATCAGTCTCACGATCGTGGTCTACCTCCACGTGGTGCTCGGCGAGATGATCCCCAAGAACATCGCGCTCGCCGGACCCGAGCGGTCCGCCCTGGTGCTGGCCCCGGTCATCTGGGCCTTCGTGACGGTGCTGCGGCCGGTGATCGTGGTGATCAACGCGGTCGCCGACGGTGTCCTGCGGCTGTTCGGCGTGCGTCTGCAAGACGAGGTCAGCTCAACGTTCACGCGCGAAGAGGTCGCCGCGCTCGTGGAGGAGTCTCGGGGGGAAGGTCTGATCGAGGCCGATGAGTACGACCGCCTGGCCGGTGCCCTGGGCTTCACCGAGAAGACCGCGATGACTGTGCTGATGCCACCCGAGACGCTCACGACCGTGCTGCGCGCGTCGACTCCCGCAGATGTCGAAGCCCTGTGCGCTGCCACCGGCTTCAGCCGTTTCCCGGTGGCGTCCGCCGAGGGTGAGCTGCTGGGCTACCTCCACATCAAGGACTCTCTCGAGACGGATGAAACGCTGCGCGGCCAGTCGATCGCCGACAAGTGGATCCGCCCGTTTGCGCAGGTCTCCGCGGACGACCGGCTGCACGACGCGCTGGAGACCCTGCAGCGCCAGGGCGCCCACATGGCGCGAGTGGTCGACACGCAAGGAGCGACCCTGGGGATCGCCACGCTCGAGGACGTGATCGAGGAGCTGGTGGGTGAGATCCGGGACGCGGCGCACTTCGACGAGTCCACTGCCTCTCCGCACTGACATGCCCCCACCAGGTGCATCGGCGAATCCCATTCGTCGGCGTCTCCGACCCAAGGCAGCACCAACGTGGGACGCGGTCCCGCAAAGCACGCCCGATCAGACGCTCCGGCCAGACGGGACACTAGGGTGACGCCCGTGGTGGACGAGTCGGCGCAGACCGCGATGGGTCATCAGGTGTGGACCGTGCCCAACCTGTTGAGCGCGCTCCGGCTGGCCGGCGTACCGGTTTTCCTGTGGCTTGTGCTGGGCCCCGAGGAGGACGGTTGGGCGCTCGCGCTGCTGATGTTTTCCGGCATCACCGACTTCCTCGACGGGTGGCTCGCCCGCAAGCTCAACCAACAGTCCGTGGTCGGGCAGATCCTGGACCCCGTCGCGGATCGTCTCTACATCCTGGCTGTCGTCGTAGGCCTTGCCCTGCGCGACATCATCCCGTGGTGGGTGGCTATCTCGCTGCCCTTGCGCGACCTGCTGATGTGGGGGCTGGTGCCGATCCTGCGAACGCGCGGCTACAGCTCGCTGCCGGTCCACTTCCTCGGCAAGGCAGCCACTTTCAACCTTCTCTACGCCTTTCCCCTTCTGCTCGTCGGGGATGGCGACGGAGTGATCCCGACGTTGGCCCAGGTCTTCGGTTGGGCTTTCGCGCTGTGGGGGATCGGACTCTACTGGTGGGCCGGTGTCCTCTACGCCTGGCAGGTCCGCAAGTTGATCGCAACTACTGAGCGCCGCTCAACGGTGCCTGATGACTGAGCTGCCGCCACGGGTGACGATGCCGCTGCTGACATTGATCACCCAGCAATCGCTCGACGAGGACTACCAGTTCGCCGCCGAACGCAGGGCGCTCGGCGGCGAGCCCGAGCCCGGTCCGGGAATACGGAGCGTGGTCGCCGTGACCGTGGCTGTCGCGGTCTTCGGGGTGATGGTGTCCACGGCGTTCGTCCAGAACAGCCTCAGCGAGGACGTCGACAGCGCCGGCCGCAATGCCCTGATCGACCGCATCAACGCTCAACGCGATCGGGTCGACGGGCTCCAGTCGGACATAGCCGCACTGCGAGATGAGAACAGTGAGCTCGGGGATCGGCTGGCCAGGACCAACCAGGATGCCCAGGATGCGGAGACCCGACTGCAGCGACTCCAGGTGCGCACGGGGCTGCTGGCGGTGCACGGGCCCGGTATCCGGGTGACGGTCGAGAACGCGCCCAATGCCGACGCAAACCAAGCGGTGCGTGACTCCGACCTGGCCATGTTGGCCAACGGACTGTGGACCGCGGGCGCGGAGGCGATATCGATCAACGGTCAACGACTCACGGCCATGAGCGCCATCCGCAACTCGGGTGTGCCGATCGAGGTCAACGGCGTGGGTATTGCACCGCCGTACACCGTGCTCGCCATCGGCGACATGGGTTCCCTGCAGTCTGCCTTCATCGACAGCTCCAGTGGGCTCGCCTTCGACGCGCTGGCGCGCAACTTCGGCTTCACGTACAACATGGACAATGATGAGGACCTGTCGTTGCCAGCGGCACCACAGCGGTTCTTGCGGCTGCGCTCGGTGACGACCAGCTTCGCCAACCAGTCGCTCACAGCAGAGGAGACCGGACCGTGATCGCCGTTCTCGGGCTGCTCGCCGGGGTGCTCCTCGGCTTCGTAGTCCAGCCTGACGTCCCAGCTGGGATCGAGCCCTATCTCCCCGATAGCCGTCGTTGCGGCGCTCGATGCCGTCTTCGGCGGGCTTCGCGCCTACCTCGACGGCATCTTCGACGACAAGGTCTTTGTGGTCTCGTTCGTGAGCAATGTGATCATCGCCGCCGGCATCGTCTATGTCGGCGACCGTCTGGGCGTCGGTGGACAGCTGTCAACCGGTGTGATCGTGGTGCTGGGCATCCGGATCTTCTCCAACGTTGCCGCGATCAGAAGGCACCTCTTCCATGCCTGAGAATCCATCTGGCCCATCAGTTGGCGGAGCCGCGGAGGACGAGGGCCGCGACCGAACCCTCAAGTCCCTGATGAGGCCCACTCGGCGGCAGATCACGGTGGGACTGCTGCTCGCGCTGGTCGGCTTCGCCGGGGTGACCCAGGTGCGCGCCAACGAGGTGGACGACTCCTATGCCAGTCTTCGTGAGCAGGGCTTGATTGACGTGCTGAACGGGCTGGCCGGGGCCCGGCAGCGGGCCGAGGCCGAGCGCGATCGTCTGGAGGAGACCCGGGCGGACCTTTCGTCCACCACCAGTCGGAGGCAGGCTGCCATCGAGCAAGCCGCGACCGAGGCCGCCACCCTGAGCATCCTGGCCGGACTCGTGCCGGTGACTGGCAGCGGGATCCGGATCACCATCACCGAGGTGGCCGACCAGATCAGCCTGAGCTCGCTGCTTGACGTGATTCAGGAGCTGCGCACGGTGGGTGCCGAAGCGATCCAGATCAACGCCGCGGTCAGGGTGGTCGCCCAGACTTCCTTCGAGGACGTCGCAGGGGGATTTCTCGTCGACGGCGACCTGATCTCGTCTCCGTACGTCATCGACGTCATCGGTGAGCCCAACGTGCTGACGGGCGCCATGACGTTCATCGAGGGACCACGGGCGCAGATTGAGGACGAAGGCGGGACGCTGGAGGTGAACCAGCAGAGCTCGCTGGACATTGACGCGGTACGTCGGCCGGTTCAGCCTGAGTACCTCGAACCCGACCTGGACCAGTAACCTTCCGAGTCAGCCTGCCGCCCGACGTCCTGCCCAACTGTCGCCAACTACAGGAGCCACCGTGTACCCCGAGGACCTCAAGTACACCGCCGAGCACGAGTGGGTCAGGAGTCCTGGCGAGCACGCCGGTTCGGTGCGGGTCGGCATCACCGACTTCGCCCAGGACGCACTCGGTGACATCGTCTACGTCTCGCTCCCCGAGGTCGGGGTCGGCGTCGACGCCGGCACGACCTGTGGCGAGCTGGAGTCGACCAAGTCGGTCAGTGACGTCTACGCGCCGGTGACCGGAGAGGTCGTGGCCAGGAACGAGGCGCTCGACGCAACGCCCGAACTGGTCAACAGCGACCCCTACGAGGGTGGCTGGCTCTTCGAGATCGTGCCGACGGACGCCGGCGCGGTCGACCAGCTGATGTCGGCCGAGACGTACGCGGCCTCGCTCGACGGCTGAAGTTCTGCGTTTTCCCGTTCGAAGCCGCGCAGCAGGCTGGTAGGTTTCGGGGCAACCGTCAACCTCAGGTCAGCCTTGAGGGTTCTGGCCTTTTTCTCACTCGGACCGGAGGACCCCCCATGCCGTTCTGCACCGTCTGCGGGAAGCAGAACCCTGAAGACGCCCGTTTCTGCTCGCAGTGCGGAGCGCGCATCGTCGGGGCTGGCACCGCGGGCGCCACCGAGTCGGTGGGGGAGTCGACAGCGACGATCCAGATCGGCACCAGTGCGGATAAGGTGGAGACTTCCGATCGTGCGCTCAACCCCGTCGATGCCGCGGCGGTCGATGCCCTCCCGGCGGGGCATGCGTTGCTGGTGGTCCAGAAGGGGCCGGGTGCGGGAAGCCGGTTCTTGCTGGACGTTGACGTGGTCAACGCCGGTCGGCATCCGGACAGCGAGATCTTCCTCGACGACGTGACGGTGTCGCGGCGGCACGCGGTGTTCAACCGCGACGGCGACAGCTTCACCGTCAGCGACGTCGGCAGCCTCAACGGCACGTACGTCAACCGTGACCGGATCGAGGCTCATGACCTGAGCGACGGTGACGAGGTCCAGATCGGCAAGTACCGGTTGGTCTTCTTCTCCGGACACGAGAGCGCCTGACAGTGTCGGCCTCCCCAGGGCCCTCAGCCAACGCCTCGGCGGGAATGGCGCGGATGAACATCGGCCAGGTGCTCGACGAGCTCAGGTCGGACTTCCCAAGCGTGACGATCCCCAAGATCCGGTTTCTCGAGGACAAGGGGCTGATCAAGCCGGAACGGACGCCGGCCGGCTACCGCAAGTTTTCCGAGGGCGACGTGGCACGTTTGCGCTACGTCCTGCGGATGCAACGCGACCACTACCTTCCGCTGAAAGTGATCGGGGAGCATCTCGACGCGATCGACCGGGGGCTGGAGCCCCCACCGATCGAGGCCGTCGTGCCGACCGTGCCCAAAGTCGCGCTGTCCGAGGACGGGCTGCCGTCCGCGGCCTCGTTCAACCGGCGGGACAACGTCCGGCTGTCGCGCAAGGAACTGATCAAGATCGCCGCGATCACCGGGGAGTTGCTCGACCAGCTGGAGCAGTACGGACTGATCACCGCGCGGGCCGGCACGGGCCACTACGACACTGATGCCCTGGTCATCGCTGAGACCGCGCGCGAGCTGGCCGACTTCGGTTTCGAGCCGCGCCACCTCCGCGCGTTCAAGACCGCTGCTGACCGTGAGGTCGGCCTGGTTGAACAGGTCGTTGCGCCCCTCCAGCGCGGTCGAGATGCGTCTGCTTCGGCCCGTGCCGAGGAGGCGGTCAGTGAGATCGCAGCACTCTCGGTGCGCCTCCACGCGACGCTGGTGAAGTCGGGTCTGCGCCGCTCCTGACCTGCACCACCCCAGGGGTACTGTGGTGGCGTGCGCGAGGTAGATGTGATGGGTGTCCGTGTGGAGATGCCATCGAACCAGCCGATCGTCCTGCTCCGCGAGGTCACCGGCGAGCGCTACCTGCCGATCTGGATCGGGGCTGTGGAGGCCACTGCCATCGCGTTCGCACAGCAGGGTGTGGTCCCACCCCGACCGCTGACCCACGACCTGATGAAGGACGTGCTGGAGGCCACCGGCAACGAGCTGACCGAAGTTCGGATCACCGATGTCAAGGACGGAGTCTTCTTCGCGACCTTGGTTTTCGGCTCCGGTGCCGAGGTCAGCGCCCGCCCATCGGACTCGATCGCCCTGGCGCTGCGCACCGGCACCACCATCTTCTGCGCCGAGGACGTGCTCGATGAGGCCGGGCTTGCGGTACCGGCCGAGCAGGAGGACGAGGTCGAGAAGTTCCGCGAGTTCCTCGACCATGTCTCTCCTGAGGACTTCGAGGCGCCCTCGGGCTGATTCCTGACCCTCAACCTGAGGTTGAGGGTTGCGACACGCCGCTGGTGTCTTTGACCACTCTCCTCGCGGGGCTTACCTTGAACTGTCTTCGTTGTAACTCCCAGCATGTGATTGTCCACTTCCCTGGAGTTGCTGATCACGAAGTAGACCCACGGAGGACCGTGTGAAGGACCAGACGCCGCAGGCCGGCTCGGACGACAGCTCGACTGCCGCCATCGAAGCCGCCGAGATGGCCGACGAGCAGGGGTTGCTCTTCACCGACGACGTCTCGACCGTGCCCTCCGACTTGGGTTATCGCGGTCCCACTGCCTGCAACGCGGCTGGCATCACCTACCGCCAGCTGGACTACTGGGCCCGCACCGGCCTGATCGAGCCCACCGTGCGCGGCGCCAGCGGCTCCGGGTCGCAGCGCCTCTACTCGTTCCGCGACATCTTGATCCTCAAGGTGATCAAGCGGCTGCTCGACGCGGGCATCTCGCTGCAACAGATCCGTACCGCCGTTTCCCACTTGCGTGAGCGCGGCACCGACGACCTGACCCGCGTGACTTTGATGAGCGACGGTGCCTCGGTCTACGAGTGCACCAGCGACGACCAGGTCATCGACCTGCTCCAAGGCGGGCAGGGCGTCTTCGGCATCGCTATCGGCGGTGTCTGGCGCGAAGTCGAAGGCACTCTGGCTGAGCTCCCCAGCGAGCGCGCCGCCGACGAGTCCGCCACCCCTTCGGCGAATGACGAGCTCGCCGCTCGACGCGCGGCCCGCAAGATCGGCTGATTCGCAGCACAGGCTCCGATCGGCTCGTTGCTCTTGAGCAACGGGCCGGTCGTCATTTGTGGGTCGGACGTCGTGCTTCGCGGTGCTGCGCAGCACCCGTGGCGTGTGGGATACGGCCGCCCGGCGACTCTCTTGCTAGCATGGGCATTGCCGATCAGACCGCGCGGGAGAGTCTCCGACCCACCCGATTCGGAGCGCCGAAGGGGCAATTCCTCCCCGGAACCTCTCAGGCGCCAGGACCGTGCGGGACAGGCAACTGTGGAGCCTCGATGGTGAGGTGACAGAGGGGGAGGCGCCTTCGATGGATTCAGTGTCGACCGATCTGAGGAGCCCCGCCAGTGTCCGATCACCCCACTCTCGCCGAGCTGGACGGTGCTTCGCCGTTCGTAGACCGTCACATCGGCGTCCGGCCCGATGATGTCGAGCGAATGCTTGAACGACTCGGCTTCGCGTCGCTCGAGGCACTCATGGATGCCGCCGTGCCTGGCGGCATCCGCGCGGCTGCTGAGCTGGACCTCCCGGCAGCATTGAGTGAGGAGGAGACGGCACGCGAGCTGCGCGCGATCGCCAGCCTCAACTTCCCCGGCGAGCCGATGATCGGTCTGGGGTACCACGCGACCATCACGCCGCCGGTCATCCGGCGCAACGTGCTCGAAGACCCCAGCTGGTACACCGCTTACACGCCGTACCAACCAGAAATCTCTCAGGGCCGTCTGGAGGCTCTGCTCAACTTTCAGACCGTGATCGGCGACCTCACCGGTCTGCCGACAGCCAATGCCTCCCTGCTTGACGAGGGCACCGCGGCCGCCGAGGCGATGACGCTGGTACGCCGAGCCAGCCCGAGGGCGTCGGGTCCGTTCGTCGTTGACGCCGACGCGCTCCCGCAGACGATCGAGGTCGTCCGCACCCGCGCCGAGGCGATGGGCATCGAGGTGGTCGTCGCAGACCTCGCCAGGGGCGTGCCCAGCGGAGATGTCTGCGGGGTGCTGCTGCAGTACCCCGGAGCGTCGGGTCGGATCCTGGATCCGCGGGAGCTGGCCGAGGACGTCGCGGCCAGGGGCGGCAAGCTGGTCGTGGCAGCCGACCTCCTGGCGCTCACGCTGCTGGAGTCACCTGGGGAGCTCGGCGCCGACGTGGTGGTGGGCTCGACGCAGCGCTTCGGCGTGCCGCTCTTCTACGGCGGTCCGCACGCCGGCTACATGGCCGTGGCATCCGGACTCGAGCGACACCTGCCCGGTCGGCTGGTTGGCGTGTCTGTCGACGCCGAGGGCCGGCCCGCATATCGCCTTGCTCTACAGACGCGCGAGCAGCACATCCGTCGAGACAAGGCGACCTCCAACATCTGCACTGCCCAGGTGCTGCTGGCCGTGGTTGCCTCGATGTACGCCGTCTACCACGGTCCGGAGGGTTTGCGCACGATCGCGCAGCGAGCGCACCGCTGCGCTGTCGCGCTCGCCGCCGCCTTGCGCGAGGCCGACGTCGAGGTGCTCCACGGGGCATTCTTCGACACGGTGCTCACCAGGGTGCCAGGACGGGCCGCCGAGGTTGTCGCGGCCGCGCGCGCAGCGGGTGTGCAGCTGCGCCTGGTCGACGCAGACCACGTTGGTGTCTCCTGCTCCGAGCGCACCGATGCCGACCTGGTCGAGACCGTGCTGGGCGCCTTCGGCGTTGCGTCGGTCGAGCTCGCCGACGTCGACACCCGCACCCCGGACGCCCTGCCGGTGGAGCTGCTCCGGCGTACCTCCTTCTTGGAACACGAGGTGTTCAACAGCCACCACTCCGAGACGCAGATGTTGCGCTACCTCCGCACGCTGTCGGCCAGGGACTATGCGCTCGACCGCGGCATGATCCCCCTGGGCTCGTGCACGATGAAGCTCAACGCGACCACCGAGATGGAGCCGGTGTCGTTGCCCGGTTTTGCCGACCTTCACCCGTTCGCACCTGGCGATGACGCGGCTGGCTATCGGCTGCTGATCGACCAGCTCGAAGGTTGGCTCGCTGAGGTCACCGGTTATGACCGCGTCTCGATCCAACCTAATGCCGGCTCGCAGGGGGAACTGGCCGGGCTGCTGGCGATCCGCGGCTACCACCGGGCGCGCGGCGAGGGCTCTCGAGATGTGTGCCTGATCCCGTCATCGGCCCACGGCACCAACGCCGCCTCGGCTGTGATGGCCGGGATGCGCGTGGTCGTGGTCAAGGCTTCTGACGACGGCTCTGTCGACCTCGACGCCTTGCGCACGGCGTGCGAGGCACATGCCGACGACCTGGCCGCCATCATGGTGACCTATCCCTCGACCCACGGCGCCTACGAGGACACGATCACCGAGCTCTGCCAGATCGTCCATGGCCATGGCGGGCAGGTGTACGTCGACGGCGCCAACCTCAATGCGCTTCTCGGCTACGCCAAACCAGGCGAGTTCGGTGGCGACGTCTCCCACCTGAACCTGCACAAGACCTTCTGCATCCCGCACGGAGGCGGCGGGCCCGGGGTAGGACCGGTCGCGGTGCGCGAGCACCTAGCGGCGTACCTTCCTTCGCACGGGATGCACCCCGAGGAGGCCAAACGCCAAGGCATCGGTCCGATCAGTGCGGCGCCGTACGGCTCGGCCGGCATCCTCCCGATCTCGTGGGCCTACATCCGCTTGATGGGAGCCGAGGGTCTGACCCGGGCTACGGCGGTCGCCGTCTTGTCGGCCAACTACATCGCCTCCAGGCTCGGTGAGCACTTCCCGGTGCTCTACCGGGGACACGGAGGGCTGGTGGCGCACGAGTGCATCCTGGACGTGCGCGGCCTGACCAAGGACAGCGGCGTGAGCGTGGACGACGTGGCGAAGCGCCTGATCGACTACGGCTTCCACGCCCCGACCATGTCGTTCCCGGTCGCGGGCACGCTGATGGTCGAGCCGACCGAGTCGGAGGATCTGGCCGAGATCGACCGGTTCTGCGACGCGATGATTGCGATCAAGGCCGAGATCGATCGAGTCGCTGCGGGGGAGTGGACTCCGGAGAACTCACCGCTGCGGGGAGCGCCACACACCTCGCGCTCGCTCGTCGGCCCGTGGGACCGTGTCTATTCGAGAGAGCTGGCGGTCTTTCCGAGCGGCATCGACCCCGACAAGTACTGGCCCCCCGTGGCGCGGGTCGACCAGGCTTACGGCGACCGCAACCTGGTCTGTGCCTGCCCGCCGCCGGAGGCCTTTGCCGAGTGATGGCGGGCTGACACCTCAGGAGGCAACGCCTCGGGACCGCATCAGCTCCTCACGCTTCCACGCGTAACCCACCATCCAGTGGGGCTGGTAGCGGTAGAGGACGATCTCGTCGCCCCAGGTCAGCGGTGAGCTGCCGTAGTGCTTGGTCCAGTGCTCGAGGGTCGGGGCGAAGTCGAGATCGGCCTCCCTCATGGGCTCGACGCGACCGTGACTGAACACCGCAAGCTCCTCGTTGTCGACGTGCGCGACGCTCACCGACGGGCGGGAGCGCAGGTGGCGTGCCTTGGCGGCGGTGCCGGACGTGCTGAACGACCACGTGCCATGGAGGAAGTGACCGTCGACTGCGCTGATGCGTGGCTCACCCGCCGCGGTGACGGTTGCGAGGCTCAGCACCTTCATTCCCGTCAGCAGGGCCACCAGGTCATCGGCCGAGAGCACGCGCTCGCCGTTGATGATGCTGCGCAGGTGCTCGGTCGACTGGTCGTGCGAGGCGTCGAGCAGAGATTGCAGAGCGGCCACCTCGGCCGGGGTCTCGTACATGCCGAAACCCTAGTCCGGAGTGGCCGCTCGCTGCTTGACCATCCTTGCGGTCAGCCTCCGGTGATGTCGGTCTTGGTGACGTCCAGCTTGTAGAAGAAGGCTGGGTCACAAGTGAGCGGCACCACCGCCCCGTCGTAACGGAGCACCAAGCGGTTGCGTAAGCGCTTGTGGGTCCCGTCGGCGACGACGTGCTGACCTGCGTCGTCGTACTCCTCGTGCACCTTCCGCGGGGCGCCGACCTTGCTGGCCGTGCCAGTCACGAGAGCGCGGTGTCCGTCGATCCGCACCGAGCCGCGGACCTTGCTCCTGCTCCAGAGGTCGGCGGGCTCGCGCGACTTGGCCAGGGCGGGATCCTCGTTAAGGATCACCTGGAGGTAGTTGGCGTAGTGGTCGTTCTCGTAGACGTTCACATAGGCGTCAAGGCCCGGCACGGAGCCGGTGCACTCGAGGACGATGCCCTTCTCCCGGACCGGTGAGCTGTTCGGCTCGGCGGACTGGAAGGCGGAGGCGGTCGTCGTGCCGAGCCCGATCAAGGCGGTAGCGGCGGCGAGCGCCACGGTGATCATGGGGGTGGCGGTTGTGGTGCGCATGATGGTGCGTTCTCCTGCATCTTGTGTGGTTGATGTACGCCAACAAGACGCGGGCTCCCACGGAATGGTTGGAATGTCTCCAGACCTGTCCAGACCTGTCCAGCTCTACTGGCCGGGTCAGGAATTGATCGACCTTGGTACCCAGACGACCATCGCCATCACATCGCCTGGCTCACGCTCGACATGTTGAAGTCGGGCACCCGCAGGGCTGGGGTGGCGGTCCGGGAGAAGTAGTCGTCGCCCCACTCGCGGCTGAAGCTCTTCTCGGTGACCGAGGCGTGGCTGAAGCGGCGCAACAGGTCGATCGGGCTCTCGTTGAACCGGAAGTTGTTGACCGAGGCGGTGATCTCGCCGCCCTCGACGAGATAGACGCCGTCGCGGGTGAGGCCGGTGAGCAGCAGTGTCTGCGGGTCCACCTCTCGGATGTACCAGAGGCAGGTCAGCAGTAGACCGCGCTCCGTGCCGCGCACCAAGTCATCGATGGAATCGCTCGCGCCGTCGATCGAGAGGATGAGGTTGTCGATCCCCGGGGTCACCGGCTGCGAGGTCATGGCGCCCGAGTGGCGGGTCTGGACCAGCGAGGTCAACTTGCCGTCGCGGATCCAGTCCGTGCGTTCGAGCGGCAGGCCATTGTCAAAGACCGAGGACTCGTTGCCTGATGCCGCGGCGACGTTGAACGGCGCGCTCTGCAGACCGCCGTACGCCGGGTCGCTGAAGAGGTTGACGCCGGGCGACGTGATGGTCTCACCGATCCGGGTGCCGGTTGGCCTGCGGCTGTAGACCGACTGGCCTTCCCAAGCGACCCGCGCGCCGGCGGACCAGTAGGCGTCGATCATCAGGTCGGCCATCGCGGTAGGAGGCAGGATCGTGTCGTAACGGCCGGCCGGCAGGTCCACCCTGCGCGCACCCCAGCTCAGCCGTTGAGCGAGCGTCGCGTCAAGTGCCAGAGCGTCAACATCGGTGAAATCGCGGGTTGCTCCGCCGACCCAGGCGCTCTCGCGCAGGTCAGCGGTCTTGCCGGTGCAGCCGTAGTGGCCGGTGGGCTGCACGTGACGCAACCGCAGACCGGTGGTGGAGCCCAGGTAGGTGGTCGTCATTTCATGATTGACGAAACCGTAGAGCACGCGCTCGGAGCCGGACGCCCGCCCGAAGGCCTCGCCGAGCGCAGGCGCGAAGGTGTCGTAGACATGGATGTCGGTCGGCACCGGCTGGTCGTCCCAATCGGGCGAGCATCGCCCAGGTACCAGCTCGCCGGCGTCTTCGGCAGGCGAGCCCGCTCGGGCAGCGGCATCCGCGGCGCGGACCAGCGTGTCCACATGAGCTTGCGACGTGGCGCTACCGGTGACCGAGCCGGTCGACACGCCTCCCTCAGCACCGGCGACGTGGATGAACGAGACCACCGTGACGCTGATCGCGTGCATGACTCCGTTGGTGGTCAAGGTGTTGTTGGCCCAGCGCAGGTTGGCGCTGGTCTTGTCGTTGACGATCACGACGCAGTCGTCGGCCGTCGAGGTGGCCACACCGTGCTCGACGAGGGACTGAGGAGTGACAGCGCCGATCGTGGAAGCAGCCATCACTGGCCACCTTCCTCGTTGGTGTTCAGGATGCGTACGCCGCGGAAGAGGGAGGTGGGAGCCCCATGGCTGACCGCCGCCACCTGCCCGGGTTGGGCCTTGCCGCAGTTGAAGGCTCCATGCAGGATCCACGTGTCCGGGCCACCGACGGCTTCCATCGATCCCCAGAACTCGGTGGTGCTTGCCTGGTAGGCCACGTCGCGCACCTGGCCGACGAGCTCGCCCTTCTCGATCTTGTAGAACCGCTGACCGGTGAACTGGAAGTTGAACCGCTGCATGTCGATCGACCACGACTTGTCGCCCACCACATAGATGCCGCGCTCGACCCGGCCGATCAGCTCCTCGGTCGACGGGCCATCAGCCGCTGGCTGGAGCGACACGTTGGCCATCCGTTGGATGGGGATGTGGCCGGGGGAGTCGGCGTACGCGCAACCGTTGGACCGGCCCTCACCAGAGTCCGGGCCGGCGAGCTCGGGCTTCATCCGGGCCATCGCCCGGTCCAGCTGGTAGCCCACCAGGACACCATCGCGGATGATGTCCCAGCTCTGGGTCTGCACCCCTTCGTCGTCGTAGCCGACCGTGGCAAGCCCGTGCTCGACGGTCCGGTCGCCGGTGACGTGCATGATCGGGGAGCCGTACTGGAGAGTGCCGAGCTTGTCGTAGGTGGCGAACGACGTACCGGCGTAGTTGGCCTCGTAGCCGAGGGCCCGGTCGAGCTCGGTCGCGTGGCCGATGGACTCATGGATGGTCAGCCAGAGGTTGGACGGATGGATGACCAGGTCGTAGGCGCCCGCCTCGACGCTGGGTGCCTTCAGCTTCTCGGCGAGCAGCTCGGGTACGTGCTCGATCTCGTCGTCCCAGTCGTAGCTGCCATCGGTCAGGTATTCCCAGCCGCGGGCTACGGGCGCGGCGATTGAGCCCATCGAGTCGAACGTGTCGGCCCCGGCGCCCATCGCCTCGAACCCCGGCTGGAGCCGGACCCGTTGCTGCGTGGTCCGGGTGCCGGTCAGGTCGGCGTAGAACTTGTTCTCCTGCACCTGCTGCAGGCTTGCGGAGGCGTGGTCAACTGCAGCGCCCGTGCGCAGCCGGTTGGTCCAGTCGACCAGCAGGGCTGCCTTCTCCGCGACCGGAACGTCGAGCGGGTTGACGACATAGGAGGAGATCCAGGTGACGTCGTCATGGACCGGCTCCGGGGCGATCTCCACCGCCGCCGTGGTCATGGCAGCGGCGACCTTGGCGACGGCGACCGCCGACTCGGCCAGCCGGACGGCTTCACCATCGGTCAGGATCACTCCGGCCGCGAACCCCCAAGAGCCACCGTGGATCACCCGGACCGCGAAACCCAGGTCCTCGGCATCGGCCGCGCTCTGCAGGATGCCGTCGCGGACACCTAGGTGCTGGTAGCGGACCCGTTCGAACCTGAAGTCCGCATGGCTCGCGCCGAGCTCTTGCGCCCGACTGAGCGCGGCATCAGCGAGGCTCCGGTAGGGGAGGGCGATGAAGCTCTGATCGAGGCCGGGACCACTCATGCCGACGAACCTATCCGTCGTGGATAGGCTCGGGCACATGGGTTATCCGGCGTGGCTGGGCATCGGTGCGCAGCGAAGCGGCACCACCTGGCTCACCGACCTGTTGACCCAGCACCCCCAGGTCGCGCTCGGCAGCAACGACAAGAAGGAGCAGCAGCTCCTGCACAAGATCGCCGACGGGCGGCTCGAGGACTCGGAGTACCTCGACCTGTTCCCCGACGACGGCATCCGTCGTGGAGAGTGGTCGCCTCAGTACCTCCGTCACGCCTCGGCTCCGTTCGCGGCGGCCCGAGTAGCTCCGAAGGGGCCGGTGCTGGTGCTGCTGCGCGACCCGATCGAGCGATACCGCTCGGCCATGCTGCTCGGGCTCACCCGCGAATGGATGCAGAAGCGGATGACCCGCAAGATCACCATGCCGTGGCCCTACCCCGTGCCGATCACGATCCAGACCTGGTCGGGCTGCTACGCCGACCAGCTCGACATGTGGGCGGCCGCAGTCGGGCGCGACCGGATCCGGGTGATGGTGTTCGAGCAGGTGCGTGCGGAGCCGCAGCCGGTGGTGGAGGAGATCTGGCGCGACCTCGGTCTCGACCCCGTGGAGCTGTCTGACGTGCGCAGTGAGTCGGGATCGAGCAGCACCGACCAGGTGACCTGGGAATGGACGCCCGGTCTCAAGGAATCGCTCCAGGTGCTCTACCGGCCACAGGCCGAGCGGCTGCGGCGCGACTGGGGACTCGACGTCAGCTCGTGGACCAGTCTGAGGACCTGAGCCCGTGTGAGTGCACGATCCTCGGGTACTGAGGTGAATGACTACTTCGAAGGTCGCATTCCTGGTCGCCGGTGAAGGCATCGAGCGGGCCGAGCTCATCGAGCCGTGGGCCGCGGTCGAGGACGCCGGCTACGAACCAGTCCTGATCAGCCCCGAGGAGGGCAAGGTCCAGCTGTTCGAGCACCTCGACAAGGCCGACACCCAGGCCGTGGACGTATCGGTGTCCGCGGCCGACGCGGACGACTACGCCGCGCTGGTGCTGCCGGGCGGGGTGGCCAACCCTGACGCTTTGCGCACCGATGGGGACGCGGTGTCCCTCGTTCGCGAGTTCGTGGCGTCGGGCAAGCCGGTCGCCGCCATCTGCCACGCATCGTGGACGTTGATCGAGGCAGACGTGGTCAAGGGTCGCCGCGTCACCTCGTGGCCCAGCTTGCAGACGGACCTGCGCAACGCCGGGGCGGAGTGGGTGGACGAGAAAGTGGTGACCGACGGGAACCTGATCACCAGTCGTAACCCCGGCGACATCCCCGACTTCAACAACGCGCTGCTGGAGGCACTTGCGCACGGCGTAGCCGGCACCTCCAGCTGAGATCGCACCAGCGACTTCGGCGTCACCGCCGAACTGCCACGGTCGAGCCCTGTCGAGACTTCAAGACGCGCAGCTGGGTCGGGATCCGGTCACGCATCTCCGCGACGTGACTGACCACTCCGACCACGCGGCCGCCGTCGCGCAGCGAGTCGAGGGTGTCCATCACGTCGTCAAGAGTCTCGGCGTCCAATGACCCGAACCCTTCGTCGACGAACAGCGTCTCCAGGCGGGAGCCTTCCGCACCCGGGTCGGACTCGTCGGTGATCACGTCGGCCAGGCCCAGAGCCAGCGCCAGGGAGACGACGAACGTCTCGCCTCCGGACAGCGTGGCCGGGTCGCGCGACTCCCCGGACCAGTCATCCCGCACCTGAAGGCTCAGCCCGCCGCGGGTCTCGCCGACTCCCCGGTGCGGCGTGTGCTCCAGGCAGTAGCGCTGGTCGCTCATCCTCGCAAGACGGAGGTTGGCTGCGGAGACCACCTGTGACAGCCGGTAGGCCAGGACATACGCCGAGAGCCGCATCTGGAGCCGGTTGTCCGGAGCCTTCCCCTCGACGAAGGCCGATAGCTGGGTGGTGAGCTCAAGCTCGTCCTGCACCGGACGCCAGGAGCCGATCGCGACGTCCAGCCGGGCGGCGAGCTCGCCGAGTCGGAGCTCACGCCAGCGCCAGGAGGCTGCGGCCGTCTGGGCCTCGCCCAGTCGTCGCATGCTGGCCTCGTGCCTGACCACCAAGGCATCGATGTCCGCTGGCGGGGTTTTCACGAGGTCACTGGCCCCGGGCTCGGACAGCACCTCGGTGACCGCTGCCAGCCGCTCCTGGTGCCGGCTGACCTGCGCCGCGAGCCGACCAAGCTCCTCGGTGCTTCGGTGCGCTGCCACCGCCTCGGCCGGGTCGGTGAACCCGTGGCCGGCAGCGACCGCGGCGAGCTCCTCCTCGGCCTCCGCGTGGGCCTTCTCCGCCACGTCGAGCGCTTCCAACGCCTGCAGCGCGAACCGACCGGCCTCGGCGGACGCGACGTGGGCCTCCAGGACCGTGGGCAGGTCGGCGTCCGGTCCGAGTGCCTCGTGCAGCTCGGAGGAAAGCGACGCCTGCTCGTCGGTCAGCGCTTTCAGCGCCTCGGCCGCTGTCGCGCAACTGGCTGCCAGGGTGCGCTCCAGCTCGACATCCGCATCGGCCTGGGCTTGAGCTTCGACCAGCCGATCGCTCAGCCCCTGCGCCGTCGAGGCGAGCTGAGCCTGGCGCTCGCTGTCAGCTGTCAGCTGCGCCGCGCTCGCGTGCAGCTCGTCGGGACCATCCTCGCCGGCCGACTGCCGCAGCACCGTCAGCCGCGCCTCCAGGTCACGCACCTCGAGGGCGCGCAGGTGTTCGGTGGACTTGGCGTCATCCAGCGCCTTCAGAGACAACTTCTCGAGCGCCGCATCGGGCGCACCGGGGGAGTGGGCGGCCTTCGCGGGGTGGTCCGCAGACCCGCACACGGGGCAGCAGGCGCCCACCGCCAGCTGCCCGGCGATCTCGGCCGCCATGCTCTCCAGCCGAGCCTCCTTCACCGTCAGCCATTCCTCGCGGCGGATCAGTGCGGTCTCCTGGGCGACCCGCCAGGCTGTGGCGGCCGCCTCGATCTGGGTGACGAGCGAGCCGATCTCAGCGTGCGCGTTCAGCTGCGCCTGGACCATGGTGAGCTTGAGCCTCGTGCTGTCCTGGGCGGTCGTCGCCGCCCCCGCGCGGGTCAGCTCCTCGCGCAGCTCGGCCAGCGTGGCCGGCGACTGCTGCCGGCGCCGGGAGACGGCCTCGATCTGCTCCTCGAGCAACAGCCGCTCGGCGTCGCGTCGTTTGATCTCGCCGTCAATCTCCCCCACGCGGGTGGCGCGCGGCAGCAGGGCACGTAGCTGAGCAGCGGCGTCGAGCGCCTCGGACACGAAGCCGGTCAGCTCGGGGCCCTGGGCAAGATGACGCCCGGTCAGCGCCTCGAGTCGCGCGGTCGCGGTCGCGGTGGCGTGCCGCTCTGTCTCCAGCTTCGTCGTTGCCGTCGCGGCCAGGCGCAAGACGGGCACCAGCGCAGCGGCTCGGCGGGCAGCATCGAGATCGCGAAGTTGCTCAGCGTGCGATGGAGCGTTTGTGAGGAGCTGCTGGTGCTCTGCGGCGGCCGCCGCTACCCGCTGACGCCGGTCATGGAGCGCCCGAGCCGCCTCCAGCTCGCGGCGGGTGTGCTGCTCCATCGCCGTGCACTCCGCGACGAATCCGTCGGCGTCTTGGCGTCCCGCAGTCGCCGTCGCACGTCGAGTGGTCACCCAGCCATCCAGATCGTTGATGTGCCAGTTACCGGGGACGGGCTCTCCGGCGGTCTCGCTGAGTCGGTTCACGAGCTCGACGACCGCTTGGTGCGCCTCCTGGCTCTGGTGTCGTAGCTCGATCCGCCGGTCCTTGAGCCACCGCTCCGCCTGCTCGAATCGACCGGTCTGGAACAACTGCTGGAGCAGGCGGTGTCGCTCCTCCGAGCGGGCCCGCAGAAACGCCTGGAAGCGGCCTTGCGGGAGCATCGCCACCTGGGTGAACTGGGTGAGGGTCATGCCGACCAACCGCCCGACCAGGTCGCCGGTCTCGTCGAGCCGACTCGAGAGCGGCTGCCAATCACCGCCGGTCAGCTCCGACATGGTGACCCCCGCCTGCTGGGTGGTCATTCCAGCGCCGCGCTTCTTCGGTCGCTCCCACGCCGGCGACCGCACCAGGCGGAACCGCCTGCTGCCCAGGGTCACCTCGAGAGTCACCAGTGGCTGCACCCCCGGTGCCGCCTGGTCGCACCGCAGCCGCCTTGCCGAGCTGCGGTCGCCCGGGACGTCCCCGTAGAGCGCGAAGCACACGGCGTCGAGCACGCTGGTCTTGCCTGCCCCGGTCGGACCCGACAGCAAGAACAGGCCGGCCTCGGACAGCTCGTCGAAGTCAACGTGCACAGTCTCGGCGAACGGTCCGAACGCGCGTACCTCGAGGTGATGCAGTCGCATCAGTCGCCCTGACCGATGAGACTGTCGGCGTCGCGGTCGTCACAGCACGCGTCGAGGGCCGTATGGAGTAGATCTGTCTCGGCTGCGGTGGGCGCCTCGCCCCTCATCTCGGACATGAAGGCCACCGCGATGTCCCGATCGGGTCGCGCATGCGTCGAGCCCACGCCGAGAGCGCCAAGAGACGGCGCCGGCGTCTCGAACCCGATCACCAAAATGTGGGGGAAGCGACGGCGCAGCTGGTCCATCGCCTGAGCTGGTCGCCGGGCGTCGGTCAGCGTTGCCTCGACCCAGGACTGTTCGTGCACGTCGTGAGACGGGTCGGTCAGCAGGGAGTCGAGTGAGCCACGCAGCCGAGCCAGCCGGCGCGGCACCGGTGCCTCGACCAGCTCGGTTGTCAGTCCCTCTCGGCCGAGGTCGACCAGCCACGAACCCTTGTGGTGACCGGTCTCGGAGAACGAGTAGGCGAGCGGCGACCCGCTGTAGCGGACGTGCTCGGTCAAGGTGTGCTGGCCATGGAGGTGCCCGAGGGCGGCGTAGTCGATGCCGTCGAACAGGGTGGTCGGCACCAGCGAGACGCCGCCGACGCTGATGTCGCGCTCCGAGTCGCAGGGCTGGGCCCCAGCGACGAACGCATGAGCCAGCACGACCGATCGGGTGCCCGCCGACCGGCGCGCGAGATCTCTACGGACCCGCGTCATCGCCTCGGTGAGGGCCGCTTGGTGCGTGCGCGTCGACAGCCGCCAGGGCTCGGCCACGGCGTGCGGATCGAGGTAGGGAATGCCGTAGACGGCTACTGGTCCGTCCGGATCATCGAGCACGACCGGGCTGCCCACCGTTGAAGCATCGGTGCGGATGTGCACACCCGACTCGTCAATCAGCCGCGAGCTGAATCCCAGACGATGCGCGGAGTCGTGGTTGCCGCTGGTCAGCACCGCCCGTGCGCGTGAGCGCGCCAGACGCACCAGCGTCTCGTCGGCCAGTCTCACGGCGTCGACAGGCGGAAGTGCTCGGTCGTAGATGTCACCCGCGACCACCACGAGGTCGACGCGCTCGCTGTCCACCACCTCCAGCAGGTGGTCGACGTAGGTGGCCTGGTGCGTCAGCATCCCCTCACGGTGGAACGACCGGCCCAGATGCCAGTCGGAGGTGTGGAGGATGCGCATGCTCCGACCGTAGGCGTGGGTGCCGACACCGCGGCGTACCCACGCCGCTCAGGTGTAGCGGACCGTGCGCTTTGTGCTGGTGAAGCCGTAGAGGTCCAGGTCACCGCGCCGGGCGAGGTCGACCGCCAGGCTCGTGGGGGCGCCGACGGACACGAGGGTGCCGATGCCAGCGGCGACGGCCTTCTGCACCAGCTCGAAGCCGGCCCTCCCACTGACGACCAGCACCGCCTCGGCGGGTGATTCGTCGCGGAGAATCCGGGCGCCGGTGACCTTGTCGACGGCGTTGTGACGACCGACGTCCTCGCGCACCACCAGCGGCTCGCCGTCGGACGTGAAGAGGCCGGCCGCGTGCGCCCCACCGGTGCGGGAGAACAGTGTTTGTCGTTCTCGGAGCCTTTGAGGCAGCACACGTACGACGTCGGGGCCAGGGCGCGCTCCGGGCCACGGGGTCGCGGCGACAGCGACTGCGGAGTCGATCGTGTCGCGCCCACACACTCCGCACGCCGATGACCCGGCTGACAGGGCTGGGTGTTGGTGCGCGAGCGGCCCGGTGGGTGCGGTGGCCAGGGTGGCGGTGACGACGTTGAACTCCTGCTCGGGCCGCAGGTTGTCGTCGGCGCAGTAGGACACCTCCGCGATCGCGCGACTGACGCCCTCGTGCACTAGCCAGCCCGCTGCCAGCTCGAAGTCGTGGCCAGGGGTACGCATCGTGAGCCAGACCCGGTGTGCCGGGGTGCCGGGCCAGGCGAGCCGAATTTCTAGCGGCTCCTCGGTCACCAACCGATCCTCACGCGCTGACGCAGCCTCGCCTACGAACTCGGTGACGCGGGTTCGCACCGTCGGGCCGGGTCGCCGCGCCAGCTCAGGCATGGGGGAACGCCGCTCCGATGGCCATTCGCCGCTCGGTTTCGTCCGCCATGTCCACCACGCGCTTCCGCACAGAGAGGGGCAACGCGCCCGGCTCGGCGAGGAGAGCCCGTCCGAGCGCCAGGGTGTGCTCGTCGGCGTGGGACAAGGGGAAGAACGCCTCCGAGGCCAACGCCAGTACCCAACCGCTGCGCACCTCTGACGTCGCTGGTAGGTCGGCAAAGTAGCGCTCGACGTACGGCCGGGTGAGCCCCTCCTGACCGCCCCGCCACATGCCGCGACCCGCGGCCTCCAGCTCATAGTTCGGCACGTCGACAGCGCCGGTGAAGCGCTCCCAGGCGAACTCCTTCGCCTCGGCGGTCGGCATCGACGCCACCGCGCGGGTGTGCTCCACGCGGGCCACTGTCGTCGGCTCCGCTGCCAGTGCCGCATCGAGCTCGACCCGCTCAACCGCGCCCAAGCCAGCCAGCCGCACCAGCAGCCGCCAACGTAGGTCGAGGTCGAGCGTGAGGCCCTCGGGCAACGCCAGTCCGTTGAGCCAGCTCTCGAGTGGGTAGGGGGTCGTGGCGGTGGAGATGGCGCCCCGGAACGTCGAGAGCTCGAGCTCCGAGCTCGGCTCGGCATCGGCTAGGCGGCTGATGAATGCCAGGTGCAGTCGTTCCATGGACCCAGACGGCGCCAGGGGCAGCACTTGCGACAACAGCCACGGCATGGTGTGTCGCGGGGAGTCGTCGGTGTCCTCCACCGGTGGGCTGGCGACCGCGACATCGACGACGTCGGCCGGGTCGAGCAGGCAGTTGTGGTAACCGCTACGGATGTTGTTCCAGGCCGCGGCTCGTAGCTCAACATCGGTCACCTGGGCCAGCAGCTCCTCGAGACCCGACATCGTGGAGGAGTCCGGCACGAACACTGCCCAGGTCTCGTCGTGCGGGTCGAACACCAACGGTTGGTCGCGCACGTCCAGGGTCGTCTCAGGGCCGGTGATGGTGATCGGGACGAGCTCCCAGCCGGCGTCGCCGGCGATGGCCACCCGGAACGTGTGGGCGCGGTCGGAGGGGTTCAGGAGCGGGGGAGTGCGCCGGACCATCCCTGCCTCCCGGTCCAGCGTGATGGTGTCCGGGCCGGCGGTGAGCAGCCAGCTGTCGATGAAGTCAGCCAGGTCGCCGCTACCTGCCCTTTCCCAGCTGCTGAACAGGTCGCGCATGGTTGCGTTGGCGAATCGGTGCGCCGTCATGTGGTCGATCGCGCCGGAGAAGAAGACGTCGTCGCCCATCATCGTGTTGAGCTGTTTGAGAATGGTCGAGCCCTTGGTGTACGAGATGCCGTCGAAGTTCTGCAGCGCGGCAACCGCATCGACGGCTCCGTTACCGGCCACCGAGTGGGTGGACGGTCGCTGGTCAGCGACCAGACCCCACTGTCGGCGGGAGTAGGCGAGATGGGTCCAGGCGTCGGTGTACTCGGTGACTTCCGCAGTGACGCGGTTGCCGAGGTACTCGGCGAACGACTCGTTGAGCCACAGGTCGTCCCACCAAGCCGGGGTGACCATGTTGCCGAACCACTGATGCGCCATCTCGTGGGCGATGGTGGTCGCCCGGAGGATGCGGGCGCCTCGCGTGACTCGGCTGGCGAAGACCAGGTTGTCGCGGAAGGTGACGCACCCGGGGTTCTCCATTGCGCCGGCGTTGAACTCGGGCACGAAAGCCTGGTGGTAGGCCCCGAACGGATAGCGGATCCCGAACAGCCGGTGGAACTCGTCGAAGCACTGACGAGTCAGGGTGAGCAGCTCGTCGGCGTCCTTGTCGAGATGGGGGGCCAGGCTGGCGCGCGAGCTCAGACCCAGCGGGATGCCGTCGTGATGATCTTGGATGACGTGGTACGGGCCGGCGAGGATGGTGACGAAGTACGTGGACAGTGGCTGCGTGGGCTCCAGCTCCCAGACACCGGGCTCGACCTCGTCGCCTGGGGCGTTGCCGACCACCGTCCAGCCCACGGGAGCCGTCACGTGGAACGTGTACGGCGCCTTCAGGTCCGGCTGGTCGAAGCAGGCGAAGATCGTGGGCGCAGCGTCCATGAACGACATGCCGTAGACGTAGTGCTGCCCGTCGGCCGGGTCGACACTGCGGTGCAGTCCCTCACCGTCGTTACGAAACGGCATCACTGCGTCGACCACGAGCTCGTTGTCGCCGGGCAGCGTGTCGATCGGCAGGCGTCCGCGATCCAGCCTCTGAGGGTCCACCGGCCGCCCATTGAGCAGGATGTTGCGCACCGACGTTGGCTTCAGGTCCACGAATGTCGGGCCTCCGGCGCTGGTGAACCGCACCGTGGTGGTCGACCCGAACCGCTCCGGATCTGAGGCTAGGTCGAGGCGGATGTCGTAGGACTCGACTGTGAGCAGCTGCTTACGTGCGATGGCTTCTTGCTGCTGGAGACTTCGGGCTGGCGTGGTCACGTCTCCCAGACTAGAAGCCGTTGGTGGTGACGACACCGGACAACCTCTCTGGCGCCCAGGCATATCGTGACCCCATGGGTGAGGACGGAGGCGACACCGAGGCACTGCTGCGGCTGATCCGCGACTCCGTGATCGGTGACGACCACGTGATGGAGACGCCGTACGGCAGGCGACGGGTGACCTACGCCGACTACACCGCGTCGGGGCGGGCGCTCAGCTTCATCGAGGACTTCATCCGCGACCAGGTGTTGCCGAGCTATGCCAACACCCACACGGAGTCGAGCGGCACCGGTCTGCAAACCACGCGGCTGCGCGAGGAGGCGCGGGAGATCATCCACGCCGCAGTCGGTGGTGGAGACGACTGCGTGGTCATCTTCGCGGGGTCGGGCTGCACCGGGGCCATCGCCAAGCTGATCGGCGTCCTCGGGCTGAGGGTGCCGTCGGTGCTCGATGACCTGCACTCGTTGACCCAACACATACCGCCAGCTCAGCGGCCGGTCGTGTTCGTGGGTCCGTATGAGCACCATTCCAACGAGATTCCGTGGCGGGAGTCGATCGCCGACGTGGTGGTGATCCGGCAGGACGCCGACGGGGGAGTGGACTGCGACGACCTGCGCGTCCAGCTCGAGAAGTACGCGGACCGACCGCTGAAGATCGGCACGTTCTCGGCGGCATCGAACGTCACCGGCATCGTGTCCGACACCGCGGCGATCTCCACGCTCCTCCACGAGCACGGAGCGCTCAGCTTCTGGGACTTTGCCGCCGCGGCGCCCTACATCGATATCGACATGGACGCCACCGACGCGGCTCGCCCGTTGTCCTACAAGGACGCGGTATTCATCTCGCCACACAAGTTCATCGGCGGTCCTTCGACCCCGGGGTGCTGGTTGCACGGCGGTCGCTCTTCGCCAACCGAGTGCCCGATGTGCCTGGCGGCGGCACGGTCCTCTACGTCAACGATGACGACCATCGCTACCTCTCCGACCCGACGCATCGTGAAGAGGGCGGCACCCCGGCCATCATCGAGTCCGTTCGCGCTGGCCTGGTCTTCCAGCTCAAGCAGGCGGTCGGCACCGACACGATCAGGGCGCAAGAGGAGCGACACCTCGCCCGGGCGGTCGAGTCATGGCGCGACGAGCCGGGTATCGAGCTGCTGGGCAACCTTGACGCGAGGCGGCTGTCGATCGTCTCCTTCGTCGTCCGCTCGCCATCCGGTCGCTACCTGCACCACAACTACGTCGTTGCGTTGCTCAACGACCTCTTTGGCATCCAGTCCCGGGGTGGCTGCTCCTGTGCTGGGCCCTACGGACATCGGCTGCTGGGCATCGATCTCGAGCGGTCGCACGAGTTCGAGCGCGAGATCACCGATGGATGCGAGGGCATCAAGCCAGGCTGGGTGCGAGTCAACTTCAACTACTTCGTCTCCGACGCCGTCGCTGACTACATCATCGAAGCCGTCAAGTTGGTGGCCCGCGACGGCTGGCGGCTGCTGGGCGACTACCGGTTCAACTCGGTCACCGGCCTGTGGCGGCATCATCAAGGCGTGGTCGCGCCGCCGCTGTCCCTGTTGCACATCTCCTATGCCGGCGGAGCCGTGATGATGCCCGCCAATGAAGCCACCGGCGGAGAGGATCTCCTCGGCGAGCACCTGGCCGACGGCGCGACGATCCTGGCCGCTGCGTCGGAGCCGGACCTCGCTTCCCATCCAGGCAATGTGAGCGCCGACTTCGAACACCTGCGATGGTTCGACCTGCCGGCCAGCGCGCTGGACTGAGCCCGCTCAGTTCACAGTCGGACGATCATCTTTCCGATGTTGTCGCCGGTGAACAGCGCGCGAAACGGCGTCCACCGTGCGGTCCAGGCCCTCGTAAACGGTCTCCCGGTAGCGGATCTCCCCGTTGGAGACCCACTCGCCAGCGACTCTGAAGAAGTCCGCGGCCGCGTCGTAGTGGTCCGACACGATGAAACCTCGGACGGTCAGTCGCTTGGCGACGATCAGGGCGAGGTTGCGCGGGCCGGGCACCGGACCGGTGACGTTGTAGTCGGCGATCGATCCACACGCAGCGATCCGGCCGAAGTCGGTCATGTGGAAGATCGCCGCCTCGAGGTGGTCGCCGCCCACGTTGTCGAAGTAGACATCGACCGGTCCGTGCGGTGCGAGGAGCTGGGCAGGCGGGCCATCGTGGTAGTCGAAGGCGGCGTCGTAGCCGAGCTCGTCGACCAACCATGCGACCTTCTCGGGTGACCCGGCCGAGCCGATCACGGTCGTAGCACCGAGCTTGCGAGCGAGCTGTCCGGCCATCGAACCCACGGCACCGGCAGCCCCCGAGACGAACACGGTGTCACCTGGCTGCACCGCGGCGATCCTGGTGAGTCCCACGTACGCCGTGACCCCGGGCATTCCGAGCACGCCGACGTATGCGCTGTCGGGCACGCCCGACACATCGACCTTGCGGGCAGCGGAGGCCGGGAGCACGGCGTGCTCGCGCCACCCGGCCATGTGGAGCACGGTGTCTCCCGGTCTCACCGATGGGTCGGTCGACTCGATGACCTCACCGACCGCGCCACCTTCGAGCGGTCCGTTCAACGGAAACGGAGGCACGTAAGACCTCACGTCGTTCATCCGGCCACGCATGTAGGGGTCGACCGAGAGGACCGTGTTGCGCACCAGGATCTCACCCGCGCCCGGGTCTGGTAGCTCGACGTCGACGGTCTGGAAGTCGTCCGAGGTAGGCAGACCGGACGGCCGTGCGGCGAGGTGGATCTCGCGGGTCAGCATCCCCATGGCCGTGATCCTCGCAGTAGCCGGCGTGCCGGCGGACAACGGCGTGGGCGAGATCACCCCCACGGGGAATGAGTGGAAGGACTCGGCTGTTACTACGATGTAAGAGTCGAATAGCAATATTGTCCATTACGAGATACCGGACCTGCAGGACGCGGGTCGAAGGGAAATGAAGTATGTACACGCAGGTTGCCCTGGCCGCCGGACTCGTCAGCGGACGAGTTCACTCGGATCAGGACCACGCCGTGCTTCGTAGCGTTGAGCTGGCTCAGCAGAGCGAGCGGCGCGCGCGTCGCACCAGCCGACTGCAGGCGCGCCGAGGCCGCTGAGGCATCCGGCTCAGCCAGAGACTGACCCGACACCCTGCTCGAGCCCTTCGGCTCTGGCAGGGTGTCTCTTCATGACTGACGATATTCGGGACCGGACCTCCGACAGCTGGCGTGGCATCAGCGTCACCCGTACCGGCCCGGGTGTCTTCGAGGCGACCAACCGACGCGGGGGAGTGCTCCCGGTCGGCAGCGGCGAGGACCGCGCCTTCACTCCCGTAGAGCTGCTGCTCACAGCGCTCGCCGGCTGCGCGGCGTCGAATGTCGAGGCAGTCACCAGTCGTCGCGCCGTGCCGACTGCATTCCACGTTTCGGGTGAGGGCCACAAGACCCGCGACGACAGCGGCAACCGCATGGTCGGCCTCAAGGTGACCCTCGACATCACCTTTCCCGACGGCCCGGACGGAGACAGCGCTCGCGAGATGTTGCCCAGGGCGGTCCGGCAGACCCACGACCGGATCTGCACCGTTTCTCGCACGGTGGCACTGGGCGGACCGGTGGACTACGAGGTGGGCGAGGTCCAGCACTGATGGCGCGACGATCAGCGGCGCCACCATGGCGCGAGGCTCCGCGGCAGGACGGTCGACGGTTCGTGGTGACCGGCGCCAGCGCCGGGATCGGCCTGGAGACCGCGAGGGCTCTCGCTGAGAGCGGCGCACACGTGGTGCTGGCGGTCCGCAACCAGGCCAAGGGAGCGGCTGCCGCAGCGACGATTGCTGGCAGCGTCGAGGTACGGATCCTCGACGTCGCCGACCTGTCGTCGGTGCGCGCATTCGCCTCTGACCTAGGTCCGGTCGACGTACTGATCAACAACGCCGGAGCCTTGGGCCTGCCCTTCAGCCTGAGCCCCGACGGTGTAGAGCTGCGCTTCGCAACGAACCACCTCGGCCACTTCGCGCTGACCAACCTGCTTCTTCCTCGACTGAATGACCGGGTGGTCGTGGTCGGTTCTCGGTCGCACCACTCTGGGTCCCTGGACCTGGATGACCTGGACTGGGCGCGGCGTGGCTACCGGGCCTACGCGGCGTATGCCCAGTCCAAACTGGCCAACCTGCTGTTCCTCGCCGAGCTGCAGCGGCGGCTGACTGCGGTCGGCTCGAGCGTGCGCGCGACCGGCGCCCATCCCCGGATCGAGCGCCACCTCGATCACCTCGCACACCGGGAACCGGCTCAAGACCTGGATCGGATCCTTCGGGCATGCGCTCACCGGAATGGCGCCATCGCGGGGCGCCCTGCCGACGCTCTTCGCCGCCACGATGGACGTGCCCGGCAACACCTACATCGGTCCCGACCGGCTCAGCGAGATGCGTGGCTGGCCGGTGGGTGTCGGGCGCAGTCGCGCGGCCAGCGACCCCGACCTTGGCAAAGCCCTCTGGTCGAAATCCGAGGAGCTGAGCGGCGTGGTGTTCCCGCTCAGTTGACGGTGACCTTGGTGATGTTGATGGGGGTGTTGGGCGCGCCACCACCGGCGGGGTTCGACCCGTCGTTGCCATCGGCGGCCAGTCCCGTCACGAGATCGATGCTGGCCTGGTCGAGGACGCCGAAGACAGGTGTAGTCGGCACTCAACGGAGAGTCGTCGTAGACCACGAAGAACTGCGAGCCGTTGGTGTCCGGCCCGGCATTGGCCATGGCCAACGTGCCGGCAGGGTAGGTCTCGTCGCCGGTCAGCTCATCGGCGTAGGAGTAGCCCGGGCCACCGCCTGTGGTGCCGGTGGGGTCGCCGCACTGCAGGATGAAAATCCCCGAATCGGAGATGCGGGGGCAAGGCGTGTCGTCGTAGAAACCCTGCTCCGCCAGCGAGACGAACGAACCCACCGTGCACGGCGTCGCGTCGGCATCCATCGTCGCGTTCAAGTCGCCCTGCGTGGTCTCGATGGTGACGGAGACCGCACCCGAGACCGTTGCATTCGCGGGGGGTAGATCCACAGGACGCGCCGCTTCGCCGCCAGCGACGTAGGTGCACTCCACTCCACTGGCTTCGGTAGCATTTTCGGTGGGATCGGACGCGGTGTCGTTGCCCGCGTCATCGTCGCCGCAGCCGGCCAGGCCGACGGTGAGGACAAGGACGGCCAGGGCAGCAAGGGGTCGCTTCAGCATGCGGCCGATGGTAGGCGAACCGCTCACAGGTCTTCGGGGGTGGCCTCGTGACCTGGATGTCCAGGGGTGCGGCGCTCCTCCTTCATCTCTGCTTCGTAAAGGTGACGACGCCCCTGGACCAGATCGTCGCGCGCTCGGCTCTCGACCGAGCGAAACGCCGCGTAGTAGCCGTCGTCGTAGTCCTCGACGATCTGGAAGGTCCAGCGTCCGGCGATCACGTTGCGGCCCAGAACGTCGCGTTCGATCTGGTCGGCGTGGTCGACCTGGCCCGCCTCGCGCAGCAGCGAAACGGCTTTTCCGAGCATCAGGTCGGCAGTGCCGCTGCGGCGATGGAAGGAGTAGAGGTGGCCCCGCGCCTCCTCCACCACCTCGAGCGCCTCGGACAGCTTGCCGAGAGCGGCGACGGTCGCGTCGGTGGTGCCGTCGGGACGGCGGTGGTCGGGTGAGCGGGCCGGTCATCGAGGAGACCAGTACCCACCAAGGCGCCGATACCCTCGACCCATCGAGGCTGGCAGTGCACTACGCGAACTTCACCCATCCCGACTGGGAGCACCAGCTCGCCTCTCGGCTCACCGATACCGCCGTCGTGGCCGACCAGGGGGGCGCTGACCTCTTCACCGTGATGGACCACTTCTTCCAGATGGAGGAGATGGGCGGACCCGCCGAACCGATGCTGGAGGGCTACACGACGCTCGGCTATCTCGCCGACGTACAGAGAGCCTGCGGCTGAGCCTGCTGGTCACGGG
>CAWCGY010000015.1:0-20232 GCA_963795155.1 uncultured Actinomycetota bacterium | reverse complement strand
CGGCACCGGCCGGACCTGGCACGAAGCCGCTCACTGATCAGAGCAGGTCGTGGGTGAGGTGGTCTCGGAATGATGCGGCGGCATCGGACGTCCTCGACCACCAGCTGAATCAGCCGGCAGACCGGCGGGCGGCGGCCTGATCCGCTGACGCACGCCACCAGACGGTGAACGCGAGCGCTGCCGCCACGGTCGCCACGGTGATGACCAGCCCGGCAAGCTGAACATCGGCGCCGTAAGCCACTGCCACGACGGCCAAGACGGCGATCCACACGGCGACGACGACGCCGTGTGATCGGCGTGCGAGCGCGTCGAACACCAACAGGTGCACGACGGCCAGGACAGCGCCGGACAATGCGAACAACCACAGGCGGTCGGCGATTTCGACGTATTGATCGCCGCCCACCAAGATCAAGGCAACCTGGGGGAGCAGCGCCGTGGCCGCGACGGCGAGCAACCCGAAGCCAGCGACGATCGCGACCGCGCGGGCCCGCGCCCGTTGCGTGGAATCGGTCGCAAGGTCGCCGAACACGACGACGCTGACGAACTGCGGGAAGAAGAGTGCTGCCTTGGTGAGGATCAGCCCCGAGGCGTAGAGCCCGCTGGTGTGGGCGTCGAATGCATTGCGAGCAATCAATGAGTCCATGTTGCTGAGCACGAAGTAGGCCAACAGCGCATGCGAGGACACCGCGGTCTCCACGATGAAGGAGCGCCCGCCGACGGCCCGACCAGGGACGCGTCCGTGGCCGGTCAGGAGGTGCGCTCCGGCGATCACCGGCAACCATGACCCGACTGCGATCCCGACCATCGCCGACGTGACGGTTGGATCGATCACCAGCGCCACCGTGCCCGCCGTCAGCCTCCCGATGCCGTTGCCCAGGTAGATCGCCATCAGCGCGGTCCACCGCCGCGTGCCCTGGGCGATGCCAGCCTGCGCACCCATCAGGGTCAACGGGACGAGTGAGGCGCCGCACAGGACGACGGGCAGGTAGCTGTCAAGATTGAGGGCTGGCGTCAACACCAGCGAGGTCCCGGCGACTGCGAGTCCGACCATCACAGCGATCGCGAGCATGACTCGCATCGTGGCCGCGATGATCTCGTCGGCATGTTCCGGCGCGACCGCAAGCCGACGTGCGATGACCGCCTGGAGGCCGAGCGCCGCTACGGTGCCGACCAAGATGATGCCGAACAACGCGGTGATCGCCCCGAACTCCTCGGGGATCAGAAGTCGGGCGGCGACGATGTTGAACCCGTACACCGTCACGTTCTGGCCCATCATGCCGATCGCGACGATCGGGCCGCCCGCGATGGCCGACCGGGGCGTGGTCACTCGTCGAGCGACGCGTCCGCGCGCGGTGTGCGCTCGGTGGTGCGTCGGGTGATGCCGAACATCGCGGTGCCGAGAACCGCGGTGACAACCGCGGCGACCGTCGCGAGAAGTGCGCGCAATTGGTATCGGTCGGTCACTGCTGAGCAGACGTTCCGTGAGAATGCATCGCCAGGCGGGTTCGCGGCCGATGCGCAGCGGAAGGGACCGTTGCTCGAGGCCAGCGTGAGGGGCTCGAAGTAGAAGTAGGCGGCCACGAGCAGCATGCCCAGGGCGAGCAGGACGCAGACCTTGCTGCCGGCGGCGAGGCCGTAGATGGTGCGGTGCTCGGGGGTCTCGTCGGACATGTCGGCATCGTACCGATCACGGGTGCATCCGAGGGCCTGACGCGAACCTCTGCCTCGTTAGAGTGGTCCATCATGGACACGAAGCGGTTTCTCACCGATCTCGACTCGATCTTTCCTGGCGACCCACAGACCACGGATGCGAGCGATCCCCAGTGGCAGAAGATCGTGGATGAGGTCGGAGGATTCACCTCCGCCAACGAGCTGGCCGTGTTGAATCTTGCTGCGCGGTTGTTGCCCGCCGACGAGACCTACCTGGAGGTGGGGACCTTCAAGGGCCGCTCGATCTGTGCCGCCGTTCAGGGCGCCGGAGACACGACCTTCCACGTCCTCGAGAACTACCTTGAATTCGGCATGCTTGGTCAGGAGGCTCGTCAGGAGCTGTCCGACAACCTGGCGCGCTGGGGTGCCGCAGCCGACGTCCGTCTGGTCGAGGCGGACTGTTTCCGAGCCATGGCGAGCACCGACCTGGTGGACAGGCCGGTCGGGGTCTACTTCTACGACGGAGCCCACACCCATCTCAGCCACTGGCTCGCCCTGGGAGTGGCCGAGCCTCTGCTGGCCGACGAGGCGCTCGTCCTGGTCGACGACGCCACGTGGCCCATGGTCCAACGAGCCCACCGCCGCTACATGGCGAAGCACCCGGGCTGGGAGCTCGTTCGTACGTGGGACGCAGCAGTCACTGACGACCCACGCTGGGCCAACGGTCTGCACGCGCTGGTCTTTCGTCGTCCAGCCGGGGCATCACGCTCGATGGCTCGAGACGTGCGCATCTTGCGACGGGTCCAGCTGCACGTGTTCGCGCCGATCGAGAAATTGCTGTGGAAGACGGTTCACCGCTTCCCCGCGATCGTCCCGTTCCTCAAGCGGCTGATCCCGACGAAGTCGCGCTCGGTCGACTGACCAGTCGACCGATCGACGTCGGTGTCCAAAGGGCGACCAAGCTGGCCGTTGCACCGACCATGGCGGCTCCCCAGACCTCGGTGGTCGTGTCGTTCCACCACGCCACGGTCAGGACAGCCTGGATTGCGACTCCCAACCAGAGCGCTCCGGCAACGGAATGGCGCTGCCGGCTGATGCCGACGTACGTCGAGACCTGGACGAACGCCCACAGAACCCCGAGAAACCCAAATCCCACGAGGAGCGGACCCACGCTTTGATAATCGCCGAGACCGAGAAGGCGCAGCACGAATCTCGGGGCCACGGCCAGGGCGATCAGTGCCGGTGAGGCGACCGCGAGCACCGCCAGGTAGGCCTGCACGACGATCCGTCGCCCGGGGGCTGAGGCGAGGCGAGGCACCACGGCCATGGCGATGAACTGGGTGGCCCAGAAGACGACTCGGGCGAACATCGACGCAACGCCGTACAGGCCCGAGGAGAAGGCCGGTAGGTAGTGCCGAGCGAGAATCACGTCGATGCTGGTCATCGCGATCAGGGCACCGAACGACACGCTGGAGCGTGCCAGCAGCCGCTGCCAACGCCAGCGACTCGTGGCGCCGTCACCCCGAAGGGCCGAGCGGGTGAGGATCGCACCGACGAGCGTCGTGACCAGCTGTGCGAGGGCCCACGCAGCCATCACGGCGCTGATGGAAGCACCCGACATCGCCAGCGCGATGCTGGCGACGAGGCGAGTCCCGCCGGTGACCACCAAGAGCACCGACAGCCGCTTCAGGTCCTTGCCGCCGAGCAAGATGCCCTGCTGGGCCGAGCCCGTGGCGGTCGGAACCACGGTCAGAGCGAGCCAGACGACCGGCCACACCGAGGGCAAGGAGAACGAGCCGGCGACCAGCGGCGCAGCGAGCAGCAGAACGCCGCCCATGGCACCACCCACGGCGATCGAGACCGACATGACGCCGGTCATCGACCCGCCCGAGCTGCGTCGGGCCGCGACGAGCACCTGGAGCGCGCCGGCCGGGATCGACGCCACGACTCCGAGACCAGTGAGAGCCGCGATGGCGCCGAAGTCGGCCGGACCGAGGGCGTCGGACACGAGAAGAACCGAGCCGTAGCCAAGGACGTTGGCCACCGACATGGCTACGGCCAAGACCACGCTCGACGCATGTCGTCGCCACGAACCGCGCAGCCCACGACGAGGAGAGGGCGGTGTCATGCGATCCATCGGCTTCCCCTGGATGTCGGCAGGTGGGGGAGCGGACCCCAGTTCTCCATACTATGGGGCCATCATGGTCCGCTTCCCCGTTCGCCCGCGTGCTCACGGTTGGACCGTCACCGCTCTGATCGGCACGCTCGCGATCGTGGTGTTCGCCAACAGCTGGGGGACGTTCTCGACGGACATCAAGCCCGAGGTCTATCTGGCGCCGGGGCGAATGCTGCACGAATACGTGTCGGCGTGGACGTTCTCGCCGTACTTGGGCGGCCCCAACTTCAACGCCGGGCTGACGCCTGTGGTCGCCGTCACTGCGCTGCTGTCCGGACTGGGTCTCTCCCCGGAGATGACGTTCAAGACCTTCCACCTCATGCTGTGGTTGATCGCCGCTTGGGGTGCCTCTCACCTCGGCCGCCGCCTGGATCCGACCATGGGTCGACGCGGCGGGCTCGTGGTGGCGATCGTGTACGTGGCCAATCCGTATGCCGTCACTGCCGGCGCGACCCTGCCGATCCTGCTTCCGATGGCGTGGCTCCCGTGGCAGCTTCTCACGCTGGTACGTGCCAGCGAGGAGCCCGGGCGCTGGCGCTGGCCGGCCCTGTTTGGGCTCACGTTCTTCCTGATGGGAGGACTCAACGCCGGAGTCGTGCCGGTGCTCGGGCTGCTCGCAGTGGTGCCGACGATGGCGTACTGCCGGCGTCGTTTCGAGCTCACCAGACGACAGGTAGTCGTCATCGTCGCTCGGTGTGCCGTGTTCGTCGTCTGGCTGAGCCTGTACTGGTTGGTCCCGGCGCTGGCTGCCACGGCCACTGGTCAGGCGATCGTCCAGGGGTCGGAGACGGTCGAGGGAATTGCACGGGTGTCCTCCTTCGCAGAGGTGCTGCGCGGGCTCGGTCTGTGGCCGCTGTACGGGGCGAGCGGAGGATCGCCCTGGGTGGCCAATCACGCCGTCTACCTGACCAGCGTCGTGGTGGTGCTGGCGACTTTCGTCGCCAGCGCCCTGGCCCTGCTGTCACTGGGCGACATTCCGCGTCGTCTCGCTCGCTACCTGACCGGCTTGATCCTGCTGGCAGCCATCGTCATGGTGGGGTTGTACCCGCCGGAGTCGCCCTCACCGTTCGGACGACTCCTCGCCGTCATGTTCGACACGGTGTCGCCTCTGTCCGCCTTTCGGACGACGAACAAGATCGGTGCGGTCCTGACGCTCGGATTCGCGCTGGCGGCAGGCATGGTGCTTCGGAAGTGGATGAGCCGTGTCCGGCCGAGGTTGGGTCGGCCAGTTCTGCTGGCTGCCGGTGGCGCTCTCGTCGTGATGGTGTCGCTTCCTGCATTCACGGGGCACCTCTACATCTCGCCGTTGACCATTCCGTCGTACTGGGAGCAGGCGGCCTCATCGCTCGACGAGGGCGACCCGAACGGGCGGGTCCTCGTTCTTCCCGGCGTCGTCAACCCGCACTACCGCTGGACTGCCGACCGCCCCGACGACATCCTCAACTCGCTGATCGACCGCCCGACCTTCACCCCCACGACGACACCCAACACCTCGCCGGTCGCGGTCAACTTCACTGCTGCCCTCGACGACACCTTTCAGTCCGGGACCTCACAGGGCCCGGTCACCTCAGCATTCGCCCGATACCTCGGTGCTCGCGACATCCTCCTGCGCCACGACCTCGTGTGGGAGGACCAGGGCGGAGCGCGCCCGGGTTTGACGCAGGCGGTGATGAATGCCGACGACGGGCTCACTCCGGTCCGAAACTACGGCGAAGCCGGGAGAAACGTCAGGTCTCCCATCGTTGCCCCGGACGGATTCAGCGAGCTCATGGTGCCGCCGCTGCAGCGGTACGACGTGCAGCGCGCGCGGGAGATCGTGCGTGCCGAGCCGGTCGATGACACCGTCGTGGTCGCAGGCGACGGCTGGGCGATTCCGGCGATGGTCCGCGGCGAGGGGCTCGCCACGTCTCCGTCTTTTCGCTACGCCCAGGATCTGGACGCCCAGGACTGGGCTGACGTGCTCGGCGACGGACACAGGCTTGTCGTGACCGACACGAACCGCCGTCGGGCCGCCATCCCCAATCGTCTCGTTGCCGGCCACGGACCGCTGCTGTCCGCGGACGATCCGCTCCCAGCAGGATCGCGGACCCTCGGCACGAACACCGACGACCAGACGGTGCTCGATGTCGAGGGGGGCGCTGTCACCGCGACCGATCGGGGGTACGCCTTCTTCGACACTCCGTGGGGCACGGCGGAGAACGCCTTCGACGGAGACTCGCGGACGTCATGGGTCTTCGGTGACTTCGGACGAGGTGCCGGTCAAAGCATCCGTGTTGACTTGGACACCGCACGGTCGGTGCCGAGCATCGAGATCGTGGAGTCGATCCGAGGGCCAGTCCGCATCGGCGCCGTCACGGTTCACGCAGGCGACTCTCGACGCACCGTGGCACTCGACGACGACGGCACCACCACCGTCTCGCTGGGGCTCGACCCGGCGGCCTCGGTGACCGTCACGATCGACTCGCTCCGCGGGGAGGGCTTCAACGCCGTTGCGCTGGCCGAGATTCGCGTCCCGGAGGTGTCAGTGGCACGGGTCGCACGTACGCCGCGGACCTTCGACACGGCTTGGGCGTCCTGGGGCCCAGCCACCCGGGCTGCGTTCTCCGCCACGCCGCTGGACGTGCTGCTGACGCGCGTGCAAGGTGGCCGCGGGGCAGACGATGACGAGGAGACCGCGCTGCGCCGCATCTTCTCGCTCCCCGACAACCGACTGTTCGACGTGTCGGCAACGGTGCGCGTGGCCTCGGACGCTGAAGCCGTCTACGACCAGATCGAGGGCATTGAGGCCGGGGCAACATCGAGCGGCCGATGGTTCGACCAACCGCAGTGGCGCGCTTCGGGTGCTTTCGACGGCGACTCCGCGACCGGCTGGGCGCCGGATGCCATTGACGGCGCGAGCATCACCGTGACCGGGCCACAGCGTGAGGTCGCTGAGATCACCTTTGACCAGACCGATCTGCCGGGAGCGAAGCAGACCGCGTGGGCTCGTCAGATCCGAGTGCTGTCGGACGACGTCCTCGTGACGACAGCCTCGGTCGACCCAGGCGCCAACACGATCGAGCTCGACGACGGGAAACCCGTCGACGTGGCTGACCTGACGGTGGAGATCGTCGAGGCCGATGCGTCCACTCCCGGGGGTTCCTCGCCGTTGGTCACCGAGATCGGGGCTGGACGCACCCTGGACCGTCAGGACGACCCGAGCGGTTGCTTCGTCATCGGGACCGTCGATGGCCGCCGGTTGCCCATGCGGCCGCTTGATGCAGTTTCGCCTGCTGGATCGGCTTGGGAACGCTGCTCGGGTCAATCCGCCGCGCTGGAGGCTGGGGTGCACGAGATCGACTTTTCGCGGCCGGGTGTCACGGTCGACACCTTCGACATGGCCGATGTCCGCGACTCCGGCTCGCCGGCTGTCCCGGCTCCTCCTGTCATCCTCGAGCGGGGCTTCGGCGCGTCGATGACGGTGAGGCCGTTCGTCTCCGACCGTCCCTACTACCTCGTCATCGGCGAGGGCTACGACGAGCGTTGGACGGCCTCGGTGGACGGGCGTGACCTCGGTCGGCCCATCACTCTGGACGGGTACTCGACGGCGTGGTTGATCGGACCGGGAGTCACGTCACCCATTTCGGTGCGGTTCGCTCCCCAGACCGGAACGGACGTGGCGCTCGCGTCCACCGGCGTCGGGCTGCTGGTCGCGGTCGGCCTCGGGGTAGCGCCCTGGGCGCGTCGACGATCGCGGGTGCTTGACGGTTTCCTTGCGCAGGCCGCGGCGCGACGTCGTGTGGCCGTGAACGCGTTGACCCGAACGTCAACACACCTGCGTCTGCCGAGATTCCGGAGTGCGCGGGTCACGGTGCGAGGAGTGTCGGTCTCTCCGTGGCTCCGACGGACGGTGGGATGGCTGGCCTTCATCGCGGCAGCTGCCGTGTTCGCTTCGTGGCCAGGTCTGGTGGCGGCAGCGGCCATCGCGACGCTCAACCTCATCGCCGGTCCGCTGAATCGCAGCCTTGCGCCGGGTCGACTGATCGTGGTCGGTGCAGCGCTGGTCGTGGCCGCTGGAGTGGTGTGGGTCGTGTCCTGGGGCGAGCTGCGCGGCTCGGTGACCCCTCGGTTGGTCGCCAACGACCCCTGGCCGAATGCGTTGGCCGCCGCCGGGCTCGTAGCGGTCGTCGTGGGAGTATGGAGGCGTCCCGATGAGCCGAGAAGTGAGTTGCCGGATCGCCATGCTTGAACGTGTCACAGTGGTCGTGCCGACCCGCGACAACGAGCGCACGATCCGACGCTGCCTCGAATCGGTCCGCGCGCAGGACCATCCAGAGGTGGAACTGATCGTGGTCGACAACGCCAGCTCCGATGCCACCGTCGCGATCGCGGAGGAGCTCGCCGACCGCGTGCTGCACCAAGGTCCGGAGCGCAGTGCCCAGCGGAACGCTGGAATCGACGCGGCATCGGGGGCGTGGATCGTCTGGTTGGACAGCGACCTCTATCTGCCGCCGGAGGCTGTCTCGGCAGCGCTCGCCACCGCACGAACCACCGGTGCAGACGCGATTGCGCTGCCCGAGCGGACGATCGGCGAGGGTTTCTGGACGAGATGTCGGGCCTTGGAGCGGGAGTGCTACCTCAACGTCCCGGAGCTGCACAACCCCCGCGTGCTGCGTCGAGACTTCATGACCGCGGCGGGTGCGTTCGACACGCGGATGTCCGGACCTGAGGACGCCAATCTGCGGCTCGACCTCAAGACCATGGGCGCACGCGTCGCCCTTGCTCCGGTGATGCTCGACCACGACGAGGGCCGTCTCACCCTGCGAACCATCTTCGACAAGCGCGTCTACTACGGCGAGAGTCTCCCGGCCCTGCTGGACGAGCATCCAGGTGCCGTGGGCAGCCAGTTCACCTTGCTGCTCCGCGCGTATGCCAAGAATTGGCGCATCCTGTTGCGGCACCCCGTGCTCGCGGTGTGCACCGGTCTCATGCGGGTGATGGAGGGTGCTGGCTACCTCGTCGGTTCGCGCCGCCGGGCCCGGACGGCGGCATGACTCGGTCCCTGCTCTGGGTGTCGTTGCCAGACCAAAGAGCAGGTCGTGAGGTCTTCTGGTTGTCGTCGATGCCACAGACCGACGTCACGGCTCTGGCGACACGCGCACCTCACGGCGACGTGACCTGGGTGCCGGCCACATATCGCCGTCCCGTCAAGCAGTTCGTCGAAGCGGGCGCACTGGCCTGGATCCGCGACCTCAACCAGCAGAACACCGAGGACTTCGACTGGGTCGCCACCCTCGAGCTGTGCTCGCTGGTGACCGGTCAGGCGGCTCGCTGGCGTCAGTCGGCGACTGGTCGCCGCCCGATGCAGGCCGTGCTGACCTGGGAGAATCTGCCCCATCAGCCGTTGTATCGGCTGCCCCCCTATCGGGGGGCATTTCGCGCTGCACGTGAGGCGGACCTGCTGCTGTGTTTGGTCGACGCTGCGCGCCACCACCTGCTTGAGCTCGGCTTCGACGACTCGCGGATCGCGGTGGTGAAGCCAGGTATCGACACCGAGACGTTTCAGCCGCCCGCGATCCCCGTTGATCGGCCCATCGTGGTGTTCTGCTCGCCGCTCACGCAGAACAAGGGCATTGACCGGGTGCTCGAGGCCATGGCGATCGTTCGCGCCAGCGTTCCCGACGCAGAGCTGCACGTCGCGGGTCACGGCGATCTGATCGGCCTGGTGGAGCATCATGCGGCTGATCCCGACAGCGGAGTACACCTGCACGGCAATCTCGATCGCTCCGGTGTTGCGGCGCTGCTGCAGTCGGCGGCCTTGTTCGTCACCGCACCGAGGCCGACGTGGAAATGGGCCGAGCAGTTCGGACTGGCCTATCTGGAGGCGATGGCGTGCGGTCTGCCCATCGTGACGACGCGCTGCGGCACCAACCACGAGGCAGTTCCACCGCCCAACGACCTCGTCGCCGATGACGCTGGCGAGCTGGCCGAGGCGATCGTGGGATGGCTGGAGGATCCGTCGCGGCGGGCCGAGGCAGGACGTCGTAACCGGGAGCACGTGCTGGCGCACCACCGGCTTGAGCAGCAGTGTGCCCGGATGGGGGAGGCTTTCAGCGCGGCCGAGGAGCGTCGATGAGACCCGCGAGAGCGGGCCGAATCGGTGCGCTGATCGGTGCTCTGTCCGGTGTCGCGATCCTCAACGTGGCACTGCTTCCCGGCTACACGTGGTTGTACGACATGGTCATCGTGCCGGACACCCCGTTGTCGGAACGCACCCTGGGAACCGACGGGTCCGTTCCTCGGGCTGTCCCGAACGATGCCGTTGTCGCCGTGCTCGAGAAGGTGTTCCCGGGCGATCTGGTGCAGGCGGGGCTGCTGATGGCGGTGTTCGTCGTGGTGGGCGCGGGGTGTGCCCGGCTGACCCGCTCGCACGCCGGAGCCGTTGCGGCCTCACTCGCGGCCTGCTGGAATCCCTACGTCGTTGAACGCCTGGTCATCGGGCACTGGGCGTTCCTCCTCGGATACTGCTGTCTCCCGTGGGTGCACGCGACGGCTACGCGGGCGATGCGCGGCTCCCGCGCGGACTGGATCCCGTTGCTCGGCTGGTTGGCCTTGGCCAGCATGGCCGGGTCGACGTCGGCGGTCATTGCGACCGTCACGGCGCTGGTCTCCATCGCTCTCGTGCTCGAGGCGCCGAGGACGATGCGTGCGCGCGTCGGGGCGCTCGTGCTGGGGGCCATGGCGCTCCTGAACGCGGTGTGGATCGTCCCCTCGTTCGCCCGTCCCGGCGTCCTCGCCGTCGATCCGAGCGGCGTCGCCGCCTTCGCCGCCCGCGCCGACACCCCCTTCGGTGTCCTGCCCAGCCTCCTGACCCTTGGCGGAATCTGGCACCAGCCGAGCTGGCCCGCGTCTCGAGGCTCGGCGGTCGTCGTGGGCGCCGCCCTGCTCGTCCTGGTGCTCATCGTGGTCGTGTGCGTCCGCGCCGGCCTGACGCGAGAACTGATGCCGCTCGGCGTCGCCGGGATCCTCGGACTCCTGGTGGCTGGCGCGACGGCGCTCCCGGGCGGACCGTGGGTGGTGGAGTGGTTTGTGACCACCGTGCCCGGGGGTGGGATCGTGCGGGACTCCCAGAAGTTCATTGCACTGTTCGCGGTGTTCGTCGCCGTCGCCGCAGGCCGCGCGGTCGATCAGATCACCGCCTCGGCCGATTCCCGCGCCACCTCTCGTCACACGCGGCACTGGATCCTTGCGGTCGTCGTCGCGCTTGCTCCGATCGCCACGTTGCCCGATGCCCCGACAACTGCGGGCACCCAGATGCGGTCGGTGCCGATCTCCGACGACATCCGCGATGCCCGCGAGTACCTCGACGCCTCGGGGCCCGGGGGAGTGGCCGTCTTCCCGTGGACGCAGTACCGACGGTTCGCCTGGAACGACGACCGCATCTCGCTCGATCCGTGGAACCGACTCCTCGATCGGTACGTCGTGGTGAATGACGACCTCCCCTTGTCGACCCAGCGCGTCCGCGGCGAGGACCCAGCGGCAGCTGAGATCGGCCGAGCGCTGTCGGCTCCCGATGCCGATCTGCGCGGAGCTTTGAGTCGTCGTGGAGTGCGCTGGGCGATCGTCATGGCCGACCAGCCGGATGCAGCCTCCGCACGGACCCGGCTGGGCGCCCAGCCGGCGGATCGGGTGTTCGGTGACGTCACGGTCATCGACCTTGGGACGCCGAGCGGGCCTCCTCCACCCTCGACCAGCGCGCTGCCGTTGGTGACATCGGCCACAGCCGTCGTCGCGGCCCTGGGCGCGTGGCTCCTCAGCGCTGCGCTACGCCGTCCGCGTCGTGCCATGCAGCGCGAGTCGTGAGGCGCCGGGTGGACCATCCGGGTGTTAGGCTGTGAGTTCAAACGTTGGAGGGAAATCTCGTGCTGAGTGGAATTTTTGGTGCCCTGACCACCACGGTGCTTGCTGGCGCCGCAGGTGCTGCCGTGGCCGGTGTCATTGCTTTCGGTGTGGTTCAGTCTCAGCAGTCGGCTGGCACGGCCACCGACGGCGCTGCAAGCCAGACCGTCTCCTACGACGGAAGCTGACCGAGCAGCAGTCTGAACGATCTTCTCACCGCCCGTGCATCGCACGGGCGGTGAGGTGCGTCAGGGGCGATCTGTTTCCAGGGCCCACAACAGGTCGGCTCCAGTGCGCGGCCAGCTGAAGCTGCTGGCGTGCTCACGAGCATTGGCACCGAGCTTGTCCCGGTAGTCGTCGTCGGTGAGCAAACGGTGGAGCGCCTCGACGAACTCCTCCTCGTCATCGACCAGAAGGCCGGTGACGTTTTCTTGGATCGACTCGCGGGTGCCGCCGGCGTTGCGGCAGGCCACGGTCGGGGTCGAGTGCAGCGCCGCCTCGATGACGGTGAGTCCCCAGCCCTCCTTGAGCGAGGGCATCGCCATGGCCCAGCTGCTGGCCAGCACGGCATGTTTCGCGGCGTCGTCGACGAATCCGTGGAACGTGACGCGGTCACTGACTCCCTCGCGCTCTGCGTACGTCCTGAGCCCAGCCAGCGAGGTCCCGTCACCCACCACGTGAAGCTGCACCTCGGGGATTGACCTCGACAGCTGCCGAACCGCGCTGATGGCGAGTTCGATCCGTTTGTGCGGCACGAGTCGGCAGACGGTGACCAGCGTCGGATGGATGCTGCGCGGGATGGCGGTTGTCTCGGCATACCCCTCGGGCAGGTCGATGCCGCCGTATGCCAGCGAGATCTGGTGAGGTCGGACGCCGATGGAGATCAGGTCATCGTGCGACGACAAGGACACCGTCACGTAGTGATGGTTGCGATAGGCCCACGGGGCGACTCGTGACTCGAGGAACCACCCGAGGCGGGCGACCGGCGGGGAGAAGAACCACGACCACTGTTCGCGATGAACGTGGTGCGTCAGGTTGATGATTCGTCCGCGAAAGACCAAGGGCGACCAGAAGGGGACACCGTTCTGCACGTCGATGACGGCGTCGTAGCGCCGTCGGTTCACCAGGAGGTGCAGCAGTCCGAACAGGTAGATCCCGTACCGGCCACCGCGTCGGATGATCGTGAAGCCGTCGCGCTCAACGACGCGGGGAGCCCCGGCCCACCGCGACGTGAACATGGTGACCTCGCACCCCTGCCGGACCAGTTCCGCGGCAGTCCTCTCGGCATAGAGCTCTGCACCTCCGCCCTCCGGGTGATCGAGATCCCGCCATGTCAAATACAGGACACGACGTGCTCCATCCATCCTCTCCCTAGTCTCCCTACGCACTGACTCTCCTCGTTGATATCGTGACCCAAGCAAGGGTAGCCCTCGAGGAGTTCACCAAGGGATTGAATGACGGTCACGCCAGGCGCATGGGTTGATGCTGCGCGCCGTCTCCGATGGCTCCGTCATGAGTGAGGGTTTGCGTCGTTCGATCGATCTGTTCGCGGCCTTCCGGGTCGAACAGACCGACCCGCACCACTTCTACGGCCTGCTGGCCCGTGACTCCGCTCAGCTGATCGCTGGCCACTGCGCCGTGGCAGGTGCGCTCATGATCGACATCGGCGCAGGGCCGGCCGAATTTGCCCAGACTTTTCGAGCGGCGGGTGCGCACTACGTCGCGGTCGACCACGACGAAACGGTTCCGTCCGTGGCGTCCGGTGGCGTCGTTGCTGACGCGCACCGATTGCCTGTTCCCGACCGATCGATCGACATCGTCTTCTCGTCGAACCTGATCGAGCACGTCAGAAGTCCGACCACAGTGGCCGACGAGATGGTCCGGGTCACGCGGCCCGGCGGAATCGTCTTCCTCTCCTACACCAACTGGCTGTCACCGTGGGGCGGTCACGAGGCATCCCCGTGGCACTGGATCAGCGGCCGGTACGCGATCCGTCGTTATACCCGGGTGCATGGTCACCCGCCCAAGAACCGGCTGGGAGAAAATCTCTTCGCCGTCTCGGTTGCGTGGGGTCTGCGCTGGGCTGCCGCTCACCCCGACGTCGAGATCCTCGAGGTACGCCCCCGTTACCTGCCGCGATGGACCCGGTTCGTCCTGCGAGTCCCGGTGCTGCGTGAGTTTGTCACGTGGAATCTGTTGTTGGTCCTGCGTCGGCGATGAGCACCTCCGTCGAGGACACCCGCGATCGGTCCGCGACTCTCTACGTCCTTCTGGTCGGCGCGGTCGTCGCGTTGGTTCCCTGGTTCTCCCAACCGCGGCGCATCGTTGCCGACACCAAGCTCGACCTGACCGTCGATCCGTGGGGATACCTGGCCCGGTCGCAGTCGGCGTGGGACTCGCACGCCTTCTTCGGTCAGCTCCAGAACCAGGCGTACGGTTACTTGTTCCCGATGGGACCGTTCTTCGGGGTCGGACACTCGATGGGCGTGCCCCCGTGGGTGGTGCAACGGGCCTGGTGGACCGTCGTGCTGCTGACTGCCTTCGTGGGCATGTACCTGCTGGTTCGCCGCCTCGGGCTCGCGGGACCGCGCGGGGCCACGGTGGCGGCGATCGCCTTCGCCCTGTCGCCGCACGCGCTGACCGTCCTGGGCCCGATCTCGATCGAGCAGTGGCCGTCCGCGATGGTCCCGTGGATCATCCTGGCTTCACGACGCTTGGCGACCACTCACGGCCGATCTCGGGTCGGTGCTGTCGCCGTGGTGGCGCTGGTCTGCGCGACGGTGGGCGGCGTCAACGCGACGGCGAGTCTGGCGGCCTTCGGCGTCGCGGGCCTGTTCATGCTGACCGGAGCCGCCGATCGACGGGTGTTTCCGCTGTGGTGTGGGGCCGTCATCGCCGGCACGGTGTGGTGGTCAGTTCCCCTGGTGGCCCTGGGCAGGTACGCCTACCCCTTCCTCGACTTCATCGAGACGAGCGCCATCACGACGTCCGTGACCTCGGCCCCGAACGTGTTGCGCGGCATGTCCCACTGGGTCGCGTTCCTCGCCAACGGCCAGGCGGGCGCTGAGTGGCCGGCCGGCGCCGACCTCGCGGCCATCCGTTCGCTCGTGGTGGCCACGACCGTGGTCGGAGTCCTCGGCGTGGTCGCAGTGACCTGGCGGGCCGCGTGGGCGGGCGCGCCTCGCGTTCATCAGTTCGCCGTCGTCAGCCTGATCGTCGGGTCCACCGTGATGGTGGCTGGTTTCGGGGCCAATCTGGGGTTGCCGTTCACGGGCGTGGCGGCCGGTGAGACCCGTGATCTCCTCGACGGACCGTTGGCGGCGCTGCGCAACGTGCACAAGTTCGACCCGCTCGTGCGGCTGCCGCTCTGCTTGGGGATAGCCGTCCTGGTCCAGCGGTGGGCGATGAACCGCAGACAGTGGAGCACAGCCGTCGTGGTGGCGGTCGTTGCCGCGACGGCCTGGCCAGCAGTCTCATCCTCGGTGGCTCCGCGCGGTGGGTACAGCGCGATTCCGCAGCGGTGGACGCTCGCCGCCGAACGGGTGGACGCCCTCGCTGCCACTCAGGGAGGGTCCACGCTCGTGGCTCCCGCCACCCGCTTCGGTGACTTCGAGTGGGGCAACACCCAAGACGACCCACTCGAGGCGCTGGCCGACTCACCCGTGGTGACCCGGGACGCGATTCCGCTGGGCAACCCGGGTGCCATCCGCATCATGGATGCCCTCGACGGCACCCTGCGCAGCGGCGCGGCCCGGCCCGGTCTGCCCGATCTGCTCGCCCGGCTCGGCATCGGCCGGGTCCTGGTGTCGCACGACAGCACCCAGGACGCTGTCGACCGCACCCTCGACCCCGATGCGGTGGGCGCTGATCAGCGCACCGAGCAGACCCTTCGTTCCTCCGGCCTGCGGCTGGTGCAGGTATGGGGGTCGGATGACGAGCGCATGTCGCTGTGGACCACGGGGCGCGCGGTCGACCGAGCCGAGCTGATCGAGGCATCGTCCCTGACGACGTTGACCGGTGGGCCGGAGGCGCTCGTCGATCTCTCGGCGCTCGGTCTGGCCGGCCCACGGTCTCCCGGCTACGTGTTCGGCGACGAGGTTCCTCCGGAGAGCACAGCTGCGCTGGTGCAGACCGACACCCTCCGCAAGCGCAGCCTCGACGTCGCGTCCACGATCGGCAACCAGTACTCACCGACGCTGACCTCTTCGCAGGCCAGGACACGGCGTGACTTCCCGCCCGCGGGCGAGCTGGCGCCGACGACGCGCATCTTCCGCGGCATCACGGTGTCCTCCACGAGCAGCGATGATGCCCGGATCGGGTTTCGAGCCGCCGCGATCGGTGCCGCGGGCGCGTTCGACGCCGACGATGACACCGTCTGGCTGGCCGGGGCGGATGACCAGGATCCCCGGCTCTCCTTCACGGTCGACTCAGGTCCAGTGGGGCGAGTCACGGTACGACTGGCCGACTCGGTCACCGCCGGATCGGTCGATCAGGTCGACCTGGTGGTCGACGGAGCCGTCATGTCGCAATCGGTCAGCGACCAGTCGCGACCTCTCTTCTTCGATGTCGATCGTCGGGTCGATCGCATGCAGGTGCGACTGACCCCGGCGCTCGTCGTTCCCCCCGTTCCCGTCGGCATCGCCACCATCGCCCTCGAGGGAGTGGATGCTGCGGCTGGACTTCGCCTGCCCGAGACCACAGGCGCGAAGACCGACGCCGTCGTGGTCAGTCGAGATCCTTGGGCCACGAGCACCGCCGAGGGGCGACGCGATGACAGCCGAATCCTCGATCGTTCCTTCACCACCTCAGACCGACTGAGCGTGGACCAGGTGCTGCTGCGCACCCGCACGACGGCCCAGGTGGAGCGGCTCCTCGACGGATGGAAGGTGAGCGGTCCTCGGGTTGACGAGGGCCTACGCACTCGACCGGGCGCGGCGCTGGACCAGGACCCCGCCACTCGGTGGAACGTCGGTTTCGAGTCGCCAGACCCCACCCTCACGGTCGATTTCGGTCGGTCTCGCACCCTGAGCGGCCTGCAGCTGCAGCGCGTCGGCAAGGACGAACCCACCATCGGCCGCATCCGCATTCGCGATCTCGACACGGGCGAGCAGCGCGAGTGGAATCGCGCGGATCCTGACTTCACCGCCTTGACGGCGCGACGGGTCTCGATGGAGTTCGACCTGCCGCCGCGCGTGGTCTTCCCCGTACGCATGCCCGACGTGACGCTGACTGGAGCCACAGATGCGCCGGCCGCCAACCCGGGGTCGCTCGTCGAGGTGCCGTGCACCCAGGCCGCATCCGTGCAGACGTCGACGGACGGTGGCACTGAGACCGCATCGACCGGCTACACGGCGCGAGTGACGAGGGCTGACCTGCTTGACGGTGCCGTCGTGCGCGGTACGTCGTGCGGGACCCCACCGGACGTGCCAGCGGGTGCTGTGCGGCTGGCCGGAGTTTCCAGCAACGTGTTCGACGTGTGGTCTGTCGCAGCGGGAGACGTGTCGACGACATCTCCCGCGGGGGACCCGGTCGTCCAGAAATGGTCCGATCGTCAGCGAGACGTGCGCGTGGTGAGCGAGACGACAGATCGGGTCGTGGTCTGGCACGAGGGGTACAACCGCGGGTGGCGTGCGTCCCTCGACGGGTTCGATCTTCGGCCTGTGCAGATCGATGGGTGGCGCCAGGGGTTCATCGTGCCGGCCGGGAAGGCCGGGCTGATCGAGGCGAGATTCGACCCAGACGCTGCTTACCGGGGTGGGCTTCTCGGCGGTGGTGTGCTGGTGCTGCTCGCCCTGATCGCAGCCCTCGCCTGGGGTCGCCGGCGGGCACCAGAGCCAGAGCCTGAGTCTGCGACGCCACGACGAGGGATGCGTCGAGCGGGAGCCATCGCGCTGACTGCTGCGGCGTTCACCGTCATGGGCGGTGTCGGAGGGCTGGCGCTGGCCGTCGTCGCCTGGCTCATCCCGTCGCGTCTGCGACTGCGGGCCAGCGGTGGCGCGGGGGTCGCGCTCGTACTCGCCGTGGCGTTGTGGCCATCGCTGTCCGACGACACCTGGTCAACTGCGCTGACGCAGGCGCTCGGACTTCTCCTGCTGGCCCTCGCTGCGGCGGCGCTGGTCGACCCGATGGACTCGGTTCAGGACGGGTTGCTCGATGAAACGCCACGACAGGTCAGCCACCAGGACTGACAACACGAACGTCAGCGCGGCCACGATGATGAACGATCCCTCGAACAGGTCCAGACGCAGCACGGTGAGAACGGCAAACAGAATCGGCAGGTGCCACAGGAACAAGGCATACGAGCGCGTCCCCAACCAGGTCAGGGGAGCGCTGGAGAGGAATCGCATCACCGGGGAGTCCCCGGGAGACAAGCTGGCGGCGGCGCCCACCGCGAGCATCGCGACGACGCAGTAGAGCAGCTCGCGGATTCCGGCCTGCAGCGGCGAGGGCTGTTCGAACAGCAGGTTGCCGCCCAGTGGCGAGGCGGCCACGAGCAGGAGGACGGCAGCGAGGGCAAAGCGATGATCGATGGACCACGGGCGCACGAGCTCGAGCCCGTGGCGTTGCCCCCGCACGCACACCCAGACTCCGCCAGCGAACCATGCCGCATGTCCGAGCAAGGAGGTGGCGAGCGTGGGGGAGGCCCCAGGCAGCCCGGAGGCGCTGAAGGCGGCGACAGCGACACCGGCGGCGATCACGACGAGGCACCAGATCTCCAGTGCCTGCTCCCGACGGGCATGGCCCTCGATTCGGCGACAACTCCAGATCATCAGGGCTCCCAGAACCGGGACCACCAGGTAGAACGTCACCTCGGTCGTGAGGCTCCACGTCTGCGAGTAGGACGGAAAATAGTTGCCGGTCAGGCCTTGGCCGAGCGCGAGGTGGATGAGAACCTCGCCGACATCGACACGCAATGATGAACGGAGGTCGGGGGCGTACACGCGTAGCCCTTCGACCGTCAGGACCACCGCGGTGACGATCCAGTAGGCCGGGAGGATGCGTCCTGCGCGCCGCAGGAAGTATCGCCCGGTGGCAGGCGCGGTGCCCGAACGTTCAAGCGCGACAACGACCCACGGCAGCATCATCAGGTAGCCGGACAGCGCGAAGAACAACGCGACGCCGATGTCTAGCCGAGCCGTCAAGGCGCCCAGGACGGTCGGTTCGACGGCACCGGTGGCGAAGCCCACGTGAGTGAACAGCACGGCGAGGGCCGCCACGGCTCTCAGGCCGTCCAGAGCCGGTCGATGGAGACGCAAGCGCGGCGGGGACGACACCGCGTCACGATACCGTGGGGATCGTCGAAGTCGTGAGCGAGATTCGGAGGTCGTCATCGCATCGTTGCCGCGAGTCACGGTCTCGTGCGTCACGGGCCGCCGCCGTTGCGCACCTTCTGGCCGGCCGACGTGAAGGAGGGACTCGGCGCGCGAGATCTCATGGTCGCGATCGGTGCGTTCTTGGTCGTCAGCGCCGTGCTGACGCGCGTGCTGGTGTCCGACGCGTTCGCCGAGACGGTCCCGTCGTCGACCACGGTCACCCGCGCCACAGCAGAGGGCGCCACGGTCCTCGATGCGCGCACCGGGCGAGTCGACACCGGGGTCGCCCTTGCGCGGACCACGAGGGTCGCACCCGTCAGCCCGCCCGCACCCGGGCTTGATGCCTACATCGTCTCGACGTCGGTGCAACGCTCGGACCAGACCTTCGTGTCGCGCCATCGGTGGTCCGCCGTGCAGCAACCCGTGACCGGTGTGGCCATCGCGTCGCCGTTCAACACCGAGCAGGTCACCCGGTTCGACGCCAACGGCAACACCGCGGAGGTCCGGCGACCCTTGCGCACGCTCGGTGGCGTCGTGCTGCGCTTCGGACGCGACACTGCGCCCGTCGACCAGCCTCGCTGGGATCCGACGACCGGGACGGTCGCCGTCGCGGCATTCGTGCGCCGAACCACGCTGGCTGGCTCGGAGGTGCTGGAGTTCAGGCAGCGAGGGACTGGTCGAGCCAGTGGCACCACGGGAGACCTCTCAGCCGAGTCCGACACGACCGTGTGGGTCCGCCCCGAGACCGGAGCCGTGGTCAAGCAGGAGGAGCGCCTCGTCGTCCGGCTCGCCACCGGGCAGGTGGCGCTTGACGCCTCGTTCATCGACGACCCGCGCGACGTGCAAGCTGCCTCCGATCGAGTGGACCGGCTCGTGCGTGCTCGTGCCGTGACCGCCGTCGCTGCCCCTGCCACGATCCTGCTGCTGGGTGTGTTGTTCCTCGTCGCTGCGGGCGTGGAAGGGAGCCAGCGGCGCCTGACTCGTCGGTGGCGTCGCGAACCCATCGGAGCCACTGCAGGCCTGTCCACTCCGGATGCCCCTACTGACCGGTAGAGCCGCTCGTCAGCGCGGTTCGAGTGACCCTTCAGCGCTGCTACCGTGGGGCTGATCACTTTGTGGAGGGAGCCCACGTGGCGAAAAAACTGGGGCTTGGAGCCCTATTTCTTGGCGTGTTCTTGTTGGTACTCGCCGTCTTGTCCAAGTACTACATGTACG
>CAWCGY010000014.1:0-143619 GCA_963795155.1 uncultured Actinomycetota bacterium | reverse complement strand
CAGATTGCCGGATGGATCACGCGACTCAGGGCGCAGCAGTGTCAGGTCTGTGACGCGTCGGTTGTCGGACGGTTTGCTGGTCACATCCATGATCGTGATCGTGCCACGAAGCGCCGCATAGCCCTTTCGAGCCATGCGGTATCCCTGATCGGTCAGTCTTGGCCGGTTCCGCCTCCGCCGGGTGGTGACTTTGTCACCCTGAGTAGCGCGTGACCAGGAGCAGACGCTGCCGACGAGTCGAGGAGGTGAGGCAGATGTGGGACACCGTCGCATCCAGCGCCGAACACCTCTCGCATGACCCTCTCTGCCCTCGCTGCGGTCACGGTCTGCATACCTTTCTGGCGTGCGGTGATGGCTGCGACTGCCTGCCGGTCGGGATGCCCGGCAGTCGCCACTTCTGAGTGGTCACCGCCAGGACGCCCCGTGGCTCACGGCTCCAGGAGGACCTTGATCGCGCGGCGCCCGTCCATTGCCCGGTAGCCCTCGGCTACGTCGTCTAGCGGCAGCGTGAGGTCGAAGACCTTGCCCGGGTCGATCCTCCCGCTCATCACCAGGTCGAGCAGTTCCGGCAAATAGCGGCGCACGGGAGCCATGCCGCCACGGAGTCCGACGTTCTTCTGGAACATCCGGCTGACCGGCAGCTCGACACCGTGGGGCACGCCGACGAACCCCACCGTCGCACCGGGTCGCGCCACGGCGAACGCCGTGCCCATCGCGTCGTCAGTGCCTACGCACTCGAGCACCGCGTCGGCCCCCACGCCCGCGGTGATCTCCTTGACCTCGGCCGCACCCTCGCGGCCGCGAGCCGCGACGATGTGTGTAGCGCCGAACTCGGTGGCGATCTTCTGCCGTGACTCGTGCCGCGACATCGCGATCACCTTCTCGGCGCCCATCACCGAGGCCGCCAGCACCCCGCACAGTCCGACCGCGCCGTCACCGACGACAACTGCCGTGCCACCCTCCGGGACTCCCGCGGCGACAGCCGCGTGCCAGCCGGTCGGCATCACGTCCGAGAGAGCCAGGAGCGAGGGGATCATCGGCGAGTCGGGGAGGTCGCCGGTCTTGACCAGGCTCCCCTCGGCCTGAGTAACCAGGGCGTACTCCCCCTGGCCGCTGACGGTCATCCCGAGGTTCAGGCACGCGGACTGGACACCGGCGCGGCAGTGCGCGCACGAGTTGTCGCAATGACAGAAGGGGACGATCACGAAGTCCCCGGGGGCGAACGAGGCCACCTCTGATCCCACCTCCTCAACGACGCCGACGCATTCGTGCCCGATCGTCGAACCGGCCTGCACAGGGTTCTCACCTCTATAGGGCCACAGGTCCGAGCCACAGATGCATCCGGCGCTGACCTTGATGATGGCGTCGGTTGGAGAGGAGATGGCCGGGTCGGGGACCTCCGAGAGGCGAATGTCGCCAGGGGCGTGGATGGTCGTAGCTCGCATGTCCTCATCCTTGCAGTCGGTCCCTGAGAGAGCGCCCGACATGTTTGTGGTATCTCATATGTGAGTTATCGTGATCGGCATGGCTCCTGACTACAAAGGACGAATCGGCAATCTCATCCGGGACGCTCGCAAGCACCGCGGGCTTACGCAAGCCGAGCTCGCCCAGCAGCTGGGCACCAGTCAGAGTGCCGTCAACCGGATCGAGAAGGGGCACCAGAACCTCTCCCTCGAGATGATCGCCCGTATTGGTGAGGCGCTCGATTCGGAGATCGTCGCGGTGGGCGGCGGTCCGACCCACCTTCGGGTCACTGGGCCGACGACCCTGTCGGGCAGCATCGACGTGAAGACGTCCAAGAACGCTGGGGTCGGGCTCCTGTGTGCTTCGCTCCTCAACCGGGGACGCACCACGCTGCGCAAGGTTGCCCGGATCGAAGAGGTCAACCGGCTGCTTGAAGTGCTCAACAGCTTGGGGGTGCAGACCCGCTGGCTCAACGACGACAACGACCTCGAGATCATCCCTCCCAAGGAGCTCGAGCTCGGCCGCGTTGATCAGGACGCCGCTCGGCGGACACGATCGGTCATCATGTTCCTCGGACCGCTGCTCCATCGAGCGGACACTTTCGAGCTGCCGTACGCCGGCGGCTGCAACCTTGGCACCAGGACGATCGAACCCCACATGGCGGCCTTGCGTCCGTTCGGCCTCGAGGTCAAGGCGACCGATGGGTGTTACCACGCCCAGGTCAACCGGGCGATCGTGCCGCAGCGGCCGATCGTGCTCACCGAGCGCGGAGACACGGTCACCGAGAATGCCCTGATGGCCGCCGCGCTGCACCCCGGCACCACCGTGATCCGCAACGCATCGTCCAACTACATGGTCCAGGACCTGTGCTTCTACCTGAAGCGGTTAGGGGTCGAGGTCGAGGGCGTGGGCACCACGACGTTGACCATCACTGGCAAGGCGGTGATCGACGTCGACGTCGACTACGCGCCCAGCGAAGACCCGATCGAGGCGATGTCCCTGTTGGCGGCCGCCATCGTCACCAACTCCTCGATCACCATCAAGCGGGTCCCGATCGAGTTCCTCGAGATCGAGCTCGCCGTGCTCGAGGAGATGGGACTGCAGTACGACCGCTCCGAGGAATATCCGGCGCTCAACGGCTTCACCCGACTGGTCGACCTCCAGACCAAGCCCTCGCAGCTGGTCGCCCCCCTGGACAAGATCCACCCGATGCCCTTCCCGGGGATCAACATCGACAACCTGCCGTTCTTCGCCGTCATCGGGGCGGTGGCTCAGGGCCAGACATTCCTGCACGACTGGGTCTACGAGAATCGCGCGATCTACCTCACCGACCTCACCAAGCTCGGGGCACAGGTGAAGCTGCTCGACCCACATCGCGTGATGATCGAGGGGCCGACCCACTGGTCGGCGGCAGAGCTGGTCTGCCCGCCCGCCCTGCGACCGGCTGTGGTGCTGCTCCTCGCGATGTTGGCCTCGAAGGGCACTTCGGTGCTCCGGGGCACCTACGTCATTCATCGTGGCTACGAGGATCTGGCTGCCCGGTTGAACCTGCTCGGCGCCAGCGTGGAGACGTTCCGCGACATCTAGCGGAAGAGGGTCTCGACCCAGGCCCTGGCTACGGGTACGACGCTTGGTGGCGCCTGCATGTCGGCAGTGATCTTCGGCATCGGGGCGGTGTGCTGGCCGGCGTGGCGGTGCCAGTCGCTCTCGCCCTCGATCAGGGCGCCCAGGTCCGCGCGGGACAAGAACACGCCGTGGCCTTCGGGGCAGCTGCTGACCTCGGCGTCGCCGCCGACGTTGGACAACCGCCTCGACTCCATCTCCGCGCCGCAGCGTGGGCAGGTCAAGGACTCCATGCGCTGACGGTAGCGGGCTCCTGAGGCTGGCTGGTGCACGCGCGCCGATGGTCGGTCGATCTGGGTTCGTCGCTCGTGGATACTGCTTGCCGTGACGTCGCCCCGCACCGGCTATCCGTACCTCGACGAGGTGCTCGGTCAGCCCGGTTCGGTCCTTGCGTTCGCGCACCGAGGTGGCGCCTATCACCCTGAGATCGAGGGTCTGGAGAACACGCTCGCAGCGTTCGCGCACGCCGTGGAGCTCGGCTATGACTACCTCGAGACCGATGTACACGTCACCCGAGACGGCGTGCTCCTCGCCTTCCACGACGCAGTCTTGGACCGGGTGACCGATCGATCGGGAGAGATCGCGCGGCTCTCCTATGACGAGGTGCGGGCGGCAGTGATCGGCGGGCAGGCGGAGATTCCGACCTTGGCGGCATTGTTCGATGCTTTCCCAGAGGTCAGGTTCAACATCGACATCAAGTCCGAGGGTGCCGTCTCCGTGCTGGCCGACTTCATCAATGCCCGCGAGGCCTGGGATCGCGTCTTGGTGGGGTCGTTCTCGCGGGGTCGGCTGCAGAGATTCCGACGTCTGGTCAGTCGACCGGTGCCGACCTCGGCGACTCCGGTCGAAGTGGTCCTTTTCCGCTTTCTTCCGTTTGCGCGGCTCGCCGCACTGCTGACGCCGAGCTTCGCCGCCTTCCAGGTGCCGCATCGCCACGGTCGGCTGCTGGTCTGCAGTGCCGGGCTGGTCCGCCGAGCTCATGCGGTTGGCAAACAGGTCCACGTCTGGACGATCGACGATCCGGCTGAGATGCACGAGCTCCTCGACCTCGGAGTTGACGGACTCTTCACCGATCGCACCGATCTGCTCAAGGATGTCCTTCTCGCCCGGGGGCAATGGATCGCCCCCAGGCCTCGCGGTGGGGGAAAGTCATGAGCGGTATCGCCGACCTCGGCCCACTGAACCGGGCCAAGGAACAACGGGCCTGGTACTTCTACGACTGGGCCAACAGCGCCTTCGCCACGACCGTCGCCGGCGTGCTGTTCGGGCCCTACATCAAGGGGATCGCCGAGAGCGCTGCGGTAGACAACCGCATCTCGGTTGTCGGTATCTCGATCGCGCCGGGAGCGCTGCCAGCGTTCATCATCACCGCCTCGACCATCCTCTCTGCGATCGTGCTGCCGCTGCTCGGCGCGGTCGCGGACCGCACGGCGCGCAAGAAGGATCTGTTGGCCGGTTTTGCTTGGGCGGGGTCAGCGGCAGCCGCTGTGCTGTTCTTCGTGACCGGTGACAACTGGCAGCTCGGCGCCATCGCCTTCCTCGTCGCCAACCTCTGCTTCGCGGCGTCCGCGGTCTTCAACGATGCGATCCTGCCTCTGATCTCGGACGAGCACGAGCGTGATCGCGTCTCCAGCCGTGGCTGGGCGATGGGGTACGCCGGGGGCGGACTCCTCCTCGCCATCAACTTTGGGTTGGTCACCGCCCACGACACGTTCGGGTTGACCGAGGGGATGGCGGCACGGATCAGCATGCTGTCGGCCGCCGTGTGGTGGGCGGCCTTTACCTTCGTTCCGTTCCGCGGCATCAAGAATCGTCCGCCCATGGATGTCGAGGCGGTCGAGGGCGGGGTCCTTGCGCGCAGCTTCGGTCAGTTGTGGGCGACCTTGAAGGAGATGCGCAGCTACCCGGTCGCGCTGACCTTCCTGGTCGCCTACCTGTTCTTCAACGACGGGATCCAGACGGTGATCTCGCAGGCGTCGATCTATGGCACCGAAGAGCTCGACTTCAGCCTGGGCACCGTTCTGGCGACCTACCTGCTGGTGCAGTTCGTGGCCGTCGGAGGTGCCATTGCGTTCGGTCGGGCAGCCGGCAAGCGCGGCGCCAAGCACGTGATCTTGATCGGCCTGATGATCTGGATGGGCATCGTCACTGCCGCCCTGTTCCTGCCATCGGGTCAGATAGTGCCGTTCCTGCTCCTGGGAGTCGCAATCGGCATCGTCCTGGGCGGCACCCAGGCACTCGCCCGATCGTACTTCTCGTTGCTGATCCCGGCCGGGAAAGAGGCGGAGTACTTCAGCATCTACCACGCCATGGACCGCGGCACGTCGTGGTTCGGCACCCTTGTCTTCGGTGTGGTCTACCAGCTCACGGACTCCTACCGGCCGGCGATCTTCGCCTTGATCGTCTTCTTCGTCGTGGGCGGCCTGCTGCTCCTTCGGGTGGACACCGAGCGCGGCATCCGCGACGCCGGCAACGCTGTGCCCGGTTCGGTCGGCTAGATCTCTGCTGCGCCGCCCCATCGATCGGCTGGCCGGCATGGCCTGGCGGTCGCAGGTGCGAGCGGCGTACCAGGAATTGAGGGGAATCTTGCCTACCCGGGTAACGTTCAATAGATAGATGGAGGGACGTCCATCACCGACGCACCGCTGCCGCGTGGCGTCGCGATCAGTCGGACCCGCCGTCGCACACTCGGTGAGGAACAACAACGTTTGGAGGTGCCTCATGGCGGAGCGCACATTGCGTGGCGCACGACTCGGAGGCCAAAGTTTCGAGGACGAGCGCGGAATTGAGTTCGCGGCCCGACAGCAGGTCGGCTATCGCTGCGCGCTGGGGCACGGTTTCGAGATCACCATGTCGGTCGAGGCCGATATCCCGGCGGTCTGGGAGTGCCCGCGCTGCGGTGCCGAGGCAGAGAGCACGTCCGGCATCGAGCGTGAGGTGAAGGCAGAGAAGCCCGTCCGCACCCACTGGGACATGTTGCTCGAGCGTCGTTCGGAGAAGGAGCTCGAGGACATCCTCAAGGAGCGGCTGGAGCTGCTCCGTGGCGGGGAGATCGGTCCCGCCCACCTGCACCGCGCCAACGCCAAGAAGCGCAAAGCGACCGCCTGATCGCAGCATCGGCCGCCGCGCCATCCCGACAGAGCATTGGTTCAGCCATCCTCGTCGACCACTTCGCCCCGGACCACCGGACCTTCGGGTCCGGGCCCGGGGCGACGTGCGTTTCCGGGAGCCGAGAAGCCTGAAGCCACACCGGTGCCCGCTCCTAGCAGCCTGGTGGTCACGACCGTGGCCAGCAGGCGTCGGAATACAGGCCGGGTCAACGGCAGGATCAACAGAATGCCGAACGCGTCGCTGACGAAGCCCGGCGTGAGCATCAGCGTGCCCCCGATCAGGATCAACGCCCCATCAGCCAGTTCCTTGCCCGGCATCCGACCGCTCTCGAGTGCAGCGCGCAGCGCCCGCCACGCCCGAGCGCCCTGGCTCTTGATCAACCAACTGCCGAGGATGCTGTCGGCGATCAGCAGCAGGATCGTCCACCAGGGTCCAATGACCTGACCAACCTGAATCAGCACGTAGATCTCGATGATTGGCACGACGATGAACGCAATGAGGAGCAGCCAGGCCACTCCCCCACGTCGATGAGCCATGGTCAGCGCCTCCGCCCCTGCCACGCGCGGCGAACCTGGTCCCGACGTTCACGCAGGCCCCAGATCGTGATCCGTTTGAGCGACTCGGTGGCCACGGCACCGCTCATCTTGGAGTCTCCTCGCACCCGCTCGACGAACTCGATCGGCACCTCACGCACGGCCAGGCCAGCGTTGAGCGTGCGCGCGACCATGTCGGTCTGGAACACGTAGCCAGTGGATCGAACCTTCGCCAGGTCGATCTTCTCCAACGTCTGGCGGCGGAACAATCGATAGCCGGCAGTGGCGTCGCGTACATCGATGCCGAGAAGGAGTCGCACATAGAGGTTGCCACCCCGTGAGAGCAGCTCGCGCCGGCGCGGCCAGTTGGCAACGGACCCGCCGGGCACCCACCGCGATCCGATCACCAGGTCGACGTCGTGCAGGGCCGAAAGCAGCCGATGCATCTCCTCGGGTTGGTGCGAGCCGTCGGCATCCATCTCCCCGATGACGTCATAGCCCTCGTCGAGTGCCCAGGCGAACCCATGGAGGTACGCCGCGCCGAGGCCGCCCTTGGCGGCGCGATGCAGCACCTGCACCTGAGGGTCAGCCCCCGACAGCGCGTCGGCGATCCGACCGGTGCCATCGGGTGACTCGTCGTCGACCACCAGGACGTCCAGCTCCGGCTGGGCTCGCCGCACCCGCTCCACGATCCAGGCGAGGTTCTCCGCCTCGTTGTAGGTCGGGATCACCACGACGACCCGGCCCAGGTCCTGGGTGGCCATCCGGTCGTTGCTCAACTGGGTTGCCTCTCTTCGGGGCGGCTCTCCGCGCCTCGCGCAGACGCTGCCCGGCCCGGTGATGCTCCGTTTCGACGATACGTGATCGTGCCCAGTCCGATACCAGCCAAGGTCAGCAAGGCGAACACCCGCCCGGGCCAGGCGCCGAGCCACACGGCAGGAGTCCGGCCGGACATCAGCCCCACCTCCTCGACCAGCACCGACGTGGTGCGGGGCTCGGCCACGGCAGCGATGGATCCGTCCGGACCGATCACACCCGAGATGCCGTTCGTGGAGGCGACCGCCAGCCATCGGCCGGTCTCGATTGCGCGGAGCCGGGTGATGGCGAACTGTTGATCGATCTGGTCGGTGAAGATGAAGCTCGCGTTGCTGGTCTGCACGGTCAGCAGATCCGCTCCGCGCTCGACCTGGGCGTAGATTCCGTCGTCGTAGGCAATGTCGAAGCAGATGGAGTTGGCGAGCGCGATCCCGTTCACCGGCAAGGGCGTCGTGCGAGTGCCACTCAGCATGTCGCGCGGGACGCGGGAGAGCTGGGTGTGATCCCCGAGACCGAGACTGTCCATGAACCCGCGGAACGGGATGTACTCCCCGTAGACGACGGGATGCCACTTCGTGTACCGCTCCCCCGGCCCGGTCAGCGGGTCCCAGACAATGCCCTGGTTGAGCACGTGATCCGGTCCTGCGTCGACCAGCCCGCCGACGACGACCGGCACGCCGACCGCTTCGGCCGCAGCGGTCAACCCGGCGTTCACCGGGCCCGGCGTGAACGGATCGACCGCGGTCGAGTTTTCCGGCCACAAGACGAAGTCAGGTTGGGGCTGGCTGCCTGCGCGGACGTCATCTGCCAGGTCGAGGGTGGCCTGGACGTGGTTGTCGGTGAGCCCTGCGCTGTCGAAGAGGACATCGTCACCCCGACCTGGCACGTCTCCCTGGACGACAGCCACGGTGGCCCGGCCCCGCTCGGCCAGCGAGTAGGGCACCAGAGCCGGTAGCGCCATCGCACCCCCGACCGCGGCCAGCACTCCGAGCGCCAAGAGCCGTTCAGAACGATCCCGCTCGAGGACGACCCACGCCAGCAGGAAGCCGACCAACGCGAGCAGGAAGCTCAGCCCTGCGGAGCCGACGTAGGGCAGCGCCTGTGCCACGGGTGTGTCGACGACACCGAAGGCCAGGCGCCCGAACGGCATACCGCTGAACGGCCACCCGCTCCGGATCACCTCCATCGTGACCCAGGCAGCCGCCAACCACGCCGGCCAGAACCGGAGACGCTGCACCACCCCTGAGGCGCTGCCGAGAAGCCCGTAGAACGCCGCCTCGGCGATGGACATCCCGATCCACGCATCGGTACCGATGGACGGTCGCATCCAGTACGCCGTTACGAAGTAGAACCCGACCCCGAACGCCAGCCCGGGGATCCAGGCTCGGCGCGCCCTCAGGCCGCGCGTGGTCAGGGCGAACCCAGCCAGAGCCACCGGCATGACGTAGCCGATGCCGACTGGCTCGAAGGCGACCGAAAGGATCAGCCCTGCCACGAAGGCGACCCCGGTCCGCATCAGCACGAAGAAAACCTACCGGTCTGACGGCAGGAGGTGCGGAAGGATCCCAGACGCCTTCGGCCGCCCCGGAAACTACTGGCTGTGGAGCCCGGGTCGTTGTCTAGGGAGGCCGAGATCCTTCCGCATGGCTCTCGCGGTGGCGGACCGACCTCCGCGAACCAGTTCGGACAGGTGCCTGGCGCACGACACCCTCCGAATCCAGCTACTCGGACGTCGGTCCGCCGGCCACGACCTGCATGAGCCGACGGCATAGAGTTCCGCGCTCGGAGCGGGCTGTCAAGCGCCTGCTGACCTGCGCGGATGGGCGAAACCGCAGGTCAGCGTCATGCCAGCTGGCACCCAAATGTCAGGTAAATCTTCGACCATCCGGCGTGTCGCTGCGACGCGCTGTAGTCGCCGGACTGTGCGTCGGTGTTGCTGCTAGCCGGGCACCACGACGGTGCCGGTGGCCGAGGTCGCCAGGAGTGGCTCTTCGAGGACTCTCGCCGCACCCGGGCGTGCTTCGGTGGCGGCGCCGCGCGCCACGACGTGCACCGCGAACTCCAGCAGCCGCGACCGGGTGCCGGCGCTCACCAGCTTGCAGCTGACCTCGAGCACATCACCGGCCCGGACGGGGGCACGGAACTGGACGTCTGCATACGAGGCGAACAAGCCCTCGTCGCCGTCGGTCCGGATGCACATCTCGGTCGCCACGTCTCCAAACAGGCCCAGGCTGTAGGCACCGTCGACCAGGTTGCCGGCGTAGTGGCTGTGGGAGTACGGCACATAGCGGCGGTGTATCACCGTGGTGCCGACCTCCGGGCCGCTGTGGTTGCTGGTCATGCAGCGCTCCTCGTGACGAGACGATGGACCAGGTACGACGCCACCTCGCCGGGCGTCGTACCCCTGCCGAAGACGCGGTCGACACCGAGCTCGCTCGCCATCGCCTCGTCGAAGCGGGGCCCGCCGACGATCAGCAGCGGACGCTTGGTCGATGGGTAGGACTCGCGGAACGCCGCCGACATCTCGCGGGTGTTGAGCAGGTGGGCATCGCGTTGGGTGACGACCTGCGAGACGAGCACAGCGTCGGCCTTCTCAGCCCGGACCCGCTCGACGAGATGTGGCACCGAGACCTGGGCGCCGAGGTTCACCACCTTGAGCTCGCGGTAGTACTCGAGGCCCTTCTCCCCCGCAAAACCCTTGATGTTGAGGATGGCGTCGATGCCAACGGTGTGGGCGTCGGTGCCGATGCAGGCACCCACGACCGTCAGCCGTCGACGCAGCGACCGCTTGATCGCAGCGTTGGCCTCCTTGGGCGTGAGCAAGGGATAGTCGCGCTCGACCACCACCACCTTGCTGGGGTCGACCAGATGGTTGACCCGCCCATAGACCACGAAGAACGTGAAGCCAGGCCCCATCGGCTTGGCATGAACGACCAGGGCCGGGTCCATCCCCATCTTGTTGGCCAGTTGCGCGGCGGCACCTTCGGCGACCTTGGAGTGCGGCATCGGCAAGGTGAAGCTCAGCTGCACCATGCCGTCACCGGTCGTGTCCCCGTAGGGCCGGATGATGTGGTTGCCGTCGTCGGTCACTTCTCGTCCAGAATCTCTGAGGCGGGGTTGTAGTAGACGCTCGACTTCTTCGCAACGCCGTCGAGGCCACGCCCGGCGTCAGCGGGCCGTTTCATCAGACCGAACGTGCCATCGGCGATGGCGTCGAGCAGGCCGCCACCGCCGGGAGCATCGACGATCTTGTCGAGCAGCTCGATCGACTCCCCCAGCACCTGACGCGCACGCTGGGCGATGAAGCCATCCGGCTCGGGCCGGAAGTCCTCGTGCAACTTGCCCGCTGCGTTCATTACGTAGCGAACGTTCTGCAGCGCCAGGTCACGGTCGGAGATCCACGGCGTGACCACGGCTTCGGTCATCATCCCGACCAGCAGGATGCCCTGGCCGGTCAGCGCGCCGACGAGGTTGAAGAAGCCGTCGAGCAGGTAGCCCTTGAACACATCTCCGGTCATGTGGCGGGTCGGAGGCATCCACTTCAGCGGCGCCTTGGGGAACAGCTCGCGTGCCAGCAGTGCGTGGGCCAGCTCGAGCCGGAACGAATCGGGCACCTCGGGGTCGATCTCGAACGCGTGACCAAGGCCGAGCTGCCAGTCCTCAAGCCCGGCCTCCTTGGCGAAGTACTCGTTGAGTAGCTGACTGGTGGTCACCGTGTGGGCGGCCTCGATGGCGTCGGCAGTGGTGAGGTAGTTGTCCTCGCCGGTGTTGATGATGATGCCGGCTCGGGCGTGCACCTGTCGGCTGAACCGCTGGTCGACGAAGGTGCGCACCGGGTTGATGTCGCGGAAGAGGATCCCGTACATCGAGTCGTTGAGCATCATGTCGAGACGTTCGAGACCGGCAAGGGCGGCGATCTCCGGCATGCACAGACCGGACGCATAGTTCGTCAGCCGTACGTAACGGCCCAGCTCCTTGCTGGACTCGTCGAGCGCGGCCCGCATCAGCCGGAAGTTCTCTTGCGTGGCGTAGGTGCCGGCGAACCCCTCGCGAGTCGGTCCTTCCGGCACGTAGTCGAGCAGGCTCTGGCCGGTCGACCTGATCACCGCGATGATGTCGGCCCCCTCGCGGGCCGCCTGCTGCGCCTGCGGGATGTCCTCGTAGATGTCGCCGGTCGCCACGATCAGGTAGATCCAGGGCTGGCGTGGAGCGTCGCCGTGACGCTTGATCAACCGGTCGCGTTCGCGACGGCGCGCATCGATCGTGCGAATGCCCGCTCCCACCTGCTTGCGGCTGGCGGCGCGAGCGCGCACGGCGTCCCGGCCCTCGGGCACGCGAAAAGTGACCGAGCCGGCGCCTGCCTTCTGGGCCAGCGTGGCAAGATCCTCCGCCTCGCCGCGGACGATGGCGTCCCACACTGGAAGCGCAACGCCGTGCTCGAGGCCGACATCGGCCCGGACCACGTCGAGCAGCCGGTTGACCCAGGGCTGACCCTCGGCATCCGCTCCTTGGAGCCCAGCCAGACGTAGCGTGGCCCGCTCCACGGAGACGGTGGTGTGCTTCTTGGCCATTGTGACGATGGGGCGACCCGCCTTGCGAGCGAGGCCGTGGGCCCGCTTGACGGCTGTCGGGTCGAGCTCGAGCTTCGATCTCACGAAACCAGCCTGCTCTCGAACAGGTGACGAACGCCATCGTTGGTGCGGAGCAGCTCCATGGCGTACGCCGCGTGGCCGGGCACGTAGCCGTTGCCGACAAGCATGGTGACGTCAGCGGCTAGTCCCTCGGCACCGAGGGCCGCCGCTGCAAAGGAGGTGGCCATCGAGAAGAAGATGACCGTCCCTCGGTCGGCCGTGGCCAGGATCGCCCCGCCTTCGCAGCCCGGCACATCCACGCACACCACGGTGATATCGGCTGGTCCACCGGCCTTGGCGACGGCGTCTCGGAGCTCGATGGGGTTGCGGGCGTCGGCGACCACGACTTCGTCGGCCAGGTTCGCTGCACGCAGGGCCGCGGCCTCCTGCTCGTGCGGCACGACACCGATCGTCGTCTGGGCACCCGCATCGCGGGCTGCAGCCAGGCTGAGCGACCCGGACTTGCCTGCGGCACCGATCACAACGACCACGGGTTGCTCGTAGCGCGTCACCACGCGATGGGTGAGCGCCGGCGCACCGCATACGTCCATCACCGACAGGCTGAGCGCTGCGGGCAGGTCATCGGGCAGCACAGCGGCGATCGAGCGGCCGAACAGCACGGCGTAGCCGTCGCACGGGACCTGTTCGCTGAGTCCGTCCCAGTCCGCCAGGGCATCCTCGATCAGCAACGGTGTGAGCGTCAGCGAAACCAGGGTCGCCACTCGATCTCCGACGGCGAGCCCGAGTGGCGATTGCGGCCCTACCTCCTCGACGACTCCGACGAGCATGCCGCCGGACCCGGTCTCGGGGTTCTGCATCTTGCCTCGCGCTCCGATGATGTCGAGCACCTCCGTGCGCACCTCGTCGCCGTCCCCCGCGTGCTTGCGTTCGAGCTGACGGAAGGAGGCGGCGTCCAGGTTGAGCCGGTGCACCCGGACCCGGACCTCGTCCGGCCACAGCTCGCGACGGGTATCCAGCCGCCTCGCGGCCTGGGGCAGCAGTACGCCGTCGTCCAGCACTCGGTGCAGGCCGGTCGGATCGCTGTCATGGGCGTTCATTGCGGGCTATCCTCCAACTAGATTTGCACTGCACAGGAAATATTCCTGCGTGGCGATGTGCATACAAGATAAACTCCTGCGTAGTCTGACAGAGCCGTCGCGAGCGACACAACCGGCGCGCCGACCGATCCACCCGCCCTCACCGACAACGGGAGCGACCATGAGTCTCGATACCGCCATCGCTACAGCTTCCCTCTGGGAAGAGTCCGGCCAGCCCTACCCCTACCACCGGGTGGAGCTCGTCGAGCCCGACTGGACCCGGTTCCCGGGCTGGGCGGACGTGACGGCCGAGGACTGGGCGTCGGTGCAATGGCAGCGGGCGCACTGCGTGAAGAACCTCAAGCAGCTGCGAGAACTGTTGGGCGACCTCGTCGACGATCGGTTCTATGACGACCTTGAGCGAGACCAGCAGGAACGCGCGACCATGTCGATGCTGGTGCCGCCGCAGATGATGAACACGATGGTGCCTCAGGTCGAACCCAGAGGTCCCGGGTCGCTCACCGAAGCCTTCTTCGCCGACCCGATCAGGCACTACATGCTGCCCGTCTTCTCGGACCGTCGCACCGACTGGGCATCCCACCCGCACGCGACTCGCGACTCGCTCCACGAGCACGACATGTGGGTCGCTGAGGGATTGACCCACCGTTACCCCACCAAGGTGCTGGCGGAGCTGCTGCCTACCTGCCCGCAGTACTGCGGACACTGCACTCGGATGGATCTGGTCGGCAACTCCACCCCCGTGATCGAGAAGCTGAAGTTCGCGGGCAAGCCGACCGACCGGATCGGCGACATGCTGGACTACCTGCGGCGCACCCCATCGGTGCGCGACGTGGTGGTGTCCGGCGGCGACGTGGCAAACATGCCGTGGCCCCGCCTCGAGGCATTTCTGGCCGCGCTGTTGGAGATCGACAACATCCGCGACATCCGGTTGGCGACCAAAGCCCTGATCGGTCTGCCTCAGCACTGGCTCCAACCCGAGGTCCGGGAGGGAATGACCCGCGTAGCCGCAGTCGCCCGGGAGCGCGGCGTCTCGATCGCGATGCACACGCACGCCAATCACGCGAACTCGATCACACCGATCGTGGCGCAAGCTTCGGCCGCGATGCTCGAGGCCGGCCTGCGCGACGTGCGCAACCAGGGCGTGCTGCTCAAGGGTGTCAACGCGGACCCGGACGCGCTGCTGGACCTGTGCTTCCGATTGCTCGATGGCGCCAGGATCATGCCCTACTACTTCTACATGTGCGACATGATCCCGTTTTCGGAGCACTGGCGGGTCTCCGTGGCCGATGCCCAGCGGCTGCAGCACCACATCATGGGCTACCTGCCGGGCTTCGCAACGCCGCGCATCGTGTGTGACGTGCCGTTCGTCGGCAAGCGCTGGGTGCACCAGCTCGCCTCCTACGACGACGTGCGCGGCATCTCGTACTGGACCAAGAACTACCGCACCTCGATCGAGTTCGACCAGGCCGACGCCCTGGACCGTACCTACGAGTACTACGACCCGATCCACACCCTGTCGGCCGAGGGCCAGCGCTGGTGGACCGAGCACGGCCGCCTCGACGAGTCCGCACTGAAGGCCGCCGAGGTTGCTGAGGCCTCCCGGCGTGCCGCTGCTCTGCAGGCGTACGTCTAGGCGAAGGTCCAGGCAGACTAGACCGCCTTGCTGCGACCCCGTGACAGGTCGACACTGCGATAAAGCGTCCGGCCCTGATCGGGCGCGGATCGGAGTTGTCATGCGTTCCAAGCTCACGGTGGCTGTCGGCGTCCTCGCTGCGGCACTCTTCCTGGCTACCAGTCCGACCGTGGTCGAGGCGGCCCGCCAGATCACCGGCGCCCAGATCAAGAACAGCACCATCCGTAGCATCGACGTCAGAAACAACGCCCTGACCGGCGCGGACATCAGGACGGGAAGCGTCGGTGGAAGCGACATCGCCGACGGCAGCCTGACCGCAGATGATCTCGCGCCAGGGACCATCCCAGCGCCATCGGCGATCCCCACGGTGCGTTGGGCGCTGGTCAACGGGACCCACACCGCGATCCTCGCTCAGTCCGGTGGCATCTCCATCGCAGCAGTGTCAGGCGCTGGCACCTACCTCAACATGGGTTCCAGCGTCAGTGGATCTGCCATCTCCGCGACCAACGCCTACACCGATGCGGACAGCGGTTTCAGAGGGTCGCTGATGGCAACGATCTGCGGCGGCGCCCCATTGGGAGGCACCTGTACTGCCGCAGGTACCAACAACACCAACCACATCTGGGTGTTCACCCAGAACTCGGCCAACACCGCTGGCGCGAACCACGCCTTCTACGTCTCCATCATCGGCTGACGCGGGCCCAGCAACTTTCGCTGGTCTATCGACCGACCCGTCACTTGCTCGGTGGCGGGTCGGCCGTACGCCGGCTACGTGACCGGACGGTTCTCGTACGGCGTCGACAGCACGATGGTGGTGCGGGTGGAGACGTTGGCTGCCGCCCGGACGCGCGCAAGCAGGAGCTCGAGGTCGGCCGGTGTGGCCACCCGGATCTTGAGGATGTACGACTCCTCCCCCGCCACCGACCAGCAGGACTCGATCTCCGGGATCTCACGCAGGCGCTCGGGTGAGTCGTCCGGCTCTGAGGGGTCGATCGGCCGGATCGAGATGAACGCCGTCAGCGGCAGCCCGATCTCGTCGTGGTTGACAGTCGCGCCGTACCCGAGGATCAGTCCCCGTTGCTCGAGCCGCTTCACACGTTGGTGCACAGCCGACGTCGAGAGACCGGTCGCCTTGCCGAGATCGGTGAAAGACATCCGGCCATCGCGGCCGAGGAGCTGAAGGATCTTTCGGTCGGTCGCCTCCAGATCGGGCTGAGTCACGTCGACAGACTAGTCCGCGCGCGTGGCAGGATGCCCGCGTGACCAGCCAGCAGACCGGCCGATTGATGCTTCTTGATACCGCCTCAATGTATTTTCGGGCCTTCTTCGGCGTCCCAGAGATCGGCGCCGCGGACGGCACGAACGTCAATGCCGTCCGAGGCCTGATGGACTTCATCAGCCGTCTGGTCGACGAGTACCGCCCGAGCGACCTGGTGTGCTGTTGGGACAACGACTGGCGTCCGCAGTGGCGGGTGGACCTGCTCCCGTCGTACAAGTCGCACCGGGTCGTCGAGGAGCGGACAACGGCCCCCGACGTGGAAGAGGTGCCTGACCCGCTCGAGTTGCAGATCCCCATCATCCTCGAGGTGCTCGATGCGTTCGGCATCTGCGTCATCGGCGCCGACGGCTACGAGGCCGACGACGTCATCGGAACGCTGGCGACCGACGCCGGGCAGCCGGTCGACATCGTCACCGGCGACCGAGACTTGTTCCAGCTCGTCGATGATGTGGCCGACGTGCGAGTGCTCTACATCGCCCGCGGAGTGGGCCGCCACGAGCGGGTCACCAACGACTGGGTGCGCGCCAAGTACGGCATCGAGGCCCATCAGTACGCCGACTTCGCCACCTTGCGTGGGGACGCCTCCGACGGGCTGCCCGGGGTGCCGGGTGTCGGTGAGAAGACCGCCGCCACATTGCTCAACCGTTTCGGTGACATGGCCGGGATCGTGGCCGCCGCCGACGACCCCAACGCCGAGCTCGGACCCGGACCGCGCGCCAAGATCAAGGGCGCCGCCGCCTATCTCGAGGTGGCCCCGACCGTCGTTGCTGTCGCTCGCGGCATCGACCTCGACCGCAGCAACATCGTGCTCCCCGCCCAGCCGCGCGACCCCGGCAAGGTGGTGGCACTCGCGGACCGGTGGAACCTGGAGGGTCCGGCCGCGCGACTCGTCACGGCACTTACGAGGCCTTGACCACGCCACTCGTACGCTGGAGGCATGAGTCGGATCGCGATCGTCGGGGGCCATGGACAAGTGGCACGTCACTTGCTGGTCGAGCTGCGTCGAAACGAGCACACTCCGGTGGCGCTGGTCCGCAAGGAGGAGTACCGCGAGCAGCTCGAGTCGAGCGGGGCGGAGGTGCGCCTGCTGGACGTCGAGCAGGAGGATGCCGCTGCGTTCGGAGCGGCGTTCGCAGGGTGCGACGCCGTCGTCTTCGCCGCAGGCGGCGGCCCGGACGGCAACCGGGAGCGCAAACGCACCGTTGACCTCGAGGGAGCGTTGAAGTCCATCGACGGGGCCCGAAGGGCAGGGATCGAGCGCTTCGTGCAGGTCTCGGCGATCGGCGTCGACGACCCTCTGGCGGCTGATACGTCTGAGGTCTGGCGCGCGTACGTCGAAGCCAAGCGCGACGCAGACGCCGCCCTGCGAGCCAGCGGCCTGGCCTGGACGATCATCCGGCCCGGGCTGCTGACGGACCAGCCAGCCACTGGGCTGGTCGCGCTGGGGCCCGCGGTAGAGCGTGGTGACGTCCCAAGGGCCGACGTAGCCGCGGTCCTCGCAGCGACGATCGACCACGGCGCGACCGTCGGGAAGCAGTGGAACCTCGTGTCTGGTCGGACGCCGGTAGCCGAGGCGCTGCTACTCAGCGAGTGAGGTGTAGGCGACTACTCCACGTCGCAGCAGACGAACCGTGTCACGGGCGGTCCCCCGCAGGGGTGAGTCGCCTGCGGCGTCGGCCACCTGGCCCGTGAGGTCGAGCAGCTGCTTCATCCAGCGCACGAAGTCGCCGGCTGCCAGCTCTGACTGCCCGAGCACGTCGTCAAGGTCGTCGCCCTCGGCCCAGCGATAAGCGATCCATGCGAACCCGAGGTCCGGTTGCCGGAGGAACTCCAGGTGGTGCTCCTTCTCCAGATGATCGAGCTCGGCCCACATCCGCACCATTTCGCCGATCACCTCCTTGACCCGGCCACCCGGGATCCGCGGCGACGAGGCGTCGTCAGGACGACGAGCCTCGAAGACGAGCACCGAGAGCACCGCCGCGAGCTCTGCAGGAGTGAGCTCATCCCACATCCCGCGTCGCAGGGCTTCGGCTGCCACCAGGTCCAGGTCGGAGTAGATCCTCATCAAGTGGCGTCCCCGAGCGGTCACCTTCTCGCCGTCGAGATACTCAAGAGCCGTCAGCACCTCGCACACCCGATCGAACTGGCGGGCCACCGTGTTGGTACGCCGCTCGATGCGACGCTTGAGCGTTGCGGTGTCACGGTCCAGCTTGAACCACCGCTCAGACCACCGCGCGTGGTCCTCGCGGTCGGGGCATTCATGGCACGGGTGAGCTCGTAGCTGGGCTCTAAGCACGGCGATCTCGCCCTGGGAGTCGGTGGGGTCGTCGCGGCTGGCGGACCCGGCACTAGCTCCACGAGCCTTCTGCCTGCTCGGTGGCGGCGGTGCCAGGTTGTGGGTCTTGGTGCGCAGCGCGCTGGCCAGGTCGCGCCGCATCTGCGGGTTCCGGCCGTTGAAGTTGCGGGGCACCTTTACTTGGGTCAGCGGCTCGACCGGGGTCGGGAAGTCGATCATCGCGAGCCGGCGTGCCTGACGCTCGGCCGTGACCACATAGGGACGCGGGCCCTCGGGTGTGAATCCGGGGTCGACCACCACGGCGTAGCCCGCGAACTTGCCCACCGGCACCTGAATCACGTCACCGGGCTTCAACCTGCCGAGCGAAGCGATCGCCTCGGCGCGCCGGTCGTCGCGACGGACCCGGTTGGCCCCCTTCTCTACCTCGCTGATGCGCTGCCGGAGGCCGGCGTACTCCATGAAGTCGCCGAGATGACAGGTGGCTGCCTCGACGTAGCCGGCGAGCGCCTCCTCGGCCTTGTGCTGTTGACGGGCGAGCCCGACCACCGCCTTGTCGGCCTGGAACTGGGCGAAGGACTGCTCGAGCAGCTCCCGCGACCGCGCGCGGCCGAACTGGTGCACCAGGTTGACGGCCATGTTGTACGAGGGCTGGAATGACGACCGCAGCGGGTAGGTACGCGTGGAGGCCAGCCCGGCCAGCTCGCGTGGGTTCATGCCGGGCTGCCACAGCACCACGCCATGTCCCTCGGTGTCGAGGCCCCGTCGTCCGGCACGACCGGTCAGCTGGGTGTACTCCCCCGGAGTGATGTCGGCGTGAGTCTCACCGTTCCACTTCGACAGCTTCTCGATCACGACGGTGCGCGCCGGCATGTTGATGCCGAGAGCCAGGGTCTCGGTGGCAAAGACCACTTTGCAGAGGCCGCGGACGTAGAGGTCCTCGACCACCTGCTTGAACGCCGGCAGCATCCCCGCGTGATGCGCCGCGACGCCACGAGTCAGGCCGTCGAGGAAGTCGTGATAGCCCAGCACATGGCGGTCCTCGTCGGGCAGGTCGCGGCAGCGCTCCTCGACCAGGTCGTAGATGGTGTCGCGCTCCTCGTTGCTGGTCAGGCGGACGCCGGCGCGGAGGCACTGCGTGACCGCCGCGTCGCAGCCCACCCGACTGAAGATGAAGATGATGGCTGGGAGCAAGCGGTCCCGGTCCAGTCGATCGATCACGTCCGGACGGCTCGCAATCCAGACGCGACGGCCGTTGCCCACCGGTCGGCCGGCGCCCCGTCCAGCCTTGCCCCGCGGGTTGCGCCTGTCCTTCATCCGGGTGGCGGCCCAGTCGTCGCGAGCGATCCGCATCAGCTCGTCGTTGACCGGAGCGCCTTCCTTGACGAAACCCGCTGCTGCATCGACGTCGGAGGAGGCAAAGAGATCTAGCAAGCGGCGGCCGACCATCACGTGCTGGTAGAGGGGGACGGGGCGTTTCTCCTCAACGATCGTGGTCGTCTCTCCGCGCACGGTGGCCAACCACTCCCCGAACTCTTCGGCGTTGGACACCGTTGCCGACAGCGACACGAGGGTGACCGACTCCGGCAGGTGGATGATCACCTCCTCCCAGACTGCCCCGCGAGCGCGGTCGGCGAGGTAGTGGACCTCGTCCATCACCACGAAGCCGAGGCCGAGGAGCGTCCGCGAGCCGGCGTACAGCATGTTGCGCAGCACCTCGGTTGTCATCACCACAATCGGCGCCTCGCCGTTGATCGTGTTGTCCCCGGTCAGCAACCCCACCTGGCCGGCGCCGTATCGGGCGACGAGGTCGTGGTACTTCTGGTTCGACAACGCCTTGATCGGCGTCGTGTAGAAGCATTTTCGCCCACCGGTGAGAGCCAGGTGCACTGCAAACTCGCCGACCACCGTCTTTCCGGACCCTGTCGGCGCCGCGACCAGGGCGCTGCGGCCGTCCTCGATCTCCCGACAGGCGCGCAGCTGGAAGTCGTCGAGGGGGAAGTCGTAGTGAGCCGCGAAGTCGCGCAGTCCCGGGTGGAGGCGGTCCTTCTGGAAGGCGGCATACCGCTCGGCCGGAGTGGGGGTGTCGGTCATGAGAGGACGCTCAGCGCTCCCGGCACGCACTCCATGGTGAGCGGGAGCGCACCGAACCGCTCGCCGTCGGCATAGCCGACGATGCCCGGCGCAGCCACGGTGACCGTCCGAGCGAGATGGTGCTCGTACTGCGGATGGGTGGTGTGGGTGCCCTTGAACAACTTGGGGTAGGTGCGCACCAGCTCGAGCTTGCTCATCGGCTTGATGACCACCACGTCCAGCCAACCGTCGTCGAGCTGCGCACCCTCGGCGATGCGCAAACCGCCTCCGAATGAGGGACCGTTCCCGATCGCTACCAACATTGCCGAGAAGCTCATGGTGCGCCCGTCGAGCTCGAGGGTGTAGGGCAGCGGCTCGAACGTCCTCAGCTCCATCAGGGTGGCCAGGTTGTAGCGCATCTGGCCCTTGGGCCAGGTCATCCGGTTGGCACGTTCGTTGACCACGGCATCGAAGCCCGCGGCCATGACCGTCGCGAAGTACTTGACACCCACCCGGACCAGGTCGATGGAGCTCACCGTGCCGTCGATCACCCGTTGGGCCGCCTGCAGCGGATCCTTCCTCGGCAGGTCGAAGTAGCGCGCGATGTCGTTGCCGGTGCCGGCGGGGATGATGCCAATCGGCGTGGGCGTCTCGGCAACAGCCTGAATCCCGAGATTCACCATGCCGTCGCCGCCGCAGATCACCAGTGCCTCGATGCCCTCGGCGACCGCCTGCCGTCCCAGGTCAAGACTCTCGTCGGCGTCGCGGCCGACCAGCGAGCGCACCGTCAGCCCGGCGCTGCGTAGCCGCTCGAGGGCAGCGACACCAGCCCTGGCCGCCTTGCCCTTGCCCGCCGTGGGGTTGATGAGGAGCGCGATGTCGCGCGGTTGGCCGGGCACGATTCGAGCCTAGTGGGCGTCGCGACACCCGTGTGGGTCACCCACCGATGCGCAGCTGAGCGGCGTAGGACTCGGGGCGGGCGCCCACCGCCTTGGCGAGTCGGGCCAGGGCGTCAAGGACAAGATCGGCGGTGAAGCAGGTGCCCGGGACGAGCAACGTGAGCCGTCCGTCGTAGGACGCCAACCGGATCTGTCCGTGCCTCCAGGCCTGGTGAGTGGCCGCCCTGGTGGCGTCGTCGGCAACCGGGGCTGGGTAGGCCTCGTCGACGGCAACCAGGTCGCAGTCGATCGGGTCGGCGCTGCCGTCTCCCAAGGATCCCGTGATCCGGTGGCCCGCGTGCACTCCTGACTGGGCTGACCAGATCACGTCGCCTGAGCCCAGCCACTCCGGCAGGTCAAACGGATCGATGCTGTCTGCTGAGGGGCTCATGGCGTCGTCACAGCGAAGAGAGCTCGTCTGGTGAGAGGCCGGCGTTCTTGCGCTTGCCCGCCCGGCGCCGATCGTTGAATCTTGCGATCTGCTCAGACAACAAGAACAGCAGCACCATGGGCACGGCCATGAACATCATCGTGAATGGGTCGGCAGACGGGGTCGCGATGGCGGCGAAGATGAAGGTGCCGACGATGATCCAGGGCCGGTGGCTACCGAGCGCCTTCCCCGAGACGACCCCGGCAAGGTTCAGGAGGATGACGAACAGCGGGATCTCGAACGCGATGCCGAACACGATCAAGGTCCTGCTGAAGAACGTGAGGTACTCGTTGAAGTCGACCAGATTGGTCACGCCGTCGGGATTGAAGCCGATCAAGATCTCCAGCCCCTTCGGCAGTGTCACATAGCCGAGGACTACTCCTGCCAGGAAGAGAGGTCCAGCGATGGCCGCGAATATTCGAGTCCACTTGCGCTCTCGCGCGTGCAGTCCCGGCAGGATGAAGGCCCAGATCTGGTAGAGCCACAGGGGGCTGGTGCCGATGATGGAGGCGAACCCACTGAGCTTGAGGTAGAGCAGCAGACCGGCGCCTGGCCCGTTGGTCACGGCCTCGGTGTTCCCGTCTGGCAGCGCCGCCTGAGCCTGCAGGTAGGGCTCATAGATCAGGGAGTAGAGCTGATCGTGGAACACGAACGACACCGCCAGGCCGCACACGATGATCAGTGCGACCTTCAGCAGCCGAGCTCGTAGCTCGCGCAGATGGTCCGAGAGCGCCATCCGGCCGTCGGCGCCTACGGGGTGGACGGGCTTGCCCACAAAGAGCTGGACCACACCGGAGATGGACACAGGTCAGCGGCCGTCGGGGGTTGGGGTGCGCGCCGCGCTCAGCCGTTGCGGGTGTCGGGCTGGCGGTCCTCGGAGGTCGGGGTATCGGTCCTGGGCGCGGTTGGAGGCAGCTCGGTCGGGGTCGCGGTGGCCGGAGGCGTCGTCTGGTCCTCGTCGTCGTCCCTGAGGCCCTTGGTCTCTGTCTTGAAGATCCGCAGCGCCTGACCGGTGCCACGCGCCAGCTCTGGCAGCTTGGCAGCGCCGAAGATCAGCACCACGACAGCCAGAATCACCAGCCATTCAAAGCCCTGGGGCATGCCGAGCATGGGGCCGAGCATGGGGTTGGTCATGGTGTCCTCACAGATAGGTGGATGAAGTCATCCTACGTCGCGGGTCATGAGTACAGGTCCAAGGTGGCCTGAGCGGCGGCGGCGAAGTCCTCGGCATACTCCGGCGGCTCCAACACCGCGGCATGCGGGGCGAGCCGGAGCAGCAACCGCCGCAGCCATCGCCGGTCCGCGACCTGAAGGTCGACCTCCACCGCTCCCCCACGCTTCGGCCGGACGGCCTGGACCGGGTAGTACTCCACCACCCAACGCGCGGGCGGGGCCAGGTGCAGCGTCACCGGCGTCGTGTCGTCGGACTGCGCGAAAAGACCTGCAGCGAGGCTGCGCGGTGCTGTGGGCGGTGTGGCGATGGACGTCTCCAGCAGCTCAGCCGTCTTGATCCGATCGAGCCGGAACAGGCGGGGAGCCTCGGCGCTGTGACACCAGGCATCGAGGTAGGTCAGACCTCCCGAGGTGACCACCCCACGCGGGTCGACCACCCGGTCAGACTCTTCGTCGCGTGCCGGCACGTAGTAGGTCAGGCGCAGCTGCTGCTGTCGGTCGGTCGCCTCTCGCAGGCGCGCCTCGAGGGCCAGAGCATCGGGGTCCACGCCGTCCGCACCTGGATCGAACGTCGTCGCGGCCGGTCCAGCTGCCGCGGCAGCCTCCAGCTTCGCCAACGCCCGATCCACGATCGGACGGGTCTCATCGCCCGCTCCGTTGCGCATGGCTCGCATCGCCACGATCACCGCCGAGGCTTCGGTGGCGTTCAGGCGCAGCGGCCGAGCGAGATAGTCGGCGTTGGATACCCGGATCATCCCGTCGTCGATCGGACCGTCCGGGCCTTCCAGCGGGTCGAGGTCGACGTCGATCAGGTCATCGGGGTAGCCACCTGGCAGACCGACCAGGAACAGCACCTTGAGATCCTTGAGCAACTGGTTCGGCGTCACCCCAAGCGCCCGCGCCGCATCGCCGAGACGCATCTGACCATGGATGTGCAACATCGGCACCAGGGTGAGCAGCCGACCTACCTGGTCCTTCGCGCCTTGTCCGCCGTTCACGAGACCACCTCGCGCAGGCGGGCCACGACCTCGTCGCGCAGGCGGTCCGACTGCTCGACGTAGACATCCGCGCCGAAGCCCAGGACCTCCTCCGCGAGCCCGACGCCGCCCCGGCTGAGCACCAATCGGTCCCAGCTGGTCTTGGTGTCCGGACCGACCACGCCCTCATCGATGCTGTCAGCAGACCGGCGCAAGGGCCACGCAGCTCCGCCACGAGCGAGGACGACAGCTGGCTCGGAGATCGGCGCTGGCGCCAACCGGCGAGAGACCTCCTTGATGTCGGTGTCTGCGGGGATCTCGTAGGAGCCTGGCTGGCCGGCCTTGCGGGCCGCCCCCTGAACGCGCGAGAGCCGGAAGACGCGTTCGGCTCCGCGGTCGGTGTCGAAGCCCACGGCGTACCAGCGGCCGGAGTAGCGGGTGACTCCCCACGGTTGCAGATGACGAGTGGTGACCTTGTCGGTGCCGGACCGCAGGTAGTCGAACTCCAACGGTGTGCGTTCGCAGATCGCTTCCCAGAACACGTCGAATGACGGCTCCTCGGCAGCGAGCCGGGGTTGGGCGATCTCCAGCGCGCTGACGTCGATCTCGACCCCGGCAGCGGTCAGCTTGCGTACGGCCTCGGTGGTTGCCTTGGCCAAGGTGGCGTGCTCCCACACCTTGGTGGCCAGCCCGACCACCGCCGCCTCGTCCGGCTCGAGGTCGATAGCCGGGAGGGCGAACTCGTCGGGCCGGATGCGATAGCCGGGCTCGTCGCCGAAGTACGCGTCCATCTGGCCGAGCTCGACCGGCACCCCGAGGCTGCGGAGCTCCTCCTTGTCGCGTTCAAACATCTTCTCGAACGCCTCATCCGACGAGTCACCGTAGACGATGCGACGAATCTTGTCCTTGGCCACGTAGCGCCGCTGGACAAGCAGCATGATGAGCAGATTGAGCAGACGCTCGCTCTTCTCCGTCGACATGCAGGAGATCCTGCCCTACGTGCGTGATCTAGCCCGCAGCAAGGATGTCGACGACGAAGTAGAGCGTGTCGGTGCCCGAGATCCCGGCCCCCTCGTTGCCGGTCTCGCCGTAACCGAGCTTCGGTGGGATTGCCAACAACACCCGGCTGCCGACGGTCTGTCCGACCAGGCCGTCGTCCCAGCCCTTGACGACCGCGCCGATCCCGATGCCGGTCTCGAACGGCTCCTTGGAGTAGCTCTCGTCGAACGGCTCGTCGGCGCCGTAGACCATGCCCAGGTAGTTGACCATGATGTTCTGGCCGCTGGTCACCTGCGGACCCTCACCCTTGATCAGGGTGGCCTTCTGCAAGGCGTTGCTGGGCTCGGGCGTGCCGTTGAAGTCGAAGCCGGTCGGCTCGGCCTTCTCGAAGTTGATGGCTGGTGCCCAAGCGGGAGCAGGCGTCTGGGTGCCTGAGGGCTTGTCGAGCACCGAGGTGGCGAGGTCCACCACCAGTAGCACGGGGTCAGCGTTGCCGATACCGAGCTGCGGGTTGCCGGTCTCGCCGAACGCTTCTTGCGCCGAGGCGACCACCGCGATCCGTGACCCGACCGTTTGGTCGGTGATGGCCTCGGTGAACAGTGGCGACAGCTCGTCGTCGATGGTGACGAGCTGGCCGCTGGGCTCTTCGTCGTATGTCGTGAAGGTCTGCTCCTGGGAGAAGCCATTGCCGACGGTGAAGTTCACGAACACCTGGTCACCGCTGCCGAGCTCGGGGCCGTTACCAGTGGCGATGATCCGGCTTTCGATGTCGCCGGCCTTCATCTGTCCCTTCCACTCGATCTTCGGCGCGGTGCCCAGCTCGCCCGAGATGTCGACGGCGTCGAACCCGTCCAGGGTGTCACCACCTCCACCGGCGGTCACCACCTCTCCGCCGCAGGCGCCCAGAGCGGCCAGGGCAAGGGTCGAGGCCAGGAACAGAGCGGGACGACGAGAGCGTCGGAGCACGGGATCACCTTCGGAAGACGGGGCTAGATGTAGCGCGGTCACCCTACAAGTCGGACCTGAGCGCCCGCCAAGCCCGGTAGGGAGAGTCACATGCCGTCGATGAGCCGCTGCACGCGTTCGTCGTAGGCACGGAACGGGTCCTTGCACAACACCGTGCGCTGAGCCTGGTCGTTGAGCTTGAGGTGCACCCAGTCAACCGTGAAGTCCCTCCGGCGCTCCTGCGCCCGACGGATGAACTCACCGCGGAGCCGGGCCCGCGTCGTCTGTGGCGGGACCGTCTTGGCTTCGAACACCTTCAGGTCAGTGGTGACCCGCGCGACCGCGCCGCGCTTCTCCAGCAGGTAGTAGAGCCCGCGACCGCGATGGATGTCGTGATAGGCGAGGTCCAGTTGCGCAATCCGGGCGTGGCCCATCGGCAGTCCGTGCTTGGCGCGGTAGCGATCGATCAGCTTCCACTTGATCACCCAGTCGATCTCTCGGTCGACCAGCCCGAGGTCGTCGGACTCGATCGCCTTGAGGCCGCGCTCCCACAGGTCTAGCGCCATCTCGATGGTGGGCGTGCTGATCTCGCGCCGGTCGACGAAGTCGCGCGCCTTGCCGAGATACTCGGCCTGGATCTCCAGTGCACTGGCCTCGCGACCATTGGCCAGCCTGACCTTGCGCCGGCCGGTGACGTCGTGGGAGATCTCCCGGATGGCGCGGATGGGGTTCTCCATGGTGAGGTCGCGCATCACCACGCCCTCCTCGATCATCCGGAGCACCAGGTCGCAGCTGGCCACCTTGAGCATTGTGGTGGTCTCGCTCATGTTGGAGTCGCCGACGATGACGTGGAGGCGGCGGTACTTCTCTGCGTCCGCGTGCGGCTCGTCGCGGGTGTTGATGATCGGACGGCTCCGGGTCGTGGCGCTGCTGACGCCCTCCCAGATGTGCTCAGCGCGCTGGCTGACGCTGTAGCTGGCCCCCCGGGGGCTCTGGGTGACCTTCCCGGCGCCGACGACGATCTGCCGCGTCACCAGGAAAGGAATGAGTACATCCGCCAGCCGGCTGAACTCGCCGGCACGCCCCACCAAGTAGTTCTCGTGGCAGCCGTAGGAGTTGCCAGCGGAGTCGGTGTTGTTCTTGAACAGGTAGATCTCGCCGGAGATGCCCTCGTCGTGGAGCCGCTGCTCGGCATCCAGGAGGAGCCCCTCGAGCACTCTCTCGCCCGCTTTGTCATGGGTCACCAGCTCGACGACGTCGTCGCACTCAGGGGTGGCGTACTCGGGGTGACTTCCCACGTCGAGGTAGAGACGCGCGCCGTTGCGCAGGAAGACATTGCTGCTTCGTCCCCAGCTGACGACTTTTCGGAAGAGGTAGCGGGCGACCTCGTCCGGGCTCAGCCGTCGCTGACCCTTGAACGTGCACGTCACGCCGTACTCGTTCTCGATGCCGAAGATGCGCCTGTCCACGTTGTGAACCTTACGGGTCCACCGAGCGCTTACGACGTCATTGCTGCCGTTGTTTCCGGTCGGTTGAGCTGGTGAGCGAGATCAGGCGTCCGGGGGGTCGCTCGGGGGGGCGATCGGCGGCTCCCCGCTGAGCGGATCCTCGAGCGGGGCGACGTCGCCGCTGGTCTGGTCGGTCGGATCCGCCTGGTCGTCCGGGAAAGCGTCGGACGGCACCGGCCCCGGCACCTCGGACTCGGTGCCTTCCGGCGGGCTGGCGATGGCCGGTCCGCGCTCCCCTAACAGGTCGTCGAGCCGAACAGGGAGGATCCGGGCGAACTTGCGGGGCTGAACCCTGGTGCGGTCGAGCACCGCCACCTCGAGGTCGGTCGTGGGGATCACCCGATCTTCGGTGTTGGAGTGACCAAGCGCTGCCACGGCCACCTGCAGCGCGGCATCCAGGCCGGCACCCTCGACGTAGTGCTCCTTGAGGTAGGTGGTCACCGTCTCGGCGTCGCCTCCCATGACCGCGTAGCCGTGCTCGTCGGCAACCCGGCCCTCGTAGGTCAGCCGGTAGATCTGGTCAGCTGACGCCGTGTCGCCGATCTCGGCCACGAACAGCTCCACCTCGTAGGGCTTCTCGCCGCCGGAGGAGAAGATCGTGCCGAGGGTCTGCGCATAGGCATTCGCGAGGCCACGGCCGGTGACGTCGCGCCGATCGTAGGCATAGCCACGCATGTCGGCGAGGCGGACGCCGGCGATCCGGAGATTCTCGAACTCGTTGTAGCGGCCCACCGCCGCAAAGGCGATCCGGTCATAGATCTCGGAGACCTTGTGCAGCGCCTGGGATGGGTTCTCGGTCACGAACAGGACGCCGTCGGCGAACTGCAGCACCACCAGGGACCGGCCGCGAGCGATGCCTTTGCGGGCGAAGTCCGCCCGGTCCTTCATCAGCTGCTCCGGCGAGACGTAGAACGGCATGCTCATCAGCGATCGCCCCCACTCGTCAGCGGAGCAGCCGGGCCATCGGGACGCACCATGCGGCCAGCGATCATCCGGTCGGCGATCTCGGCCACTACGTCCTCGTCGAGGCGGCGGCCACCGTCGGCGGTGATCACCCGGATCACAGGGAAGATGCGCCGTGTCAGGTCGGGCCCACCCGTGGCTGAGTCGTCATCGGCGGCGTCGTAGAGCGCCTGGATCACCACCGTCGCGCATTCGGTCTCGTCCAAGTCGTCACGGTAGAGCTTCTTGAGCGATCCCTTCGCGAACAGCGAGCCAGACCCCACCGAGAAGAACGCGGTCTCCTCGTAACGACCTCCGGTGACGTCATAGCTGAAGATCCGGCCTTGGCCTGCGTCGAGGTCATAGCCGGCGAACAACGGGACCACGGCCAGGCCTTGCATGGCCATCGCCAGGTTGGACCGAATCAGGGTCGCAAGCCTGTTCGCCTTGCCGTCCAGCGACAGGACGCTGCCTTCGATCTTCTCGTAGTGCTCCAGCTCGACCTGGAACAGACGCACCATCTCCACCGCGATGCCCGCGCTGCCAGCGATGCCGACCGCTGAGTACTCGTCGGCCGGGAAGACCTTCTCGATGTCGCGCTGGGCAATGATGTTGCCCATCGTGGCGCGCCGGTCGCCGGCGATGATCACACCGCCGGGGAAGGTTGCCGCAACGATCGTCGTGCCATGCGGAGCCAGGTCGCCGGCGTTGCCGTGGGTCAGTCCTTGAGGCACGGCGCGGCGGCCGGGCAGCAGATCCGGCGCCTGCTCGGCCAGGAAGTCGCTGAAGGACGCGGACCCCGGCTGCAGGAAGGCCACCGGAAGGCGGGGGTCGTTCATTCGCCGCCCTTCTGGATGAACGACTTCACAAAGTCCTCGGCGTTGGACTCCAACACCTCATCGATCTCGTCGAGGATGGCGTCGACGTCGTCGTCGAGAGCTTCCTTGCGCTCCGCTACGTCGGTCTCGGGCGCGGTCTCGACGGCTTCCTCGGTCTCGGAGGACTTGCGCGGTTGCTTCTGCTCCTGGGCCATGACAGGACCCTATCCACTGGTTCCTATCGCACGCGGAAGACTCGGGAGGTATTTCAGCGGGTGAGCGCCGTGAACAACGCCTCGGCGGTCTCGCTGCGGTCGAGCAGGTCGCCGACATGCGCCTTGCTGCCCCGCAACGGATCGATCGTCGGAACCCGCTGCAACGACTCACGCCCGGGCAGGTCGAAGATCACGGAGTCCCACGAGGCTGCGGCAACGTGCTCGGCGTACTTCTCGAGGCATCGGCCGCGGAAGTAGGCCCGGGTGTCCTCCGGCGGGTCGTGCATGGCCTTCTCGACCGATGCGTCGTCGAGCAACCGCTCGATCCGGCCCATGCCGACCAACCGGTGGTACAGACCCTTCTCGGGCCGGATGTCGGAGTACTGGTAGTCGATCAGCTGGAGCTTTGCGTCACCCCAGTCCAGGCCGTCGCGGTCGCGGTACTGCTCCAGCAGCTTCAGCTTGGCCACCCAGTCCAGCTCCCCGGCCAGCGACATGGGGTCGCGTTCCAGCCGGTCGAGCACCGACTCCCAGCGAGCGAGCACATCGACGGTCTGCGCGTCCGCGTCCGCGCCGTAGCGGTCCTCCACGTACTTCTTTGCCAGGTCGAGGTACTCGAGCTGCAGCTGGATGGCAGTGAGCTTTCTACCGTCGGTGAGCGTGATGTGGTGCTGAAGGGTCGGGTCGTGGGAAACCGCCCGCAGCGCGGCGACCGAGCCATCGACCGTGAGGTCGACGTTCAGGAAACGGTCCTCGATCATCGACAGGACCAGCGCGGTGGTGCCGACCTTCAGGTACGTAGACACCTCGGCCAGGTTGGCGTCGCCGATGATCACGTGGAGCCGGCGGTACTTCTCCGGGTCGGCGTGTGGCTCGTCTCGGGTGTTGATGATCGGGCGCTTCAGGGTGGTCTCGAGACCGACCTCGACCTCGAAATAGTCGGCCCGTTGGCTGATCTGGAAACCCTTCTCGCGACCGTCCTGGCCGATGCCGACACGGCCCGACCCGACCACCACCTGGCGGCTGACGAAGAAGGGGGTGAGATGTCGAACGATTTCCCCGAACGGGGTCGAGCGTCGCATCAGGTAGTTCTCGTGGGCGCCGTAGGAGGCTCCCTTGTTGTCGGTGTTGTTCTTGTACAAGACGATCGGCGCGCCGTTCGGGAGCTGGCCCGCGCGCCGGGCGGCATCGAGCATCACCATCTCCCCCGCCTTGTCCCACCGGACGATGTCGAGCGGGGTGGTGACCTCGGGAGTCGAATACTCCGGGTGGGCGTGATCGACGTAGAGCCGGGCCCCATTGGTGAGGATCACGTTGGCCAGGCCCATGTCCTCGTCGGTGAGCTGGTTCGGGTCGGCCATCTGGCGGGACATGTCGAAACCTCTCGCGTCCCGCAACGGCGACTCCTCCTCGAAGTCCCACCGGGCCCGTCGGGCCTTCACCGTGGCCGAGGCGTAGGCGTTGACTACCTGCGAGGAGGCCACCATCGGGTTGGCCAGAGGTTGCCCCTGGACCGAGATGCCGTACTCGATCTCGGTGCCCATGACCCGCCGGACGCTCATGCTCCGAGGGTACGCGGCGCCACACCCCGTAATCTCGCGGTATGCGGGTCTGGGACGAACGGGTGGTGCCTCACCTGGCCGACAAATCTCTGCGCAACCCTGTGATCGGGAGGCTGCGGGAACCGGTCTGTGCCGAGATGAGCGGGCGCGTGCTCGAGCTGGGGTTCGGTAGCGGCCTCAACACTCGTTTCTACCCCGACGATGTCGAGTCGATCGACGCGGTTGAGCCCTCCGACGTGGGTTGGGCGCTCTCGGAGCGGCGACGGGCTGACTGTGCGACGCCCGTGCGCCGCACGGGCCTGGACGGGCAGGCTATCGACGCCCAGGACGCGGCCTACGACTGTGTGCTCTCCACGTTCACGCTCTGCACGATCCCCGACGTAGAGCTCGCGCTGCGCGAGGTGCGCCGGGTGCTCCGGCCCGGAGGAACCTTTCACTTCCTCGAGCACGGGTGCGGCCCCACTCCACGAGTCCGGCGCTGGCAGGGACGGTTGGAGCCGCTACAGAAGGCACTGGCCGGCGGTTGCCACCTGACCCGGGAGGTCCCTGCGCTCATCGCAGCGGCCGACTTCCAAGTCGACGCCCTGGAGCAGCGGTACCTCGGCGGCCCCGCCCTGGCGAAACCGTGGACCTATCTGTCCTTCGGCCGCGCATCCTGAGTGCCTCAGATGCAGCGTGGGCGACGTCCGCGGCCCCGGTCGATGAAGCCCCCCGGTAGCCAGCCGGACTAGAGGTACTGGCCGGTGTTGGCGACGGTGTCGATCGAACGCCCTGGTTCAGTGCCCTGCTTGCCGGTGATCAACGTCCGGATGAACACGATCCGCTCGCCCTTCTTGCCGGAGATGCGGGCCCAGTCGTCGGGGTTCGTGGTGTTGGGGAGGTCCTCGTTCTCCTTGAACTCGTCGACGCAGGCCTGCAGCAGATGGGAGACCCTGAGGCCTCGCTGCTGCTGCTCGAGGAAATCCTTGATCGCCATCTTCTTGGCCCGGTCAACGATGTTCTGGATCATCGCGCCCGAGTTGAAGTCCTTGAAGTACAGGACCTCCTTGTCACCGTTGGCGTAGGTGACTTCAAGGAAACGGTTCTCCTCGGTCTCGGTGTACATCCGCTCCACGGTGGCCCGGATCATCCCGGCCACGCAGGCGTCGCGGTCGTTGCCGAACTCCTTCAGGTCCTCAGCGTGCAGCGGGAGACTCTCCAGCAGGTACTTCGAGAAGATGTCGCGCGCGGACTCTGCGTCGGGGCGCTCGATCTTGATCTTCACGTCCAACCGCCCGGGACGCAGGATGGCAGGGTCGATCATGTCCTCGCGGTTGGAGGCACCGATGACCAGGACGTTCTCGAGCAGCTCGACGCCGTCGATCTCGCTGAGCAGCTGCGGAACGATGGTGTTCTCGACATCGGAGGAGACTCCGGACCCGCGGGTGCGGAACAGCGAGTCCATCTCGTCGAAGAAGACAATCACCGGCGTGCCTTCGCTGGCCTTCTCCCGAGCCCGCTGGAAGACCAGACGGATGTGGCGTTCGGTCTCGCCGACGTACTTGTTGAGCAGCTCGGGGCCCTTGATGTTGAGGAAGTAGGACTTTCCTTCCTGACCAGTCTTGGCGGCAACCTTCTTGGCGAGCGAGTTGGCGACCGCCTTCGCGATCAGCGTCTTGCCGCAACCTGGAGGTCCGTAGAGGAGCACGCCCTTGGGCGGCTTGAGCTGGTGCTCCTTGAACAGCTCGGGGTGGAGGTAGGGCAGCTCGACCGCGTCTCGGATCTGGTCGATCTGGTTGACCAGGCCGCCGATCGAGTCATAGTCGATGTCGGGGACCTCTTCGAGGACAAGCTCCTCGACCTCCGACTTCGGCACCCGCTCATAGACGTATCCGGAGCGCGACTCGAGCAGCAGTGAGTCCCCTGCCCTCAGGGTTGCTCCGCGCAGCGGTTCTGCCAGGCGCACGACGCGCTCCTCGTCGGCGTTGGCGACCACCAGCGCGCGCTCACCGTCGGCGAGGATCTCCTTGAGCATCACGACTTCGCCGATTTCTTCGAACTCGAAGGCAGCGACCACGTTGAGCGCCTCGTTGAGCATGACCTCCTGGCCCCGCTGCAGGAGGTCCAGGTCGATGCCCGGGCTCACGCTCACGCGAAGCTTGCGGCCACCGGTGAAAACATCGACCGAGTCGTCGTCGTTGCGGGTGAGGAAGGTGCCGAAGCCAGCCGGCGGCTGTGCCAGCCGGTCGACCTCTTCCTTGAGCTTCATGATCTGGTCGCGGGCCTCGCGAAGGGTCTCGGCGAGACGCTCGTTCTGGGCAGTGACCGCCGCCAGGGATCGCTGGGCGTCGGCGAGCCGGAGCTCCGTGCCGCGGCTCTGTGAGGGCGACTCGGTCAACCGGCGACGAAGATCAGTCACCTCAGCCTCGAGAAAACGCACCTGAGTCTCGAGCTCCTCGGGCGGTCGACCCCCGGAGCTTGATCCGCTGTCCATGGAAGACATGAGCTCACCTCCTGCCCTGATGACCCTACCTGCGAGGTCCGCCTACGGAAGCGGATAACCAGCGGTGTTGGTCACGATTTCGAGACGAGTCCGTATCGGCGAGAGAAGTTGCGCAGCAACGTCATGGGGTGGAGCACGTCGACGGTGGCCGACAATGCGCGCAGCGACGCGGCCTGGCTGGGGTCGAAGTATCCGTAGGTCGAGTAGACGTCGATCCGAGTCTGCACGCCGGCTAGGTCCAGCTCGGGATGGAACTGCGTCGCGTAGACGTGCTCACCCACCCGGAAGGCCTGCACCGGGCAGGCCGCTGAGGTCGCGAGGTGAACCGCGTCACCGGGCAGGCTGGTCAGCGCCTCCTTGTGACCGCCGTACGCCGCGAAGTCGCGTGGCACGTCCGCGAACAGCGGGTCAGCGAGCCCATCGTCGGTCAGCGAGACCGAGAGCGGCCCGACCGGCTCCGGGTAGGAGCGGTCGATCGTGCCGCCCTGGTGGCTGCCGAGGGTGCCGATGCCGTAGCACGCACCGAGGAACGGGAAGTCAGCGGCAACAACCTGGTCCAGCAGGCCGATCAGCTCGCTCTCGGCCTGTCGTTGGGCAGCTGACTTGGTGTCCTCGGGATCGGAGAACGTGAACGAGCCGCCGCCGAGGATGATGCCCGACCAGTCGTCGAGCGCGACGCGACCGAGTGGCTCGGCGCCCAGCTGCACGCGGCGCAGATCGGGCGGTGCGACGCCGAGGAACCTGCTGAAGGCGGCGTACTCGTCGTCGGCGGCGCGCTTCTCCGCCCGGATCGAGAGCAGCAGGAACGGCTTCACTGGGCGACCGGCCCGGTGGCTTCGGTGACTTCACCGACTTCAGGCGGGACATCGGGCGGGACATCGGGCGGGCGCGGTCCGGTGTAGTCGGGTCCGTAGGCACCTGGAGCCGGCCGACGAGTCTTGCGGGGTGCCGTCTGCCCCGGAGCCATCCGTCGTGCGGTCACCAAGAACGCCGTGTGGCCGATCATCTTGTGGCCCGGCCGCACCGCTAGTCCTTCCACGTGCCAGTCGCGCACCATCGACTCCCAGGCCTGCGGCTCCGTGAACCCGCCGTCCAACCGAACAGTCTCCATGAATCGGGAGAGCTGAGTCGTCGTGGCGACGTAGGCGCACAGAATGCCGCCGGCTCGTAGCGCACGCGCTGCGGCTTCGATGCACTCCCAGGGCGCCAGCATGTCCAGGATGATCCGGTCGCACCGGCGCCCGGAGGCGGGCAGCTCGTCGGCCAGGTCGCCGAGCAGGAGCGACCATGCGGGGTGACTGCGACCATCGGTGGCACCGAAGAACTGGTCGACGTTGCGACGGGCGACGTCAGCGAACTCCTCGCGTCGCTCGTACGACGTCACGGTGCCGAGCGGACCCACAGCGCGCAGCAGCGAACACGTCAGTGCCCCGGAGCCCACACCGGCCTCCACCACGTCTGCGCCGGGGAAGATGTCGGCCATCGCCACGATCTGAGCCGCGTCCTTGGGGTAGACCACGGCCGCACCACGGGGCATCGACACCACGAACTCCGACAGCAGCGGCCGAAAGACGAGGTACTCGCCGCCGGCCGACGACGTGACGGTGAATCCCTCCTCGCGACCGATCAGCTCGTCGTGCTCGAAGTGCCCGCGATTGGAGAAGAAGCGCTTGCCTGCCTCCAAGCAGATGTTGTGCTTGCGGCTCTTGGTGTCCACCAGTCTGACCCACTCGCCCTCGCGGAGCGGCCCCCGGTGCACTCCGGACCAGGCGTTGAGAGGCACATCCGGCTCAGGGGTCGAGGAATCCACGGGCGAACCGTACTAGGGCCTGGCTGGAAAGCGACGGCCGCGCCGAGCCGGCTAGGACGGTGAGCGAACCGCCCGGTCCACGTCGGCGGTGGTCAGGACGCCGTAGATCGAGCCGTCGTCCTCGACCAGGACGTACTCGTGGGCCGGGGTCCGGGTGATGGCGTTGACCAGCTCTTCGCCCGCAATCGACACCGACAGGGTGAGGCCGTCGACGAGGGCACGGGCGACGGTCGACACCGACACCCACGGCCGCCGCTCCTCCGGGGTGGCCAGCAGCGCGTGCTCGTTGACCACTCCCACCGGCCGTCCTGCGCTGGTCACGGTGATGAGACTGCCGGCCTGAGCCTCCCGGGCGCGGCGGATCGCCTCGGCCAACGGCAGGTCTTCGGGCACCGCGAGCGTCCGTCGAGCAAGGTCGCGAGCCACCAGCGCGGGCAGCCGGCGGCGCAGCCGTGCTGACGACATGGCCGCCGTCGCTCCGGTCCACAAGAAAGCGGCGATGACTGCGGACAGGACGAAGTCGAGCAGGTCCGCCCGCACCCCGAAGAGGGGTTCCAGCGCGAACGGCCACAACAATGCGGCGACCGCGGTGACCCGCCCACCCCAGCCAGCGGCGATGGTCCCGGTGTGGACGCTCCCGGAGAGGCGCCAGACGAACGCCTTGAGCAGCCGGCCGCCGTCGAGCGGCAGCCCGGGCACCAGGTTGAGGACGCCGACCAGCAGGTTGGCCGCGGCCAGGCCCTCCACCGCCAGGAGCAGCAGACCGTCGGGCGTGACGAACCACAGCCCTACGGCCCCCACCCCGACAGCGATCGAGGTGAGCGGCCCAACCACCGCAATCACGAATTCCTGACGCGGCGTGCGGGCCTCTCCTTCGATCGCGGTCATCCCGCCGAGGAAGTGGAGGGTGATCGAGTGCACGGCAAAGCCGTACTTGCGCGCCATCACGGCGTGCGATGCCTCGTGCAGCAGGACCGACAGATAGAGAACGACCGCGAACGCCAGCCCGGCGAGGTACTTTCCTGCGCCGAGCCCCGGCTGCACCTGTTCGACGCGGGGGGCCATGACGACGGCGATCAGGCCAGCGACGAGGAACCACGACGATGAGATCAGTACGTCGGACCCGGCAATCGTGCCGACCTTGAACGTGCCGGGAGGCCGGGCACGCTGGGGCGCTGGTTGCTCGGGGTCGGACACACGCTCACGCTAGCCGAGGCACTGTCGGCGGCCTCGCCTAGTGTTCGGCTCAGGAGGCAAGTGATGAGCGTGCAAGGGGTCGACCCCGTCGACACGGTGGTCGAGGCATCGACCCAATCGCCGGCTGAGGCACGTTCGACGTTGGTCGACGGGATCAACGTGGTGGGCGCACTCTCCCCCAGCCGGGCCAGCGACTTCATGAGCTGCCCTCTGCTCTACCGATTCCGCACCATCGACAAGCTGCCCGAACCTTCCTCGATCGATGCCGTCCGCGGCACCGTGGTGCACAAGGTGCTCGAGGACCTGTTCGATCTGCCGGCGGCTGCTCGGACTCCCGAGCAGGCGCACGCGCTGATCGGTCCCGCCTGGGAAGCGCTGATCGAGGCACAGCCGAGCACGGCCGAGATGTTCGATGTCGCCGGCGCGCCCCCTCTTGGTGACTGGCTGACCAGTTGTCGCGTCGTCCTCGACCGCTATTTCACGCTCGAGGACCCGCGCCGACTCGAGCCGGCCGAGCGGGAGCTCTACGTCGAGACGCTGCTCGACTCCAAGCTTCTGCTGAGGGGCTTCGTCGACCGGGTTGACATCGCACCGGACGGCGCTATCCGAGTGGTGGACTACAAGTCGGGCAGGTCACCTGGTGTGGGGTTCGAGAGCAAGGCCCTGTTCCAGCTGAAGTTCTACGCGTTGGCCATCTGGCGTACGCGGGGCGTCATCCCTTCGATGCTGCAGCTGATCTACCTCGGCGACGGCGAGGTGATTCGCTACGAGCCCGACGAGCACGACCTCCTCGCCACCGAACGGAAGGTCGAGGCGGTCTGGCAGGCCATCACGAGCGCCCAAGAGACGGGCGACTGGAGGGCCAGCCCCAGTCGCCTCTGCTCCTGGTGCGCACATCAAGCGATCTGCCCGGCCTACGGCGGCACTCCCCCGCCCCTGCCTGCGCCCACGGACCCGGCTCAACCCTCGGTGGAGCCCGCCCCCGACTCGTCCGGATAGAGCACACAGGCCACGTCCACGCCGCCCGCTCGTCGCAGCCCCGGGTCCACGCCGTCGACGAAGGCCAACCGAACACCGGCACCCTCGTCGTCGATCGACGAGACACCCGTCCAGAACGGCTCGTCCGGGTTCTCCGCCTTCATCTGCTCGATCAGCCGTCGCACCTCAGCTGACGAGCTGGCTCCGAAGGTCGCCACCTTTGCCGGCTCGTCGAGGTGCTCCAGGTCGCCCACGACGACGGTCTCGGCGTCGTAGTCCTCGGGGCTGCTGCGGGTCCAGTGCTCCTCGAGCACGGGCCGCACGTCGCGGGACTCCCAGCCGCAGATCGAGGTCGCTTCCGGGCAGCGCGGGTGGAAGGAACAGCCCAAGGGGGGCTCGGCAGCATCCGGAATCTCACCCCGGGGCAAGTCGCGAGGAACCATCCGCTCGGGGTCGGGCTCCGGGATCGCCTTGAGCAGTGCCTTGGTGTAAGGGTGCCGTGGGTTGGCGAAGATCTCCTCGGTGGGCCCGATCTCCACGATCCGGCCGAGGTACATGATCGCGATCCGGTCGCAGAAGTACTTCGCGGAGGCCAGGTCGTGGGTGATGTAGACGTAGGTGAGTCCGAGATCCCGCTTCAGGTCCAACATCAGCTGCAGGATCTTTGCCCGCACGCTCATGTCGAGCATGGAGACCGGTTCGTCGGCGACCAGCACCTCGGGATCGAGGATAATCGCCCGCGCGATGACCGCGCGCTGCTTCTGACCGCCGGAGAGGTCCGAGGGGAACTTTCCCAGGAAGTTCTCGACCGGGGTCAGGCCCACCTTCTCGAGAGTCGTGGCCACCTTGTTGCGCAGCTCCTCGCCCTGGGCCACGCCATGGATCTCGAGTGGGTGCCCGACCGCCTTCTCGATGGTCATCGAGGGGTTGAGTGCGGCATGTGGGTCCTGGAAGACCATTTGCAGGTTGGTGCGCAGCTGCCGCAGCTCGCCAGCTCGCATCTCCGACACCACCTGGTCGCCCTGAGGAGAGTGGTAGATGATGTCGCCCTCGGTCGAGGGCACCAGTCCCAGCAGCGCCCGTCCCAACGTGGTCTTCCCGCTGCCCGACTCACCCACCAGTCCGAGCACCTCGCCACGGCGCAACGTCACGTTGATGCCGTCGACCGCCTTCACGGTGCGCGCCTTGAGCCCCAGCAGGCGCGACATGGCCCCGCCCTGCAGCTGGAAGTGCACCGACAGGTCGTTGAGCTCCAGCACGTTCTCGGACAGGTCCGGCACCTCGCGGGTCTCTTCAGGCTTCGTCGGCAACGTCGATCTCCTTCCGCTCCAAGGGTGCGGATTCCTGCTCGTCAAGCGTGACGAGACCGTCGCGCACGTCAGCAGCCCAGCACGAGGCACGGTGACCCTCACCGTGGTCCCGGTCCACCGGCACCCGACCAGCGCACACCGCCATTGCGTCAGGGCACCGAGGGTGGAACCGACAGCCGGCGGGAGGGTCGACCAGGTTGGGCGGAGCACCCTCGATGTAGTTGAGGCCCGTGGTCCTCAGTGAGATCGTGGACCGCAGCAGCTCCCGGGTGTAGCTGTGCTTGGGCCGGGAGAACACCTCACGCGCGTCGCCTATCTCGACGATCTTGCCGGCGTACATCACGGCCACCCGGTCGCACGCCTCGGCGATGATGCCGAGGTTGTGGGTGATCAGCAGCAGCGAGGTGTCGTACTCGCGACGCAGGTCGTGCAGGATCCGGATGATCTGCGCCTCGACCAGTACGTCGAGCGCGGTGGTGGGCTCGTCGGCCACCACGAACGCGGGCCGCAGTACCAGGGTCAGGGCGATCATCAGGCGCTGTCGCATGCCGCCGGAGAACTCGTGCGGGTAGGCACGGAATCTGCTCGGTGGGATGCCCATCACTCGCAACGCCTCGAGCGAGCGCTCCTTGATCTCGGGCTTGGTGATCCTCGGGTGATGCCGCTTGAGCGTTTCCGAGAAGTGCTCGGACATGCGCATCAGCGGATTGAGCCGGGTCAGCGGCTCCTGGAAGATCATGCCGAGGTCACGGCCGCGCATGGAGTACTGCTCGCGCTTCTTCAGCTGGAGCATGTCGCGACCGCGGAAGCGGAGCTCGCCGTCGCGCGCGGCGCCGTCCGGCAGCAGTCCGAGCAGGCCCCTGCCCAAGGTGGACTTGCCACACCCGGACTCCCCCACCAGGCCCAGGATCTCGCCCGGGCGCAAGTCGAAGGAAACCCCGTCAACGGCGCGCACGGGGCCGTGCTCGCCGCCGTACCAGACGCGCAGGTCGCGCACCTCCAGCACCGCCTCGCTGGCTGCCGCCTCGGGCATCTTCTCGCTCAGCTCGATCGGTGTCATCGGGTGGCCTCGGCGTTCACGTGGTCGTTGCGCGGCGGGAACTTGACGGGCAGCAGACGCCGACGTCGCAGCGCCGGGTTCACCGTCTCGTTGAGGCCCTCACCGACCAGGGTCAGGGCGGTGATCAGCAGCACGATCGCCAGCCCCGGATAGAAGGCGGGCAGCCAGTCGCCTGCTCGGGCGTCGTCCAGCGCGCGACTCAGGTCGTAGCCCCATTCGGATGCTTCGTTCGGCTGGATACCGAGGCCGAGAAATCCGAGCGCCGCCAGGGTGCCGAGCGCGTCGGCTGCATTGAGGGTGCCGATCACCGGCACGGACTGGATCACGTTGCCGAACAGATAGCGGCGCATGACGGTGAATGGCTTCGCGCCGATCGCCCGGGCAGCCTCGACGTAGGTCGCCTCGCGGGCCGAGACCGTGGTGTTGCGGACCACACGGAAGTACTGCGGGATGTACACCGCGGTGAGGGAGAGGGCTGCGGCCACGATGCCGCCGCCGAGCGGTCCCTGCAGCAGGAACGAGAACACGATCGCCAGCAGCAAGGAGGGGAACGAGTACAACGCGTCCATCACGAACACCAGCACGCGATCCAACCAGCCGCCCAGGTAGCCCGAGACCAGTCCCAGTGGAACTCCGATGACCACCGAGAACAGCACCGAGAGCAGGATGACCGACACCGCGGTGCGGGCTCCCCAGACCATGCGTGAGTACACGTCGTAGAACTGGTCGCTGGTGCCGAACCAGTGGTCGCCGGACGAGGGCGCGAGCTTGCCCACCTCAGTGAAGCGTTCGTTGAAGTCGTAGGGGGCGATCAGGGGGGCGAAGATGGCCATCACCACGAAGACCAGCGTGAGCGCCACCCCGGCGAGCAGGATCCACCGACCGAGCCCGTCGGTTTGCCAGACCGTTCGGGCAACCCGGCGCACGGCGCTGCCCATCCGCTGCGGAACGTGCGTGATCGCACCCATGGTCAGTACCTCACCCTCGGGTCGATGAGCGCATTGAGAATGTCGACGAAGAGGCTGACCAGCACGACGATGAGCGCGAAGAACGTGACCAGCCCCTGCACGGCGACGTAGTCACGCTTGGTGACGTAGTCAACCAGCTCGGTGCCGAGGCCCGGCCAGTTGAACGTGGCCTCGGTGAGCACCGCTCCGGAGAGGGTCAGCGCAATCTGCAGCCCGACCACGGTGATGACCGGCACCAGCGCGTTGCGGAACGCGTGCTTGCGGACCACTTGCCTCTCCGAGATGCCCCTGGCGCGGGCCGCCTCGACGTAGTCGCCCTTCAATGCCTGGATCACGTTGACTCGGACCAGTCGGATGATCACGCCCGACAGCAACAGGCCCAGGGTCAGGCAGGGGAAGACGTGGTGCTGGAGCACGTCCAGCGTGGCGTCGCCGTCGCCGGCCAGAATGGTGTCGACCAGCAGGATGTGGGTCTTGGGCTCGATCAGGAACTTGGTTTCCACCGAGGCGATGTCGTACGTCGGCCAGCCGGGCAGCCACGCCACCACCAGAACGACGATCATGGTGCCGACCCAGAAGATCGGCGCGGCGTAGGTGACGACGCCGAAGATACGGATCACTGCGTCAAGGGGGGTGTCGCGGTAGCGACCCGCCAACCGACCGAGCGGGAGCCCGATCAGCAGTGCGAACATGAAGGCCCCGAGCGTCAGGGAGAGCGTGGCTCCGCCCTGGTCTCGGATGATCTCCAGCACCGGCCTGTTGTCCGCGAACGTGGTGCCGAAGTCGAACCGCAAGACGTTGCCGAGGTATTCGAAGTACTGGACGAGCAGCGGCCGGTCCAACCCCGCGGACGCCCGCCGGTTGTCGAGGGCCTCCTCGCTGAGCTGCCCGCCAACGGAGGCACTGACCGGGTCACCGGGTGCCACCCGCAGCAGCACGAACACGATCGTGAGCAGCACCCACATCATGGGCAGCACCAGCAGCAGCCGGATGCCGATGTAGCGGGGCAACGAACCGGACGACGAGCTCACGGGGCCTCCTCCCGAGGAATGTGTCTACACCACCGCTCAGCGCAGGGCATAGAGGAGGGAGGGCGCCCAGAGCCGGGCACCCTCCCTCGCAGCGCTAGTTGTGTCAGCTTCCCTTGGAGATCATCCAGAACCGGAAGATGTACGTCGGGTCAAGGGTGTCGGCGACGCCCTCCATGTCCGCCGTGGCGACCGCGACGTTCTGGCCGTTCCACGACGGGATCAACGGCACGTCCTCGGCCGTGATGTCCTGCAGCTGACCGATCAGCTCGTTGCGAGCTGCCTCGTCGGTCTCACCGAGCTCCTGGTCGAGCAGGGTGTTGACCTCCTCGTTCGAGTAGCCGTTGGCGAAAAAACCACCGTCCCGGATGAACGGGGTGAGGTAGTTGTCGGCGTCCAGGAAGTCGGGGTACCACCCGAGGATGAAGAGGTCGTAGGCACCTTCCTTGTAGAGGGTCTGGTACTCCTCCCACTCGGCATCATCGGTGGTGACCTTGAACAAGCCGCTGGCGTTCAGCTGGTCGGCGAGCTCGGTGGCCTCGTCCACGGCGTTGGGACCGTAGTGCGTGGGTGTGTAGCCAAGGGTGATGGCCACCGGCGTCTGGACGCCGGCCCCCTCGAGGAGCGCCGCGGCGGCGTCCACGTTCGGTTCGCCGTACGTCTCCTGGAAGGAGTCCTTCTGGCCGCCGAAGCCTGGAGGCACGATCGAGTACGCCGGGCTGACGGTGCCGTCGTAGGCATTCTGCGAGATCGCGTCGCGGTCGATGATCTGCGCTGCCGCCTGCCGCACCGCCTTGTCCTTGGGCACCTGGTTCTCGAGCTGCCAGACCCAGTAGCGGAACTCGGAACCCTCGCCCTTGATCACCTCGACGTCGGAGTTGCCCTCGAGGTCGGTGAGGTCGGTCGGGCTGAGCGTGCGCCATGCGACGTCGACCTGTTGGGTGTCGATCGCCGTCTTCAGCGCACCCGCGTCCGCGAAGTACTGCACGAAGACCTGGTCAGCTGCGCCGGCCCGATCGCCTTCGTACTCGGGGTTGGCCTCCAGCACGGCCTGCTCGCCGTCCTTGTACTGGCTGAGCTGGTAGGGACCGGAGCCGATGACGGCGTCGTCGGCTACCAGTGCATCGGCGGGGAAGCTCTCTTCGTCGACGATCGATGCCGTGGCCGTCGACAAGACCTTGAGGAAGGTCAGATCGGGCTGGTTGAGGTGGAAGATCACGGTGGTGTCATCGGGAGCCTCTACCGCGCCGTCGGCAAGGGTCGGGCTGGTCTCGTCTCCGTTGGAGATCGAGCCGAGCAGCACCGACGATCCGTTGGGGTCGGCGATCTCGATGTTGCGCTGGAACGAGTACACGACATCGGACGATGTCAGCTCGTTGCCGTTGGAGAAGACAAGTCCCTCACGCAAGGTGCAGGTGATGGTCTGAGGGTCGTCGTAGGCGCACGACTCGGCAGCATCACCGACCGGCTCGTCCTCGCCGGCCGGAATGCTGACCAGCTGCTCGAAGATGTTGAACTGCATGTTCCACGAGCCGAAGTCATAGGAGCCGGCCGGGTCCATGGCAGTGATCGTCTCGGTCGTGCCGAGGGTCCACGGAGCGCTGTCGCCGTCACCGTTGCCGCCGCCCCCGCCGCCGTCGTCATCGGAGCCGCACGCGGCCATCGTGGTGGCGAGCGTTAGCGCGCTCACAGCCGCAAGAAGGTGCTTTTTCCGCATTTCTTCGTCCACCTCTGGGTCCGGACCCTCGCTTGATCAAGGGTCGGTCGAGCCGGGACGTTACTCGGGCGGCTCGCGAGCCGCTACCGAAGGATCCCCCGCAGCAGGTCGCGATCTCGCAACGATCTGTGGTCAGGCGGGCCGCGCCAGCCCGGATCCCTCTGGTTCCGGCCGGAATGTCTCCACCGCCCTACTCACAGCCCGTTGCGCTCGGCCCACAGCGCTGCCTGGGTGCGATCAGAGACACCGATGCGGGCGAATGCCGAGGTCAAGTGCGCCTTCACGGTGCGCTCGCTGATGTCGAGGCGACGCGCAACCTGTCGGTTGGCCAGTCCTTCGCGCACCAGGCCGAGCACCTCGGCCTCGCGGCTGGTGAGCTGCACGGGCTGGGTGTCGGCCCGTGCTCCGAGCAAGGTACGAGCAGCCTTCGGGTCGATCGGAGACTCGCCACGGGCTACTGCCCGGATGCCACGAAGGACGTCTTCGGGGTCGGCGTCCTTCAAGAGGTAGCCGACCGCGCCGGCGTCGAGCGCGCCAACGATGCGCTCGCTGTCGTTGAACGAGGTCAGCACCAACACGTCGACCCCGATGTCCAGCTCCTGGATCCGACGGATCGCGGTGACCCCGTCGACGCCTGGCATCTGAAGGTCCATCACGACAACGTCGGGTCGCACAGACTCCACGACGTCGAGTGCCTGCCCACCTTCCTCGGCATGGCCGACGACCTGGATGTCGTCGGTGCCGGTCAGCAGCTGCTCGAGGCCGGCACGGATCATGGCGTGGTCATCGACGATGACTACGCGGATCGGCGCGGCAGCGTCGGGCGTCGGATCGGTCGTCACCTGAGGTCAACCTCCATCCGCACTGTCGTACCTTCTCCTGGTGCCGAGATCACGTCGAGCTCGCCCCCTACATCCCTGACCAGGCTTCGAAGACCGCGGAGGCCATAACGGTCCGGGTCGACCACGTTGTCGGGGTCGAAGCCGACTCCGTCATCTACCACCGCCAGAGACAGCTTCTCGCCGTGCCCGCGCACGGTGACCGCCAGGGTAGTCGCCCCCGAGTGTCGAATGGCGTTGCGCACGGCCTCCTGGGCGACCCGCCAGACCAGGGCCGCCTTCGCGTCGGTGGCCGACTGCTGTCCTTCGATGCTCACCGACGCTTGGATACCGGCAGCGGCGGCCGGCGCTATCAGGTCGTCGAGCGCCGAGAACAAGTTCTCGGGGTGCAGCTCGGGTGGATGGATCTCGGCTAGCAGCGAGCGCAGTGACTTGAGTGAGTCGCGAAGGGCCACACTTGCCGACTGAAGCGTCGGCCGCGAAGCCTCGCTGGTGCCGGCATCCCGCGCCAGCGCGAACACCGAGAAGGCAGTGCCCGCAAGCTCCTGGACGACACCGTCGTGCAAGTCGCGCGCGATCCGTCGTCGCTCAGCGTCCGACGCGTCGATGGCTGAGCGGAGCAGCCGCTCACGCTCCTTCGCGGCCCGGTTGAGCTGTTGGGTCAGCAGTCGGATGATCAGCAACACCGGGAGGATCAGCATGATCACCGGCACCAAGGCGATCCAGCGAAATGAGTCGAAGATCTCGCCCGCACGAGCCTCGACCTGGTCGGCCGGGTAGTACGTCTCGAACAACAGTGGCCGGTCCGGTCGTTTGTCCTTCACGATCTGTGCGTAGGTCAAAATGGTGCGGTCCGTTTGCTCGATCGGGCCTCCGAGCAGGCTGTCGGAGTCCGAAAACTCGGACCCGCTGCCCCCTTCGGTCAGGACACGAAAGCGATCGCTGTCCAGAGCGCGCTTCTTTCCGATCAGGGACGGGACCGATGAGTAGATGATCTTGCCCTCGGCGTCCCGGATGATCACCCGCACCACCTCGTTGACCAGGAGGAACGAGAGGATCTCGCGGTCGATCCGGTCAACCGCGCCGGGTCGCTCGCCTCCCCGGAACAAGCCGTCGGGCAGCGACGGCTCCGCCACCGAGCTGGCCAAGACCTCAGTGGTGCGCTGGGTCTCCTCGACGGCCTCGTTGAGCGCCGCGTCGTCAGCCAGGTAGTTGGTGCCCAGCGCAACGCCGATGACGGTCAGCACGCCGATCAGCAGGAACTGGGTGACCGGGTTGCGGATGAAACGCACAGCGGGTCACCTCGAGCAGATCACGGACGGGACGTCCGACATCCTCTCAGTAGGAAAGCTCTGCGTTGCACTCTTCGGCAGTTGCCTCGTTGACGGCGCGGAAGGAGATCACATCGGTGCCCACGAAATTGATCATCGAACGCACGATCCGGAAGGACCGGTCGATCTCGCGGTCCTTGGCCCGGACCTCGCCCTTGGCAGAGAAGTCGCCGTTGTGCTTGAGCTTCCAGGACCAGACGTCTTCGCCTCCGCTGAAGACGACCCCCACCACCTCGAGGCGTCCGTCCGCATCCGCGGCGGCCTTGACCTTGACTCGGCTGGTGCCCGAACAGGGAGAGAACGACTGGTCCGGCTCGGCAGCCCTGAAATCGATCTTCGCAGTCCCACCTTCACCGGCTAGCGCACTAGGTGCGCCCGCCAGGGCCGCTGAGCTCAGCACGAGGCTGAGCCCGAAGGCGAGACTGCGAAGAACGGACATGCGAGGTTCCTGACCTACTTGCTGTGCAGGAGATCGGACCCCCGACTGAAGGCAATCCTGCACACGTTGGGGTAGCGGCTGCCAGTGTCCGATGGTACTAGGACCTCTGGGCACCTGTGGGCAGTAGCTGGCTCAGCCCCGCAAGATCCACGTCTTGCAGCGAGTCCGCAAATGCGCGGCCATCACCTCGAGCAACCGGTACGTGATTCGGCACGACCAGCACCGCGCAGCCTGCCGCTACGGCCGAGATGGTGCCGGTGTTGGAGTCCTCGATCGCCACACAGTCGGCAGGCGGTACGCCGAGCATCCGGGCGGCCATCAGGTAGGGCTCAGGATCCGGTTTCCCGCGCGCGACGATGTCGCCGGTGACAATCGCCGAGAACGTGTCAGCGGGCAGGGCCGCGAGGATCGGTGCCACGAAGCGTGTGTACGACATGGTCACCAGCGCGCACGGCACGCGGGCTGCCTTCAGCTCCGCGAGGAGCTCGCGGGCGCCCGGTCGCCACGGCACCTCTCGCTGCACCCGGGCGACCACGCCGTCAAGCAGCACCTCGACGATCTCCTCGGGACTGAGATCCAGTCCCATGCGCTCACGGATGTAGCCACCGGAGGTGACCAGGTCGTTGCCGACCAGCTCCAGGGCGTCCGCACGGCTCCACGGGGCGCCGTGCTGCTCGGCGAGCTCGAACTCGGTCTCGATCCAGTACGGCTCGGTGTCGACGAGAGTGCCGTCCATGTCCCACAGGACCGCCGCCGGATGCCGCCGCGCAGATGTCTCACTACTCAAGATCAGCACTCCGTTGTTCGACGTGACCATCCGAGACACCCTAGATCGCGTCTCCCAAACCAGATCTCCGCGGATGGGTGCAGACCCGAACAGTGGCTGATCAGAACCCAGCGATCTCCGCGAGCAAGGCGCGCAGCCTCTCGGCCGAGATGACGTGCCCACCTGTTTCGGCCAGGCGAAGAGCGTCCACGACGAGTGCATGCGCTGATGGCTCGCCTAGTCGAACCGCGAGCTCGCAGCTCGCCAGTCGCGCTTCGTACTGGTGGAGCCCCGGACCTTCCAGCGTCAGGGCCTCCTGGACGTGGGCGGCGGCCGAGCGAAGGTCGTCTCTGGCGAGATGCACCTGGGCTAACCGGGAGTGCGCCCACGTGGTGAAGAGAATCAAGTGGCGGCTGGTCCGCAGGCTCTCCTCGAACGCGGCAGTGGCACCGTCGAGGTCGCCCAGCGCTGCGCGGGCGAGACCCTGAGCAGACACGGTCATGGCCGTCCACCCTCGGTGACGGAGGCGGCGTGCGAGCGTCACGCCGGCATCTGCCGCCACCAACGCCTCCTCCGGGCGGCGGCACCCGACCAGCACCTCGGCGTAGTGCCATAGCACCATCGCCTCACCCTCCGCGTACCCCAGGCTGCGGGAGAGCTCGAGTGCCGAGCTGACGTCAGCCAGGGCTTCCTCCGGCCGACCGGCGAAGTGCAGTCCGTGGCCCCGGGTCGACCGAGGAGTCACCACGCGCAGCAGGTTCCCGCTGTCGGTGAACAGCCTGGCCACCCTGTCGAACTCGGCGATGCCCGCGTCGATCTCGCCGAAGCCGAACGTGGTCATGGCGTGCGCATCGAGGATGTCGGCCACGCCGACGGCATCTCCGATCCGGGTGAAGACCTGCAGGGCCTCGTCAAGACGCTGCACAGCCAGTTCAGCGTGGCCCTGGTTCCTGTCGATCAGTCCGCGCACGTACAGCGCCCGTCCGCGCGCCGCCGGGTCCTCCCCTGCCTCGGCAAGAGCAAGGTCGACCAGCTCACTGGCCCGCAAGATGTCTTCCGCTCCCGCGGTGAGCTCAGCGAGCCGCGTCAGCAGTCGGGAGCGAGACGCCCGCTCCTGTGTCAGGGCCAAGGCTGTCCGCAAGTCGCGACGGGCTTCGTCGAGGCCACCTCGACGGGCCTGTGTCTCTGCGCGCACCTCGAGCAGCTGGGCGGTCACATCCGCGGAGGGGCTCAAGGCCAGTCCCTCTTCGGCCAGCTGCTCGGCCTCGCGGTCCGCAAAGCGGTGCAGCCTTGCGGTGGCGGCAGCGGCGTAGACCGTGGCCGCCGCCGCGGCGTCCCCGGCACCGGTCAAGTGCCTTGCCAGCTCGTCCGCGGGCGCGTCGTCCGCCGCGAGCGCACCAGCCAGGCGCTGGTGCAGGTGGGCCCGCACGACGGGGTCGAGGCGGTCGCGGATCGTCTCGCCGACCAGGTCGTGGTCGACTCTGAAGCCCTGGGCGTCGTGGCGCACCAGGTGGCCGCGAGCAAGGTCACGCAGCACCCTCATCGCGTCGTCGACCGCAATCCCCCACACAGTCATCAGCAACCGCACCGGCACCGGTCGCGCCAGCAGCGCGAGTGACGCTACGAGGTCACGTGACTCGCGTGGCTGGCGCTCGAACTGACGCCACACGGCATCGCGCTGGCCGGCGCGGGCCACCTCGCGGACCCGGTCGAGCGCAGGTTCGGCGACCACCTCCCACCCGCCAGGACCCCTCCTGCGGAGCAGGCCCTCGCGCTCAAGTGAGCGGGCGGTCTGAAGCACCGCAAACGGCGTGCTGTCGGTGTGCTCGGAAAGTGCAGCGGCCACGGACGGCGAGCCGACGAGGTGCTCGAGCGCGTGCACGTCGAGCGGGGTGAGGGTCATCTCGATGGGGTCGACTTCGGTTAGCAGAGCCAGGAAACGGGCGACCGGCGACTCTTCGGCGACCTCCTCAGGCCGGTAGGCGACCACCATCAGGAGGTCGGAGCGGCGCACTGCCAGCAACGCCAGGACGTCGAGGCTTGACGAGTCGGCCCACTGCAGGTCGTCGACGATGACGAGCGCTGGTGCGGCGGCCTCTAGGACTCGCAGCAGGCCCTGCTGGATCAACGCGCGCGCTGACTGCAGGTCCACAACTGGTCCCGTACCGGGGTCTCCGCCCGGCAGGTCCGGGAAGCAGCTGTGCAGCGCGGTGAGTGTCGCCGGCCCGACCAAGCCCACCAGATCGACCGCCGTCGCTGGAGCCGTCTCCAGCAACGTGCGCGCCAGGCTCCACGGGTCCTCGCGTTCCGGCATCAACCCCCGAGCGAGCAGCACAGCCCGATCCGAGCGGGCGTGGAGGTCATCGAGGAGTCGGGACTTGCCCCACCCTGACCGCCCCGAGATCACGGCGATTCGGTTGTCACGGTCCAGTGACATCAACGTGTCGAGCTCACGTTGACGACCGACCATGGGTGGTAGGTCCGCGTGGGGGCGTGGCTGCCGGTCGACCACGGGGAACGTGAGCCTCCCGTGCAACAGCTGGTCGTAGAGCGCCGCCGCCTCCGTGGACGGATCCATCCCGAGCTCGTCAGCGAGCATCCGGCGCAAATCCAGGTAGGCGGCGACGGCCGCGGCTTGATCGCCGTCCTCGACGAGCGCCCGGATCAGCAGCAGATGGGCCGATTCGCGGAGCGGTTGCCGTGCGACCGCCTCTGCCGCGAAGGCCACGGCCTCACGTGCCCTGCCCGCGATCAGCGCAGCGGTCGCCGCGACCTCGAGGGCGTCCTGGTGCAAGCGCTCGAGGCGGTCGCGTAGTGACCGGGCCCAGTCCGTATAGGCGTCCTCGGCGAATGGCTCGTCCCAGAGCGCGAGGGCCGCGCGCGCTGCCGCACCCGCCTCGGACGTCTCGTCCCGCACCAGCGCAGATCGAGCCAAGTCCACGCTCGCCTCGAACTTTTCGACATCGACGACCACACCGGGTCCGCTGCGCAGGAGGTAGCCGCCTTCGGCCGTCTCGATCAGGCCGGGCTCACCGAGCGCTCGGCGGGCGCGGCTCACGACCACGTTGAGGTTCGTCTGGGGGTCGGCTGGAGGTTGGTCGCCCCACAGCGCCTCAATCAATGCATCTCTCGTGATCACGTGGCCGCGCTGAGAGGCGAGGATCCGCACCAGCTGTCGGACCCTTCGACCACCGAACTCCGCGTCGTCGATCGCGACGCCGTTGCGGCGAACGCCGAACCGCCCCAGCAGGTCGATCTCCACGTCGTCATACTGCCCGCTTCGGCTATCTGACCGCTATGCGGTTGCTACCCGGCTCCAGCAACCTCCTCTCGACATCTATCCACGCAGAGAGGAGAGCATCATGACCATCAACGACCAGAAGCTCGACGAGTTCGTCGGGCGCTTCGCAGGCGATCTGGGTGCCGTGTTCCACGCAGCGACGATCCTCGTCGGCGATCGGCTCGGGCTGTACGCCGCCATGGCCGACAGCTTGCCGGTGACGCCGGCCCAGCTCGCGGAGCGGACGGGCTGCGACGAGCGCTATCTCGCGGAATGGCTGGCGGCCCAGGCAGCCAGCGGCTACGCGGAGTACGACGCGTCAGCCGAGACCTTTCGGCTCACCGAGGAACAGGCGTTCGCGCTCAGCAGCCCGGACAACCCGTTCTTTGCCCCGGGAGGCATGGAGGTTGCGGCATCCACCATCGCGGACGTCGATCTGATCGCGGGCGCGATCCGGACCGGCGGTGGCGTCGACTGGGGCGAGCACGACCACAACCTCTTCTCCGGCACCGACCGCTTCTTCCGGCCGAACTACATCGGCAACCTGGTGGATGCCTGGCTACCCGCACTCGACGGAGTGGTGGCGGAGCTAGAGACCGGCGCCAGAGTTGCCGACATCGGCTGCGGCTACGGCTCGTCGACCATCTTGATGGCCGCGGCGTTTCCCAACTCGCACTTCGTCGGCAGTGACCCGCATGCACCGTCGATCGAAGCTGCTCGGAAGTCGGCCGCTGAGGCCGGGGTCGCGGACCGTTGCACCTTCGAGGTAGCGACCGCGACCACCTTCTCAGGGAGCGGCGGCTACGACCTCATCACCTCGCTCGACTGTCTCCACGACATGGGCGACCCGGTCGGTGCCGCTAGGCACATCCGCTCTCGCCTCGCGAACGAGGGTGTGTGGATGATCGTCGAGCCGAACGCGGCCGACCACCTCGAGGACAACCTCAACCCGGTTGGCCGGATCTTCTACTCGGCTTCGACCCTGATCTGCATCCCGAACTCACGCAGCCAGGACGTCGGCCTCGCGCTGGGTGCCCAGGCAGGAGAGGCGCGCACCCGAGCGGTCGCCGAAGAGGGCGGGTTCAGCCGGTTCCGGCGGGCCGCCGAAACGCCGTTCAACGCGGTGTACGAGGTGCGTGCCTGAAGCCGAGGGAGGCTCGAGCTGGGTGGCCTCAGTCGTCCGGGTCGTAGCCGAGATTGGGCGAAAGCCACCTCTCGGCCTCGGCCAGGGTCCAGCCCTTGCGCTCGGCGTACTCGGCCACCTGGTCGCGGCCGAGCCGTCCGACCACGAAGTACTGGGACTGCGGATGGCTGAAGTACCAACCCGAGACCGCTGCTCCCGGCCACATGGCCATCCCCTCGGTCAGTTCGATGCCGGTGTTGGCATGGACGTCCAGGAGCTCCCAGAGTGTCTTCTTCTCGGTGTGGTCCGGGCAGGCGGGATAACCGGGCGCCGGGCGGATGCCGGAGTACTTCTCGGCGATCAACGACTCGTTGTCGAGCTGCTCGTCGACGGCGTGTCCCCAGAACTCCTTGCGCACCCGCTCGTGCAGCCTCTCTGCGAGTGCCTCGGCAAGTCGGTCGGCCAGCGACTCCAGCAGGATGGCGGAGTAGTCGTCGTTGTCCTTCTTCATTGCCAGGATCCGGTCGACCGCGCCGAGACCCGCGGTCACCGCGAACGCCCCGACGTGATCGACTAGCCCGGTCTCAACCGGGGCGACGTAGTCACCCAGCGATCGGTTCGGGACTCCGTCGCGGTGCTCCCCCTGCTGGCGCAGGTTGTGAAGCGTCGCCAGCACCTCGGTGCGGTCGTCGTCGGCGTACACGACGACGTCGTCGCCTACCGCGGCAGCCGGGAAGAACCCGAACACCGCGTTCGCCGTCAGCCACTTCTCCTCGATGATCCGGTCGAGCATCACCTGGGCGTCGTCGTAGAGCGAGCGGGCGGTCTCGCTGGTCGCTGGGTTGTTCAGGATGTCGGGGAACTTGCCCTTCATCTCCCAGGCGTTGAAGAACGGCTGCCAGTCGATGTAGTCGCGCAGCTCCGCGATGTCGTAGTCGGTCAGCACGTGCACACCAGGCTGTTTCGGTGCTGGTGGGGTGTAGCCCGCCCACTCGATCGGCGTGCGGTTGGCGCGCGCCTTCTCGAGGGTCGACATCGGACGCTCGTGCTTGGTCGCATGCCGGGCGCGCAACGCGTTGTAGTCCTCGGCGATGTCGGCCATCAGGGCCGGGCGCCGCTCGTCGCTGAGCAGGGAGGCCAGCGTAGGTACAGAGCGCGAAGCGTCCTTGACCCAGACCACTGGGCCGTCGTACTTGCCGTCGACCTTCACCGCGGTGTGCGCTCGCGACGTCGTGGCACCGCCGATGAGCAAAGGGATCGTCAGACCTTGACGCTGCATCTCGGAGGCCACGTTCACCATCTCGTCGAGCGAGGGAGTGATCAGGCCGGACAGGCCGATGGCATCCGCGCCGACCTCGGCAGCGGTGTCGAGGATCTTTTGCACCGGCACCATCACGCCGAGGTCGATCACCTCGAAGTTGTTGCACTGGAGCACCACGCCCACGATGTTCTTGCCAATGTCGTGCACATCGCCCTTGACCGTCGCCATCACGATGGTGCCGTTGGTCTCCTTGGCGGTGGCGTACTCGGGGTTGTCGATCTTCTCCTGCTCGATGAACGGGATCAGGTAGGCAACGGCCTTTTTCATCACCCGCGCCGACTTCACCACCTGTGGCAGGAACATTTTGCCGGCTCCGAAGAGGTCGCCGACGACATCCATGCCGTCCATCAACGGCCCTTCGATGACCTCGATCGGCCGGCCGCCCCGTGCGGCGATCTCCTGACGGAGCTCCTCGGCGTCCAGCTCAGCGAAGGCGTCGATGCCTTTGACCAGCGCGTGCGTGATCCGTTCGCCGACCGGGAGTGCCCGCCATTCGGCCTCGGTCGCCTCGACCACCTCGCCGGCCTTGTTGTGCTCCTCGGCGATCTCCAGCAACCGCTCGGCCGCATCAGGCCGACGGTTGAGGACGACGTCCTCGATCCGCTCGCGCAGCTCCGGCTCGACCTGGTCGTAGACGACGAGGGCGCCAGCATTGACGATTCCCATGTCCAGGCCGGCCTCTATGGCGTGGTAGAGGAACACCGCGTGGATCGCCTCGCGCACCGGGTTGTTGCCGCGGAACGAGAAGCTCACGTTGGAGATGCCGCCCGACACCTTGGCGCCGGGCAGGTTTGCCTTGATCCATCGAGTGGCCTCGATGAAATCCTTGCCGTATGACGCGTGCTCCTCGATGCCGGTTGCCACCGCGAACACGTTCGGGTCGAAGATGATGTCCTCGGCCGGAAAGCCGACCTCGTCCACCAAGATCCGGTACGCGCGCTCGCAGATCGCCTTGCGGCGCTCGAGGTTGTCCGCCTGACCGTCCTCGTCGAAGGCCATCACCACCGCCGCGGCGCCGTACTTCTTGCACAGCAACGCCTGCTCGCGGAACTTGTCCTCGCCCTCCTTCATGGAGATCGAGTTGACAATCGGCTTTCCCTGCACGTTCTTGAGCCCGGCCTCGATCACCTCCCACTTCGAGGAGTCGACCATGATCGGCACGCGGCTGATGTCGGGCTCGCTGGCGATGAGCTTGGTGAAGCGGTCCATGGCCGCAACGCCATCGATCATGCCCTCGTCCATGTTCACGTCGATGACCTGAGCGCCGCTCTCGACCTGCTGTGCGGCCACGGACAGGGCGGTGTCGTAGTCACCGTCCTTGATCAGGTTGCGGAACTTCGCGGAGCCGGTGATGTTGGTGCGCTCCCCCACGTTCACGAAGAGGCTCTCTTCGTTGATCGTGAACGGCTCCAGCCCGGACAGCCGCATGGCTGGCGCGACCTTGCTCGGTTCGCGTCGATCCTTGCCCTCGACGACCTGCGCAATCGCGGCGATGTGCGCCGGCGTCGTGCCGCAGCACCCACCCACCAGGTTGACGAAACCGGCCTCGGCGAACTCCTGGATGATCGCGGCGGTTTCCTCCGGCGCTTCGTCGTACTCGCCGAAGGCGTTCGGCAGGCCAGCGTTCGGGTAGCAGGAGACGAAAGTGTCTGCGATGCGGGACATCTCGGCGATGTACGGCCGCATCTCCTTCGCACCGAGTGCGCAGTTGAGACCAACGGCGATCGGTCGGGCGTGGCGGACGGAGGTCCAGAACGCCTCGGTCACCTGACCCGAGAGCGTCCGCCCGGATGCATCGGTGATGGTGCCCGAGATGATGACCGGCCAGCGCCGCCCGTACTCCTCGAACAGCGTCTCCGTCGCGAAGATCGCGGCTTTCGCATTCAAGGTGTCGAAGATGGTCTCGATGAAGATGAGGTCGCAGCCGCCGTCGAGCAGCCCGCGACCCGCTTCCTGGTACGCCGCCACCAGCTGGTCATACGACACGTTGCGGGTCGCCGGGTCGTTGACATCGGGCGAGATCGACGCCGTGCGGGTGGTCGGTCCGAACGCCCCCGCCACGTAGCGAGGGGTGTCGGGTGTCTGGTCGGTGATCGCGTCGGCCACGCTGCGAGCCAGCCGGGCTGCCTCGAAGTTCAGCTCGTAGGCGAGCTCCTCCATGCCGTAGTCGGCCAGCGAGATCGCATTGGAGTTGAACGTGTTGGTCTCGATGATGTCGGCGCCGGCCTCGAGGTACTCGCGATGGATGCCAGCGATGATGTCGGGCTGGGTGAGCGTCAGCAGGTCGTTGTTTCCCTGAAGGTCGCTGGGCCAGTCCCGGAACCGTTCGCCGCGGTATCCCTCCTCGGAAGGCCGGTCGCGCTGGATGGCAGTGCCCATGGCGCCGTCGATCACCATGATCCGCTCCCGGAGGATCGCAGTGAGCTCCTCGGTGACGTCGGGGCGAAGAGCGGGCGACGGGGACACGCGGGACTCCTTTGCTGGGCCTTGCACAAGCGTAGGAACGCTGTCCACGCAGTGGACGGGTTTCCCGAATGTTGACACTCCCGACATCGACGGAGAAATCGTCGCGGCTCGGAGCGTGGGTGTGCTGCGCTCAGTCGGATCCCCAGCACACCGCGTAGGGAGCGGCACTAGGCTTCACGGGTGATCGAGATCGAGGACGCACCGGAGCTGATCAACCCCTTGGTGATCGCCGCGTTCGAGGGCTGGAACGACGCCGCTGACGCCGCCTCCGGTGTGGTCGACCACCTGATCAAGGTGTGGCAGGCGCGGGTGGTGGGTGCGATCGATCCCGAGGAGTTCTACGACTTCCAGGTGAACCGACCGATGGTGGGGTCCGACGACAGCGGTCACCGCGGGATCACCTGGCCCAGCACTCACATCGCGATCGCCTCTCCACCCGACCTGGACCGCGACGTGATCCTGGTGCGCGGCATCGAACCCAACATGCGGTGGCGCCAGTTCTGCGCGGAGATCCTCGCGGCCTGTGAGGAGCTCGGTGGCGAGCTGGTGGTGACGTTGGGCGCGCTGCTTGCCGACACCCCCCACACACGGCCGATTCCGGTGACGGGCACGGCAACCGAGCCGGAACTGGTCGACCGGCTCAAGCTCGAGCAGTCGACCTACGAGGGACCGACCGGGATCGTCGGCGTCTTCCAGGACGCCTGTGTGAAGCTCGACGTGCCGGCCGTGTCCTACTGGGCCGCCGTGCCCCACTACGTCGCCCAACCACCGTGCCCCAAGGCGACCCTCGCCCTGATCGGACAGCTCGAGGACCTGCTCGAGGTCTCGATCCCGCTCGGTGAACTGCCCGAGGACGCCCGAGCCTGGGAGCGCGGCGTCGACGAGCTGGCCGAGGAGGATGAGGACGTGGCCGACTACGTCCGGTCCCTGGAGGAGACGCGAGACACCGCAGACCTGCCCGAGGCGTCCGGCGAGGCGATCGCTCGGGAGTTCGAGCGCTACCTCAAGCGCCGCGGCGACGACGACATCAACCGCGGCAGCTAGCCCCCGCCGATCGAGTCCAGGGCGCCCTGGATCTCTGCTGCGCTGAGCGTGACCGGAGTCTGCAGGAGCCACTGCACCCCGAACGGGTCGCGGAGGCGGCCCCCACGGGCGCCGTACGGCTGATCGGCCACCGGGAAGACGACCTCGCCGCCTCCCTCCAACATCCGCTGGGCGATGGCGTCTGGGTCGTCGACCACGCAGTCAAGGATGGGCCCAGGTTCCGAGACCGGATCGGTCTCGTCGGTGTCCTTGAGCGTGATCGTGGTCCCCAGCACCGTCAGGTCGGCGAAGACCACCCGCTCTCCCACCTGGAAGCAGTCACCGACCACGGCGCCGAGCACGTCGGCATACCACCGGAGTGCATCGAAGGCGCCGGACAGGACGAGCTTGGGGCGGACAGCGTTGGCGTTCATGCCGTCCAGGTTGCCATCAGATGGCAAGCCCGAGCGCCGCGTCGAGCACCGGCAGCAGGGTGACTGCGGCCTCCGGGTCGCTGGTGTCGGCCAGTCCGTGGCTGCCGAGAGTGGCGGCGACCCACCGATCGACAGCGGCCGCCGCCCGGGGTGCGTCCAGGTCGTCGGCCAACGCCATCAGGATCTCGGTGACCACGGGTGCGGCGGGCGCCCCGGCACCCAGGGAAAGGGCTCGTCGCCAGTCGGTCAGGCTGTCCACACCAGCGAAGAGCTCGTCGTCGGTCCACTCCCAGTCGCTGCGGTAGTGATGGCGCAGCAGGGCGAGCCGGATCGCCATGGGGTCGACGTCGCTGTTGCGCAGCGCCGAGACGAAGACCAGGTTGCCCTTGGACTTCGACATTTTCTCGCCGTCATAGCCGACCATGCCGGCGTGCACGTAAGCCTTGGCGAACTCCGCCTCGGGATCGGCCACCTGGGCGTGGCCAGCACTCATCTCGTGATGGGGGAACACCAGGTCACTGCCCCCGCCCTGCACGTCGAACGCCTGGCCGAGGTACCGGCTGGCGATTGCTGCACACTCGACGTGCCAACCGGGCCGACCGGGGCCGAACGGGCTGTCCCAGGACGGCTCGCCCTCGCGGGGGCCGCGCCACACGACCACGTCCAGGGGATCCTTCTTGCCTTCACGGTCGGGGTCGCCACCGCGCTCGGCCGCCAGTCTCAGCATCGTCTCGCGGTCATAACCCGACTCGTTCCCGAAGGCAGGGTCGGCTGTGGCGGAGTAGTAGATGTCGCCGCCCAGGGGGTACGTCGCACCGCTGTCCTGCAGTCGTTCGATCAGTTCGATCACGAGCGGGATCGACTCGACGGCACCGATGTAGGCGGCTGGTGGCAGTACCCGCAGTGCCTGCATGTCGGTGCGGAACAGCTCGGTTTCGCGTTCGGCGAGCTCGATCCAGTCCACATGCACCTTCTGGGCACGCTCGAGCAGTGGGTCGTCGACGTCGGTGACGTTCTGGACGAAAGTGACCTCGTGGCCGGCGTTTCGCCAGGCGCGGTTGAGCAGGTCGAAGCCGACGTAGGTGGCCGCGTGTCCGATGTGGGTGGCGTCGTAGGGGGTGATCCCGCAGACGTAGAGCCGGGCCGGACCAGTGGGCGCAGACACCACGAGCGATCCGGTCGCGGTGTCGTGGACGGCAACCGGCGGCCCGACCTCGAGCAGCGAGGGAACCTCCGGAGCGGACCATGAGCGCATGCGCGCAAGCCTAACGGCCGCTCCAGGCCGCTCTGTCAGGCGTCGACGAAACCCCAGCGGCTGGCCGAGATCTCAGAACGGCGGCCATGGGATCGATGGCCATTCTCCCCGTGACACGGGCAGGCAGCCCACCTGGAGAAGGCGGGCACACCTTCGCTCGAGGGCGTGGAGCTCTAGCTCGGTGAGGTGCGCGGCCAGACTCACTCCCAGGTCGCTGTCGACGTCAGCGCGCAGCCGACGAACGGCATCGACCTCTGCATCGGTGAGCGGAAGCCCACCCCAGCCCCACAGCACCGTGCGGAGCTTGGGTTCGTGGTGCAGGGTCACTCCGTGGTCGACGCCGTAGCGGTGTCCCCCGGGCATCTCCAGCACGTGCCCGCCCTTGCGATCGGCGTTGTTGACGAGCACGTCGAAGATCGCCATCCGACGAAGCGGCTCGGTGTCCTCGTGGATGAGTGTCACGTCGCGGTCGCGGTCGTCGAGGGCCTCGAACACGGCTAGGTACCCCTCTGGCATGGTGCCCGCGCGCACCAGGGTCACCGCCTCCTGGTCGGGATCAACCTCCTGCCAGACCTGCAGCATGCCGGGGCCGTGTGGACCCTGGCCCAACCACGTGGTCGGCACGATGTCCCAGCCCAAGCCCTCGGACACGGCGTATGCCGCGACCTCACGGTCGGCGAGCGTCCCGTCAGGGAAGTCCCACAACGGCCGCTCTCCGGCTACCGGCTTGTAGACGACCTTGACGCCGTCCATCTCGCCGAGGAAGGTCGCGTTGGAGGCGGGCATGATCCGCCCGTGGAGCTCGAGGTCGCCCTGAGGGATCGTCGAGCTGGTCATCTGCGGCTCACGGGTCCCGGCGGCGGAAGCCGTTGGCTCGCACGCACAGGTGTCCTTCGGGGTCGATCGGACCTCCGCAGAAGGGGCAGCTGGGTCGGCCGGCATCGAGCACCTGCTCGGCGCGCTTGACGAAGGCCCTGGCGAGACCCGGGGTGATCCGGACCAGGAACACCTCGTCGGGCTCCGGCTCCTCGAAGTCCTGGTCGACCTGATCCGGGGCGACCACGGCGGCCTCGGTGAACGGGAAGACCTCGACCACGACCCGCTCGTCGTCGGGGTCCCAGGACAGCGTCATCGTCCCGGCGCGGAACTCTTCCTCGATCGGCTGCTCCAGGGGCGCTCCGTCCTCGAGATCAAGTGGAGCTACGACGGGAACGACGGACTCGGTGCCTCCGGACATCACCTCGTCGAGCAGCTCTTCCATCCGCTCGGCCAGAGCCGCGACCTGTTGCTTCTCCAAGGAGACGCTGGTGATCCGCGGGCCCGAGCGCGCCTGCAAGAAGAACGTGCGGGCACCGGGCTCCCCCACGGTGCCCGTCACGAAGCGCTCGGGCGGGTCGAATCCGTGGACGATCGGCATCTTTCCAGCCTATGCGGGCGCCGAAGGCCCGGCGCCACCGCCGACAGGGGCGTCTGCTTCGCCGGACACTTGCCCCGGTTTCCCCGGTCGCTTGCTGGATCTCTTGGCGGGTCTCTTGTCGGGCTGCGGGCGAAGCCAGGACAGGTCGCCGGCATGGGTGTTGCTCGCCAGCACATATGGACGGGTGCTGGTGTAGCTGATGATCGACACCGAGGCCGGATCGACGTGGATGCGCTGGAAGAGATCGAGGTGCATGCCGAGGGCGTCGGCGAGGATCGACTTGATGATGTCGCCGTGGCTGACGGCGATCCACACTGCTCCGACACCGTGGTCGGCCTCGATAGCGGCGTCGTGGCGGCGTACTGCGTCGACCGCACGACGCTGCATGGTCACCAGTGACTCACCGCCGGGGAAGACGGCCGCGGACGGTTGGGTCTGCACGGTCTTCCACAGCGGCTCTTTCGCGAGGTCCTTGAGCTGTCGGCCCTGCCAGTCGCCGTAGTCACACTCGCTCAGTCCGCGTTCACTAGCGATCCTCGGCTTGCTCGGGTGGGCCACGGCAATCGCCTTGGCGGTCTGCTTGCATCGCTCGAGCGGGCTGCTCACGAGCGCCACCAGCGGCACTGGTGCCAACCGATCCCCGAGTCCGCGCACCTGCTCCTCACCCGTCTGGTCGAGACGGATGCCGGGCAGGCGTCCGGCCAGGGTGCCACCGACGTTCGCGGTGGTCCGTCCGTGGCGGACGAGGATCAGGGTTGCCATGGCCGCGAGCGTATCGGCGCTACCGTGACGTCGTGATCGTGGACAGTGCCTTGTACCGCAAGGGAGTCCGTCTCCCCGTCGACTGTCGTCCGCAGGACCTCGAGGACCTGCGGGCCAAGGCGACCGACCCCGGAGACTTCGTGTGGATCGGGCTGCACAAGCCAAGCACTCAGGAGCTTTCCGGCGTCGCTGAGGTCTTCGCACTGCACGGGTTGGCGGTCGAGGACGCGGTCAAGGCTCACCAACGGCCGAAGCTCGAGCGCTACGACGATCACTTGTTCCTGATCCTCAAGACGCTCTGGTACGTCGACGAGCAGGACGCTGTCGAGACCGGCGAGATCAGCATGTTCGTGGGCCCGGACTTCGTGGTCACGGTTCGGCACGGCGACGGCGCCGACCTGCACTCGGCGCGGTCCTATCTCGAGGCTCGGGAGCACGTCCTGCTGCATGGGCCGTCGTCGGTGGTCTACGCGGTGTGCGACAGCGTCGTCGATGGCTACACCGATGTGCTGGCAGAGCTGCAGGAGGACGTCGACGAGGTCGAGACTTCCGTGTTCTCCGACGAGCGCACCAATGACTCCGTCCGGATCTACACCCTCAAGCGCGAGATCGCGGAAGCCCGCCGCGCCGTACTGCCTCTGCGAGACCCCATGCTGCAGTTCGCGGCTGGCAAGGTCCCGGGGGTGGCGGAGGAGGCAGCGCCGTTCTTTCGCGACGTGGCCGACCACCTGTCCCGAGCCGCCGAAAACATCGACACGCTCGACGGGCTCTTGTCGAGCGCGTTCGACGCCCACCTGGCCGAGATCTCGGTGCGTCAGAACGACGACATGCGCAAGATCTCCGCGGGCGCGGCGCTGATCGTGGTCCCGACCCTCATCGCCGGCATCTACGGAATGAACTTCGACCACATGCCTGAGCTGACCTGGACACTCGGCTACCCGTTCGCGATCCTTCTCATGGTTGGTTCGTCGTTCGGTCTGTTCAAGTGGTTCCAGAAGTCAGGCTGGCTCTGACGACGGGACCTCGACGCCCAGACCTCAGGCGTTGAGCACACCGACGCCGACCAAGATCAGCGTGGCTGTGCCGAGAGCGACCCGGTAGAGGACGAACGGCGTGTAGGACTTGGTGGTGACGTAGCGCAACAGCCAGGCGATGGCGGCGTAGCCGACCACGAAAGAGACGACAGTGGCAACGATGGTCGGCCCCCAGCCGTACGCGTTGTCGCCATCGGGGATTTCCTTGAGCTCGAACAGGCCGGCACCCACCACAGCCGGGATCGCCAACAGGAAGGCATAGCGCGTCGCGGCTTCGCGGTTGTAGCCCAGGAATCGGCCCATCGACAACGTGGCACCCGACCTGGAGACCCCGGGGACCAACGCCAACGCCTGTGCCCCACCCATCAGGACGGCGTCGCGCAGGGTGATCTGTTTGATCTGCTTCTCGGTGGAGCCGAACCGGTCGGCGATCCCGAGCACGATGCCGAGCACGATCAGCGTCGTGCCGATGATCCAGAGGTTGCGGAAGTCGCGCTCGATCACGTCCTTCAGCAGGACACCCAGGATCACTATGGGCAATGACCCGATGATGATGAACCAGCCCATCCGGGCGTCAATGTGGCCGCGATACTCCGGCCTCACCAACGATCGCAGCCACATGTTCGCGATCCGCCAGATGTCCTTGCGGAAGTAGATGAGCACGGCGAGCTCGGTGCCGATCTGGATGACCGCGGTGAACGCCGCGCCGGGATCACCCCAGCCGAACAGCTCGGGGTAGATGCGTAGGTGTGCGCTGCTCGAGATCGGCAGGAACTCGGTCAGTCCCTGGATGGTGCCAAGGACGACTGCCTTCAGGAGATCCCACACGCTCAGGAATCCTACGGAAGCCGCGCCCCTGGCGAGCCGCTGCCTGTCCTTGGCGGCTCCGACGGATACCTTTCTGCCATGCAGCTCAGGTCGCTCGGCCGCACCGGTCTCAAGGTCTCGCGCCTCGGTCTCGGCACGATGACCTGGGGTCGCGACACCGACGAGCACGAGGCTCGTGACCAGCTGATCGCCTTCGCCGAGGCTGGCGGCACCCTGATCGACACCGCAGCCGGGTACACCGATGGCGACTCCGAGTCACTGATCGGCACCCTGATCGGTGACGTAGTGGCGCGCGACGAAATCGTCCTCGCCACCAAGGCCGGCATCTCCCGGCGCACCGGAGAACGGATCACCAACACGGCCCGCGGCTACCTCCTCAGCACCCTTGACGCCTCCCTGGGGAGGCTCGGGGTCGACCACGTCGACCTGTGGCAGGTCCACATCTGGAGTGACGAGACGCCCATCGAGGAGACCCTGACCGCGCTTGACCAGGCGGTGACCTCAGGGCGCGCGGGCTACGTCGGCATCTCAAACTACAGCGGATGGCAGACCGCGCAGGCCGCCACCTGGCAGCGAGCGGTGCCCGGACGGGCCCCCATCGCGTCCACGCAGGTGGAGTACTCCCTGCTGAACCGGGCGATCGAACGAGAGGTCCTGCCCGCGTGCGCAGCCCTCGGACTGGGAATCTTGCCGTGGTCACCGCTGGGCCGGGGGGTGCTGACCGGCAAGTACCGCACCGGCACACCCAACGACTCACGCGGCGCCTCACCGATCTTTGCGAACTTCGTGGGCGCCTACCTCGACGATCGCTCCCACGGCATCGTCGAGGCCGTGGCCAAGGCCGCCGACGGGCTCGGTTGGACCCCGCTGGAAGTGGCCTTGGTCTGGGTGCGGGACCGGCCCGGCATCACCGCACCGATCGTCGGGGCCAGGACAGCGGCACAGCTGCGCGGCGCCCTCGAGGTCGAAGGCAAGTCCCTACCGTCCGAGATCTGTGACGCCCTCGAGGACGTCTCGGAGCCGTCGTGAACAGGTTCTTCAGCCGCCAGGGACCCGATCGGGCAGTGGAGTGGGAGTTCGACAAGGTCATCTTTCCCAGCGAGTTCTCCCGCAACGTGGTCACCAAGCTGCTGGTCGAACGGGCCGAGCACGGCGGCTGGGAGCTCGACAGGGTCCGGATCACGCCCGACGGAAGCCGCCGGATCGTGCTGCGCCGGAAGATCATCCGGGCTGTCCGCACCGCCTGAGGCACATCGGGCGGGTCAAGTCCTCAGATATCGTCGAGGAACCGGTCGAAGACCCGCGCTCCGAACTCGAGCGCGTCCACCGGGACCCGCTCATCCACACCGTGGAAGAGCGCCGTGAAGTCAAGATCGGCAGGCAACCTGAGCGGGGCAAAACCGTAGGTGCGCATTCCCAGCTTGATGAAGTGCTTGGCATCGGTGCCACCGCTCATCAAGAACGGCGCCACGATGCCGTCCGGATCCTCAGCCAGGATCGACCGCGTCATCGCGTCGACCAGCGCCCCGTCGTACGGCGTCTCCCACGGCAACTGGTGAGACACGAAGTCCATCTCGACCTCGTCACCGCAGAGCGCGGCGATGGTGGCGAAGAACTCGTCCTCGTAGCCGGGCAGGAAGCGGCCGTCGATGTGGGCCGTTGCCTCGGTGGGGATCACGTTCACCTTGTAGCCCGCGCCGAGCATGGTCGGGTTCGCGGTGTTGCGGATGACGGCGCCCAGCATCCTGGTCGCCGAGCCGAACTCGTCGACCAGCGCCTCGGCGTTGTCGGGCGTCGCCTCGGTGCCGGCCAGCTCCGCCACCGCGGCGAGGAGGGTCTTCATCGCCGGCGTCAGCCGCACCGGCCACTCGTGGGCACCGATCCGCGCCACCGCGGCCGCCAGTCGGGTGACCGCGTTGCGGTCGTTGATCATCGAGCCGTGTCCGGCCCGTCCGCGCGCTGTCAGCCGCATCCACGCCATGCCCTTCTCGGCGGCCTCGATCAGGTAGATGCGACGGTCTCTCACGGTCGCGCTGAAGCCGCCCACCTCACCGACTGCTTCGGTGCAGCCCTCGAGCTCCTCGGGGTGGTCGTTCACGATCACCTCGGCACCCCGGTGCCCACCGGCCTCCTCGTCAGCGGTGAAGCAGAGCACGATCGGTCGCTCCGGCACCGCGCCAGCTCGGGTACGCGCCCTGACGATCGAGAGCAGCATGGCGTCGAAGTCCTTCATGTCGACCGCACCGCGTCCCCAGACGTAGCCGTCCTGGATCTCCCCGCTGAACGGGGGCACCTGCCAGTCCTCGGCCGCCGCCGGCACCACGTCGAGGTGGCCGTGCAGGAGCAGTGCGTCGCCCTCAGTGCCGCCCCAGCGCGCTACCACCGACGTCCGGCCCGGTTCGGACTCGTAGAGCCGTGACTCGATCCCGACCTCGTCCAGCAACCCGGCGACGTACTCGGCAGCCTTGCGCTCACCGGGACCGTCACCATCGCCATAGTTGGTCGTGTCGATCCGGATCAGCTCGCGGCAGAGGTCGACGACTTCACCAGCCGGGTCGTAGAAGCGGCCCCCCACATCATGGCCGGCGTCGGTGCTCATGCCCCCATCAAAGCATCGCCCCAGCGGCCTCCCCGATGCCGGGGAACCGCCTCTCCTTTGCTATCGTTTCGGCGCACTCGTCCGGGTGGCGGAATTGGCAGACGCGCTAGCTTGAGGTGCTAGTGACCTTTAACGGTTGTGGGGGTTCAAGTCCCCCCTCGGACACTGGAAAGGCCCTGGCTCCACAGGGCCTTTTCTTCATTTCCGGCTCTGCGGGCCGGCCACATCGAGGGACCAACCGGGTCTGAGCGAGAGGTCGTCTCGGCGCAGGCCGATCGTGTCCGGCATGCTGAGGAGATGACCGATCCGTTCCGCGTCGGCTTCGTCACCGGCGCCACCCCCGACAAGTGGGCCGGCACCTGGCGCGAGCGGCGACGCGACGCCCTCGAGCTGGTGCCGATAGACGAGGAGACCCAAGAGGCAGGGGTACGCGACGGGTCTCTCGACATGGCGCTGATCCGACTCCCTATCGAGCGGGACGGGCTGCACTGCATCCCCTTGTACGACGAGCGGCCAGTCGTCGTGGCCGGCCACGAGCATTTCGTGGCGGCCGGCGACGAGGTCGTCCTGGACGACCTCATGGACGAGCAGCTGGTGCGCCGTCATGCCTCTGGATGGACGCCCACGGCCGATCAGCTCGAGTGGCCAGAGATGACTGAGCGGGAGGCGGTCGAGACGGTAGCGTCTGGCACCGGCGTCGTGATCGTGCCCATGTCGGTGGCGCGTCTCTATCCTCGCAAGGATGTCGTCCAGCGTCCGGTTGCGGATCTGCCACCGACGAAGGTCGCGCTGGTCTGGCTGGTCGACAACGAGGACGAGCGGGTGCAGGTCTTCATCGGCATCGTGCGGGGCCGGACGGTGAACTCCACTCGTCGCTGACCCGGGAATTGTTCCTCGGACGGGGGTTCGGGTACTGGTGGAGCGTGACCACACCCACGGATCGACGCGCTGCCGTGCGTCGTGGTGATGATCGGGATGGCCGTCTCCCTGATGAGGGACCTCCGCCGGGACCCGCTGATGGTGCGTGACGAAGATGCCAAGGAGGCTGTCGAGCAGGCAGTCATCTCCGGGGTCACTGAGCACGGCGACGACTTCGTCATCTCTGTCGAGCCAGACCCAGACCCGGAGCGAGCCACGAGCGGCTGAGGCGTCCTACCAGCTCGTGGCCAGCGGCCGGCCCTCGTGGAAGCCGGCGGCGGACTGGACGCCGACCACGGCACGTGCGTGGAGCTCCTCGAGCGTGGACGCGCCGGCGTAGGTACACGCCGATCGGACGCCGGAGCAGATCTCGTCGATCAGGTCCTCCACACCGGGGCGAAGCGGGTCGAGATACATCCGCGAGGACGAGATGCCTTCTTCGTAGAGCCCTTTCCTCGCGCGGTCGTACGCCGACTCGGTGGACGTGCGGTTGGCCACCGCCCTGGCCGACGCCATGCCGAAGGAGACCTTGTACGCACGGCCCTCAGAGTCGTGCATCAGATCACCCGGCGACTCGTGGGTGCCGGCGAACCACGAGCCGATCATCACCGACGATGCTCCCGCAGCGAGAGCCAGAGCCACGTCGCGCGGATGGCGTACGCCGCCGTCGGCCCACACGTGCTTGCCCAGGTCGCGCGCTGCCTCCGCACACTCCCTGATGGCTGAGAACTGCGGGCGCCCCACGCCAGTCATCATCCGGGTCGTGCACATGGCGCCAGGTCCGACCCCGACCTTGACGATGTCAGCCCCGGACTCGATCAGCGCGCGGGTGCCTTCGGCGGAGACGACGTTGCCGGCCACGATCGGCACTGTGGGGGCCAGCCCGCTCACCGCGACCAGTGCCTCAATCATTCGCTGCTGGTGGCCGTGCGCGGTATCGACGACCAAGCAGTCCACCCCCGCCTCGAGCAGCTCTCCCGCCTTGGCGGCCACGTCTCCGTTGACTCCCACCGCCGCTGCGATCCGCAGTCCACCGGTGGCATCCACCGCCGGCTGGTAGAGAGTCGCGCGCAGAGCGCCGGTGCGGGTCAACACACCCACGAGCGAGCCGTCGGAGTCGACCGCCACCGCGAGCAGCGCCTTCGACAGGTCCAGCGCGTCAAAGGCAGCCCGAGGATCGGTGTCGGCGCTGATCGTGACCGTGGGTGACGACATGATCTGGCCGACCTGGGCGAACCGGTCGACCTCGGCGCAGTCGGCGGCGGAGACGACACCGACCGGCTTGCCGTCGGCGACCACTACGGCAGCACGGTGCGCCCGTTTCGGGATCAGCGAGAGGGCCTCAGCCACGGTCTGGTCGGGCTTCAGCTCGATCGGGGTGTCAAAGACGAGATGCCGCGACTTCACGTAACGGACCACCTGAGCCACCACCGACGCCGGGATGTCCTGCGGGATCACGACGAGACCGCCGCGACGCGCCACCGTCTCGGCCATCCGCTTGCCGGCGATCGCCGTCATGTTGGACACCACGAGCGGCAGCGTTGCGCCCGTCCCGTCGGCCGTGGCGAGGTCCACGTCGTAGCGACTGCCGACCGCCGACGGCCGCGGCACCATGAAGACGTCGTCGTAGGTCAGGTCGTGGGCTGGTTGGCCATCGATGAACTGCACGTGGCAGGACGCTACCTCGACCTGGCGCAGGCATGCCTAGGGTTGGTCCGTGAACTTCATCGAGCCCGGCGAGCCGACAGCCCTGGGCGCCAGGGTCCGGGCTGCCCTGGCCGACCGCCTCGGCGCTGCCGCCGACGCCGTGGGACGGGCACCGGGACGGGTCAACCTCATCGGCGAGCACACCGACTACAACGGAGGTCCATGCCTGCCTGTGGCCCTGCCGCACGCGACCTATGTCGCCGTCGCGCGCCGCGATGACGACGGCGTACGAGTGGTCAGCCAGCAGTCCGAGGATCCCTGGACGGGCCGGATGGACGAGACCGGACCAGGCCAGGTCGACGGCTGGGCGGCGTACGTGGTGGGCGTGCTGTGGGCGATGCAGGAGGCAGGACACCGCGTGACCGGCGTCGACATCGCAGTCGACAGCACGGTTCCGTTGGGGGCCGGCCTGTCGAGCTCAGCGGCGATCGAGTGCGCCACGGCGGTGGCCCTGGCCGCCTTGGTCGGACTCGACCTGACCCCGGGAGTGCGCAGAGACCTGGCCCGGGCCTGTATGCGCGCCGAGTCTGAGGTGGCCGGTGCCCCGACCGGCGGGATGGATCAAATGGTGGCGATGCTGGCCGAGCCCGGTGCGGCTCTCCTTGTCGACTTCGGTGACCACACCGACCGGGCCGTGCGTCTCGACCTGACCGACCACGCCCTCCTGGTGACCGACACCCGCGTCTCGCACGAGCTGAACGACGGCGGGTACGCCTCCCGTCGTGACGACTGCGAGACGGCCGCCGAGGCGCTGGGGGTGTCGGCCCTGAAGGAAGCGAGTCTCGCCGATCTGATCAGGATCATTGACCCCCGAATTCGTCGGCGGGCCCACCACGTGGTCACCGAGATCGAACGGGTAGGAGAGGCCGTGCAGGCGGTCAAGGCAGGCGACTGGACCGGTCTGGGGCGCCTGCTGCTGGCCTCGCACACCTCCCTGCGAGACGACTTCGAGGTCTCTTGCGCGGAGCTGGACACCGCGGTGCTGGCAGCTGTCGAGGCCGGCGCCCTGGGTGCCAGGATGACCGGCGGTGGCTTCGGCGGCTCGTCGGTCGCGCTGGTGCCGCAGGGTCTGGTCGAGGAGGTGGCCGCGGCCGTGGACCGCGCGTTCGAAGTGGCGGGGCACGAGCCTCCCCAGCACCTCCTCGCTCCCCCGTCTGCGGCAGCCGGCCCGGTCTGACACAGCCCCCACCCGACCCAGGGCGGTACCTTTGCTCGATCGCATGCCGGCCCGATGGCATTCGCCGACCCCACCAAGGAGACGTCATGGCCCGCAGCACCCCGATCGGCAAGATCAAGGACACGTTGAAGGGCTCGATCAGCACCACACAGGGTGCCGTCGGGCAGGTGGTCGGGAAGGCCCTCGAGACCGCCGAGACCGTGTCCGGTCTGGTGCCGGGACGCAAGTCGGGGTCGAAGAGCACATCGGCTGCGCCTGCCGTGGCAGCCCCAGCTCCCCCCACCAAGAAGCCTGTGGCCAAGCCTGCCGCGAAGAAGCCGGCTACCAAGAAGACGGCTACCAAGAAGGCTGGAGCGAAGAAGACGGCCGCCAAGAAGGGCTCTGGCAACACGTCCACAGCGAAGAAGGCCACCGCCAATAAGGCTGCCGCCAAGAAGTCGTGACATAGGACCAGAGTCGCTGCGAACCGACGGTGACGCGCCGTTTCGGGGCCCGTGCTTGAATCGCCACCATGGCCCTCATCGAGAAGCTGAAGGACACCGTCACCGAGGCGGTCAAGGTCGCCCGCTCAGCTGGGCAGCTGGTGGGGCAGCAGGTGCAGAGCACCGCGGCTCCAGCGGTGAAACAGACCGCCAGGCTGGTTCGCTCGCAGCTCGACCAACGCTTGCCTGGGCCGCGTGTGTCCGCCCCGCGGCGGTCCACTCCCCAGCCGGCTCCGGCATCCGCGGACGCACCCGCCCCGTCGGCAGCGGTGGTTGAGACTCCGGCCGCACCGACTCCGGCGAAGGTGGCGAAGAACATCGCCCCCCAGCCGGGTACGCCGCCTCTGAAGCGGGCTGCCACCGCGAGGACACCCACGAAGTCGACCCGGAAGTCGGCCCCTGGCGCCAAACTTCCGGTGAAGCGTCCACAGGCGCAGACCGACTCGCCCTGACCGATCCAGGTGACGGTCGGGGACCGCGCACCCGCTCGGCAGCTGACCTACTTGAGCTCGGAGCTCGACAACCCCAGGATCCGGCGGGCCACGATCAGCTGCTGGATCTGTTGGGTGCCCTCGAAGATGTCGAGGATCTTGGAATCGCGTGCCCATTTCTCCAGCAGCTCGGCCTCGCTGTAGCCGATGGAGCCGCACAGCTCTACGCAGCTGAGAGTGATGTCAGAGCCGACCCGGCCCGCCTTCGCCTTGGCCATCGAGGCCTCGAGCGAGTTGGGCTGCCGGTTGTCGGCCATCCAGGCAGCCTGCAACGTCAGCAGGTAAGCGCCCTCCCAGTCGGCTTCCATCTGGAGGAACTTGGCCGCCGCGGCTGACTGCACCGTGGCCGGGCGGTCGTAGTCGATCTCGACTCCCGCCTCGGAGAGCAGGTCGCGGGTCAGGTCGAGCGAGGCGCGGGCGCAGCCAACGGCCATCGCAGCCACCAGCGGGCGGGTGTTGTCGAAGGTCGCCATGGCCCCGGCGAAGCCCTGCTTGTCGTCGATGTCTGCGGACCCGAGAAGATTCTCTTTGGGCACCCGGCAGTTCTCGAACCGGATGGTCGCGGTGTCGGACGCACGGATGCCGAGCTTGTGCTCGAGCCGTTCGACCTCCATGCCGGGCGTGCCCTTCGCGACCACGAACGACTTGATGGCGGCGCGACCGAGGTCCTTGTCGAGCGTCGCCCAGACGACGATGTGGTCGGCGCGATCACCACTGGTGACAAAGATCTTCTCGCCGTTGATGACGTACTCATCACCGTCGAGCACGGCCGTGGCGGTGATCTTCGCCGAGTCGGAGCCGACCTCAGGCTCGGTGATGGCCATGCCGGCCCACACTCCGTCGAACCGCTCGAGCTGTTCGTCGTCGGCCACGGAGGCAATCGCGGAGTTCCCGAGCCCCTGACGAGGCATCGAGAGCAGCAGCCCGACGTCGCCCCAACACATCTCGGCGATCGACAAGACCGAGGCCAGGTTCGCACCGTTCTTGACGGTCTTGTCACCGTCCTCATCCTCCCGGCGGACTCCGGCGGCTCCAGCGCCTTCGGAGGCTCCGGACTCGGACAGGCCATCGATCATCGCCGCGAGCATGTCCAGCTCTTTGGGATACTCGTGCTCGGCTAGGTCGTACTTGCGAGAGATCGGTCGCAGCATGTTCATGGCCACCTGGTTGGCCTGACCGACCAGGGCACGGAACTTCTTGGGGTCATCGAGATTGATCATCAGACAAGCACCGAACCTTCCATGACGCCGACCGCGCGAAGATCGCGGTACCAGCGTTCGACGGGGTGTTCCTTCACGAAGCCGTGGCCACCGAGCAGCTGGACGCCGTCGAGGCCGATCTGCATGCCCTTGTCCGCGCACAGCTTGCGGGCCAGGCCGACCTCCCGGGAGAAGTCCTTGCCGGCCGCGGCACGGGCGGCCGCCTTGTAGGTCACCAGGCGCATCGCCTGCAGCTCGATAGCGATGTTGGCGACCATGAACGCCACGGACTGGCGGTGCGCGACCGGCTCACCGAACGCCTGGCGCTCCTTGACGTACGGCGTGACGTAGTCGAGCACGGCCTGGCCGGTACCAACGGCCAGCGCGCACCACGCGAGGCGTGACAGCCGGACGCACTCGGTGTACGTCGTGCCGTCGCTCTCGCCGAGGACGGCATCGGAGGGGATCTTCACGTCCTTCAGGGCGAGCTTCGTCAGGGACGCCGCCCGGACGCCCATCGCCGGATCACCCTCGATGGTCATGCCGTTGGTTGCGGACTCGACCAGGAAGAGCGTGGGCTTGCCGTCAAGGCTGGCCCCTATCACGAACAGCTCGGCGGTCGCACCGCGTGCGACGAGGGTCTTCACGCCGTTGAGGGTGAAGCCCTCATCGGTCCGGGTAGCCGTCGTAGCCGGCGACAAGACGTCGAAGAGCACGGCGGGCTCGGTCAGTGCGAGCGCAGCCGCGGGCACGTCGGTGCCGGTGAACGCTGGCAGGTAGGTCTGCTGCTGAGCGTCGGTGCCCCAGAGACCGAGTGCGGTAGCTACGCTGCCGGGCGCGAGGGTCGCCACGGCCAGACCCAGATCCCCCTGAGCAAGCGCCTCCGCGACCAAGGTGCCCGCCATGGCCGAGCGCTCCTCGGAGATGCCGCCAAGGGCCTCCGGCACACCCAGGATCGGTAGCCCGATCTCGAGGCTGGCCTTGAGCAGCTCATCCGGGGCCGCACAGCTCTCGTTCGCCTCCGCAGCTGCCGGGCGGACTACCTCCGCGGCAAACTCCGTCACCACGTCGACGAGCATCTGCTCGTCCTCGGTGGGCGTGAGGTCGAAGACGCCCTTGGGCTGCGCGGTGGCCACCCGGACACCGGGCTGACCCTTCTTGCCCGCTGTGGCGAACGTGCGGCTGGCGTTCGTCATCGTCTTGAACCCGCCACGGGTCACGGTGAAGACGGCTTGCTCCGTTGGCTTGCGCAGCTTGACCTTGTCGATCAGGTCGCTCTGGGCGAGCTTGTTCAGACCGGCGACCAGGTAACCGATCGGGTCGCGCTTCGCCGTGCCTGGCACACCATGCTTGCCGCCGGGCTTGAGGCTGTTGATGAGGGACATACAGTAACTGTAACTCCGAGTTACACGCCCGGCTACATCCGGACCCCGTGGCTCGGGTCACAGTCGCTCGTCAGGGTTTCGTATGCTCCGGCCCATGCCCTCCCCGGCCTCTCGTCCCGATCTCGCACCGCACGGACTCCTGCCGACGGGAGGCAATGTTCGGTCGATCACCCGCTGGGGCACTCCGGTGATGCATCAGGCTCAGCAGCTGGTCAGCGTCTACGACGATGCCCTGCGGCAGCTGGCCGCCGACATGGTCGCCACGATGTACGCCGCGGATGGGGTCGGTCTCGCTGCCTGCCAGATCGGTGAGGACGTCGCGATGTTCGTCTTCGACTGCGCTGACGAGTCCGGCCAGCGGACCGTCGGCCTCGTGTGCAATCCCGAGGTGACCCTGCCTGAAGCCGGAGCCCGACGTCTCGACGAGACCGAAGAAGGATGTCTGTCCTTTCCTGGAGCGTTCATCGAGCTGGCTCGACCGGACTTCGCGAAGGTCGTCGGCACCGGGCTCGACGGCGAGCCCGTTGAGTTCAGCGGCGACGGGATGCTGGCTCGCTGCCTTCAGCACGAGACCGATCACACCAAGGGCACCGTGTTCGGCGACCGCCTACCGACCAAGCAGCGCAAGAAGCTGACCAAGCAGCACGACAAGGTGGCCGAGGACTTCCCTGTGGACTGGCCAGCGTAACCGCGCGTCCTACTGTTCCGTTTCCACCGTCGTGACCACAGCCGTCACCGAGGGTCGCCGAGGCGTCGAGGAGAACCCGAACCGGCAGGGAGGGTCGACCGGTGCCAGCACGCCCAGGTCCTCCCCGTCAAAGGTCCCGGACACGGACGTGACAGCGTGAACGTCGGTGGCGCCGTACCACTCCCGCCGGCCGCCGAGAGCGCTCCCACGGGTCCGGACCCCTCGAAGCGCTACCCGCGCCAGTGGGTCGATCAGCGTGCACCAAGCCGGGCTCGTGGCAATCCGGCTGGGGACGGCGCGCAGGGCTGTGCCAAGAAGGGTGCGTGGTCCGATCTCGAGATCCAGGTGCAGCGACGGGGAGCGAAGGACCAGCCCCCGCGGGTCCCCTGACACCGTGACGTGCTCAAGCCGGACCTCGTCGAAGTTGTAGGTCGCGACGATGAAGTCACGTGTCTCGGCTGTTGGCGCCAGCAGCACTCGATGACCGTCGGCCTTTTCCACCATGGCGTCTGCGAATCGACCGAGCGGGGTGTCGAGCCAGTCCCCCACGACGACGCGGATGCCGCTGGTGCTCCCGACCCCAGCGATCCGGCCGCTAAAGCGCGATCGGACCGTCGCTTCAGGCACTCGGGAACGATTCGCCGCCACCGACCGACAGCGACTCCCCCACGATGCGAAAGTGCTCTGCTGACAGCTCGCTAGGTACGTCGGGCAGCACGTCGTCCCAGAAAGCCAGCATCGCTCCTCGCCCCTGCATCATCCCGGCTGGCCGGGCCAGTGCCCACAGGTGGAAGTGTTCGCTCCCGTCTCCCCACCGGGAGAAGTGACAGCGCGCCACCCCGGGGATCGCCTTGACCGCTGCACTGAGCCGCTGCAGCAGCGGTCCGAGGTCGGCGAGCAGCTCGACGGGGGCGTCCTCGAGGCGCAGGTGCTCACGCGGCGCGACTCCGCCCACGAACGGCAGCCCCATCCGGTCCCAACCGGCACGCACCTGCCAGTGATCATCGCGCCAGATCGTGTGCTCAGACGGTCGGCAGTGGCCGCACCCGGACCGGTCCAGCTCGCCGCTGCGTGGCTGCTCCGGGAGCAGCATGGGTGCGAGCGGCTTGAGCGTCACGTCCGCGAAGCAGGACAAGCTGTCGTTGAGAAGGGGAGCACTGGACAGCCGCTTTCCGAACGGAAGTGTGCGGTGGTACGCCGAGTCAGCCCGGTCCGTCTCGTAGTCGGTCACCTCGCCAGTCTGTCACCGGCGAGCGGCCACGTAACAGGCCACCGCGGTCGCCGCAGCGACGTTGAGGGAGTCGATACCGGCCGCCATCGGGATGATCGCGCGGCGCTCAGCGGACTGCTCCCAACGAGTAGACAGCCCGTGGCCCTCGCCGCCGAGCACCAGCGCCAACCGGTCCACGCCGGCCACCGCCTGCTCCACCGGCAGGGCGTCGTCGGCCAACGTCAGTGCGACCGTCGTGAATCCCCGAACTGTGAGATCGGGCAGCGCGTTGTGCCAGTCCGCGAGGCGGGTCCAGGGCATTGAGAACACCGCACCCATCGCGACCTTGACCGCCCGTCGGTAGAGCGGGTCGGCACAGCGAGGCGCGAGCAGCACCGCGTCGAACCCCAGGGCCGCGCCAGACCGAAGGATGGCCCCGACGTTGGTGTGGTCCACGATGTCCTCGAGCACCAGCACCGAGCGGGCTCCGTCCAGCACCGAGTCGATCGACGGCAGTGGCAGCCGCTGGAGCGAGGCCAGCGCGCCGCGGTGGACGTGGAAGCCGGTCACCTCCTCCACCATCGCCTCGGGCATCACGAAGCACGGCGCATCAGCTCCCGACAGCACGTCCGCCAGGGCATCGAGCCAGCGCGGGGCCATCAGGAACGAGCGCGGCGGGTAGCCCGCATCGACGGCCCGGCGGACCACCTTCTCGCCCTCCGCGAGGAAGAGCCCGTGCTCGGACTCGAGGTGCTTGCGGAGCTCGACGTCACGGAGGTCGCGATAGTCGGCCAGTCGGGGGTCGGTCGGGTCGTCGATCTCGACGAACTGCGTCATGGACGGACCATCAGGGGAACCGCTCGGGGTGGGCGACGGCGACCACCTCACCGATCACGATGATCGCCGGCGGCGCAACGGCAGCGGCCGCAAGATCGGCGGCTAGGTCGCCCAGGGTGGACAAGACGGTGCGCTCGCCGGGCATGGTGCCGTCGCAGACGACCGCCACCGGTGTCGACTCACCTCGGCCGCCTGCCACCAGCGCGTCGGCGATGGCCGACGCGTTCTCCACGGCCATCATCAGCACGAGGGTGCCGCGCAGCCGAGCCACGGCCGGCCACTCGGTCAGTGACTCGGGGTGTCCGGGGGGCAGGTGCCCTGAGATCACCGTGAACTCGTGGGCCACGCCTCGATGGGTGACCGGGATCCCGGCGACCGCAGGCACCGCCACCGGACTGGTCAGGCCCGGGATCACGGTGACCGGCACCCCCGCGGCACGGCAGGCGATGACTTCCTCGTAGCCGCGCCCGAAGACGAAATTGTCACCGCCCTTGAAGCGCACCACCCGCTTGCCCGCCAGCGCGCGCTCCACGATGACGCGGTTGATCTCTTCCTGCTGGGCGGAGCGTCCTCGCGGCAGCTTGGCCACGTCGATCAGCTCGACATCCGGTGGCAGCTCACCGAGCAGCTCGCGCGGCGCCAACCGGTCCGCTACGACCACGTCGGCCTCCATCACGGCTCTGCGGCCCGCGATCGAGATCAGCTCGGGGTCGCCCGGCCCGCCCCCGACCAGGGTGACGCCAGGGGTCTGGTCACGCTGGGCGCGGGCGGTGATGGTGCCCTCGCGCAGGGCGGCCAGGATCTCGTCGCGGACAGCGGCCGAACGCCGCGGCTCCCGATTGCCCAGCACCGCGACGGTCACTCCCCCAGCTCGACCCACGGCAGGCGTCCAGGCGGACGCCTTGGTCGCGTCGTCAGCCCGCACACAGAAGATCCGACGAACTTCGGCCTCGGCACCGACACGCTGGTTGACCTCGGCGACGTCGGTGGCTGCGACGGCGTACCAGGTTTCCTCGAGGTCTTCTTCTACGAACTCGCGCCGATGCCAGGTGAGGTCACCCGCCCCAGCCAGCCCTTCGATGGACGGCACCACGAGCGGAGACACCACATGTACGTCGGCTCCCGCAGCCAGCAGAGCCGGCACCCGGCGCTGGGCCACGTGCCCACCACCGACCACGACGACGCGTCGACCGGCCAGTCGCAGGCCCGATGGGTAGCTCAGCTGCTCCTCCACGCCTCCATCATCGCGGCTGGCCACCTGGGGCACGTAGCACTGGGCCACGGTGCGGACTAACGTCGCCGTCATGAGCCTCGAGCGCCCCGTCAGCCCGAACCCCTACGACCTGCTGCCGTCCGTGCCTTCGTTCACCGTCACCAGCACCGACGTCTCCGATGGCGAGCCCCTCAAGGACGACCAGGTCGCTGCCGCCGGCGACACCTCGCCTCAGCTCGCGTGGGAAGGCGCACCGGACGGCACGAAGTCCTACACGGTGACCTGCTTCGACCCGGACGCTCCTACACCGAGCGGCTTCTGGCACTGGGTGATGGTCGACCTGCCCGCCGACGTCACCTCGCTGGACACGGGTGCCGGTGCGCTGGGAGCGACCCTGCCGGGCAACGCCTTCATGTGCCGCAACGACGGCGGCAGCAAGGCGTTCATGGGAGCTGCGCCACCGCAGGGCGACCAGGTGCACCGCTACTTCTTCGTGGTGCACGCGGTGAAGGCCGACTCCCTAGGAGTCGACTCCGACGCCTCCCCGGCGGTCGTGTCGTTCAACCTCGCCTTCAAGACCGCCGGCCGCGCACTCCTGCACGGGACCTACCGCCACTGAGTCAGCCCTGGGCGCGCTTGAGCAGCTGCTCGAAGGGCGTCGGCTCGATGAGCTCGTCGTCGAGGGTGCGCCGACGACGTGCGGTCGGGTCGACCTTGCCGACCAGGGCAGCGAGCTCGCCGGCCGCGCGTGCGATCCGATCCTCGAGGCCCGGCCCTCCGAAGTCGTCGGTCGCCGCGAACACGCCCGTCGGCACGACCACCGCGTGCAGGTAGGTGAACAGCGGACGAAGAGCATGCTCCAGCACGAGCGAGTGGCGAGCGGTGCCCGCCGTCGCGGCGACCAGCACCGGCTTGCCGTCCAGCAGCTCCGGCTCGAGCACGTCGAAGAGAACCTTGAACAGGCCCGAATACGACGCCGCGAAGACTGGCGTCACCACGATCAGTCCATCGGCGGCGCCGATGGACTCGACCGCCGCGGCCAGCTCAACCGATGGGAAACCCGTGAGCAGATGGTCGGCCAGCGCGTGGGCCAGCGGTCGCAGCTCGATCAGCTCGACCTCGGCCTCGCCGAGCGCATCCAGCGTGGCGTCGGTCAGCCGGTCGGCCAGCAGTCGCGTCGAGGACGGGACGCTGAGACCGGCGCTGACCACCGCGATCCTCGTCATGCCGTCACCGAGATCGCCCCCGAGGGGGCCCTGTCGACCAACGACGAGTGGGTGGGGGCGTCGGGCACGTGCGCGGGTCGCCCCTCGGCGAAGCCTGCCCGGAGGTCCGGCAGGATCTCCCCGAGCAGGTCGAGCTGCTCGAGCACCGTCTGCAACGGCAGCCCGGCATGGTCGACCAGGAACAGCTGTCGCTGGTAGTCACCGGCGTACTCGCGGAAGCCCAATGTCTTCTCCAGGACCTGTTGCGGTGAACCGACTGTCAGCGGCGTCTGGGCAGTGAACTCCTCCAGCGAGGGGCCGTGACCGTAGACGGGTGCGTTGTCGAAGTAGGGACGGAAGTCGTTGACCGCGTCTTGGCTGTTCTTCCTCATGAAGAACTGCCCACCCAGGCCAACGATGGCTTGGTCGCCGGTGCCGTGACCGTAGTGCTCGAACCGGCGGCGGTAGAGGTCGATCATCTGTTGGGCGTGTGAGGGCGGCCAAAAGATGTGGTTGGAGAAGAAGCCGTCGCCGTAGTAGGCGGCCTGCTCGGCGATCTCTGGGCTGCGGATGGAGCCGTGCCAGACGAACGGCGGCGTGTCGTCCAGCGGTCGCGGGGTGGCCGTGAAGCCTTGGAGCGGCGTGCGGAACCTTCCTTCCCAGTCGAGGACGTCTTCGCGCCAGAGCCGATGCAGCAGCGCGTAGTTCTCGATGGCCAGGTTGATGCCCTCGCGGATGTCCTTGCCGAACCAGGGGTAGACCGGGCCGGTGTTGCCTCGGCCCAGCATCAGGTCCATCCGGCCATCGGTGAGGTGCTGCAGGGTTCCGTAGTCCTCGGCGATCCGGACCGGGTCGGTGGTGGTGATCAGCGTGGTCGAGGTGGACAGGATGATTCGCTCAGTCTGGGCGGCGATGTAGGCCATCGTCGTGGTGGGTGAGGACGCGACGAACGGCGGATTGTGGTGCTGGCCAACCGCGACCACGTCCAGTCCTACGTCCTCGGCCTTCTTGGCGATGGCGATCTGGGCCTTGATCCGCTCGTGCTCGGTCGGCGTACGCCCCGTCGTGGGGTCGGCAGTGACGTCACCAACGGTGAAGATGCCGATCTGCATGAGCTCTCCTGAGGTCGTTGAAATGCGTACTACTTCTGCAACGATCGCCACCGACCGGGTATTCCACACCACAATGCTCCCGTGACCACACCCCACCCCGCGTCCAGGCGCGTGAGTGCCTGGGTGCCTGCCGCAGTCCTCGTGCTCACCGTTGTGCAGCTGGCTGTCGCGGAATGGGTCCCGGGCATTGAGCGCTTCGCGGACAAGGCGTTCGGCGCCCGTCTGGTCGCCTATCCGCTCCTGATGCTGCTCACGCCGGCCATCTGGTGGTTGGTCGTCCGGCGCACCCAAAAGTCGGCCCGAGCGCCGTGGGGGGCGTTCACCCTGGTCATGCTGCCCTTCCTGGTCGACGTGACCGGCAACAGCTTCGATCTCTACGACGCCCTGGCGTGGTGGGACGACCTCAACCACTTCGCGAACTGGTTCTTGCTCTGCGCCGGACTAGGACTGATCCTGCGCTCCGCTCTGGGCTCACCCGCAGTCGCAGTGCTGGCCGTGACCGGACTCGGCGCCATCCTCGCGATCGGCTGGGAGCTCGGTGAGTGGTACACCTTCATCCGGCACGGCACCGAGCTCGACACGGCCTACGAGGACACGTTGGGCGACGAGGCGCTCGGCACTCTCGGCGCCCTCCTGGCGGGCCTGATGGTGGCCCGGACGATGTCGCGCACCCCGGTGCGCTCGTCCCTCTCGGACTAGACGCGGGCGCGCATCGCCCAGGCGGAAGCATCGATCACGAACGGCGGCTCCGGCAGAAGCTCGGCGCAGCGACCGAGCAGGCGCCCGCGAGACCCCTCGTCCAGGCGGGCAACGTAGGTCCCGGCCGGGCCGACGCCCAGCGTGTAGGGGTCCCACCAGTCGGCGACGGTTGAGTACGCCACGTTGACGGTGAGCACAGCCTGCTCGATCTCCTGGAGCCCGGCGGCATACCCGAGCTCTACGAGACGACCCTCGCGAACGCCGGCCAGGTGGGCTTCGTCGGGAGCTTCAGGATCAAGATCCAAGACCGCTTGCCAGAAAAGGGACAGCGGACCGTGGCCACCCGCGTGGTCCCACACGCAGGCAGCGACCACGCCCCCGGGGTGCACCACCCGCGCCATCTCGGTCAGCCCCGCCACGGGGTCACTCATGAACTGCACGACCAGCTGCGCCAGCGCAGCGTCGAAGGTGTCGTCGGGATATGGCAGCTGTTCGGCAGCACCCTGACGAACGTCGACGTCGGGGAGGCGTTCAGCAGCCGCGCTGACGAACGAGCTGGATGGATCGATCGCCGCAACAGCAGGCGCGCCGAGGCGATCCACGAGCTGTGCGGTGAGAGCCCCGGGTCCGCAACCGACGTCGAGGGCTCGCCCGCCGGCGGTGAGGGCCGCGAAGTCCGCGAACTCCCGGGCCAAGGGCTCGGAGAACCGGCCCATGAACCGGCCGTAGGCATCGGCCGCGACATCGAAGCTCATAGCCCGATGCTAGAGCAGCGCCGCGAGCGAGACCTGGATGTCGTAGCGCTCCCCCGCCACGTCGACCTGGAAGCCACCCCGCTCCAGGTCCACGCGCGTGACCGGGCCGTCACTGCGCAACAGGGCCAGCCCGACGGAGGCTGCGACCGTTTCACCCCAGGCTGCGCTGGTGACCTGACCGGCTGGGGATCCGTCACGGAGCACGAGCTCTCCACCCCACATCATCGGCTCCGGATCGGCCACGGCGAAGGACACGATCCGACGGCGTGGGCCGCCCTCGGCAAGGCGTTCGCGATGGGCCTCCAGGGCGTCGCGCCCGAGGAAGTCCTTGTCGCCCTTGAGTGCGGTCGCGAAGACGAGGCCCGCCTCTACCGGCGTCAGGTCGGGCGTCAGCTCGCGTCCGAAAGCGCGGTAGCCCTTCTCGAGTCGAAGCGACTCGATCGCGTAGTAGCCCGCGTTGACCGCGCCGCCGGCTGCCAGTGCCGTGTGCACCCTCACCGCATCGGCGACCGGCACCATCACCTCCCAACCCAGCTCGCCGACGTACGTCATCCTGGTCGCGCGCACGACCACGCCGGCGACCTCGATCTGTCGGCTGGTGGCGAACGGGAAGCCGGTTTCGCTCAGGTCGGCGTCGGTCAGCCCGGTGAGCAGCTGGCGCGAGGCCGGCCCCATCACACCGAGCACGGCGAAGTCAGCGGTGACGTCACGCACGCCCACCGCCAGGCCCGCCGGCGTCTGCCGGCGCAGCCAGTCGAGGTCGCGGATCGTCGTGGCCGAGCTCGAGACGATCAGGAACTCGTCCTCCGCTGTTCGGGTCACGGTCAGGTCGGCCTCGTAGGTGCCACGGCTGTTGAGGAACGGCGTGTAGGCGCAACCGTCGATCGCCACGTCGACGTCGGCCGCACAGATCCACTGCAGGGCTTCGAGGGCACCGACCCCGGTGACGACGTACTTGCTGAAGGAAGTTTGGTCGAAGACGGCCACCCGGGTGCGGGTCGCACGCTGTTCGGCCGCCGAGGCCGCCAACCACGTCGGCTTGCCCCAGGAGTAGTCGACTCCTCGGGGGTCGAAGACATTGGGGCGCTCCCAGCCCATCCGCGTGCCGAAAGCGGCCCCGGCAGCGGCCAGCGTGTCGTGGAGCGGTGACAGGCGTTGAGGTCGGGCCGACTCGAGCTCGCGGTTGGGCCACGGCACGGCGTAGTGAAGGCCCAGCACCTCGGACACCCGTGACCGAAGCCAGGCGTTGTCGCCGTGGAAAGGCGCGAACCGGCGTACGTCGACCCCCACCAAGTCCGTGGTGGGCTCACCCGCCACGATCCATTCGGCCAGCGCGCGCCCGGCCCCGCCGGCGGAGGCGATGCCGACGGAGTTGAAACCGGCACCGATGTAGTAGCCGTCGAGCTCGGGGGCCGCGCCGAGCAGGAACTGGTTGTCGGGCGTGAACGACTCGGGTCCGTTGTAGAACTTTCGGATCCCGGCGTCAGCCAGCGCCGGCACCCGCACGAGCGCCTCGTCCATCAGCACCGAGAAGTGCTCCCAGTCCTCGTCCAAGAGCTGGAACTCGAACGGGTGAGGCAGGTCGTCGGGCGAGCGCCAGGGCTTGGCCTCGGGCTCGAAGCCTCCGACAACCAGACCGCCGACCTCCTCCTTGAAGTAGGTCCAGCCGTCCGGGTCGCGCATGATCGGCAGGTCCGGGTGGGCACCTTCGATCGCCTCGGTGACGACATAGAAGTGCTCGGCGGAGTGGAGGGGCACGGTGACCCCGACCTGGTCGGCCAGTGCCTTGGCCCACTGGCCGGCGCAGTTGACCACCACCTCCGTCTCGACGACGCCCCGGTCGGTCTGCAGCCCGGTCATGCGACGTCGACCGTCTGCCTCAACCACGTCGAACCCGAGCACGCGCACCTTCTCGACGATCGTGGCGCCGCCCAACCGGGCACCCTTCGCCAGCGACTGCGTGACGTCGGTCGGGTTGACCTTTCCATCACCGGGGAGCCAGAGCGCGCCCAGCAAGTCTTCGACCTGCATCGGTGGCCACAACTCCTGGGCGCGGGCAGGCGAGACCAGCTCGCACTCCATGTCGTATGCGGTGGCGTTGGACGCCGTCCTCCTGAGCTGGACCAGCCGTTCCTCGGTACGAGCAACGATCACGCCACCGACCGGTCGGTAGCCGGTCGCCAGACCCGTCTCCGCCTCCAGCGACTCGTAGAGCTCCGCGGAGTACTGCACCAGCCTGGTGCCACTCTCCGATGCTCGCAGCGGCCCGACCAGCCCAGCGGCGTGCCAGGTAGTACCGCCGGACAGATGCCCCTGTTCGAGGAGGAGCACGTCGGTCCAGCCCAGCTTGGTCAGGTGATACGCGACCGAACAGCCGATGATGCCTCCGCCGACAATCACCACCCGGGCCCGGGAAGGGAGCTCTGTCACGTCGCGGCAATCTCAAGGAGGGCACCGAGATCGGGGCCGCGGAAGGTAGCCACGGCCTTCTGGTAGCGCTCCATCCCCCAGCCGTGGAAGTCGAAGTCCATCGGGCTCGATGCCGCCTGGATGAAGCCCCAGAGCGACCATCCGTACTCGCTGCACAGCGCGCCGAGGTGGACCCGCGCCACGTCGGCCCGGGTGGGGCTACCGAAGTACGCCTCTGCCCATGCCTCGGTCTGTTCGGGCGTGAAGTCGCACTCCGTCGAGGTGTTGCCGAGCTCGAAACAGGGGTCGTTGTTGCCGGAGTACTCATAGTCGATCAGCCAGATTCGTTCGCCGTCGTCGATGAAGTTGGCCGCCAACAGATCGTTGTTGCAGGGCACCGTTCGCCCCGCTCGCGTGCCGAACGCCTCCCGCACCTGCGCCCAGGCTGACTCATGGTCGTCGTAGTCCGGGGGCAGGCGGGCCCCGAGCGACTCCACCGTCGACCGATAGGCCGCCTGTCGCTCGAACATGTCGAACTCGCCTACGAAACGTGGTCCCGAGTGAAGCCGTCGGGTGGCGTCCGCCGCGCGGCCCAGCACCGCCGGATCATCGAAGTCGGCGTTCTGGAGTGCGCCTCCTTCGAGGAACTCAATGGCGAGCATCTGCAGGTCTGGCCGGTACTCGACCACTGCTGGCCCCACACCGACTGCCGCCGCCGCCGCGGCGTTCAGGTGCTCATGGTCGCGGTCGATGCCGAGCAGGCCGGCATCGCTCTGCGAGCAGCGCACGACGATGTCGAGCGGCGGGCCATCATCGGTGGAGATGACCCGGACATTGTGGTTGGTCAGGCCCCCCGGCAGCTCAACGCTGCTCCAGGACCGCCCCGCCAGGATGGCGAGGCGGTCCAGAGCGGCGCTCGGCTCAGGCACTCAGCTGTCGAACGCCTTGACCACGTCCGGGTCGATCGTGTGCTTCGGCCCGGTGAACCACTTCTTGGCCGACAGCTGCCACCAAACCGACAAGATCAACAGCGAGCCAAGGGTCAGGATGGGTGCGTAGTTGACGAACTTCCAGGAGAAGTCGGCCTCCCCGAACGGGTTACCGCCCGGCACGAAGGGCAGGACGAAGTACACGCAGATGATGGCGATCTCCGCCACCGCGATCAGGTTCATCCACTTGTACTTCTTGCCGTTGGTCCAGGTGCCGGGCACGAACGTGTCGCCCATCTTCCACCGCAGCCAGATGGGGATCAGGAAGGCGAGGTAGAGGCCGATCACGGCCACGGAGACCACGGCGTAGAACGCCGTTGGCACGATGAACGGGGCCTCCTCGGTGCCGATGTTGACCTCGACCAGGGCCGGCAGCGTGATCAGGCCCGCCACCACGGTCACGAGCATCACCGCATTTGCCGGCACCTTGTTCGCACCGACCTTCGACCACATCCGCGACCCGGGGATGGCCCCGTCGCGACTGAACGCGAAGGTCATCCGAGAGGCGCTGGTGAGGCACGCCGTGGAGCAGAAGAACTGACCCACCGCAGAGACCAGCAGGATCGTCGCGGCCAGATCCGTCGCCACAGCGGAGGTGAAGATGTAGGCGACCCCGCCGCCGCCGACACCCACGTTGTCCGGATTGCCTGTTGCGTCATCTGGGATCGCGAAGAGGAAGGTGAGCAGCAGGATCCAGCCGCCGATCGCGCTGTAGAAGATCGAGCGCCAGATGCCCTTTGCCGCACCTTCAGATGCAGCCTGAGTCTCCTCCGAGAGGTGGGCGGAGGCGTCGAAGCCGGTGATCGTGTACTGCGTGAGCAACAGACCGAACGGGATGACGAGCAGCCAGTACATCGGGGAGCTGCTGGAGCCGTCGGAGTAGCCCGAGTTGTTGAACCGTTCCGTGAACACGTAGCTGAAGCTCTGGTGGTCGTCTGGCACCACGATCAGCACTATGACGATGAACGACGCGCCGAGCACGTGCCACCAGACGGAGACGTTGTTCATGATCGCCATCAGGTGGCCGCTGAAGATGTTGAGAACTGCTGCGATCACCAGCACGATCATGAAGATGACGAAGACTCGCCTGAGCGAGTAGTCGGCACCGAACGACTCCGAGAAGGTACTGATGGTCAGATCGATGAACGTCGCGCATCCGTAGGCGACCGATGCCGTCACCGCCACGAGACCGATCAGGTTCAGCCAGCCAGCGAAGAAGCCCGCGCGGGGGCCACCCATCTTCGAGGCCCACCAGTAGATGCCGCCCGAGGTCGGATAGGCCGAGACCAGCTCCGACATCGTGAAGCCGATCAACAGAATGAACGCCGACACGATCGGCCAGCCCCACGAGATGGCCACCGGGCCACCGTTGTTGAAGCCTTGACCGAACGTCGTGAAGCAGCCCGCCAGGATCGAGATGATCGAGAACGAGATGGCGAAGTTGGAGAACCCGGACCAGGTCCGGTTGAGCTCCTGCTTGTACCCGAGCTTGGCGAGGAGTGCTTCGTCCTCGTTGTGGATCTTTTGGTCAGCCATGGAGACCTTCCCGGGGAGTGGGCGAAACAGCGGCAGTCAGCAGGAAACTAGACCGCTTCGGAGAGGGTGTAAACAGGTGGACCAGAATTGGTCTAAACCCAGACCTTTAACCTTCGAGAGTTGTTGACACCGCGCTCCCCCGATCCTCAGGATGACGACATGACCGGTTCCCACGCTTCGCAGCTGCCCGAAGCTGTGCTGCGGCCGGTCCGTGGGCACCATGCATTCGAGGCGTGCGTCGAGCAGCTGGCAACTGCGATCCGCCTCGGCGTCTACCCCCGCGGCATGACGCTGCCGGCCGAGCGCGACCTCGCCGAACGACTCGGTGTCTCCCGCGCGACGCTGCGTGAAGCGATGGCGGCACTGCGAGAAGCAGGACTGGTCGAGACCACTCGTGGACGAGGCGGCGGCACCGTGGTCACCCTGAAGCCGCGCACACCCTCCGCCCGGGCAGCCGCCCGGATCACGCCGTCCAAACGCCAAGACTGGCTGGACGCCTTGGAGTTCCGCCGCGTGGTCGAGCCGGGCGCGGCCCAGCTCGCAGCTCATCTACGGCTCACCGACGAGCGACGCCAACAGCTCGAAAGCGCCCACGCTGAGGTCGCGGCCGCCAGGAAGCCCGCTGAGCACCGGCAGGCCGACTCGCGGTTCCACCTCACCGTGGCGGCGCTGAGCGAGTCGCCGCGTCTGGTCGAAGCAGTGACCTCGGTCCAAGCGACGCTGCACGAGATGTTGCTGGCGATCCCGGTGTTGGACGCCAACATCGCTCACTCCGACCGTCAGCACGCGCGCCTCGTGAGTGCGATCCTGGCCGGCCAGCCCGCTCGCGCCCAGCGCGTAATGGAAGAACACTGCGACGACACGGCCGCGCTGCTGCGTGGCCTGGTCGGATAAGAGGATCCGTGACCCAGCCTGTGACACCGCGCAACGACCGACACCTGAGCATGGAAGGGCTGAAGGCTCGGATCGGCGACGGGATGATCGACACGGTGGTGGTCGCCTTCACCGACATGCAGGGGCGACTGCAGGGCAAACGACTGCACGGCCGCTACTTCGTGGACCACGTGATCGGCCACGGCACCGAGGGCTGCAACTATCTCCTGGCCGTTGACGTCGACATGAACACGGTCGACGGCTACGCGATCTCATCGTGGGAGCGCGGCTACGGCGACATGGAGTTCGTGCTGGACGAGCGAACCATCCGAGTGCTCACCCATCTCCCGGCGACGGCGATGATCCAGTGCGACCTGGTGTGGCCCTCCGAAGATGGTCAGCAGCACGTTCCCGTCGCACAGTCGCCTCGGGCCATCCTCCAGCGCCAGCTGGACCGTTGTGCGGAGCGGGGTTGGACGGCGCTGTCGGGCACCGAGCTGGAGTTCATCGTGTTCGACACGACGTACGAGCAGGCCCACCTGGACCGCTATCACGACCTGACGCCGGCCAACCAGTACAACGTCGACTACTCCGTCCTCGGCACCACTCGGGTCGAGCCGCTGCTCCGGTCGATCCGCAACCACATGTACGACGCCGGCCTGGATGTCGAGGGGGCGAAGGGCGAGTGCAACTTCGGCCAGCACGAGATCGGGTTTCTCTACGCCGAGACGATGATGACTGCGGACAATCACGCGGTCTACAAGACGGCCGCGAAGGAGATCGCCGCTCAACAGGGCAAGGCGATCACGTTCATGGCGAAGTACGACCAGCGCGAGGGCAACTCCTGCCACATCCACCTGTCCCTGCGCGGCACCGACGGTGAGCTGGTCTTCTGGGACGCCGACAGCGGCAAGCGCACACGGCTATACGACAGCTTCGTGGCTGGCGTGCTCGCGACCATCGCAGACTTCACCTTGCTCTACGCCCCGAACATCAACTCCTACAAGCGGTTCGCCGACGGATCGTTCGCGCCGAACACCATCGCCTGGGGTCTGGACAACCGCACCTGTGCCATCCGGCTCGTGGGCCGAGGCGCCGGCGCGCGGATGGAGAACCGGGTGCCCGGTGGCGACGTGAACCCCTACCTCGCCTTGGCCGCGATGCTGGCCGGTGGTCTGCACGGCATCGAGCACGACCTCGAGCTCGAGGAGCCGCTCGTCGGCAACGCCTACGCCTCGGGGTTGCCGAAGGTGCCCGGGACGCTGTCCGAGGCGCGCGAGCGATTCGCGAGCTCGGCTATCGCCCGGGCCGCCCTGGGCGATGACGTCGTCGACCACTACGTCAACATGGCCGACGTCGAGCTCGCGGCCTACAACTCCACCGTCACCGACTGGGAGCTGCGCCGCGGCTTCGAAAGGCTCTGATCCTCCCCCTATGACTCAGCCCATGAGTGACACCTACACCGTGATCAACCCGGCCACCGCACAGCCGGTGGTCGACGTGCCCCTCGCCGACCTGACCCAGACCGATGCCGCCATCGAGGCGGCGCACGAGGCGTTCGGCCCGTGGCGCAACCTGGCGCCGGGCGAGCGCGCGACGTTGCTGCGCCGGTTTGCTGCGGTCATCGATGCACACGTCGAGGAGCTAGCTGAGCTCGAGGTCCGCAACGCCGGGCACACCTGGGGCAATGCGCGCTGGGAGGCGGGCAACGTCCGCGACTGTCTCAACTACTACGCAGGTGCCCCAGAGCGGCTGTTCGGTCGCCAGATCCCGGTGGCCGGTGGCACCGACGTGACCTTTCACGAACCCCTCGGGGTGGTAGGCATCATCGTGCCGTGGAACTTCCCCATGCCGATCGCCGGCTGGGGTTTCGCACCAGCACTAGCGGCCGGGAACACCGTGGTGCTCAAACCGGCGGAGCTGACGCCGCTGACCGCCATTCGGATCGGTGAGCTGGCTCTGGAAGCCGGGTTGCCTCCGCACGTGCTGACGGTGATCCCGGGCAAGGGGTCCGTCGTGGGCGAGCGCTTCGTGACCCATCCCCTGGTGCAGAAGATCTGCTTCACCGGCTCGACCGAGGTCGGCAAGAAGATCATGGCCGGTTGTGCCGACCAGGTGAAGAAGGTGACCTTGGAGCTCGGCGGCAAGAGCGCCAACATCGTCTTCGCGGATGCCGACATCGCCGCCGCGGCAGCCGCTGCGCCGTACGCCGTGTTCGACAACGCCGGACAGGACTGCTGCGCACGCTCCAGGATCCTGGTCGAGCGGTCGGCCTACGACGACTTCCTGTCGAAGCTGGAGCCGGCTGTCGCCGGTCTGCGTGTCCTGGACCCGAAGGACGAGGCCAGCGAGATGGGCCCGTTGATCTCGGCACACCAGCGCAGCTCGGTGCAGGCCTACCTGGACGAGGTCGAGGTCGCATTTGCCGGGTCCACTCCTGGCGGCGACGGGTTCTGGATCCCACCGAGTGTGGTCGCCACCGAGGACCCACAGGCCCGGATCTGGCGCGACGAGGTGTTCGGCCCCGTGGTCGCGGTAATGCCGTTCGACGACGAGGCACACGCGGTGGAGCTCGCCAACGACACGGAGTACGGCCTGTCCGGGTCGATCTTCACCAATGACCTCGGGCGTGGCTTGCGAGTTGCCCGCGGGGTCGAGGCCGGCAACCTCAGCGTCAACTCCCATGCGTCGGTCCGCTACTGGACGCCGTTCGGGGGCTACAAGCAGTCCGGCCTCGGCCGGGAGCTCGGTCCGGACGCCCCGATGGCGTTCACCGAGGAGAAGAACGTCTTCATCGCTCACTGAATCGACCCAGAAAGGCCTCATCACCATGGCAGGACGCATCCAGGACCGGGTCGCAGTGGTTACCGGCGGCTGCTCGGGCATCGGCCTGGCGACGGTCCAGCGGTTCGTTGCCGAAGGCGCCAAGGTCATCATCGGTGACATCGACGATCGGAGCGGGCACGCACTCGTCGACGAACTGGGCGGACCCGACGTGGCGACCTACGTCCACGTCGACGTGACCAGCAAGCCCGAGGTCGACGCGCTCTTTCGCACGGCCAAGGACACCTACGGCTCCGTGGACATCGCCTTCAACAACGCCGGCATCTCGCCGCCCGACGACGACTCGATCCTCGACACCGAGCTCGAGGCTTGGCGGCGGGTGCAGGAGGTCAACCTGACCTCGGTCTACCTGTGCTGCAAGGCCGCCCTGCCTTACATGCTGGAGCAGAAGCGCGGCTCGATCATCAACACCGCCTCGTTCGTGGCGGTGATGGGCGCTGCTACGTCCCAGATCTCCTACTCCGCCTCCAAGGGCGGCGTGCTGTCGATGACTCGCGAGCTCGGGGTGCAGTTTGCCCGCGAGGGCGTACGCGTCAACGCGCTCTGCCCCGGCCCGGTGAACACCCCGCTCCTCAAGGAGCTGTTCGCCAAGGACGAAGAGCGCGCTGCCCGACGTCTGGTGCACGTGCCGATGGGTCGATTCGGCGAGCCGGAGGAGATGGCCTCAGCGGTCCTGTTCCTTGCCTCTGACGACTCATCGTTCATGACGGCGTCCACATTCCTGGTCGACGGCGGCATCTCGGGCGCCTACGTCACCCCCCTGTGACTGGGGTCCAGCGATGAGTGCTCCTGTCGTCGGACTCACGACCTATCGGGAACAGGCCACGTGGGGCGTCTGGGACCAGCCCGCCGATCTCCTGCCGACCCAGTACGCCGATGCTGTGCGCTCGACCGGAGGCATTCCCGTGCTGCTACCACCGGTGGTCGGCGCCGGGGCGGCCGACGAGATCGTGGCCCGGCTGGACGGCCTCGTCATCAGCGGCGGGGCCGACGTCGACCCCGCCCGCTACGGCGCCGACCCGCATGAGCGGACCGCCGGGTGGCGTCCCGACCGCGACGAGTGGGAGACGGCCCTGCTGTCCGCCGCACAAGCACGCGGCCTTCCGGTGCTCGGTGTCTGCCGCGGCATGCAGCTGATGGCAGTCCACGGAGGCGGCACCCTCGACCAGCACACCCCGGAGCTGGTCGGCCACGACGAGCACAGCCCCGGGGGCGACGCCTTCGGCACCGTCGTCGTGACCACCCAGCCCGGGTCGCGCGTGGCCGGTCTGGTCGGCGGGGGTCTGTCGGTCAGCTGTCACCACCACCAGTCGGTGCGCACCCATCCCGGTTTCGTCCCCACGGCGTACGCAGCCGACGGGACGCTCGAGGCGATGGAGGCGCCGGGCGACCGATTCTGCGTGGCAGTGCAGTGGCACCCCGAAACTGCAGCCGACGTCGGACTCCTGGCCGGCCTGGTCCGGGCCGCCGCCGAGTTCTCAGCCTGAACGAAACCTGGTCGTCGACTCCTCGGACAATGCCGCCTCGATCCGCTCGAGCAGGACCGGCTTCATCGAGGGCAGGCCGGTGATCGGCCACCAGCCCACATCCACAGATTCGTCGTCGGCGACGTAGGGGTCCCCGCTGACCCAGGTGCAGGCGAAGGCCAGGTCGAGGTAGATCGCCTGGTCCCCGTTGGCGTGGGTTACCTCGATACCCGAGGTCACCGCCGCCAGGCGATCGACGCGGATCGCCACCCCCGTCTCCTCGAACGTCTCGCGGACGGCGCAGGCAGCCGGTTCCTCACCAGGATCCATGATGCCGGTGACCGGCGACCAGATGCCGTTGTCAGACCTCCGGACCAGCAATACCTGGTCGTCACGGCGGATCACCGCGGTCACGGCCGGCAACCACAGCACCGCGTCGCCGACGTGTCGTCGTAGCTCCTCGACGAACTCGGGAATGGGCACCCGACGACCCTACGTGCGGAATTGGTAAGACTGTGGTCATGCCGTCCGACCTGACCACCGACGTCCTGGGTGAGCCCTGGGTCTCCGAGACAATCGGCCTCCCGCCTGACGATGAGGGCTCGGTGGTCGCCACGCTGGTCAGCCGCCGCAGCGAGGCGCCGACCAGGCGGGCCGTCCTGCACGTGCACGGCTTCGCCGACTACTTCTTCCAGACCGAGTACGCCGACTGGTGGCTGGCCCGCGGCTACGACTTCTACGCACTCGACCTGCGCAAGTACGGCCGGTCGATGCGACCGCACCAGACGCCAACCTACGTCAGCGACCTCCGCGACTACTTCGCCGAGATCGACCTGGCCTGGTACCGCATCACCGAGCGAGACGGGCACGACCACGTCGTCGCTTCCGCCCACTCGACGGGCGGACTGACCTCCCCGCTCTGGGCCAACCAGCGGCAGCCAGCCGAGCTGGCCGGAATGGTGCTCAACTCTCCCTGGTTCGACCTCCAGGGCGCGGCTTGGGTCCGATCGGCCGGCGCCGGTGTCGCGCTCAAGCGGATGGCGCAGCGCCAACCGATGCGCGAGATCAAGCGACAGGTCACCGGCTTCTACACGCGGAGCCTGCATCGAGAACACGAGGGCGAGTGGGACTTCGACCTGAGCTGGAAACCTGTCGATTCCTTCCCGGTGCGGGCCGGGTGGCTCAACGCCATCCGGCAAGGCCAGGCCGAGCTCCACCGCGGCCTCTCCGTCGCGTGCCCGGTGCTGGTGCTGTCGTCCGGCGCCTCGAAACATCCGCCCGAGATGGGCGACGAGGTGCACAGCCACGACGTGGTGCTCGACGTGCCGCAGATCCGGCAGTGGGTGCCGGCTGTCGGGCCACATGTCACCTACGTGGCCGTTCCCGGCGCCCGGCACGACGTCGTGCTCTCGCGGGCCGAACCTCGGGCTCGGGTCTACGACGAGCTGAACCGGTGGCTGACGGCCTATGTCAGCCCGCCCTCACGGACGCTCATCTGACGCACGCGGCCAAGCGGCTAATCTCGCACCATGATGAACCCCGTCACCCTCCTCTCGCTCGGCCGCATCGCGGTCGGGGTCGCCTCCGTCGCCAGGCCCGACCTGGTCGCCAAGCAGATGACCGGCCAGTCCGAGGACCCGCCGGTGCTCACCCAGTGGTTCGGCAACCGGGAGATCGCCCTGGGCTTGGTCACCCTGCTCGCCAGGGGTAGTGGCCGAACCTCCCTGGTGCTGGCAGGGGTAGCAGTCGACGCCGCCGATGCCGGCACGGCGTACGCAGCGATGCAGAACGGCACGCTGCCCAAGAAGCTTGCGGCGCCGGCCATCGGCGTCGCGATCGGCGCCGTCTTGTCCGGATTGATCGGCCTGCGCAGCAAGAAGAACAAGAAGAGCAAGAAGCAGAAGGCCGTCAAGGCGGTCTAGACCCGATCGCTGTTCTTGAAGTTTCTGGTGCTTGGGGCCGGTAGGGCATTTACGTGCCGCAGCGGGTACCCGATGCTGTCGGCATGACAGAACAGCCGCCGCCCCCGCCCGCCCCCGGCCCCATCGGTGGCCCGCCGCCCCCGGCCGGGACGCCACGTCCTGGTGAACTGGTCGACCGGTTCCTGGCCCGACTCATCGACGGAGTGGGTCTCGGCATCGTTTACGGCATCCTCTACGCCGTGTTCGCCGGGATCTTTCTGACCGGTCTCACCTACTCGACGGGTGAGTGGCTCCTGTTCTACCTGTTCTTCTCGGTGGTCACCACGCTGATCTCATTGGGCTATTACGCCTACTTCGAGTCCAACCGCGGCGCCACGATCGGCAAGCAGCTGATGAAGCTCAAGGTGGTCGGCCCCGATGGCATCAGCAACCCGACGATGGAGCAGGCCGTACGCCGCAACATCTTCTTGGCGTTCGGTCTCGCCTCGATCGTGCCGTTCGTGGGCTCGCTGATCGGTGGGCTGGGCTCGCTGGTCGCCGTGATCATGATCGCGGTCGGCGTCAACGGAGACACCGCGAATCGCCAGGGCTGGCACGACAAGTTCGCTGACGGCACCCGGGTGCTCAAGATCGGCTGAACCGCCGCGTCACCCGAACAGGAACACCGTGAGGGCGACGACCCCCACCACCACGATCGTCACCCTGAGTGCGAGTGGTGGGAGTCGCCGCCCGACGCTTGCACCGAGCAGTCCGCCCATCACCGACCCGACCGCGATGAGCAGGACGACCGGCCAGTCGACGTCGGCCACGACGACGAACAGCACGCCCGCGACCCCATTGACAATGGCCGCCAGGACGTTCTTCACTCCGTTGAGCCGCTGCAGGGACTCAGAGACGCCGATGCCGAGCACGGCCATCAGCAGCACGCCCTGGGCCGCGCCGAAGTAGCCGCCGTACACGCCGGTCACCAAGACTGCCGGCCAGACCCACCAGGCGAACAGTCGCTCACCAACGCCGCGCTGCTCGGCCCGGCGCGCCACCCAGGAAGAGAGCCGCGGTCCGACGACCACCAGCACGACGCCGGTCAGGATCAGTGCCGGGACGATCGCCTCGAACGCGCCTTTGGGCAGCACCAGTAGCAGCACGGCCCCGATCACCCCGCCGATCAGCGAGGCCGACGCCAGTCGCACCACTCGACCGCGCTGGCCGCGGAGCTCTCGCCGGTAGCCCCAGGCCCCGGTCACCGAACCTGGCACCAGGCCGATGGTGTTGGACACGTTCGCAGTCACCGGTGGCACGCCGAACGCGAGCAGCGTCGGGAACGTGACCAGGGTGCCCGACCCCACGACCGTGTTGATGGTGCCCGCCGCAACCCCTGCCAGCAGGATCGCGACGACCTCGAAGAGCGACAAGCTTCGCTCAGCCCTGCTGGCCGGGTGCCTCCGGCGGCGCGTCGGCCGGAGCACCCGCCGGTCGCTTGCTCATCTCGGCACTCGCCGCCTCAGCAATGGCGGCCTCCACCGCCTTGTTGGCCTGCGACAACGCCGGGTCGGAACCGACCGCGGCCGTACGCGGCTCGCTGGGACCCATGTCGACGCGCTTCACCGGCCCGTCGACGTCGTCGGGGATGCCCTTGAGGGAGTTCATGGTCGAGCCGAGGCCCTCGAGCGCGCGGCCTATCTCGCTAGGCACGATCCACAGCTTGTTGGCGCCTCCCTCGGCGATCTTCGGCATCATCTGGAGGTACTGATAAGCCAGCAGTGATTGGTCCGGGTTGCCGTCGTGGATGGCTTGGAACACCGTCTGGATGGCCTGGCCCTCTCCCTGGGCGCGCAGGATGGCTGCCTCACGGTCGGCCTGGGCGCTGAGGATCTGAGCCTCGCGGGCACCCTCGGCGGTGAGGATCGACGACTGTTTCGCACCCTCGGCGGTGAGGATCGCCGCCTGTCGCTGGCCCTCGGCGGTGAGGATGACGGCCCGCTTCTCCCGGTCGGCGCGCATCTGCTTCTCCATCGAGTCCTTGATCGACGGCGGCGGGTCGATGCCCTTGAGCTCCACGCGGTTGACGCGGATCCCCCACTTGCCGGTCGCTTCGTCGAGGACACCGCGCAGCCGACTGTTGATCGCGTCGCGACTGGTGAGCGTCTCCTCAAGATCCATGCCCCCCACGATGTTGCGGAGTGTGGTCATGGTGAGCTGCTCAACGGCCTGGATGTAGTTGGCGATCTCGTACGTGGCAGCGACAGGATCGGTCACCTGGAAGTAGATGACCGTGTCGATCGAGACCACCAGGTTGTCCTCGGTGATCACCGGTTGCGGCGGGAAGCTCACCACCTGCTCGCGCAGGTCGATCAGGTAGCGCACCTTGTCGACGAACGGCACCACAATGTTGAGGCCGGCGGGCAGGGTGCCCTTGTACTTGCCGAATCGTTCGACGACGGCGGCGCGCGCCTGTGGCACGATCCGCACCGTCTTGGCGAGCAGCACGATCACGAACAGGAGCAATAGGCCGATCAGCACGAGTACAACAGGCACGACGGTCTCCTTCAGGAGATGGGTTCAGGATTCGATGCTGGGCAGGGGGTGCACGTAGGCAGTAGCGCCCCTGATCTGGAGGACCTCGACGGTTTCGCCCGTCACGATGGTGAGGCTCTCGTCATAGGGCGCTGCGGACCAGACCTCGCCCGCCAGCATCACCCGACCGGTCTGCAGCCCGGTGATGTCCTCAGTGACGACGCCGCGCTGGCCGACCAGCTTGCCGTGGCCCAGGCTGAGCTCCGGGCCACCGTGAAAACGCCTGGCCACCGTCGGTCGGACCACAGCCAGCATGGCCACCGAGGCACCGGCCGCGACCAGTGCCTGGAGCACGAAGGGCGCCCCGACGAGCGCCAGGGCCATGCCAGCCAGGGCACCGACGGCGAGCATGATCAGGACCAGGTCGAGGCTGAACATCTCCGCCACCCCGAGCAGCACGGCAAGCCCCAGCCACGTCTCGGCCAGGTGGTCGCGGAGCCAGTCCATGACTCGACCCTAGCGGGGACCGCCTGATCGCTGGTGGGTGCGCCGCCGGGCGCTCCAGCGGCCGTCCTCGTAGCGCACAAGCAGCGGCATGCCGAAGGTGGCGGAGAGGTTGATCGCGCTGATCACCTCGTCGACCGGCCCCTGGGCCACCACTGCCCCGGAACGCAGCAAAAGGGCATGGGTGAAGCCGGGCGGGATCTCCTCGACGTGATGGGAGACCAGCACCGTCGCGGGCGAACCCGGGTCGTTGGCCAGCACCGACATCGTGGACACGAGGTCCTCGCGGCCGCCCAGGTCCAGACCTGCTGCCGGTTCGTCGAGCAGGAGGAGCTCCGGGTCGCTCATCAGCGCTCGGGCGATCTGGACCCGCTTCCGCTCTCCCTCGCTCAGCGTGCCGAACGTCCGGTCCGCGAACTTGCTCATGCCGACCTCGACCAGCAGGCTCCAGGCGCGGTCGTGATCCAGGTCGTCATAGCTCTCCCGCCAGCGACCTACGACGCCGTACGACGCCGAGACGACGACGTCGCGCACGGTCTCGTGCCGTGGGATCCGCTCGGCCAGGGCTGCGCTGGTGAGGCCCACCCGTGGACGCAGGTCGAAGACGTCGACGGTACCGAGAACCTCGCCCAGGATGCCGACTACGCCGGAGGTGGGGTGAATCTGGGCGCTGGCGACCTGGAGCAGAGTGGTCTTTCCCGCGCCGTTGGGCCCGAGGATCACCCACCGCTCGTCGCCCTGCACGGTCCAGGTGACCCGATCCAGCAGGGTGGCTTCCCCCCGCCGGATCGTCACCTCGGCGAACTCAAGGACGGCGGGCATGCCGCCACCCTATCGAGGGACGGCCGTCAACCGACGAGGGATTGACCCAGCTGTGCGTATCCTCAGCCGCGATGAGCAGACGCCTACCGGTATCGGGACGAGTGGCGTGGTGGGGCACCGCCTGGCTGCGCGGTGAGGCTGCCCCCGACGACGTGCTCGACGCCATCCAGCAGGGCGAGCTGCCTTACACGGTGAGCGGCCTCGGCGCCGAGGCCGCGCCCCTCTTGGTCGCCCTGGCGACGTTGCGCGACCGCGGCGCCACCACCCTGGGTGCCGCCTTCCCCGCGGAGGGCGACCCCGTCGGGCTCGGTGGGCCGCTGGAGTTCAACGCTGCCGCTCTCGACGCCGGGGAAGCCGTGGTCTGTCCGGACGCGGCAACCGGGCTGGTGCCCATGCGGGTCGGGCCGACCCACCAATGGGTGGCGCTCCCGGCCGCAGCCCGACAGCTCTCCGACGTGGGCGAGGCCGATCGCGGCCTGCGAACCAGCCTGCTGCAGTCGGCCGACCTGCTCGCCCGGCTCGATGTTGCGCGCTGGCGCCCTGAGGTGGCCGACGAGCTGATGAACCTCGGTCACGTGGTCGCCATCAAGGCACCGACAGGAATACCGCCGCGCTGCGTCGACCTGGCGGCCCGGGCGCTCCAGGCTCTTGGCATCGCAGCACTGGCCCTGCAGGACGACGGAGGCGCCCTAACCGCAGCCGACGCCGAGGCGCGCCGTGCCGCGATCGTGCCGCTGAGCCGGGCCGGGCGTAGAGCGCTGACCGCTGCCTGCTCGCCCGAGGTGTGGCCGCCGTAAGGCCGTGGGCCCACATGCCCAGGACGTTCCCGGCCCGGACGTCGATGTTGCTCCTGGCCTGGTGGGTTTCCGGCCAGGTCTCGGACTTCAGTAGTGGCCACCGACCGGCACCGATAACCTCGGTGGGCGATGAGCGCGAACACAACCAAGCCCGAGACGCTGCTGATCACCCTGACCGGCAAGGACCGGCCAGGCGTGACCTCCTCCATCTTCTCGACCTTGTCCCACGCCGGGGTGCAGGTCCTCGACATCGAGCAGATCCTGCTGCGCCAGCGGCTCATCCTGGGCGTGCTCGTCACGGCGCCGCGTGACTGGAAGCGGCTCCAGGCAGCGATCGAGGCAACCGCGGCCCAGCTCGACATGTCCGTCGAGGTCGACCGCGGGTCGGGTGACAACAGGGCACGCCGGGAAGGGCGCTCCCACGTCACCGTGATCGGTAACCCCCTCAAGGCGGGAGCGATGGCCGCGATCGCCGGCCGGATCGCCGACTGTGGAGGCAACATCGACCGGATCGAACGGATGGCGCGTTATCCGGTGACCGCCATCGACCTCCATGTCTCCGGAGCCGACCCCGTCTCGCTCCGTGCCCTGCTCGCTGCAGAGGCCGCCGCCCAAGGCATCGACGTCGCCGTACAACCGGCCAACCTGTTGCGCCGAGGCATGCGCCTGATCGTTCTCGATGTCGACTCCACCCTGATCCAGGGCGAGGTGATCGAGATGTTGGCCGCCCACGCCGGCTTCGAGGCGGAGGTCGCGACCGTCACCGAGGCAGCCATGCGGGGCGAGCTCGACTTCGAGCAGTCACTGCGGGCCAGGGTGGCTCTGCTCGAAGGCCTCGACGAGTCGGTGATCGACCAGGTCTACGAGGAGATCGTGATCACGCCCGGTGCGCGCACCATGGTCCGCACGTTGCGGCGGCTTGGTTACCGTTTCGCCATCGTCTCGGGCGGGTTCAGCCAGATCACCGATCGCCTCGCGGACGATCTCGGCATTCACTACGCACGCGCCAACGAGCTCGAGATCGTCGACGGGAAGCTGACCGGTCAGATCGTCGGCGACGTGGTGGACCGGGCAGGGAAGGCCGCCGCGCTGCGCGAGTTCGCGGAGAAGGTCGGAGTGGACGAAGCTTCAGTGATCGCGATCGGTGACGGTGCCAACGACCTCGACATGCTCAGCGCCGCTGGGCTGGGCATCGCCTACAACGCAAGGCCAGTGGTGCGGGAGGCTGCCGACACCTCGGTCAACGTGCCCTACCTCGACGCGATCATGTACCTGCTCGGGATCTCCCGCGAGGAGATCGAGGCTGCCGACGCCGAAGCAGGCATCATCACCCCAGCGCCCCCGATCTGAAGGATCGTTCAGGCGCCGCACGCCCTGGCTCAGCCCCGCCCGACGTGGAAGCCAGTCACGGTCGCCGTGCCCGGGGCCAGGTCTTGCCACCGTCCGGGGCAGGCGAGGATGACCACAGCGCTGGTCGGGAAGCCGGTGACCATGGCATTGCTGGACTGGACGTCGCCATCGCCGTCGTCGAGGAGCTGGACCAAGGAGGCCATGGTGGGGTTGTGCCCGATGACCATCGCGGTCCGGCACTCGTCGTCCAGGGTCCGCAACACGTCGAGGGCGGTGTCGGCGTCGGCAGCGTAGAAGCCATGGTCCAGAGTCGGTTCAAGGTCCCAGCCCGCCCCCGTGGCCACTGCTGACCAGGTCTGCTGCGTGCGGATAGCAGCCGACACCACGGCGTACCCCGGCAGCACACCCTGACCCCTCAACCACCGGCCTGCCGCGCCGCCGTCAGCCCGGCCGCGCGACGACAGCTCTCGCTCGAAGTCGGTCGGTCCGGCCTGCTCTGCCTTGGAGTGGCGCATGACTACCAGGGTCCGCTGGAGCGCGTCGGGTTGGTCGGGCACCCGACCACTCTAGGCATCGCCCTAAGGTTGCCTCTATGCCCAGAGGACCCCTGATGATCATCGGCGGCGCCGAGGACAAGCTGCGCGGCCGCACCATCCTCAAGGAGTTCGTCAAGCGGGCCGGCGGTACGGAAGCGCGGATCGCGGTCATCCCCACAGCTTCCTCCCTGGGTCCCGAGGTGAGTGAGGTCTACGACGCGCTCTTTCGCCGCGAGGGAGCCGCCGAGGTTGTCGCTGTCCGGCCGGAGAGCCGCGAGGACTCCCACGACCCTGGCCTGCTCTCCGTCCTCGACGACGTCACCGGAATCTTCATGACAGGCGGCAACCAGCTGAAGCTGTCCGCGATCGTGTGCGGCACTCCCCTGGGCGAGGCGATCGTCGCGGCCCACCAGCGCGGGGTTGTCGTCGCCGGCACCTCGGCTGGTGCCAGCATCCAGTCGAGCCACATGCTGGCCTTCGGCGGCCCGGGCTCGACGCCGAAGCAGCGGATGACCCAGATGGCGGCTGGGCTGGGACTGTTGAGCTCAGCGGTCATCGACCAGCACTTCGACCAGCGCAATCGCTACGGTCGGCTGCTGATGATCGTTGCCCAGTCACCGCAGCTGCTCGGGATCGGTGTCGATGAAGACACCGCTGCCGTGGTCGAGCATGAAGAGTCAGCCGGAGATGACGGTCCGCACGAGCTGCTGAAGGTGGTCGGCAAGGGGGCGGTCACCATCCTTGACCCGGCTCGGATCACCACGAACGCCTTCGAGGCCAAACGCTCCGCGCCGATCCTCGCCAGCGGGGTGGTGCTGCACATGCTGCCGGCGGGATCAGCCTTCGACCTGACCGCCCGGACGCTGGTTGCCCAGTCAGCTCAGGTGACCGCCGAGGATGCCGCCGAGATCGCCGAAGCGGAGCGCGACCTGCGCCAGATGGCGCGCGACATCGCAGCCGCCGACGCGTCACCGAGCGCGCTGCGCCGGCGCCTGGTCCGCGCTCGCAGGAAGCGGATCCACGACCAACCGGTCGAGACCCAAGATGGAGTCACGTCATGACCGAACGCCCCACGCCCGACCTCACCATCCTCGAGACGCGTGTCTATCGGGGGGCCAACATCTGGTCCTACGAGAAGGCCATTCACCTGGTCGTCGACCTGGGTCGCCTCGAGGAGTTCCCGACCAACACCATCCCGGGATTCACCGACCTCCTCCTGGAGATGCTGCCCGGCCTCCGTGAGCACTCCTGCTCGCGGGGCAAGCGAGGCGGGTTCGTCGAGCGGCTCAACGAGGGGACCTGGCTGGGCCATGTGGCCGAGCACACAGCACTGGCTCTTCAGCAGGTCGTCGGCCACGACATCCGCCGTGGCAAGACCAGGGGCGTCAAGGGCCAGAAGGGTCACTACAACGTGATCTTCGGATACGCCGACGAGCAGGTGGGGCTGGCGGCGGCCCGGCTCGCGGTGCGCCTGGTCAATCACCTCGTCGAGTCGGACCGGGAGTTCGACTGGTCGGAGGAGCTCGAGTCATTCATCCTGCGCGCGGAGCGCACCGCCTTCGGCCCGTCCACTCAGGCGATCCTCGACGAGGCCGTCTCGCGTGACATCCCGTGGATCCGGCTCAACCAGCACTCCCTGGTGCAGCTGGGCCAAGGAGTCCACGCCAAGCGGATCCGGGCCACGATGACCAGCGCCACCTCGGCCATCGCGGTCGACATCGCCTCCGACAAGGACCTGACGACCAGGTTGCTCGGAGCCGCAGGTCTACCCGTCCCCAAACAGGACACCGTGCGCACCGCGGACGCCGCCGTGAGAGCCGCCGAACGCATCGGCTACCCCTGCGTGCTGAAGCCGCTCGACGGCAACCATGGGCGTGGCGTCTGCCTCGACCTGCTCCACGAGATCGACGTCCGCGAGGCCTTCGAGATCGCCAAGGACGAATCACGCCGGGGCGTGATCGTGGTCGAGTCCCAGATCACCGGCAAGGACTATCGCTGCCTGATCATCGACGGCCGGATGGCCGCGATCGCTGAACGCGTGCCGGCCTCGGTCACCGGCGACGGCACCTCAACGGTCCGCCAGCTGGTCGACCTCGCCAACGCCGACCCGCGCCGCGGCGTCGGCCACGAGAAGGTGCTCACCCGGATCAAGGTGGACGACGCGGCGATCGCCCGGGTCCGCGACCAGGGGCTCGAGCTCGATGGTGTACCGGCCGAGGGGCAGACGGTCCGGCTCGCCCTCACCGGCAACATGTCGACCGGCGGCATCTCGATCGACCGCACCCTCGAGGCCCACCCGGAGAACGTCGAGATCGCCGAGGAGGCTGCCCGGATGGTCGGGCTCGACATCGCCGGGATCGACTTCATCTGCCCCGACATCACCGAACCGGTGCGCGAGACCGGTGGGGCGATCTGCGAGGTCAACGCGGCGCCGGGGTTTCGGATGCACACCCACCCCACCATCGGCGAGCCGCAGTTCATCGCCAAGCCGGTGGTCGACATGCTGTTCCCCCCGGGCGCGACCTCGCGGATCCCGATCGTGGCCGTCACCGGCACGAACGGCAAGACCACGACCTCCCGGATGATCAGCCACGTCTTCAAGGGCATGGGGCGCAAGGTCGGCATGACCTCCACCGACGGCGTCGTCATCGACGAGCGGCTCGTCATCCGCGCAGACGCATCCGGACCGCGATCCGCGCGAATGGTGCTCCAGAACCCCCGGGTCGACTTCGCGGTCTTCGAAGTGGCCCGCGGCGGCATCCTTCGGGAGGGTCTCGGCTACGAACGCAACGACGTCGCCGTGGTGCTGAACGTGCAGCCCGACCACCTCGGACTGCGCGGCATCGACACCGTCGAACAGCTGGCCGACGTCAAGGCGGTGCTGGTGGAAGCGGTGCCGCGCGACGGCCACGCGGTGCTCAACGCGGACGACCCGCTGGTGCGAGAGATGCGTCGTCGTTGCTCGGGTCAGGTGGTGTGGTTCTCGATGGAGGAGCCGGGATCCGAGACCCGCGACATGATCGACGCTCACTGCCGTCGTGGTGGCAAGGCGCTGGTGCTCAACCCGTCGGAGCGCGGCGAGATGATCGTGGTGAAGCACGGTCCACGCGAGATGCAGCTGGCCTGGACTCACCTGCTGCCCGCGACGTTCGGTGGGCGGGCCAGGATGAACGTCCAGAACTCCCTCGCAGCCGCGGGCGCCGCCTTCGCGGCCGGGGCCCCGCTGCACGACATCCGGCAGGGCCTACGGACCTTCTCGACGAGCTACTACCTCTCCCCCGGCCGGTTGAACGAGGTCGAGGTCAACGGGGTGAACGTCATCGTCGACTACTGCCACAACGCGCCGGGCATGCGGATGCTGGGTGACTTCGTGGACCGGGTGGGCGACTCGCTGGAGTCCTCCCACGAGCTGGCTCGACCGTCACGGATCGGTGTCATCGCGACTGCAGGCGATAGACGTGACGAGGACATGCGGGAGCTCGGCGACATCGCCGCGCAGCACTTCGACGTCGTCATCGTCCGCGAGGACGTCGCCCTCCGCGGGCGGGAGCGCGGCGATGTGTCTGCACTGGTCGCCGAGGGGGTGCGCCGGGCGATGGATGCCGGCGCCCGCTGCAAGCAGGTCGAGGAGGTCACCGAGGAGATCGAGGCCGTGCGGCACGCAATGGCTCGCGCCAACCCCGGCGACCTCGTGGTGATCTGCGTCGACGAGCACGCCGCCGTGATGACGGAGCTCGAGACGTGGTCCTCGCAGGCTCAGGCCGGCTCCGGCGTCTCGGACGATGCTCCGGCCGCCGACCCCGACTTCGTCCCGCAACCGGAGCCTTCCGAGACCTCAGCCGGTTCCGGGGACTGACCCGGTCGCCGGAGCCTGCCTCGGCCTCGAGTCAGCCGGTGCCGTGGGCAGACCGTGCGGCCCGCACCTTGGTGGCGAGCTCCAGCGGCGAGTCGGGGGTGCCGCCGTGCAAGGCGATCCAGTCGTAGACCTGTTGACGCTCCGCGTGACACATCAGGCCGACGACGTCGCCGGGAAGCGCCTGACCGACCAGGGCGGAGAGGCTGGCCACCTCCGTCGGGTAGGACGGGATGCCCGTGAGGCCGACCCGCGCCGCTCCTGCCGTCAGCAGCTCGTCCAGCTCGGCGACGGTGCGTCCACGCAGATAGCGCTCCTTGTGGCCGATCGCCACGACATCGCTGTCGCGGGCGGCGATCTCCGCCAGCTTCTCGATCAGGTCATCCTGACGGTCGCCCACCACACCCAGGCCGAGCAGCAATCGGCAACCCGGCTGGCGAACACCGTTCATGATCTCCAGCAGCGCCTCGAGCCCGGCTTCGTTGTGAGCGAGGTCGATCACTACTGATACGTCGCCGAGCGAGAAGAAGTTCATCCGGCCGGGGTTGTGCTCGGCGTCGGGCAGGAAGCTGCGCAAACCGTCGATCACCATCTCCCGGGGGATGCCGATCGCCAGGGCGGCGGATGCTGCGGCCAGCGTGTTCTCGACGTTGAATCGCGACAGCCCGGCCAGCGTCATCGGCACATCGGCCAGCTCGATGAGCGGATCGGGGTCGCGGCCCGGAGCCAACACCGAGACCCAGTCGTCGATCACCGTAGTGGCCCGCCCACCGTCGGTGAGCGTCTCTCGGATCGCCGGTGAGTCCGGGTCGCGACCGAACACCCAGGGCTGGGCCTTGATCACCCCACGCATCGCGAAGACCCGCGGGTCATCGGCGTTGAGGACCGCCCAGCCGCCCTTGCGAGTGATCCGTGGCACCACCGACTTCACCTCCGCCAGCTGATCCACGGTATCGATTCCCTGCTGACCGAGGTGGTCGGCGGAGACATTGGTGACGACGGAGACGTCATTGCGGGTCAGCCCGATCCCTTTGAGCAGGATCCCGCCGCGGGCGGTCTCGGTGACCGCAAACTGCACCTCGGGATGCGCCAGCACCCGCCCGGCGCCGCTCGGCCCCGAATAATCACCTTCCTCGACCATCGTGCCGTCGATGTAGATGCCGTCGGTGTTGGACCAGCCGACGAGCAGACCCGAGGTGCGAGCGATGTGCGCGATCATCCGTGACGTCGTGGTCTTGCCGTTCGTGCCCGTCACCGCCACGACCGGAACCTTGGGGGTCAGGGTGTGCGGCGGCGCTCCCGGCTCGCTCTCGGCGACGGCCTCCGCTGCACGGCTCACCGCGTCCTCGATCTCGGCGACCGAGCTCGGCGCGCCCTCCTGCACTGCATCGAGCACCTCGGCGACAGCGCGGCCCATCACCTGCGCGCGTTCCCGGTGTGCCCACGGGAAGGCGACGACGATCCGGTGCTGGTCCGAGGTGGGCCGCACCCGCACCGCCAACCGCGACGTTCCGGCTTCCTGGGCGATCGACCGCACCAGTCGCCCCACCGCCCGGAGCGCGAACCGCTGCCGGAAGCCCGACTCAGGTGCTCCGGGGCGTGCGCTCCGCAGTCCGATCCGCCGAGCGAACCTGACGGCTCGCTCCTCGGAGACCGCACTCAGCCCACTGATGTCGAGGGTTAGCTTGATCGCTGCCCTCGGGAAGTAGAGGTTGGGTCCCTCAAGGACTCGAAGCTCGACCAGGGACGACGTCACCGGGTCGACGCTATCGCCCAGCCGGATCGCCTCAGGCACCCATGGCGTGGAAGCCGCCGTCGACGTGGATGATCTCACCGGTCGTGGCTGGGAAGAGGTCCGAGAGCAGGGCGCAGACGGCTTTGGCTGTCGGGTCGTAGTTCTTGTTGTCCCAGCCCAGCGGAGACCGGTCCGACCACATCGACTCGAGCTCCTCGAAACCGGGGATCGCCTTCGCCGCCAGGGTTCGCAGCGGGCCGGCCGAGACCAGGTTGACCCGGATCCCCTCGGCCCCGAGGTCACGTGCCAGGTAGCGCGAGCAGGACTCGAGGGCGGCCTTGGCCACACCCATCCAGTCGTACGCCGGCCAGGCAACCGTCGCATCGAAGGTGAGACCGACCACTGCACCACCCTCGGACATCAGCGGGCGGCACGCCGTGGCCAGTGACTTCAGGGAAAACGCCGACACCTGCACCGCCTGCGACACATCGGGCCATGGTCCTTCGAGGAACTTGCCTCCAAGCAGCGTCTCGGGGTTGCCGTAGGCGATCGAGTGCACCACGCCGTCCAACCCGTCAACGTGCTCGCGCACGGCATCGGGCAGAGCGGCCAGGTGTGCGTCATCGGTCACGTCGAGCTCGAGCACGGGCGGCTCTACCGGGAGTCGCTTGGCGATCCGTCGGGTAATGCCGAGCGCGCGGCCGAAGTTGGAGATCAGCACTGTTGCGCCCTGCTCCTGGGCCACCTTGGCGGTGGCAAAGCCGATGGAACTGTCCATCGTCACCCCAGCAACCAAGATGCGCTTGCCCTCGAGGATTCCGGTCATTTCGTTTCCGTCCCTTCAGTGGCCCATGCCGAGTCCGCCGTCGACCGGGATGACTGCCCCGGTGACGTAAGCCGCCCCATCACCTGCGAGCCAGGTCACCGCAGCGGCAACCTCCGCCGGGTCGGCGTACCGCCCGAGCGGCACCTGTGTCTTGATGGTTGCCCGCTGTTCGTCGGTGAGCACGGCTGTCATGTCGGTCTCGACGAAGCCCGGCGCGACCACGTTGGCGGTTATCGAGCGAGATCCGAGCTCGCGCGCAATCGAGCGGGCCATGCCGACCAGACCTGCTTTGGAGGCCGCGTAGTTCACCTGTCCCGGCGACCCGAGCAGGCCCACCACGGAAGAGATGAAGATGATCCGGCCGCGGCGCAACCGCAGCATGCCCTTGCTCGCGCGCTTGGCCAACCTGAACGATGCGGTCAGGTTGGTGTCGATCACTGAGGACCAGTCGTCCTCCGACATCCGCAGCAGAAGGGTGTCTGCGGTGATACCGGCGTTGGCGACGAGCACCTCGACCGGACCGTGCGCGGCCTCGATCTCGACAAAAGCCGCGTCCACGGCCGCAGGGTCGGTGATGTCGCAGGTCACATCGAGTGCGCCGTCGGGCGCCCCCCCGGACCGGGTGGTCACCGCGACCTTGTCGCCGTGGGCGATGAACGCCTCCGCGATCGCGCGGCCGATGCCGCGGTTACCGCCGGTCACCAGGACCGATCTGGGTTCGTTCGCTGGTTCACTCACGTCACAGGACGCTAGCGACTACTGCGCGGTACGCGAAAACTCAGGTCCCAGGCAGACAGCTGCTCAGTCGTCCTCGAGCCGGAAACCCACCTTCATGCCCACCTGGAAGTGTTCGACGCCGCCGTCCTTGACCTGTCCGCGGACCTGGGTGACCTCGAACCAGTCCAGGTGACGCAAGGTGCGGGAGGCGCGCTCGATGCCATTGCGGACGGCGTCGTCGATGCCAGTAGGCGAGGTACCGACGATCTCGGTCACGCGGTAGGTGCGGTTGGACATGAAACCTCCCGTAGTTGACATGGCCGGCCCGAAGGCCGACCCGGTGTCCCGATCGTAGTGCCCTGGACCGGTCGTCGATCGAGCCTGGCTCCCCGGTTCCACGACCCGCGACGTACCGTGGAGACATGAGCCGCGACCGGAGGCGCGAGGAGCACGCCGTCCGGATCACGACGGCCGCCACGAGCCGTGACGAGGACATCCGAGGTCGCCAGCGTCGCTACCTCATCTCCATGGGCATCCGCACCGTCTGCTTCGTGGCCGCAGTGATCGTCGGCCACGGTGTGGTGATGTGGATCCTGATCCTGGCCGCGCTGCTTTTGCCGTACGTCGCGGTGGTGATGGCGAACGCCGCCTCCTCCAAGTCCGACGACTTCGCGCTGCAACGGTCCGCCTTCGACGCGGCCGAGCTCCAGGCCCGGCAGCACCCATCGGACGGGCCTTGAGATGCCGGACCTGACGGCCGACACCTGTTCAGCCAAGGGTTGCCAGGCGCAGGCGCAGTGGCAGCTGCTGTGGAACAACCCCAAGCTGCACACCGCGGACCGCCGCAAGATCTGGCTCGCCTGTGGCGATCACCGCGAGTCCCTCGCGGATTTCCTGGGCGCGAGGGGCTTCCTCAAGGACGTCGTGCCGCACCCCCAGGGAGCAGGGGCCGGCTAGCGGTTCGGGTCGGCCTAGCCGCCGATCGCTGACATGGGGCGGTCCGGCTGGAGGAACGATGGGTCGTCGATGCCGTGGCCGGCAGCCTTGCCCCGCATCGCGACCACCCATCGGTCAGCGATATCGGCGTCGGACGCACCACCTCGCAGGGCGCCCCGGAGGTCAGACTCGGAGCGCGCGAAGAGACAGTTGCGGACCTGACCGTCGGCGGTGAGCCGGACCCGGTCGCAGTCCCCGCAGAATGGTCTGGTGACCGACGCGATCACACCCACCGTCGCCGGGCCGCCGTCGACCAGGAACAGCTCCGCCGGCGCGCTGCCACGAGGCTCCTCGGCCGGCGTGAGCACGAAGTCGTCAGCCAGTCGCTCGAAGATCTCGTCTGCGGTGATCATTCCCTCGCGCGACCAGCCGTGCTGGGCATCGAGTGGCATCTGCTCGATGAAGCGGAGCTCGTAACCGCGGTCGAGGCACCACTGCAACAGCTCGCCCGCCTGGTCGTCGTTGACGTCGCGCATCAGCACGGCGTTCACCTTGACCGGGCCGAGCCCGGCGGCCTCGGCAGCGGCCAGCCCGGCAACCACGTCGTGCAGGCGGTCACGACGGGTGATCGTGTGGAACGTGTCGGCACGCACGCTGTCGAGGCTGACGTTGACCCGGTTGAGTCCGGCTGTCGCGAGCGCAGCCGCCGTCTTGGCAAGTCCCAGAGCGTTCGTGGTGATCGAGAGCTCGAGATCGGAGTCGACCTCGCGCACCTGCCGCACGATCTCCACCAAGCCACGTCGGACCAGCGGCTCACCGCCGGTGAAACGGACCTCGTTGATCCCGAGTCGCTCGACACCGATCCGCACCAGGCGCACCACCTCGTCGTCGGTCAACACCTCGTCTCCCGGCAGCCAGTCGAGTCCTTCGGCAGGCATGCAGTAGGAGCAGCGCAGGTTGCAGCGGTCGGTCAGCGAGACGCGTAGGTCGCTGGCGACCCGGCCGTAGGTGTCCTCGAGCGGTTGTACCTGCATCTCCCCAGCGTACGTGCCTCGCCTACTCTCAGTCGCGTGCGATCGTTCCGCTTCCTGCTGAGTCGGCGGTGGCTGCTGTTCGGGCTCGTCGTCGTGCTGCTGGCCTGGGCTGCCTGGTGGCTGGGTGAATGGCAGTTCCATCGGCTGGAGGACCGCAAGGACAGGAATGCAGTCATCAGGACCAACGAGGGCAAGCCTCCCGCACCAGTCGCGGAGGTGCTGGCCCCCGATGTGTCGGTGCCCGACGACGAAGAGTGGCGCCTGGTCACGGCCACCGGCACCTATGACGCTGCGGACACGGTGATCGTTCGATACCGCAGCCGCGAGGGCGCCTCGGGGGTCGACGTCGTCGTGCCCCTGGCCACGGCGGACGGCCCCGCGCTTCTGGTCGACCGCGGCTGGCTGCAGACCCAAGGCTCGAGGGTCCCGGGGCCAGATGATGTGCCGGCTCCACCTGAGGGAGAGGTCACGATCAGCGGCTGGGTCCGCGCTGATGGCACCGGCGACAGCATCCAGGTGGACGATCGGTCGACGCGGGCCATCTCCAGCGTCGCGATCGGCGCGGCGCTCGACCGCGAGGTCTATGGCGGGTTCGTCGAGCTGCGCTCCGAGGATCCCGAACCACTACAGCAGCTCGCGCAGGTGGAGCTGCCCGAGCTCGACAACGGCCCGCACTTCTTCTACGGGCTCCAGTGGTGGTTCTTCGGAGTACTGGCGATCTTCGGTTTCGGGTATCTCGCCTACGACGAACTGAGGCGTGGCCCTCGTGGGCAGCGTCGCGGCTCCCAGCAAGTCAGCCAGCAAGTCAGCCAGCCGGCCAGCTGGCGACTCAACCGCCAGGGCCGAAAGAAAAGCCGGGAGACTCAGCCCACCACGGGCGCGTCGTCGCGGAACTGAGTGCGGTACAGGTCGCTGTAGAGCCCTCCGCGAACGACCAGCTCCTGATGCGTGCCGAGCTCCACGATCCGCCCGCCGTCCAGGACCAAGATCTGGTCGGCGTTGCGCACAGTCGAGAGCCGGTGGGCGATCACCAAGGACGTGCGACTCTCCAGGGCCGCGTCGAGGGCGCGCTGCACGGCGGCTTCCGACTCGCTGTCGAGGTGCGCAGTCGCCTCGTCGAGCACCACGATCGACGGTGCCTTGAGCAGCAGCCGCGCGATCGCCAACCGCTGGCGCTCGCCGCCGGACAGCCGGTAGCCACGGTCGCCGACCACGGTGTCCAGCCCGTCGGGGAGTCCGCGCACCAGGGTCGCGATCTGAGCTGCCTCGAGGGCGCGCCAGGTCTCCTCGTCGGTGGCTGCGGGGCGCGCATAGAGCAGGTTGGCCCGGATGGTGTCGTGGAACATGTGAGCGTCCTGGGTGACGTAACCGACCACGTCCTCGAGCGACTGCAGCGTCACGTCGCGCACGTCGTGGCCACCGACCCGCACCGTGCCGCTGTCGACGTCGTAGAGCCTCGCCACCAGATTGGTGATGGTGGTCTTGCCGGCACCTGAGGGGCCGACCAGCGCCACCATCTGTCCGGGCTCGGCGACGAAACCGACGTCTTGGAGCACCTGGATGTTGTCGCGCGACTCCGTGCGCGCAACCGACTCCAGAGAGCCGAGGGAGATCTCATCTGCGCGCGGGTAGGTGAACGACACGTGCTCGAACTCCAGCCTGCCGGACTCGGCCGGCAGCACGAACGCGTCGGGCTTCTCCTGGATGAGCGACGGCAGGTCGAGCACCTCGAAGACCCGCTCGAAGCTGACCAGTGCGGTCATCACGTCGATGCGCACGTTGGACAGTCCCTGAAGTGGGCCGAGCAGCCGCAGCAGCAGAGTGGCGAGGGCGAGCAGGGTCCCGACGGTCAGGGTGCCGCTGATGGCCAGGTGGCCACCGAAGCCGTAGACCATGGCGGTCGCCAATGCCGGCACGGCCATCATCGTCGCGCCGAAGATGCGGGTGATCAGCGAGATCCGCACACCGAGGTCGCGGACGACGGCGGCCTTGTCGCCGAACAGGTCGTCCTCCTCAGCACGCCGACCGAACAGCTTGAGCAGCATGGCGCCACCGACGTTGAACCGCTCAGTCATCAGGTTGCCGAGGTCGGCGTTGCCGTCCATCTGTCGCCGGGTCAGGCCGGCTAGACGTCCGCCCACCCAACGTGAGACCAGGAAGAGCATCGGGAAAAGTCCCAGGCACATCAAGGTGACCTGCCAGCTCAGGGCCAGCATCGCGATCCCGACCACCACCACGGCGATGGAGTTGGACACCGTGCTCGACAGCGTCGAGGTGAAGGCGCGCTGCGCGCCGATGACGTCGTTGTTGAGCCGCGAGACGAGCGCTCCGGTCTGGGTGCGGGTGAAGAACGCCAGCGACTGGCGCTGTACGTGTCCGAACACCTGGGTGCGCAGGTCGAAGATGAGGCCCTCACCGATGCGCGAGGACAACCAGCCGGCGAGGACAGCCAGGAAAGCGTTGAAGATCACCACACCTGCCATGACGAAGGCCAGCGTGGTCACCAGCCCGCCATTGCCCGCCAGGATGCCGTCGTCGACGATCCGCAGCACCAGCAGTGGCATCACCACCACCATGGCGGCATCGACGACGGTGAGAGCGAGGAAGACGCTGATCAGTCGACGGTGCGGGCGGGCGAAGCCCAGGACCCGTCGCACGGTGCCGGGGTCGATCCGGTTGTCCACGACGCTGCGGTCGGACCTGATGTGACGCCATGCCGCACCGCCCGGGTGCATCGACGACATGCCGTCCTCCTCTGTCTGCTGGTGCCTGTTGGGTGCCTGATCTGACGCTTCAGCTGGATCCGAGCAGCTCCCGGAACCTCCGGGTCTGCGCCTCGCGCTCCAGGCGGCGCTGCTCGTCGAGGTCGCGCTCTGCGGCTCCGATGAGCAGGGCCTTGGTCTCCGACACCGCGCCGTGTGGTGCGGCACTCAGAGCACCCACGAGATCCTCAACGGTGGCCGCCAGGTCGTCAGGTGGGACCGCGGCAGATGCCAACCCGATCGCGACGGCCTCTGCTGCTCCCACCATCCGCGCGGTCGCGCAGATCTCGAGTGCTCTGGCGTATCCAACGCATTCGACCAGAGGCTTTGTTCCCGTCAGGTCGGGCACCAGCCCGAGCGACGCCTCCTTCATGCAGAACTGCACATCATCGGCGACGATCCTCAGGTCACACGAGAGCGCTAGCTGGAACCCGGCGCCGATGGCGTATCCCTGCACCGCGGCGATCGACACGAACCTCGGGTCACGCAGCCAGGTGAAACCCTGCTGGTAGTCATCGATCGTCGCGCTCATGCCGGCGTCGTCAAGCTCGAGCAACCCCGCCACCGTCTCCTGGCCGTCACCGCCCGACGGGTCGAGCATGGCTCGGTCGAGGCCAGCCGAGAATGCTGGGCCGTTGCCCCGCAGAACCACAACCCGGACCTGCTCGGGGATCTCGTGGGCCAACGCGGCAAGCGTGCGCCACATCGTGGGAGTTTGGCTGTTGCGCTTGTCCGGCTTGTCCAAGGTAACCGTGGCGACAACACCGTCGATGTCGAAGAGAAGTCCGGCCTGGGCGAGCCGCTCGGGAGTCATGGCCGGAGTCTAGAGACCGTCGTCGACGCCCTACCTGGACGGGGAGTCAGGCCAGGGAGACGAGGTCGGCGTAGTCGTCGTTCCACAGGTCCTCGTCGCCGTCGGGGAGCAAGAGCACCCGATCCGGCTGGAGGGCCCGGACAGCCCCCTCATCGTGGGTCACCAGGATGATCGCGCCCTCGTACGTGCGAATGGCTTCCAGCACCTCCTCGCGCGATGCCGGATCGAGGTTGTTGGTGGGCTCGTCGAGGAGCAGCACGTTGGCACTCGAGACCACGAGGCTGGCCAGCGCGAGCCGGGTCTTCTCCCCACCGGAGAGCACGCTGGCCGACTTGTTCGCGTCGTCACCCGAGAACAAGAACGCGCCGAGCACCGAGCGAGTCTCGGTGTCGGTCAGCTGCGGCGCGGCGCTCTGCATGTTCTCCAGCACGGTCCGGCTGGTGTCGAGGGTCTCGTGCTCCTGAGCGTAGTAACCCAGCTTGAGGCCGTGGCCGGGCAGCACCTTGCCGGTATCGGAACGGTCCACCCCCGCAAGGATCCGCAGCAGGGTGGTCTTGCCGGCACCGTTGAGCCCCAGGATGACGACCCGTGAACCTCGGTCGATGGCCAGGTCGACGTCGGTGAACACCTCGAGCGAGCCGTAGGACTTCGAGAGCTCTTCCGCGGTGAGTGGGGTCTTGCCGCACGGCGCCGGAGCGGGGAAGTTGATCCGGGCCACCTTGTCGGCCTGCCGCTCACCCTCGAGTCCGGCCATCATCTTCTCGGCGCGTTTGAGCATCGACTGGGCGGCCTGGGCCTTCGAGGCCTTCGCGCGCATCCGGTTGGCTTGGTCGGTGAGCGTCTTCGCCTTGTTCTCGGTGTTCATCCGCTCGCGCTTGCGACGCTTCTCGTCGGTCTCGCGCTGTTGGAGGTAGGCCCGCCAACCCATGTTGTAGACGTCGATCTCGGCCCGGTTGGCGTCGAGGTGGAGCACTCGGTTGACGCAGCGCTCCAGCAGGGCGGTGTCGTGGCTGATGATCACCAGACCGCCCTGGTGGGCGACCAGGAAGTCGCGCAGCCAGATGATCGAGTCGGCGTCGAGGTGGTTGGTCGGCTCGTCGAGCAGCAGCGTCTCCGCGCCGGAGAACAGGATCCGCGCGAGCTCTACCCGGCGCCGCTGACCACCTGACAAGGTGTGCAGCGGTTGCGCCAGCACCCGGTCCTCGATGCCGAGGCTGTGCGCGATCTGGGCAGCCTCCGACTCGGCGGCGTACCCACCACCGGCATGAAGGTCGTTGTCGGCGCGCGTGTAGCGACGCATCGCGCGGTCGCGCACGTTCGGGTCGTCGCTGCCCATCTCTGCCTCGGCCTCGCGCAGGCGCCGGACGACGTCGTCGAGCCCTCGTGCCGAGAGGATCCGCTCCCGGGCGAGCACGTCGGGTCCGCCGGTGCCAGGGTCCTGCGGCAGGTAACCGACCTCACCGGTCGCCTGGACCGTCCCGGAGGCGGGTAGGCCTTCCCCTGCGAGGATCTTGGTGAGCGTGGTCTTGCCGGCCCCGTTGCGACCGACGAGACCGATCTTGTCTCCCGCGGCCACGCGGAACGACACGTCTTCCATCAGCAAGCGAGCCCCGGCTCGGACCTCGAGCTGGTGGGCGGTGATCATGATTGCCTCTAGTGTTCCATCATGCGTTTCAACCCGAAGGCCCGGCTCGACCGTGGCCGCGTGAAGGACACCGGCCGGGGCAGGAGCAACAGCGGCATGGGTGGCGCTGGGATGCGGATACCGATCCCAGGTGGGGTCGGCACGGGCGGCATCGGCGGCGTGATCTTGGTGGTGTTGATCTACGTGCTGGTGCAGTGCGTGGGTGGAAGCGGCGGCAACCTCCCCGGCACTGGCAGCTACTCCACGTCGCGGCTGTCCGACGCCGCCGATACCGGGCGCTATGACGGCTGCAAGACCGGCGACGACGCCAACGCCGACGCCGACTGCGCCCGGGTCGCGGTCGAGAACTCGCTGACCGACTACTGGGGAGATGAGGTCGGCAACGACTTCCGGCCGGAGGACGCGCTGATCACCTTCACCGACTCCGTGGACACCGGCTGCGGCGGCGCGACCTCGGACGTCGGCCCGTTCTACTGCCCCGCCGACGCCCGGATCTACCTCGACACGGACTTCTTCGACGAGGTGCTCGAGCGCCAGCTAGGTGGTCCCGATGGTGGCTTCGTCGAGTACTACGTGCTCGCCCACGAGTACGGCCACCACATCCAGAACATCACCGGCCAGATGAGCCAGGTGAAGACCCAGCAGGGTCCGCAGAGCGACGCCGTCCGACTCGAGCTGCAGGCTGACTGCTACGCAGGCATGTGGGCCAAGGCAGCCACAGCCACGGAGGACTCCCAGGGTGAGGTGCTGATCCTCGAGCTCACAAAGCAGGACATCCAGCTCGCCATCGAGGCAGCCGCGGCGGTCGGAGACGACCGGATCCAGGAGAAGACCCAAGGCCAGGTCACGGAGGAGAGCTGGACTCATGGTTCGGCCGCGATGCGTGAGAAGTGGTTCCTGATCGGCTTCGAGCAGGGGTCGATCGCCGCCTGCGACACCTTCGGCGTCCCCCGGGTCTGACCCTCAGTCCAGTAGCGCCTCGATCTGCGGGAACTGCCGCTGCAGGGTCCGCAGGTGCGGCGCTACCGCGGGGTGGCGGTACTTGCCTGCCAAGGCACCCTCTCCCCCGGCAACCCTGGCCAGCGCCCACTCGGCGCGGCTGAGCGCGGTGTAGGCGGCGGCGACCCTGGCCCCTAGCTCGACCTGCTCGCGGCTGGCGACTTCCTCGGGCAGCCCGATCAGGTAGGCCTCCACCAGAGGCTCGAAGTCCTCCCGGGCGGACAACCCGAAGTAGCCCAGGTCAGCACCAACGGGCCCTACGCCGAGCGTCGCCCAGTCGATGGCCAGCACGTCGTCACCCGTCCGGCCGGGCAGGTTGGTCGGCGTCGGGTCTCCGTGCTGGGGCACCTGCGGAAGCGCGTCGAGAGCGGCCAGCCAGGTCGCCCTCCGCGCCCAGAGATGGTCGGCGACATCGGCGACTGTCGTCCGAGCCAGAGTTGGCCACCCACCGCCGCGCTCGATGCGCACCAGCCGGTCGCGCAGCTGGTTGCGGGCCAGGTAGCGCGGTCGGGCCAGGTCGCTCCCGGCGAACCTGCCGAGCGCCATCACCACAAACAGGCCGGGCAGGGCATCGTCCTCCACCCACTCCTGGGTGATGGTGATCCCTTCGTCGTCCTCCTCGACAGCGGCCGCCGCCGACCGAAGCCCTGGGGTTGCGACCGTGATGCCTGAGGTGAGCACGTCGGCCTCGCGCCGCCAGTAGGCGAAGTGCAGCGGGTCGCTGACCTCGTGCGGATCGTCCGGCCCGGGGGCTGCGAGGCGTTTGATAACCACTGGTCGGCCGCCCAGCGCGGTCCGCCACACCCCGACGGTCGAAGGTCCGGCACTGCCGGGGAGCGCCAGCCACTCGGCCTCAGGCTGCCAGCTGGGCGTGTCCACGCGTTCGAAACTACTTGATGGCGCGCCCGACGAGGCCCATCTCCTCGCCGAGCGGGGTAGGCGCGGAGCGGATCGTCGTCGAGACTCAGGCGTTTCTGACCTCGATCTGCACGGCTTGGGCGTCCACCACGGCCGCCTCCAGCACGCCGCGCTTCGGGTCGCCGACCGGCAGCCACGGCTCCACGACGACCATCCCGCGTAGGCGTGGATCGCCGACCACCTCCTCGACAGCAGGCCGGTCGCCACCCACCACTAGGGGACCGCGGCGCAGGATCCTGGCCGCGTGATCGGCAGCCGCCTCGTAGGCCTGGCGCGCCTGGTTGTCCCGACGCCGGGCGAACCGCTGCTGGGACTGGCCGCCCGCCTTGGTGCGGCCTTGAACGTGTCGCTGCCCGACCTTCGACTCGACACTGACCCCCGCCTCCAACCTGGCAACGGCGAAGCCCCCCTTGCGCACCAAGAGGATGCCCCAGACCTCGGGCACCGCGACAGCGGCCGCGAAGGCGATGGCGTCTGCGGGGCCGGCGTAGGCGCCGGCAAACGGTAGGCGAGCCGCGAAGTCCGACCCGTCGTCGGAGACGCCGGACAGGGCACCGTCACGCACCACGAGCGCGGTGTTCCCGTGCCGCTTCTCGAAGTTGTCGACCCAGCGCTCGAGCCTGCTGCTCGGGACGAGGATGCTGGGCACGTGGGCGACGGTAGCGAAGAGGCGAGCCGACCGAGGGAACCCGATCGACCTCTGCCGCGTGACATGAGTGTGGACACCGATGAGGTCGCGACGATCTACGCCGTGACCGGACCGAGGCTGATCGGGTTGCTGACAGCGGTGGGCGGGTCCTCGGCCGATGCCGAGGAGGTCGCCCAGGACGCCTTCGTCAAGCTGCTCGAGAAGTGGCCGAAGGTGCGTCACTACGCCGACATCGAAGGCTGGCTGCGTACCGTGGCCGTGCGGATGATGATCTCGCGCTACCGGCGCAGGAAGGTCGCGACGCTCGGCCTCGGCCGCCTTGCCTCTGGTGCCCAGGCGACCACCGTCGAGCCGACGTCGGCGCGGCTCGACGTCGCGGCTGCCCTCGCGTCGTTGCCCGTTGGCTCCAGGGCGGTGGTGCTGTTGCACCACGTCCACGACCTGCCGGTCGACGAGGTCGCGGCCTTGCTGCGGCTGCCCGTCGGCACGGTCAAGTCCAGGCTCTCGCGCGCCCGCGCGGCGATGGCCCCCATGCTCACGGACAGCCTCACCGACACGGAAGTCCCGACCACGCCATGAATGAATTCGAGCAAGGGCTGTCCACCCACGTCCAAGGACTCACACCACCCGTCCCGCCGCCGTACGACGGCGTCGTGGCCCGTCGTGGCCGCCGGCGCAGGCGTCGGCGCGCGTTCATCGCAGCTCTCGGTGCCGGCGCGGCCGTCGTGGCGATCGTCGGTGGCGCCGCGGCGCTGCGTGACGATGATCGCGCGGACGAGCCGCCCGTCTCCGCGCCAGACCCGAGCCCACGGACCGGCCCCGGCGTCCCGGACGAGGCTCCTGAGTGGGACGGGAAGGGTGCCCCGCCGATCGTGCTCCAGCTCGACGGGCGGCAGGTGTCCCTCAACCCGTGGACCTCCTGCTACACCAGTCCACCTGGGGACGACGGCGTCTCGCAGGGCTCGTGCAGCGACGGCGCACCGACGCCTCCGTTCGAGGACGTGGGTGAGCGCAACGAGGTGCCATTCTCGTTCCCACTGAAGGGCTGGACGTTCGAGGCTTCCTTCTCGTCCGCCGACCCTCACCGGTGCGAACGGACGTTCACGGTGCCTGCGGAGAAGACCGGCGCCTTCACCTTTGCGGTGCCACTGGCCGGGCCCCCGGGCAGCTATGACGTCAATGTCTTCGGCCGCGGCCCGGAAGGGGACGTCATCACGACGTTTGCGTGGACCACATCCGAGACCGGCTTCCTACCCACACCGAGCGGTTATGCCGCGATCGTCGCGGACAACGACTCCGAGCTGGACTCCTACGGTGTGGAGGTCGGCATCGACGCGCTGGCCGAGGACCCACGGGACGCGTCGATGACGCTGACGGTCACGGCCGCCAACGGTCGCTCCACGACCATCGGGCCGATCAACCAAGACGAACGCTGCGCCGGCGACGGCACGGTGAGCTTCGTGGGAGAAGAAGCCGACGGGAAGCGCGCAGCCGGACTTGGCCCGGCCCCCTTCGTCTATCTGGTCGAGGTGACCCTGGACGGCAGGACCTACATCGGCACCGCGGTGTGGCCACGGGACGAGGAGCCGGACAAAGCGCCGTACACGACGCTCACGTTCGAGCCACCGCTGCCGGCCTACACGGGCTGATCGGCTGCGACGTCCGACGGGTAGAGCACGCGAAAGCGCTCCAGCACCACCGGCATGTCCATTCGGAAACCGCGTCCGTGCGGGTCGTTGTCGCGGAAGAAGCGCTCGTGCCCTTCGCGCCAGGAGGCGAGAGTGCGGTCGCCCTCGCCCTCGGCCAGGGCATGGTCGGCACCGACCTCGTCGAAGGCGACGACTTCGACCTCGGTGGTGGCCACCAGTGCTCGGGGGTGACCATCGCCGTCGAGCACGATGCCGAGGACGCCCGGCTCGGGCAGCGCCTCCCCTTCCGCGGTGTAATCCTCCGCCGCACTGGCGGTCGCGGTCTTGACTCCGTCGGCAACGAGGGCGGCGAGCGCGCTGGCCTGCTCGGACGTCGATCCGAACGACCAGGCCGGTGGCATCACCGACGCCAGCGGAGTCGGCCCGAAGTAGCCAGGCACGCTGTCGAAACGGGCCTGACGGCTAGCCATCGCCCAGAAGGTGGCGACCTCCTCGGAGACCTCCGGCGGCTGCTCGTCCGAGGGCACGTAGCCGTTCAGACGTTGAAGCCCAACGCGCGCAACTGCTCGCGGCCGTCGGGGGTGATCTTGTCCGGACCCCACGGCGGCATCCAGACCCAGTTGATGGCCACGTCGTTGACGATGCCTTCGAGGGCCGAGTTGGTCTGGTCCATGATCACGTCGGTCAGCGGACATGCCGCAGACGTCAGTGTCATGTCCAGGACCACGTTGTGGCCCTCGTCGAGATGGACGTCGTAGACCAGGCCGAGGTCGACCACGTTGATGCCGAGCTCAGGGTCGACGACGTCCTTCATCGCCTCGGTGACGTCGTCGACCGTGACGGTCGCCGTACCCGCGCCGCCGGACGCCTCGGGGACGTCAGGCAGGTCACTGTGCTCGATGGGATGGCTGTCAGCCATTGCTCTCCTCCAAGGATTGGGCGGTGGCGTCTTTCCAGGCCATCCACGACAGTAGCGCGCACTTGACACGCGCCGGGAACTTGGCGACGCCGGCAAAGGCGATGCCGTCCTCGAGCACGTCCTCGTCGGGCTCCACAGCTCCCTTGCCCTGCATCAGGGTCAGGAATGTTTGGTGGATCGACATGGCCTCCTCGACAGGCTTGCCGATGACAAGGTCGGTCATCACCGATGCGCTGGCCTGCGAGATGGAGCACCCGATGGCGTCGTAGGAGACGTCATCGACGATGCCGTCGAGCACGTGCACCCGCAATGTCACCTCGTCGCCGCAGGTCGGGTTCACGTGGTGCACCTCGGCCTCGAACGGCTCGCGGAGCCCCTTGTGATGGGGGTTCTTGTAGTGGTCGAGGATGATCTCCTGGTAGAGAGAGTCGAGTCCGGGGTCCGGAGCAGAAGTCATCTCACTCAGCCCACCTTGAAGTACGAGCGGGTGTATTCCAGCCCCTCGACGAGCGCGTCGATCTCGGCCGGAGTCGTGTAGAGGTAGGACGACATCCGGGTGGAGCTCTGCACCCCGAAGCGGGCGTGGGCGGGCTTGGCGCAGTGATGGCCGGCGCGCACAGCGATGCCGCGGGAATCAAGCACCTGCGCCACGTCGTGGGGGTGGACGCCGTCGATCTCGAAAGAGATCGCTCCTCCCCGGTCGGTCGCCTCCAGCGGTCCGAGCACGGTCAGGCCCGGCACGGTGGCCAGCCCAGCCAGCGCATAGGCGGTGATCGCGTGCTCGTGGTCGCGGATCGCATCCATGCCGATGTGAGCCAGGTAGTCCACCGCAGCGCCCAGCCCCACCGCTTGCACGATCGGGGGCGTGCCGGCCTCGAACTTGTGCGGGATTCCGGCGTACGTCGAGCGCTCCATGGTGACGGTCGCGATCATCTCGCCGCCACCAAGGAAAGGTGGCAGCCGGTCGAGAACCTCGCGCTTGCCCCAGAGCACACCGATGCCGGTCGGCCCGACCACCTTGTGTCCTGTGAAGGCCAAGACGTCAGCACCGCTCGTGACCACGTCGACAGGGAGCTGCGGCACGGCCTGCGAGGCGTCGAGCACCACGATCGCCCCGACCTCGTGCGCGCGTCGGGCGATCTCGGCGACAGGGTTGATGGTGCCGAGCATGTTGGACACCCAGGTCAGCGAGACGACCTTGGTGCGCTCGTTGATCAGCTGGTCGAGGTTGGAAAGGTCGAGCCGACCCTCGTCGGTGAGGCCGAACCAGCGCAGGGTGGCGCCCTTGCGCTCGGTCAGCAGCTGCCACGGCACGATGTTGGAGTGGTGCTCCATCTCGGTGATCACAACTTCGTCGCCCACGCCGATCGCCAGATCTCCCTGAGCCCAGGCCAACGTGTTGGCCACCAGGTTGAGCGCCTCCGACGCGTTCTTGGTGAAGATCACCTCGTCGCGCGACGGCGCCCCGATGAACGCGGCCACCTTGTCGCGCGCGGACTCGAACGCCTCGGTCGACTCGGCACCGAGCTGGTGCATCGCACGGGCGATGTTGGCGTTGTGGCGCTCCAAGTGGTCGACCATCGTGTCGATGACCACCTGCGGCTTCTGCGAGGTGTTGGCGCTGTCGAGGTAGACCAGGCTCTGCCCGTTCGCGAGCGTGCGCTCGAGGATCGGGAAGTCCTTGCGGATGACGTCCAGTTCTGGAAGGAGTCCTTCCATCATCTCGATTCCTTTCTCAGCGGTGTGAGAAGTGGTGCTGGGCAAGGCGGAGGAGCGAAGGCGGCCTTTGAGCGGAGCGGGCCGTCGAGGGACGACAACGCCGCCCAGGGCCGCTTATCGCGCCGCTGAGAGGTACTTGTCGTAGCCCTCGGCTTCTAGCTGCTCGGCCAGCTCGGGACCACCCTGCTCGGCGATCTTGCCGTCGACGAACACGTGCACCTGGTCGGGCTCGATGTAGCGCAGGATCCGGGTGTAGTGGGTGATCAGCAGGACGCCTCGGCCCTCCTGGCGACGGAACCGGTTCACGCCCTCGGCCACGATCTTGAGTGCATCGATGTCGAGGCCGGAGTCGGTCTCGTCAAGGATGGCGACCTTCGGGTTCAGCAGCTCGAGCTGAGCGATCTCGTGGCGCTTCTTCTCGCCGCCGGAGAACCCCTCGTTGACGTTGCGAGTGCCGAAGGTCGGGTCGAGGTTGAGCTGCTCGAGCGCAGCATTGACGTCCTTGACCCAGGTACGCAGCTTGGGTGCCTCCCCGTCGAGCGCGGTCTTCGCGGTGCGCAGGAAGTTGGAGACAGAGACGCCCGGCACCTCCACGGGGTACTGCATCGCGAGGAACAGCCCCGCCCGGGCACGCTCGTCGACCGACATCGCGAGCACGTCGGCGCCGTCGAGGGTCACCGAACCGCCGGTGATGTCGTACTTCGGGTGGCCGGCGATGGAGTAGGCCAGCGTGGACTTGCCGGAGCCGTTGGGGCCCATGATCGCGTGGGTCTCGCCGTCCTTGATGGTCAGCGTGACGCCCTTCAGGATCTCCTTCGGGCCGTCCTCGGTGTTGACTGAGACCTGCAGGTCCTTGATGTCCAGGGTGCTCATGTGTGTCCTTTCGAAAATCCTGTGGTCGAGGTGCGAGCTTGCGAGCCTCGCAACCTCAGCTGGGGCGTACGCCGTTGAGGGTGGACTCGACGTCGACGTAGACGCCGTCGTCGCGGACCTCGAGGGGGAAGGTCGCGACTGGTTCGGTGGCTGGGAGGCCGGTGGGCTTGCCGGTGCGCAGGTCGAACCGCGAGCCGTGCAACCAGCATTCGACCGAGCAGTCCTCGACCTCGCCCTCGCTGAGGGCTACTGCCGCGTGGCTGCAGAGGTCCTGCAGGGCGAAGAACTCGTCGCCGCCCCCGGCGCTTGCGCAGCGCGCGATGGCCACGTCGTAGCGGCCAATGGTGACCCCGAGCGCCTCGTCGGACGGCACGTCGGTGACGGCGCAAGCGAGCTCGTAGGCCATCAGAAACCCACCTCGGCGACGTCCTTCAGCACGTTCTTGGCGAGCTCCTCCTCGACCGTAGCCATCAGCTTCGCCTGAAGCGCCGGCACGCCGATCTTGCGGATCAGGTCGTTGAAGAAGCCGTGCACGACCAGTCGGTGGGCCTCCTTCTCGGAGACGCCACGAGAGCGCAGGTAGAAGAGTTGCTCGTCGTCGAACCGACCGGTCGCCGACGCGTGACCGGCGCCCTCGATCTCACCGGTCTCGATCTCGAGGTTCGGCACGGAGTCTGCATGGCAGCCGTCGGTGAGGACCAGGTTGCGGTTCTCCTCGAACGTCTCGATGCCTTCGGCGGCCTTGCGGATCAGCACGTTGCCGACCCAGACAGTGTGCGCACCCTCGCCCTGCAGCGCGCCCTTGTAGACCACGTTGCTCTTGGTGCGCGGCTCGTCGTGGTCAGCAAACAGCCGGTGCTCGATGTGCTGGCCGGCATCGGCGAAGTAGAGGCCGAGCAGCTCTGCGCTGCCGCCGGGGCCGGCGTAGGAGACGTTGGCGTCCATCCGGACGACGTCACCACCGAAGCTGATCGCGACGTGCTTGTAGGCCGCGTCGCGGCCCACCAACGCCTGGTGATGGGTGAGGTGCACGGAGTCATCGGCCCAGTCCTGGAGCGAGACCACCGAGACCTCGGCGCCGTCTCCCACGAGCACCTCGACGACCTGCGCCATGGAGGAGGAGCCTTCGTGGTCGAGCACGACCACGGCTTTGGAGTGGCGGCCGAACCGCAGCGCTATGTGGCCGGCTTCGGTCACCGAGGCATCCGTGCCGGTGAGTCGGATGATGACGGGCTCGGCGAGCTCGGTGTCTGCAGGCACGTCGACCAGCAACGATGACGGCACCTCGGACAGCACCCGGGCAGCCCAACGGGTGTTGGGGACGAGGCCGCTGATGCCGCGCAGTCCGCGAGCCTCTTCGGAGTCGACGCCCGCGATGCGGACACCCTCAGGGGTGTTCCACTCGCAGGTCGTCACGGAAGGGTTGAAGTTGGCGTCAGCATGCAGATCGCGCAGGCGCTTCAGCGGCGTGAACCGCCAGATCTCCTCGCGGCCGGTGGGCACCGGGTGGTCCGCCACGGCGAACGATCCTTCTGGGTGCAGGTGGGAATCCACCCTCGACATCTCGAGGGCGTCGGCGACTGCTGTCATCAGCCGACGGCCCCTTCCATCTGGAGCTCGATCAGCCGGTTGAGCTCGAGCGCGTACTCCATCGGCAGCTCCTTGGCGATCGGCTCGACAAAGCCGCGCACGATCATCGCCATCGCCTCGTCCTGCTCCATGCCTCGTGACATGAGGTAGAAGAGCTGGTCGTCGGAAACCTTCGAGACGCTGGCCTCGTGCCCCATCGAGACGTCGTCCTCGCGGATGTCGACGTAGGGATAGGTGTCGGAACGGCTGATCTGGTCGACCAGGAGCGCGTCACAGAGCACGTTGGACTTCGAGCCGTGGGCACCCTCGTTGATCTGGATCAGCCCGCGGTACGACGTGCGGCCACCGCCTCGCGCCACCGACTTGCTGAGGATGCTCGAGGAGGTGTTGGGCGCGGCGTGCACCATCTTGGCCCCGGCGTCCTGGTGCTGGCCCTCGCCCGCGAAGGCGATCGAGAGCGTCTCGCCCTTGGCGTGCTCGCCCATCAGGTAGATGGCGGGGTACTTCATCGTCACCTTGGACCCGATGTTGCCGTCGACCCACTCCATGGTGGCGCCGGCCTCGCAGGTGGCGCGCTTGGTCACCAGGTTGTAGACGTTGTTGGACCAGTTCTGGATCGTCGTGTAGCGGCAGCGGCCGCCCTTCTTCACGATGATCTCCACGACCGCCGAGTGCAGCGAGTCGGAGGAGTAGATCGGCGCGGTGCAGCCCTCGACGTAGTGCACGTAGGCGTCCTCGTCGACGATGATCAGCGTCCGCTCGAACTGGCCCATGTTCTCGGTGTTGATCCGGAAGTAGGCCTGCAGCGGGATGTCGACGTGCACACCCTTCGGCACGTAGATGAACGAGCCGCCGGACCACACCGACGTGTTGAGTGCGGCGAACTTGTTGTCCCCGACCGGGATCACGGTGCCGAAGTACTCCTGGAACAGCTCGGGCTGCTCGCGGAGCGCGGTGTCGGTGTCGAGGAAGAGAACACCCTGCTCCTCGAGGTCCTCGCGGATCGAGTGGTAGACGACCTCGGACTCGTACTGCGCAGCGACACCGGAGACCAGACGCTGCTTCTCGGCCTCGGGGATGCCGAGCTTGTCGTAGGTGTTCTTGATGTCCTCAGGCAGGTCGTCCCAGGTAGCGGCCTGCTTCTCCGAGGACCGGACGAAGTACTTGATGTTGTCGAAGTCGATCGTGCTCAGGTCCGAACCCCAGGTCGGCATGGGTTTGCGGTGGAAGAGCTTGAGGCCCTTCAGACGCAGGTCGAGCATCCACTGCGGCTCGCTCTTCAGCGCTGAGATGTTGCGGACGACGGCTTCACTGAGACCGCGCTGCGCCGTGGCACCGGCCTCGTCGCTGTCGGCCCAGCCGAACTCGTAACGACCGATGCCTTTGAGCTCCGGGTTGAGTTCTTCGATGGAGGTCATGAAGTGACCTTCTCCTTCACCTTGGATGACGTGGTCTGCTTGATGTCTTGGGGATGCGGAATGCAGGTCGTGCACACACCGTCGCCGTGCGCGATGGTGGCCAGTCGTTGTACGTGTCGTCCGAGCACCCGGCTGATCGCCTCGGTCTCGGCCTCGCACAGCTGCGGAAATTCGTGGGCGACATGGGAAACCGGGCAGTGCTGCTGGCACAGCTGCTCTCCCATGGGCAGGTCACGGACGCCGGCCGCGTAACCCTCGTCGGTGAAGATCTTCGCCAGCACCTCAGCGGGGCTGAGGTCAGGATGGGAACTGGTGACCTCACCGAACTTGTCCTCGACGAACGACACGCGCCGCTCAGCGAACTTGCGAACTGCCTCGTCGCCACCGGTCTCCGCGAGGAAGCGCAGTGCCTGGACAGCAAGGTCGTCGTACTGCTGGTCGAAACCGTCGCGACCCACATCGGTGAGCGCGAAGAGCTTTGCCGGACGACCTCGGCCACGCGATGGCGCGAACCGGGGTTCGCGCGCCTCCACGGCACCTTCCTCGAGCAGCTGGTCGAGGTGGCGCCGAACGGCGGCGGCGGTGAGCTCGAGACGCTCCGCAAGGCCCGCCGCTGTCGAAGGACCGTTGACGAGGATGGAGCGCGCGACGCGCAGACGCGTCGGCTCCTCGGCCTCGTTCAGATGTCCTTCCATGATTTCCACAACACCAGTGTGCCTATATTGCTTCCTGCAGTTCAAGTAAGGTTCGACTCACTAAGGGAACCCTTACTCAGAGCCGCCCCCGAGTTTCCTCGTCCACGCTCCCGGCGCGAGGGTTCCTGTCACCATGACGCCGTGCCACGCCGTGACCTCGAGCCCATGCCGCCGGTGGCTGTCGGGGTGGGGCTGCCGTGGGACTCTCCCGTCGACGACACCCTCGACGACACCCTCGACGACGCCGTCGGCGAGATCGCGAAAGCCCGGGCCGAGCACGGGGCAACGTTCGTTGTGGAGAGCGGGCGCGACCGCTACCTCTTCACCTTCTCCCCCACCGGCGTCGAGTCCTTCTACGCGCTTTCGGAGGACGTCGCCTCCAAGGGCGTCGCCGACTACCTGATGCTGCGCCGCAAGCTGCCCGACGAGATCTTCGACGGCCGGCGCACTCTGCCCGGCACGCTGTTCCGGCGCGACGACGTGGCGTTCTACCTGCGCAACCTCGACAGTGCCCTCGACGCGACCATCGCCGAACTCGGCGAGCAGGGCACGGTCGACGTGTTCGCCCTGACCCGGAGGCTCGGACACCGGATGGGTTTGGCCTCCTGGTCCGCACCGGGCTCTGCCCAGGGCGAGGCTTTCGAGCGTCTGGTGACGGCGTTCGACCAGCTGGACGGGTCCGATGCGTTCGTGCACCCCGACGCCATGGCCGCGGTGGCTGCGTCGGACAAGGCAGCTGAGACAGCGGCACTTGAGGAGGTGATCGACGAGGTCGGCGCTGCCGTCGCCGACGGTGGCCTCTTCGGGCGGATCGCCACGGCGTGGGCCGACGAACCAGACGACGTGCGACGCCGCGGGATCGGCCTCGACGTCGCCCTGATCCATGTCGCCTCGATGTCGAACCTGCATGCCGCGCTCGGCTGGGCGCTGGTCGATCTGGTCGGGCATCCCACCGAGCTGGCCGCCGTATTGGCGGGCGACTCTGCGCTGGCCGAACGCTGCGCCCTCGAGTCGACGAGGTTGGCGCAACGCTCGATCATGGCGCGCACGGTGCTGCGACCCGTCACCTTCGACACCGGCGACAGGGCGTACGCCGTGCCTCCGGGCTGGACCATCGCCACGCTGCTGCCGCTGCTCAACACGACGGCCGCGCCAGGCCTGGCCGTCTGGGACCCGGCCCGCTGGCAGGGCCATCGGCTGGCCGACACCTCTCAGCTGGCCTCGCCGCAGCTGGTGACCGCGTTCGGGCACGGCCGGCACTCCTGCCCAGCACAGCCGTTCTCACTCACAGCGATGACCGCGGCGATGACCCGGCTCGGCACCGAGTACGAGCTGGAGCCAGCCTGGACCACCCCGCCTGTGCCGGTGCCGGCGCAGATCGGAGGAGTAGCCCGGGCAGCCCATCGGTGCCCGATGGCCTATCGCAGGCGCTAGTCGTACTCGGGCAGGCGCGCGCGGGCAATCACTCCGCCAGCGACGAGGACCCGGACGTCTGGGGTCGGTGAGACCGAAGCCAGGCCAACCCCGCGAACGGCAGCACTAGTGGCAAGAAGGCGTAACCCTGGCCGAAGTGCGACCAGACGGTCTTGTCCGGGAAGAGGTCGGTCGCGGCGAAGCTGAGTGCGCCGACGGTCAGCACGCCGGCCAGCTCCACCGAGCACGCAACGCAGGCGATCAGCCAGGCCCTCCGGCCGCCGAGCAGCAGGCAGCTGGTGGCGACCAGGTAGATGACCGCGGCAACGAGCGAGAGCGAGTAGGCCAGCGGCGCGCGGTCGGCGTCCTGACCGAGCTGGACCAGCGAACGTCCGGTGGCGGCGACCGCGAAGACGCCGTAGACGAAGACCAGGAGCCGGCCCCAACCCGTGGACAGGCTCCCCCGGTGGTCAGGCACCCGCACTCCAGATCCCGACCAGCCGCAGCTCGAGCGCGACCACGGTGAAGACCGCCACCGCCAGCACCGCCGTGCCGGCCCGGGTGCGCTCCGCGAGCGACCAGAACGCACCGATCGGCACGGCGAGCGCCACCCCGATCAGATAGCTGACGAACAGGACCCCCGAGACATCGCGGGAGGTCTCGGCGAGCGCGACCGACCCGACCACCAGCTGGACGAGCAGCAGCAGCTCGACCACCCCGAGCACCAGGAACATCACGTCTCCGGCGACCTCATCCTTCACCAGCAGCACGAGCGTCCCGATGCAGTGCGATGCCGGCAGCCGCGTAGACCAGCACCTCCAGCCAGACGTTCACGGCGGCAACCATAGACTCCTCGGGTGCCCGAGCCCGCCGCAGTCCTGGTCGACGGCCTGGTGATGCGGTACGGCGACAAGCTGGCTGTCGACGGGCTGAGCCTCACCGTGGCCCGGCACACGATCACTGCTGTCCTCGGCCCCAACGGAGCCGGCAAGACCACCACCCTGGAGACCTGCGAGGGCTACCGGCGACCGCACGGCGGCAGTGTTCGCGTGCTCGGCCTGGACCCGGTCCACCAACGCCGCGAGCTGCTGCCTCGGATCGGGGTGATGCTGCAGACCGGCGGGGCCTGGAGCGGCGTGCGAGCCATGGACATGCTGCGCCACCTCGCTTCGCTGCACGCTCACCCGCTCGACGTCGATGCCCTGGGCGAACGGTTGGGGCTCGGTGACTGCGGCCGTACCCCTTACCGACGGCTCTCCGGTGGCCAGCAGCAGCGCCTGGGGTTGGCCATGGCGCTGGTCGGCCGCCCCGAGGTGGTCTTCGTCGACGAACCCACTGCCGGGATGGATCCGCAGGTCCGCCGCACCACCTGGGAGCTCCTGGAAGAGCTGCGGACCGACGGCGTGACGGTAGTGCTGACCACCCACCACATGGACGAGGCCGAGCGGCTCGCGGACCAGGTGCACATCATCGACCACGGCCGGCTGGTGGCTTCGGGAACGGCGCTGGAGCTGACCCGTGGTGGAGCCGTCGCGACCATCAGGTTGGTGGTGACCGAGCCTTTCCCGCCTACTGCTCCGGAGTCGCTGCGGGCCGCGCTGGGCCCCGAGACCGAGGTCACCCAGCTCGACGCACTGAGCCTCCTCGTCACCGGCCCGGCCGATGCCTCGACGCTGGCCAAGGTCTCCCGCTGGTGTGACGAACAGGGCGTGGTGCCCGAGTCGCTCTCGCTCGGCCAGCGCAACCTCGAGGACGTCTTCCTCGAGCTCACCGGTCGGGGACTCGTCGAATGACGGGCACCTACACGCCGCAGCCGGGCTCAGCTCCCCTCGCGCGTCGCGTGATGGCCCAGGCCAGGATGGAAGCCAAGCTGATGCTTGGCAACGGCGAGCAGCTGCTGCTGGCGGTGGTGATACCGGTCATCGTGCTGATCGGGGGCGTCCGTGGGGCCGACCGGATTGGCCTCGACTTCACCCAGCCCGCTGTCGACGTGCTCACCCCTGGCGTCCTGGCCCTGGCCGTGATGTCGACCGCGTTCACCTCCTTGGCCATCGCCACCGGCTTCGAGCGCCGCTACGGCGTGATCAAGCGACTGGGCTCGTCTCCCCTGACCCGCACCGACCTGCTGGTCGGCAAGGTCCTGGCGCTCCTGATGGTCGAGGTGCTGCAGGTCGCTGTGATCACCCCGGTCGGACTGGCGCTCGGTTGGGAGCCGGACTTCTCGGTCGCCGGCGTCCTGCTGGCCGTGGTCGCGGGCACAGCGGCCTTCGCCGCCCTGGGCCTGGCGCTGGCCGGGTCCCTGCGCGCGGAGGCGACCCTCGCCGCTGCCAACCTCGTCTACCTCCTGCTCCTGGCTGGCGGCGCAGTCGTGCTTCCGATGAGTGCGTACGGCGACTTCGGTGACGTCGTGCGCTGGCTGCCGTCCGGCGCCCTCGGCAACGCGATGCGCGAAGCGCTGGGTGAGGCGAACGTGGCGTGGCGGGAGCTCGCGGTGCTCACAGGCTGGGCGGTCACCGGTGCCGGCCTGACGGCGAGGACGTTCAAGTGGGAGTAGCACGCGGGAGAGCGTCGGTCTGGGTCCGTCCGCTGGGCTGGGCCACGCTGGTCGCCAACGTCCTGCTCGTGGTCACCGGTGGTGCCGTTCGCCTGACAGGCTCGGGCCTCGGGTGTCCGACCTGGCCGCGGTGCACTGACACGTCCTTCATCCCCCACGGCGCTCTCGACCTCCACGAGGCGGTCGAGTTCGGCAACCGGATGCTGACGTTCGTCCTCACCGCCGTCGCCGTCGCGACGTTGCTGGCAGCCTGGCGGACCGGACGACGTGACTTGCGCGTGCTCAGCACCGCACTCGCGCTGGGCATCCCTGCCCAGGCTGTGGTCGGTGGCATCACCGTGCTGACCGACCTCAACCCGTGGGTGGTGTCGTTCCACCTGCTCAGCTCGATGGCGATCATCGGGCTGGCGGTGCTGTTCATCCGCCGGATCGACCAACCGGCACCGGACACAGCCCGGGGGCCGGTGGTCGTGCTGGCGTGGACGACCTTCGCTGCCGTCTGGGTCGTGCTCTACATCGGCACAGTCGTGACCGGATCCGGCCCGCACGCGGGTGACGCCGAGGCCCCGCGCAACGGGTTGGACCCGCTACAGATGAGCCAGCTGCACACCGACGCTGTGTTCCTGCTGGTCGGCCTCACGATCGGGCTGCTCATCGCCATCCACGCCACCGACGGCTCGAGGGAGGCTCGCCGCGCGGTGCTCTTCCTGCTCGCCGTAGAGGTCGGCCAGGGCGCGATCGGCTTCGTCCAGTACGCCACCGACCTCCCCGAACTGCTCGTCGGTTTCCACATGCTCGGCGCGGCCCTGATCTCGGCGACGGTCACCTGGACCCTGCTGGCCGTCCGAATGCCGACAACGGCGGCTGTGGCGTCTCGCGGCCAAGCCGCGTTCGGTCAGAGGCCGAGGATCGGGTCGAGAGCGACCGCGACGAACAACAGTGACAGGTAGAGGTTCGAGGAGTGGAACAGCCGCATCGGCTGGATCACGCTGAGGTCCTCGGTGCCGCGGGCCCGCACCCACATCCGGTGCGCCTCGAGGAGGAACCCCGCACCCAGGACCGCGGCGGCAACCGGGTAGAACACTGTCGTGCCGGCGACCGGCCACAGCAGCAGCGAGGTCGCCACCATCACCCAGCTGTAGAGCACCACCTGGCGCCCGACCTCACGGGCCGGCCTGACGACCGGCAACATCGGCACGTCGACGTTGGCGTAGTCCTCGCGGTAGCGCAGGGCCAGTGCCCAGGTGTGCGGCGGGGTCCAGAAGAAGACCACTGCGAACAGCACGATCGGCACCCAGGACAGCTGCCCCGTCACGGCGGTCCAGCCGATCAACGCGGGGAAGCACCCCGCGATCCCGCCCCACACGATGTTCTGGGTGGTGCGGCGCTTGAGCAACATCGTGTACACGAAGACATAGAAAGCGTTGGCGAGCACCGCGAGAGTCGCCGACAGCAGGTTGACCCACACCGCCAGCACCACGGTCGACAGGACGCCCAACACCGTCGCGAAGACCAACGCGGCGCGTGGCGTCACGATGTGGCGCGGAAGCGCCCGGCGACGGGTGCGTCGCATCTGCTCGTCGATGTCGCGGTCGTAGACGCAGTTGTACGCCGATGCCGATCCGGCCGACAACGCGCCGCCGATCACGGTGGCCACGACCAGCCCGAGCGGGGGCACACCGCGGGCGGCGAAGAACATCACCGGCACGGTGGTGAGCAGGAGCAGCTCGATCACGCGCGGCTTGGTCAAACCGACGTAGGCAGCGGCGACGTCCCGGAACGAGGCTCCGCTGTCTGACTGAACCGATGACCCAGCGGATGACCCGTCGGACGGCTCCGGCTGCTCCAGTGCAGCGGGCGACTGGTCGACGTAGGTCACGAAGATCCTCGGCAGGGGACGGATTGCGGGGCGGAGCGGGTGTGAGTCTAACCGGCTCCGTGAGTAGGCTCGGTAACGGCCGACCCGCACGCTCGCACGACCGGTGCGAACCCGAAAGGACCCTGGTGACCACACCTCCCGCTCTGGACTGGACCGAGCTCGACGAGAAGGCAGTGGACACGGCCCGAACGCTCGCCATGGACGCCGTGCAGAAGGTCGGCAACGGCCACCCCGGCACGGCCATGAGTCTCGCTCCGGCGGCGTACCTGCTGTTCCAGAAGGTGATGCGCCACAACCCGGCCGACCCCCACTGGCCGGGACGCGACCGGTTCGTCCTCTCGTGCGGGCACAGCTCGATCACGCTCTACATCCAGCTCTACCTGGGTGGTTTCGGTCTCGAGATCGAAGACCTGATGTCGTTGCGCACGTGGGGCAGCAAGACCCCTGGGCACCCGGAGTACGGCCACACCGCCGGCGTCGAGACGACCACCGGGCCGCTCGGCCAGGGCGTGGCGAACGCGGTCGGCATGGCGATGGCCGCGCGTCGCGAACGGGGTTTGCTCGATCCCAACGCTCTCGAGGGCGACTCGCCGTTCGACCACCAGATCTACGCGCTCTGCTCCGACGGCGACCTCCAGGAGGGAGTGAGCGCTGAGGCGTCCTCGATCGCTGGCACCCAGCAACTCGGCAACCTCACCCTGATCTACGACGCCAACCGGATCTCGATCGAGGGCGACACCGACATCGCGTTCACCGAGGACGTCGGCGCCCGCTACGAGGCCTACGGCTGGCACGTGCAGACCGTCGACTGGACCCGCGACGGCACGACGTACGTCGAGGACGTGCCGGCCCTGCACGCCGCGGTCGTCAAGGCGCAGGCGGTCATCGACCGTCCCAGCCTGATCGTGCTGCGCACCGTCATCGCCTGGCCGGCTCCGACCGCGCAGGGCACCGGCGGCGCTCACGGCAGTGCGCTGGGTGCGGACGAGGTGGCGGCCACCAAGAAGATCCTCGGATTCGATCCGGACCTGCACTTCGAGATCGCGCCCGACGTGCTCGCGCACACCCGTGCCCTGGTGGCGCGCGGCAAGGCCGACCAGGCAGCCTGGGACAAGGACTTCCACCACTGGACCACGAAGCCGTCCGCCGACGTCGCCCTGTTCGACCGGCTGCAGACCCGTACCCTCCCGGAGGACTGGGTCGCGGACCTGCCGACCTTTCCGGCCGATGACAAGGGCATGGCCACGCGCAAGGCCTCGGGGGCGATCATCAACGCGATCGCCGGTCGGGTGCCGGAGCTCTGGGGTGGCTCGGCCGACCTGGCGGGCTCCAACAACACGACCATCAAGGATGCCCCGTCGTTCATCCCCAAGGACCGTTCCACCGACGAGTGGAGCGGCGATCCGCTGGCCGGTCGGGTGCTGCACTTCGGCATCCGTGAGCACGGCATGGGCGGCATCCTCAACGGAATTGCGCTGCACGGCGGCACCCGAGTCTTCGGCGGCACGTTCCTGACCTTCTCCGACTACATGCGCGGCTCGGTGCGGCTCGCCGCCCTGATGGGCCTGCCGGTGACCTATGTCTGGACCCACGACTCGATCGGCCTCGGCGAGGACGGCCCCACCCACCAGCCCATCGAGCACCTGGCGGCGCTCCGCGCGATCCCAGGACTCGACGTGGTGCGGCCGGCGGACGCCAATGAGACGACGGCGTGCTGGAAGGCGATCCTCGAGCGCACGGACCGGCCAGCCGGCCTGGCGCTGACCCGTCAGGACGTGCCGATCTTCCCTCGCGGTGAGGACTCCTTCACCGATACCTCCAACGTGCACCGAGGTGGCTACGTGTTGCTCGACGCGCCGGACATCGAGGGGAGGGGTGGGCTGCCCGACGTGGTGCTGGTCGGCACCGGTTCGGAGGTGCAGCTCGCTGTCGCCGCCCGCGACCTGCTGGCTGAGGACGACATCCGGGCTCGCGTCGTGTCGATGCCGTGCCGCGAGTGGTTCGACGAACAGGAACCCGCATACCGCGAGACGGTGATCCCGCCGATGGTGAAGGCGAGGGTCTCGGTCGAGGCCGGTGTCGCCCAGGGATGGCGCGAGGTGGTCGGCGACCACGGGCGGATCGTGTCGATCGACAGCTACGGCGCTTCGGCTGACTACGCCCGCATCTATCAGGAGTACGGCGTCACAGCCCAGGCCGTGGCTGACGCTGCCCGCGACAGCCTGCGGACGGTCACTGTCTGACCGACCGGCTCCGCGGGTACCCACACGACGACCTCAGGAGGAACAGATGAGTGAACGACTGAAGGCACTGTCGGACGCGGGGGTGTCGATCTGGCTCGACGACCTCTCGCGCGAGCGCATCGAGACCGGCAACCTGGCCGAGCTCATGAAGACCAAGTCCGTCGTCGGAGTGACGACCAATCCGACGATCTTCGCCGCCGCCATCGCCGACGGTGAGCGCTACGACGACCAGGTGCGCAGCCTGGTGCAGGACGGCGCCGACGTCACCCAGGTGATTTTCCAGCTCACCACCGAGGACGTCCGCAACGCCTGCGACATCCTGGCATCGGCCGCTGAGGGTGACGGGGCCGACGGCCGTGTGTCGATAGAGGTCGAGCCCGACCTCGCCAATGACACCGATGGCACCGTCGCCTCCGCGAAGGCGCTCTGGGCGGCGGTCGGCAAGCCCAACGCGCTGATCAAGATCCCCGCCACCAAGGAGGGCCTGCCGGCGATCAGGGCTGCTGTCGCCCAGGGAATCAGCGTCAACGTGACCCTGATCTTCAGCACCGACCGCTACCGCGAGGTGATGGATGCCTATCTGCTGGGACTGGAGCAGGCGCGCGACGCGGGCCTGGATCTGAGCACGATCCAGTCAGTGGCGTCGTTCTTCGTCTCCCGCGTGGACTCCGAGGTCGACAAGCGGCTGGAAGAGATTGGCGGCGAGGAGGCGCTCTCGCTGCGCGGCAAGGCTGCCATCGCCAACGCCCGGCTGGCCTATGCGGCCTATGAAGACGTCATGGGCAGCGAACGCTGGCGTGACCTCGCGGCTGCGGGGGCTACCCCGCAGCGCCCGCTGTGGGCCTCGACCGGGGTCAAGAACGACGCCTACCCCGACACCCTCTATGTCACCGAGCTCGTGGTGGCCGACACCGTCAACACGATGCCCGAGAAGACAATGGACGCCTTCGCCGACCACGGTGTGGTCGAGGGCGACCGCGTCTCGGGTCGCCAGGCCGAGGCCGAGGCGCTGCTCGCGGAGCTCGAGCAGGTCGGCGTCGACTTCGACGACGTGCTCCTCGTGCTCGAGGACGAGGGCGTCGGGAAGTTCAAGAAGTCCTGGGAAGAGCTGGTCGAGACCGTGAAAGGTCAGATGGAGCAGGCGCAGCAGTGAGTTCGTGGGACACCGTCTCGGGTGACGGCCACGAGCTGTCCTTCGGTTATCCCGACGAACAGGCGTTCGCCAGCGCCGTCGAGCGCCTGGTGGAGGACCGGGTGGCGAGCCGCCTCGGTGCGCGCGACCACACGCTCTGGGGGGCGGACGCCGAGGCAGAGGCAAGCAAACGCCTGGCCTGGGTCGATCTGGCTGAGTCCTCCAGGGCGCTGGTGCTCGAGATCGAGTCCCTCCGCGACGAGCTGCGCGCCCGGGGACTGACCCACATCGTCCTGTGCGGGATGGGCGGATCGTCCTTGGCCCCCGAAGTCATCTGCGAGGCCATGGGCGTGGAGCTGGCTGTCGTCGACTCCTCCGACCCCGACTTCGTGCGCGATGCGATCGAGGACCGTCTGGCCGAGGCCGTGGTGGTGGTCTCCAGCAAGTCCGGTGGCACGGTCGAGACCGACAGCCAGCGCCGGGCCTTCGAGAAGGCCTTCACCGATGCCGGCATCGACCCGGCCGAACGGCTGGTCGTCGTCACCGACCCGGGCTCGCCATTGGAGGAGTCGGCGCGCGAAGCCGGTTACCGCGTGTTCCTGGCCGACCCCGACGTGGGCGGCCGCTACTCGGCGCTCACCGCCTTCGGGCTGGTGCCGAGCGGACTCGCTGGTGCCGATGTGGGCGCTCTGCTCGACGGCGCCCGTGCCATGCACGCGGGGCTGGTCACCGACAGCGTCGACAATCCCGCACTCCGCCTCGGTGCGTTGCTGGGCGCAGCGAACCGCGCTGGAGTGGACAAGGTCGTGCTGACCAACGCTGGAGCGCAGTTCGAGCACCTCGGCGACTGGGCCGAGCAGCTCATCGCCGAGTCGACGGGCAAGGACGGCAACGGAATCCTGCCGGTCGTCGTGGAGCGCACCGACTCCCCCAACTTCGTGCCAAGCACGCCCGACGCGGTCCTCGCCACCTACGGTCCTCGCCCTCCCGACGGAGAGTTCGTGTTCAGCTCCGTCCGCCCCGCCTCGGGCTGGGGTGTCACGGTCAACGCGGACCTCGGCGGCCAGCTGCTGCTGTGGGAGTTCGCGACCGCGGTCGTCGGACGCGTCATCGGCATCAACCCGTTCGATCAGCCCGACGTCGAGAGCGCCAAGGGAGCAGCCCGCGAGATGCTCGAAGGTGGCGGCAGCAACCCAGCTCCGGCCTTCGTCGACGGGGCAGTCACCGTCTACGCCTCCGAGGGCTGGCTGCCGGACCGCACCACCACGGTCGCAGCGCGCCGTCGAGGCCCTGCTCGGCCACCTGGAGCCCGATCACGGCTACCTCGCTGTCCAGGCTTACCTGCACCGCCACCGCGACGCGACGCTGGTCGACGTACGCGACACCCTGGCCGCACGCACGGGTCGACCGGTGACCTTCGGGTGGGGGCCACGGTTCCTGCACTCGACCGGTCAGTACCACAAGGGCGGACCCCCGACCGGCGTCTTCCTCCAGGTGACCGGGCAGCCCGAGGCCGACCTGGCCGTGCCCGATCGGCCGTTCACGTTTCAGGAGTTCCTGATCGCTCAGGCGATCGGCGATGGGCAGGTCCTGGCCGATCACGGCCGACCTGTGCTGCGTCTGCACGTGAGCAGCCCGGCCGACCTGTTCGGCGTACGGCAGGCGCTGGCGTGAGCTACGTGAACCCGCTCCGGCAGGCCCAGGACCGCCGACTCCCTCGGATCGCCGGACCCTGCGCGATGGTGCTCTTCGGCGTCACCGGCGACCTGTCACGCAAGAAGTTGATGCCGGCCATCTACGACCTCGCCAACCGCGGGCTCCTGCCACCCGGCTTCAGCCTGGTCGGCTTTGCCCGGCGCGACTGGGCCGACCAGGACTTTGCTCAGATCGTGCACGACTCGGTGAAGCAGCACGCCCGCACCGAGTTTCGCGAAGAGGTCTGGAAGCAGCTCTCGGAGGGCTTCCGCTTCGTGTCCGGTGACTTCGACGACGACCTGGCCTTTGACAAGCTCCGGCGCACCTTGGAGGAGCTCGACCAGGTGCGGGGCACCGGAGGCAACCACGCCTTCTACCTGGCGATTCCTCCCGGTCTCTTCGGCACCGTGGCCCAACAGCTGCAGGAACACGGCCTGGCGGAGTCGGATGAGTCGTGGCGCAGGGTCGTGGTCGAGAAGCCCTTCGGGCATGACCTCCAGTCGGCCAGGGAGCTCAACTCCACCTTGGACGCTGTCTTCGCAGCGGGTTCGATCTTCCGGATCGACCACTACCTCGGCAAGGAGACCGTGCAGAACATCCTGGCCACGCGGTTTGCCAACACCATGTTCGAGCCGCTGTGGAACAGCAACTACGTCGACCACGTGCAGATCACCATGGCCGAGGATGTCGGGATCGGCGGCCGGGCCGGCTACTACGACGGCATCGGCGCCGCCCGCGATGTCATCCAGAACCATCTGCTGCAGCTGATGTCCCTGGTGGCGATGGAAGAGCCCACCTCATTCGATGCCGAGGCACTGCGGCTGGAGAAGCAGAAGCTGCTGGCCAGCATCTCCCTTCCCAAGCGGATCGATCTCAGCACCGCGCGGGGCCAGTACGCCGCAGGGTGGGCCGGCGGCGTCAAGGTGCCCGGCTTCCGCGAGGAGGACGGCATCCGCAAGACCTCCCGCACCGAAACGTTCGCCGCCATCACGCTCCACGTCGACACCCGACGCTGGGCAGGGGTGCCGTTCTACCTGCGCACCGGCAAGCGGCTCGGACGCCGGGTGACCGAGGTGGCGGTCGTCTTCAAGCGGTCCTCTCACCAGCCCTTCTCGGCGGGGTCCGTGGAGGACCTCACCCAGAACGCCCTGGTGATCCGGGTCCAGCCCGACGAGGGGATGACGCTGCGGTTCGGCTCGAAGGTGCCCGGCACCCAGATGGAGATACGGGACGTCAACATGGACTTCGCCTACGGCGGCAGTTTCACCGAGTCGTCACCGGAGGCGTACGAGCGCTTGATCCTGGACGTGCTCCTGGGCGATCCGCCGCTGTTCCCACGGCACGAGGAGGTCGAGCTCTCCTGGAAGATCCTCGACCCGATCCTCGAGCACTGGGAGGCCAAGGGTTCACCCGAGCAGTATCCGCCCGGCACCTGGGGACCCGATTCGGCCAACGCGATGTTGGCCCGCGACGGCCGCGTGTGGAGGCGGCCATGATCGAGCTGACGGACACCAGCTCCTCAGAGATCGCCGCCGAGTTCGTGCGGGCGCGGACCCGGGCCGGGAGCCCGGCCATGGGCATGGTGATGACGCTGATCGTGGTCGTCGACGAGGAGCGCGCCGAGGAGGCGATGACCAACGCTCGCAAGGCCACCCACGAGCACCCGGCCCGGGTGCTGGGCGTGGTGCTGGGCGACGCCCGCGGAGCCGCCGAGGTGAATGCCCAGGTGGGAACCGGAGCCGGCACCGGTGGCGAGACGGCGATCATCCGACTCGAGGGCGAGGTGGTCAAGCACGCGGACTCCGTCGTGCTCCCGCTGCTGCTACCCGATTCCCCCGTCGCCATCTGGTGGCCGCACGACCCACCCGACGACCCCGCTGCAGACCCGTTGGGGGCACTGGCGAAGCGACGGATCACCGACTCGGCCGAGGTGACCAAAGGGAAGACCGCGGCCCTCGCGACCCAGTGTGCGTCGTACGTCGCTGGCAACACCGACCTCGCCTGGACCCGGATCACCCCCTGGCGGGCACTGTTGGCCGCGTCTCTTGACCAGCACGAGCTGAAGGTGACCGCGGCTACCGTCACCTCCGAACGGATCAGCCCCAGCGCCGACCTGCTCGCCGGGTGGCTGCGCAGTCGGCTACGGGTCGAGGTCACCCGAGCCGGCTCCCGTGGGCCGGGCATCACCGAGGTGGTCATGGAGACCGCGGAGGGCCCGATCCGGATCGCCCGCGGTGACGGCCGACTGGCGACCTTCACATCCCCTGGCCGCCCCGACCGCCCGATCGCGCTGAAGCGTCGCAAGCTGCCTGAGCTCCTCGCCGAGGAGCTGCGTCGGTTGGACGAGGACGACGTCTACGCCGCCACGATCAGGAAGATGGCCAAGACGAAGATCAAGCGGAAAGGCGCTCGGTGACCGAGCCACGCATCGAGGTGCAACCCGACGCCGGGGCGCTGGCAACCGCCGTCGCAGGTGAGCTGCTGTCCCGGATCGCCGACGCCCAGGCCGCCGGCCACGAGCCGCACATCGCCCTGACGGGTGGCACGATCGCCGACGCCGTGCACCGCGAGCTCGCCCGGCTCTCCCCCGCCACCGACGTCGACTGGACCCGGGTCGTGGTCTGGTGGGGGGATGAGCGGTTCGTGGCGCCGGACGACTCCGAGCGCAACGCGCTGGCCGCGCGAACCGCGTTTCTGGACGGTGTCGGCGCCACCCAGGTGCACGAGATGCCCTCCACGGCCGACGCCGTCGACGCCGAGGCCGGCGCCGCGACGTACGCCTCGAGGCTGCGCAGCAGCGGCGCTCACGAGTTCGACGTGGTGATGTTGGGGGTCGGGCCCGACGGACACGTCGCCTCGCTCTTCCCTGGGCACCCCCAGCTCGACCAGGACGATGCGGTCGCCTTGGCTGTCCTGGACGCACCCAAGCCACCAGCGGAGCGCATCACACTGGCCTACTCGGCCCTGAACCGGTCGCGCTCCACCTGGCTTCTGGTCAGCGGTGCGGCGAAGGCCGAGGCCGTGGCCGCCGCGCTGGCCGACGCGGGCGACCTGCATCGCACCCCGGCGCGCGGGATCTCGGGCCAGGAGGAGACCGTCTGGTTCCTCGATCGTGAGGCAGCTGCACATCTGTGAGACCGCGCTCCCTGGATGTGTCCCTGTTCGCCGGGGAGCCCTGTAAGGGCGCGGAAGTACACGCTCGCGCCGATGAGCGGACCTTCGTCCTTTCGCCCAGAATGCAGCGCCCAACGGTTGCTACGCAGTGCGCCTGCCAGCCGTCGTGCGCCACCTTGACTCAATCCGCAGGGCATCGAACGTAGTGCGCCTGAAGTTGTCAACAAGGCCGCGCGCCGATTGTCGGACTCCGCGGATATGGTCGACAGGCGCAGCAGCCCCGAGGAGACCCACCACTGTGATCGAGTACGACACCACCAAAGCTCCCAAAGGCCACCTCGGACGCCAGCGCCTCCTCGACGCCATCTACAAAGCTTCGGATGCTGATGAGAACGAGTGGGTCGAATTTAAGGCTGGCGTCGACCCATCCACCAAGGCGGGGTACGCACACATCGCCCGCGCAATCGTCGCGTTCGCCAACCGGGATCCCGCTCGGGCACAACGCTGGATGGACGGGTATGCCTACGTCATCGTCGGCCTCGAACCGGGCAACGCACCAGGTGCAGTCGCCGTGGACCCCGCGGACATTCACGACGGCGTTAACGCCCTTATCGCAGCACCTGCGCCGGGCTGGGATCTTGAATACACCACTTACGACAAGACGCAGGTGCTCGTGATCACAGTTGAGCCACCCAAACCTGGTGACCCAATCCACTGCATCGGAAAAGGCAGCGCCAAACGTCGACAACGGCAACATCTATGTTCGACGTCCCGGTAAGTCCGACCGTGCGAGGAGTGACGATATTCGGCGGCTCTCCACTCGGCTCACATCGATCAACCAGGACGTCATTTCCATCGAAGTCACTGCCACCGTTCCTGCGTGGGAGGGACTGCCACGCTGTACATGGCCGGACAACTGGATCGAGGAGTGGATCGACACGGAACGCGCAGCCCTCCTCGCACCCCTCGAACGTCACCTAAACCCTGCACCACAAACAGCGGTCGACCGGCTCGGGCTGTCATCGCTCGGCATTTCTCGTGCCGCACAAGGGATCGCCGGGACGCCCGAGGACCGGTCGCCAGACGGCTACCGGGCCGAAGTAGAGAAGCACCTCGAGCGATGCCGCGACGGCTTCCCCGGAGCCGAAGAAGGAGCGGCAGCCCGGGTGCTTCCTGTCGTTGCGTGGAGCGTCGACAACCTGTCCGAAGACAACTTGGAGAATTTGCTCGTCACCGTGCACGTCGAGGGCGAGGTGTTCGCCTTCGACAGCATCGACAACTTCACTCTGCGTCCGGAGGGCCACACACGTCCCCGGTTTTGGGGGCCTCGAAAGTTCGCCGACCGATTCGACCGGTTCAGTACGCAGTTCGTCACGCAATCTTCACCGGTCGCGTACCCACCGCCCTCACCGCGACCGACCATCCAGAACGGTGGGTCAGCGACTATCGAGTTCCCGGCGTTGCATTTGCGCCCGCACACGACCGAAGTCTTGGACGCGGACTTCGTGCTGATGGTGATGCCGACCGTTTCGGAGCCGATCCGGTGCACGTGGACGGCGACAGCGACGAATCTGTCCGCCGTCGGAAAGGGCGAGTTTTCCATCCCCGTAGTGGACGACTCGGTCGACCTGGGCTCGCTACTCGCACACCGAGAACCGCGCCCGTGGATAGTCAGACCGGGGCAGCATTCCGACGATCCTGCGGACGACCACGACTGGTGAATCGTTCATCCGACATCGCGCCGGCAACGCGGGCGGCGAGGAGAGCAGCGACCATTGATACAACCTTCGGCCGCGCTCGGGACCCAGCGAACCATCGTGTCTGCAGCCGATGAGCGGATGGCCCCGCGAAAGGAGTCGCTCAACCGACATAGGCTCTTGGAGTGGCCGAGCGCAGCGAAAGTTCCGACGAACTAAGAACCAGCGTTGCCAACTTTATCGGCAGAGCCGACTCGATCGTCGCTCATGAGATCAACCCGGACAGCATGGCGATGAAGCTCGTCATTACTCAGGACAAGGAGACCGGCGCCCTCGTTCCTGAGAGCGTCGACATCCCGGTGATGCCGCTGCCGGATCTCTTCTACTTGGCCGTCCAGATGCGCCCGATCATATTTACCGAACAAGAGCCGGTCAGCTTCAACGTCCTGACCAAGCGGATCGAACGAGAGCATGAGGACCTTCGAGGCCGACTCAAGCCGGGGCGAGACAAGTTTCAGGAGTGGAAAAGGCACATGTTCCTCGGCCTGCAGTAGCTGGGGACTATCACCCCGCCGCTCCCACCTGGTCAGGACGCGATGGTGGCGCAGGTGCTCATCGGCCCACCAGGCGAATCTCCGTCCGGCATCCCGCTGGATGAGCTCTCGGCGGACTACGAGTATGCCGACGCCTACCTCAACGCTCAGGTCTGGCACGCGGACGCCGACAAGATCGCGGCCTACGAGGCTGCCTCGCCCTTCATGAGGAATCTGTACGCGAAGTGCGCCGAGATCAGAGTGGTCAGTGCCATCGAGATAGTTGGCTCGTTGCGAGAGTGGATCATCGGCGCCCGTGATGATGGGTGGGACTTCTAATCGGCGCAAGCTGAGGCTCTTGACGCCGGATACCCCATGTCGACTGATCGATGCCACCGCGGCGAACATCAGGTCGCGATCCGAACGTTGCGTCATCCCGCCGCTAAGGCCTGGGCTCGATCGAGCAGTTGCCGCACAAGTGTCGCCGTCACAACTACGCTCCACGTTGTGAAGTCGCCCGTGGAGCTGTCAGAGCGCGCTCGAGAGTTGGCCGGAGAAGTGAAGGCAGATCTGCGCTACGAGCGCAGGGATGGTGACGGATTCGGCGGCTTCTGGACCTTCAAGACAGAGGAACTCGAAGCGGTTGTCATCGCAAGAGCAGCCTCAGCACTCGGGTTCCTAAGCTCATACGCAGGGTCAGAGTCGGAATGGTTCAAGCGCGCTCGCATCGCTTGGGAAGCCAAAGGTGACAACACTTCCTAGGCAACGGGGGCGTACGCCCTGTCGGAGATCCTCCAACTTTGGGCTGCGGACGTAGATCGTGGGCTGGCGGTCGTTCCTGGCATGGACGCTTCGAGCATCCGGGCAGTTGCCAGTACGGATCTCATGGAACAAGTCAGGGCACTTGTGAAAGACACAGCAGTTCACCCTGCAGCTCCTATCGTGTTGGCTGGGGCTGCTCTAGAGACCGCGCTGAGAGGCGCAGTGGACGAAGCGGACCTGACGCTCGTCGGGAACGGAAGTCTGACTGCGTACGGCAAGGCACTGCGGAGCGCAGACTTGATCACCAAACAAGAGATGAAGGACATCGAGCAGATGTCAGGCTTGCGCAACGCTGCCGCACACGGCGACTTCGACGGCATCAGGCAGGCGCATGCTTCGCTGATGGAGCAACAGGTGAACCTGTTCTTAAGTCGCCTGAGTGACCGATTTGGCGACTGACGCTCGCGACCCGTCCACTTGACCCATTCGTCATCGCGTCGCTGTGTGACTGAACGCCCAGGCGCTGACGTCCAGCCGGCCAGCGCGTCAATCCGCCGCGACTGCCGTGTCGATCGCACATCAGATGGGACGAGGCTTAAGTTCAGGCCATGTACCCCCCACCGATCGGCAAAGACCTCACGTTCGAGCAGGCGCAAGAGCTCGACGACACGTTCTTGGCATCGGACCCTTACGAGTACTTCAGAGCTCGGATCGCAGGCCTTCTGTCGTGGGCCGAAAACGCGCCACGACAAGCATTCGAACAGCGACTCCCGGACGCCCCTTCAGGTCAGTCGTCATTGCGTGCCGAGTTCACCAACTACATGCACCGGCCGGTCGCCGACACACACTTCATGGGCATTGACGTCGACGCTCAGATCGCTGCCGATGCCTTGGCTGTCCGGCACCACGCGGCCGAAGCGCTCGTTCGCCTCGCGTGCGCACGCCTAACCCCAGACACCAACCCCGTGCCGTGCCTATGGGCAGCGATCGCGGATGGGCCCGTCGCGATCGGAAACGTCATCAGCCAGCTCTCCAAGAGCGCGCGCGATCCCAACCCCGAAGATCGATTCATCCGAGTCGTTCTCCCTTCGGGAGAGCGCGATCGTGCTCGGGAGCGACCGGATGTGGTGGCTGGGGTCAATGTGTTCCTCGCCTGGCTCAGCTACGCCGTCGCTCTGTTGAGCCCAGCCCCAATTGACCTTCACGGCGCCCACAACAAGGTTAAGCATGGCCTCGCGGTCCGACCGCGCGCCGACATGCGCGTTGAACTCATCACCGGCCCTTTGGATGACCCCTCGGCAATTCCGGTCAGCAGATTCAACAGCGTGAATACGATCACCATCTTCGACCAACCCGTGCTCGAACTACTCGCTCACGGTCCGAAGATGAATGGCCACCGCCAAGGGCTGGAGCTAACCCAACTCCGGCTCAATCCGGCCGCACTCCTTGCCGACGCTGCCATGATCGCAATGACCCACGGCGCGATGTTCCATGTGGCGGCCGCTGAGCACTTCACTGGTCGTGAGGACTTGCCTGACTTCACCGGGCCGCCAGCGTTTCCGGGGCTCCCAACCACCGGCCCGAGTCCCGAGGACATTGACGCCGAAGCGCCACTGGGCATGCGGTTCCCGCTCACCACACCGCCAGGAGGGGGCGAGCCGGCTCGGGCGGCGGGCCTGGGCTTCCGGACCTACTTCCAGACGTTCGAGCTTGACTACGACGCCCGGACGCACGGGACGGTCGTTGACGGCTAAGGGGTCTGCTGCAGTCCGCTGACCTCAGGCACCTGCTGGATGTGCGTCCTAGCGCCGCGAGCTGGGCGCCGAATCCGACGTGCTGGGTGGGCTCCAAGTCCGTACGGTGACGTTATGGACAACGAGGAGGGCCATGTCGAAGAAGTCCTGACGGGTGGCAATGCCTCCGATCGCGTCGTGCGCGTCGGCATGACAATACGAAAGCCATGGTTGCCCACGACGGAACGAACCATGTCGTACATGCGTGCGCTCCGGCAACGAGGCGTCGACGTTCCCGATTTCTACGGACGCGATGACCACGGGCGCTTGATCCTCGAGTTTGTCCCAGGAGATCTTGCGATCAACGAGGCGCCGTTGAACGCCGAGGTTGTCCATGCTGCCGGCGCCATGGTGCGGTCAATCCACGACGCCAGCGCAAGCCTAGAGATTCCCGATGACTGGGATGTGCTCATCCCGACGACCCACCCAAACTTGCTCTGTCACAACGACCTTGCGACGTGGAACCTCATCATCGACGGCGACCGACTCGTCTTCATCGACTGGGATGGAGCAGGACCCTCAACTCGCCTGTGGGATATCGCGTACGCGGCAATATCGTTCGGCCACCTATTCCCCGGAGCAGACGTTCGAGCCTCTGCGATCCGCCTTACGACATTCGTGGACGGTTACGGTGCAGACGAGGCCATGCGGGCCGCGCTCCCAGCCACCATGGCTGACCGCGCCCACGCCATGCATGAGCTTCTCCAGCGAAGCCACCAAACTGGCCGCGAGCCCTGGGGAACCATGTACGTGGAGGGCCATGGCCAGCACTGGCTCGGGACCGCTGAGTTCATCGCTAGCCATGACAACGACTGGCGTCGAGCGTTGCACTCGCGCCCTGAAACCCGCTGATCTGCTGCGACCCGCCCGCGGTTGATCAACCGCGTCTTTCCGCCGCGAACGTGCTGCTGCAGTGCCAGGCGCT
>CAWCGY010000013.1:0-184333 GCA_963795155.1 uncultured Actinomycetota bacterium | reverse complement strand
GCCACGACGCCGATCAGTTCTCCTGTCGGTGGCTGTCTCTACGCTGTCGGAGCGACGAGAGGGAGATGCGATGGGTGACATGATCCTGGCCACCGGCCTGGCCAAGAAGTACAAGAAGGTCGAGGCTCTCAAGGGTCTCGACCTAGCAGTGCCGGAGGGCAAGGTACTGGCGCTGCTCGGGCCCAACGGAGCGGGCAAGACCACGGCGGTGCGGGTGCTGGCGACGTTGATCCAGCCCGATTCCGGCAGTGCTTCGATCGCTGGCGTCGACGTGCTGGCCGACCCTGCGGGCGTGCGCGCCCGGATCGGACTGTCGGGGCAGTACGCCGCGGTCGACGAGCACCTGACCGGCTACGAGAACCTCGAGATGGTCGGCCGGCTCTACGGCTTGAGCAAGGCCCGGTCACGCGACCGGGCGCGCGAGCTGCTGGAGCGGTTCGATCTCGCCGAAGCCGCCGACCGGCCGTCGAAGACCTACAGCGGCGGCATGCGTCGTCGCCTCGACCTGGCCGGTGCGTTGGTGGCCGCCCCACCGGTGCTGATCCTCGACGAACCGACGACCGGCCTCGACGTGCGCGCCCGCCAGCAGATGTGGGACGTGATCCGCGATCTCGTCTCGGGCGGAGCCACCCTGCTGCTGACACCCAATACCTCGAAGAGGCCGATCGTCTGGCCGACGACATCGTGGTGATCGACCACGGGACCGCGATCGCGCGCGGCACGGCCGACGAGCTGAAGTCGCAGATCGGTGGAGAACGGATCGAGCTGGTGCTGTCCGACGCAACCCAGCGCGACGTCGCCACCCGAGTGCTGGGCGACGCGGCCATCGGCGAGATCTCGGTCGGCGACAACGGTCGTGCGTTGAGCGTGGCGGTCGAGGACGGTCAGCCGGCACTGCTGCGCGTGCTGCGCGGCTTCGAGGCGGAGAAGATCGAGGTGCTCGACATCGGCCTGCGCCGGCCGACCCTGGATGACGTGTTCCTCGCTCTGACCGGGCACGCCGCCGAGGTGGACGAGACCGAGGACAAAACCCCGACGGCGACCGAGGAGGTGCCGGCATGAGTGCCGTGCGAGACAACTATCAGGACGGGACCCGGGACGGGACTCGGAACGGGGCTCGGAACGGGACGGCATCGTCCGCAAGGGCGGTGTCCTCAGCGCCTTGCTCGACGGCTGGGTAGTGGCCAAGCGCAACCTGATCAAGATCAAACGGGTGCCGGACATCCTGGTCTTCGTCCTGATCTCACCGATCATGTTCGTGCTGCTGTTCTCCTACGTCTTCGGTGGTGCGATCGATGTGCCGGGAGACATCGACTACAAGGAGTTCCTGGTCCCGGGCATCTTCGTCCAGACCGTGGTGTTCGGCGCGACGTTCACCGGCTACGGACTGGCCGACGACATGCAGAAGGGCATCATCGACCGGTTCAAGTCGCTGCCGATGTCGCGGTCGGCGGTGCTGGTCGGCCGCACCACGTCCGACGTGTTCTACAACGTGATCACCCTGGTGATCATGGCGCTGACCGGGTTGTTGGTCGGCTGGCGGATTCGCGAGGGCCTGGTCGACGCGCTGCTCGGGTTCCTGCTGCTCTTGACGTTCGCCTACGCGATCAGCTGGATCATGGCGTACGTCGGTCTGCTGGTGCCCAGCGTGGAGGTCGTCAACAACGCCTCGTTCATCGTGATCATGCCGCTCACGTTCGTCTCCAACGCGTTCGTACCGCAGGAGTCGTTCTCCGGCGTGCTGCAGACGTTCGTGGAGTGGAACCCGGTCTCCACCGTTGCTCTGGCCTGTCGAGACCTGTTCGGCAACACCGACCCCAGCGTGGCCATCCCCGATGCCTGGTCGATGCAGAACCCAGTCATCTACTCGCTGCTCTGGGCGATTGCCGTCGTTGCCGTCTTCGCACCACTCTCGGTCCGCCAGTACCGCCTCTCCACCAGCAAGTGAGGGAAGCCCCTAGGGTGGCGCGGGTGATTCCGAGCGAGCAGATCGTCCGTGACTTCCTGTCCCTCCTCGAGACGGATCCGCCGGCGTCGGTGGCGCTGCTCCACGACGACGTGGAGTGGCGCAACACCGGCCTGCCCACGGTCCGCGGCAAGCAGCGCGTGGGCGGGATGCTGCGCGACATGCAGCAGCGCAACATCGGTTTCAAGGCGGTCACGCACCATGCCGCCGGTAGCGGCGACGTCGTGCTCACCGACCGCACCGACTACCTCCAGTTCGGGCGGTGGGAGGCGTCCTTCTGGGTGCGCGGCACGTTCGAGGTCGTCGACGGCACAATCCGGGTCTGGGACGACGCCTTCAGCTGGGCCGACGTCGCCCGCGGCTCGGTGCTGGGTCTGGTGCGGGCGGTGCGGCCGCGTCTCAAGCGGGGGTGAGGTGCGGGTCGCGAAGGCGGACGGGCAGCCTCTCCACGCCGTACACCGCTGAGAGCTTGCGGAACTCCAGCTCCCCTTCTGGTGCCGTCACGGTGAGGTCGGGGAACCTGGCAGCCAGCGCCCTCAGCGCGATCCGCAGCTCCATCCGGGCCAGCTCGGCACCGACGCAGCGGTGCAGCCCGTGGCCGAACGCGAGGTGGCGGGTGGGTTCGCGGTTCGGGTCGAACTCCTCGGCATCGGGAGTCAAGGCCGGGTCGCGGTTGGCGCCGAGCAGCGAGACGCCGACGACGTCGCCGGCCCTGACCTGCTGGGTGCCGATCATCATGTCCTTGCGCGGGAACCGGACAAAGGCCAGCTGCACCACGGTCAGGTGCCGCAGCAGCTCCTCGACGACGCGGTCCGCAGCGGCGGTGTCCTGCCGGAGCATCTCCATCGCGTCCGGGTGCTGGGCGAGCAGGTAGCTGCCGAGGGCCAACATGCTGGCCGAGGTCTCGTAGCCACCGAGGAAGACGCCGTCGGCGAGACCACCGAGCACCACGTCGTCGAGCTCGTCTCCGTGCTCGGCGAGCAGCCCACCGATCAGGCCCTCGCCGGGGTTCTTGCGCTGCTTGGCCACCGCGTCGATCAGGAACTCGCGCGACTCGCCCGCTGAGGCGAAGATCCCGCTGCCACCGGCGCTCAGGTCGAACCGAGCCGCACCCAGGCTGTGGAAGTAGGCGCGATCCTCTACGGGAAGGCCGAGCAGCTCGCAGATCACCTCGAACGGCACGGGGAACGCGAACTCGGCGACCAGGTCCACCTCGGGCCCGGCTGCGTCCATCGCGTCGAGCCTGGCGTTGACGATCGCCTCGATCCGCGGTTCGAGCCGGGCCAGCCGCTTCCTGGTGAACTCAGGAGTGAGCAGCTTGCGCAACATGGTGTGCCCTGGCGGGTCGGTCATCCCGAGGCCGCCGATCTGGTCCTTCGCCTCCGAGCTGTTCTGGGAGACGATCCGGGTCAGGTCGTTGCTGAAGGCGTCACCGCCGGCGAGCACCCCCCGCGCCTCGGCGTACCCGCTGACCAGCCAGATGCCCATGCCGAACAGGTCGGCCAGCTTCGTCACCGGCTCCTCGGCGCGAACCGTGGCCATCTCCGGCATCGGATCGAGGCCGACCCGCTGCAGCGGCATCGTCACCGAGTCGGGCAGCAGCTTCAGGGTGCGCAGGTCCAGGCCGTTGCGGGTGGAGCGTGCCAGCACCAACTTGGCGAATCGGCGCTTGAGAAAGCCAGGGACCATGGGCACATTCCAACAGATCCCCCGCGCATTTCGCAGGAGTGGGTGCCCTGGCTGATCCCTGGACCACCACCCCGAGAACCCCGATGCCACCCTCCAGGGCGCCGCGAGTTAGGCTTACCTAAGTCACAGTAAGCACGAGGGGACCCATGAGCACCGAGCCATCCGCCCGTCCGCAGCGGGTCCGACGAACGGCGACAGTGATCCGGACCGAACGGGTCGCCCCGCACCTGGTGCGCGTCGTTTTTGGCGGCCCCGGCTTGGCCGATCTGCCCGTGGGTGAGTGCACCGACCACTACCTCAAGCTGCAGTTCCCTGCTGATGAGGGTGCGGTGCAGCGTGCTTACACCGTGCGTTCCTACGACGTCGCCAGCCACGAGCTGGTCATCGACTTCGTGGTGCACGGCGACGGCATTGCGGGCCCCTGGGCGGTGAGCGCTCGAGCCGGCGACGAGATCGACATGGTCGGTCCTGGCGGCGGCTACGCCCCAGCGGTCGATGTCGCTTGGCACCTCTACGTCGGCGACGAGAGTGCGCTGCCCGCCATCGCTGCCTCGCTCGAGCGACTGCCGACCGGGCGCCGAGCCGTGGTGTACGCCGAGGTGGAGGACTCCGACGAGGAGCCCCTGCTGACAAGTCCCGGCACCGTCGAGGTGCACTGGGTGCACCGCGCAGCCAGCAACCTCGGCCCGGGCGAGGAACTGCTCGACCGGGTGACGACGGCGGCCTTGCCCCGCGGCGAATTCGATGCCTTCGTCCACGGTGAGGCAGGCCTCGTCCGCGAGGTCCGGCGTCACCTGCGCAGCGAGCGCGGCCTCGAGCCGGGCCGCCTCTCGGCCTCGGGCTACTGGCGCCGCGGGCGCACCGACGAGGCATGGCGGGCCGAGAAGCAGGTCTGGAAGCGCGCCGTCGAGGAAGACGACGCAGCGCTCGCCGGCTGACTGTCGCCGGTGACGAGGTCGAGTCACCCACCGGTTCACAGCCGGGCGTACTCCGTGGCGATCTGGGCGCCGAGCCTGGCGTTGGCGCGCACCAGGGCGATGTTGGCGGTGAGCGAGGCGCCGTCGGTGATCTCGACGATCCGGCCCAGCAGGTAGGGCGTCGCGTCCTTGCCGCTGATCGCCAGGCGGTCCAGGTCGGCCAACGCCTGGTCGATGATGCCGCCGATCTCTTCGGCGGGGATCTCGTCCGCAACGGGGATCGGGTTCGCCACCACCACCCCACCCTCGAGGCCCAGCGCCCAGTGCGCATTCATCACCGCGGCAACCTCCGCCGCAGAGTCGACGCGGTTCGGGGCGGCGTGGCCGCTGCTGCGCGAGTAGAACGACGGGAACTCGTCGCTGCCGTGCACCAGCACCGGCACGCCGTAGGTCTCCAGGGTCTCCAGAGTCAGGCCGATGTCGAGGATGCTCTTCACCCCCGCGCTCACCACTGCGACGCCGGTGCGCGAGAGCTCCGTCAGGTCAGCAGAGATGTCAAAGGACCTGGCCGCGCCGCGGTGCACGCCACCGAGCCCGCCGGTGACGAAGACCCGCATCCCGGCCATCGCCGCGAGCCGCATGGTGGCGGCCACCGTGGTCGCCCCATGCGCTCCGCGGGCAACCACGAGTGGGAGGTCGCGAACGCTCACCTTCGTGACATCGGCATGGCTGGCCAGCAGCTCCAGGTCGTCTTCGGACAGACCGATGCGCGGACGTCCGTGCAGCACAGCGATCGTGGCCGGAACTGCGCCGTGCTCGCGGATGATGCCCTCGACCTCGACGGCCATCGCGACGTTCTGCGGGTACGGCATGCCGTGGCTGATGATCGTGCTCTCGAGGGCGACCACCGGTCGCCCGGTCGTGAGCGCCTCGCGGACCTCGTCGGTGAGCTGCAGAGTGGGATGGGGGTCGATCACGGCAACAGGCTCCTGACCAGGGCGTCGGTGAGATCGGGCCGAACGGTGTGCGGGCTGGCGACCGTGAGGGCTGCCGCAGCGTGACCGTACGCCGCCGCCTCCACCGGGGTCGCGCCTGCCAAGAGTGCGTGACAGAAGCCCGCGAGCATGGCGTCGCCGGCTCCGGTGACGTCGAGCACCTCGCTCACCGGCACCGCGGCGATAGCGACCGTGCCCGAGCCATCGGTGAAAGTCGAGCCGTCGGCGCCCCTGCGCACCCAGACGCGCTCCACGCCTCTCTCGTGGAGGGCGACCAGCCCACCGAGAGCGGTCAGCTCGGCCTCGTTGGGAGTGGCCACGAACACCGGCCGGTCGGCCCGCAACAGAGGGGCCAGCAGTCGCGCCTTCGGCACACTGACCGGCTCGATCAGCACGGGCACGCCTGCGTGGTGGGCGAGCCCGGCGGCTCGGTCGAGGGTCGCTGCGGACAGGTTTCCGTCCAGCACCACCAGCCGGGCACCAGCGATCATCGACGCGACGGCGTCGACGTCGGCCGGTCCGAGCTGCTCGGTGGCGGCCATGTCCGCCACCGCGGCGACGAGCTCGCCGTCCGCGTCGAGCACTGCTGTGTAGGTGCCGGTGGCACCTGCGATCCGGCGTACCGCGGAGGTGTCGACGCCTGCGCCCGCGGTGGCGTCGAGCACCCGCTCCCCGAAGGGATCGTCGCCGACGGCGGCCACCAGTGCGGTAGGGGTGCCGAGGCGCGCCAGCCCTTCGGCGACGTTGCGGCCGACTCCGCCGGGGGCGAGCACCGTGGCGCCGGGGTTGCTGGTGCCGGGCTCGACGGACCGGCTGCTGTGCGCCTTGATGTCAAGGTTGGCGCCGCCCACGACCACGACCCAGGGTTGCTGCACCCGAGAACGATAGAGGGTCCGCAGGGAAGGTTCCGGCCCTACGATGTGCTCGCCTGAGGTTGGTCAGCAGCTGGCGAGGAGATGCGTATGGGATTCATGAGGCCGACGCTTCCCGACGTCGACATCGAGACCTGGCGAGCCCTCCCGCGGGGAGACCGGGTCGCCATCTCCGCGCGGCACTGGGTCGAGCACGGCTTCGGCAGCCCTACCGCGGTCTATCTCTTGTACGTCTTCAAGTGCGCGTTCTACCTCGCCGGAGCCGCTCTGGTCATCTCGTTCACTCCGGGCATCGGGTCGGTTGCCGACATCGCGTCGTGGTGGGACGCGCCGATCGTCTACCAGAAGCTGATCGTGTGGACCCTTCTTTACGAGGTGATTGGTCTGGGTTGCGGCTCAGGCCCGCTGACCTCGAAGTTCAACCCGCCGATCGGCTCGATCCTCTACTGGCTGCGGCCGGGCACCATCCGGCTCCCACCCTGGCCCGATCGACTTCCGGGCACCCGAGGTGACCGCCGGACCGTCCTCGACGTCGGGCTGTACGCCGCGGTGCTGGTCTCCGCCGGCTGGTTGCTGAGCCGCCCCGGGGACGGCTCAACCATTGCCGGGTTCGGCAGCATCGGTCTCCTCAACCCGTGGGAGACCGTGCCGCTGATCGCGAGCCTGGGCCTGCTCGGTCTGCGCGACCAGACCATCTTCCTGGCGGCTCGCGGAGAGCAGTACTGGCTGTCGTTGTTCATCTTCTTCTTCCCTTACGCCGACATGTTCATCGGCTTCAAGCTGGTCATGCTCGCCCTGTGGTGGGGCGCTGCGTTCTCCAAGATGAACCATCACTTCCCGCACGTCGTGGCCACGATGATGAGCAACGCGCCCCTGATCCGGAGCAAGTGGATCAAGCGGAAGATGTATCGCAACCCGCCCGAAGACCTGCAGCCCAGCGGCATCCCCCGCTTCCTGGCGCATGCCGGCACCGCGACCGAGTTCGGCGTACCGCTCTTCCTGGTCTTCTTCGGCCAGGGTGGCCCGCTGACCTGGGCGGCGGTCATCTACCTGACCGTCTTCCACCTCAACATCCTGTCGACGGTGCCGATGGGCGTGCCGCTGGAGTGGAACCTCTTCTTCCTCTTCTCTCTACTACCTCTTCGGCGCCCATGGCGACCTCACGATCTGGGACCTCGACAACCCGTGGCTGCTCGCGGTGATCCTGCCGTCGCTGGTGCTGCTGCCCATCATCGGAAACCTGCGGCCCGACAAGGTCTCGTTCCTCCCAGCGATGCGCTACTACGCCGGCAACTGGGCCACGAGCATCTGGCTGTTCCGGGGGGATGCCGCCGACCGGATGGAGGAAAAGCTCACGACCGCGTGCCGGCTCCCCGTCCATCAGCTGGAGACGCTCTACGATCCTGCGACCGCCGAGATCCTCGGCCAGAAGGTGCAGGGCTGGCGGGCGATGCACACCCACGGACGTGCCCACAACGGTCTGATCGACCGGGTCACCCAGGGTGAGGACGACATCACCATCCTCGATGGTGAGCTGATTGCCGGCTTTGCGCTCGGCTGGAACTTCGGCGAGGGTCACCTCCACGACGAACAGCTGCTCGCCTCCGTGCAGAGCCGCTGCCAGTTCGCGCCCGGAGAGCTGCGGCTGATCTGCCTCGAGTCCCAACCGATCCACCGGATGACCCAGGCCTACCGCATCTACGACGCCGCCGACGGCCTGCTCGAGCGCGGCGAGGTGAAGGTGCGCGACATGCTCGACCGGCAGCCGTGGCCCACCGACGGACCCGACTACCCGGTCTACGACGTCGAGGTCTTCTCCCCGGCGACGAAGTCGCCGTGACCACCGCGGTCGTCGTCGGTAGCGGACCCAACGGACTGGCGGCGGCGCTCACCCTGGCCGACGCCGGCATCGACGTCCACGTGATCGAGGCAGAGGACACCCTGGGCGGAGGGACCCGCTCCTCGGAGCTGACCCTGCCGGGCCTGCTCCACGACGAGTGCTCCGGGTTTCACCCGTTGTCGACCGACTCGGCGTTCGCAACCGAGTTCGACCTCGCTGGTGCGGGGCTGACCTGGCAATGGGCCGAGCTCGAGTTCAGCCACCCCCTCGAGGGCGGTGCGGGCGCCGCGGTGCAGCGGTCGGTTGACCTCACGGCCGCCACTCTTGGGGCCGACGGTCGCCAGTGGGCCCGCGTTTTCGGCCCGCTCACCGAACGCTTCGGCACGATCGCCGAGGAGTTCCTCCAGCCGGTCGTGCATGTGCCCCGCCATCCGCTGCACCTGGCTCGGTTCGGGGCGTACGCCGCGGCACCCGCGTCCCTGGTCGCCCGCCGTTGGTCCGGTGACGAGGCGCGTGCGCTGTGGGCCGGGGCCGCCGCCCACGCGTTCCGACCTTTCAGCGGACCGCTGTCGTCGGCGATCGGGGTCGCCCTCACCACCGCCGCGCACGCCTACGGCTGGCCGGTGGCCGAGGGTGGCTCAGCCTCGATCACCGCTGCGGTGGTCACCCGGGCGAAGGAGCGCGGAGTGACGTTCGAGACCGGCCGTCGGGTGGCCGACGTCCGCGAGCTCGGAGCCGTCGACCTGGTCATGCTCGACACGTCGCCCTCGGGTGCTGCCGACATCCTGGGCGACCTGCTCCCGGGCCGGGTGACCCGAGCGTACCGCCGGTTTCGGCACGGGCCCGGGGCGTTCAAGGTCGACTATGCCGTCGAGGGCGGCGTGCCGTGGCAGCACGAACCCTCGCGACGGGCCGGCACCGTGCACGTCGGCGGCACCTTGGAGGAGATCGCGCTCGCCGAACGCGAGGTCGCGTCGGGGCGGATGCCCGAGCGCCCGTTCGTGCTCGTCGGGCAGCAGTACCTCGCCGACCCCGGTCGGTCGGTCGACGGCGTGCACCCGTTGTACGCCTACGCCCACGTGCCGGCCGGCTACGACGGCGATGCGACCGAGGCCATCACCGGTCAGATCGAGCGGTTCGCGCCGGGCTTCCGCGATCGTGTGCGCGCGACGTCGGTGCGCAGCACGACCGAGCTCACCGAGCACAACGCGAACTACGTCGGCGGCGACATCGTCACCGGAGCGAACGACCTGCGTCAGCTGGTGTTCCGCCCGCGAGCCACCCTCGCCCCCTACGCCACCGGCGCACCCGGGGTCTACCTGTGCTCCGCGGCGACCCCGCCCGGCGCGGGTGCCCACGGCATGTGCGGCTACCTCGCGGCGAAGAGCGCACTGGCCGGCCTCGACTGACCGCGTCGTGCGGCTCAGCGTGCGCTCCGGCGCACTGTGGGACACACGACCCCGATGTGCCGACTGGCCTCACGCCCGGACGAGCGCGCTCGCGGTGAGCTGGCGGTGGTGACCGACACCGGCGATGGTGAGGGTGATCTCGAGCTCGGCGAGGAGCGTTCGGAGCATGTGCCGGACGCCGTCCTCCCCTCCGAGCGCCAGGCCGTGCACGTACGGGCGGCCGATGACGACAGCCTCGGCCCCCAGGGCCAGTGACCGGTAGACGTCGGTGCCCGTGCGGACACCCGAGCCGAACAGCACGGCAAGCTTGCCGCCGACGGCATCCGCGATCCGCGGCAGGGCGGAGATCGTCCCGGCGACTCCGGGACCGCGGCGCCCGCGCTCATTCGAGACAACGATGCCGTCGAGGCCACGGCGGACCGCCATCCGCGCGTCCGGCACGTTCTGGATGCCGCCGAGGACGATCGGCCCGTCCCAGGCCCTGCGGATCGCCGCGAGCGCCTCCCAGCCCTGCCCGGGCTGCGGGGGAGAGAGCACGAGGTGGGTGCACCCGGTTGCCCGCGCACGGGTGAGCAGCAACGGGTCGGGGCCGTTGCCGGTCGGCCAATCCAGACCGAACCACCGCGGGCCGTTCGGCGCGGTCACGGCGACCTCCTCAAGCGATTTGCTCGCACTCGACGAGTGAACGTAGGTGAGCTCCAGCCCCGCTGCCGCTCGGGCGGTGGCGATCTCGCCGAGGGGGTGCGCCACGGCCTGGTGTCCGACCGGGCCGAGGATGACCGGGGCCGGCATCGTGACGCCGAGCAACTTCGTGCTGAGGTCGCGCTCGACGCGGTCAATGAACATCCGCGGGACGATCCGCCACGCGGACAGCGCCCGCGCGTTCGCTCGCACGGCGGCGGCGCCGCCCGCCCAGGCGAGCAGATGCCGGCGCGCGGTCGGGGACAGCACGTCCTCCGCAGCGGCTTCGAGGTCGGACAGGTTGGTGGTGAAGATCGGCTCGATGCCCGCGCTCATCCCGGCGACGTAGATCTCGGACTGGTAGCTGCCGAACGGCGCGCCCGGGCCGACGGGGAGCGGCGACTCCGGGAGGAGCTCGTCAGTCGCAGCGCCAGGGATCACCCGGGGCGCGGCGAGCGCGGGCGGCGCGAGGAGGGATGCGGCGGCAGTCGCGGCGGCGACCTCGAGTAACTGACGACGAGTCTGCTCGGACATGTCTGGGCTCCGTTTCAGCGCGCGCGGGTCAGGGAGGCACGGGAGAGCGTGCGGTGACTGCGGTGACGCGCCTTCCGGACCTCCCCTTCGAGCTCGTCGACGAGGCTCCGCATGACCCTCCGGGTGCCCCTCTGCCCGTCCAGCGCGAGGCCGTACAGGTACGGACGGCCGATGAGCACCGCGTCGGCGCCGAGCGCCAGCGCCTTGAAGACGTCGCGGCCCGTGCGGATCCCGGAGTCGAAGAGCACGGGCATCGCGCCGTCGACCGCCTTGACGATCGGACTGAGCGCGTCGAGCGACGCGATCGCCCCATCGACCTGACGTCCGCCGTGATTCGAGACGACGATGCCGTCGATCTTGTGCCGGACGGCAAGCTTGGCGTCGCGTGGGCTCTGGATGCCCTTGAGCAGGATCGGGCCATCCCAGTTCGCGCGGATCAGCGGCAACCTCTTCCAGCTCAGGCCGGGGTTCTGGAAGACGCCTGCGAACGCGACGCCGGCCGCCAACGGGGCCACCTCTCCCGGCACTGGCATGTGCTTGCGCTGGAAGACCGGGTCGCTCGTGTAGTTCGCGATCCCCTTGTTCTCGAGGAAGGGCGAGTACCCGAGATCCAGGTCGATCGGCCGCCAGCCGAGCAGCGTCGTATCGAGCGTGATGATCAGATGGGTGTAGCCGGCCGCCGTGGCGCGGCGCAGGAAGGACACCGCCAGCTCATCATCCGTGGGCCAGTACAGCTGGTACCAGCGCGAGCCGTCGCCGTTGGCTGCCGCCACCTCCTCCATGTTGTAGGAGCCCTGGGTCGAGTGCACGTAGGTCAGCCCGAGCTCGGCTGCCGCGCGGGCGCTGGCGAGTTCGCCGTCCGGATGCGCGAGCGTCTGCACGCCGACCGGCGCGAAGAGGACCGGCGCGGGCATGCGCGTCCCCAAGATGGTGGTGGAGAGATCAGCTTTCGCCGGCTTGCGGCCAGTGCGTCGCTTGACCTCCCAACGCCGGAACGCCGCGGCGTTCGCGCGCGTGGTGCCCCGGTCCCCCGCCCCGGCGAGGATGTAGCCGAGGGCCTCGGGGCTCAGGCTCTCGGCGGCTTGCGCCTCCAGCTGCGAGAGGTCACCAGCGATGGTGGCTGCAGCAACGGTCGGCGTCATCGCAGAAGGTTACATCGCGGCGGAAGGCCGAGCATGTCGCAAGCTGCCCAAGAAAGTCGTCGCTCGGGCTCGTGGAAATCGCGCTGTCGCACACATGGGGCCAAGAACTCTCCACGCCGTTGAGCGAGTCGCTTAGGGTCGAGTTGTGACCAGCCGTCCTGAGATCGTCTGCATCTGTGGGTCGGCGAGGTTCATGCCCGAGCTGCGTGACGCGAACCGTGAACTGACGCTCACGGGCGCTATCGTCATCGCTCCCAGTGAGGCGGACGAAGCGCCCACTCCCGAGCAGAAGGCAGTCCTGGACACCCTTCACCTACGCAAGATCGATTTGGCCGACCGGGTCTTGATCGTCAACCCCGGCGGGTACATCGGACAGTCAACGCGGCGAGAGATTGCCTACGCACAAGCGGTCGGCAAGCCCATCATCTATACCGATCCCGTGTGACGACGAACGTGGATCACGTGCATAAACCATGTGCGTGCGCTTCGGTCAGGCTGGTGAGGGTTCGACCGAGCCACCGCTGTGGATAGGTCGGACCTCGAGGCCGCCGCCCTGTCGGACGACCGGTGGCTTGCGAAGCCTCCTCGATCGCGTGGTCGTCACAGACGGCGATCACGGCCGAGGGCAGCCGTGCTTGTGAAGTGGGCGGAACCGGCTTTGCTGATAGCAACGTCCAGCACGTTGCCAACCCGCCCACCGCGGCTCTGGGGATTCCCAACGAAGTGTCCGCCAGAACTACCAAAGGAACACTCGTGGACCGCAAGGCGATCATCTTTCACGGAACCGCCGCAAGCCCCGACGTCGTATGGCTCCCTTGGCTGCGAAGGCGGCTGATCGAGCGCGGCTACGTCGTCGAGGTGCCGCACTATCCCGGAGCTCAACCTCGAATCGATCACCACATTCCTGCCGAAGGTCTTGGCGAACCACACGTTCGATACGAACACGGTTCTTGTCGGACACTCAGGCGGTGCGGCGCTGCTGCTCGCGATCTTGGAGCACATCGACACGAGGGTGGACCAGGCGATCCTGGTTGCCGGCTACTGCACCCAGCCCAACTCTGAGGACGAACCCGTCCTGCAGGACTCCTATGACTGGGCGGCGATACGGGCCCATGTCCGCGACCTGTACTTCATCAACTCCCGCGAAGACCCGTACGGCTGCGACGACCAGCAGGGGCGCGCCATGTTCGAACGGCTCGGCGGCACCCAGATCATCCGCGACGACGGCCACTTCGGAGACATCGACCAGCCGTACGAGTCCTTCGAGCTCCTCGACAGGCTGATCGACTGACATCTCGGCATGAGCGGAGGTGACCGCGGACCGTCGCGATCCACCCCAACCTGACACACCGAGAGGACAGTCAGTGAGCCATGTCGACGAAGCGGGAGTAGTGGCCCTGGAAGGCGACGGTGATGTCGCGGGTCGCACCGTTGCGGTGCTTGGCGACGATCAGGTCGGCCTCGCCCGGGCGGGTCGACTCCTTCTCGTAGACGTCGTCGCGGTGCAGGAGGATCACCATGTCGGCGTCCTGCTCGAGCGAACCCGACTCGCGCAGGTCCGACATCATCGGACGCTTGTCACCGCGCTGCTCGGGGCCACGGTTGAGCTGGGAGAGCGCGATGATCGGCACCTCGAGCTCCTTGGCCAGCAGCTTGATCTGCCGGGAGAACTCCGAGACCTCGAGCTGACGTGACTCGACCTTGCGGCCCGACGTCATCAGCTGCATGTAGTCGATGATGACCAGCTTCAGGTCATGGCGCTGCTTGAGCCGCCGAGCCTTGGCGCGGATCTCCATCATCGTCATGTTGGGGGAGTCGTCGATGAACATGGGGGCTGCAGAGATCTTGCCCATGTGGCGGGCCATCTTGTCCCAGTCGCTGCTGTCCATCCGACCGTTGCGGATGTGGTTGAGCGGCACCTTGGCCTCCGCCGAGAGCAGGCGCATGGTGATCTCGGACTTGGTCATCTCCAGACTGAAGAAGACGCTGGTCAGGTTGTTGGCCACCGACGCCGCCCGGCACAGATCCAGGCCGAGGGTGCTCTTGCCCATGGCGGGGCGGCCGGCGACGATGATCATCTGCCCGGCGTGGAGTCCGTTGGTCAGGTCGTCGAGCTCGGCGAAGCCGGTCGGCACGCCGTAGAGGCCGGCGTCGCGGTTGCCGATCGCCTCGATCTCGTCGAGAACCTTGTCCATGATGTCGGACAGCGGCGCGTAGTCCTCCGCGGTGCGCCGGTCGGTGATCTGGTAGACCTCGGCCTGCGCGCGGTCGACGATGTCGTCGACCTGACCTTCGCCGGCGTAGCCGAGCTGGGCGATCTTGGTGCCGGCGTCGACCAGCCGGCGCAGGATCGCCGTCTCGCGGACGATCTGGGCGTAGAACTCGGCGTTCGCCGCGATCGGCACGTTGGCGGCCAGGGTGTGGAGGTAAGGCGCGCCGCCGATGCGCTGGAGCTCACCGCGGCGGCTGAGCTCGGCCGCGACGGTCACCATGTCGACCGGTTCGCCACGACTGAAGAGGTCGATGATGGCGTCGTGGATGGTCTCGTGGGCCGGCCGGTAGAAGTCGGGGCCGCGCAGGACCTCCGAGACCGAAGCGATCGCGTCCTTGGAGATCAGCATCGAGCCGATCACGGACTGTTCGGCCGCCATGTCCTGGGGCGGCGTGCGGTCACCGGGCGAGCGGGGCGCCTCGCCGGGTGCGTACGGGGCCGGTCCGTCCCCCCACTCCTCGAACGGGCGGTCGTCGGGCGGAGGGAAGCGGGTGTCGGACTCGGTGACGCTCACCGGTGCCATCCCCCCTGCTGTGATAGCGAAATGATGCCGTGACTCAAGAGTGATCGAACCGGTCGTCGAAACGGGTCGTCCTCGACCGTGTCGCCGACGGTAGTTGTCGGCACCGACAACGCTGTCCGCCCCACTTCTACCCACCCTTTGCCCGGCTGCCGCACCGCCCGAAACCCCGGCCAGCAGCCGTGACCGTACGCGCGTCGTGGGCCCGGCGATAGGGGCCCATCCACAGGCCCTGGGGATAACCTGCCGATGCCCGTGGACGACGCGCCAGGCACCTGTGCACAGGATGGGGACGAGTTGTGGAAACGCTGCCGCCGTGGTCGGTCAACCCTGCCCTGACCTGCAAAGACGTGATCCACCGGTTGTGCAGCGAAATTAGTTGGCAGATGGGCGTGTTTGCCTCCCCGTTACCTGATGGAGTGCTGGTGTCTTTGTCGACATCGAGCTGATGCCCACGATTTCCACAAGGTTGTCCACCGAGGAAATAGCCCGAAATGATCATGACACGGCAGCACGATCGTGACATCCTCCGCCTCGCGCTGCCGGCCTTCCTGGCACTGGTGGCGGAGCCGCTCTTCCTGCTGAGCGATGCCGCCATCGTGGGCCACCTCGGCACGCCCGAGCTCGCTGGGCTCGGCATCGCGGCAGTCGTACTTCAGACCGCCATCGGGCTCTGTGTGTTCCTCGCCTACGGCACGACGGCCAGCGTGGCGCGCCACCTCGGTGCGGGCGATCGGTCGGGAGCGCTGGCGCAAGGCATCGACGGGATCTGGCTGGCGGTCCTGATCGGCTTGCTGACCACGGTGGCAGGGGTGATCGCGGCCGGACCGCTGGTTTCGGTCTTCGGCGTCGGCGGCGAGGTCGCCGGGCATGCGACGACCTATCTGCGGATTGCCTTCCTCGGGACCATCCCGCTCCTGGTGATGCTCGCGACGACCGGTGTGCTCCGCGGCCTGCAGGACACCCGCACCCCGCTGGCCGTCGCGGTCGCTGGCAACGTCCTCAACATCGTGCTCAACCTGTTGCTGGTCTACGGCTTCGGCTCGTTCAACGGGCTGGGGATCGCTGGGTCTGCCCTGGGGTCGGTGCTGGCCCAGGTGGCCAGCGCGGCGGCGCTGCTTGCTGTCGTCGTTCGGGCAGCGCGTCGCGAGCGGGCACCCCTGGGGCCCGATCTCCGCGGCGTCCTGGCCGCCGCCCATGCCGCGATCGCGCTCGTCGTACGCACGATCACGCTGCGGGCTGCGCTCTTGGTGACGGCCTACGCCGTGGCGACCTCCGACTCTGTCGATGGGACTGGTCGCACCGTCGACATCGCCACCCATCAGCTCGCGATGACCCTCTGGACGTTCCTGGCGTTCGTGCTCGATGCGATCGCGATCGCCGCCCAGGCGATCACCGGCCGTTACCTCGGCGCCGGTGACGTCGCCACCACCCGCGCCGTCACGCGACGGATGATCCAGTGGGGGCTGGTCAGCGGGGTGGTGACCGGATGTGGGCTCGCGGCGGCCAGCCCGTGGTTGGGGCAGCTGTTCACCGGCGACGCGGCGGTGCAGGACCGGCTGGTCGCCGTGCTGCTCGTCGCCGCGATCGGTCAACCGGTTGCCGGCGTGGTCTTCGTGCTCGACGGCGTGCTCATCGGCGCGGGTGACGGCACCTACCTGGCCTGGGCCGGGGCCGCCATCCTGGTCGTCTACGCGCCGCTGGCGATCTTGCTCGGCGTCCTCGGCGGCGACCTGGTGTGGATCTGGATCAGCTTCTGCGCGGTCTTCATGGGTGCCCGGCTCGTGGCGCTGCTGCGTCGCGCGCGCACCGACCACTGGCTGGTCACCGGCATCTCGCGCTGACAGCTCTAGGGTGTGGGACGTGAAACCCCTGCAGGCCATCGCGATGGGTTTTGTGTTCGTGGTGCTGGAGGCGAAGTGGCCGGCGCTAGGTGGGTACGACGCCTACTTCGACCCGTTCGGTTGGCTGCTCATCCTGTACGGCGTCCGCGGCCTGCCCGAGGAGCAGCCGTTCTTCGACACACTCCGGGCGCTGGGCCTGATCGCCCTGGTCGCCTCGGTGCCCCTGTCCGTGCCACACGTCGTTGACTGGCTCGAGGACGGCGAACCGGCGCTCGCCTGGGTGGCCTACCTCCCGCAGTTCGCGTTCGTCGGCCTGCTCTTCCACGCGCTGGCCGTGGCCGCGGTCGAGTCGGGAGAGCCGAAGCCTGCGCGGTGGTTGCGGGTCGTGGTGACGGCAACACTGATCGTGATGATTGCGCCGATCTTGGTTTTCGGCGCCGGGTTCACCGGCCTGGCAGACCCTGCGGAGCTGGTGCGGTTCGTGGTCTACGTGATGGCCGTCTGGCTGCTCTTCAGCTACTCGAGTCGCACCTGGGCCGGCGCTCCTCCTGTCGACGAGTCGACCGGTCGGTCCAAGCAAGGGTGACTCTCACGGCAACAGGCCGCCCTCCCGCAGGAGGACGGCCTGCTGAAGTGGTGATGCGTCAGGCGGGGATGACGTTGAGCGCCACCGAGGCGGACACGTCGTCGTGCAGCTTGACCGAGACGTGGTGGGCGCCGAGCGACTTGATCGGGTTGGTGACCACGATCGTCCGCTTGTCGACGCCCTCGCCGGAGACGGCCGCAATCGCATCAGCGATGTCCGTGACGGTGACCGCTCCGAAGAGGCGGCCGCCCGCGCCGGAGCGCACCTTCACGTCGACCGGGGCGGCCTCCAGCTTCGACTTGATCTGGGACGCGTGGTCGTGGTCGCGGACCGAGCGCGAGGAGCGCGCGGCCTTGATCGAGTCGACCTGCTTCTGGCCGCCACGGGTCCAGCGGATCGCCACGCCACGCGGCACGAGGTAGTTGCGGCCGTAGCCGTCCTTGACCTCCACCACGTCGCCAGCGGCGCCTAGTCCGTCGACCTCCTGGGTCAGGATGAGCTTCATCTGTCTGCTCCTCTCAGGTCCGGGTCAGCGACCGGTGGACGTGTAGGGCAGCAGAGCGACCTCGCGGGCGTTCTTGACTGCGATGGCCACGTCGCGCTGGTGCTGGACGCAGTTGCCGGTCACCCTGCGAGCGCGGATCTTGCCGCGGTCGGAGATGAACTTGCGGAGCAGGGCGGTGTCCTTGTAGTCGACACCGGTCGCCTTCTCCTTGCAGAACTGGCAAACCTTCTTCTTCGGCTTGCGAATGACTGCCTTGGCCATTGTGGTGCTTCCTCTCTAGAAGCCCGGCCCAGGGTGGGTACTGGCGCCGGAATGGTTTCGGTTGGGTTGGATGGTTCGGGTTAGAACGGAGGCTCGTCGCCGCCGACGCCGGGGGCGCCCCACGGGTCCTGACCTCCGGCGGGGGCACCGCCGTTCGGAGCACCGCCGCCCTGTGGCTGGCCGCCGCCCTGCGGGGCGGCGGGCGTGGTCGCCCACGGATCATCGGCCTGACCGCCGGACTGCTGGGCACCACCGCTGTAGCCGCCACCGCCGCCCGCGCTGGACCGTCCGGCCCGCGCGACCTTGGCCGTGGCCCACCGCAGCGAGGGGCCGATCTCATCCACATCGATCTCGAACGACGTCCGCTTCTCGCCCTCACGGGTCTCCCACGTGCGGGCTCGCATGCGGCCCTGCACGATCACGCGGGCGCCCTTCTGGAGGGACTCGGCGACGTTCTCCGCCGCCTGCCGCCAGACCGAGCAGCGGAGGAACATCGCTTCGCCGTCCTCCCACTCATTGGTCTGCTTGTTGAGGGTGCGGGGGGTCGAGGCCACCGTGAAGTTGGCCACCGCCGCCCCTGAGGGGGTGAAGCGAAGCTCCGGGTCGTCGGTGAGGTTGCCGACCACGGTGATGACGGTCTCGCCTGCCATGTCAGGTCTCCCTAGCTTGGTCCGTGCCTGATGCAAAGGTGTCGGGGCCCATCAAAGCCGCAGCCGCCGACGGAGGGTAGTGCTCGTCCACAGGTGGTACTGGTTGCTACTGAATCGACCAGTGTCGATCAGTGAGCGTCGGGACGAATCACCTTGGTGCGCAGGATGGACTCGTTCAAGGTGAGCTGGCGGTCGAACTCCTTGACCGTGGCCGGCTCGGCCTGCAGCGTGACGACGGCGTAGATGCCCTCGGCGTTCTTCTGGATCTCATAGGCCAACCGACGACGTCCCCAGATCTCGACGTTGTCGACGGTGCCGCCGTCCTTGCGGATGACGTTGAGGTACTTGTCGAGCGACGGCTCGATGGTTCGCTCTTCGAGGCTCGGGTCGAGGATGACCATGACTTCATATGCGCGCAAAGCGCCACCTCCTCTGGACTCAGCGGCCACGGTCTCTCCGTGGCAGGAGGGCTTGCGGGTGTCGAGGCGGGACAACCCATCGGTGGGTGCCCGCGAACGACAGCACAGATTAACAGCGGCCAACGGCGGCGCGGTAATCCAGGCTCCTGACCTGATCGCCCCGACCGGACCGACCTGTCGGCGTCGATACTTACGATGGCTCCATGACCACTCTCGCCATCGGGGCGCACGTCGAGCAGACCGACCCGATCGCCGAGGCCAAGGCGCGCCGGGCTCCCCTGGTGCAGTTCTTTCTCGGCAATCCACAGAGCTACAAGGGTCCCGTGCTGGCCTACGAAGCCGGTGCCGAAGCGCTGCGTGACGACGCCGCGGCGGCCGGGGTCGATCTCTACGTGCACGCGCCGTACCTGATCAATGTGGCGACGACGAACAACCGGCAGCGCATCCCCAGCCGCAAGCTCCTGCAGCAACACCTGGACGCCGCCGCCGAGATCGGCGCCAAGGGACTGATCGTGCACGGCGGTCACGTCACCGACGACGACGACCCGGCCAAGGGCTACGACAACTGGCGCAAGGCGATCGAGGCCACCGACCTCAAGATCCCGCTGCTCATCGAGAACACCGCCGGTGGCACCAACGCGATGACCCGCTACCTGGATCGCATCGCCGGTGTGTGGGAGGCGATCTCCCAGGCCGAGGGGTTCGACATGGTCGGCTTCTGTCTCGACACCTGCCACGCCCACGCGGGCGGCAACGCGTTGGAGACCGTGGTCGACGACGTCGTGAAGATCACCGGTCGGATCGACCTGGTGCACTGCAACGACAGCCGCGACGACTTCGACTCCGGCGCCGACCGCCATGCCAACTTCGGCGCCGGGAAGATCGACCCCGACCTGCTCGCGGCGGTGGTCCGCGACGCCGGTGCCCCGGTCATCTGCGAGACGCCGGGTGGGGCAGCCGAGCACGTGGCCGACTTCGGCTGGCTGCGCGAGCGGCTCGGCGCGGCCGGTTGAGAGACAGGGCCAGCCCCCCGGAAGGCGCCGCCCACCCGATAGCCTCGGTGAGTGCTGAGCGTCCGTCCCATCTCCGAGACCGAGCACCTCGCCCACCTCCGGGCCCTGGACTCGGCCAGCTTCCTGCAGACCCCTGCCTGGGGGCAGGTGAAGGACGAGTGGCGGCGTGAGTCGCTCGGTTGGTTCGACGACGCTGGCGCGCTGGTCGGTGTGGCGCTCGTGCTGTACCGCCAGCTGCCCAAGGTCAAGCGCTACCTGGCCTATCTGCCCGAAGGACCGGTCATCGACTGGGCCAGCGCCGACCTCGCCGAGTGGCTCGAGCCGATGGCCGCCCACCTCAGTGCCGAGGGCGCGTTCGGGGTGCGGATCGGCCCCCCGGTCGTCACCCGCCGCTGGACCGCGGCCCAGGTGAAGGACGGCATCGCCGACGACGGTGTCCGCCGTCTCGGTGACATCGCGCCCAACGAACGCGACCCCGTGGGCGCCCGGGTGATGGCCCAGCTCGGCGAGCTCGGCTGGCGCCAGCAGGTGGCCGATGGCGGCTTTGCCGCCGGTCAGCCCCAGTACGTCTTCCAGATACCGCTGACCCGCGATGGAGAGCAGCGCTCGGAGGAGGACCTGCTCAAGGGAATGAACCAGCAGTGGCGTCGCAACATCAAGAAGGCCGACAAGGCCGGCGTCGAGGTCACGTCGTCGCGCGGCCTCGACGACCTCAAAGCCTTCCACGACCTCTACGTGCACACCGCCGAGCGAGACCACTTCACGCCGCGGCCGTTGGCGTACTTCCGCACCATGGTGGAGGCCCTCGCGGCCGAAGAAGCCGACCGGATCACGCTGTGGTTCGCCCGCCACGAAGGTGACCTGGTCGCGAGCACGATCGCGATCCGCGTCGGCACCCACGACTGGTACTCCTACGGCGCCTCGTCCACCGAGAAGCGCGACGTGCGCGGCTCGAACGCTATCCAGTGGGCCATGATCCGGTCCGCCGTCGAGGCGGGTGCGAGGGTCTACGACCTACGCGGCATCACCGACACCCTCGACGCCGACGACTCCCACGTCGGCCTCATCCAGTTCAAGGTCGGCACGGGGGGCGAGGCGGTCGAGTACGCCGGCGAGTGGGACCTGCCGCTCAACCGCGTGCTCTACAAGGCGTTCGAGACCTACCTGAAGCGTCGCGGATGAGCCTCCAGCTCACCGTCGACGGAGCTCGCTGGCGCGACCATCTGCGCGCGGTCGTGGAGGCCAACCCCGGCATCGTGCCGGTGGCCAAGGGCAACGGCTACGGCTTCACCCTCGGTCGGTTGGCTCGCCGGTCGCAGTGGCTGGGCGTCGACACCCTTGCGGTCGGCACCTACGACGAACTGCCCGAGGTCGCCTCCCGGTTCACCGGACGCCTGCTCGTGCTGACGCCATGGCGGCCGTTCGTGGACGACCCGGACCCGGCCCTCCCTGATCGGATCATCCACACGGTGAGCCGAGCCGGCGACCTGCGTGCGTTGCTGGAGCGCCAGCCCGGCGCCCGCTTCGTGCTGGAGCGGATGACCAGCATGCGCCGCCACGGACTCAGCGCTCGCGAGCTCTGGGACCTCGCGGAGACCGCGCGATCCGCAGCCGGCCGACTGGAGGGGGTCGCGCTGCACCTCCCCCTGGGCCACGGCGAGCACCTGAGTGAGGTCACCGGATTGCTCAACGACATCGTCGGCGCGGGCCTGGCACCGACCACGGTGTGGGTCAGCCACCTGACCGAGGCCGAGCTCGCAGCGCTGCGCTCGACGTACGCCGACTTCACGATTCGGCCACGGGTCGGCACCGGGCTGTGGCTCGGCGTGCGCGATGCACTCCGGGTCAGCGCCACCGTGCTCGACGTGCACGCCGTCAAGCGGGGCGACGACTACGGCTACCGCTCGCGCTCGGTCCCGCGCTCGGGTCATCTGCTGATCGTGAGCGGCGGCACCGCCCATGGGATCGGCCTGGAAGCCCCGACCGGTGACTCCTCCCTCAGGTCGCGCGCGGCCACCCTGGCCCGCGGCGGCCTCGACGCGGCCGGATTCGTGCGGTCGCCCTACCAGGTCGACGGGCGGCAGTGCCTGTTCGCCGAACCACCGCACATGCAGGCCTCGATGCTGTTCCTGCCCTCGGGCGCAGCGGTGCCCGCGATCGGCGACGAGATCGACGTGCGGGTCCGTTACACGACCACGGCATTCGACCGCGTCGTCGTCACCTGATCGGGCCCGTCATCGCGCGCTGACGCACGGACAGGGTCGTGCTCCGGCCACCAGATGTCGCGGGCAACGATCGCGACCAGGTAGAGCTCCACCAGCATCCGGACCACGATCGCGACCCAGTAGAAACCGGCGTCGGCCCCACCGGCGGGTGCGAGATAGCCGCCGAGGTACCACCACACAGCCGCGAAGTAGAGGACCTCGCCACCCTGCCAGATCAGCTGGTCGCGCCAACGCGGACGGGCCAGCGCGGCCAGCGGCAGCAGCCACAGCACGTACTGCGGCGAATAGACCTTGTTGACCAGCAGGAAGCCGGCCACGATCAGGAAGGCGAGCTGGGCCAGCCGGGGCGTCTCCGGCGCCCGCAGACCGAGCGCCAGCACCCCGAGGCACCACAAGCCGAACACTGCCCACGACCACGAGTTGATCGTCGAGGCCTCCAGCACCTTGTCCGAGGCCTGCGAGATCACCAGCCAGATCGAGCCGAGGTCGGCACCGCGGTCGGAGTTGAACTCCCAGAACACCTTCCACTGATCCTTGCCGGTGACGTACGCCGGCGCGTTGGCCAGCACCCACGCTGCCACCGCGGCGGCCGTTGCCATGACGAAGTCACGGACCCGCTTGTCGCGCAGGCAGATCACCAGCAGGCCGCCCAGCAGGAACAGCGGGTAGAGCTTGGTGGCTGCGCCGAGACCGATCAGCAGGCCCGTCAGGACCGACCGACCGGCCGCCCACGCCCACAACGCCGCGGCCACCATCGCCACCGCCAGCAGGTCCCAGTTGATCAGGCCGGTGAGGGCCAGCGTTGGTGAGATCGCGAAGACGGCGGCGTCCCACGGCCGCCGTGGGTTGACCTTCGTCAGCAGCCACGCGGCTGCCAGGGCCAGCACCGCGAAACCGAGTGCGTTGATCACCACGAACAGCCGGATCTCCCGCTGCACGTCGGGCTCGCCCCAGAGTGCGCCGGGGTCCCGGTCGTAGCGGTCACTCAGGTCGGGCAGACCGGCAGCCAGATGAGTTCCCCACGCAGTGCCCCATGCCCAGTAGGAGATCCCGACCGGGTACTCCATCACCTCGAAGCGGTTCCGGGTCCCCTCATCGCCCGAGTAGGGCCAGCTGTGCTCGACCATGCCGCGACCGGTGTAGAGGTAGGGCAGGTCGGAGTAGCACATGTGCGAGTAGCGACTCTGGTCGTTGCCCCAGGTGGCATCGAAGCAGCTGGACTTCTGCACCATCCCCAGCGCGAAGCAGAAACCGGTCAGCAACAAGACGATGCTCGCCGGCGTCAGCCAATGACCTCGGCCATGCCCGCCCATCGGTCCCCCCACGCTCTCACTGAGCGCGGTGACGACTCCGTCGTCCTGGGTCGGGTGGACGTGCGCGTCGCTCACGACCGCTGGCTCACGCGGACGCAGACAGCCAGCGCATCCACCACTGCTCGGTCGAGGTCGCGCTGGCCGTCCTGGGACTCGCGCCCCCGCCCGGGGACTGCGGACTCTCCTGCGGACAGCCCCCGATCGGAGGACAGGTGTTGGTCGGCTCCGTCGGTTGCGTCGGGCTGGGCGCCTCGGTGGGCTCGGTCGGGTTGGTCGGCCTGGTCGGCTCCGGACGATCGGTCGGCCCCGAGGGCTCGTCGGTCGGATCCTCGGTCGACAGCGACGGGGTCTTGGTCTTCTTGGGCGGCGGTGGCGGCGGCGGGATGTACTCGTGGCCGTCCGACGGCGCCTCCCCATCGACGTAGGCCGGCTCGGGGAACTCCTCGATCTCTTCGCCTTCCAGCGCGGCCGTCATCACTGCTGTCCAGGTCTGGGCCGGATAGGTGCCGCCGAAGAACTCCGGCAGCCACCCGTCGAGCTGGTCGTTGCCGGTGCCGCGGACGTACATCACTGCGGTGGACAGCTGTGGGGTGTAGCCGGTGTACCACGACGACGAGACCGCTCCGCCGGTCTTCGTCGCGGTGCCGGTCTTGCCGGCTGCGGGTCGATCGAAGACGCTGCCGACCGAGTTGAAACCGCTGCCGGACTCCACCACTTGCTGGAGCGCGTACGACGTGTCGGCGGCGATGTCCTCGGAGACGGCTCGTTCGCCCTCGGGCGACTTGTGCTCATAGAGCTTTTCGCCGTCGGACCCGATCACCTTCTCGATGATGTAGGGCGCCATCGCCACACCACCGTTGGCGATCGTGGCGTAACCGTTTGCCATGTTGATCGGGCTGACCGTCTGGGAGCCGAGGGCCACACCCGTGTTGGGCAGCAGGCCGGGGGTCTCGTTGGGGAAGCCGGGGCCGCGCCTGGGCGCCTTCGCGGGAGGCACTCCCATCGCGTTGGCCATCTTGATGATCTTCTCGGGGCCGTCGTCCATCGCCAGCGTCATGTCGATAAAGGCAGTGTTGATGGAGTCCTCGGTGGCCCTGAGCAAGGAGACGCTGCCGTAGGAGCTGTCGCCCTGGTTCTCGACCTCAGAACCGTCGGAGAGCTCGTAGGGCGAGTTGCCGTCGAACACGTCCTTGAGCGCGAAGCCGTCCTTGAGACCGGCGGCCACCGCGAATGCCTTGAACGTCGAACCTGCCTGCCCGCCGGCCAACGCCCAGTTGATCTGTGACTGGAGGAAGTCCTGACCGGCGTAGATGCCCCGGACCGCGCCGGTGCCGGGCTCCACGCTGGCGACACCGACGTGCAGCTCCTTGTCACCGAAACCTTCGGGGCGAGCCTCGATCACGCCCTGCTCGGCGGCGTCCATGACCTTCGGGTTGAAGGTCGTGGTGACCTCGAGACCACCGCCGTCGATCTGCTCCTCGGTGAAGAAGTTGCCGTCCTTGTCCTTGGTGCGCAGCAGCTCCTGACGAACCATCGTCAGCAGGTGGCCCTTCTGGTCCCCGAAGGTGCTCGTGGGCTTGATGGGCGGGAACTTCGGCAGCTTGCGCTTGGCCTTCTCGGCCTCTTGCTCGGTGATGTCGTTCAGCTCGGCCATGCTGTTGAGCACGTACTCGTAGCGCTCCTTGAGGTTCTGCCGAGCTTCCTTGCCGTTGGCGGGGTCATAGCCGGTGGGGTTGTTCAGCACGCTGGCCAGCACCGCCGACTCGCGCAGGCCCAGTCGCTTGGCCGACTTGTTGAAGAACGCCTCTGCTGCAGTCTGGATGCCGTAGGCGCCGCGACCGAAGTAGATCGTGTTGAGGTAGCCATGCAGCACGGCCTGCTTGCTGAGCTTGCGCTGCACCTTCAGCGACAGGATCGCTTCCTTGACCTTGCGGGTGTAGGACCGCTCCTGGGTGAGGTAGAGGAGCTTCACGTACTGCTGGGTGATCGTCGAGGCACCCTGCGTCGAGTTGCCGGATGCGTTGCTGAACGCAGCCCGGAGGATGCCCCGCGGGTCGATCCCGCTGTCGGTCCAGAACGAGCGGTTCTCGGCCGCCACCACGGCTTCCTTGATGTAGTCGGACATCTCGTCGAGGGCGACGACATCGCGCTTCTGGCGCGCGAAGGTCCCGAGGTTGCTGCCGTCGTCGTAGAGGATCGTCGACTGTTCGTCGAGGAACTCCTCGTTGGGGTCCGGGATGTCGATGGTCTGGTAGAGGACCACGAACGCCGCCGCCATCAGCACCACCAGCGACAGCCCGGAGATCGTCCCCCACTTCAGGACCAGCAGCGCGCGAGCCTTGGGTGTCAGCGGCTGCTTCTTCTTGCCGCTCCTACCGGACGTGCTGCCCTTGTGTGGGGTCGTCCGCTTCTTGGCGGCTCCAGCAGCGCTGCGCTTGCTTTCCAACCTTCAGCTCCATGATCAAGGGTGTGGGAATGACGGGGCCTCGGCGACGCGGGCCGCGCGGTTCACCAGGGTACGCACCCGTGGCCAGCGGTCCGGTTTCCGGCCGGGTCAGTCGCTCAGTGAGCGCGTCGACACCCGGTGTTGGCCGCTTGGCCTTCGAGAGTTCGCATCTGATGGATATATCGCTACGATAGATCGCGTGGCACGTCGTGGAGAAACTATCGAGCTCGCAGTCCTCGGACTGCTGCACGAGGGACCCATGCACGGCTACGAGCTGCGCAAACGGCTGAATCTGATGCTCGGGTGGACGCGACTGCTGTCCTACGGCTCGCTCTACCCCGCGCTCAAGAAGATGCTGCGCGGCAACCTGATCGAGGAGAAGGCACCGACCCCGTCGCCGGTGTCTCGCCGCCCGAAGATCGTCTACCAGGTGACCGAGGCCGGCACGGTGGAGTTCGAACGGCTGATGTCCGAGGTCGGTCCGACCGCGTGGGAGGACGACAACTTCGACATCCGGTTCGCCTTCTTCGGTCGCACCGACATGGAGATCCGGCTGAGGGTGCTCGAGGGACGGCGTACTCGTCTCCAGGAGCGGCTCGACCGGGTGCAGAACCAGCTGTCCCTGACGGAGAAGGAAGCCGATCGCTACGCCTCCGAGCTCCAACGGCACGGCGTGGAGTCGGTCGAACGTGAGGTCCGCTGGCTGTCGGACCTGATCAACTCCGAGCGCAACCTCGGCCGGGGCGACCTCGGTTCGATCGCCTCGCCCGACCAGCCGGTACAGCCGCAGTCCCCGTGAACTTCAAGAAGTGAACAATTCGCCGAGAAGCAATGAGGAAGGAAAACCGATGGGTTCGGTTCGAGTAGCAATTGTCGGAGTCGGCAACTGTGCCACGTCCCTGGTGCAAGGTGTCGAGTATTACCGCGACGCCGATCCCGCGGGCAACGTGCCGGGGTTGATGCACGTCATGTTCGGCGACTACCACGTCTCCGACGTGGAGTTCGTTGCCGCGTTCGACGTTGACGCCAAGAAGGTCGGGTTCGACCTGTCCGAGGCCACGCAGGCCTCCGAGAACAACACGATCAAGATCGCTGACATCCCGCCGACCGGTGTCATCGTCCAGCGCGGACACACCCTCGACGGACTCGGCAAGTACTACCGCGAGACCATCGAGGAAGCAGACGGCGAGGGTGTCGACATCGTCGCCGCGCTCAAGGAGACTCGAGCCGACGTGCTGGTCTCCTACCTTCCCGTCGGGTCCGAGCTGGCCGACAAGTTCTACGCACAGTGCGCCATCGACGCGGGCGTCGCCTTCGTCAACGCGCTGCCCGTCTTCATCGCCTCGGACCCCGTGTGGGCCAAGAAGTTCGAGGACGCCGGCGTCCCGATCGTCGGCGACGACATCAAGTCCCAGGTCGGCGCCACCATCACCCACCGGGTGATGGCGAAGCTGTTCGAGGACCGCGGCGTGGTGCTGGACCGCACCTACCAGCTCAACGTCGGCGGCAACATGGACTTCAAGAACATGCTCGAGCGCGACCGCCTCGAGTCGAAGAAGGTCTCGAAGACCCAGGCGGTGACCTCCAACATCGGTCACGACATGGGGGCGCGCAACGTGCACATCGGCCCGTCCGACTACGTGCAGTGGCTCGATGACCGCAAGTGGGCCTACGTTCGCCTCGAGGGTCGCGCCTTCGGCGACGTGCCGCTCAACATGGAGTACAAGCTCGAGGTCTGGGACTCCCCCAACTCGGCCGGCATCATCATCGACGCCATCCGCGCCGCGAAGATCGCCCTCGACCGGGGCATCGGTGGCCCGATCATCAGCGCGTCGTCGTACCTGATGAAGAGCCCGCCGGTGCAGCTGCCCGACGACCAGGGCCGCGCCCGCGTGGAAGCCTTCATCCGCGGCGAGGAGTGACCCGCACCTACTCGTAGCACTCGCCGGCCCGTCAGGAACTCTCCTGGCGGGTCGCCGTGCGTTGCAAGATGGTCAGGTCAGCGCGTAGGCCCGCTGCGCGCCAAGCCCCTTGAGCTTCGAGCCCCTCCACCGGGCTGCAGGCGACCGAGTCGTCCTGCTCGGCGTACGTCGACCGGTCGATCAGCGCCTGGCCCGCCGTGGCCTTCCCGCACAGTCGCGCGGCCAGGTTCACCACGCCACCCATCGGGGTGTAGTCGTATCGCCCGTCGAACCCGACGACGCCTAACGTGGCGTAGCCGTAGGCGAGTCCGATGCCGTAGCTGAGGTCATGTCCTCGCCTCTGCCACTCGGCCACCAGCCCGTCCAGCTCGCCGCGGAGCTCGGTCACCATCCGCACCGCCGCTCGCGCCGGCTCCGGATGCGGCACGGGGTCGCCGAGGTAAGCCATGATCCCGTCGCCGGCATAGCCACCGATGGTCGCGCCATGGCGCTGCAGCACCTCGCCGACGGTCCGGTAGTACTGGTCGATGTTGGCGATCACCTGCTCCGGCTCCGAGTCTCGGGTGAAGGCCGTGAAGCCGCGGAGGTCGCAGAAGAAGACCGCGATCTGCCGGCGGTGCGGACGGGTGATCTCTTCGGCATCCGCCGACATCACCGCGTCAGCCACCTGCGGAGTCAGGAACCGTCGCAGTTCGCCTAGCCGCTCGATCTCGCTCACCTGAGTGCCCACCCGCTCCTCGAGCGTGTGGTTCAGCTCGTCCAGCTCCAGCCTGGCCTCGCGCTCGGACGCCGCGAGCTTCTCTGCACGCTCGGCCAAGAAGCCCAGGTGCCAGGCCACCGCCACGAGCGTGGTCGCCACGATGAACCACAGCACGCCCGGAGCGACCCAACCGGGCTGGAGGAGCATGACCAAGCCGCAGCCGCCGACGGCGTTGGCGGTCGCCACCACCACCCATCGCATCCGGAGGGTGTAAAAGGCCAGAGGCAGCGCCTCGAAGTAGAAGACCGCCGCGACGGCGAAGTGTGGTCCCGCTGCCCAGAGGCCGGCGGTCGAGGCCAGGCCCATGCTGAGGATGACCGTCGTGCCGGTCAAAGCTGTGAGACGTCGGAACTTCGCCGCCGGGAGCGCCACGAGAGAAATGGCGATGGCGATGGCGAAAACGAGCAGGAGAAGGGCGAGCAGGCGCAGGGCACTCGGATGAGCCACGTCCTCGCTTCTGACGACACTGAGCAGAAATGCACCCACCGCGGACTGGAGGCCGAGGATCGCGCCGGCGACGTACAGCCGCGTGATCGCGCGCATGGTGAGCGGGCGCATGGTGCTCGCCAGCGGTCCGTCCCACGGCTCGGCGTCGGCGGCGGCGATCTCCGGTCCCGACAGGTCCCAGAACTTCATGCTGGAGGTTAGCGCCGGGTCAGGCCTCGGCGTCGGCCTTCAGACGCTGGAGCGCTCCCGCGTGCCATCAATAGCCGCGTCAGGCAGCTTCGGCTTCGGCCTTGATCCGCTCGAGGGTCTGGCGCATGCCGTTACGCAGCCGCTCGTTGAAGTTGTCGACACCGCCGAGGGCCACCTTCGTCATCCGGAGCGACAGGTTCGAGATCCCGTCCGGGAGCTCGCGGCGCTGGGTGACCCTGGTGCCCCCGCCGGGGAGAGGCTCGAGCTCAAAGGACCAGATGGTGCGGTTCTCCTTGATCCGGAATGCGAAGTCGCGGTGCGGCTCGAAGCGGACCACCTTGCCGTTGGTCGGCCACAGCACCAGACCCTGCCGGTTGAGGTTGGTGAACTTGGTGCCTTGCTGGACGCCGTCGCCCTTGATCGAGGAGCGCACCACCTGGGGGCTCCACTTGGCCATCCGCGGCACGTCGCTGACCAGCGACCAGACCTGAGCGGGCGGAGCCTCGATGTCGATGGTGGACTCGAGCTGGGCGAACTGCGGGGAAGCGGACATGCGGACCAACCTACCGATGTGTGCGACGCGGCGTCTCGCCTAGGTGACTATCCCCACGTCGGGCCACCCGTCAGCGCGGACCGTGCGTGTTGAGCCAGAGCACCGGGCCGGGCAGGGCCGCACCCAGGTCGCGGACGGCGGCCAGTGCCTTGCCGGTGTAGACGGGTTCGATCTCCAGCCCTGCATCCGCCGCCCGGGCCACCTCAGCCACCGAGGCTGCTGTCGGGTCGCCGTACGTCGACCCCAGCCAACTTCGACGCAGGTCGAAGTCGCTCTCGGTGTGCAACCGCACCCCGGCCAGGCCGCGCTCGGTCAGCAGGATCGCGGTGCGGTTGGCCAGCCGCATCATGGTCCAGCTGTCGAGGCGCAGCATGTCGTTGACCACCACCCCGAGCACCTGGCAGTCCAGGCCAGCGAGCGCGAAGCCGACGGTCAGTCCGGCCACGGTGCCGCCCGAGCCGACCGGCACCACCACCGTCGCGGGCTTCGGCAGCTCGCCGGCCGCGACCTGGGTGGCGATCTCCAGGGCGACGTCGACGTAGCCGAGGGTGCCGAACGGGTTGGAGCCGCCGGCCGGCAGGTACCACGGCCGGTACCTCGCCAGGAGGTACGGCGCCGCCAGCTTCAGCCGGCGCGTCGTCGGGTAGCGGTGGATCCGGGCACCGGACGCCGTCAGTCGGTCGAGCTGCTCGCGCACGTGGTCGTCGACCGGCTGGTCGACCAGCCCCAGCACGGTCCGCAGGCCGTGGTCGGCGGCGTACACCGCACAGGCCAGGCCCCAGTGGGTGCCGATGCCACCGACGGTGAGCAGCGTCGTCGAGCCGCGGCGGTGCGCCTCGGGGATGATCCACTCGAGCTTGCGGACCTTGTTGCCGCCCCACGCACCGTCCCCGAAGACCGACTCGTCCTTCATCCAGACCTCGGTGTCGAACCCGAGGTCGAGCCGGCGCACCGGGGTAGGCGCGCTGCCGAGGGTGACGTGACCCAGCTCGGGGACCCGCTCCGCCAAGCTCATCGGGTGGCTCGGGCCATCACGCGCTCCGCGCGGCCCACCAGGAGAGCAGCGCCTCTCGGGCTGCCTCCTCGCTCATCGGCCCCACGTCCAGGCGTTGCTCGAGCAGGAACTTGTAGGCCTCACCAACGTCGCGGCCGGCCGGGATGCCGAGGATCTCCATGATCTGGTTGCCATCGAGGTCGGGCCGGATGGAAGCAAGCTCCTCCTGCTCAGACAGCTTGGCGATCCGTTCCTCCAGCTCGTCATAAGTACGCCGCAGCCGGACCGCCTTGCGCTGGTTGCGGGTCGTGCAGTCGGCGCGGGTCAGCACGTGCAGGCGCTGCAGCTGGTCGCCGGCGTCGCGGACGTAGCGGCGAACCGCGGAGTCGGTCCACTCCCCCGACCCGTAGCCATGGAAGCGCAGGTGGAGCTCTACCAGCTGGGCGACGGCCTCCGTCTCGTCCTTGCTGAAGCGCAGCGCCTGCATCCGCTTCCGGGTGAGCTTGGCGCCGACCACGTCATGGTGGTGGAAGGTGACGGTGCCGTCGTCGAGGAATCGTCGGGTCCGTGGCTTGCCGACGTCGTGCATCAGCGCCGCGAACCGCGAGACGAAGTCGGGTCCCTGGCTCGGCAGCCTGGACTCGAGGTCGATCGCCTGCTCCAGCACTGTCAGGGTGTGCTCGTAGACGTCCTTGTGACGGTGGTGCTCATCGCGTTCGAGCGCCAGCGCGGGGAGCTCGGGCAGCACCAGCTCGGCCAGGCCGGTCTCCACCAGCAGGGCCAGCCCCAGTCGAGGGAAGGGTGCGCACACGAGCTTGACCAGCTCGTCGCGCACCCGCTCGGCCGAGATGATCGTGATCCGCTGCGCCATGTCGGTCATCGCCTCCACGGCTGCGGGGTCGACGGTGAACCCCAGCTGAGCGGCGAACCGCGCCGCCCGCATCATCCGCAGCGGGTCGTCGGAGAAGGAGTCCTCGGGCCGCCCCGGGGTGCGCAGCAGCCGGTTGGCGAGGTCGACCACGCCGCCGTACGGGTCCTCGAACTCCTGCCCGGGCATCCGCACCGCCATCGCGTTGACGGTGAAGTCTCGGCGGCTCAGGTCGCCGACGAGCGTGTCGCCGAAATCCACGACCGGCTTGCGGGACTCCGGGTCATAGACGTCGGAGCGGTACGTCGTCACCTCGACCACCCACTCGCCCTTGCGGCATCCGATGGTGCCGAACTCGCGACCCATGTCCCACAGCGCGTCGCCCCAGCGGGAGAGCAGCCGCTCGGTGTCGTCGGGCCGAGCGGAGGTGGCGAAGTCGAGGTCGTTGTGGCGGCGCCCGAGCATCGCGTCGCGCACCGGCCCACCGACCAGCGCAAGCTCATGGCCCGCCCGAGCGAAGACCTCCCCGAGCTCCGCGGTCACGACCGCGATCCTGGCCAGCTCGTCGGTGACCGCCAGCTGAGCGGCCGCCATGTCGAGCGGTGACGGCTGGATCGACGGCGGGGTCGACGGCGGTGTCGATCCTGGGGTCGATCCTGGGGATCCGGGCATGGCCGCTCAGTCTAGGCCGCGCCCACCTATACCCTCGGAGCGTGGTCCGCCGGTCGATGTTCCTGCCTGCCCTGCTGGCGGTTGCGGGACTGCTGGTGGCGGGATGGTCGCTGCCCGCGGCGGCCGTGCCGGCAGTCAAAACGGTGACCCCGGGGCCACCGCGCTACGTGCCGGCGCTCGAGGTGACGATCGACACTCTCACTCCGGGTCACCTCCCCACGGAAGCACCGATCCGGATCACCGGATCGGTCACCAACGCCGACGACGTCGCCTGGCAAGCGGTCAAGATGTACTCGTTCCTCGACGACGTCCCGATGGTGAGCCAGCCCGAGCTGGCCGAGGCCGGCGAGGCAGACCCGCTGCTGGATGTCGGTCAACGCATCGTCGAGGAGCCGGCTGCCGACCTGGTGGGCAACCTCGAGCCGGGGCAAACCGAGCGCTTCTCCCTGACCGTGTCCAGCGACTACCTGAATCCCACGACACCCGGCGTCTACTGGTTCGGGGTGCACGCCATGGGTCAGAGCGCCGAACAGCCGCGCGACGACGTCGCAGATGGGCGGGCCCGCACCTTCTTGCCCTTCATCCCGCCCAGCACCCCGGGTGAGGTCAAGACGGCGCTGGTGCTGCCGATCCGCCACTTCCTCCCGTTCGCCGAGGACGGATCGCTGGAGCGGCTCGAGCACTGGCAGCGCACGCTGAGCGTCGGCGGGCGGCTCAAGGACCTGGTCAACTTCGCGGCCTCCGCCGGCAGCACTCCGGTGACCTGGCTGGTCGACCCTGCCGTGCCGGACGCAATCCGGCGGCTCGCGGCAGGCAACCCGCCGCTGTCCCTTTCCCCCAGCGCGCTGCCGCCCCCCGACGAAGCGCCCGACGACGCGACCGACGGGACGCCGGGCAGCGATCCGTCGGCAAGTTCCGGCCCCGAGACCAACCCGACCAGGGAGCGCGAGCTCACCGAGGCGGAGCTGGCGGTGCAGGAGTCCGCGCTCTCCTGGCTGGGTCGCTTCCAGGAGGCGGTGCAGGGTGACGAGGTCCTCGGTCTCCCGTACGGCGACCTCGACGTGGCTGCGGCTGCGGAGCTCGATCCCGATCTCTACGAGCTGGCCCGCGGTCGTCCCAGCGAGGTGCTGACCGATTGGGGCGTGACCTCCCGGCCGTCCGTCGTCTCACCCAGCGGCTTCCTCAACGCCGCCGGCCTCGAGCTCCTCCCCGCCGACACCACGGTGCTGGTCACCGACCGGATGCTCGGTGCTGACCCTCCTGGCGTCGCGGAGATCGGCTCCACCACCGTCGGTGTCCTGTCCACCGGAGCCGCGGCCGGCGGTCCCCGCCCCGGCGATCGGTTCACCTCGCTACAGCTACGACAGCGGATTCTCAGCGAGGCCGCGGTGCGGCTGGTGAGCCCCGGCCGCCACCCGCTGGTCGTGGCAATGCCGGTCGAGTGGGGGGCGGGCGATGCCAGTGCCTTCTTCTCCGGCCTTGATGTCGACTGGCTCAGGCTCACCACGGTGGCCGACGCCACCAGCCGCGACGGCAGCGTCGTCGACCCCGAGGCTCTCGAGTACCCCGCCACCCAACAACAACGCCAGCTGGACCAGCGGTCGTTCAGCGCGGTCCGCAGCCTGATCTCCACCGGCGCGGTCCTGCAGAACCTGCTGAGCCTCAACACCGAGGTCGCGGAGGCAATCACGGACCAGGCACTTGCGGGCGTCTCGTACGGGTCTCGGGAAACCCCGGTCACCGCTCGCAGCAGCTTGCTGGCCGCACAGCGCTGGGTCAGCGCTCAGCTCCAATCGGTCAGGATCAGTGCCGGCCCGGGCGTCACCCTGTCCGGCACCGACGGGGGCTTCGCGACCGTGATCGTGAACGACCTCGACGAGCCCGTGATCGTCAACATCGTGGGTCGCTCGGACGGCGGAGTCGAGATCGAGCCCATCGAGCCCATCGAGCTAGCCGCCAACAGCCGCTCGACGGTCGTGCTCGACGCCCACGCCAACCGGGTCGGCGTCACCAACGTCACCTTGGCGCTCACCGACATCGACGGAAACCCGCTGGGTGCGACCGACGCGCTCCCGATCCGGTCCGCCCAGGTCAGCGTCGTGATCTGGCTGATCATCGGCACGGGCGTGGGTCTGCTGTTCCTCGCGATCCTGGTCCGTCTCTACCGCCGGCTGCGCGGCCGGTCCCGTGAGGTCGTCCCTCCGGTCGACCCCTCCCTCGATGTCACCCTCGAGGCCACGCCGTGAGCGAGTCCGAGCCCACGGTGACCCCGACACCGCAGGACGAGCAGGCGGGGATCCTCAGCTCGAGCGCCGTGATGGCGGCTGGCACGGTCGTGTCGCGGCTCAGCGGCTTCGTCCGGTCGACCCTGCTCGCCGCAGCGCTCGGCCTGTCGCTGCACGCCGACATCTTCACCATCGCCAACACCGTGCCGAACATGCTCTACATCCTGTTGGCCGGAGGAGTCTTCAACGCGGTGCTCGTGCCGCAGCTGGTGCGAGCGATGAAGAACGATCCCGACGGCGGCGAGGCCTACACCAACAGGGTCGTCACGCTGGCCGCGCTGTTCCTGGGCGTGGTCACGGTGCTGCTCATCGTGGCGGCGCCGGTCGTGATGTCGGTCTACCTCGATGGATCCTGGGGCGACGCGTCGCTGGCGGACCAGCGTCAGTCGGTGATCGACTTTGCTCGCTTCTGCCTGCCACAGGTCTTCTTCTACGGCATGTTTGTGCTGGTCGGGCAGATCCTGAACTCACGTGGTCGTTTCGGCCCGATGATGTGGGCGCCGATCGCCAACAACGTGATCTCCGTGGCGGTCCTGGTCATCTACCTCGTGGCGTTCGGGCCGGCCCGCGGCGACGAGGCGACCGGCGCGTTCGACAGTGGCCAGGAGCTGTTGCTCGGTCTGGGCGCCACCGTCGGGATCGCCGCCCAGCTGCTGATCCTGGTGCCGTACCTCAAGTCGGCCGGCTTCACCTACCGTCCCCGGTTCGACTTCCTGCACACCGGACTAGGCCACACGCTCAAGCTGGGCATCTGGACCGTGCTGTTCGTGGTCGTCAACCAGATCGCGTACACGGTGGTGATCCGGCTCGCCTCGGGCGGAACGACCGGCGGTGCAGGAGGTGGGGTCAGTGACGCCACCGGTCCCACTGTCTATGCCGCTGCGTTTCTCATCGTGATGGTGCCGCACTCGGTGGTCACCGTCTCCTTGACCACCGCGATCCTGCCCCGGCTCTCACAACGTGCATCCGACGGTGAGCTCGACGGGCTCGCGCACACGTTGGCCTCGACCCTGCGCACCGCACTGACCGTCGTCATCCCATTCGCCGCCCTGCTGCCCATCGTCGCGCCCGACATTGCCAACGTGGTCTGGGGCCATGCGGCGGGCCGGCTCACCTATGACAACACCGTGCCCACCCTGTCGCTGTTCGGCGCGGGCGTGGTGTTCTTCACGATCCACTACCTGATGCTGCGCGGTTTCTACGCGCTCGAGCAGACCCGCACCGTCTTCTGGATCCAGTGCGCCGTTGGCCTCACGAACGTCGTCGCCGCGCTCGTGCTGGTGGGGCTCACCGACGACGAGCACACCGCCCCGGCGCTTGTGCTGGCGTACACCGCGTCGTACGTCGTCGGGTCGGTCGTGTCCTACTCGGTGCTGCGACGGCGGCTCGGCGGACTCGAGACGCCCGCGCTGGCCGGATTCCTCGTGGTCCTGTTGATCATCACGGCCGGGACCACAGCCGTCGCGTTCGGGGTCGGGCTCGGGGTGCACTCGCTGACCGACCGGCCGCACTGGACGATTGCCGCCGCGCAGGGCGCTGGCATCACCTTCGTGGCCGTCGTCGTGTTCCTCTGGCTCGCCCGACGGATGCGGCTGCGTGAGGTCACTTCGGTGACAGATCAGGTGAGGCAACGGATTCCGGGCGGACGGAAGCCCTGACCGTCCTACGATGACCAGAGGCCGTCGTTGGAGCGACGACAGCGAGACATGAAAGGGAGGGGCGAGCAGCAGTGCCGCACTCGGTCCGGCCGGGAGACGTGCTCGCCGGTCGCTATCGGCTCGTGGACCTGCTCGCGGAGAGCGGAGGCGGGCGGTTCTGGCGTGCCCGAGACTCGGTGCTCGAGCGCCATGTGGCTGTGCACGTCATCTCCGCCGACGACGAGCGGGCCGCGGCGCTGCTCGAAGCGGCCCGGCGTTCGGCCAACGTGCACGACCAGCGGATCCTGCGGGTCCTCGACGCGGAGCAGGTCGACGATGTCTGCTACGTCATCAACGAGTGGGGCTCGGGCACGTCGCTGGACATCCTGGTCGGCGCAACCGGTGCCATGGGTCCGCGCCGCTCCGCCTGGCTGGTCGCCGAGGTCGCGGACTCCATTGCCTCGGCGCATGCTGTCGGCGTCGCGCACGGTCGGCTGGTGCCGGAGAACGTGCTCATCGACCGACACGGCGAGGTCAAGATCATCGGCACGTGTGTCGATGCAGCCATGCACGGGTTGGCCGGTGATCGGATCGCCACGGACGTCTCCGATCTCGCCGGACTGCTCTACTGCGCCCTGACCGGCCGCTGGGGTGGGGTCTCTGCCTCGAGCGTGCCGTCGGCTCCCGTCCACCACGGTGAAGTGCTGCGTCCGAGGCGCGTGCGGGCCGGCATCCCGGGCCAGCTCGATGCCCTCTGCGACGAGGTGCTGCATGCCCACCACAACAGTCGCCGAGCCATCGGCGTCGGGTCCGCACGCGGCATCAGCGACTTCCTGGCGGCCTACGTCGGCGACTCCACCGGCATGTCCGAGGCCCTCCGGGAGACGCTGCCGGTGCTGCCCGAGACACAGCGGGTCGTGCTGCCCAGCTTGAGCGATCCAGTGCTGCTCGACGACACCGAACAGCCAGCGTCCCCGCCGCTCCAGCCCGGGCCAGCCCCGGATCCCGAACCGCAACGCGAGCCCGATCCCGCACCGTCTGGACAACCGGTCGAGGAGCTGCCGACGCAAGCCGGGCTGCCGATCTTCGGCGACGGCATCGACGACGTCTCGTGGTTGGAGAAGCGGACCACACCGGCCCCTCCACCACCGCCGTTCGAGAAGCCCCCCGAGCGCCCGCTCTTCGCGCCAGCGCCCTCCGACGGCCAACCGGCGCGCAAGTCCAAGCCTGGTGTCGAGCAGACCGACGGCGCCTCCGACAGCTTCTGGCCCTTCGACCGCAACCGCGCCCAGCCCACCATCGGCGCGAAGTTCGGGAGCGACACCGGCACTGGCTCCGACACCGGCCTGACCGCGATCACCGAAGAGGTGCCGGGTCGCAACTGGCTCCGGCTGGCGGCCGGGGTCGCCGCGGGGCTGATGCTGTTGGTTGCTGTGGTCGTGGCCTACAACCTGGGTCGCGGCAAGACACCGCTGGGCACCGAACCCGACCGCGACCCGGCGCCGCCGGCATCTTCAGCCAGTTCCACCGAGGTGCCGGTCACCTCACTCGTGGCCACCGACCTGGACCCGCAGGGATCCGACGGCGGCGAGAACTCCGAGGAAGCGGGCCTGGCGGTCGACGGCGATCCGCAGACCGCCTGGCGGACGTCGTCCTATGAGCAGCAGTTCGGGCCGAGCGGCCTCAAGACAGGAGTCGGCCTGGTCATCGATCTCGGTGCGCAACGTCAGGTGACCGCCGTCGACCTGTCGTTCCTCGGCTCGCCGACCGGGCTCTCCCTGTATCTCACCGACGCTGCACCTACCGAGGTCGCCGACATCGCGCCGGTCGTCACCGACACGGCCGAAGGTGAGAGCCTGTCCCTCGACTTCGACGAACCGGTCGCCGGTCGGTATCTCGTCGTCTGGCTCACCTCGCTGCCCGCCGCCGACGGTGGCGGTTTCCGGGGTGAGGTCGCCGAGGTTCGGGTGGCCTCGGTCGACAGCCAGTGAGTGACTCGTGAGTGACCAGCTGAGTGATCAGGAATGACCGGTGAGTAAAGGGTGACGGCAGTGAGCGTGAGCGAGGACCCTCGCACCGATCCTCAGCTGCTGCGCGCCCACGTCGACGGAGACACCGAGGCCTTCGGCCTGCTCTTCGTCCGCCATCGGGACCGGTTGTGGGCGGTGGCGCTGCGCACCATGGGCAATCCCGATGATGCCGCCGATGGGCTGCAGGACGGCATGATCGCGGCCTACCGACGAGCGTCCACATTCCGCGGCGAGGCACAGGTCACCACCTGGCTGCACCGGGTCGTGGTCAATGCCTGCCTGGACCGGATCCGCGCCGCGAAGGTGCGCCACACCGAGGTGCTCCCCGACGACCTCGACGAGCACGACGGCAGTGGGTCGGTCTCCGGGGCCACCACCCAGAGCGCGGATCCAGCGGACGTGTCGGTGCGGGCCGAGCGGCGCGACCAGGTGCTGGCCGCGCTCCGGGTGCTGCCCGCCGAGCAGCGGGCCGCCTTGGTGCTGGTCGACATGGAGGGCTATTCGGTGGCCGAGGCCGCCGACATCCTGGACTGCGCGGTCGGCACGGTGAAGTCGCGATGCTCGCGTGGGCGGGTGCGGCTCGCAGGACTGCTCGAACACCTGCTCGTCGACGGATCAGATGGTGGTCACGCTCCGCCCCGGAACCATGACCCCGTGGCACCCGTCCGATCAGAGCAGGCCCCCAGAGCACCCCCTGGCGTGGCGCCCGAGGGACCCGATATGCGGCCCGCCGATCCCACCTGACCACCACCAGAAAGTGACCCATGACCGACCAGGAGCGCGAGCTGCCGCCTGAGCAGGAGGCCGCCGTACGCCGCCTGCTCGCCGACGCACGCGCGACGGATCCACTGCCGGAGGACGTCGCGGCCCGGCTTGGCCGGGTGATTGCCGGGCTGGGCGAGGAAAGGGCTCCGGGAGCTCCCCTGGGGCACGACTTGGCCCCACCGTGGCGTAGGCGTCGAGCCACCGCCCTGCTGGTAGCCGCGGCCGCCGTTGTAGCCCTCGGGGTCGGACTAGGCCAGATCGACGGCGGCAACGACACCGGCGGGGGCGACGTGGACGCCGCCGTGAACGCTGAGCGCGCGCCCTCGGCCTTGGCCGAGGACAGTGACAGCAGCGAGGCGCCAACGCCCAGCGTGCAGCCGCCCACCGTGCAGGGGTCGGCACCCGAAACCTCCGGTCCGGTCGGGCGCGTCCGTGCCGGCCACTTCACCGCCGACGTCAACCAGCTTCGTCGTGCCATCCCCGACGACGCCCCCGACGGCGAGTTCGTCCGGCTGCCCAGGGCTCAGCTCCCGAAGGACTACGTCGTCAGCGGTCGGACCTTCGAGTGTCCTCCGGCCCCCTGGGGGCCCGGCGTGCTGGTCCCGGTCTACTTCGACGGAACACCCGCGGTGCTCGCCTACCGACCGGTGACCGGTGAGTCGCAGATCGTGGAGCTGCTGCGCTGCGGTACCGGCGAGTCTCTGCGCTCCACCACGCTGCGCGCCGGCTGACGTCGACGACGGGCCTCGTCGGCTGGGTTGCGCCGCGGGAATGCCGCTCACCTACGATCGGTTGACCTGTCCTACCCGCAATCGAGAGAAGTTGGCATGTCCCCGGAACCTGCGCAGACCCGCAACGTGATCATCATCGGCTCCGGCCCATCGGGCTACACAGCCGCTGTGTACGCCGCCCGGGCCGCCCTGAACCCGCTCGTGTTCGAGGGATCGGTGACCGCCGGCGGCGCTCTGATGACGACGACCGAGGTGGAGAACTTCCCAGGGTTCAAGGACGGCATCATGGGCCCGGCCCTGATGGACGAGATGCGCGGCCAGGCGGAGCGCTTCGGCGCCGAGCTGGTGGCCGACGACATCGTCGAGGTCGACCTCACCGGGGAGACCAAGACCGTCAAGACCGCCACCGACACCTACACCGCCCGCGCGGTGATCCTGGCTATGGGTTCGGGCTACCGCAAGCTCGGCCTGCCCAACGAGGAAGAGCTCTCGGGCCGTGGCGTCTCCTGGTGCGCGACCTGTGACGGCTTCTTCTTCCGCGAGCAGCACATCGCCGTGGTGGGTGGCGGTGACTCAGCCCTGGAAGAGGCGCTGTTCCTCACCCGCTTCGGCTCCAAGGTGTCACTGATCCACCGACGCGACGAGCTGCGTGCGTCCAAGATCATGCAGGAGCGGGCCTTCGCCGATCCGAAGCTGGAGATCATCTGGAACTCTGAGGTCGCCTCCATCAACGGCACCGAGCGGCTCGAGAGCATCACCTTGAACGACACGGTCACCGGAGAGAAGAGCGGGCTGCCGGCCACCGGCCTCTTCATCGCGATCGGTCACGACCCACGCTCGGAGCTGCTGCCCGGGCAGGTCGACCTCGACGACGACGGATACGTGCTGGTCAAGCATCCGTCGACCGCGACCAACCTGTCCGGAGTATTCGCTGCTGGCGACCTGGTCGACCATCACTACCGGCAGGCGATCACCGCCGCCGGCACCGGTAGCGCGGCTGCCCTCGACGCGGAGCGCTACCTCGCTGCGCTCGACCACGCCGCCTCGACGGCCGGATCGGCCGAGGCGACCAAGGAAGAAGTGGCCTAGAGCCAGCCGCTGGCCAGGCCGGGTGTCGGGAACACCGGGCGCCGCATTGGTGTTCAACTACTAGCAGACCAAAGCATCACCGAAGAAGGAGAAAACCAGTGGGCAACATCGCAGCCGTGACCGACGCCGAGTTCGAGTCACAGGTGCTCAAGTCAGAGAAGCCGGTACTCGTGGACTTCTGGGCCGAATGGTGCGGCCCGTGCCGCCAGGTGGCCCCGATCCTGGACGAGCTGGCCACGTCCCACGGTGACAAGCTCACCTTCTTGAAGATGAACGTTGACGAGAACCCCGTCACCCCGTCGTCCTACCGGGTGACCGGCATCCCGACCATCAACGTCTACCAGGGCGGCGAGGTCGTGCGCACCATCGTTGGTGCCAAGCCCAAGGCGGCTCTGCTCAACGAGCTCTCCGAGTTCATCGCCTGACGCTGCACAGCTGGTAGCTCTACAGCCCGGGCAGGCACCATCACTCAGGGTGCCTGCCGAGCGGCGAGCGCGACGGCGCCGCCTTCGTCGGGCGCACCGCACCCAGCAGCCGCTCCAGGGCCGACTCGACCTCGTCGCGCCAGGTAAGGGCCGAGCGCAGGTCCATCCGCATCCGGGGCGTGGTCGGGTGCGGGCGGTGCGTCTTGAACCCGACACTGCCCAGGAAGTCGGCGGGCACCATGCAGCTTCGAGTACCGCGGGCGTCGCCGAAGGCCTCCACCGCGCGGATGCCACCGCGTTCGATCAGATCGCGCGCCATGCCCTGCACCAGCATCCGACCCAGTCCGCCGCCGGCGTACGTCCGATCGACGTACGCCGTCGTCAACAGGACCGCGTCGGGTGACACCGGCGCCGTCGGGAACCCACCGGCGCCCGGCACGAACGCCGCCGGAGCATAGATGACGTAGCCGACCGGCTGGTCGTCGATGAGTGCCACCCGACCGCAGGAGCCCCATTCCCGCAGGACTTCCGAGAGCCAGGCATCCTTCTCGTCGGCCCGTGCGCCGGTGTGCTCGACGCGGGCGCGACGTACCGGATCGAGCTCCCAGAACAGGCACGAGCGGCACGGCGTCGCGAGCCCGTTCAGCTCGTCAAGCCGGTCCAGTGTCAACCGGGCGATCCTGCGCGACATGGAACCAGTGTCACCCGGTTCCACCGACCTGAGAAGATCTAGTGGTGCGCCAGATCCGACAGAGTCGCAAGCTCCACGACGTCCGCTACGACGTCCGTGGTCCGATCTTGGTCGAAGCCCAGCGACTGGAGGCCGAGGGTCACCGGATCCTCAAGCTCAACATCGGCAACCCGGCGCCGTTCGGCTTCGAGGCGCCCGAGGCGATCCTTGCCGACGTGACCCATCATCTGAGCGAGTCGCAGGGCTACAGCGACTCCCAGGGCATCTACTCGGCGCGTACCGCGGTTGCGCAGTACTACCAGCAGGAGGGTCTGCGCGAGTGCGACGTCGACGACGTCTTCATCGGCAACGGTGTCTCTGAGCTGATCTCGCTGGTGCTGCAGGCGTTCGTCGACGACGGCAACGAGATCCTGGTGCCGGCCCCCGACTATCCGCTGTGGACCGGAGCGATCACGTTGTGCGGCGGGACACCGGTGCACTACCTCTGCGACGAGGACAACGACTGGAACCCTGACCTCGCCGACATCGAGTCGAAGATCACCGAGAACACCCATGCCCTGGTGATCATCAACCCCAACAACCCCACCGGTGCGGTCTACAGCAAAGAGATCGTCGAGGGGATGGTCGACATCGCTCGGCGCCACGATCTCGTGGTCTTCGCAGACGAGATCTACGAAAAGATCCTGTTCGACGGGGCGGTGCATCACCATGCTGCGAAGGCCGCCGGCTCGGACGTCTTGTGTCTGACGTTCAGCGGTCTGTCCAAGGCCTACCGCGTCTGCGGCTACCGCACCGGCTGGGTGATGATCTCGGGACCCAAGGAGATCGCGGCTGACTTCCTCGAAGGCCTCACGTTGGTGGCGAACATGCGCATGTGCGCCAACGTGCCGGCACAGCACGCCATCCAGACGGCTCTCGGCGGCTACCAGTCGATCGAGGAGCTCATCGTGCCGGGCGGACGGTTCTACGAGCAGAGCATGCTGGCGCACCGGCTGCTCAACGAGATTCCGGGAGTGTCCTCGGTGAAGCCACAGGGAGCGCTCTACTGCTTCCCCCGCCTCGACCCGGAGATCTACCCGATCGACAACGACGAGACATTCGTGATCGAGCTCCTGCGCGCCAAGAAGCTGCTGGTTACCCACGGCACTGGCTTCAACTGGCCGGACCCGGACCACTTCCGGCTGGTCACCCTTCCCGACGTCGACACGCTCGAGGAGGCGATCGGCCGGATCGCCGACTTCCTCGCGGCGCGTCGCTGATCTATCACCAGCGGGCCCACCAGCCTCTCAGTCACCAGGAGTCACTCCTTGCGCGATCTCACCTATCCCCCGGTGATCCTGACCGCCAAAACCGCCTTTCGGCTGTTGGGCCAGAAGTTCCAGATGTCTGGCACCGAGCATGTCCCTCGCAACGGTGGGGTGATGCTGGCGGTCAACCATGTGGGCTACGTCGATTTCATCTACGGCGGGCTGGCCGCCAACCCCTCGGGCCGCAAGGTGCGGTTCATGGCCAAGCGGGAGATCTTCGACAACAAGTTCGGTGGACCGTTGATGCGATCGCTGCACCACATCAAGGTCGACCGTGGCGATGGATTGGCGTCGTACACGACGGCGGTCGACTACCTCAAGCAGGGTGAAGCGGTCGGCATCTTCCCCGAGGCGACCATCTCCCGGGCGATGGAGCTCAAGGAGTTCAAGACCGGCGCTGTCCGGATCGCGGCAGAGGCCGGCGTGCCCCTGGTGCCGGTGATCCTGTGGGGCACCCAACGGATGATGACCAAGGACCACCCCCGCGACTTCTCGCGCGGCACCACTATCGCGATCCGGGTCGGGCCGCCGTTGCGGCCGACTGGAGCCGACCCTGTCGCCGAGACCGCGGAGCTGCACCGGGTGATGAGCTCCATGCTCGACGAGGCCATCCGGACCTACCCCGCCGCTGAGCAACCGCCTGGCGCGTGGTGGCTGCCCGCGAAGTATGGCGGCACCGCGCCCACGCTCGAGGAGGCTGCACTGCTGGACGCGCAGGAGAAGCGCGACCGTGCGGAGCGCCGACGTCAGCGACAAGCCGATAAGTAGGTAAGTCCCTCAGTAGACAAGTCGACAAACCGACTGATCGCCTCTTGCGTTCAGATCGGGCGATCGCTCCGGTTGCGCGGATCCATCACATCGACGATCCGGCGCAGGTCGTCCAGTGAGGCGAACTCAACGGTGATCTTGCCCTTGCGCTGACCGAGCTCGACCTTGACCCTCGTCTCCAGCCTGTCGGACAGGCGGTCGGCCAGGTCGGTCAGCCCCGGCGCCGTCGGACGGCGACGGACGACACGCTGCCCGGAACCACTCGTCTCGCCGACGGCGACGATCTCCTCGAGGCCGCGCACGCTGATGCCTTCGGCGACGACCCGCTGGGCCAGTCGATCCTGATGATCGGGATCCTCGATGGCGAGCAGCGATCGGGCGTGGCCGGCCGAGAGCACGCCGGCAGCGACCCGACGTTGGACGGCCGGGCTGAGCTTGAGCAGCCGCAGGGTGTTGCTGATCTGCGGTCGGGACCGGCCGATCCGGCTGGCCAGCTCCTCATGGGTGCAAGAAAAGTCCTCGAGCAGCTGGGCGTAGGCCGAGGCCTCCTCCAACGGGTTGAGCTGCGAGCGGTGCAGGTTCTCCAGCAACGCGTCGCGCAGCATGTCGTTGTCGTCGGTCTCCCGGATGATCGCCGGGATCGTGGCCAGACCGGCCTGCTGAGACGCCCGCCAGCGGCGCTCGCCCATCACCAGCTCGAACTGCTCGGGTCCGGTCCGGCGCACCACGACCGGCTGGAGTAGCCCGACTTCCTTGATGGAATGCACCAGCTCTGCCATCGCCTCCTCGTCGAAGACTTGGCGGGGCTGCACAGCGTTCGGGACCACCTGGGCGATGGGAAGGTCGGCGAAGTAGGCGCCAGCCACGGCGACGACCTCGGAAGATCCCGATTCACCATCGTCGTTGGCCGAGTCCGGTGCGTCGGCCGGCGCCGTCGGGATCAGCGAGCCAAGTCCACGGCCCAGGCCGCGACGCTGTTGTGGGCGACTCACAGTGGCGCTCCCATGGTGGCGATCTCGCGCGCCGCCTCCAAGTAGCTCAGCGCGCCCGGTGAACCGGGATCGTAGGTCATCACCGTCTGGCCGTACGACGGCGCCTCCGAGATCCGCACGGATCGCGGGATTGATGTCTTCAGGACCTGGTCACCGAAGTGCTTGCGCACTTCTTCCGCGACGTTCGCAGCGAGTCGGGTGCGGGCGTCGTACATCGTCACCAAGATCGTGGTGACGGCCAGGTTGGGGTTCAGATGGGCCCGGACCATGTCGACGGTCTCCAGGAGCTGGGTGAGACCCTCCAGGGCGTAGTACTCGGCCTGAATGGGGATCATCATCTCGTCGCCGGCGACCAGTGCGTTCACCGTCAGCAACCCGAGGGACGGGGGACAGTCGATCAGCACGTAGTCATAGCGCTCCTCCCCCGCGTCGCCCTGCGCGCCGATCAAGGGATGGGCGGCGACGGCCTTCTTCAACCGGCCCTCGCGGGCGACCACGCTGACCAGTTCGATCTCCGCTCCGGCCAGGTCGATGGTTGCCGGCACCACGAACAGGTTCGCGACGTCCGGACACGACTGCACGAGATCTGCCAACGGCGCCCCATCGGTGAGCGCGTCGTAGATCGACGGGACCCCGCGGCGGTGCTCGACGTTGAGGGCGGTCGAGGCATTGCCCTGGGGGTCGAGATCGACCACCAGCACCCGCTGGCCCAGCTGGGCCAGCCCGGCCGCGATGTTCACGGTGGATGTCGTCTTGCCGACGCCGCCCTTCTGGTTGGCGACCACGAAGACCCGAGTAGCCTCCGGCCGCGGCATGCTCGGCCGTGAGGCCGCGTCGGCCCGCGCTAGCACGCTGTGCTGCGCCGCCTGGGCCAGTGGGGTGCTCTCATCGAAGTCGGACACGACGACGGCGAGGTCCGCCGCAGTGGGTACACCAAAGGGTGGGCGAAGGCCGGTTTCACGTGAAACATCGGCATCTGAATCCGAGAAATCCGGGGATCCGTCCCGGTGCCCAGCCTGTGGAAAACTGGTCTGGCCCTGTGGATAGTCAGGCTCAGAGGGGGTGTCCGGACCGGTGGAAAACTCGTCGGTCATCTCGGGTGCCTCCGCTTCTTGGACGTCGCTGATCGGGGTCCGGGGCCCGTCGCGCGACCATCCGCAAGTGGCCAAGATACCCGCGCCGGATCCGCCCAACTAACCCGCACGATGGTTGCCGCGGAATCCCCCTGTCCGAGCTCCAACAACTCCGGGGTGGTGAGCCGCAGCTGCCCTACCAGCCTCCGCACGGCGGCGACTTCCTGAGCGGCCGTGCCCCCCTTCATCGCAACCAGGGCGCCGGCCGGAGCCACCAGTGGCATGGACCACTTCAGCAGCCTGTCCAACGGAGCCACCGCGCGGGAAGTGACGGCGTCGAACTGTGCGACCCCATGCAGCGTCTCGGCGCGGCCACGGTGCACGGTCACCGAGGTCAGCCCGAGTTCTGAGACCACCTCGTTCAGAAACGTGGTTCGTCTCAGCAGCGGCTCGGCCAGCGTGACCCTCACGTCCGGGCGAACTATGGCGAGCACCAGCCCTGGAAGTCCGGCCCCGGAGCCGACATCGCACACGCTGGCTCCCTCCGGAATGACCTCCGCAACCGCCGCGCAGTTCAGGATGTGCCGTTCCCAGACCCGCGAGGCTTCGCGCGGCCCGATCAGGCCCCGAACCACGCCCTCGGTGGCCAGGAGATCGGCATAGCGCTGGGCAAGTGCCCAACGGTCCTGCGGAAACGCCCCCCGCGCCGCGGCGGGCATGGGGGGCGTTTCACGTGAAACATCGGGCTCGTTCAGCTGGGAAGCACCACCACGAAGCGCCGGGGCTCCGCGCCCTCCGACTCCGAGCTCAGGCCGGCGGCGGCCACGGCGTCGTGCACCACCTTGCGTTCGAAAGGCGTCATCGGGTCCAACGAGACGGGCTCCCCGCTGGCGCGCACCTGCTCGACCATCTCCCCGGCCAGTTTCACCAGGTGCTCCCGCTTCTCGGCCCGGAAACCGGACACATCCAGCATCAATCGGGACCGGTCACCCGTCTCCCGGTAGACCGCAAGCCGGGTCAGCTCCTGCAAGGCATCCAGCACCTCGCCGTTGCTGCCGACGAGCTGCTGCAGGTCAGCACCGACGACCGAGACGGCCGCGCGATCGCCCTCGACGTCGATGTCCAGGTCGCCATCGAGATCTGCGATGTCCAGTAGCTCCTCGAGATAGTCGGCGGCAATGTCGCCTTCCTGCTCCAGGTCCTTTACCCGTACATCTTCGTCGGGGTCCAGGTCATCCCCCACCTGGTCGTCGGTGGCCAACTCCTCGGTCGGGTCGATCTCTGCGGCTGACTGGTCATCTGGTGCCAACCCGTCCTCTACGACGTCCTCCACTGGGGAGCTGTCGGAGCTCATTTGTTGCCTCCTTGTTGCTTCTTCTTCGGTGTGTTCGTGGCGCCCGGGTTGCCACCGGGCTTGGCGCGCTGAGCGCGAGTCTGCTTCTTCGGCTGCTGCCGGACGGCGGGCCGCCGCTCGGCCAGGTCTTCCGGTGCAGCCTCGACGCCGCCGACGACGGCAGCCCCGCCTCCGTGCCGGGCCGCCTTCGCCTTGACCCGGTCTTCCTTGGCCTTGTGCGCAGGAGTGCCGGGCGCGGGATTGTTGCGGATCACGTAGAACTGCTGGCCCATCGTCCACATGTTCGAGGTGGTCCAGTACAGAAGGACTCCGATGGGGAAGGCCACGCCTCCCAGGCCGAACGCCACGGGTAGGACGTACAGCAGAATCTTCTGCTGCTGGGCGTACGGGCCGGTCAACGCATCGGCTGGCATGTTCTTGCGCATCAGCTGGCGCTGGGTCGTGAACGTGGTGGCGGTCATCGCCAACACCAGGATGGCGGCCACGATCATCACGCCGCCGTGCGGGTTCTCGGTGGACCACGGACCCGACCCCCAGAAGGTGTCCGAGATGGGAATCGATCCGAAGATCTCCGCGTGGCCGAACTCCCTGGCCTTGGCGTCGGTCAGAAAGCCGCGTCCCGAGTCGTTCTTCGCAGCCTGGTCGAGCAATCGGAAAAGTGCGAAGAAGATCGGCATCTGGAGCAGGATGGGCAGACAGGACGCGAACGGGTTGGTGCCCGCGTCCTTGTACAGCTTCATCGTTTCCTCGGCCAGCTTCTGCCGGTCGTGGCCGAACTTCTTCTGCAGCTCCTTCACCCTGGGCTGGATGAGCTGCATGTTGCGGCTGGACTTGATCTGCTTGACGAACAGCGGGATCAGCAGCATCCGGATGACCAGGGTGAGGCCGACGATCGACAACGCCCAGCTCAGACCGCCAGTGGGGTCCAACCCAACGGTTTCGAACAGCTTGTGCCAACCCAGCATGATCGCCGAAATGGCGTAGTAGAGCGGCGTCATGATGAAGCTGCCGATGTCGCCGAAGACTCCCACTGATCAGGCTCCTTGGTGATGGTGGTTTGAGGTGGTGACGCCGCGTCGCGGCGGGACGTGGTCTACGCCGCCCGCTGCCCACGGGTGACAACGAGCGAGCCTCCGGACGGCCAACCAGCTGCCCCGAATGCTTCCGTGCTCACGCACAGCATCCAACGCGTACTGCGAACAGGACGGGTAGTAGCGGCAGACCTGACCGTAGAGCGGGCTGATCACAGCGCGATAGACCTTGAGCAAACCGATCAGGACGTATTTCATCCGCGCACCCCCTCCAAGCAACGGTCGAGATCCGCCTGCAGTTCCGCGGAGGAGGCAGATCCGGCGCGGGGCTGCGCCCGAACCACCAGCACTGCCGCCCTGGGGATCCCTGACAAGTGAGCCTGGACGAGGGGACGGAGGCGACGCTTCACACGGTTGCGGATCACGGCATTTCCCACGGCCTTGCTGACCACGAACCCGACCCGGGCTGGTGAGTCCGACGCCTCGTCGGGCTCCAAGAGGTGCACGACGAGGGTTCGGCTCGCCGCCCGGCGACCACTGCGGGCCGCATGGCGAAAGACATCTGCGTCGGTGAGCCGGTGGACCGCGGGCAGCACGGGGTCAGACCGACACGGCCGGACCGGTGCGCAAGACCTGCGACCGGTCTCAGACGGCCAGGTTCTTGCGGCCCTTGCGGCGGCGCCCCGAAAGGATCGCCCGCCCGGCGCGGGTGCGCATGCGAAGCCGGAAGCCATGCGTCTTGTGACGGCGGCGGTTGTTCGGTTGATACGTTCGCTTGCTCACGACTGTTCCTTCGTTGATCAGGGACCCACCGGGCGGGATCGGCGACAGCGCTGCGTTCGGCTGGCACCGCCCGTCCACGCAGGATCTGCATGGACATGCGGCACCCGTCGAGCGACCCAGGTGACCGGCCAACGGTACGCGGTCCTGCGCAACAGGGTCAAACCCGCGCGGACCGCTGCCGGCGGGTCCGCGCTTCCCCGTCGACATCGGCTTGTCTGCCCTGTGGATGAAGGGTTGCCGGAGGTCTCCGCGGGGGTTAAGTTCGCAGCCTACGAGGTTCCCCGCCATCGCAGAGATCCTCCCGGAGAACTGGTCGTGTGACCCCCGCCACAACGGCGAAAAAGGGCGTCTGACCTGCGGAAACAGACTCCCGGAGGGCCTTCAGATGCGTCTCGGACCGGCTCTCTCCACAGCATCGGAGCCGGGTTCACAACCTGTGGACAAACTTGTGGAACAAAAGCGGCGGGTTGCCCAGTCTGGTGACTTTGTCATGACCCTGAAAGCGCGGAGGGAACCGGTGGAACATCCCGTGTCTGAGACGAACCCCGATCTGGACTTGTCGCTCGAGCAGGCCTGGAGAGGCGTGGTCGAGGATCTCCAGCCACACCAACAGGCCTGGCTGCGCGAAAGCGAACCGGTGACCCTCCACGAGAGCACCGCGATCATTGCGGTGCCCAACGACTTCACCCGGTCTCAGCTCGAGGGTCGACTGCGGGGGCAGCTGGAGGACGCGCTGACCGAACGCTTCGCCCGAGAGATCCGGATCGCAGTCACGGTGAGCGCCGGCCTGGATCCCTCCCCACCCACCGCCGAACCCTCCCCAGCACCTGTCAACGAATCCATCAATCCATCTATCGACATATCAACAAGTAGCCGAATTGATCCCGTAGTTCCGGTCCCGGTCATCGATCACATCGGCACGGGGTCCGAGCACCAGCCGGTCAAGCCGTCAGCGCTCGAGACCCGGCTCAACCCGAAGTACACCTTTGAGACGTTCGTCATCGGTTCCTCGAACCGCTTCCCCCACGCAGCTGCCGTGGCCGTTGCCGAAGCCCCGGGCAAGGCCTACAACCCGTTGCTGGTCTACGGCGAGTCCGGGCTGGGCAAGACCCACCTGCTGCACGCCATCGGTCACTACGTACGCAGCCTCTACACCGGTGCCAAGGTGCGCTACGTGTCGAGTGAGGAATTCACCAACGAGTTCATCAACGCCATCCGCGACGACCGGCAGGACAGGTTCAAACGGCGCTACCGCGACGTCGACGTCCTGCTCATCGATGACATCCAGTTCCTGGAAGGCAAAACCCAGACCCAGGAAGAGTTCTTCCACACCTTCAACACGCTCCACAACGCCAACAAGCAGATCGTGCTGACCTCCGACCGGCCGCCGAAGCGCCTCGAGGCGCTCGAGGACCGGCTGCGCAACAGGTTCGAGTGGGGCCTGATCACCGACGTGCAACCGCCCGACCTCGAGACCCGGATCGCCATCTTGCGCAAGAAGGCGGCGATGGATCGCCTCACGGCCCCGCCGGACGTGCTGGAGTTCATCGCTTCCAAGATCCAGACCAACATCCGCGAGCTCGAAGGTGCCCTGATCCGAGTCACGGCCTTCGCCAACCTCAACCGCCAGGAGGTCGACATGACCCTGGCCGAGATCGTGCTGAAGGACCTCATCCCCGAAGGTGGCGAGCCCGAGATCACCGCATCCCTCATCATCGCCCAGACGGCGGCCTACTTCGGCCTCTCGATCGAGGAGCTCACCGGGCCCAGTCGCGGCCGGCACCTGGTGATGGCTCGACAGATCGCCATGTACCTCTGTCGGGAGCTCACCGCTTTGTCGCTGCCGAAGATCGGCGCGCAGTTCGGCAATCGAGACCACACCACCGTGATGTACGCCGACCGCAAGATCAACCAGCTCCTCGCCGAGCGGCGCGCGGTGTTCAACCAGGTCAGTGAACTCACCAACAGGGTGAAGATGCAGGCTCGTCAGTCCTGACTCGGTTGTGGACGACACGCTGCTCGTTGGTCAGAACTACACGGGGAGGATCTGTGGATGCTGTGCACAGTGCTTTCGCGGGTCGGTGGGATTCCACAGGCGACGCCCGCTCGGACACCGAACTCCACAGGTTCATGCACCCCCGCTTGACGTCCTGACCTGCACCAACCGTCGTCTTCCACAGATTCCACCGACGCTACGACTACGACTCATCTCTACCTAGGTCGATGATCCGTCAACATCACTCCACGCACCCCGCTGTGGACAAGGGGTCCCGCGTGGCAGGATTCGTCTCCCACAACCTGTGCCCCGCCCCACCGAAGGACCTTCCGTGAAGTTTCGTGTCGACCGCGACGTGCTCGCCGATGCCGTTGCCTGGGCTGCCCGCAGCCTCCCGGTCCGACCCAGTGCTCCCGTGCTGGCCGGGTTGCTGATCGAGGCCAGCCACGACGGCCTGGTGCTGTCCAGCTTCGATTACGAGACCTCGGCCCGAGCCACCCTCGCCGCGGAGGTGGCCGATGAGGGCAGGGCCCTGGTCAGCGGCCGGCTGCTCGCCGACATCTGTCGCAGCCTGCCTGCGAAGCCGGTGGAAATGACCATCGACGGCGCCCGCGTCTCGTTGACGTGTGGCTCGGCCAGGTTCTCCCTGCAGACACTGCCCGTGGAGGACTACCCGACGATCCCGCAGATGCCGACCGCGACCGGCACCGTGCCCAGCGAAGCGTTCGCGCACGCCGTAGCCCAGGCGGTGACCGCCGCGGGTCGCGACGACATGCTGCCGGTGCTGACCGGAGTGCGTCTGGAGATCGACGGTTCGACCATCTCGTTGCTCGCTACCGACCGCTTCCGGCTCTCGCAGCGCGAGCTGGGCTGGTCGCCCAACGCCCCGGACGACACACTGGCCGCTTTGGTGCCGGCAAAGGTGCTGGGCGACACCGCCAAGTCGCTCACCGCCGGCAGTGACGTGACCATTGCGCTGTCGACCAGCGGGTCTGGAGAGGGACTCATCGGGTTCGAGGGCACGGGTCCCGGCGGCGTACGCCGCACCACGACGCGGCTGCTCGACGGCGAGTTCCCCAAGGTGCGCAGCCTGTTCCCCGCCGAGAAGCTGACCACAGCCAAGGTCGACAAGGCAGCGCTGATCGAGTCGGTCAAGCGCGTGTCGCTGGTCGCCGAGCGCAACACCGCCGTGCAGCTCGCCTTCAGTGACGGCGTGCTCACCCTCGACGCCGGGTCCGGGGACGAAGCCCAGGCCTCGGAGTCGATCGAGGCCATCATCGAGGGTGAGGACATCACCACGGGGTTCAACCCGCAGTTCCTCCTCGATGGACTGACCGCCATCGACGAGGCGGTCGTCGAGCTGGCCTTTACCCAGGCATCCAAGCCGGTGGTGATCAGCGGCGCAGTCGAGGACGGCGGCCAGGATTCTGGGTTCCGTTACCTGCTGATGCCACGCCGTCTGCTTTCGTAGGGACCAGCGCCCAGGAACTGGGCATCCAGCCACCGCAGGGGGAACCGCATGCAGATCGGACTCGTCGGCCTCGGGAAGATGGGCGGCAACATGCGGACCCGGCTCCGGGACCGGGGGCTGACCGTGGTCGGCTACGACCGCAACCCGGAGCTTGCCGATGTCGGCAGCTTGGCGGCACTGGTCGAGGCGCTGTCCGATTCCCCCAGGGTGGTGTGGGTGATGGTGCCGGCCGGAGATCCCACGCGCGACACGATCCGCGAGCTGGGCGAGCTCCTGGGTGAGGGAGACCTGGTGGTCGACGGAGGCAACTCGAAGTACACCGACGACCAGGTGAACGCCGCGATGCTCGGCGAGCAGGGCATCGGGTTCGTGGACTGCGGCGTTTCGGGCGGCGTGTGGGGGTTGGAGAACGGCTACGCCCTGATGTGCGGAGGCTCCGATGAGGACGTCGCCAAGGTCCAGCCGGCGTTCGACGCACTGCGGCCCGAGGGTGACTCAGGTTTCGTGCACGCGGGCCGTCAGCCGGGCGCCGGTCACTTCGCGAAGATGGTCCACAACGGCATCGAGTACGCGATCATGCAGTCATACGCCGAGGGCTTCGAGCTGCTCGAGAAGACCGACCTCGTGGAGAACGTGGTGGACGTCTTCGATGCCTGGCGTGAGGGCACCGTGATCCGCTCCTGGCTGCTCGACCTGCTGGTGGAAGCGCTCCGTGACGACACCCACCTCGACAAGCTGCGCGGGTATGCCGACGACTCCGGCGAGGGCCGCTGGACCGTCGAGGCGGCGATCGACAACGCCGTCCCGATGAATGTGATCGCGGCTTCGCTGTTCGCCCGCTTCAGCTCCCGACAGGATGACAGCCCGGCGATGAAGGCCATCGCGGCGATGCGCAACCAGTTCGGTGGTCACGCCGTGCACACGCCGCCGCCCGCCGGTGGCGAGGCCAACCCCGACTGATCCGCTAGCCGAAGGCGAGCAACAACCGCACGCTCGCGAAGGCGAGCCAACCACCCAAAATCAGCTGCACCCAAGGTCGGCGGACGAGCCGATTGAGGTCGGGCGGGGGGCGCATCCGGGCACGTGCGGCGACGATCGCAACAGCCAAGGCCAGCAGGAGTGCCACCAGCACCACACCGAACGGGTTCGCGACCAGCGCGTCGCCCCAATGCCCGTGGGCGAGGTAGACCCACGAGCGGGTGAGGCCACAGCCCGGGCAGGGGAGTCCGGTCAACAGCCGGAAGGGGCAGACCACCGGGCCGTCTTCGATGCCGACGGGCGAGAGAACGAACGCGCCTAGCGCGGCACCGACCCCGCCCAGCGCGATCCATTCGGATGCGGCCGGGCGGGGGCGGGACCGGACGGTCCCGAGGGGATCAGCGAAGCGGACGGCCATCAGAGTCGGAGATCTTGTGCAGCAGCACCAGGATGAAGTCGATGATCGCCCAGATACCGAGGCCACCGCAGGTGAGCAGCTTGGCGATGCCGAGGCCGGTGTAACCGAGGTAGAAGCGGTCGACGCCCAGGCTGCCGAGGAAGAACGACAACAGCACCGTGGTGAGCCACTCCTTCTGGGAGAAGAGCCCCGGCACCTCCTTGGCCTGGAACCAGGTGCTGCTGGTGCCGGAGCGGACCATCGTGTCGGACTTGACCTGGCCGCCCTGGACCATGCCGGCCAGCTGGTTGACGTCGACAGGACCGTGCTCCTGGCCCATGACCGATACGTAGAACGGTCCGAGGGGGGCGGCGTACCCACCGGCGTAGGCCGGTGCACCTGCCGGAGGCTGGCCGTACGGCGGCGGCGCGCCGTACAGGTTCTCGGTCGGCGGTGGCGCCCCGGCGGGCTGCCCGGGGGGCTGTTCAGCCGGCTGCTCGGGGTGCTGCTCGGGGGTGCCGCCGGCAGTTGGGTCGTACGGAGGTTGGGTCATACGCGGCAGCGTAGACTGCCGCGGCCTCACGGCCCGCTGTCCTCAGCCGCCTCTTCTGAACAGGGTGTCCCTTGTACGTGTCCCACCTGACCTTGCACAACTTCAGGTCGTACGCCGATGTCGACGTGCCCCTGGAGGCTGGGGTGACTGCCTTCATCGGCCGCAACGGACAGGGCAAGACCAACCTGGTCGAGGCGATCGACTTCCTGTCGCGGTTGTCGTCGCACAGGGTCGCCACCGACGCCCCCCTCGTCCGAGCCGGTTGTGATCAGGCGATCGTCCGGGCGGCCGTGGTCAAGGACGGCCGGACCGCGGTGCTCGAGATCGAGCTCAACCCCGGGCGGGCCAACAGGGCACGAATCAATAAGTCGACATTGCCCAAGGTCCGCGAGCTGGTCGGCCTGATCCGCACCGTGATCTTCTCGCCCGAAGACCTGACCCTGGTCAAGGGCGACCCGTCGGACCGACGCCGCTTCCTCGACGACCTGCTGGTGCTGCGCACCCCCCGACTGGCCGGCACTCGCGCGGACTATGACCGGGTGCTCAGGCAACGCAACTCCCTGCTCAAGTCGGCCCGCTTCGGCAACCGACAATCGGCCTTGTCGACCCTTGATGTCTGGGACGCGAACCTGGCCCGGGTCGGTGCTGAGCTGCTCGACGAGCGGCTGCGCCTGGTGGCCGAGTTGCGCCCGTACGTCGGCAACGCCTACGAGACAGTCGCTCGCGGTGCCCATCGCGATGACGCCAAGATCGACTACCGGTCCTCGATCCCCGCGCTCGCCGAGCGCGACGATCTTCCAGACCTCGACGAGCTCACCGACGCCCTGATGGTCGAGGTCGAACGCCGGCGCGACGACGAGCTGGACCGCGGCATCTCCCTGGTCGGTCCGCATCGCGACGAGCTGGTGCTAGCCCTCGGAGACCTACCGGCGAAGGGCTACGCGTCGCACGGAGAGTCGTGGTCGTTGGCGCTCGCACTGCGGCTAGCTTCGTTCGACCTGTTGCGCGATGACGGCGACGACCCGATCCTGATCCTGGACGACGTCTTCGCCGAGCTCGACACCGAACGCCGACGCCAGCTTGCCGAGCTGGTGGCCGGTGCCGAGCAGGTGCTGGTCACTGCGGCGGTGGCCGACGACGTACCGGAAGTGCTGGCGGGTGCCCGCTATCTCGTGGGCGACGGGGAGGTGACGCGTGGCTGACGACGAAGCTCCCTCCAGCGAGCCGAGCACCGAGCCGAGCACCGAGCCGCATCACGATGACGGGCTCGACCTGGCCAAGGCACTGACCCGCGCGACCGCCGGCGCGACACCGAAGCAGCGCGCGCGCTACCGCAACAAGGACCGCCCCAGTCCCCGCGCCCGGGTGACCGGTGCCCACCCCGACGATCGCGACCCACAGCCGCTCGAGTCGGTCGTCTCGCGGCTGGTCGACGACCACGGCTGGGAGCTCGACCTGCGGATGCGCGGCGTCTTCGCGCGCTGGCCGGAGCTGGTCGGCGAGGAAGTGGCGCTGCACTGCACACCCGAGTCGTTCGCCGAGGGCAAGCTCGTGGTGCGCACCGACTCGACCGCTTGGGCGACTCAACTGCGGCTGCTCACCCCCACCGTCGTGCGTCGGCTCAATGAGGAGCTGGGCCACGACACGGTGACCCTGATCGAGGTGCTCGGGCCCCACCTCCCGAACTGGAAGAAAGGGCTGCGATCCACCCGGGACGGGCGCGGTCCCCGCGACACCTACGGTTGATCGGCGGTTGATCGGCGGCGGACTCGATCTGCCGATCTGCGGGCCCGCTCGCCGTATGGGCCCCCAGCCGCCCCCCTGCGCGGCGCTCCGAGGCGGGGTTCTGAGCCGCTGACAGCGTGAATTGACGGCGCCGGCCCTCATTCCTGAGGACAGTGCGTGGTTCTGGGCCCTCAGGGCGCTATCATGGACATCGGTCGTCAGTGCAGGTGAGGCCCCTCAACGCCAACCCGGTTCTGCGACCTTCTGCATGTTTGCAGCTGCCCAGCTGCCCCCGTACGAGTGAAGAGGTCTGCGTGTCCGAGGAGCTTGCTCAGATCCCCCCGTCCGACGCCGACAACGGTGACTACGACGCCTCCGCGATCCAGGTCCTCGAGGGACTCGAAGCGGTCCGCAAGCGCCCCGGGATGTACATCGGTTCGACCGGGGCGCGCGGCCTGCACCACCTGATCTGGGAGGTCGTCGACAACGCGGTCGACGAGTCCCTGGCCGGCTACTGCGACCGGATCGTGCTCACCTTGCAGGACGACGGTGGCATCCGGGTGGAGGACAACGGTCGCGGCATCCCGACCGATACCGCACCCGGGCAGGAGCTGCCGGCGCTGACCATGGCGCTGACCCTGCTCCATGCCGGCGGCAAGTTCGGTGGCGCTGGCTACAAGGTCTCCGGCGGCCTGCACGGGGTCGGCATCTCCGTGGTCAACGCACTGTCGACGCGGTTGGTCGCGGAGGTCCGCAACCGCGGGCACCTGTGGCGACAGACGTTCACCGTCGGCGTCCCTGACGGCGACCTCGAGCAAGTTCGCCCGATGGAGACCGGCGAGTCCACCGGCACCACGATCACCTACTACGCCTCGGCCGACATCTTCGAGGAGACGACCTACTCTCTGGAGACGGTCACCAGCCGGATCCGCGAGATGGCCTTCCTCAACAAGGGCCTCGAGATCGTGATCCGCGACGAGCGCCCGGCTGCTGAGGAGCTCGTGGAGGCCGTGCACGACGGCACCATCGACAACGAGGTGGACGCCTCCGGGCCCGACGCCATCCGCAAGAGCGAGAGCGGTGGTTCCGAGCAGGTCTTCAAGTACGAGCGTGGGCTGGTCGACTACGTCGAGCACCTCAACCGCAGCAAGCAGGTGGCCAACCCATCGGTCATCAACTTCGAGGCCGAGACCGTCACCGACGACAACCACATGAGCCTCGAGCTCGCGATGCAGTGGAACACGTCGTACGCCGAGTCGGTGCACACCTTCGCCAACACGATCAACACCCACGAGGGTGGCACCCACGAAGAGGGCTTCCGCGCGGCCCTCACCTCGCTCGTGAACCACTGGGGCGAGGAATGGGGCCTGATCAAGAAGCCCGAGGATCGGGTCAAGGGCGACGACATCCGCGAGGGCCTGACCGCGATCATCTCGATCAAGCTGGCCAATCCGCAGTTCGAGGGCCAGACCAAGACAAAGCTCGGCAACACCGAGGCCAAGGGCTTCACCCAGAAGATCGTCAACGACCAGCTGGGTGCGTGGTTCGAGCAGAACCCGGCCGAGGGTCGCGACATCGTCCGCAAGTCGCAGGCCGCGGCCCAGGCCCGGATGGCCGCGCGAAAGGCGCGCGACCTGGCTCGCTCCCGCAAGGGATTGCTGGGTGGCGGCGGGCTGCCCGGCAAGCTGTCGGACTGCCAGTCGACCAACCCCGAGGAGTGCGAGGTCTTCATCGTCGAGGGCGACTCGGCCGGTGGCTCGGCGCGACAGGGACGAGACCCGCGGATCCAGGCGATCCTGCCGATCCGCGGCAAGATCCTCAACGTCGAGAAGGCGCGTCTGGACAAGGTGCTCGGCAACGCCGAGGTGCAGTCGATCATCTCCGCACTGGGCACCGGCATCCAGGAGGAGTTCGATCTCGACAAGCTGCGCTACCACAAGGTGGTGCTGATGGCCGACGCCGATGTCGACGGCCACCACATCAACACCTTGCTGCTGACCCTGCTCTTCCGCTTCATGCGACCCCTCATCGACCACGGCCACGTCTACATGGCTCAGCCCCCGCTCTACCGACTGCGCTGGAACAAGCCGGCCGAGCACGAGTTCGTCTACTCCGACCCCGAGCGTGACGCGCTCCTGCGCGACGGCCAGGCCGCGGGCAAGAAGCTGCCGAAGGAGAACCCGGTCCAGCGCTACAAGGGCCTCGGCGAGATGAATGCCAAGGAGCTCTGGGAGACCACGATGGACCCCGACCAGCGGTTGATGCTGCAGGTCACGCTCGACGATGCGGCGCATGCCGACGAGATCTTCTCGATCCTGATGGGCGAGGACGTCGAACAGCGCCGGTCCTTCATCCAGCGCAATGCCAAGGACGTCCGCTTCCTTGATATCTAGATCTCTAGGGAAACTACTAGATATGTCTAGAACTAGCGAGCATCACCACGAAAGAGAGCAATCGTGACCGAGACCCCCCTGGGACCCGGCGGCAGGATCGAGCCGGTCGAGCTGCAGACGTCGATGCAGCGGGCCTACATCGACTACGCCATGGCCGTCATCGTCGGCCGGGCGCTGCCCGACGTACGCGATGGGCTCAAGCCGGTGCACCGACGCGTGCTCTATGCGATGTACGACGGGGGCTACCGTCCCGACCGCGGGTTCTCGAAGTGCTCGCGCGTGGTCGGCGACGTGATGGGTCAGTACCACCCGCACGGCGACACCGCGATCTACGACACCCTGGTGCGCCTCGCGCAGCCATGGGTGATGCGCGCACCGCTGGTGCAGGGGCAGGGCAACTTCGGTTCGCCCGGCAACGACTCGGCCGCCGCGATGCGATACACCGAGTGCCGGATGGCCCCGCTGGCGCTCGAGATGGTCCGCGACATCACCGAGGACACCGTCGACTTCCAGCCCAACTACGACGGGCGCTCCGAGGAGCCGACGGTGCTCCCGGCGCGCTACCCGAACCTCCTGGTCAACGGGTCTGCCGGCATCGCGGTCGGCATGGCCACCAGCATTCCGCCGCACAACCTGATCGAGGTCGCCGACGGCGCGAAGTGGGCGCTGGAGCACCCCGACGCCACCCGTGAGGAGCTGCAGGAAGCCCTGATCGAGCGGATCAAGGGCCCCGACTTCCCGAACGGCGCGCTGATCGTCGGTCACGAGGGCACCGAGCAGGCCTACCGCACCGGCCGCGGGTCGATCACCCAGCGCGCGGTGATCGAGATCGACGAGGACGCCAAGGGGCGGACCTGCCTGGTGATCACCGAGCTGCCCTACATGGTCAACCCCGACAACCTGGCGCTGAAGATCGCCGAGCTCGCCGACTCCGGCCGGGTGCAGGGCATCGCCGACGTACGCGACGACACCTCCGACCGCACCGGCCAGCGCCTGGTGATCGTGCTCAAGCGCGACGGCGTGGCCCGGGTGGTGCTCAACAACCTGCTCAAGCACACCGAGCTGCAGACCAACTTCAGCGCCAACATGCTGGCCCTGGTCGACGGGGTGCCCCGCACCCTGAGCATCGACCAGTTCATCAGCAACTGGGTGACCCACCAGATCGAGGTCATCCAGCGTCGGACGCGCTACCGGCTGCGCAAGGCCGAGGCGGATGCCCACATCTACCGCGGGCTGGTCAAGGCACTCGACCAGCTCGACGCCGTGATCGCCCTGATCCGGCGCTCCCCCGAGGTCGACGACGCCCGCGCCGGCCTGATCGAGCTGCTCGGCATCGACGACCTCCAGGCCGATGCCATCCTCAACCTGCAGCTGCGTCGGCTCGCCGCTCTGCAGCGCCAGAAGATCATCGACGACCTGGCCGAGCTCGAGCGGATCATCGCCGACCTCGAAGACATCCTCGCCAACGAGGAGCGCCAGCGGCAGATCGTCGGAGACGAGCTCGCCGAGATCGTGGAGAAGCACGGTAACGAGCGGCGGACCCAGATCATCGCCGCCGACGGTGACCTCTCGATGGAGGACCTGATCCCCGACGAGGAGCTGGTCGTGTCCATCACCCGGGGCGGCTACGCGAAGCGGACCCGCTCCGACCAGTACCGCAGCCAGAAGCGGGGCGGGAAGGGCGTGCGCGGCGCGACCCTGCGTGGCGACGACGTGGTCGAGCACTTCATCGCGACCACCAACCACCACTGGATCCTCTTCTTCACCACCGCCGGCCGGGTCTACCGCACCAAGGCCTACAACCTGCCCGAGGCCCAGCGCGACGCCAAGGGCGGCCACGTCGCCGGGCTGCTCAGCTTCCAGCCGGATGAGTCGATCGCGCAGGTGCTGGCGATCCGCGACTACGAGCAGGCCCCCTACCTCGTGCTCGCGACCCGCAACGGCCTGGTGAAGAAGACCCGGCTGGGCGACTACAACAGCCCGCGTCAGGCCGGCGTCATCGCGATCAACTTCCGCGAGGACGACGACGAGCTGATCGGCGCCGAGCTGGTCAACGCAGACGACGACATCCTGCTGGTCTCGCGCAAGGGCTCGGCGATCCGCTTCCGCGCCGACGACGCGCAGCTGCGTCCGATGGGCCGGGCCACCTCCGGCGTCTCGGGGATGAAGTTCCGTACCAAGGACGACGCCGTGCTGTCGATGTCGGTGATCCGCGCTGCTCAGATCGCGGTGGAGGATGCCGACGAGGCCGACGTCGAGGAGATCGGCGAGAAGGTCCAGTACGTCTTCACCATCACCGACGGCGGCTTCGCCAAGCGCTCCCGGATCAGCGAGTACCGCACCACCAACCGCGGTGGTCTCGGCGTGCGCGCGATGGCGCTGACCAACGAGGACCGCGGCGGTCTGGTGGGCGGCTTCATCGTCGAAGACGGCGACGAGGTGCTGTCGATCACCCAGAACGGGCAGGTCGTTCGCAGCCCCATCAACGAGGACTTCCGGCCCACCGGCCGCTCGACCATGGGCGTGAAGTTCGTGACCCCGAAGGGGGGCGACGCGGTTGCCGTCGTGGCTCGCTCGGTGGAGGCCAAGGTGGTCGATGAGGTGGCCGAGGGCGATGGATCGGAAGAGCCTGAGGACGACCAGACCAGCAGTGCGGGCGAGACGGAAGTTTCGACTGATCAGGAACCGGATGTCACAATCGATCAGTCGACGGCCGGTTCGAGCGAGTCGGCGGATCGCGAACCAGGTGACCAAGGGGACAGTGAAGGCTGATGACAGAACGCTCGGCAGACACGTCGTCGCCTCGGCGTCCCCTCCCTCCGCCACCTGCGGGAGGGTCCTCGGCAGAGGACACGACGGTCCGACCGTCCCTGGCCGAACGCATCCAAGCCAAGCTCTCCTCGGCCGCTGACGAGCACAAAGCCAATGCGGACCCCAACGGCACGGCGCCAGCCAAGAAGCCGGCCAAGAAGACGACACCCAAGCCGGTCACCCAGAGCCGAGGTCCGCGTCGGGCCCGGCTCCGGCTGACTCGGATCGATCCGTGGTCGGTGATGAAGTCGGCGTTCCTGCTGTCGATCGCGTTTGGTGTGGTCACCGTCGTTGCGGTCGCCATGGTGTGGACCGTGCTCGACGGCGCCGGCGTCTGGACCTCGATCAACGACACCGTCAAGGAAAGCATTGGCGGCCCCGAGACGGCGGACTTCGACATCGAAAACTACCTGGGCACCTCCCGGGTGCTCGGCTTCACGATGCTGGTCGCTGCCGTCGACGTCGTCTTGCTCACCGCCGTGGCCACGCTCGGCGCGTTCCTCTACAACATGTCGGCCGCCTTGCTCGGCGGCGTCGAAGTGACCCTCGCCGAGGACAACCACTGATTTCTGCGGCCAGTCCCCCCTGGGGTAATGTTCCGCGCTGGCAGTCCTCACGGACGATGCGTTTCCGGGGCCTATAGCTCAGACGGTTAGAGCGCTTCCCTGATAAGGAAGAGGTCAGAGGTTCAAGTCCTCTTAGGCCCACCCACCCCCGATCCTCGACACCCTGGAGATCCGATGAAGAAGTTGCTGCTCCTCGCGATGGCCGCCGCTGGCGCCATCGTCGCGAAGAAGAAGATCGAGGAAGGCAAGGCCGAGCAGGCCCTCTGGGCCGAGGCGACCGACACCGTCGACAAGGCATGATCTGACTCGCTCGCTGGCCCAGGCCGTCGAGACGAGGGGCCTTGGCGCAATTGGTAGCGCACCTGCTTTGCAAGCAGGGGGTTAGGGGTTCGAGTCCCCTAGGCTCCACCGAGAGAAACCGCGGGCTGGCAACCCTCCTGTGATGGCGGTGTGATCGATCTCGCCGCCAGACGCACGCTCATGCGCACCGCTGTCCGCGCTCTCATGCCGACCCAGCGGTCGGATTAGTACGGTTCACAGCGCGGCTTGATCAGCAGTGCTGCTTCTCGAATTCGAGGATCTTCTTCTCGGCCTTGGTCGCCGCCCGCGCGGTCACCCCGCTGCCTTCTAGGCCAGCACGCTGGCGCATGGCTGCGAGGAAGGTGTTGATCTCATCGGTCAGTTCAGGCGGAGCCGTGGCGACGAGCTCGTCCAGCAGGTCGGCGTTGTCGAGGACGAAGGTGCGCTCAGCGGCTTCGTAGTCCACGGACGTGGCGTTGCGTCCGAGGCCGCTGAAGGCCCTTTCTCCTGCCTTGTCGAGTTGACGCGTGATCTCGCAGTAGGGCTGCGGGTCATACGGTGCCGAGGCCGGTGCGGGCGCTGTTGAGGTCGTTGCAGATTGCGGGGGCTTGTCCGTGCTGCTGGACGTCGATGAGTCGTTGGCGCAAGCGGTGGCGAGCAGCAGTACGGCGAAGCTGGGAAGCAGCCGGATAGTTCTCATACAGTCGCGTTTCACGATGTCTCCTGATCTCGAGAGTCAGTGCCACTCGGCAGCACAGCAACAGCGAAGGCGCGGCCAGCGGTTGCCGTGGCTGGTTCACCCTGGTCATGAAAACGCTAGGTGCGGTCCGGCCTCGAGTCGTCCGCCCTGCGAGTGACACCAAAACGCCCTCGCGTCATTCGAACGGACTAGCCAATGAGCCAGTCGACGGGCTTCCGACAGTCGGCAGCAATGAGCCAGCAGGTCTGCAAGTTGTCCAGTGGCACGCCCACAGCTCGCTAGAGCTCCGGGTCGGCGTGCCTCACCTGCTCGCGGTCCGCGAGGCAAGGACCAGGGTGGCCAACAGCACCGCGTCGAAGGCGAGGAAGAAGGCGGCCTCCGGCTCGTCGTAGGCGAAGATCTTGAAGATCGTGAGCGCGCCGCCGATGGCCACGGCCAGCAGACCCATGGTGATCCGGCGGGCTGCCGGAAGGGCGGGCAGAGCGGCCAGCCCGAGCTTGAGGGCAATGACGGACAGGGTGACCGCCACCACCGGGACATCGATCCAGGGCCCGAGCCAGATGGATTCCTCTGGGGAGATGAGCAGGAAGAACACGACACCGCCCAGCTGCATGGTGCCCAGCAAGCCCGCGATGATCCGAGCTGTGACGAGGGGGACGTTGCGGGTGGAGTAGGCAATGGTGGTCATGGCGTTCCTTTCGATGGGTACGCCGCAACGCTAGATTCCCGCGTCCGGCGCCACATCGAGCCCGGGGCTGAAGTTCGCCTCATCCCAGGGGTTGAGGACTCCGCCCTACGGATCGTCCTACTCTCCCCTCATGAGCAAGCAGGACCGGCTGCGCGCAAACCTGCACAGGTCGGAGGCCTGGCTCGTCGGCATCTTCCTCGCTGTGAGCCTGGCGCAGGTGATCTGGATCGAGCCGGTCCACAGCCTCTGGTTCCCCGAGGGTGCGTGGTTCGGCCCGGTGCTCGCGCTGGTCTCCGTGCTGCCCCTGGTCTGGCGGCGCACCCATCCGGCGGCGGCCGTCATCGTGGGCAGCTCGCTGTGGTGGGTCCCGACCGATGCCTTCCTGTTCGTCGGCTACTTCTGCGCGGTGCTGCTGTCCTTCTCCCTGGGACGCTGGTGCACCAGCCGGGCGCGGAGCTTTCTGGCCTGCGCCTGGGCGATCACCAGCGGCACTGCGGGGATGCTGGCGATCGAGCACGAGAAGAGCCGACTGGTGCCTCTGCTCTTCGACGTCGAGCTGAGAAACCTGTTCGAGGAGCTGCGGACGCCGGGCCTCGACACGCTCGTGAACATCCTCGGGTTCTGGTTGATCGTGCTCGTGCCCTTCGCGGTCGGACGCTTTCTGCTCTCACAGGACCGGAAGGCGGAGCGGCGGATCGAGGCCGAGATTGAGGCCGCGCGACTCAGCGCTGTCGACGAGGAACGGGCCCGCATCGTTCGGGAGCTGCACGACGTCGTGGGGCACGAGGTGACATTGATGGCCATCCAGTCCGAGGCCGCGGTCCAGGCGCTCGAGCGGGCACCCGATCGCGCGAACGCTCCGATCGCGGCCGTACGGGACACCGCACACCGAGCTAGCCGCGAGCTGCGGGCGATCCTCGACCTGCTCGGGGACGGCGACCTGCCTGTCACCCCCGACGGGCGAGGGCTGGCCGAGCTGGTCGACCGCGCAGCCCAGCTCGGGATCCCCAACCAGCTCCACGTCACAGGCACGCCCTGGATGGACGCGCCGCGCCACTGGCTGGCGATCAACCGCATCGTGCAAGAGTCCCTGACCAACGCCGGCAAGCACGCTCGAGGGGAGCCGGTAACCATTGCGCTGGACTGGTCGGACCAGGAAGTGCGCGTGCGGGTCGCCAACGCCTCCCAGGGTCAGGACCTCGCCACCTCAGGACACGGCCTCCCCGGCATGACCGAACGGGCCAGACTGCTCGGCGGACGTTTGACGGCCGGTCACGAAGATGGTCGCTTCGAGGTAATGGCCTGGCTGCCTGCGGTCGAGGAGGTGCAGCGATGACGCGGGTGCTGCTCGCCGACGACCAGGACCTCGTGCGCAGCGGACTCCGGATGATCCTCGAGCTGGCCGATGTCGAGGTCGTCGGGGAGGCGGTCGACGGGGCCGAGGCGGTCGCGCTGGCCACCGAGCTGTTGCCGGATGTCGTGCTCATGGACGTGCGCATGCCGGGAACCGACGGCATCGAGGCGACCCGACGGATCGTGCAAGCCCGGCTGCCCTGCCGGGTGCTCATCCTGACCACCTTCGATCTGGACAGACATGTCTACGACGCACTCCGGGCCGGCGCTGTGGGCTTCCTGCTCAAGGACGCCTCCGCCCAGCAGCTGGTCGGTGCGATCGAGCAGACCGTGGCCGGGGAGGCACCGATGGCTCCCCCGGTGCTGGCCAGGCTGATCGAGCGCTTCCTCGAACGCGCGCCGGCAACAGCGGACGAGCCGCCAGGCTTGCGGTCCTTGAGCCCTCGCGAGCGCGAGGTGCTCGCGTTGATGGCTCGCGGCCTCACCAACGGCGAGATCGCCGAACAGCTGGTGGTGTCTTTGGCAACGGTCAAGACTCACGTGCGCAGCGTCCTCGCCAAGCTGGATGCGCGGGACCGAGTCCACGCCGTCCTGCTCGCGCACGAGTACGGCGTCACGGCCTGAGGTCCCACGCCTGGCGAGCCTGGACGGGCCGCAAGGCACAGGTGCCCCGGCGCTTCCAGGACGGAGGCTGCCGGTAGTAGGCCTTGAGGCCTCCGCGCTGCTGGGCTGCCACCGTGAACCAGTCGGCCCACTCCACCTGGTAGCCCAGGCTCTCGGCCATCACCTCGATCGCCTTGGCGCTGGGAATGCCCACCGGTGCGATCTGCTGCCCGGTCACCTGCTCGAGCGAGTTGAGGTGGCTACCAGTGCTCTCGGTGGCGAGCCGGATCGTCGCGTGCTCGCTGAGGTGGAACTCGCTGTCGATGATGATCAAGCGCGGGCGTAGCAGGTCGATCAGCTTTAGCAGGCGGTAGTGATCCATCACGTGGTAGTACAAGCCGTAGAGCGCGACGACGTCGAAGGGCTCGGCTGTGGCCGCGAGCCGCGGGATCTCGTCGTACACATCGCCGTGGATGAACGAGATCCGGTCGTTGAGGTCGGTGGCCGGATAGGTGTCGAACTGCTCGATCATGTCCTTGCGACCCTCGATGCCGACGACCCGGCTGGCACCTGCCGCGGCCAGCGCATACGACCAGCGCCCATCGTGCGAGGCAAGGTCCAGCACGCTCGCTCCGCGGAGCTCCTCCTCGAATGGACGGATGAGGAAGTCGTGTCGCTTGTTGAGGCGGTTGATGTTCAGGTGCTTGCCCTGGTAGCGAGGCATCTGGTCGAGAAAGTCGAAAAATCCCATGTGCTGCCGTGCTCCCGTTCGGACCGTCGAAGTGCCCCGACCCTAGGCCACCTGCCGAGCATGAACGCGTCACCATCGGCGACCCGCGCAGCCAGTCGGGACGAGGTGGCACACTCTGCGCGTGAGGTTATGGCGCACGGTCGTGGCGGCCACGGCGCTGACCGTGTCCGTGAGCGGGTGCACCGATGCTGCCGAGCCCACCCCGGCGCCGTCGTTGGGTGAGACCCCGAGCGGCACCCCGACCTATGCCGCGGATGCACAGGCCAACGAGGCGGTGCTGTCATTGGTGCCGACCGAGGCGACGGACCTGACGGTCACCGACTTCGACCAGATCCGCCTGCAGCTCGGTGTGCCCGACCTGACGGGGGAGGACCCGAAGCGGGTCCGGGACGCGTTCTGGCGCGACGCCGAGACTCAAGCGCCACTGCTGCTCGGCGGGATGCTGCGCAGCGTCGACGACGAGCTCGAGCGCGAGTACGGATGGTCGCAGGACGACGTGGCCTGGGAAGCGCACTTCGGGGGCCCGAACGGTGTTGGTTGGGTGCTCAAGATCCGCGACGACCTGCCGATGGGCGACATCACCCGGGCCGTTGACGCCGGCGTTGGGCCGCTGGCAGGTGCAGTGGTGCGCAGCGAGGATCATTTGGTGGTCCACAACGCCGCGCTCGACGGAAGCGACAGCTGGGCGGCCGAGCCCGAGCTTGTGGCCCTGGTCGGTCCGGCGGGCTCGTCGACGTACGTGACTCGCGACTGCATCGCCTTCGATGACCTGTTTGGTGTCGGAGTGAAGGACGAGCTTGCCCCGTCGCCCGCCGCGGACGTGGACAGCGTTGCTGAGCTAGGTGCCTTCTCGGTCATCTTCGGCGGCGAGCTGGCGACGGTCCGACTGGGACCGGCGCGCACCGACCTGTTCGAACGGATGCGGCTGCCACAGATCCTGCCGATGACCGATCCCGAGTTCGGGCTGGGCTACCAGAGGCCGGCCGCTGACCCCCTAGGTGGACGGATCGGCTGGACCATCGGCGACCCGGTGATCGCGGCCACCCTCGCGCTGGAGAAGCAGCTGCCCTTCGCGATCTGCTCGGACTAGTCGCCTCAGAGCTGCTCGGTCGCGTGCAGGCTGCGCACCGTCGGGGACGTCGACACCGACGCTGGGTCGGGGTAGGTGCCGAAGAGCCGGTCGGCCGTGCCGGCGCTGGTCACCGTGAACCAGTAGTGCTCGTTCTTGTAGTGGTGGAGCCGATGGTTGCGCCACACCGACCGGTACCAACGGCTCTTGGGTCGGTAGTCGCTGTGCACCAGGTAGTGGGTCCACTCATAGCTGAACTTGATCCCGTAGACAGCGACCAACAGTGAGAGGGCGCTCGGGGTGGTCGGCATCGCGACAAGCGCCACGGCGACGTAGGCAGGCAGCAACCAGACCAGCGCTCTCCAGGGGATGAACACCAATGGGATGTCCCGGGGGTCGGCATGGTGTGCGCGGTGGTCGCGCGCCAGCAAGGAGTCGATCTTGATCGGCCCGACCCGGCGCGGGCGCCAGTGCAGGATCAGCACGTGGATCACCCACTCGATGGTGGGGAACAGCGCGACCAGGGCGACGGGGATCAGCAGCTCCCACCAGGATCCGCCACCGACGATCACGCGAGCCACGACAGCCGCGATCAGGAAAGCCGAGATCATGAAGGGGCTGGGGTGGCTCCAGTAGGACCTCCACGCCCGGCCGAGCGAGACGTTCGTGCGCCGGTTGCCGGTGATCCGGTCCTCGTCCTTGGCGAGCCGCTCGGCCGCGAGAGACTCCAGCTCCGGGCTGACCTTGGTCATGAGGTCGTGTCCTCTGCGTCCAGCGCTGCCAGGGCAGCGATCAGGTTGTCGGTCGCCGGGCGGAGCACCCGTTCGGCAGCGACGCGGGCAGTCTCGGGGTCGCCAGCGCCGATCGCCGCGGTGAGCACGCGATAGGCGCTCACCTGGCCGACCTCCTCGGCCATGGCCGCTGCCAGCGCCTCCAGCGCGGGCTCGTACGCCGCCCGCAGGCTGTTGAACATCAGCCGGAAGACCAGTGAGTCCGCGGCGTCGACGACGAGGTCCCAGAACTCCAACGCATGCAGCTGGCGTGCCACATCGGCGGTGGGGCCGTCGTCGACGGCCGCCAGCGCGTCCAAGGTGCTGGTGAGCTGTGCCGCCAGCGGTGGGCCGCCGCGTTCGGCGGCGAGCGCGGCGACGCTGGGACCGACGGCCAGCCGGGCCTCGAGGATGCTGCGGGCGACCGAGGGGTCGAGGGTGCCGCGGCGTACGAGCAGCTGTGGGAGGAGGTCCAGCCCGGCGTAGCGCTTGAAGTCGCGCACCGTGGTCGCGCCTCCGTGTCGCACCTCGAGCAGTCGGGTCTGGGCCATCCGCTGCAGCGCCTCGCGGACGGCCGGGCGAGAAACCCCGAGCACCTCGGCCAGGCGGCGTTCGCTGGGCAGCGGCTCGCCAGCGCCGATCTCGCCGTCGACGACCTCGGCGAGGACCTGGTCGAAGACCTCGTCGGGCACCGAGCGGCGGGTGATGGGTTGTAGCGGCATAGCGCCCACCGTAGGCGGCTGCACGGTCAGAGGTCAAGTGGTATGACCAGTAAGAAGCTAGCGCCTACGCAGCGAGGTGAGGCTGAGCGCTGCCCGCAGTCGCTGCCAGCGGGAATAGGTCGCGCTCAGGCCGGTCCGTTCGTCGCGGACCAGCGCCCAGAAGGCGTCGGCGTCGCGCGGATCGGGCTCCTCGGCGCCGAAGATCTTCCGATCCGCCTCGGCCGCGAGCTCGGCACCGCGCTCGAGCCTCCGCGCCTCAGCAGGCCGGGTCAGCCCGGCTGGCACGCGTCGGCCCAGATCCCGGGCCTGGTCGACCAGCTCCAACCAGGCGCCGGCGTAACGTTCGCTCACCCGCGGGGCGGTCAGCCGGCGTCGCCTGCGCCACCACTTTGCTGCAGGAATGACCCCCGGCAGCGCCAGGAGCAGCAGCCCGAGCCACGGCCAGACCGGTGGCCCTGCGTCGGGGTCGGTCTCCGGGTCGGCGTCGTCGGCCTGCTCCGGACTCTGCTCCGGGCTCTGTTCCGGCGGCCGCTGGGGCTCCGGACGCTCCTCGGGGGAGGTGTCGTCAGGCGTCTCCTCCGGGAAGATCCGGTCCGGCCGCTGGCCACCAGGCTCACGGTTGCGCGGCGGTGGCCGATCTCCCATGAACCGGTCGGTGTCCAGGGTGTACCAGGCGCCGTCGTCGGCTCGGAGCTCTACCCACGCCGAGACGTCTTTGCCCTGGATCACGCCATCCTCGGGTACCAGCGCGCCCACCACCACGCGGGCCGGCACTCGCAACCGGTTGGCCATCAACGCCATCGCCGCGGCGTACTGCTCGTCGTTGCCGACCGATGGTGTGGTCAGCACGAACCGGCTCAACCGCTGCAGAGAATGACCCGGCCCGAACTCCTCCTCGCCCGCGATCGCACCGTCGCTGTAGCGCCCTTCTCGTTTGAGCCGCTCGGCCACCAGCAACACCGCATCCATAGGCGACTCGGCGCCGAACGACCATCCCTGCACCGCTGGGTCGAGGAACGCGGCTCTGTCGTAGATCTCTTCGTCAAGCGCCGTTGAGGGCCGCAGGTCGGCGGTGACCCGCTCGTCGGTCAAGACCGTGTCGATCAAATAGTCCCGACCGGGGGAGACCTTGTCGGTCGTCACCGCGCTCTGGGTCGCTGGGTCGTAGCGGAGGTCTTCCTTGGCGGCGGCCGAGCCATCGCCCAGGAAGTCGAAGCTCTGGAGGGCTCCGGTGGTCGGCACCCACGGCAGGCTCCAGCCGGCACCGAGGGTCAACGCGACCTCGGCCGGTTCACCCTCGGCCGGGTTGTCGATGGTCGAGGACAGCCGGAGGAACCGGTCGTCCGTGCGTTCCGGGTCGGTGTCGTTGTCGGCTGCCCAGTGAGTGCCGTCGTAGGTGTCGAGGGCCGCGAAGCGAATCCGCGCGCCACCCGGCGCGCCGCGGACCCGCAGGAGCTCTGCGTTGAAGACGTTGCCACTGGGGGCCGGCTTCCTGCGCGTGTAGTCGCGAAAGCTGTCCAGTGGCGTCGGCAGCTGCGCGACGTCGTAGGCCGGCAGCAGGCCGCGCAGCACCAACCGGCCGTCGCCCGATCCGGTGCCCGTGACGAAAGTGGCGATCACCGCGGCCACCGCGACCATCGCCGCGGCGGCGATCACCCGGCTCTTCCGGCCAGGGTCGGGGGCCGCATCGGCGACCTCGGTCTGTTCGCCGCGCACGCGCAACCAGACCAGGGCGAGGACCCCGAAGCCCAGACCGTGCAGGAGCGCGCTCACCGGCTCCGACCTCGAGAGCAGCAGCGCCGACACCAGCAGCAGCACCACCGGCACCAGGGGGACCGCAGCGGCATGCGAACGCATAGCGAAGATGGCCGCGAACGCCGAGGCCGCCAAGCAGAGGAGCACCACAGGGAGCAGCGCCAGGCCGGTCGCGTCGATCGGCGGGTGGGTCCCGGTGAGCAGTGGCCATCCCTGGAGGGTCACCGGGAAGCCGGCGCCGAACGGCCCCAGGCCGACGATCGGGCCCGAACCCACGAGATACACCAGGAGGGTGCCGAGAATGACGAACTCCAGGCCACCACCAAGCGCCACCACGACGACGGCGACCGCGATTCCCGCCGCGATCGCTCCCACTCCGGCGACCCACAGGCCGGGCCCGCGATACGTCGACTCCCAGGCCAGCAGCGCGATCAGGCACAACCCGGCCGTGAAGGCAGCGTCCAGCCAGTCCTGCGCGAGCAGGCGGGGTCTCACTGCCAGCTCCTGCGGGCATGGGTGACGAGCAGCCGCGGCAACAGCTCCAGCTGGGGCACGAGGACCAGCCCCGGCACGAAGGCCGGCTCGGTGGGGTCCAGCGTGAGGTCCGCGCGCAGCGCCAGGTGGCGTACGTCGGGGACGAAGGCACTGCGCGCCTGGAGCAGGACGGACGTCTCGGCCGCGCTCCCGGTGACGATCACGAGCTGGCTGGCATCGGGGGCGTGGTGGGCGGCGCGGCGGGCGGCGTACATCAGGTCGGCGCCGTCGCTGGCCCGGGCCATCGCGGCCAGGCAGCAGGCGTCGAGCACCGGTCCGGTCGGACCCGAGACCTGCTCGCGGCCGCAGGCGAAGGTCAGGGAGAAGTCGTCCTGCGCGAAACGCACCAGCACCGATGCCGCGATGCTCATCGCCAGCTCGAACTCGGCCCGCCCGGAGTAGGCCTCGACCCGGTCGTCGACCAGCACGACGACGTGGCTACGCCGGGTGTCGTGGTACTGCCGCACGTGCAGCTCTCCGGTGCGAGCCGAGGACCGCCAGTGCACGTGCCGGAGGTCGTCGCCGCGGACGTACTCGCGTAGGGCGTGGAACGCCAGGTCGCTCATGGAGATCTCGTCGCTAGGTGTCCCCTCGAGGTCACGCACAAAGCCGATGCCGAGCGCGTCGATGGCAACCATCCGCGGCCGGACGAACAAGTCCACAGGGGCGGCCCAGGTGGCCCGACTGACGGCCAGGCCCAGGGGATCGGTACGCCGCATCCGGGCCGGCCCGATCCGCAGCACGCCGCGTGGCAGCGCGGGCACCACGAACTCCGTCGCGGCTGAGGCGCCGACAGCGAGCTGGGGCACTCGCAGCGCGATCGGCGGCCGGTTGACGCGGTGGTCGACCTCAATCTCGACGACGGTGCTGCCCATCGGGAGGGCGCCGACGTTGGTGACCTCGAGCAGACCGCCGCTGGTCTCGCCGGACATGGTCCGGCCCGGACGCAGCTCGAGTCGGGCGCGGACCCGGCTCGGCAGGCGGACCACGAGCAGCGCGAGCAGCAGCACGATCACGCAGAGAGCGCCGAGCAGCTGCAGCTCAGCGAAGTTGCCGAAGACCCCGAGGCCCAACCCGACCACGGCGACCACCAGGACCGCCCGGCCACCAGCGGTCAGGAACCGCAGCGGTCCGCGCACCCGACGCAGCGGTCGGGCGATGTCGGGGAGGGCCAGGTCTGCCACGGTGGCTCGCTCAGCCGCGGTCAGCGGGGGGAGGTACCGCGGCGAGCAGGTCGGCGATCACCTCGCCGACGGTGACGCCGCTGAACTGCGCCTGGGGGTCGAGCAGCAGCCGGTGGCACAGCACTGGTTCTGCCAGCACGTTGATGTCCTCGGGCACGACCGCGGTCCGTCCCGCAGACAGGGCCCAGGCCTTGGCGACCCGCACGAGTGCGAGGCAACCGCGGGTCGAGAGCCCGAGCGAGACTTGCTCGTGGGTGCGCGAGGCCTCCGCCAGCTGGCGGACGTAGCGCACCAGGGCCCGGTCCACGTGCACCTCGGTGGCCAGCGCGATCATCCGCGCGATGTGCTCGGTGGTAGCGATCGGCTTGACCAGCGCGGCCCGGTCGCGCACGGCCGACTCCAACAGCACCGCCTCGGTGGCCTCGGCATCGGGGTAGCCGACCGAGACCTTCATCAGGAACCGGTCGAGCTGGGCCTCGGGCAGCCGATAGGTGCCGGCCTGTTCGACGGGGTTCTGCGTTGCGATCACCATGAACGGGCGAGGCACGTCGTGAGTGACGCCGTCGACGGTGACGTGGCCCTCCTCCATCACCTCCAGCAGCGCCGACTGCGTCTTGGGCGAGGCCCGGTTGATCTCGTCGGCGAGCACGATGTCGTGGAAAACCGGGCCGGGGTGAAACTCGAAGACCCGCTTGTGCTGGTCATAGATGGTGACCCCGGTGACGTCGGTGGGCAACAGGTCAGGAGTGAACTGGATCCGCGCATGGCTGCCCTTGACGGCGTTCGCGAGCGACCTGGCCAGCATCGTCTTGCCGGTGCCGGGGAGATCCTCGAGGAGCAGGTGGCCGCCGGAAACCAGACAGGTGAGCGTCAGCCGGATCACCTGGTCCTTGCCGAGCAGCGCCTGCCCCATGCCGACGGACATCTTCCCGAATGCGTCGGCGAACCACGTCGACTGTTCGCTCGTCAGGGCCACCCCCGGACCCTAACGGTGGTGACGGCGCGAGCGCAGGCAGTGTCCGGTGCTCCGTACCCTGGGTCCGTGCGCCGCCTCCTCGCTCCGACGATGCTGGGCGCGCACCTGCTCGCGCTCGTCGCGGTGGGCAGCGCTGGGTGGCTCGGCTTCTGGCAGTTCGACGCCTGGCAGGACCGAAGGGCGGCGGAGTCCATCGACCTGACCCGCCTCGAGCCGGTGCCGCTCACGGGCGTGATGGGCCCCGACGATCCGTTCCCTGGTGACCAGGTCGGACAGCCGGTGTCGGTCGCCGGCACCTGGGTGCCGGCAGGAACGGTCTTCGTCACCGGCCGTGAACGCAACGGCGCCGACGGCTACTGGGTGGTGACGCCGCTGGCGGTAGAGGCTGCCGGTGACCCGGCACTCCCGATCGTCCGCGGCTGGGTGGCGGCTCCCGAGGAGGCACCGGATCCGCCCTCTGGCCGCGCTGAGCTGGTTGCCTGGCTCCAGCCAACCGAGGGCACCGGTGAGCCCGACGACGACCCGAACGACGACGTGCTCCCGCAGGTACGCACCGCGGACCTGATCCAGCACGTCGACCAAGACCTGTACGGCGCCTACGCCGTCGCGCAGGTGCCCGAGCCGGGACTGGAGGCGGCGTCCTTGGAGCAGCTGCCGGAAGTCGGCCGCTTCACCGCTCTGCGCAACCTGCTCTATGCCATCGAGTGGTGCTTCTTCGCCGCCTTTGCTGCCTTCATCTGGTGGCGCTTCGTCACCGAGGAGCCGGCTGTCGAGGATCAGTCCGCCGCCTCCTCCCTGGTGGGTCCTAGGGTGGAGACGTGATGAGTCTGTTCAACGCCTACCGGGCCCTTGCACTGGTCGTCGGCGTGCTCCTTGCGTTCTGTGCGCTGGTGGCACTGCCGCTGAAATACCTGCTCGACGAGGGCACCGACCTTCAGCAGTTCGGCGAGTCTGCGAGCTTCATGTGGGTCGTCCACGGCTGGGTGTTCATGATCTACGTGGTGGTCGCCGTACTGCTCGCGCGCAGGGCGAACTGGTCGCTCGGATTCACCCTGCTGGCGCTGGTTGCCGGGCTCGTTCCGCTGTTGATCTTCTGGGTCGAGCGCCAGGTCAATCGCAAGGTGCGCGCCGAGAACCCCGAGCTCGCTTCGGCGGCCTGACCCGATGACCACCGCGTTCGTGCTGGGCGGTGGCGGCGTGCTCGGTGCGGTCGAGGTCGGCATGTTGCGCGCGCTGTTCGAGCGCGGAGTCACCCCCGACCTGGTGCTCGGCACCAGCGTGGGCGCCCTGAACGGCGCCATGGTCGCCCGTCAACCCGACGCCAGCGTGATCGATCGGCTGACCGAGCTGTGGCGCAGTGCCAGCTCCTCGGGCCGCGAGGTGGTCAGTGCACACCCACTGCGCACCGTCCGGCGGGCGGTTGCCACCGGCACCAACCTGTACTCCGTGCAGCCGATCAAGCAGCGCCTCATCGACGAGTTCGGCGACCTGACCATCGAGGAGCTCTCGGTGCGCTTCCAGGTGTGCGCGGCAAGCATCGAGCGGGCAGCAGAACACTGGTTCGACTCGGGCCCCGTGGTGGATGCGGTGGTCGCCAGCGCCGCCGTGCCGGGCCTGCTGCCACCGGTGAAGGTCGGCGGCGAGCACTACCTCGATGGTGGCATCGTCAACTCGATCCCGCTCGGCCGTGCCGTCCAGCTCGGGGCCACCCGGGTGTTCGTGCTCCAGGTCGGCCGGATCGACCGTCCGCTCACCGTGCCGAAGCGACCTTGGGAGGTCGCGCGCGTCTCGTTCGAGATCGCCCGGCGGCACCGCTTCCAGCGGGAGCTCTCGGAGCTGCCCGAGGGCGTCGAGTGCCACGTGCTCCCTGCCAAGGGCACCTCGGAGCGGGACGACACCATCTGGGCCGCTCGCGACTTCAGCAGCATCGAGCGGCGGATCGAGAGCACCTACCAGGCGAGCGCCGACTACCTCCGCGAGCACACATGATCCGAGTGGTACGCCGAGCGGTCATCGCGCCGGGCGTCGTACTGCTGGCTGGACTGATGTGGATCACCGCGCCCCTGTGGCTGCTCGCCGCCGCCGCGCTTTCACCGCTGCTGCCCGGTCATTGGCGGGCGCTGCGGCTGATGTGGGTCTTCATCATGTACCTCACGATCGAGGCGCTGTTGCTCGCCGTGCTGCTGGGGCTGTGGCTGGCGAGCGGCTTCGGCCGGCACATCCGCCGTCCCTACTGGGAGGGCATCCACTACGACCTGGTGCAGGGCGTGATGTTCGTCTTCTTCACCGAGGCCAAGCGGGTGCTCAACCTGACCATCGTCACCGACGGGCCGACTCCTGACGCCTACCCCGGTCGGCCGATCCTGGTCGTCTGCCGTCATGCCGGACCGGGCGACTCCTTTATGCTCATCCATGCGCTGATGCACTGGTATGCGCGCGAGCCTCGCGTCGTACTGAAGAACACGCTGGCCTGGGATCCGACCATCGACGTGATCCTGCGTCGTATCCCAGCCAAGTTCATCTCCCCTGACCCCGGCGTGGGTGAAGACCTCGAGAGTCAGATTGCCACCCTCGCGGACGGACTCGACGAGAACGACGCGTTCGTGATCTTCCCCGAGGGCGGCAACTTCACCGCAGCCCGGCGCGAACGCGGGATCGAGCGGCTCCGCAAGCTCGGTATGGAGCGGATGGCCGACCGAGCCGAGGCGATGACCAACGTGCTGGCCCCGCGGCCCGGAGGCTTCATTGCTGCCCTCGACGCAGCGCCCGACGCCGATGTCGTGCTGGTCGCCCACACCGGGCTCGACCACATGCTCACCGTGGGCGACATCTGGCGCGAGCTGCCGATGGACAAGCAGCTGGTGATGCGCTGGTGGACCGTTCCGCGCGCCGAGATCCCAGCCAACCGAGATGAGCGCATCGACTGGCTGTTCGGGTGGTGGGAGCAGATCGACGTCTGGATCAACGCCAACCGCCCCGCCTGAGCCCTCCTACTTCTTGCCCTCTTCGAGATCTACGACCTCGGCGGGGTCGTCCGGCGTGGAGACCGGGTGAGCCTCCTCGGCCGCGTCGGAGAGCGCCTCGTCCGGAGACGCGCCACCGGTGTCCTCGAGGCCCGACTGAGGCGCGGATGGGGTCGGCGGAGGGGTCGGTGAGGAGGACGAACCAGGAGCCGGTGCAGGGTTGTACGACGACTGCCAGTTGTCGCTCTGTCCGCCGCTCTGGAGCTTCTTGGCCACGAACGCGACGCCCCCGGCGATGCCGGCGAACACCACGAACCGCTTCAGCTTGCTCTTCTTCTGGGGCTTCTCGCCCTTGAGCTCGGCGACCTTGGCGTCCGCGAGATCGCGGGCGGCAGTAGCTCGCTCGGCGGCCTTGGCGGCGCCAGCGGCGATCACCGGTGCGGCCTTCCCACGGGCATCAGCCATGGCCGGGCCTGCCTTGTCGCGCGCGTCGGACCAGGCGGGCACCACGGTGTCCTGCACGAAGTCGCGCGCGGACTCGAGGGCGGCCTCGGCGTGGGGCCGCACCTGGTCGACGTAGTCCCCCGCTTGGTCGATCAGTGACTTCTTGCTTCGCAATCCCATTGCCGAGCCTTCCTTGTGGTTCTGAGGTCCCGCGTGCGGTGTTCTTCCATCCCACCACGTTGGGGCAAACCCGGCCACCCCGCCGTCTATGGGCGCGTGCAAGGATCGTGGGGGCGCTCCAGCGGAGTGCCCGACTGATCCTGACGACCGGTACCCAGAGAAGGGCAGGCCATGGCTGACCAGCAGGCCATTTTGAAGACCAACAAGGGCGACATCACCCTCAACCTCTTCCCGAACCACGCTCCGGAGACGGTGGCCAACTTCGTCGGACTCGCCAAGGGTGAGAAGGATTACGACTCGGGCAACGGCCGCTCCGGCCCGTTCTACGACGGCCTCGGCTTCCACCGCGTGATCTCGGGCTTCATGCTCCAGGGCGGTTGCCCGCTCGGCACCGGCACCGGCGGCCCCGGCTACACGTTCAAGGACGAGATCCACCCCGAGCTGGTCTTCGACAAGCCTTATCTGCTCGCGATGGCGAACGCGGGACCGGGCACCAACGGGTCGCAGTTCTTCATCACCGTGGGCGCCACTCCGTGGCTCAACACCAAGCACACGATCTTCGGCGAGGTCGCCGACCAGGCGAGCCGCGACGTGGTCGATGCGATCGAATCCGCGCCGACCGCTGCGGGCGACCGCCCGATCGACCCTGTGGTCATCGAGACCGTCGAGGTCGTCGGCTGAGCCAGCAACCTCCGCCCGAGAGCCCCGCTGACGGGGGCGTGCCGACCTGCTACCGGCACGCCGGACGGGAGACCTACATCCGGTGCCAGCGGTGCGACCGGTCTATCTGCCCTGACTGCATGAACGACGCGGCAGTCGGTTTCCAGTGCCCCAGCTGCATCGCCGAGGGCAAGAAGAGCACCCGCTCCGGCCGGACGGCGTACGGCGGGATGTTGTCGACCGACGCCTCGCTCACCTCGGGCGTGCTCATCGTGATCAACGTCGCGGTGTGGTTCGCGGTGACCGTCACCGGCGGCAACGGGAGTCGCCTGGTCGACCTGCTGGCGCTGCGACCCAACGGGCTGTGCGTCTCGGGCGAGGCCGCCTTCGACACCAACCGGGCGGAATGCGCCAACCTCGGCACCTGGCTCCCAGGTTTCGTCGATGGCGGCTACTGGCAGCTGATCACCGCCGGCTTCACCCACGTCAGCGTCTTGCACATCGGCTTCAACATGTTCGCTTTGTGGGTGATCGGTCCGCAGCTCGAGGCAGCACTCGGCCGCGCTCGCTTCCTGGCCCTTTACTTCCTCTCACTCCTGGCTGGCTCGACGGTGGTGCTGTGGGCGGCGCCCGAGTTCCAGGCGACGCTCGGTGCCTCGGGCGCGATCTACGGCCTCTTCGCGGCGCTGCTGATCGTGGCGCTCAAGGTCGGCGGTGACGTACGCCAGCTGGTGATCCTCATCGGGATCAACGTCTTCCTCACCTTCGCGGTGCCCAACATCTCCTGGCAGGGCCACCTGGGTGGTTTCCTGGGCGGCGCCGTGATCGCCGCGGCGCTCGTCTACGCCCCCCGCAAGCATCGGACCCAGCTCCAGGTGGCGGCGATGGTGCTCGTGGCCGCGCTGGTCACGGTAGCCGTGGTGGTCCGCACCGCCGCCCTCACCTGACCCGGCTCGTCTTCACGCTCAGACCGGTCGACCCGGCTCGAGTTCACGCTCAGACCGGTCGACCCGGCTCGAGTTCACGGTGTGGCGGGTTGACCCGGCTCGTCTTCACGCTCAGACCGGTCGACCCAGTTCAAACTCACTCTGGACGGCTAACCACATGGGTGTAGTTCTGCACAGGTTCATCCCCAGCTGTGGATGAGTCACGGCGCGAGCAGCGGCCGGGTCGACGACATACGACGCGACGACGAGCCGGATCGGCGGGCTCAGGCGTGAGCTCAAGCCGGGTCGACACAATCAGGCGTGAACTCAAGCCGGGTCGGCGGGCTCAGGCGTGAAGACGAGCCGGGTGGGCTATTCCCAACGGGTGGCGAAGGCGAAGCCGACCGCCATGAAGGCGATGCCGACCACCAGGTTCTTCTGGCCGAGGTCGTTGAAGATCGCGAGCTCCGAGACGTCGTCGCTGATCAGGTAGAACGTGCAGATCCAGAGCAGGCCAAGGATGAAGCAGCCGAGCATCCCGACCACCACGCCGCGGCCCCGGCCCAGGGGCGTTGTCGGGTGCGCGGAGACGATCAGGCCCAGGAAGAACAGGCCGAACCCGACCAGGTAGTTCCAGCCTTCGAGATCACCCATGAACTTCGGGCCGCCGGGCCCCACGGGAACACCATCCGAGTCCACCACTGTCGGATCGGGGCGGACGCCGATGTAGTAGAACAGGATCCAGGCGATGCCGACGGCCATGAAGAGCAGGGCCACTACGAAGCGCACACTGAGCACCGAGCCCGCGGTGGGATCGGTGAACTGTTGGTCGGGCTTGGACTTGGGCACGGCTTGCTCCATCGATCACGGTCGTGACAGGTCATGGGACGCGGCTACCTTAGTCGGCATGACACACGAGCAGACGGGAGGCCCTGGCCACTCGGCGAAGGGGCCCCGGGGCCGCCGAACGGTCTGGCGGATCGGGACTCCGCTGGTCGTGCTCTTGAGCGGCACGCTCTTCGCGGTCAGCTATGCCGACAGTGAAGGCACCGATCTGCGACCCGGGCGTTACACCGACCTGGCCTCGCTCGCCGAGGCCGAGTCCGACGAGTACGACGAGATCAGCCGCGAGATAGCCGCCCTCAATGCCGACGTCGCCGCGCTCACCGGTTCGGTGGACGACCAGGCGGTCAAGCGCCTACGGCGCCAGATCGACGAAGTCTCCGGACCGGCGGGTCTGGAGCCCGTGGCCGGCCCCGGCGTCACCGTCTCCCTCACCGACGCCTCCGAGGACGTGGCGGACCAGGTGATCGAGGACGGTGCGATCAACCCCAACCGCCTCGTGGTGCACCAGCAAGACATCCAGGCTGTGGTGAACGCCATGTGGCAAGGCGGCGCGGAGGCAGTCACCCTCCAGGGTCAGCGGATCGTGTCCACCACCGGCATCCAGTGCAAGGGCAACGCTGTGCTGATCCAGGGCGTGCCGTATCCCCAGCCCTACGTCATCTCGGCGATCGGTGACCCGAATGAGATCGAGGGTGCCATCGACCGCGACGACGACGTCACCGCCTACCGCACCGACGCCGCGGATCCGACCATCGCCGTGGGCTGGAGCATCGAGATCGAGGATCGCGTAGAGGCCCCTGCCTACGCCGGCCTGCTGGATCTCCTCTACGCCGAGCCGACCCGCTGAGCCCGACCGGCTAGCTTCACCCGGCTCCGCGACGCTGCCCGAGCGGTGGGAACGGGGTCTCCGTCTCGCTCGGGAAATCGCTCGGGTCGGGGGACTCGCTCGGCTCGGGCTCGACATAGGTCGACACCACGATCGTGATCGTCGACCCCTCCGGTGGCGTCTGTCCGGCCTCGGGGCTCTGCTGGATCACCGTGCCCGCCGGCTCGGTCGTCGCGTTGGACTCCACCACCGACGGCACGAAGTCGGCTTCGCGGATCGCTTGCTCCGCGTCATCTTGCTTGCGCCCAACGACGTTCGGCACCTTCTCCTTGCCGTCGGAGTAGAAGATCGTCACGCTCGAGCCGTCGGCGGCCAGGACTCCAGCCGCCGGGTCCGTGCGCAACACCCGGCCCCGGTCCTCGTCGGACTCTTCCTCCTCGAAGTCGACGAGGAAGCCGGCATTGCGCAGCACGCCGGCCGCATCGACGCGTTGCTTGCCCTCCACGACCGGGACCGCCACCTCAGGCTTTCCCTCAGAGATCACCAGGGTGACCTCGGAGCCGGGGTCGACGAAGTCGTCGGCGCCTGGCTCCTGCTCGAGCACCTTCCCGGCACGGACCTCGGAGTCGGGCCGTGAGGTGACCAGACCCACCGTCAGCCCGACGTCGCCGATCGCGTTGCGCGCGTCGGCTTCTTTCATCCCGATCGTGTCCGGGACCTGGGTCTGCTCGGGCGGTGCCTCGAACAGCCTCGGCCACAAGAAGTACGCAGCCAGGATGAGTCCGACCACCAGCAGCACGAGCAGCGCCCACAGTCCGGCTCGGCCGCGTGGCTCGTCGTCGTACTCCTCGTACTCGGGCAGCGGACGAGGAGTCACCGGAGCGGGCGGCACGGGACCTGGCACCGACGGCACCACGGCAGTCGCCGCGGTCTCCGGCGCCGGAGCGGCGATCGCGGCCTCGACCGGACGACCGGCCAGGTAGCGCTCGATGTCACTGCGCATCGCGGCGGCGGACTGGTAACGGTCCTCGAGCCGTTTGGTCAGCGCCTTCATCACGATCGCGTCGACCTCCGGCGGGAGGGCCTCGTCGTGGTCCGACGGTGGAGTCGCGGGTTCGCGCACGTGCTGGTAAGCGACCGCCACCGGGCTGTCTCCCACGAACGGCGGCCGCCCGGTCAGCAGCTCGTAGAGCAGGCAGCCGGCGGAGTAGACGTCGGAGCGCGAGTCCACGGTCTCGCCCCTAGCCTGCTCGGGCGAGAGGTACTGCGCCGTGCCGACGACGGCGGCGGTCTGGGTCATCGTCGACTGGGCATCGCTGATCGCTCGCGCGATGCCGAAGTCCATCACCTTCACGTCGCCGCTCGGGGTGAGCATGACGTTGCCGGGCTTGATGTCGCGGTGGATGATTCCTGCGCGATGGCTGTAGTCGAGCGCTGCCAGGACGCCGCTGGTGAGCTCCAGAGCTCGCTCAGGGAGGATCTTGCGGCCCTCCCGCAGGATGTCGCGCAGTGTCCGACCGGCGACGTACTCCATCACGATGTAGGGCTGCGCGACGTCGGTGCCGTCGGTGGACGGCTCCTCGCCCGTGTCGTAGACGGCCACGATCGTGGGGTGGTTGAGGGACGCCGACGACTGGGCCTCCCGGCGAAAGCGGGCCTGGAAGGTGGCGTCGCTGGCAAGGTCGGTGCGGAGACGCTTGACGGCAACGACGCGGCCGAGGCGGGTGTCGGTGCCCTTGCGCACCTCGGCCATGCCGCCGCGGCCCAGTAGTTCCCCGAGCTCGTATCGACCACCGACGACTGTCGGTTGCGAGTTGCTCATCAGGTTCTCTTTCTCAACGTGAGGTTCATGGGGTAGCAGGCACGGCACCCGTCGCGCCACCTGACGGGGCGCCCGCGAGAGCGGCAGGTGGCGTCGTCACTGGAGTCGTCGGTGGGCTGGTCGGCGACGATGGCGTCGTCGAGGTTGGTGGGGTGGTCGGTGGCTCGCTCGTCTCGGTCGTCGGCGGCACCGTGGTCTCCTCCGACGGTGGCGGCTCGGTGGTCTCGTCGGGTGACTCGGTCGGCTTGGACTCGGGGGGCGAGTCGCTCTCGGACGGCGACTGCGTGCGGGTCGGTCGCGTGGAGTCGTCGGTCGGCGGAGCGTCGGTGTCGTCGCCGGTCGTCACCAGCAGCACGACGGCGGCCACGAGCGCGACGGCGAGCAGCGTGACGATGACGGCCAGCCAGGGGCTCCGACCGACTGCGCGACTCCCTCGGCCGGGTTCCGACACACGCGCGGGTGGCGGCAAGGGTGGCGAGGCGGTCGCCGGCAGCACCTGGGTGGCGTCGGCAGCCGCGACCGCGGCAGCCGCGGGCACCGCCGCCGGGTGCCGCAGCATCTCGGTGGCCGGGTCGCGCAGTGCGGCCGCGAACTCTGCACCGTCGGCGTAGCGCTCGCCGGGGTCCTTGGCCAGCGCGCGGCGCACGACCGCAGCCAGGTCGGCCGGCACGTCGGCGGGCAGATCGGGCAGGGGTTCGCGGATGTGGGCCAGGGCGGTAGCGATGGGGGAGTCGGCCTCGAACGGACGACGTCCGGCCAGGCACTCGAACGCCACCACGCCCAGGGAGTAGACATCGGAGCGCGACGTAGCCGGCAGGCCCTGCGCCTGCTCGGGCGAGAGGTACTGGGGAGTGCCCATCACCGCACCGGTCTGGGTCATTCCGGCCCCGTCGGCGGCGCGGGCGATCCCGAAGTCGGTGACCTTCAGCTGCCCATGGGGGGTGACCATCAGGTTCGCGGGCTTGACGTCGCGGTGCACGATGCCGGCGGCATGAGCAGCGCCGATCGCTTCGCCCGCCTGGGCGAGCAGGTCGCGCACGGCGTCGGGGTCGAGGTGGCGACGGGAGTCGGCTCCTTGACGCAGCAGCACCGAGAGCGGCTCGCCCTCCACCAGCTCCATCACCAGGTAAGGACGTGGCACGCCGGAGCCGTCGGCGACGCCGGCCGAGTGAGCCTCACCGAAGTCGAAGACACCGGCGACACCAGGGTGGTGCAGCGCGGCGGCATGTCGGGCCTCAATGGCAAAGCGTTGACGGAAGGCAGGGTCGTCGGCGTACTCGGCCTTGAGCACCTTGACCGCGACCTCGCGGCCCAGGGCGGTGTCGGTCGCGCGCCAGACCTCGCCCATGCCGCCGGTGGCGATCCTGGAGTCGAGCCGGTAGCGGTTGGCGTCGTCGACGAAACGCTCGCTGGTCTGGTCGGTCACTGCATCACCGCCTCCATCACGGCCCTGGCGATCGGGCCGCCGAGCACGCCGCCAGCGATCTCGCCACGCTCGATGCCGGGTGCCGACTCGATCACGATCGCGACGGCCACCTGGGGGTTGTCGGCCGGGGCGAACGACACGAACCATGCATACGGCGGCACCGACTCGATACCGCTCTGCGCGGTGCCGGTCTTGCCGGCCACCCTGACCCCGGGGATCTGCGCAGGGCTGGCGGTGCCCTCGTCGACGGTGTTCACCAGCAGCTCGGTGAGCTGGTCGGCGGTCGACGAGGAAACAGCTTGCGACAGCTCACTCGCCTCGGTCTGCTCGAGATCCTGGTAGTCGGCAGACTGCACCTTGTTGACGAGGTAGGGGCGCATCACCACCCCGTCGTTGGCGATGCCCGCTGCCACCATCGCCATCTGCAGCGGGGTCGCCGAGACCTCGAACTGACCGATGCCGGTCTGAGCGGTCTCCGGCTCGTTGGGAGCGTCCGGGTAGTTCGACTGGGCTTGCGACAGGTCCTCGAGATAGTCGCTGTTGAACCCGAACGCCTCGGCTTGCTCGAGCATCTTCTCGGCGCCGACGTCGTTGGCCATCCGAGCGAAGGTCGTGTTGCACGACCACTCCATGGCGGTACTGAACGGGATCGTGTCGGGGCTGCACTGCGAGCGCCCGTCGTTGCTGATGTCGGAGCTGGTCTGCGGGACGTCGTAGGTCGCGCCTGCCGGCACGTCGTCGTCCGACTCATAGAGACCGTTCTCGATGGCTGCCGCCGCGGTCACCAGCTTGAACGTCGAGCCGGGTGGCAGTCGCTTCGAGGTGGCGCGGTTCATCAGCGGTTCGGCGGGGTCGGCGAGAAGGCGTTGGTAGGCATCGTCGACCGAACCGAGGTCGTGGGAGGCCAGCTTGTTGGGGTCGTACGACGGCAGCGACACCATTGCCAGGATCTTGCCCGTGGCCGGCTCGATGGCCACCACCGAGCCCTCGATGCCTCCGGGCAGCGCGGAGTTGTTGGCGAGGCCGTTGTAGGCCGCCTCCTGGGCGTCGGGGTCGATGGTGAGCTCGACGCTGCCGCCCTGGTTGTCCTGGTTGCTCAGCATGTCGACCAGCCTGGTCACGAACAGCCGGGGGTCCTCGCCAGAGAGCACCGCGTTCTGCGTCTGCTCGAGCCCGGTCTGGGTGTAGAAGGAGAAGAACCCGGTGATCGGCGCATAGGCGAAGGGGGTGTTGTAGGTGCGCTGGAACTTGTACTCGTCGCCGCTCGGAACGCTCTCCGCAATCGGGTCGCGGCCGACCAGGATGGCGCCGCGCTCGCGGGAGAACGCCGCCTCGATGATCCGTCGGTTGCGAGGGTCGTCGTTGTAGCCATCGGCAGCCCAGAACTGGAGATAGGTGGCGTTCACCATCAGTGCCAGGAAGAGGAACATGCAGAAGATCGAGATGGCCCGGATTGGCTTGTTCATGAACCGACCACCTCCGCTCTGGCCAGGGCCACCGTCACCGCACAGCGGACGACCGAGTGCTGCTCGCGCGTCATAGCTTGATCACCTGGGTCGACTGGTCGTCGGTCGGTTGCCCGTCCTCGGCCGACAGGTCCGGCACTGGGCGCCGAGCCTGGTCGGAGACGCGCAGCAACAACGCAATGATCACCCAGTTGGCGATCAGTGAGGAGCCACCGTAGGAGAGGAACGGTGTGGTCAGACCCGTCAGGGGGATCAGCCGGGTCACCCCGCCGATCACCACGAAGACCTGCAGCGCGAAGACGCCCGCGAGCCCGGTGGCCAGCAGCTTGCCGAAGCCGTCACGACAGATCAGAGCCGCCCGTAGGGCTCGCTCGACGATGATGCCGTAGAGCAGGATCACCGCGATCACCGCGGTCAGGCCCAGCTCTTCACCGATCGCGCCGATGATGAAGTCCGAGTGCACGAAGGGGACCCGACCGGGGTCGCCCTCACCGAAGCCACGACCGATGAGGCCACCCCAGGCCATGCCGAACAGCGACTCGACGATCTGGCCACTGCCCGGGGTCTTGTCGTAGTACTCCATCGGATCGAGCCAGATGTTGACGCGGTTCTGCACGTGGCCGAAGAGCTTGAACGCCAGCAGGGCGCCGCCGAAGAACATCAACCCGCCGACGAACAGCCAACCGGGGCGCTCGGTGGCGACGTAGAGCATCACCAGGAAGAGACCGAAGAACAGCAGGCTCGACCCCAGGTCCTTCTGGAAGACCAGGATGCCGAGGCTGACCAGCCACATCGCCAGGATCGGGCCGAGGTCTCGGCCGCGAGGGAGGTCGACGAACACGAAGCGGCGACCGGCCAGGGCCAGAGCATCGCGGTGGAGCACGAGGTAACCGGAGAACGCGATCACCAACAGCACCTTGGCGATCTCACCGGGCTGCAGGCCGAAGGGACCGACAGCGATCCAGATCCGCGCGCCGTTGACCTCGTTGCCGACGACCGGGGCCATCGGCAACAGGAGCAACAGGATCGCGAGCAGGCCGGCCGTGTAGGTGAACCGGGTCAGCACCCGGTGGTCGCGCAGCAGGAGCAGGGTGGCCACGAACAGTGCGACGCCGACCGTCATCCAGGTGAGCTGTTGTCGCGCCCACGTCGTGTCATCGGCCAGGTCGATGCGGTGCAGGACCGCGAGCCCGAGTCCGTTGAGGGCGGCGACCACGGGCAGCAGCACCGGGTCGGCGTACGGCGCGACCGCGCGCACCACGAGGTGAGCGATCACCACCAGGGCAGCCAGCCACCCGCCGTACGCGACGACGTTGGCTGGCACGTGCCCTTCGATGCCGATACCGACCGCGGCGTACCCGCCGACACCGACCAGGAGGGCGAGGACGAGGAGGAACAGCTCGGCGCCCCGGCGGCGTCGATGGACGAACCCGAGGAAGCTCGGAGCGGGGGAGGTCGATGCCCGACGGGCCATCACGGTCCCTCAGGGGGCTTCTGCAGCTTGGCGAGCTCGCGGACGGCGGCCTCCGCAGCATCGAGGTCGCCCACCTCGATCGAGTCCTGTACGCGCTCGGCATCGAGCTCGGGGAGCCGGTCCAGCTCGACGTCCGACTTCTGGTAGGGCTCGGAGAGCGAGATGCCGGGCAGGTCGGCGTTGATGCCGCGGAAGATCGTCACGACGCCGTCCTGCTCGCCGATGAAGTACTGCTGCTGGGTCCACGACCAGGCGAGCGCGCCACCGACCCACACGAGGCCGACCACGACTGCCAGCACCAGCAACCGCCTGGCCCACTGGTAGCGCCCGGGAGCCCGGGGTGCGTAGCGGGCGGTCTCCGGGTCGATGGGGTCCGCCTTGATGGCGTGGGGCAAGTCGTCGAGCAGCTCGGCGTCGATCGGCTCCAGCTCTCCGGTATCGCCGGCGCGGTGACCGCGGAACAGGCTGCCCATCCCACTGGCCATCCCACTGGTGATGGATCCCCGACCCGGGCGCCGCCGCAGCTCCGCAGCGGCGCCGACCAACATCGGCTCGAGCCCGCTGTAGGCCGGATCGGCAGCGGCCGCCTCGTCGGTCACGACGTCGGCCACGATGCAGGTGACGTTGTCGGAGCTGCCGGCTTCGAGGCTGGCCCGGACCAGCTCCACGGCGGCGTAGTCGGGAGTGCCCATGGAGAGCACGTCGGCGAGCCGTCCGTCGTCGAGGACCCCACAGGCGCCGTCGCTGCAGAGGAAGAGCCGATCGCCCGGCACCAGCTCGAGCATGAACAGGTCGGGTTCGGCCTCGTGGATGCCGTCGAGAGCCTTGAGGATCAGGTTGCGATGCGGGTGCACGCGGGCCTCGGCCTCGGTGATGCGCCCTTCGTCGATCAGGCCCTGCACAAACGTGTGGTCGGTAGTGAGCTGCGACAGCTCACCGTCGCGGAAGAGGTAGCCGCGGCTGTCGCCGACATGGCCGATGCCGACCCTGGATCCGTCGAAGAGCGCGACGGTCGCGGTGGTGCTGGTGCCGTTGAGGTCGGGGTCCGCGTCGACGAGGCTCCCGATCCGCACGTGGGCCTCGTGCATCTCCTCGGTGATCCGGTCCAGCAGATCGGTCTCGGTGGGCGCGGTGTCGAGGGTGCGCAGCTCCTGGATCGCTGTGCTCGAGGCGATGTCGCCACGCGCGGCTCCGCCCACGCCGTCACAGACAGCGAGGAACCAGGGGCCGGCGTATCCGGAGTCCTGGTTGTCCTTGCGGACTCGACCGACGTCGGAGATCGCGGAGTAGTGGAGGCGCAGGCTCACTTGCGCAGCTCCAGGATGGTCTTGCCGATGCGCACCTGGGTGCCGAGGGTGATCGTGGTGGGCTGGGTGATGCGCACAGTGCCGATGTAGGTGCCATTGGTGGATCCGAGATCCTCGACGAACCACTGGTCACCGGAGGCCGCGATCCGAGCGTGCCGCGTGGAGACGTAGTCGTCATCGAGGCGAATCGCGGCGTCTGTGCCTCGCCCGATCAGGATGGGAGCCTCGGCCAGCGAGGCCGTGGCGCCGTTGTTGCTGCCGGAGGTGACCACGACCTGTGACGGGGAGCCGCGACGCTTCGGGGGCGCCTTCTGCTTCGGGCCACTGGGCACGGTGCGCGCACCCTCGGGCACTCGGGCACCGAACATGTCGGACCGGATCACGGAGATGGCCGACAGCACGAAGATCCACAAGATGGCCAAGTAGGCGATCCGGATCAGGAACAGCGTGAGCTCAGACACCGGGACCCCCGTCGCCGTCGTCGCGGACGATCCGCACCGTCATGGTGGTGGTGCCGACCTTCACCTGGGTGCCGTCTCGCAGCGTGGCACGCGGCACCTTGCGTCCGTCGACGAGCATGCCGTTGGTCGAGCCCATGTCGTGGACCTCGAGCTCGGGGTCCTCGGTCTCGGACCCGGCCGACAGAACCAGGAACTCGACGTGCTTGCGGCTGACGCCGGGGTCGTTGATCCGGAGGTCGGCCTCGGTGCCTCGCCCGACCACGAGCCCAGGGGGCTGCAGGGGGTGACGGGTCCCGTTGACCTCGAGCAGGGCCCGGGCCCGGGTGACCTGGGTGTGGGTGCTGTGTCCGGTGACCTTGGCCTGGGCCTGGCTACGGATCCGGAAGCGACCGGTGGTGAGGTCGTTGCTCGCCTCGAAGGCGATCTTCACCGGGCCCGTGAAGACGTAGCTCTGGGCATCCGCGTGGTCCTGGACCTGGTCGATCAGCTCTGTGGCCATCGCGGAGTCGTACGGCGCCAGCCGGTCGAGGTCGGTCTGGGAGAGCTCGACGTGGAAGTCGTTGGGCACCAGCCGCCGGTCGCGGGAAAGGATCTGAGCATTGTTGTCGCACTCGCGCTGCAACGCCGCAGCGATCTCGACGGGTTGGACCGCGCTACGGAAGGCACGTGCGAAGACCCCGGAGATCATCTGCTCAAGTCGCTGTTCGAACTTCTGTAGCCCACTCATCAAGCCTCCTCTCCGCATCATCGACACCGAGTCCACGGCACGCGAACGCGCCCAGCTCGCGCCGGGCTCGGTCGATCGTATCGGTGGATGAAGTACCCCCGTCGAACCCGCCGCACCGGTTTGGGGATGGCTCTGGCGCTGGGATAGCCTTGCCCGGCTACACGCGCGAGTGGCGGAATAGGCAGACGCGCACGGTTCAGGTCCGTGTGTCCGAAAGGACGTGGGGGTTCAACTCCCCCCTCGCGCACACAGCCCCAGGTCTTCTGACCTGGGGCTTTGTCGTTGTGCCGCTTCCGGGAGATGAGCCGGCAGGGTCTGCCGGATACTGACCCCGTGACCCAGGCCGACGCGCACGACCAGCTGTCCCTGGCCGAGCCGATGCGCTCGCGCTGGAGCACCCGAGTCTTTGACGACCGGCACGAGCTCGCCGATGCTGAGATCGACCTGCTGCTCCGAGCGGCCCAGTGGGCGCCGAGCTGGGGGAACCTGCAGCCGTGGGCGATGGTGGTGGCTCGACGAGGGGGCCGGGCCCACCAGGCGCTCGTGCCCCGACTCAGCCGTGGCAACAGCGCGTGGGTGCCGAGGGCGTCCGTCGTGATCGTGACCGCGGCGCAGGTCGCGCACCGGCCCGGCGTCGACCTGGATGACGCCCACGCGAGAGGAGCCTTCAAGGGCGAGCACGCTGCCTGCTACGACCTTGGCCAGGCGGCGGCACACCTCACCCTCCAGGCCGTTGCGATGGACCTGCATGCCCATCAGTTCGCCGGCTTTGACAAGGCGCAGGTGGCCCAAGACCTGGAGGTGCCGCCGTGGTTCCGGGTGCTCAGCGGCATCGCGGTCGGGCGCTACGGCGACCCGGCTCAGGTCGCCGAGCGCGACCGGGAGCGCGACCAACGGCCGCGCGTACGCAGGAGCTTGTCGGAGATCGTGCACCACGACGAGTGGGGCACCCACTGGCGAGAGGACGCGCGATGAGCGCTCGGATCCGCACCCTGCTGCTGCTGATCCTGCTGGCGCTGGTGATCAACCTTCCGCTTGCGCACAGCACCTGGTCCGACGCCCAGCTGGACCGCAACGGCATCGACGTGACGGCGGTGGTCGTCGACCACGGCACCCTCCCGCCGGAGGACGACCCGAGGTTCTTCATCGACTTCCGCTACCCCGAGGAGATCGACCCCGCCGGCGGTGAGTGGTCGGTTGGCGTCAGCCCCGCGACGTACGACGCAGCCGTGGCCAGCGGGATGCTCGAGGTGCGCGTGCTGCCCGACCGCCCGTCACGCTTTCGGGTTGAAGGTCAGGACACCAGCAACCTGGTCGTCGGACTCACCATCGTCGCTGACCTGATCCTGCTCGCACTCGCGATCCTGACCTGGCGGTTCGGCGGCACCCTCGGTCGGCGCCCGGACCTGCGGATGGTCGCCACCGACGACGTGCAGAGGTGCAAGCCGGGCGCGGAGCTGGAGCAGGTGGGCGACCTGTGGATCGCCCAGGGCGAGGTCGTCGAGAAGTCCGACGACACGGTCGTGCTCGACCTCGGGGGACGTCGGGTGGTGGTGGAGCTCAACGGATTCGCCAACCCCGTCGGTTACCAACAACCCGCGCAGGCGGTCGGCCGGATGATCGGCTAGGAGCGGCTGACACAATTCTGGGCATGACCAAGCTTCAGGACTTCTCGGCCACCGCGATCGACGGGCAGGAGATCAACCTCTCGTCCTACGACGGAAAAGTCGTGCTCGTCGTCAACACCGCGTCCAAGTGCGGGCTCACCCCGCAGTTCGAAGGCCTGCAGCAGCTGCACGAGCAGTACGGCGAGCAGGGCTTGGACGTGCTGGGCTTCCCGTGTGACCAGTTCGCCAACCAGGAGCCCGGGAGCGAGGACGAGATCGCGGAGTTCTGCCAGCGCAACTACGGCGTGAGCTTCCAGATGTTCAGCAAGATCGACGTCAACGGAGACGACGCGCATCCGCTGTTCAAGTGGCTCCGGCAGCAGAAGAGCGGGCTGTTGGGCGACAGGATCAAGTGGAACTTCTCGAAGTTCCTGATCGGGAAGGACGGTGAGGTCATCGACCGCTACGCACCTACCACCCCACCCGAGAAGCTCGGTGGCGACATCGAGAAGGCCCTGGCTGGGTAACGGCACCTCATGGCCACCTTCTCTGCTAAGACCACTGCCCAGGCCGACGTAGCTGCCGAACGTGCCGCCATCTGGAAGGCGCTGGTGGACCCCGACCTGGTCGCCCGGCTGACTCCGTTCGTCAAGTCGATCCGCGCCGACGGCAGCCACTGGCGCTGGCAGCTCTCCGGTATCGACCTGCTCGGCCGCAAGTTGGCGCCAGTGTTCACCGAGCGCATGGTCTTCGAGGAACAACAGCGCATCGAGTTCCATCACGAGCCGGCTGCCGACGCGCCTGAGATGGCCGGCGTCAACGGGTGGTACGACCTGTCCGAAGGGCCCGGTGGCACCACCCGCTTGGAGACCAGCCTCGAGATCTGTCTCGAAGCCCCGCTGCCGAAGGTGTCGGGTCCGGCCGTTCGGGCCGCGATGAAAGGCGTGATGGCCACCATGGGCAGCCGGTTCTCGAAGAACCTGCTGAACCACCTCGGAGTGCCTCGCTGAGCACCGCACGACCAGTACGACCACAAGGGGTCGGCTGGTAGCCATGACTTGCCGGTAACCCTGCCCTGGCAGGAAGGTGGTCGCGTGTCCAGGTCCGCAACCACCTCGTCGTACTCGATCACGATGCGCCTGCACACGGCGCCCGACCATGCGGTGGTGGGGGCGGTGGCAACGTCTATCGCCCAAGCCGGCGGCATCGTGACCGCGATCGACGTCGCGGAGTCCAGCACCACCCGGCTCGTCGTCGATGTCACGTGTTCGGCCGCGGACGCCGACCACGCACACCAGCTGAAGCTGGCTGTCGACCAGGTCCCGGGCGTCGAGGTCTACAAGGTGAGCGACCGAACCTTCCTGCTGCACCTCGGAGGCAAGATCGAGGTGACGAGCAAGGTCCCCCTGCGCAACCGGGATGACCTGTCGATGGCCTACACCCCCGGTGTAGGCCGGGTCAGCATGGCGATCGCCGAGCATCCCGAGGACGTCTGGCGACTGACCAGCAAGGGCAACACGGTGGCCGTGGTCACCGACGGGTCAGCGGTGCTCGGCCTGGGCAACATCGGTCCCGGTGCCGCCCTTCCAGTGATGGAGGGGAAGGCCGCCCTGTTCAAGCGGTTCGCCGACATCGACGCCTGGCCGATCTGCCTGGCTACCCAGGACACCGACGAGATCGTGCGCGCTGTCGAGCTGATCGCTCCGGGTTTCGGAGGCATCAATCTCGAGGACATCGCGGCCCCGAGGTGCTTCGAGATCGAGCGACGTCTGCGCGAGAGTCTCGACATCCCGGTCTTCCACGACGACCAGCACGGCACGGCCATCGTGGTGCTCGCTGCCCTCACCAACGCCTTGCGCGTGGTCCGCAAGGAGCTCCCGACCGCTCGCGTCGTCGTGGCCGGCGCCGGCGCGGCCGGCACCGCCATCGTCACGCTGCTCCTCGCCGCCGGTGTCACCGACGTCGTGGTCTGGGACCGCGAGGGCTGCCTCTCGGCGGACGACGAGGCGCTGACCGGGGAGAAGGCGGCGCTCGCCGCGGTGACCAACCCACGGAAGGTCCGCGGTGACCTGCGCGCTGGACTCCAGGGAGCCGACATCTTCGTCGGGGTGAGCGGCCCAGGCGTGCTGCGGGCCGAGTGGATCGAGGACATGGCCGCCGACGCCGTGGTCTTCGCCCTGGCGAACCCCGATCCGGAGGTCGACCCGGCCGAGGCCGGCAAGTACGCCGCAGTGGTGGCCAGCGGTCGCTCCGACTACCCGAACCAGATCAACAACGTGCTGGCATTCCCGGGTGTCTTCAGGGGGCTGCTCGACGCCCGCGCTTCGGAGATCACCATCGAGATGCTGCTGCGAGCAGCCGAGGCGATCGCGCTGGTCGTGGGAGACGACGAGCTCAATCCGACCTTCATCATCCCCTCGGTCTTCGACGCCGAGGTGCCGAAGGCGGTCGCTGCGGCGATCCGGGGTCACTAGCCGAGCGCGTCCGCCATCTTGTCGGGGTGGCGGAAGTCGAGCTTGCGCAAGGCCCGGTCGCGGGCGCTGGCCGACTTGGCGAGGATCTCGACGGCGAACGGGTAGTCCACATACATCGCCGCCAGCGCGTAGCCCTCGTCGGTGCGCTTGCGCCAGACGTAGCGATAGGGAATCCCCTCCGCTGTGCCGACCCGTTCCCGCTTTGCCTCCGGGTACTGCTTCTCGTAGTACTTGCGAGCCGCATCGACCGCCGCCAGCTCGTTGTAGGTCACGGTGACCCATTGCCGCGGGATCTTGAAGTCGCACTCATACATCGCCGGCCGGACGTACTCCGGGTGGGCGGCCAGCACATCCACGCAGTTGTCGCGCTTGGGATGGAACGTGGGGAACACCCAGCGCAGACCTTCTATCCCGCTCGGTGTCGTGCACGCGTCGCTCGAGGTGGCGCCAGTGCCGTCCCAGCAGACGACCTGGGTGGGGGGAGTGGGAGACGGGATCTTCTTCGTCAACAGCTGCACGCCCAGGCCCCCGACCACCGTCAGTACGGCCAGTAGCGGAAAGACGACCAGCGGTGTGCGCCAACGGACGACCCGTCGCCACCACAAGCGCAGCTGAGACGGCTGGGGGCCTGCGGCTGCCGGTTCGGTGACCGCGACGTCCGCACCGCAGCTGAGGCAGAAGCGGAAGGTGCCGGCGGGCTCCCCGCAGCGGCGGCACGCCTCCGGAGTGCCTGGCTTCAGCTCCTCGGTCTCGCTCACTACTGCTGCCCCCGTGGTGTCCCGTGTCCCAACAATTGTGAACCCACTCCAGTGCCCCGTCTGGGCGTTCCGATAACTGGGGCGAGGCAACTTTACATTCGAGCACCTCTTGTCAATTGGGTTTACAAACGCTACCGTCGTGTAAAGCCAGCCGAGAGGGGCAGTCATGACCAACGACCAGATCGCGAACAGCACGGTTCCTGAGGGGTCCAGTGATGCCTGGACGGACAAGAAGCGCTACCTGTGGCTGATCGGCCTGGTCGTCCCCTCCTTGGCCTTCGCTGGCTACGGACTCTGGCTCGCCACCGGCCTCGGCGCGTGGTTCTGGATCGGTCCAGTGGTGATCCTGGTGATCGTCCCGGCGATCGACCTGTTCGCGGGCCTCGACCAGTCCAACCCGCCCGACGACGCCATCGAAGCGCTGGAGAAGGACACGTACTACCGCTGGATCACCTACCTCTTCCTGCCCATCCAGTACGCCGGCTTCATCGGCGCGATGTACCTCATCGCCCGCGGCGACCCGCTCGGGATCGGCGGTGACCTGAGCATCCTCGACAAGCTCGGCCTGGCCGTTTCTATCGGGGCGATTGGTGGGATCGGCATCAACACCGCCCACGAGCTGGGCCACAAGCGTGAGGCGAACGAACGGTGGCTGTCGAAGATCGCGCTGGCGCCGACGTTCTACGGCCACTTCTACATCGAGCACAACCGCGGTCACCACGTCCGCGTCGCGACGCCCGAGGATCCCGCGTCCTCGCGGATGGGCGAGAGCCTCTACCAGTTCCTCCCGCGCACGGTCCTTGGCTCCCTCAAGAGCGCCTGGCACATCGAGAAGCGACGCTATGCCCGCAAGGGCCAGCACCCGTTCCGGCTCGGTAACGATGTGCTGAATGCCTGGCTGATGTCGGTGGTCCTGTGGGGCGCAGTCGTGGTCTGGCTCGGAATCGGGATCCTGCCCTTCCTGATGGTCCAGGCATCGGGATTCCTGCTCCTCGAGGTCGTGAACTACATGGAGCACTACGGCATGTTGCGCCAGAAGGTCGGCAAGCCCGGCAAAGAGCGCTACGAGCGGGTCGACCCATCGCACTCCTGGAACTCGAACAACGTCGCCACCAACGTCTTGCTCTACCACCTGCAGCGCCACAGCGACCACCACGCCAACCCGACTCGGCGCTACCAGACGCTGCGGGACTTCGAGGAGTCCCCGGTGCTGCCGACCGGGTATGCCGGGATGATCGTGCTTGCCATGTTTCCCCCTATCTGGCGCCGGGTGATGGACCCCCGCGTGCTGGCGCACTTCGGTGGTGACCTCACCAGGGCCAACCTCAGCCCCCGCAAGCGCGACCGGCTGCTCGCGAAGTACCCGCCCCCGGCGGCGCCGACGGCCGAGGAGATCGCCGCCTCTGACCGGGCCGAGGCCGACGCCGCCGCCCTGCTCGCGACCGAGGAGATCTTGGCCGCGCGCTGCCCCGGCTGCGGCTATGTCTATGAGGTCGAGGTCGGCAACGAGTTCGAGGGCTTCGCCGCAGGCACGGCCTGGGCGGACATCCCGCGCGACTGGTGCTGCCCCGACTGTGGCGTCCGCGAGGCGTCCGACTTCGTGCCTGTGCAGAAGGTCGGTGCGTGATGACCCTGCGGATCGAGGTCGACCGAGACAAGTGCGAGGGTCTGGGCATGTGCGAGGCGATGGCGAACGACTTCTTCGAGCTCGACGACGACGAGGTCATGCACGTGCTCAACGAGACCCCGGCCGACGCCGAGCGCGGCCACGTCACACGCGGCTGTGCAGGCCTGTCCGATGCTCGCGCTGAGTCTCGTCGGCTGAGGCGGAGCCCATGACTACGCTCGCCGGTGTGACCGCCGAGCCTTCCCTGACCATGCGCGACCGCGTGGTCGCAGCTGCGGTGCGGCTCACCTCCGAGGTGGGCTGGTCGGAGGTCACCATGGCCAAGCTGGCCGACGAGGTCGGAGTCAGCCGGCAGACCGTCTACAACGAGATCGGCACCAAGGCCAGCCTGGCCGAGGCCATGATCCTGCGTGAGCTCGACCGGTTCCTCGCGGTCGTCAGCGTGGCCTTCGACCGTCACCCCCGCGACATCGTCGCGGCCATCCGGGGCGCGTGCGTGGGCGTGCTCGAGCACGCCCAGGACAACCGCCTGCTGCATGCAGTGGTCTCGGCCACGCACGGCGCCGACACCGAGCTGCTTCCGCTGCTGACCACGCACGCGGAGTCGCTGCTCGGGGTGGCCAAGGTGGTGCTGAAGGACAGGATCGCCCCCTACGACGTGGACCTGGACAGCAAGCAGCTGGAGGCCGCGATCGACACCGTCGTCCGGGTGGTGCTCAGCCACGTGATGCAGCCGTCGGGGCCGCCACGGGAAACCGGCGAGGACATCGCCTGGATCGCGGCCAGGGTGCTGCGCGGCTGACCCTGCTAACGGTCCACGAAGCACGAGGAACAGTCAGGCCGCCTGCGCGCGCACCTCGGCCAGCTCCACCGATTCTCGGAAGGCGCGGGTGATGTACGGCGGCACCGTGAGCCCCTGCTGTTGCGCAAAAAGCAGGTCGTGCTCCACCAGGGCGATCTTCTGGGTGAACTCGTCGAGCTCGCCCGTGATGCCGAGCGTCGCCATCACCTCGCCGAAGTCGGCCGCCTGCTCGGGGCAATAGGCACCCACCGGGGCGAACGAGATCGCCCGCATCTTGCGGACCAGCCACTGCTGCCATCGGGCCAGTTGGTGCCAGTGCTGGCGGGCCGAGAGCTGGTAGAAGGCGTAGTGGCCCGGCTCCTGCCGCTTGATCTGCGCGATCGCGGTGCGGGCTACGGCGTCCTCACCCATCTCCAGGATGCCGTCGTACAGCATGTTGTAGGCGAGCACGGCCGAGCGCTCGGTGGCCATGCCGGTCAAGTAGTAGAGCATCCGGGACACGTCCTGAAAGACGCCGGCGTGGCCGAGCGCACCGAGCACCTTGATCTTCGACCCGATCCCGAGGTCCGGCTGGGCCAGGGGGCGGTCCAGGTGGCGTTGGAGCTCGTCGAGGATCTCCCCGTGCCGGATCTCCTGGGGGTGCCACACATCGCGGAAGAAGTGCACGTCGACCTCGGGCGGGTCCGGCAGCAGGATCGCGAGCTCGGCAACGTTCTTGTCGACCTCGAGCTCGACCCTGGCCATGTAGTCGAGCACATGGCCGAACCTTGCGTCGAGCTTGCCTGGGTCGAGGACCGTGAAGTCCACCGACGACATCTCGATCGGGGGGTGCTCATGTGCGATCCGGTCCACGTGGTCGACCAGCCGTTGATCGCTCTCGCTGCCCATTCAAAGAGCCTAGTCTCTGGTCGGTGAGCGAGACTCCTCAGGTCGCCGGCGTACGACTCGGCACACCGGCCGGCCGGGCGGTGGTTGCCGCCGCTGCGCTGGGCTCCGGGATGGCCCTCCTCGATGGCACGGTCGTCAACGTCGCGCTGAAGACGATCGGCGAGGATCTCGACGCCTCGTTGGCCGAGCTGCAGTGGATCACCAACGGCTACCTCCTCTCGCTGGCCAGCCTGATCCTGCTCGGGGGGTCGCTGGGCGACCGGTTCGGCAGGCGCCGGATCTTCGTGATCGGCACCATGTGCTTCGCCGCCGCCTCGCTGCTCTGCGGCATCGCTCCCAACCCCGAGACGCTGATCGCAGCGAGGGTGCTCCAAGGCGTCGGGGGTGCGCTGCTGACACCGGGCAGCCTGGCGATGATCCAAGGCGCGTTCGTGCCTTCCGACCGCCCGAAGGCGATCGGCGCGTGGTCGGGGCTGGGCAGCATCGCGGCCGCGATCGGCCCGTTGGTCGGCGGCACGCTGGTCGCGTACGCCCACTGGCGCTGGATCTTCCTGGTCAACCTCCCGATCGCGGCGATCACGATCGTGGTGGCGCAGCGGCACGTGCCCGAGACCCGGGACCCCGACGCATCCACCCACTTCGACCTGGCCGGTGCCGTGCTGGCGACGCTGGCCCTTGCCGGCACGACGTACGCGCTGATCGAGTGGGGTGGGACGTTCGCGGTGTACGCCGCCGTGCTGGCGGTGCTGGCCGCCGTCTCGTTCGTCGTCGTGGAGCGACGCGAACGCGAGCCGATGCTGGTGCTGGGCATCTTCTCCGACCGCACCTTCACCGCTGCCAACGTGATGACGCTGATCGTCTACGCGGCCCTGGGCGCCGCCGGCTTCTTCATCACGCTTCAGCTGCAGACGGTGGCGGGCTGGGACGCGCTCGAGGCCGGCATCGCGACGCTCCCGATCACCGTCTGTCTCATCTTCCTGGCAGCCAAGGGCGGTGAGCTCGGCGCCCGGATCGGGCCCCGCATCCCGATGACGTTCGGTCCGATCATCATGGGAGCGGGCTGCTTGATGCTGCTCGCCATCGACGACGACGTGAGCTACTGGACCGAGGTCTTCCCCGGCGTGACCGTCTTCGGTCTGGGACTGGCCCTGATGGTCGCCCCACTGACCGCGACAGTGCTCGCCGCCGCGCCCGACGCGCACGCGGGCATCGCCAGTGGCGTCAACAACGCCGTCGCCCGGGCCGGTTCGTTGCTCGCGGTGGCTGCCCTACCGGTCGCGGTCGGGCTGACCGGCGACGACTACGCAGTCCCGTCAGTGTTCAACGACGGCTACCGCTCGGCGATGATCGCGTGCGCCGGCCTGCTGGTGCTCGGTGGCGCGGTCTCGTGGCTGACCATCCGCAACGCCGTGCTCGACGAACAGGCACCCGCGCGAGAAGAGAGCTGACGGTTGCTGCTTCCGCATACGCTGGTCGTGCGATGAGGGGGGACAAGCGAGGGAGGCGTATCTGCAGGACAGGAGTCGTCATCATCCTGGCCCTGTTGACGAGCTGCGGCGAGCCCTCTGGCGAGCAGGACACCACCGAGCCCACCGGCCCGGACAGCGCAGTTGCCAGCCCCGCCGAACCGGATGGCACGGCGTCGACAGTGGTGGATCCCGAGCACGCGATGGATCCACCAGGTGAGGTCGAGACGCCGTTGTTGAGCGCCGACATCATGGTGATCGGCAACGAAACCCTCGCGCCCGGTCTGGTGAAGCGCATCTCGCGGCTCGAGGGCGTTGCCGCGACTACGACGATCTCGCTCAAGCAGGTGCCGATCGAGAACCGGCTCTACGACATCGCGGCCGTCGACCCTGCTGAGTACCGACGATTCACGGAGGCACGCAGCGCCCAGTTCCAACCCCAGTGGGACCGGCTCGCCGGGGGCGAGATAGCCGGCGCCGAGGAGCTGCAGAAGCGGCTACCCCTCGACGCCGACGGCTACCTCTCCCTCGACGTCGCGACCGACTCCCCTCGAATCCACGTCGGGGCGTACGCGCCTCAGGTGCCGACGATCGAGCTGGTCGTCAACGCGAAGTGGGGCGAGACCCTGGGCATCGACCAGCGCAACGCGCTGGTCATCTCGACCCAGCCGACCTCCCCCCAGAGCATGCAGGGGCCGATCCGGCGGCTCGTCGGCGACGCCGGCTCGGTGCAGATGATGGACATCGCCAGCCGGCTCGGCCTGGACCCCGAGGCGGCCCAGACCGCGCGTCCTGGTCGGCACCTACGCCGACGCCGTGGGCACCTTCCGCTACCGGGTCTCGGGCGGTCGGGTGATCCCCGACCCGGCCTGGGTGCGCGAGCACATCGTCACCGCGACCGTGCCGATCTTGGGCCAGGTCACCTGCAACAAGGCGATGATTCCCGCAGCTGCAGGCGGCGCTGGGCGACATCGTCGCTCGCGGACTGGCCGACGAGATCCATCCTCGCGAGTTCGCCGGCTGCTACTACCCGCGGTTCATCGCCGGGTCGCACCCAGCTCTCCAACCACGCCTTCGGGCTGGCGCTCGACATCAACGTGCCCGGCAACCAGCGCGGCACGGTCGGCGAGATGGACCGCGGCGTCGTCGACGCGTTCAAGAAGTGGGGCTTCGGCTGGGGCGGCGACTGGAACTACACCGACCCGATGCACTTCGAGCTGAACCGGATCGTCAACCCCGGCTGACTCGTGGCCCCGCCGGTGGCTAGCGTGAGCCCATGCGCGCAGCCCAGGTCGTCACGCCCACCGGTCCCGCCGACGTCGCAGGTCCGCGAGGTGCCGGAGCCGGCTCCCGGGCCCGACGACGTGCTGATCGAGGTGCACCGCGTCGGCATCTCGTTCCCCGACCTGCTGCTGAGCAGGGGCGAGTACCAGCTGAAGCCCGAGCCGCCGTTCTCGCTGGGCGTCGACGTCGCCGGCACGGTGGTCAGCGGAGCAGGCTTCGAGCCGGGCCAGCGGGTCGCGGCCGTCGGGGCGTACGGCGGCGCGCAGGAACGCACCGCCGTGCCGGGCATGTTCACGTTCCCGCTGCCCGATTCGACGTCGTACGACGAGGGCGCCGCGCTACCCATGAACTACCTGACCGCACAGTTCGCGCTCGCCGAGCGCGGCCAGCTGCAGCAGGGAGAGACCGTGCTCGTGCACGGTGCGGCCGGCGGCGTCGGCACGGCGACCATCCAGGTGGCGAAGGGAATGGGTGCCCGCACGATCGCCGTGGTGAGCACCGAGGAGAAGGCGGCGGTGGCCCGCAGCGCCGGAGCCGACGAGGCCGTGCTCGTCGAGGGCTTCAAGGACTCCGTCCATGGAGCTGACCGGCGGCAAGGGCGTCGACGTGGTGCTCGACGTGGTCGGCGGCGACGCGTTCACCGACTCGCTGCGCGTGCTGAGCACGCAGGGTCGGGTCCTGGTCGTCGGCTTCGCGTCCGGGCAGGGGATCCCGGAGGTGAAGGTCAACCGGCTGCTGCTCAACAACATCGACATCCGCGGTGTCGGCTGGGGGGCGTTCGCCATGCTTCGACCGGGCTACATGCAGGAGCAGTGGCGGGCGCTGCTGCCGATGATCGAGAGCGGCGTGGTGAAGCCGCCGATCGGTGCGGTCTACGAGCTCGAGGACTTCGGGCAGGCGCTGATCGACATGGACGACCGCAAGACGCTGGGCAAGTCCGTCGTCCGGGTCCGTGACTGACCCGTCACCGCGATGTCAGCGTCGTCCGGTGATCGCGGCCGGACCAGCCGGGTCGTGCCGGTGCTGTGCAATCGGTGAATTCGACAACGCCGACGATCGCGGTTGAAACTGGCTCCTACGCCTCGCCTCGGTTCGCTATTTCCGGCGAAATCCCGTAGGCATAGGTTTGCACTGACGACCTGTGGGGCCATCTCGGCCGCTCGACACGTTCGGAGGAACACCACCGTGACACGACGATTCACTCGCTGGGGCGCGCTCGGCGCAGCTACGGCACTCATCCTGGTGCCGCTGGCAACCACGGCCAGCTCGGCGGGTCCGGTGATCTCCCAGGCTGACGCGACCGCCCTCACGGTGGGCATCGGCGGCAACGAGGGTGACAGCGGTGTGGTCAAGGCCATCAACTACGGCCAGGGCGAGGTCAAGACGGGCGAAGTCGTCCCGCCGATCAGCGTCCTCGGCAACCAGGACGTGCTGGACGTCGGCGTGCTGGTGCAGGACGCAGCGGCCACGGTGAGCGGTCGCAACGGCTTGTCCGAGGCGTGTTCCGGTGTGGCTGGCGACGGTGGCCAGACCGCGACCGTCGGCGAGTCGGAGTGCATCACGCCGGGCGACCCCGTCGGCATCTCCATCGCCAACCTGGACCTCACCGGCTCCGTGTTGATCGATCCCGAGTCCGCCCTCGGCGGTCTCGCCGCGCTGCAGCCCATCATGGACCAGCTCGTCGGCCCGCTGACGCAGGCCATCTCTGAGGGCCTGGAGCCGCTCGGTGCCACCGGCCTGGAGGGCACCCTCGGGGCCGTCGAGGCTCGCTGTGAGGCAGACCCCACCTCGGCCACCGGCACCGCCAACATCGTGGACACGAAGCTGACGCTCTCCATCGCCGGCACCAGCGTCGACCTGGTGGAGTTCCCCGCCAAGCCGGCGCCGAACACCAAGGTGCTCACCAACCTCGACCTGGTGCTCAACGTGCTGATCGACGCCTTGCGGGTCGACATCAACAACACGCTCGACGGCGGGCTCGCTCCGCTGAGCGCCATCATCGACCCGATCCAGGACCAGATCGTCAACCAGCTGATCGCTCAGATCGCGCCTCAGCTGGCGCCGCTCGAGGAGAACATCCTCGACGTGACGCTCAACAAGCAGACCCGTCTGGAGAAGGGCGCGATCGAGGTCATTGCCATCGACCTCAAGCTCCTGCCTGGCGCCGAGCAGTTCGGTCAGCCGCCGCTGGTCACCGCGGAGATCGCTCGGGTCTCCTGTGGGCCCAACGCCCGCACCGGCAACCCGGACAACCCCGGCAACCCGGGCAACCCCGGTAACCCGGGCAACCCCGGTGGCCCCGCTGGCCCCGGCCTGCCTGACTTCCCGACCGCCGTCGACTCCGGTGTCGATGGGGGCCAGGGCGCAGGTGCGCTGTGGATCCTCCTGAGCCTGGTCGGAGCCACGACCGCAGGTCTGTTCGGCTGGCGTCGGCTTCAGCTGAACGGCTGAACCCGGAAATCAATGAGGGCCCCGAACTCGGAACGAGACCCGCGACGAGCAGCAACCTGCGCGTTCACGTGCTGGTGCTCTTCGCTGCGCTCGCTGCGCTGGTCGTCGCGGCCGGACTCGCTACGCCATCAGGGGGGCCAGTGATCGCCCCCCTGATGGTGGCGCCGCCACCTTTTGGTGCGCAGATGCACGAAGCCGAAACGGTCGACCCGCCCGCTGACCCGGGCGGCGAACGCGCTGTACGTCCCGTCCATCGACCTGTTCGCCCCCATCGTCGACATCGAGATGGACCAGGCGGGAGTCCTGTCGCCGCCGGGCGACACAGAGATCGTCGGTTGGTGGCAGCGCAGCGCCGAGCCCTGGCGCCAGCCTCGGCCAGACCGTGATCACCGGTCACACCGTGCACGCGGGTGGTGGCGTGATGAACAGGCTGGGCGAGCTGGGTGCAGGTGACGTCATCCGGGTCCGCGACGAGGACCAGGTCGTTGAGTACCGCGTCACCGACATCGCCACCCTGTCCACCGCCGAGGTGGCCGAGAACGCCGTGTCGCTCTTCGCCCAGGACCGTGAGGAAGGTCGGCTGGTCCTGGTGACCTGCACCGACTGGGTCGACGGCGACTACCTCAGCAACATCATCGTGGTCGCAGACCCGGTCCGCACCTGACGCACCTGGCGGGCGCCACCTGCAGACTCCCACCTGCAGACGGGCGCTCACAGCAGCCGGATAAGGTCGGAAACCGTGAGCATCCTCGACGACGCCCGCGAGGGCATGAACCTCGACATCCGGCCACAGGACGACCTGTTCGGTCACGTCAACGGCCGCTGGCTCGACGAGGTCGAGATCCCCGCTGACCGCTCCACCTGGGGTGCGTTCGTGACCCTCGCGGATACCGCGGAGCAGCACGTGCGCGAGATCATCGAGTCGCTGGCTGCGGGTTCGCCCGACGCCGAGGATGCGGACGACGCCCGCAAGATTGGCGATCTGTTCGCGTCGTTCATGGACACCGACCGGATCGCGGCCACGGGCACCCGTCCGATCCGACCTCTGGTCGAGGCGGTCAGTGCGCTCCGTGACGTCCGCGACCTGGCGGCGTTCCTGGGTGAGTTCGAGCGGATCGGTGGACACGGGCTGTTCGGCAGCTACGTGAGCACCGACGACCGCAACTCCGATCGCTACCTCTTCCACATCACCCAGGGCGGGCTCGGCCTGCCCGACGAGTCCTACTACCGGGACGAGAAGTTCGCCGAGATCCGGGAGAAGTACGTCGGCTACCTCACCGACCTGCTCGCGCTCGGTCGGCACGAAGACCCTGCCTCGGCCGCGGCCACCATCCTCGGGATCGACGCCCAGCTGGCGGCCGGCCACTGGGAGCGGGCCGAGACGCGCGACGTGCAGAAGAGCTACAACCTGATGACGGACGTAGCCCTCAAGGAGCTGTGTCCGGCCTTCGACTGGAACGCCTACATCACCAACCTCGGCGCGTCCGACATCGACCACGAGCTGGTGCTCGCCGAGGTCTGCGTCCGGCAACCTTCCTACCTCGCGCACCTGTCGACCGTGCTCGAGTCGGTGCCGATCGAGGACTGGAAGGCATGGTTGCTGGCCCACGTGCTGCGGTCGGCGGCGGCGTACCTCACCGACGACTTCGTGGAGACCAACTTCGACTTCTACGGCCGCACCCTCAACGGCACTCCTGAGCTGCGCGACCGCTGGAAGCGCGGCGTCGGCCTGGTCGAGGGCGCGCTGGGTGAAGCGGTCGGGAGGGAGTACGTCGCCCGCCACTTTCCTCCGGAGTCCAAGAAGCAGATGGACGACCTGGTCGCCAATTTGATCGAGGCCTACCGGGAGTCGATCTCCCAGCTCGACTGGATGAGCGAAGCGACCAAGCAGAAAGCCTTCGAGAAGCTCGATACCTTCCGGCCCAAGATCGGCTACCCCGAGAGGTTCCGCGACTACTCGGCGCTGAAGATCCGCAAGGACGACCTGATGACCAACGTCGCCGCCACGTCGGCGTTCGAGACCGACCGCGAGCTCCGCAAGATCGGACAGCCGGTCGACCGCGATGAGTGGTTCATGCTTCCGCAGACCGTCAACGCCTACTACAACCCGGGCACCAACGAGATCTGTTTCCCGGCCGGGATTCTGCAGCGCCCGTTCTTCGCACCGGACGCCGAGCCGGCCGAGAACTACGGCGGCATCGGTGCCGTGATCGGTCACGAGGTCGGCCACGGTTTCGACGACCAGGGGGCGCAATACGACGGCGCCGGCAATCTCAACGACTGGTGGACCTCCGACGACAAGGCAGCGTTCGAGGTGAAGTCGAAGGCCCTGATCGAGCAGTACGACGCCTTCTCCCCGCGCACGTTGCCCGACGAGAAGGTCAATGGGGCGCTGACCGTCGGAGAGAACATCGGTGACCTCGGGGGCCTGACCATCGCCCACAAGGCGTTCGTTCTCTCGCAGGGCGGTTCCGCGTCGATGGAGGACCGTCGCAAGGTCTTCCTCAACTGGGCGCACGTCTGGAGAACCAAGCGCCGGGTCGAGCAGGAGCAGCAGCTGCTGGCGATCGACCCGCACAGCCCCTCGGAGTTCCGCGCCAACATCGTGCGCAACCTTGACGAGTTCCACGAGGTCTTCGACACCACCGAGGGTGACGGGCTCTGGTTGGAGCCAGGGGAACGAGTCCGGATCTGGTGACGAGCCGCCCTCACGCCTCGGTGTGACGGCGCACACTCGATGGTCGGCCTCCAGGCGTGCACAGCACGTGATGTGACGGCGATGACATTGCAGAGTGCCTGCCGGTAGTTGCAGACTCCCGCTACTCGGGTCAGGCACTTTCCGGCCGCTTCGCTCCCTCCTCGAGAAGAGAACCCGCATGACTCAGCGACTCCGTCAGCTCCTCCTCACCCTGGCCATCAGCGTGGGCGTCGCGCTGGCCACCGTGGTGGTCTCTCCACCCGCCCATGCCGACCCCACCGGGTCGAGCTGTATGGACCCGACCATCGAGGGAAGCTTCGCCAAGGGCAGTGTCACCAACAGCTATGGGATGACCATCTCGGTCGTCAAGTTCAACGCGGTCGGCTTCACCTCGGCGAACTGCCCCACGTCGTGGACCGACTATCGCTACAAGGCGGCGTTCACCTACAACGGATCCACGACCAGCGCCTACCACTCGAGCATCGAGCCGGTATACGGCTACCGCTCTGGTCAGTTGGTCAGGACGGGCACCCGGATCGAGTTCCCGGAGCAGACGCTGGCCTTCCAGGGCTACAAGAACGTGGACCTGGCCGTCACGGCCGGATCCAAGTCGGTGTTCACCTCCACCTGGTGCCGGAGCAACGAGGAGACCTGGGACTACCACTACGTGTGGCTCCACTCCACCGTGGTCACCTTCGACACGGCGCACAGCGACGGCACCCCGCGCGCGCGGGTGAACGCCTGCCCGTGACCCGAGGCTAGGTGGCGCCAGGCTTCGTTTCGTCGGGCGCCACCCCCGCCGCCAGCTCATCGAACAGCTCGCGCACTGCCTCCTCGAACTGCGTTCCCCGCACCAGCGGTTCGGCAGCCTGAGCGTCTGCTAGCGCGGCGACGCGGTCTCCCAGTCGTAGCCGGGCCAGCGCTCGGGTGTGCAGGAACGATCCGGTCACTCCCGAGAGGCCGTGCTCCCGGGCCAGGTCGACGGCGCGGGAGGCGACCGCGACCGCCTCGTCGGCCCGGTCGGCCTCGATGAGCGCATAGGCGAGGTTGTTGCGGGTCGCGGCGCGGTTGAAGGAGTGACGCATCCGGTCACACTGGACCACGGCTTCCTGGGTGTAGCGCAGCTCGAGGTCACTGCTCCCCGCGTCCCCGGCGACGGCTCCGAGGTTGAGCAGGCACGCCATCACCTCCTCCGCCAGCCCGTTGTGGCGGGCGAGCCGCAGTGCGTCCTCGAGCATCTGGAGCGCCTCCGCGAGCCGGCCCTGTTGCGAGCGCACCCAGCCGAGGTTGCGCATGCCGTGGACGACTGCCGCGGTGTCTCCAGCCGCCTTCAGCACCGGCAGCGCCCGCTCGAGCACCGCATCGGCGGCGTCCGGATCGGACCGCTGGATCAGGCAGTAGGCGCGCACCATCTCCTGACGGGCTTCCGCGGCCGCGTCATCACCCGGCAGCAGCGCCGCCATGGCCTCATCGACCGAACCGAGCGCGGCCAGGGCGGCGGCCTTCTCCCAGCTGAGCCGCACCCGGAGCGGCTCGTCGACACGGGCGCCGGCATCCTCGCCCATGAGCCCGCCCATGATCTGGTCCGCAATCGCGACCACGTCGGTGTAGCGGCCCAACCTGCGCAGGCAGCCGATCAGGCCACGGTGGGCGACACCGCCGGCGCCCAGCGCGATTGCCTCGCGGAAGTGGGGCTCCGCCTCGTCGTAGCGGCCCAGCAGCTCCAGCAGCTCGCCGGTGGCGACCAGCCGCTGCGGAAGCGCCGCTCGGCGCTCCGTCGCGACGTCGTCGGAGCGGCGGAGCTCGAGATCACGATAGAGGTGCATCAGCGCCTCGTCGTGCGCTCCGCGACTCAGCGCCACCTCGGCCGCTGCCTCGAGCGCGACCAGCGCCCGCTCGCTGGCCCCGGCGAGGTAGAGGTGGCGAGCGAGGTAGCCGGGGAGGTCGTCAACCGGCACCAGGCCGGGGCCGATGTCGGAGGCGGCCAGGTGCAGCTGGCGTCGTCGGGCGCGAGTGGTGCGGAGGTACGCCGTGCTCTGCACGAGCGCGTGCACGAAGTCGGCGCCAGCGAGCAACCCCTGCGCGCGCAGCCCGGCGAGCGCCTCGCGGATCTCTGCACTGGGCTCGGCCAGACGGGCGGAGAGGGCGACCACCAGGTCCTCTTGGATCGGCACACCCAGGACCGAAGCGATCGTGAGGGCGCGCTCCTGGGCGGCAGGCAGCGCGTCGATCCTCGCGCCGATCAGGCCTTCGATGGAGTCGGGCACCAGGTCCAGCGCGTTGGCCAGCCCGGTTGCCGCGGTGACCAGGACGTCGCCATCGACGAGCGAGACCAGCCCTCGGTCACGGATGGCGAAGGCCAGCTCGCCGACGTAGAGCGGGTTGCCTCCAGAGCGCCGGACCACCTCGTCGATCAGGTCGTCGGGTGGGTCTCCGCCGAGCAGGTCGGCGAGCAACGCGGCCACGTCGGCGCGGTCGAGCGGACCGAGCTCGAGCAGCTCAAGCTCCGCGGTGGCGGGCACCTGCTCCCGCGAAGTGACGATCAGCAGCACGTCGGAGTCACCGACCTCGAACAGCACGTCGTCGAGGAGGTCGAGCGAGGGTTGGTCGGCCCAGTGCAGGTCCTCCAGCACCACCACACAAGGGGCGGCCCGACGCAGTGCAGCTGAGACGTCGCGGGCGACCAGGTCGCGCCGCACGGCCGGTGGGAGAGTCTCGAGGCGGTCGTCGAGGTGCCAGCCCGTGACGATCCGCAGGCCGTCCGTCGTCGCTCCGCCGGTGAAGGCGGCAAGGGCGCCGGCCCAGGGCCGATAGGAGCGACCGCGTTCCTGCAACGCGCAGCCGCCCTCGTGCCAGCGGTGGCGCGACAGCGCGCGAGCCTCTTCGAGCAGACGGGACTTGCCGGTGCCGGCTTCCGCAACGATGGCGATGCCGCGCACCGGCCCGGGCCGCTCCGCGGCGCTCAGGACAGCGAGCTCGGTCTCCCGACCGTAAACCCGGGTGCTGTGCGCGATCCGTCGCTGCAGGTTGCGCTCCCGTGGCCCGAGCAGGAGGAAGGCCGGTAGCGGCTCGGTGCGGCCCTTGACCTGTAGCGGGCCGATGTCCTCGTAGTCGAAGTCGTCGCGGGTCAGCCGGAAGGTGGTCTCGCCGACGACGAGGGCACCCGGCGGCGCGTTCGACTGCAGTCGTTGTGACATGTTCACGGAGTTGCCGAGGATGTTGTAGTCGGTCCTGATGTCCCCGGCGACCAGGCGGGCCATGACGGCGCCGGTGTCGATGCCAATGCGCAGCGTCAGGTCAGCAGCCTCCTTGGGGGCCACGGCCAACAGGGCAGGGAACTCCTGGAGCATCTCGTGCGCGCAGCGCACCGCACGCGTCGCATCGTCCTCGTGGGCCACCGGGGCACCGAAGTAGCACAGCAGGGCGTCTCCGGCGAAGGCGCCGACGTGCCCTTCGCCGCGCTTAACGATGCGCACCAGCCCAGCGAGGATCGGGTCCACCACCATGGCCAGCGTCTCTGGATCGAGTCGACCTGCCAGCGCCGTGAAGCCGGAGAGGTCCGCGAAAAGGGCGCTCACGAGTCGGCGCTCTTCCGGGAGTCGGCCGCCGTGCTCGATCAGCTCCTCGCGCAGCTGCTCACCGACGAGCGCTCGTAACACCTCGTCGACCTCACCCGCGGCGCCGACACCGGCGGTGCGCTTCGCTCCGCAGCGTCCGCAGAACTGGTGGCTATCTGGACAGCGGAACTCACACGCAGGGCATGACCATTCCACGCGCGGAAGCGTATCGGTCGGATCGTTGGTGCTCCGTGTAATGATGATTACATGATTACCAACGACGAGCAGGACAAGGTGCAGGGCTGGTTCGCCGGACGCCTGCCGCCGGAATGGGCGACCGCGCCCGCGGAGGTGACGGTCGACCGCGAGGAGATCACGGTGATCCTCACGATCGACGACGTGACGGATGCTGGGTCCGAGATCGAGCAGGCCGAGGCACGGGTCGGTCGGGCGAGCGCGTTCCGCGAGGAGACCCGAGCGGAGCGGATCAAGATCGCCCGGGAGGCCGAGCACCGCTACGCGCGCAAGGTGTCGTGGGGGGTGCAGGTCGGCCAGGAGGATTCGCTGCACCGGGAGCTGTGGACCCACGTGTCGGCGCCCGTGATGACCCGGTTGCGCCAGCCGAACCGGTTGGTGCTGGACACGCTGGTCGACGCCGGCGTCGCCCGATCGCGATCCGAGGCGCTGGCCTGGTGCGTGCGCTTGGTCGGCCAGCACCAGGAGGATTGGTTGGTCGAGCTGCGCGAAGCCGTGGCGGGTGTTGCCGACGTGCGCGGCAAGGGGCCGGCTGGCTGATCTCAGCCCGGGAGCGCCACCCCGAGCTGGACGGTGACGGCGCTCCTCAGCCTGACCAGCTCCGCCGCCAGCTCGTGGTCGGCGCCATCGACGTCGACCAACGCCTCGACGCAGCGCCACTCGTCGTACAGCGACGACTCGCGACGCGCGACGGCAAGACTGGCGCGGATCGTCGCCAGACCTCCGACCCGATCACCGGCGGCCACCTGAGCGCACCCCTTGATGCGGTCGAGGTAGGAGAGCGGTGCCCCGACCTCGAGGTTGTGCAGCTGCACCGCTTCGATCAGCTCCAGCGCGGCCTCCGGGTGACCGGCGAGCAGCTGGCACTCCGCGCGCATCGCGTCCACGCTCAGCACGTCGTAGTCCTCCTGGTCACTGACGTGCACCTCCCGGGCGCTGGCGAAGAGCTCCTCTGCCACCTGGTGCTCGCCCTTGGCCATCGCCAACCGGGCCTGCTGGGTGACGGTGAAGGCCTGGTCCCCGTTCATCCGGGTGCCCCGCCACAGGTGGAGCGACTCCAGCACGGCCTCCTCGGCCTCGGTCAGTCGGTTCTGGAAGACCAGGATCTCGGCGACGTTCGCATGCTGCAGCGCGATGTCGAGTGGTCGACCCAGCCGGGCGTAGGTCTCGGCGGCTGCCGAGTAGTGCTCGAGGGCGCGGGGCCACTGGCCCTGTTGCTGGGCGATCACCCCCAGCACGTTGTGTCCGCGAGCGACACCCAGGAGGTCGTTCGCCTTCGCATACAGCTCGACGGCCGTGGACGCATGGTCGAGGTCGACCACCTCGCCCGCGTAGCTGCGGGCGGCGACCTCGACCTCCAGCGCCCGGGCCTGGGTGCGGGTGTCCGCCGCCGCCCTTCCTTCCCGCATCGCCGTGAGTGCCCAGGTGATCGCCTCGGGGAACCTTCCCTTGGCCAGCAGGCTCTGGGCATAACGCTCGGCGAGAGCCGCGCGCAACTTGAGAGCCGCCGGGCTCCGCTCGCCTTCGAGCACGCGACGTCCCCGGGTGGCCCAGCGCATTGCTTCGGTGTGCCGGCCGGTGGCCCGACGGTGCACGGCGCTGAGCACGGCCAGCCTGCCGAGCGCCAAGCGGTCGTGACGGAGCCGGTTGCGTGCCTGCTCCAGGGCGCGATCCATCGCGTCGTAGTCGCCGAGGCTGTCGTAGACCTCAGCCAACGACTCATGGACCAGGCCGAGGTCGCCGCGGTCGAGGTCGCGAAGGTGCTGGGCCGAAGCGAGCACGCGTTCATAGCACTCGGCGGCTTCGGTGTGGGCGTACTGCCCGGCCGCATGGAGCCCCGCCTGCATCGAGAGGGCGTACGCCTCCGCGTAGCGCTCACCCTTGTAGTTGTGCAGCGATAGGAGGTAGACCCGATTGCTGTCCGTCGACGGTTGGGCGGCGACGACGTCGGCGACCGCGGCGTGCAGGCGGACCCGCCGCTGGAACGGCAGTCCCTCATAGGCGGTCTCCCGAACCAGATGGTGGGTGAAGCGGAAGCCGCCGTCCGGCTGAGGCACCAAGAACTCCGCGAGCTCGTCGAGGTCGGCCTCCCGCACCCGACCCGCGTCGGCGGAGCCGACCACCGTGTCGAGCACCTCGGCGTCGAAGGTCATGCCGAGGACCGCCGCGGTCCGCAGTAGTGACCGCTGAGGCGGCGCCAACCGGTCGATGCGGGCGGCAACCATGTCCTCGACGTTCTCCGGAAGGTCGACGGTGCTGCCCGTCGACTGCAGGTGCACCGCCATCTCGTTGAGGAACAGGGGATTGCCCTGCGCCCTCTCGACCAGGCCGGCGACCCGATGCGCCGGAAGTCCGAAGACCGCCGACGCCAACAAGTCGTCGGCTTGTCGCTCGGTGAGAGGCTCGACCGCCATCGAGACCAGCTGCGCCACCTCGGGGGGCTGCCAACTGGAGTCCGGTCGACGGGTCGCCAGGACCAGCCAGGGCCGGTCATGGGTGTCGCGGACCAGCTGGTCGAGGAGATCGGCGGTGGCACCGTCCATGAACTGCACGTCGTCGAACACCCACACCGTTGGCGAGGAGTACATCAGCCCCAGCAGCTCGCTGACCGTCGACTCGAGCAGGCGTTTGCGGGCCGACGCGGTGAGCCGCTCGACCTCCGGCGTGCTTTCGATCTCGACTCCCGCGACCGCCGCGACCAGGGGAAGGCGGTCCACCAGGTGGGGGGCGCGGTCGAGCACGAGTGCGCGCAGATCCTCTCCACGTTCGCCCGCTTCCTCGCCGAACAGCCGGTGGAAGGGGTGGTACGGCGTGCCCGTGGCGTAGAGGTCGCCATGCAGCCGGAGAACGGTCGGCTGGGCGACCCGGGCGAGCAGCTCTCGGACCAATCGAGACTTCCCAATGCCGGGTGGCCCGCAGAGGTCCACGAGGCAGCCCTGTCCCCGCGCCGCTGAGGCGTATGCCGAGAGCAGGATTGCCAGCTCCTGATCCCGGCCGACCAGCGGGAGGTCGTGCGGGTTGGTCGAGCTCGATGTCTCCGACCCACTCGACCTGGCGGCGCCCACCACCGAGGCCTCAACGGGATCACGCTTGCCCTTCACCGAGAACGGCGCGAGGGGCTCGGTGACGTAGTCGGTACGACATCGCTCCAGAGCCATCCGACTGGCCACCAGCTGTCCCGGCTCGGCCTTGGCCATCAGGCGAGCGGCGAGGTTCACGGCGTCACCGGTGATCGAGTAGACCCTGCGCACCGGAAGGCCGTAGTCGCCGGCGAAGACCCGGCCAACATTGAGACCGGCGCTCAGTGGCAGCTCTTGGTTGCTGTCCAGCACCTGCCGGGCGGTGGCGAAGAGGCGGGTGGCGTCATCGCCCGCACTCCTCGGCGCTCCGGCCACCAGGATCACCTTGCCGCCGTCAGGGTAGATGTCGGTCGAGAGGAACGTGACGTCGTTGGCCGTGGCCGCCCGCTGGCACGCGGACACCACTGCGTCGATCGCCTGGGCGGTGGCCGCAAGTCCGGAACGCTCCCGCAAGGTGTCGACGCCCGCAAAGCCGATGAAGCAGACCGCGACCCCGCGATGTTCGTAAGCCCCGTCGTTGTTCAGCAGATGAGCAGCCAACGGCGGAGGCAGCGCCCGGACCAGGTCTAGACCGCTCGGTCGGGCGGCAGGTCCCGCCGTCCGCTCCGCTGGCGGCGCCTCGGTGAGCAGTCGCCCGGGCCCCACCGGGGGGCCCAACCGCGCTCCGGCGCGGGAGAGCGCGATGGCGCTGGCAGGACTGACGACCACCTGCCCGGCCTGGGCCGCGGCTTCCATCTGCGCGACCATGCTGACTTCGGGGCCGGTGACGATCAGCTCGCGGAACTCCTCGCCCACCAGCAGGAAGTCCAGTGCCCCGGTGTGCATCCCGATCGACATCTTCAGCCGGACCTCGCCCGACGACGTGCGGATCCGGCCGACCTCGGTGATGACCTGCTGCATCTCCAAAGCGGCGGCGGCCGCCCGACTGGCATGACCGTCGTCCTGGTAGAGCAGCAGGACAGCGTCGCCACCCCATTTGACCAAGCCGGCGCCGTACTCGTAGGCGGAGCCGAGCAGCGCACCGAAGACGTGGTTGAGGGTGTCGCCCATCTCCTCGGCGCCCACCCTGCCTCGGGCGGCGAGCTGCTCGGTGAGCTGGGTGAATCCGGAGATGTCGGCGAACACTGCTGTGCCCTCTACGACACGTGCGGTCTCGTCGGGGGTGCGCTGGAGCCACTCGATGACGATCCGGGGCACGTACGGCTGGAGACCCGAGGTGGCGGGACCTGGAGGGGTCGCGGCCCCGACCCGGTGCATGGGTGCTCCTCTCGAACCGCCCTCCCCGACCCATCATCGGGGACAGGTGTCCCGGAGGAAACCCGATATGTCGGATTCAGCCCCGTCTCGGGGCTAGATGGTGAGGTCGGTTGGTGGTGCAGTGCTGGGCAAAATTTCCCGCTTCGTGTGGTCATGCGGTGACCGAAATGTCACTCTGAGGTGAGGTGGAGCCGCGAACGGCTCCGTTCTCGGGGTCCCCGTATCACGCCCACCTCCGAGGTGCTCATGCTCCCCACCCTCAGCCGTCCTGCCCGTGGCACGCGCCGCTCACTGGCAGTTCTCGCCGCCGTTCTCACTCTGGCCGCCACCGCACTCGTCAGCACGGCGGCTCCCGCACAGGCGAACGTCCGCCCCACCACGACCACCCTCACAGTCTCGAACGCCAACGTGACCCAGGGCGACAGCGTCACCCTCACCGCCTCCGTCGCCGTCGCGGGCACCGGTGGACTCGTGGTCACGCCTTCGGGCTCGGTCACCTACAGCGCCGTGAGCCCCGCCGGCACGGTCCAGCTCGGCAGCTCCCCCCTCGCTGTCGGCTGCACCCTGTCGCCCTGCACGTCCACGCTGACCACCACCAGTCTCCCGGTCGGAGACGTGGTCGTCACGGCTCGCTATGACGGGGATTCGTTCACCCAGCCGAGCTCCGGCACGGCGAACGTGCACGTCACCCCTCGTGTCGTTGCGCCGACCCTCACCGCCACCAACCAGGTCGGCTCGGTCAGCCTGCACTGGGTGGCTGGCTCCGGTGAGGGCCCAGCTGCGTCCTACTCGCTCTACCGCAGTGCCAGCTCAGCGGGCAGCCTCACCAAGATCGCAACTGGCCTGCCCTCCGGCGACTACCAGGACACCACGGTCCCCACGGGGACGACGTTCTTCTACCGCGCCAGCACCGTGACGGCCGATGGCGTCGAGTCGGTCCTCTCGAACGAGGCGAGCGGCCAAGCGCAGCCGATGGGCGACGGGTCGACGTTCTCGACAACCAGTTGTTCCGCGGGCCAGTCGTGCGCCTCGCCCGCTGTCAGCGGGTCGTCAGCCGATGGCTCGACCACAACGCTGACCGCAACCACCACGACGTCGACCGCCTCGCACGTGCTGACCACTGCGGTGGGTGGCCCCCATCTCGTGGCGTGCGCGGACGACACACCGCGATGGCTGTCCACCACGTTCAACGACACCTCGAGCGATGCGTACAAGACCGTGAAGGTGCTCCTCAAGGGCCCTGCGGCCAACTACATGAAGGAGCAGAGCGGTTACCGGGAGCACGCGATCGGTTGCCTCGGTCTTGGCGAGACGTGGGTGACAGCACCGGACGGCCAACCGGCACAGTGGAGTCCGGCCGACGGGCTCTACGTCGGGACGGCGTTCTACTGCGACGACGAGGAGATGGACGACTACTACGAGGGTGGGGGTCGCTATTCACAGCCCTGCCTGAAGGCAAAGGCTGACGGAAAATACAGCGATCTCAAGTTCACCATGACCTACTACCTGCCTCCGGGCGACGGGAGGATCAGCGGCAGCCCCTGAGCGTCGTCCGAACCCAGGGCAGGGCGCCGATGGTCGGCGTCCGCTGGTAGACAGGCCGGATGACCAACCGCGACGACGTCCGCCGCGAGGCACAGACCCACCTGCGCGCACTGGTCGGGCCGCAGGGTGGGCAGCGCGAGGCGGTCCTGCGCGAGGACCAGTGGACGGCGATCGAGGCGCTGGCGGTCGACAAGCGGCGGTCGCTGGTGGTGCAGCGCACCGGTTGGGGCAAATCGGCTGTCTACTTCGTGGCCACGCTGCTGCTGCGTGCGCAGGGGGCCGGGCCAACCGTGATCGTCTCCCCGTTGCTTGCCCTGATGCGCAACCAGATCCAGGCTGCTGAGCGTGCTGGCATCCGCGCGGTGACGATCAACTCCACCAACCTCGAGCAGTGGGAGGAGACCCATGCGGCGATCGCCGACGGTCAGGTCGACGTGCTGCTGGTGAGCCCGGAGCGGCTCAACAACCCGGGTTTCCGCGACGAGGTGCTGCCGCGGTTGGCAGCGACCTGCGGGCTGCTGGTGGTCGATGAGGCGCACTGCATCTCGGACTGGGGCCATGACTTCCGTCCCGACTATCGCCGGATCCGCACGTTGCTGGGCGACCTGCCATCAGGCATCCCGGTGCTGGCCACCACTGCCACCGCGAACGCCCGGGTCACCACCGACGTCGCCGAGCAGCTGGGCACCGAGACGCTGGTCCTGCGTGGCTCGCTGGACCGCGAGTCCCTGCGGCTCGGTGTGGTGCAGCTGAAGACCGCTGAACAACGGCTGGCCTGGCTGGCCGACCATCTCTGCGAGCAGCCGGGCTCCGGCATCATCTACTGCCTGACGGTGGCGGCCACCCAGGAGGTCGCGGACTACCTGCGCTCGCGTGGTCACGACGTGGCGGCGTACTCCGGACAGACCGAGCCGACCGAGCGGCTCGCGCTGGAGGAGGCACTGGCCACCGGCACGGTCAAGGCGTTGGTCGCCACGAGTGCCCTCGGCATGGGTTTCGACGCGACGCTCGGCTTCGTCGTCAACCTCGGGGCGCCGTCGTCGCCGGTGGCCTACTACCAGCAGGTCGGTCGTGCCGGCCGCGGCCTGGCGCCCGACCAGAGCGCTGCGGTCGTACTGCTGCCAGCGATCGAGGACCGCGACATCTGGGCCTACTTCGCCTCGGTCGGCTTCCCTCGTGAAGAGATGGTGCGGCAGACCCTGGAGGTGTTGCGCGACGAGGGCCGGCCGATGAGCGTGGGTGCGATCGAGGCCCGCGTCGAGCTGAACCGCACCCGGCTCGAGTCGATGCTGAAGGTGCTCGACGTCGACGGCGCGGTGCGCCGAGTCCGGGGCGGGTGGGAGGCGACCGGACAGGAGTGGACCTACGACGAAGTGCGCTACCAGCGGGTGCGCGAAGCACGCGAGCGAGAACAACAGGCGATGCTCGACTACCTGGCGACCGACAAGTGCCGGATGTGGTTCCTGCGTGATCAGCTCGATGACCCGGACGCGGCCGAGTGCGGTCGCTGTGACAACTGCGGTGGGCTCGCTCTCTCGGGCGAGGTGTCGGCTGCCGCCGTCGAAGAGGCCTCGGTCCGGCTCTCGCGTCCTGGCGTGGTGGTCGAGCCGCGCAAGATGTGGCCGACGGCGCTGAGCTCATTGGGTGTCCCGCTCTCCGGCAAGATCAAGGAAGGCGCTGAGCCGGGCCGCGCCGTTGCCCGGCTCACCGACCTGGGTTACGGCAACGCGCTGCGCGACCTGTTCCGGCAGGAGGCGCCCGACGGGCCGGTGCCGGTGCCGTTGGTGAAGGCGGTGCTCGAGGTGCTCGGTGACTGGCGCCCGGACATCGACGGGCTCGTGGTCGTCGAATCGGCGACCCACCCCACCCTGACCGCCGACCTGGCCGACGGCCTGTCTCGTCATCTGCAGCAGCCGATCCTCGGCAGCTACACGATCGTCGACCCCGAGGTCGGTCCTGGCCAGGGAGCGATGAACTCCGCCCAGCGGGTCGCAGCGCTGCGCCGGCGGTTCCGGCTGGACGCCGACCTGCCCGAGGGCGCCCGGGTGCTGCTGGTCGACGACCTCACCGTGAGCGGCTGGACGCTGACCATGGCGGCGTACGACCTGCGCAAGGCGGGGGCCGCCGAGGTGCTGCCGTTGGTGCTGGCCGCCCAGTTCTAGGCTGCGACACATGCGCTTCGGACTGACCATCCTGACCGACCTCCCGTGGGCCGAGGCGGAGCCGAGATGGCGGGCGGCAGAGGACCTGGGCTTCGACCACGCCTGGACCTACGACCACATCGTGTGGGGCGGGCTGCCCGAGTCGCCGTGGGTCGGGGCGATGCCTACCCTGGCCGCGGCGGCGATGGTGACCTCCAGGCTCCGGCTCGGCACGCTCGTCGCAGCACCCAACTTCCGCCACCCGGTGGCCTTCCACCGCGAGGTGCAGGCGCTGGACGACATCTCGGGTGGTCGATTCCTGCTCGGCGTCGGCACCGGCGGCGACGTCGACTCCGGGATCCTGGGCATCCCCGACCTCACGGTGAAGGAGCGGGTGGACCGGTTCCAGGAGTTCACCGACCTGCTGGTCCGGCTGCGCACCGAGGACCACGTCAGCTCGACCGGACGGTGGTTCTCCGCTGTCGACGCCCGCACCCTCCCGCCATTGCGCGACGTGCCGCTGATCGTCGCCGGCAACGGGCCGCGGTCGGTTCGCTACGCAGCGCGGACCGGCGACGGGTGGGTGACCACGGGCGGCCCCGAGCCGGTCGGGCGGTGGTGGACGGCCCTCGACGGCGCCCGGCAGGTCCTGGAAGAGGCGTTGGTGGGAGCCGGTCGCGACCCGAAGGCGTTCCCGCGCTACCTGCTGCTCGACTCCGCTCCGGCGTACGGCGCACCGCGGTTCGCGCTGCAGAGCGTCGGGCTCTTCGAGGAGATGATCGGCCGAGCAGCGGAGCTCGGGTTCACCGACGTTGTGACTCATTGGCCGCGACCGAGCGGTCCCTACGCTGGGTCCCCGGACGTGCTGGAGGCGGTGGCCACTGAGGTGATGCCCCGGTGGCGCGCCCTGGACGGAAACTAGAACACGTTCTAATCTGGCGCGCATGACCCACCCCCTGCGCGTGATCCAGTGGACGACCGGCAACATCGGACGGCGTTCGCTGCACGCGATCATCGGCCGCGACGACCTGGAGCTGGTCGGTGTCTACGCCCACGGCGCCGACAAGGTGGGCAAGGACGCCGCTGAGCTGTGCGGCCGGGCGCAGCCGACTGGGGTGCTCGCGACCAACGACGTGGAGGCACTGCTCGCGCTGAAGGCCGACGCGTGCTGCTACAACCCGCTGTGGCCCAGCATCGACGAGCTGGTGGCGCTGCTCGAGAGCGGTGTCAACGTCTGCACCAGCGCGGCCTGGATCACCGGAGGCAAGCAGACACCGGAGGACCGGGCCCGGATCGAGCAGGCCTGCCAGCAGGGGAGCTCGACGATCTTCGGCAGCGGCGCCCACCCGGGCATGACCAACCTGGTCGGGATGGTGCTCAGCGGATCGTGCGAGACGGTTGACGAGATCCGGATCACGGAGTCGGTCGACTGCTCGACGTACGAGTCGGCACAGACGCAGACCGCGATGGGCTTCTCGCAGTCACCGGACACCCCGGGGCTCGCCGATGCGGTACGCCGCGAGAGCGAGGTCTTCGCCGAGTCGGCCGCGATGATGGCGGACGCTATGGGAGCTGACCTCGACCGGATGACCTTCGACGTGGAGTTCACCGTGGCGACCGGCGACACCGACCTCGGCTTCATGCAGATCCCGGAGGGCACGATCGCCGGTGTGATGGGCTATCACCGAGGCTGGGTCGGCGAGCGCAACGTGGTGAGCGTCGGCTTCAACTGGACCATGGGCGACCACGTGACTCCGCCGAAGCCACTCGCGCACGGCCACGTGATCCAGGTCTTCGGCGTACCGAACATGCGTACCGTCATCCACTGCCTGCCTCCCGACGGCTGGCCGGAGCAGGGCTTCATGGGTCTCGGCATGATCTACACGGCGATGCCGGTCACCAACGCCGTACCCGCCGTCGTCGCCGCGGCCCCGGGCATCGTCACCCTCAAGGACCTCCCGCCGATCACGGGCCGCGCCACCCGGTAGTCCCGGGTCAGTGGCCGGTGAAATCGACGGATTGACCTGCCACTGACCCGGGACTAGCCGGCGGGCGGAACCACAGGTCGGCGCGAGACGTTAGCGTCTGAGTACCTTCCCGCGCCCCCTTCGAGGTCTGCCTTTGAGCTTCGTGCCCGTCACCGGTCCTGCCACGTTCCAGGCAGCCGATCCGCCTCGAGATGGCGTGGTCGAGTTCAGCGACGACCGACGCAGGTTGGCGTTGCCGATGCGGGCGGCCCTGCCGGTGCTGGCCCGCGCGTTGCGGCGACCGGGCGATGAGGAAGTGCACCCGAGCGTGGGGTTGCTGGCGGGTGCGGCGCTGCTCGGCATGCAGCTGGTGGCCGCCGGCAAGTTCGAGCCGGCGGGCGGGGCCCCGCACTGGCGGGCGACGCTGCTCGACGGCCCGGACACCGACCGGATCACTCGCCTGGCGACCTCGCGCCACGCCGCCGACCTCGACACCGCTGCCGCCGAGCAGCTGGTGCGCGACGTGCTCGAGTCCGTCGTCGACTCGATGCCCCGCAGCGCCCCTCCACCGCAACCGGCTGCCCGCCCGAAGGTCGCTGACGGTACGACGTTCACCGAGCGGCTACAGGCGCGGGCGTTGCGGCAGCGAAGGTCCGGCGACCTCCCACAGCTGGTCCGGATCTCGCTGCGCGTGGAGGCCGACGAGGAGGAGCTGGTCGCCGGCGCGGTAAGGCTCGTGGCCCAGGTGCACGACGAGCAGGACCCGTTGCACCTCTGCGAGGCCGCCCTGCTCTGGACCGACACCGAGGCGAGCCATGGCTTCGGCGACCGGGCCCGCACCCATGCCAGCATCGCGCTACGCGCAGCTGCCGAGGCCTGGCCGGTGCTCGATCGGCTGCTCGAGCTCCGGGTGCCCGACGAGATCACCCTGGACGGCGAGGAGATCGCGAGCCTCCTCGAGGACGGCGTCGGCGCGCTCCAGGCCCGCGGCATCGACGTGCTGTGGCCCCGAAGCCTGGGTCGCGACCTGACCGCGTCCACGGTGCTCGATCGCCGTCCGTCCGACACGATGCACGAGGAGCCGCTCCAGGACCCGTTGCTCGGGGCCGAGAGCTTGTTCACCTTCAACTGGCAGCTCGCACTCCACGGTGACCCGCTCACCCAGGAAGAGATGGACCTCCTCGCGACCTCGGCCTCGCCGGTGCTCAGGCTGCGCGGCAGCTGGACCGTGGTCGACCCTGCGATGGCGCGCAAGGCGCGCAAGCGGCTGCTGCGCACCGTCAAGCCGGCCCAAGCCGTGGCCGCGGCGCTGACCGGCCTCGTCCAGGTGGACTTCTCCACGGACTCCAACGATGCCAACGAAGTGCCGGTGGTGGTCGGGGCCAGCCTGCTGAAGGTGCGCGACCAGCTCCTCAGCGCGGCGACCCGCGCACCGATCGAGTCCCCGGCCGCGCTGCGAGCAACCTTGCGTGACTACCAGCGCCACGGGTTGACCTGGCTCGCCGACCTCACCTCGCTCGGGCTCGGCGCATGCCTCGCCGACGACATGGGGCTTGGCAAGACCGTCACCTTGATCGCTCTGCACCTGCACCGTTCCTCGATCGGAATGGTGGGCCCGACCCTGGTGGTCTGCCCGGCGAGCCTGCTCGGCAACTGGGAGGCCGAGATCGAGCGGTTCGCCCCCGGTGTCGGCGTCCGCCGCTTTCACGGCGCGGACCGCGACCTCTCCGGTCTCGACGGCTTCGTGCTGACCACCTACGGCACCATGCGTCGTGACCACCACAAGCTGGCCGAGGTTGCCTGGGACATCGTGGTCGCCGACGAGGCACAGCACATCAAGAACCCCCAGGCCTCCACCGCACGCGCCCTGCGCACGATCCCGAGCCGCGCCCGCGTGGCGCTGACCGGGACGCCGGTGGAGAACAACCTGACCGAGCTGTGGGCGATCCTCGACTGGGCCACCCCCGGACTCCTCGGCAGCCGCAACGCGTTCCGCAAGGTCTGGGCGGCGCCGATCGAGTCGGGTCGCGAGCCCAGCAAGGCGCGCCAGTTCGCCGACCTGATCGGCCCGTTCCTGCTGCGCCGACGCAAGTCCGACCCCGGCATCGCCCCTGAGCTTCCGGCCAAGACCGAGACCGACCATCCGCTCGGGCTGACCCAGGAGCAGGTCGTGCTCTACGAGGCCTTCGTGCGCGACACGATGGAACGCATCGAGCGCGCCGACGTGGAGACCCGTCGCGGGCTCGTGCTGGCGCTGCTCACCGGCTTGAAGCAGATCTGCAACCACCCGGCTCAGTTCCTCAAGCAGTCGGGCGCAGTGCGGCTGGCCGGACGCTCGGAGAAGCTCGAGCTCCTCGATGAGCTGCTCGCCACCATCTTGGCCGAGGACGGCGCGGCGCTCGTCTTCACCCAGTACGTCGCCATGGCCAGGCTTCTCGAGGCCCACCTCACCAAGAGCGGGATCCCCCATCAGTTCCTGCACGGGGGCACGCCCGTACGGGACCGAGAAGCGATGGTCGCCCGGTTCCAGGCCGGGCCGGAGGTCGGCGGCGTACCCGTGTTCCTGCTGTCGCTGAAGGCAGGCGGCACCGGCCTCAACCTCACCCGTGCGGACCACGTCATCCACGTCGACCGCTGGTGGAATCCAGCCGTCGAGGACCAGGCCACCGACCGGGCCTACCGGATCGGGCAGACCAAGCCGGTGCAGGTGCACCGGCTGGTCACCCGCGGCACGATCGAGGAGAAGGTGGCCGAGCTGCTGACCCGCAAGCGCAACCTCGCCGACTCCGTGCTCGGCCAGGGCGAGGCCGCGCTGACCGAGCTCAGCAACGACGAGCTGCGTGACCTGGTGACGCTACGCCGGGACGACAGATGAGCGCTGCTGACATCGGGGGTAGCAACACCGTCGTTCATCCGCAACAGCGGACCCGTCGCGGAGCGGCTCGGGCCACCACCTGGTGGGGCAAGGCGTGGGTGCGCGGCCTCGAGGAATCGGCGTTCAACGAAACCGACCTGCGCCAGGCTCGGGCCTTGTCGAGGTCGGGCACGATCGGCGGCATCACCGTGAGGAGCGGCCTGTTCGTTGCCTCGGTGGCTGACGGCGACGGCCTGTTCACCGCCTCGGTGGCGATGCCGGTGCTCGAGCAGGCGACGTCGTCGGCGTTGGTGGAGGTGATTGGTGCTCAGGCAGGGCGGATCGGCTCGCTGCTGGCCGGCGAACTCCCGCATTCATTGGTCGAGCACGCGGAAGAGGCCGGGGTCGAGCTGCTGCCCTTCGGCTCCGAGCTCGACGCGTCCTGCACCTGCGATGCCTGGGTTGATCCGTGTGTGCACGCCCTGGCCGTGATGTACCAGGTGACCTGGCTGATCGAAGCCGACCCGTTCGTGTTGCTGCAGCTGCGCGGGCTGCCTCGAGACCAGCTGCTTGCCGAGCTGCACGAGCTGGGCGGCCCTCGTACATCCGCCCGTGTATCCGCCAGTGCATCCGAAGACCGCACCGATCCGGTGCTCGAGACCGCGGTCGACGCGGCGCTCCGGGCGGCCAGGATCCTCGAGCTGGTCGACCAACCGGAGCGTCCGATCGACCACCTGTTCTGAGGGCGGCCAGCTGCTGTGAAGACGGGGTCGGCTCGTAGCCGGCCACCCCTACGTCGCCGGGCGGTCCAGTCCGATTGAGCGCAGCGCCATGTCGCGGAGCAGCTCTCGCATGGCTCCGTCGGGCAGCCGGCCGCTGTGGGGAGTGGAGTTGATCAGCCCGAAAACGGCGTGCGCCATCGCCCGTGCCGGGGTCAGGCCGAGCTTGGAGTCGACGGCGCGGAGCTGAGCTGCCCACAGGTCGACGTACTTGAGCTGCAGTGCCCTCACCTGTTCGCGGGCCGCTGGTGGTAGCGACTCCCAGTCGCGGTCCTGGACCACGATCAGCGCTCGCTGTCGGACCGCGAAGTCGACATGCCAGTCGACCAGCGCAGCCAAGGCCTCGCCGGGTCCCTCGGCGGCGCGCACCCTCTCCCGGCCCACGGCGAGCAGCTGCTGGCTGATCGAGACGAGCATCTCGGCGAGCACGGCGTCCTTGGAGGCGAAGTGCTTGTAGAGCGCGGGCCCGGTGATGCCACACGCGGCGCCAAGCTCGGAGACCGAGACACCATGGAACCCTCGCGCCGCGAACAGCTCTGCAGCGGTCGCCACGATCTGCTCTCGACGGCTCGGCGGGGCCTCGACGATCGAGGGTTGGCTGGTCACACCACCCAGGTTAGCGTTCGTTAACGCACGGCGTCGGCTTCCAGGACGTCCTCAATCGGCTCGACCGCAGGGGCGCGGGTGCCGGGCAGGGCGAGCGCCGCGGCCAGTGCTCCGACCAGGCAGAGCACGCCGATCACCAGGCAGCCGGCGGACAGCCCGACGAGGAACGCCTCGTCGACCGCCGAGGCGATGAAGCCGGCCTGGTCGCCGAGAGCATCGCCTACCCCGACCGAGTCCTCGGCGGCTGCCAGCTGCCCGGGATCGACGCGACCCTCCAGCAGCTCCACCAGTCTCGAGGCGTACAACGAGGAGAACAGCGACCCGATCACGGCGACACCGAGGGTGCCACCGAGCTCGCGGGTCGCGTCGTTGACCGCGGATCCGACCCCGGCCCGCGCAGGCGGGAGGACTTGGAGGATGGACTCGGTTGCCGGTGTGGTGACCAGGCCGAGCCCGAGACCCATCAGCAGCATCTGCGGCACGATCACGGTCGGGTACGAGGAGGTGAGCTCCACGTCGGAGATCCACAGGAACGACGAGCCGAGCATCGTCAGGCCGGTGGCGACCACCACCTTGGTGCCGATCCGAGGTGCCAGGAATCCGCCGATCACCGAGGCTGCGGCGATGCTGATCGCGACCGGGAGGATGCGCAGACCCGTGCCCAGCGGGGAGTAGTCGCGCACGAACTGGAAGAACTGCGTGATCAGGAAGATGAACCCGAAGAGCGCGAAGAACGCCACCGTCACCGCTCCGCACGCAGCGCTGAACCTGCGGTCGGTGAAGAGCTGGACGTCGAGCATGGGGTTCGTGGCGGCGCGCTCGATCGCGATGAAGACGAGCAGCAGCAGGAGGCTGGCGGCGAAGCCGGTCAGGGTGCGCGCGCTCAGCCAACCGTGGTCGGGCGCCTCGATGATCGTGAAGGTCAGCAGGCCCAGTGTCGCCACGGAGACCACGAGGCCGGTCTTGTCCAGAGGCGGGACCGCCGGGTCGCGCGACTCGGGCACGAACGCCAGGGTCATCCCGATCGTGATCAGCGCTACCGGCACCAGCGCCCAGAAGACGCTGGGCCATGAGTAGTGCTCGAGCAGCCAGCCTCCGGTCACCGGCCCCGCGGCCACGCCGACGCCGACGGCTGCGCCCCACAGACCGAGTGCGGCGGCCCGCTCGCGGCGTTCGGTGAACGCGTTGGAGATGATCGAAAGCGTCGTCGGGAAGATCAGCGCGGCACTGGTGCCCATCACGAACCGCAGGGCGACCAGTGCGCTCGAGCTGTCGACCATGGCCGCTGCGACGCTGCTCAGCGCGAAGCCGGCGAGTCCGGCCAGCAACGCGGGACGCCGTCCGAAGCGGTCGGAGACGCTACCCATGGCCAGCACCAGCGCGGCGAACGACAGGTTGTAGCCGTCGACGATCCACAGCAGCTCGCGGGTGCCGGCGTCGAGCTCGGTGGCGAGGCTCGGCAGGGCAACGTTCACGATCGTGGTGTCGAGGTTGATGGTCAGCACGGCGAGGCAGACCGTCGCGAGGATCGCGGGCTTGCGGTACATGGCGCGCTCTTCCTGAGGGTGGATGTGGACACTGCCAACATGAGGATGGAGGAAAATGTTCCCGGTGTCAACATCTGTGCAGATCCGGGCTACCCTCGACCGGTGAGCACCGCGAGCTACCACCACGGCAACCTCCGCGCGACGCTGGTCGAGGCGGCCATCGACCTGGCCAAGGACCTCGGCCCGGAGGGAATCGTGCTGCGCGAAGTGGCCCGCCGCGTCGGCGTCTCCCACAACGCGGCGTACCGCCACTTCGCCGACCGCGACGACCTGATCGCCGAGGTCGCCAGGCACGGCCTGGCTGAGCTGGTGCACGCGACGCAGACGCGGCTGGACGCAGTGACGGCCACCGACCCGGTCCGCCGCGCGCGGCGTCGGCTGGCCGAGCTCGGCCGTGGCTATGTGGACCTGGCGCTCGCCGAACCCGGTCTCTTCCGGGTCGTCTTCGTGGCCTATCCGGCGGTCTCCGAGCGCGACCCCATGCCGACCCCCGACCCGTTGCAGATGCTGTGCGACTGCCTCGACGAGATGGTCGAGGTCGGCTGGCTGGCGCCCGACCACCGGCCGTACGCGGAGATCAGCTGCTGGGCTGCGGTGCACGGGTTCGCCGTGCTGCACCTGGAGGGGCCCCTGCGCGGGACGGAGCCCGAGGCTCGCGACGCAGCGCTGACCCACCTGCTGACGGCCTTCGACCGCGGATACGGAGCGACCACCGGCCAGGAGGTCGACATGGACGATCTGGTTAACGATCGCTAACCTGATCGGGTGGGCAGTGATCTGAGGGACCTCGTCGCCGAGCTGCGCGACCGGCTGGGTGTGGCTCGCCAAGGCGGCAGCGAGGCGGCGCGCAAGAAGCACACCGACCGCGGCAAGCTGCTGGTGCGCGACCGGGTCGACCGACTGCTCGATCCTGGCAGCCCGTTCCTGGAGCTCAGCCCGCTCGCCGCAACCGGGATGTATGACGATGCCGTGCCATCGGCGGGAGTGGTCACGGGCATCGGCCGGGTGAGTGGTCGTGACTGCGTGATCGTGGCCAACGACGCGACCGTCAAGGGCGGCACCTACTACCCGCTCACCGTCAAGAAACACCTGCGCGCCCAAACGGTCGCCTCGGACAACCGGCTGCCGTGCATCTACCTCGTGGACTCCGGTGGCGCCTTCCTGCCGATGCAGGACGAGGTGTTCCCCGATCGAGAGCACTTCGGCCGGATCTTCTTCAACCAGGCCAACCTGTCCGCTCGCGGCATCCCTCAGATCGCCTCCGTGATGGGGTCGTGCACGGCCGGAGGTGCCTACGTGCCGGCGATGTCCGACGAGACCGTTATCGTCAAGGACCAGGGCACGATCTTCCTCGGGGGCCCGCCTCTGGTGAAGGCGGCGACCGGTGAGGTGGTCACTGCCGAGGACCTCGGCGGTGGCGAGGTGCACGCCCGCAAGTCGGGCGTGGTCGACCACCTGGCCGATGACGACGCGCACGCCCTGGCGATCGTGCGGTCGATCGTCGACACGTTCGAACGACCCCAGGCTGCGCCGTACGAGCTGCACGAGGTGGAGGAGCCCCACGAGGACCCGGCGACGCTCTACGACGTCGTCCCGTCCGACACCCGGACGCCGTACGACGTGCGTGACGTGATCCGGCGGGTGGTGGACGGAAGTCGATTCCACGAGTTCAAGCAGCTCTACGGCGAGACCCTGGTGACCGGCTTCGCGCGGATCTGGGGTCACCCGGTCGGCATCGTGGCCAACAACGGGATCCTCTTCAGCGAGTCGGCCCTCAAGGGTGCGCACTTCATCGAGCTGTGCAACCAACGCGGCGTGCCGCTGGTCTTCCTGCAGAACATCACCGGCTTCATGGTCGGCCGTGAGTACGAGAACGGCGGCATCGCGCGCGACGGCGCCAAGCTGGTCACGGCGGTCGCATGTTCGGTGGTGCCGAAGTTCACCGTGGTCATCGGAGGCTCCTTCGGGGCCGGCAACTACGGGATGTGTGGGCGCGCCTACGACCCGCGCTTCCTGTGGATGTGGCCCAATGCCCGCATCTCGGTGATGGGTGGCGAGCAGGCAGCCGCCGTGCTCTCCGAGGTGCGCGGTGCCGATCGAGACGACACGGAAGACTTCAAGAAGTCGATCCGCGATCAGTACGACGCTCAGGGCTCGCCCTACTACTCCACCGCCCGGCTCTGGGACGACGGCGTGATCGACCCGGTGGACACCCGCCGGGTGCTCGGCATGGGCTTGGCCGCGGCCGCCCATGCACCGATCCCGGCTCCCTCCTACGGCATCTTCCGGATGTGATGGACATGTCATCTCTGTCGATCCGATCGGTGCTGGTCGCCAACCGCGGCGAGATCGCCCTTCGCGTCTTCCGCACCTGCCGCGAGCTCGGAATCACCACGATCGCGGTGTTCACTGACCTCGATGTCGAGGCGCCGCACGTCCGTGCCGCCGACGACGCGGTGCGCATCGAGAGCTATCTCGACATCGATGCGGTGGTCGCGGCAGCCCGGGAGTCCGGCGCCGACGCGATCCATCCCGGCTACGGGTTTCTCTCCGAACGAGCCGAGTTCGCCCGCGCGGTGACCGACGCCGGCATCGCCTTCGTCGGCCCATCGGCCGAGGTGATGGAGCAGATGGGCCGCAAGGACGCGGCCCGCGAGATCGCGATTGCAGCCGGGGTGCCGGTGGTGCCGCGAGGCGAGGACGCTCGCGACGGACAGTGGAAGGGTCCCGTGCTGGTGAAGGCAGCAGCCGGTGGCGGCGGCAAGGGCATGCGGATCGTCCGCTCCGCCGAGGACTTCGAGGAAGCCATGGCGGCTGCGAAGCGCGAGGCGCTGGCGGCCTTCGGCGACGACACGATGCTGGTGGAGAAGTATGTCGAGTCCGGTCGCCACATCGAGGTGCAGGTGCTGGCCGACAACCACGGCACCGTGCTCCACCTCTTCGAGCGTGACTGCTCCACCCAGCGCCGTCACCAGAAGGTGCTGGAGGAGGCACCTGCGCCGACGCTGAGCGACGACGTACGTCGGCTGGTGACCGAGTCCGCGGTCGCGCTGGCCAAACAGGTCGGCTACGTCAACGCCGGCACGGTCGAGTTCCTGCTCGACACCGACACCGGCGAGGCGTACTTCCTCGAGATGAACACCCGGCTCCAGGTCGAGCACCCGGTCACGGAGCTGGTGACGGGGCTGGACCTGGTCGAGCTGCAGCTGGTGGTCGCGGCCGGTGAGCCGCTGCCGGTCTCGCAGCATGAAGTGACCCTCACCGGCCATGCCATCGAAGCCCGGGTCTACGCCGAGGACTCGTTCGGCGGCTTCCTGCCGCAGGCCGGCACCGCGACCATCGTGCAGTGGCCGGAGGGCGGAGACCGGCCGGTGAGCGTCAGCGAACTCGGCGGGCGCCGAATCGAACAGCTCTTCACCTCTCCCCGGGTTGACCACGCACTCGAGAGCGGGCAGGTCGTGAGCACGGCGTACGACCCCATGCTGGGCAAGGTGATCGTGCACGGTCCGGATCGAGAGTCGGCGCGGCGGGGCTTGGTCGACGCGCTCGACGAGACCGGCGTCCTCGGGCTCACCACCAACGCCGGCTTCTTGCGGGCGCTGGTTGCGAGCAACGAGTTCCGCGACGCCACCATCGACACCGCGTGGCTCGACCACGCGGAGGTGCCGCCGCCCGACGCCGAGCTGCCCCGGCGCCTCGCCGCGTGGGTCTCCGCGAGGATTGCGGCCGCGGACTCCGGTCACCCGTTCCAGGCCGACGGCTTCCGGCTCGGGGGTCCGCCGGCAGCAACCCTCGTCCAGCTCGACCGGGAGGTCGAGGTCGACCGGGCAGCGGGCACCGTGGACGGAGTGACGTTCCGTCAGATCAGCGCGGAGGCCGAGGTGCTCGAGGCGATCGTGGACGGCCACCGAGTCCGCGCGCTCGTCAGCGTGCAGCCGCACCTCGTTGAGGTGTCCTTCCGGGGCCAGCGCCACGTGTTCACCCGGCCCGACGTCTTCGCCGACCAGGGCGCCGCAGGAGGCGACGGCACGATCACCGCCCCCATGCCTGGCACCGTGCTCGACGTACGGGTCGAGGTCGGTGAGGTCGTCGAGGCCGGCCAGGTGCTCGGGGTGCTGGAGGCGATGAAGATGGAGCTGGCGCTCAAGGCGCCATTCGCCGGCACGGTCACCGAGGTGGGAGCCAGGGCCGGGCAGCAGATCCCGTTGGGCAGCGTCCTCTTCATCGTCGAGGGGTCGCAGTGATGCTCCCCGAGAAGGTCACGATCTACGAGGTCGGCGCCCGCGACGGGCTCCAGAACGAGAAGACGCTGGTGCCGACCGACATCAAGGCCGAGTTCGTCCGCCGGCTGGTCGCGGCCGGACTCCCGGTCGTCGAGGCCACCAGCTTCGTGCACCCGAAGTGGGTGCCGCAGCTGGCCGACGCGGGCGAGCTGATGGCGATGCTGGGCGAAGCGGGGCGCGACCACCCCGTGCTCGTGCCCAACGAGCGCGGTCTCGACCGTGCACTCGAGCTCGGCCTGAAGCACGTTGCGATCTTCGGCTCGGCGACCGAGACGTTCGCGCAGAAGAATCTCAACCGCAGCCTCGACGAGCAGTTCGCGATGTTCGAGCCGACCGTCGCGCGCGCCCGCGACTCGGGGCTCGACGTGCGGGCTTATGTGTCGATGTGCTTCGGCGACCCGTGGGAAGGGGAAGTGCCGATCGAGCAGGTGGTCAGCGTCGGCAAGCGACTCTTCGACCTGGGTGCCAGCCAGCTCAGCCTCGGCGACACCATCGGCGTCGGCACGGCCGGCCAGGTCACCACGCTCATCGACGCGTTCGGAGCTGCCGGCCTGGCCCTCGATCAGCTGGCGATGCACTTCCACGACACCTACGGGCAAGCCCTGGCCAACACCTACTCCGCGCTCCAGTCCGGCATCACCACGTTCGATGCGAGTGCCGGTGGGCTGGGTGGCTGCCCCTACGCCAAGAGCGCGACCGGCAACCTGGCGACCGAGGACCTGGTGTGGCTGCTCACCGGTCTCGGCATCGAGCACGGGGTCGACCTCGCCTCCCTGGTGGCGACCAGCGCCTGGATGGCTGGACACCTGGGCCGACCGAGCCCGTCGGCCGTGGTCCGGGCCCTGGCACAATCGGGCCCGTGACCAACCGCGTCTTCCTCCACGTGGGAGCCCCGAAGACCGGGACCACCTACCTGCAGGACCGGCTGGCCCTCAACGCAAAGACACTGGCCGACAACGGCATCCACTTTCCGGGGCGCGCGCCGATGGTGAGCCCTGGCCTGTTCCACTTCCGGGCCGCTCTGGACCTCCTCGGCCAGGACTGGGGCGGACCAGCCGGGCACGCCGAGGGCAACTGGGACGCGCTGGTCCGGCGGGTCCGCCGCAAGAACGGCTCCTCCGTGATCAGCCACGAGATCCTCGCGCCCGCTCCGGCGGAGGCCATCGACCGCGCCAAGCGCGACCTGGCCGGCAGCGAGCTGCACATCGTCTACACCGCGCGCGACCTCGCTCGGCAGATCCCCGCGTCGTGGCAGGAGAGCGTGAAGCAGGGCCGCAAGTGGAGCTATCGGAGCTATCTCGACCGGCTCGAGCACGGGCGGCCCTGGTTCTACCGGGCGCTCGACCTCCCCTCGGTGCTCACGGCCTGGGGGGCCGGGCTGCCTCCCGAACGCATCCACGTCGTCACCCTGCCCCCGAGCGGCTCGGGGGAGGGCCTGCTCTGGTCGCGCTTCTGCGAAGTGGTGGGCATCGACCAGGCCTGGGTGCCGCGGGACAGCAACCGGCTGAACCAGTCGCTGGGGGTAGCGGAGACCCAAGTGATCCGGAAGCTGAACCGCAGGATGAAGCGAGCCACTCGCCGTGAGGCGTCCTTCGATGAGCTGATCCGCGAGATGCTCGCCCAGAACTCCTTGGTGCAGGGTCGGTCGACGCCGGTGCGGCTGCCGGAACGGATGTATCCCTGGGCGGAGTCCGAGACCGAGAGCTGGGTCGAGTGGCTCAAGGGCAGCGGCGTTCACGTGGTCGGCGACATCGACGACCTGAGGTCGCTGCCGCTGCCGCTCGATGAACGCTACGTCGACCCCGACCGCGTCTCGACGAAGCGGCAGCTCAAGGTGGCGCTCGACGCGCTCTCCGCGATGACCCGCGAGGCGGCCCGCCGGCCGGACCCCGACCAGCAGCTGATCGCCAAGGTCCGGCGGCAGACCACGCGGCGCCGCTCGCAGTGACACCGGTGACCGACAACGGACAGCAAGCTGCCTGGGGCTGGGTGGCGCACCTGCGCGACGGAGGCACGACTGCTTGGCACGACTGGTCGCCCGGACCTGCCACCGGCACCGCTGGGCGGCAGGGGCGCAACCTGCCCGGCGCCCAACAGCTCGAGCTGCTCCGCCGTCTCAACCTCGCCGGTCGTCCCACCTCTGCGCTGACCCAGCGAGTGCTCGACGCGAGTGCTCCCGGCCGCGGGACTCCCGACCTGGAGCTGGTCGGAGCCGTCGAGGCATCGGCCTTCGGTCCGCGGCCTATCGATCCGCTCGACCTGCCCGACTCCGAGCTGATCCGCGTCGCCACCGGCTTGATTGCCGAGGATGTCGTCAACGACGGCTTGCCGCCCGAGCCAGCTCCCGGCACCCTGCGGCCGTGGCGGGCCCGCTACCGCCTGGTCGGCGACCCGTGGCTCGCCGACCCTGCGCGCGCGGAGCTGATCCATCGCGGGCGCCCACCGGGCAGCCGCGGCGCGACGATCTACGTGCTCGGCACCGACCTTGCCACCATGTTCGTCCATGCCTGGACGGCCCGGTCCTTCTCCGAGGGCGGGCCGACGTGGCCGGAGTGGTTGAGCCGTGTCGTGGGTCGGCCTGTCGTGCCGCCTCGGGTCGACCTGGTGGCCGCGGCTCACGCCTGGGAGCACCGGGTGGGCCGCGAGAGGGTGGAGGTCGTGCTGGACCCGGTGCTGCTGCCCCGACTCGTCGGCGTACGCCGGCTGGCGACCCCTCCGACCTACTCCGCCGATGCGGTTGACCTGGCCCGCCGAGTCGGCGCGGCCCTCGGGCTGCTGGTCCTTCCCGAGGTGCGAGCCCAGCTGTTGTTGAAGGGGCTCGGCCCGCGATTGTTGGAGGCGCCCGGTCGCCCCCTGGCCGTGGCCGAAGTGCACGCCGAGTGGGTGCGGCGGCGAGCCGTTCGGATGCGCGATGCACTGCTCAGCGCTGGCTACGCTGTCCACGGCGAACCGGATGCCTTGGTGCCGGCTGCATCGGGGGCCGGCTCCGAGCCGGACGACGCACGGGTGCTGGCCCTGGCCGTGCGGCTCCTGCTCGAGGAATCCCGGAACCCAGAGAGGTCCCAAGAGTCAGAGAGGGGAGTGCGATGACGCGGCGCGTGCTGCTGCACGTCGGCACCCCGAAGACCGGCACGTCGTACCTCCAGGACGTGCTGTTCCGCAATGCTGGCCCGCTCGCGACTGCCGGCATCCGCTACCCCGCCGATCGTTTCGACAGCCACTTCCTCGCAGCGCTAGACCTGATGCGGATGCCGTGGGGTGGGCTGGAGGCCGAGGCGATCGGAGCGTGGGACGAGCTCGCCGCTCGCGTGCGCGACCACGACGGCACGTCGATCGTCAGCCACGAGATCCTGGCCACGGCCTCGCGCACCCAGGTCGGCCGCGCCCTGACCTCGCTCGGGCACGATGACGGTGCGCAGATCCACGTCATCCTCTCCGTGCGCGACCTGGCGCGGCAGGTCCCGGCGGAGTGGCAGGAGAACGTCAAGCACCGCAGCCAGCTCACCTACGCCAAGTTTCTTGAGCAGATCCAGGACCCCACCCGGTCCACCCGGATCGGCAGCTGGTTCTGGGGCGTGCAGGAGATCCCCGACATTCTCAACCGGTGGGGCCACGACCTGCCGCCCGAGCGCATCCACCTGGTCACGGTGCCGCCTCCCGGGGGTGCGCCGGAACTGCTGTGGAAGCGGTTCAGTCAGGCGTTCGGTCTCGATGGCCTCGACCTCGACCTGGAGGTCGAGCGCCACAACCCGTCCCTCGGAGTGCCCGAGACTGCCCTGCTGCGGCGGATCAACGTCGCCGCCCACCGGGCTCTGCCGCCCGCCGACTACCGTCCCCTGGTTCGTGAGCTGCTCGCCCACCAGACCCTGTCGCAGCGCACGCGGTCACCCAGGCTCGGCCTGCCGCCCGAGCTCCACCCCTGGGTCGCCGGTCTCACCGAGGCCTGGACGGCCGAGATCGAGCAGCGCGGTTACGACGTCATAGGTGACCTGCACGACCTGGCGGGCCAGGCATCCGACTCGTGGGCCGATCCTGACCACCCGGTCGAGGCGCAGGTGGCCAGGGCCGGGGTCAGCGCGATCCGAGCCCTGCTGCTGGAGACGGCGCGGCTGCGGCAGCAGGAGGTGCGGCTGACCGACGAGCTCGACCACGCTCACCGGGCGTTGGAGCGCTCCTACCTGCGCCCGACGTACCGGATGCGCGAGAAGCTCGTGCGTCGGCTGCAGTCCGGCAAGCTCGGACGCGGGATGCTGAAGGCCTACCGGATCGCGCGCGGCAGGAGCTCACGGTCGGCGTAGCGGCCGACCTTCCAGGTGCCGTACCCGTCGGCTCCGAGCCCGACCAGGCCGCCGACCACCGGCACCCTGCGGCCGATCGTTGTCGCCAGCCGCTTGCCGGCCACGCGGCTGATCAGCTCTGCGGCCACCTCTGCGGAGATCGCTGCGTCGATGCGGGCATCGTGGCTGGGTGCGGTCGCCAGCGCCATCGGAGGGGCGGGGATCTTCTTCTTCTTCACCAGGTGCTTGACCGAGTCCTCACCGAGCACGGTCACCAGGATCGCGTTGCGCACGCGTGGGTCCTCGAGCCCGTAGCCCCGCAGGTGCGCGATACCGGCGACCATCCGGCACTGGAGCAGGGTCAACCCGGTGACGTTGGTCGGGATCAGGAACGCTGCGGTGACCAGCCCCCCGAGGTTGGTCAGGAAACCCTGGGCGCCGGCGTACCGGACGTGGTTCTCGATCACCTCATGGATGGCGCGGTCGACGTTGCCACCCTGCTCGGCCAGCTGCTTGTCGGCTGCGTCGGCCGCCGGAGGCAGCGGACCCACACCCCGGATGGCGCGGTCGAGTGCCTGTCGCACGAACGACGAGGTCAGTCCGGGTGCGAGCTCGGTGATCTTGGGGGCCAGCTGCCGGCCGACCCGCTGGGTGACGCCCATGGCGCAAGAGTAGTAACCCGGGCATAGCGTCGGGGGTGTGCCCCAGCCCGTCGAGCCACCCGCGACCCGATGGAGCTTCGGCGACCCGGCCGCCTGGGACCCCGACGACGACCTGGTCGGGGTCGGTGCCGACCTCGAGCCGGGCACCGTCCTGGCGGCCTACCGGCACGGGCTCTTCCCGATGCCGGTCGGCCGCCCACGCGACCCGATGGCGTGGTGGAGCCCGACCGTCCGGGGCGTGCTTCCACTGGACCGCTTGGTCGTCTCCAGGTCGCTTCGGCGGTCGGCGCGCGACTTCGAGATCCGGGTGGACACCGCCTGGAGCGAGGTGCTCACGGCCAGTGCCGACCCCCAGCGTCCCGGTGGCTGGATCGATGACCGGATCCGTTCTGCCTACCACCGCCTTCATGCCTTGGGCTGGGTCCACTCCGTCGAGGCCTGGCGCGACGGACGCCTCGAAGGCGGGTTGTACGGCGTCGCGATCGGAGGGCTCTTCGCCGGAGAGTCGATGTTCCATCGGGCCCGCGATGCTTCGAAGGTCGCCTTGGTGGGGCTCGTTGACCTGCTTTCTGACGAGCACCGGGAGCATCGGCTGATCGATGTGCAGTGGGTCACACCGCACCTCGAGTCCCTGGGCGTGATCGAGGTGACGCGGGCGGCGTACCTGTCCCGACTTCCTGCGGTGCTTGCCGTCCCCAGCCCGGCCTCGTTGCGGACAACCGGCCCGGCATGAATGAATGACCAGCCAATGGGAGGGTCCAGCTGCCGGGCCGCACGACACCCCCTCAGGACCTCCCGTCTTCGGACAACCGAAAGGCTCACCAGATGAAGCTCAAGCGCGCCATCGCGACCGGAGCCGCGCTCGCGGTCGCCGGGTTCGGACTCACCGCCTGTGGTGGCGACGGAGACGGCGGTGGTGACACGAGCGCCAGCGACGTGGCCGACTCGCCCGACGACGCGACCCTCGAGGACTTCTGCGCTGTCTGGAACGACGACAGCATTGGTGGCGGAGCGGACGACAGCGCCGACGAGCAGGCTGAGGCTGCGCACGAGGCAGCGGACAAGCTCGCCGAGGTCGGCAGCCCGGAGGGGATGGAAGAGAGTGCCCGCAACGGCTACGAGGTCTTCTTGGAGTTTCTCTCGGACGTCGACGGCACCGACATCGAGAAGTTCGCCGAGACCACCCCGGACCCGGACGCTTTCGCCGAAGCACTCGGCATCGACAAGGACGACGCGGACGACGTGATCGCGTTCATCACCTACGCCTCGCAACAGTGTCTCGAGCTCCCGGATGAGACCCCCGCCCCGTGACCCAGCCCTGACTAGCCCCCCGACGACGGACCTGGCCTTGCCGGGCTGAATGCTGCGAGAGTGACCGCGGTACATGGGACAACTGGAAGGAACCAAGATGAAGCTCAAGCGCTCGCTGGCGACAGGAGCCGCAATCGTGATCGCGGGGCTCTCGCTGGTCGCATGTGGTGACGACGATGGCGACGGTGGTGGCGGGGCCGACGTAGACGGAGCCCCGGACAGCGCCAGCACCGAGGACTTTTGTCAGGTCTTCACGAACGTGACCTCGGACCTGAACGACGACGGTTCGGCTGATGAGCAGGCCGACGCGGCACACAGGGTGGCCGACGAGTTTGCTGAGGTCGGCACGCCGGACGATATTCCAGATGATGCCCGCAACGGCTTCGAGATCTTCATTGGCTTCCTCGCCGAGGTCGACGCCGATGACATCGAGTCGTTCGACGACGCCGACCCTTCCGACGACCAAGCGTTCGCCGATGCCCTGGGCATCAGCGATGACGAGGTCGCGGACGTGACGGCCTTCTTCACCTATGCCGCAACGGCCTGCGTGCCCGACATGAGTGAGATCCCGACCGACCTCCCGTCCTGATCGACGGCTCGACGGGTCACTGAGCGACACGGTCGGCCCGCCTGCGGACAGGCGGGCCGACCCTCTCACCGCGGCGGCCGAAGCGAAGGGACTGGCATGGTCGGCATTCGCGCGCTGTGCGCCTCGGGAGTGCTGCTGGTGGTCTGCTCGTTGTCCGCGTGCTCGGGCGATCGGTCCCGTCCTCCGGACGATGCTTCCCTCGAGAGCTTCTGCGGCGCCTACTTCCGCCTCTTCTCCGGTGACATTGCTGGCATCGATCCGGGCTTGTCGGATGCCGACCAGCACGAGGTCATGGTCGAGGCGATGCGTTCATGGGGCGACCAGCTGGCCGTGGTCGGCACCCCACCCGACATGTCCGAGCAGGCCCGAGCAGGTTTCGAGCTGAGCCTGCGTTACGCCGGCGACCTCGACCCCGATGACGTCGCCAACCTGGCGCTCCTGGGCGAGGAGCTCACCGACGACGAGATGGCGGCCACCGAGGCGTTCGAGGACTACGCCACCCAGCGCTGTGAGCCGCCGGCCGGGGACCCACCAGGGTGAAGAGGAACGACCCAGTTCCCGACGCAGTGAGCTAGACGACCTGGGGTGGCCGGCCGGTCTCGCTCACCATCGCCCGACCGGCTGCCGTCCAGTCGAGCATGCCGCCGTCGAGGTTGACCACGTTGTAACCCTGTTCGAGAAGGTAGGCCGCCGCTTGGGCCGACCGGGCGCCGACCTTGCAGACCACCAATGTCTGGCCGCCCGACACCTCGTCGAGACGCTCCGGAAGGTCCATCAGCGGGATATGCAGCGCTCCATCGATATGGCCATTCTCCCACTCGAAGGGTTCTCGCACGTCGAGCACCGAGAGCTCCTCGGGCAGCGGGTCGGGCACTCCGTCGACGGCTGCAGTGGGAATCTCGCTCACTGGCGCACCTTCATCACTTGAGCAGCCGGCTCATCCGTCGATCCGCCAACGGCTTGCCCCCGGTCTGGCAGGTGGCACAGTACTGGAGGCTGGAGTCCGCGAAGGAGACCTCGCGCACCACGTCACCGCACACGGGGCAGGTCTGGCCGGCGCGGCCGTGCACGGCAAGGTTGGACTTCTTCTCGCCCTTCAGCTCGCTGGCGGCCAACCCACGAGAGCGCTCGACGGCGTCGCCGAGGACCTCACGGATGGCGGTGTAGAGCGTCTCCAGTTCCTGATCGACGAGGCTGTTGGCCGGCTTGAACGGCGACATCTTGGCGGCATGCAGGAGTTCGTCGGAGTAGGCGTTCCCGATGCCCGCGATAGTGCCCTGGTGGCGGAGCACGCCTTTGAGCTGCTTGCGGCCCTCGGCCTCGAGGATCTCGCGGAACCGGTCGATGGTGAAGTTGTCGGCCAGCGGGTCCGGGCCGAGCCGCGCGATGCCGGGCACGTCTTGCGGGTCGCGGACGACGTAGGCCGCCAGGGACTTCTTTGTGCCCGCCTCCGTGACATCGAGCCCGCTCTGGTCATCGAGCACCACCCGCACGGCCAGCGTCGACTTGTTGCTGGGCTTCGGCGGGATCGTCGGCACCTCGTCGCGCCACCGGATCCAGCCGGCGCGGGCCAGGTGGAAGACCAGGTGGAGACCTGAGGCCCGGATTTCGAGGAACTTGCCGTGCCGGGCCACGTCGTCGACCAGGGTGCCCTCGAGGGCCGACAGGGGAGGGTCGTAGGTCTTCAGGGCGCTGAAAGCTGCGATGTGGATCTTGACGATGGCGCGACCCTCGAGCCGCCCCCGCAGGTCGAGGGCCAGCGCTTCCACCTCGGGCAGCTCGGGCACGCTCTCAGTTTACGGGCGCCCGACGCACGGTAGTCCCGGGTCAGTGGCGGGTCTCGTTGGCGATTTTTGCCGCCACTGACCCGGGACTACCTCGTAGGCGAGGCTCTAGGGAAAAGGGTAGACAGGTAGATACGGTCCTCACATGGATCCGATCCGTAACCCTTATGCGCCGGGGGCGGGGCAGCGACCGCCCGAGCTGGCCGGACGGGACCGCGAGCTGGCGCAGTTCGAGGTGACCCTGGAGCGGGTAGCGGTAGGACGACCGGAGCGGAGCATGGTGCTCTCCGGCCTGCGCGGTGTCGGCAAGACGGTGCTGCTCAACACGCTGCGCGGCCAGGCCGTGAAGAGGGCGTGGGGCACCGGCAAGATCGAGGCCCGGCCGGACCAGAGCATCCGGATCCCGGTCGCGCAGGCGGTGCACGCGGCGGTCCGTGAGGTGTCTCATCGCCATCGCGACCCCGACCGCGTGGACGCGGTCGCCGGCGTGCTCAAGTCGTTCGCCCTGCGTACGCAGCTGGCCGACCGCAAAGGGATGCGCTGGACCCCGCCGGTCGACGCGGTGGCGGTCAAGGGCCGCGCGGACTCCGGCGATCTCGAGCTCGACCTGATCGAGCTGTTCGGAGACGTGTCCTCGCTCGCTCGCGACCTCGGCGTCGGCATCGCTCTCTACGTCGACGAGATGCAGGACATCTCCCTCGACGAGCTCGCGGCTCTCTGCGGCGCATGCCACGAGATCAGCCAGCAGGGCACTCCGCTGATCGTGGTCGGCGCCGGCCTGCCCCACCTTCCCGTCGCGCTCGCTGCGTCCAAGTCGTACGCCGAGCGGCTGTTCCGCTACGTGAGCGTCGACCGCCTGCCGCGCGAGATGGCCGAGCGCGCCTGGCGACTGCCCGCCGACAGCGAGGGCGTCGCGTTCGAGGACTCCGCGATTGACGAGCTCTACCGCCTCACCGACGGCTACCCCTACTTCGTGCAGGCTTACGGCAAGGTCACCTGGGACGCCGCGGTCGGCGACCCGATCACGGTCGACGACGTCCGCGAGGCGGCACCCGAGGCGGAGGCGGAGCTGGCGATCGGGTTCTTCGGCGCTCGCTACGACCGCGCCACCCCCGCCGAGCGCGACTACATGACCGCGATGGCCGATCTCGGCCTGGACCAGGAGGACGGTCCGGTGACGACCGCCGACATCGCCCGCCACCTGGGCCGCAAGCCGCAATCACTCTCGCCGGCCCGCGACGGGCTGATCAAGAAGGGTCTGGTCTTCTCGGCCGAGCGAGGGAGCGTCGCTTTCACGGTCCCGCACTTCGGCAGGTTCCTGCGCTCGCGCTGAGGACCACCCGAAGTGGTCACTTCATGGGCCACAATGGCGACATGAGTGAGCGGCCGCGCCCCCAGGTCGTTGCTCACCGGGGTGCGAGCCACGAGAACGCCGAGCACACGCTGGGCGCCTACCTTGCCGCGTTGGACGCCGGCGCCGACGGGCTCGAGTGCGATGTGCGGTTGACCGCCGACGGGCACCTGGTCTGCGTGCACGACCGGGACCTTCGGCGGACGGCGAGCCATCGGGGTGCCGTGTCGACGATGGAGCTGGCCGAGCTCTCGGAGCTCGACTTCGCGGCCTGGAAGAACCCGTGGGCAGAGCTGGACGACGAGGCTCCTGTCCGCGACGAGACGCTCGATGGACTGCTTACCCTGCGCAAGCTCCTGGAGATGGTCGCCGACTACGAGCGGCGGGTCGAGGTGGCTGTGGAGACCAAGCACCCGACCCGCTTCGGGGGGCTGGTCGAGAAGCGGCTCGTGGAGATGCTCGGCGACTTCGGCTGGGACAAGCCAGGGTCGCCGGTGCGGGTGATGAGCTTCTCCTACACCGCCTTGCAACGGGTGGAGCGGATGGCGCCGGACGTGCAGATCGTCCAGCTGATCGACCGCGCGCAGTACTGGCCGATGCTGCGCCGGGTGATCGGCAAGGACTGGATCGTTGGGCCGGGCATCGCGGAGCTCCGCGAGCATCCCAAGCTCGGCCGCCGGATCACCCGAGCTGGTCACGACATCCACGTGTGGACGGTCAACACCAAGGAAGACCTGGACCTTTGCCTCGACAACGGGGTCAAGGCCGTCATCAGCGACCGCCCGGCGTACATGAAGGAGCTGCTCGACAAGTAGCGTCTAGGCCATGGCCAAGCGCTCCCGCACCACTGACCGAGCCTCGGACGGCAACTCCCGAGCGACTTCTGCCGCGGGAGCCGTCGGACCACGGCAGCCCTGCCCGTGCGGTTCCGGCAAGCGCTACAAGGCGTGCCACGGTGCGGCGGGCGGAGCCACGAGCGTCTATGTCGGGCGCCCCTTCGAGGGCCTGGTCGGCGAGTGCGACCTGGTGGCACTGCGTGAGCTGGTGCCTGCGGCTACCGCTCCGCTAAAGGTCCGCGACACGGACCGCACCGTCCAGCTCTGCACCCTGCTCCCAATGGCTGCGCCGGCGATGTCGCGCGACAGCGGCGAGGTCTGGCTCGGCCTCCAGGTCCAGCACAGCTTCGGTGACCCGTCGCGAGACCTGGCTGCGGTCCTGGTCACGGCGCTCGAGGCAGAGCCCGGCATCGTGGGGCTCACCGACCCTCCAGGCGAGGGGCCGCGGCTCCAGGAGCTGCTCACCAACACCAGCCTCGAGGTCACCGTGCACGCGGGCTTCGACTACTGGGTCGCCGACGTCGACGAGTCCGACGCCATGGCCGGAGCGCTCGAACGGGCCAACGAGTCAGCCACTCCGACCTCCCGGCTGTCGTCGGTCGAGGCGGCGTACTGGACCGACGTCGGCCCCAAGGAGCACCTGCGCTGGGTGATGCCCGAGCCGGAGGACAAGCTGCTCGATGCGCTCTCGCGCCTGCACCAGGCGGGTCAGGACGTGATCGTGCCGGAGGCCCGGCTGGTCGGCATGTTCCGCGCCCACGGTCTGCTGGCCCCGGTCTGGGATCTCCCACTCGGCACCGGGGCCGAGGTGCTGGAGGAGCCTGCGGCGAAGTTCCGTGCGGCGCTCGATGACGCCTTGGCCGACTCCTCCGACCTCACCACCGAGCAGCGGGCCGCCCGCTCCGGGCTGGCCAATCGCCAGGTCACCATCAGGTAGAGCGTTGGTCGTCGGCCCTATCTCAGTGCCCAGGCGTGCAGGCGTGAGTAGCCCTTGACCGACACGCGTCGCAGCCGTCGGAAGGAGTACACCGACTCGCTGTCCCCCTGGTCGGGGGCGTCGTCCTCGCCGTTGTCCTTGCGTCCTGACAGCTTCTCGTAGGCACCTCGGTCGACGACCACCGTGCCTGGCCGAGCCACCGAGGTCAGTCGGGCAGCGATGTTGACGGTCGATCCGAACACGTCGCCCAGCCGACTGACGACCGGGCCGTAGGCGATGCCGGCTCGAACACTGGGGAACCGGTCCTCGGCGACCTCACCTCGTCGGGTCATCTCCAGCGCTATGTCCGCGGCCGCCGTGACGTCGTTGGTCACGAGCAGTACCTCGTCGCCGATGTTCTTGATGATGCGCACCTCCCGGTCGACCACCAGTCCGAGCGTCTCGCCCTCGAAGTACTCCAGCCACTCCACGAGCTCGCGCTCCGACAGCGTCCGGCTGCGCGAGGTGTAGCCGACGATGTCGACGAAGATCACCGCCAGGTCGGCCACCGGAGATCCCGGGGTCTCGACCGCGAGCATGCGACTGGCCGCGCTGAGCAGGTGCCGGCGCCAGACATAGGTCTGCAGGGCATCGACCCGGGGCAACACCTCGGCACTCATCTGCTCCAGCGTCTGGGCCGGGTCGGCGCCGCTCTCGAGGGCGACCGAGGTGAGCAGGCTCGTCTGCCAGTCGGCCAACCGAGCGAACGACCGCCCCCAGGTGCGCACCAGCGCCGCCTGCCGGTCGGCGCTGAGGATGCCCAGCTCCATCAGGTCGTTGGTGTACTTCAGCGCCTGCACGTCCGCGGGCGTGAACGCGATGGCATCGTCAGTCTGGGCCGGGAAGCCGAGCAGTCGCCAGAGCTCGTAAGCCACCTCGTGTGGCACGCCGGCCTGCTCGGCAACCTGGACGCGGGTGAGGCTGGGACACTCGCCCATGAGGTAGGACTCAAGGACCTCCAGCGCCTTCGAGAGGTCTGGTTGGTCGTCGCGATCGCTCACCCCTGACGAGATTGGGCAACCTCGTCGAGCACCCTCTTGAACGATGGCAGCTCATCCATCAGGCCGCGTACGTCGTCGTTGGTGAAGTGGATGACATCGAGCGGTGTCAGGGCGACGATGCTCGCGTTGCGCAGGTGGTGACCGACGATGCCGGCCTCACCGAAGATCTCCCCGGAGCCCACCTGGGCGATCTCCTCGCCGTGCTGGCGCACCGAGACGGTGCCGTCCAGCAGGATGTAGGCCTTGTCGGCCGGGGTGTTCTCCCAGATCGGCGACCAGCCCTCGGGCAGCTTCAGTCGCCGGCCGGCCGCGCTGATCCGGGCCACCTCTTGTGGGGTGAAGTTCTCGAAGAACGAAGCCATGGTCAGCCTTTCGGTGCCGCTCGGGTCGCTCGGGCCCACTCGGGTGCAAACCCTCCGAGCGTGATGATCCCCGAGTGGGAAGAGGCTGTCCAGCGACACCGGCGGTGGGCGCCACCTCGTGGGCTAGACGACGGCCAACGACTCCCGGGAGATCGGGCAGCTCATGCAGCGCGGGCCGCCCCGGCCGGAGCCGAGCTCGGAACCGGCGACCCGGACCACCTCGATGCCGGCGTCCTCGAGCCGATCGTTGGTCTCGTCGTTGCGTTCGTAGGCGACCGCGACGCGCGGGGCGAGGGCGAGGGTGTTGTTGCCATCGTCCCACTGCTCACGCTCGGCGGTGACGGGGTCCAGCCCGGTGTCGATCTGGCTGAGCGTGTCGATGCCCATTGCTTTCGCAGCCGCGATCAGGAACGGCTCGGCAGCCGCAACGTCCAGCAGCAGGTCGCCGTCGGGCTCCACGCCGTGAGTGGTCACCGTGAAGGCGACCAGGGAGTCGGCGACGTTGGGGTAGACGATCATCTTGTCGACGTCGACCAAAGTGCAGATCGTGTCGAGGTGCATAGTCGCCCGCTCCTGCGCGATCGGCACCGCGAGCACGGTGTGGGCGAGGTCGGACTGGAACATCTGCCGGGCCAGCCGCTCGGCCCCAGCGGGCGTGGTCCGCTCGCCGACCCCTACCGCCACCACCCCCGGCGACAGCAGCAGCACATCGCCGCCCTCCACGTGCTCGTAGTGAGAACCGTGGATCCGGGGGGTGCCGACGAAACGTGGGTGTCGGCTGTAGATCAGCTCGGTCAGCTCGGTCTCGCGCTTGCGGGCAGGCATGGCCAGCGAGGTGATCGCCACCCTGTCGCGGATCCAGACCGAGGAGTCGCGGGTGAAGAGCAGGTTGGGCAGGGGGTCGATCAGGAAGTCGTCGGAGGCCAGCAGTGAGGTGACCAACCCGAAGCCACCGCGCACCTCGTCGTTGCGAATGCCGGCGGTGAGATAGCCGGTGAGCTCGGCGGGGGAGGCGTCGCCCAGCAGACCCTCCAGGTAGCCGCGCATGGTGTCACCGAGGTCGAGGTCCTCCAATGCCTCCTCGATCGCGTGTGCGCGAGCGTCCGGCTGCTCGAGGGTCTCGGTGAGGAGGTCGGTCAGGTAGAGCACCTCCACGTCGCGCGACCGCAACGTCTCTGCGAACGCGTCGTGCTCGTCCTGCGCCCGGCCCACCCACGGATCGCGTCGAAGAGCAGCTTGTCGTTGTTGCGAGGGGTGAGCCGCTTGAGCTCGTTGCCGGGCCGGTGCAACAGCACCGTCCGCAGCCGCCCGACCTCGCTGTCGGCACCATGGATCGCGGTCATGCGCCGACTCTATGGGGCGGGGTGCCGTCAGCCCCGTAGCCAGGGTCAGGTGATCAGCTCATACGTCGTGAGTCCGACCAGCAGGAGGCACACCGCAGCACCGACGTAGTGGAGGGTGTGGAGCGGGACCCAGCGCAGCAGGTTGCGCCCGACGAGCACCGCCAGCGCACTGACCGTGAGCAGCGCCGCCAGGGCGCCAGCGAAGACGCTGACCGGCGCCTCGTACGTCGCCACCAGGGAGATGGTGAGCAGCTGTGACAGGTCGCCCCACTCAGCGGCGAAGAGGACCAGGAAGGACGCGCCGACAGCGCGCAGGCCGGTGACGCCGGGCCGTTGCCCAGCGTGGTCGTCGTCTTGCCCGGCCCCCTGGTGGCTCCGGCCCTCGCGCACCAACACGGCTGCGCCGACCAGGAAGAGTACGAGCGAGGCCGACCGGACCACCTCGGAGGGCAGGAACGAGGCAGCGTGACCGAGCGCGACCGCGACGGTCGTCTGCACCGTGAAGGCGAGTCCGACCCCGATCCACACCAGCAGCGGCCGGTAGCGGGTGGCGAGCACCAGCGTGGCGAGGAAGGTCTTGTCCGGCAGCTCGACGACGAAGATCGCGCCGAAGGTGAGGACAAGGGCTGCGAGATCCACCTCTGCAGTCTGTCAATCGCCGGGTTGGTCACTCCGGAACGGGTCTGCGGGGTAGACACCGAGCATCTTGACGTCGGTGGAGAAGAACGCCAGCTCTTCGAGCGCACGTTGGAGCCCCAGGTCGTCAGGATGGCCGTCGACCTCGGCCAGGAACTGGGTGCCGGTGAACGCGCCGTCCACCATGTAGCTCTCCAGCTTGGTCATGTTCACGCCGTTGGTCGCGAAGCCGCCCAGAGCCTTGTAGAGGGCCGCCGGAAGGTTGCGCACGTTGAAGATGAACGACGTGATCACCGGACCGTTGCCGGCTGGCGCCATCACGAAGTCGCGGGACAGCACCACGAAGCGCGTCGTGTTGTGGTCCTCGTCCTCGACGTCCTCGGCGAGAATCTCCAGCCCGTAGATCTCGGCCGCCATCGGTGGGGAGATCGCGGCTTGGGTCGGATCAGCGGCCTCGGCGACCTCGCGGGCGGCGCCGGCGGTGTCGCCCGAGATGACCGTCGTCAGCTGGTGCGCGCGGATGATCTTGCGGCACTGCCCCAGCGCGTGGACGTGGCTGTGCGCGGTCGTGATGGTTTCGAGTGACGCACCGGGCACGCCCATCAGGTGGAAGCGGATCCGCAGGAAGTGCTCGGCGATGATGTGCAGGTCGGAGTCGGGGAGGAAGTGGTGGATGTCGGCCACCCTGCCGGCGATCGAATTGTCGATCGGGATCATCGCCAGGTCGGCTTCTCGGGTCACGACCGCCGCGAAGACATCCTCGAACGACGCGCAGGCCAGCGCCTCCCAGTCGGGGTAGTGCTGCTGACACACCGCATGGGAGTTGGCGCCGGGCTCGCCCTGGTAGGCGATGCGTCGCGAATCGGTCACCGTTGGAGTTTAGGGTCGCTGACGTGGTCGCTGTCGCCGTGCTCGCTCTGTTGATATCGGTCGTGGCGTTGGCGGTGGCGTTGGTGGGGGCACTACGACCTCAGCCGCAGCGTCCAGGAGACGTCGACGCACTGCCCGAGGACGTGTTGGGCCTGCGGCAGGAGGTCGCGGCGCTCAGCGCCGAGGTGGGCGAGTCTCTGCGCCACCTCGCGGTGGTCCGCTTCGACGCTTTCGACGACATGGGTGGCCATCTGTCGTGGTCGCTGGCGCTGCTCGACCAAGGCGGCAGTGGCGTCGTGCTGACCTCCATCCACGGGCGCAGCGAGGCCCGGACCTACGCCAAGAACATCGTGGCTTGGAGGAGTGACCAGCAGCTGTCACCCGAGGAGGGCGAAGCGATAGCCGCCGCCCGCGCGTAACTCCAGCGACCCGAGGCAGGTTGTCCCGGCGTGGGTGGACAACGACGACGCGTCCTGGCGACGACCGTGCTGATGGTCTCGAGCCTGGTGACGGGCGGCATCTCGTACGCCCACGCCGCTGCGGAGCGGGCGATCTCGCCGGCTGATCCGGTCGCGACCTACGTCGTGGTCCTGCGTGACCCGCCGGCCGGCAGACCGAGGCTGCCGGTGCCCACGCTCGCGCAGTCGTTGCTGAGTCCCGTGGGCGGCGTGGTCACCTTGACCTACGACACCGCCCTTCGTGGCTTCGCGGCGCGACTCCCTGCGACTGCAGCTGCCGCCCTGCGCCGCGACCCGCGCGTGCAGTCGATCTCGCGCGACGTCCCTGTCACCGTGAGCGCGACCGAGCGCGGCGCCAACTGGAACCTGGATCGCGCGGACCAGCAGCACCGCAACCTCGACGGCCAGTATCGATACCCGGACCGCGCAGGTCGCGGTGCGCATGTGTACGTCGTCGACACCGGGTTGTCTGGTCACACCGAGCTTGCCGGTCGGGTCGGGACGGGCCGCAACTTCGTCGGCAGCCTGCTCGCTGGGCCGAACCCAGCGGCGTGGGGGGACTGCAACGGCCACGGCACCCACGTCGCCAGCACCGTGGCCGGCACCCGTTGGGGGATCGCCAAGAGGGCCACCGTGCACGCCGTCCGCGTGCTCGACTGCGATGGCTCCGGCTCGGCCTCGGAGTTCCTGGCCGGCCTCGACTGGGTGGCGTCCCACCACCAGTCGCCCGCGGTCGTCAACATGTCGCTGACGACCACCTCGCGCTTCGCGGCTCTCGACAACGCAGCCCGTGGACTGTTGAACCGCGGCGTCGCGGTAGCGGTAGCCGCGGGCAACTCTGGCCGCAACGCCTGCCTCGAGTCACCGGCCGGGGAGTCACAGGTGGTGACGGTCGGTGCCACCAACCGGTCCGACGTCCGTGCGGGCTTCTCCAACTTCGGTGCGTGTGTCGACATCTTCGCGCCAGGTGTGGATGTCATCGGCGCGAAGCTGGGCACGAGCTCGGGCGGCGTCTCCTACAGCGGCACGTCGATGTCGGCGCCGCACGCGGCCGGCGCCCTGGCCCTGATCAGGGCCCAGCAGCCCGGTCTCGGGCCGCGTCAGGCCCAGGACGTGCTGCTGGAGAACGGAACGCGCGGGGTCGTCAGCAGCCGTGGTCCGGGCTCGCCGAACCTGCTGCTCCGGGTCTTCGCTGACCCCCCGCCCACCGCACGGATCGGTGTCAGGTGCGACGGACTGCAGTGCACCTTCCGGGCAGGCGGGCCCTCGAGCAACGACCAGGTCGCGACCTACCGATGGCAGATCGGCACCCATCGCAGATCTGGCCGCGTGGTCGACCACGCCTTTCGCGGCCGCGGCAAACACACCGTGACCCTCACCGTGCTCGACAAGGCCGGACAGCGCGCCACCGCACGGAAGACGTTCCGGGTCGGTCGTTGATCGACGGGCCCGCCCTCATGATCTCTCCGGAGGCCGGGCTCGTGAGCAGCGCTAGGCCTCCAGCACGTAGCCGAGGCCGCTGGAGGTGATCAGGTGTCTCGGGTGGGACGGCTTGACCTCGATCTTGCGACGCAGCTGGGCGGCGTACACCCGGAGGTAGTGGGTCTCGCGTTCGTAGCCCGGCCCCCACACCTCACGCAGGATCTGCTCGCGAGACAGCTCCCGTCCGAGGTTGCGGGCGAGCAGCTCGAGGAAGCACCACTCGGTGTCGGTGAGCGGCACCGCTACACCACCCCGGGTGACCAGCTTGCGCTCCAGGTCGATGGTCAGCTCCCCGACCTCGACGAGCGAGACCTTGGGCGGCGAACCGCCGGACCGACGTGTTGCGGCGTCTAACCGGGCCATCAGCTCCACCATCACGAACGGCTTGACGATGTAGTCGTCGGCGCCGAGATCGAGCGCCTCCTCCCTAGCCCCGAAGTGGTGATCGGCTGACAGCGCGACGATCGGCACCGCGGTCGCGCTCCGCAGCCCGGCGAGCACCTTGTTACCCGCCATGTCCGGCAGCCCGAGGTCGAGCACGATCAGGTCGGCCTGCACGACAGCGACAGCCTCGATCGCGGACCGGCCGTCGGCGGCGGTCACCACCTGCCATCCAGCGGCGCGCAGGGTGGTAGCGAGCGACTGGGCCAGCGCGGGCTCGTCGTCGACCACGAGCACCGTGCTCACGGCTGTGATTTCGACACCGTCATTGTGGTCAGCCCGCCTCCCGGGACGTTCTCAGCCGACAGGGTGCCATCAATTCTTCGGCGGGCCCGCGCGTCGCGGCTCTTAGCGTGCCACTCGCACCAGCAACCGGCCGTGGATGCACTCCATGTGCAGCTCCCTGCCAGGGCCGATCGAATCGCCGTCGAGCTGTCGCGGTACGTCCGACGAGGCCTTGATGGAGACGGATTGCCCGGTCATCCGGTTGATGGTTTCGTCGGTGTGGGTCCGCTTGGTCAGGACCCGGAAGGCAAGGGGCACCCAGGACAGGAACCGACGCGGGTACAGGATCACCACATCGATCTGGCCGTCGTCGATCGTGGCGTCCGGGAGCAGGGGCATCCCGGCCTGCAGGTAGCCCACGTTGCCGACCACGATCGTGCGGGCGCGGTGGCTGGTCGGCGCGCCGCCGTCGATCGAGATCTCGACTCGGCTCACCGGGAACATCAGCGACTTCAGGGCGGAGAGCACGTAGGCCAGCCAACCGACCTTCTCCTTGATCTGCTCGTTGACGCCCTCCATGATCGCAGCGTCGAAGCCCATGCCAGCCATCACCAGGAAATGACTGTCGTCAATACCGTCGCCGGAGACCGAGACCATGTCGATGGCCCGGTCCTGGCCGGTGAGAGCGATGTCGATCGCGGCCCTGATGTAGAGCGGGATGTCGAGGTTGCGGGCCAACAGGTTGCCCGTGCCGGCGGGCACGATGCCGACGGGGATACCGGTGCCGGCAAGCTCGGCGCACACCTCACGCACCGTGCCGTCGCCCCCGCACACGATCACCAGGTCGGCACCCTCGACCGAGGCCCGCTCGGCCTGGCCGGTGCCGGAGTCCTCGATCGTGGTCAGGTGCCACGTGGGTGCGGACCAGCCGGCCTCTGCGGCCATTGCATCCACGATCGACTGGAACTGCCCGACGTCCTCCACCTTGATCGGGTTGAGCACCACGGCGAGCCTGCGGCCCGAGGGGAGCGTAACCGGCAGGGGGTCGACCTTCTCGGCATGGCTGCGAGGCAACGGGCTGTAGAGCGCCAGCCCGAGCACTGCCAGGCCCACGCCGAGGAGCAGCCCGCCCGCAACGTCACTGGGATAGTGACGACCGAGCAGCACCCGGTCGAGGCTGACGACGACGACCATCAGGACTGCCACAAGACCGACCAGCCGACGAATGTTCGACCTACGCAGCAGCATGACCGCGAGCACTATCAGCACCGCACCGAAGGCGGTGATCATCGTGACGTGGCCGGACGGGAAGGCCAGGGACTCATGGGTGCCGACGATCACCTGCCACTGCGGCCGGTCGCGGTCGACGATCACCTTCAGCAGCCGGAACGCGGCATACGAGGCGGCCACCACCAGCACGACGTACGCCGCTGCACGTCGGTGCTTGCGCGACCAGAGCAGGGCGGCGATGACCAGGGAGTAGGCCCCGAGCCAGAGCGGCGCGAAGGCGATCTCGATGCCGCGCAGGAGTCGCCGCAGATCCGCGTCGTCGATCGCCCACTCCCGGGCCGACCTGCCGCGAGCGTCAAGATCGGCCAGCCAGGTCCACCCCTGGCTCACGCCGATGCTCAACACCACGAGCAGCCCGAAGCAGACCGTTGCCCATCCGAGCTGCACTCGGCGAGACCGATCGAGCATCTGGGTTTCCTTTGAGTCGGAGCAGGGCAAGCGATGGGCTGGACAAGTATGACGAAGCCGGCCGGACAACTGGGGTGAGGAGGGTCGGATCCGGCCGATAGCCTCTGACCATGATCGACCCTCGCATCCTCCGTGACGATCCGGACCGTGTCCGGGCCGCCCAAGCCAAGCGCGGGCTGTCCGACGAGGTGGTCGACCGCGCCCTGCGGGCCGACGCCACCCGACGCGCGGCGATCTCTGACTACGAGGTCAAGCGCGCCGAGCAGAAGCAGCTTGGCAAGCTGATCCCGCAGGCGCAGGGTGACGAGAAGGGGCGACTGCTCACCCAGACCAAGACCCTCGCGGGCGAGGTCAAGGAGGCGGAGGCCAGGCAGGCCGCCGCCGAGCAGGAGTGGCAGGACGCTCTCCTCACCATCCCCAACCTGGCCGCCGACGAGGTGCCCGCGGGTGGCGAAGACGACTTCACGCTGCTCGAGACCGTCGGCACCCCTCGCGAGTTCGACTTCGAGCCGCGTGACCACGTGGAGCTGGGCCGGCTTCTGGGGGCCATCGACCTGGATCGCGGTGCCAAGGTCTCGGGATCGCGCTTCTACTTCCTGACCGGCCAGGGCGCCGAGCTGGAGTTCGCGTTGATCAACCTCGCCAACGAGCACGCCCGCGAGCACGGGTTCACCCAGGTGATCGCTCCGTCGATGGTCAAGCCGCGGGCGATGGAGGGCACCGGGTTCCTCGGCCAGGCCGCCGACGACGTCTATCGGATCGAGGGTCAGGACATGTACCTCGTGGGCACCTCCGAGGTGCCGATGGCGGCGTACCACTCCGACGAGATCCTCGACGGCGCCTCGTTGCCGCTGCGCTACGCCGCTTTCAGCCCCTGCTTCCGCAAGGAGGCCGGGTCGCACGGCAAGGACACCAAGGGCATCATCAGGGTGCACTGGTTCGACAAGGTGGAGATGTTCGTCTACACCACCATGGAGGACTCGTTCGCCGAGCACCAGCGGCTGCTGGAGATCGAGAAGGCGTTCCTGGACAAGCTCGAGCTTGCCTACCAGGTGATCGATACCGCTGCCGGCGACCTGGGGCTCTCGGCGCAGCGCAAGTTCGACCTCGAGGCGTGGATCCCGACCCAGGGTCGTTACCGCGAGCTGACCTCGACGTCCAACTGCACCGACTTCCAGACCCGTCGCCTCGACACCCGGGGCCGGTTCGCCGACGGTGTGCGCCCGGTGGCGACCCTCAACGGCACCTTGTGCGCCATGCCCCGCACGATCGTCGCGATCCTCGAGACCCATCAGCAGGCGGACGGCTCGGTAAGGGTCCCCCAGGCGTTGCAGAAGTGGCTGGGCCGCGACGTGCTGGAGCCCGTCGAGTAGTGGCGGACTGGACCCCGAGCCTGGTCGCGCTCGACATCGACGGCACCCTCCTCAAGTGGGTCGAGGGTGCCGGCATGACCTATGAGCAGATCGAGCGCCGCGTCTACGACGTCGTGCAGCGCGCCCGGGAGGCCGGGGCCCACATCGTGCTCGCCTCGGGTCGGTCACCCCACGGGATGACCCGGATTGCCGACCTGCTCGACCTGCGCGGCGTCGACGAGGAGCGGGTGTGGGTGGTGGCCAGCAACGGAGCGGTGATCTTCCGCTATCCGCCGTTGGAAGTCGTGCACGAGGAGACCTTCGATGCCGGCCCGGCGGTGAAGGCGATCCTGGAACGGCAACCGACCGCACTGGTCGCGGTGGAAGAGCGCGGCATCGGCTATCGCGTCAGCGGACCATTTCCCGAGGGCGAGCTGTCGGGAGAGATGATCACGACCGACCTCGACGACCTCGTGGGCGGTCCGGTGAGCCGGGTGATCATCCGCGACCCCGCTGCCAGCGCCGACGACTTCGTAGCGCTGGCCGCTGAGCTCGGTCTCCACGGCACCAACTACGTGGTCGGCTGGACCGCCTGGCTCGACCTCTCACCCGTGGGTGTCAACAAGGCCTCCGGCCTCGAGCACGTGTGTCGGGAGCTCGGCGTCGAGGCGGCCGACGTGCTGGCGATCGGCGACGGCCGCAACGACATCGAGATGCTCGGTTGGGTCGGCCGTGGGGTGGCGATGGGTCAGGCGATCCAGGAAGTGATCGATGCCGCCGACGACGTCACGGCCTCGGTCTTCGAGGACGGTGCAGCGGTGGAGCTGGAGCGCTACTTCTGATGGCCCCGTGATCGGGCTGCCGGCAGTGATCAGCACCGCTCGGCTGAGGTTGGTGCTGATCGGTCCCGATGACGCCGCCGACATGCTGGCCGGTCGCCGTCAGGATCGTTGGCACCCGCAGTACCCGCGCCGTGATGACGTCGATGCCGCCTCGATGGTGCGCCCCGGTGGAGATCCGTGGGGTCCCCGTCACGTCGTGCTCGACCATCGTGCGGTCGGCTCGATCGGCTGCTTCGGGCCGCCCACCGCTGGCGAGGCCGAGATCGGCTACGGCCTGGTCGAGGACGTCCGTGGTCAGGGGATCGCCACCGAAGCGGTGCTGGCCCTGGTCGTGGAGACCCAGCGCGTCGGCGTACGCCTGCGGGCCAGCGTTGCGCCCGTCAACACCGCCAGCCTGCGTGTCCTGGCCAAGTGTGGCTTCACCGAGCTGCGCGGCAGCAGCCAGGACGGCGAGCTGGTGATGGCACGTCCGCAGCCGAGGGAGACACTGCACGACGAACGTTGACCGGCTTGGCGTCCAGCCAAGTGGCCGCGACGAGCGGTCATCTGCTGTGATGGGTCTCGTGCCGAACCTCCACCGATCGCTCGCCGTCCTGTTCTTGGTCGCAGCGTGCGTCCTGATGGGTCCCTCGACGGGCGCGACGCCTGCGGCCCCCTGCACCTGCCTGTCTGCAGGCGGCAGCTCCGCGGGCACGGTCCAGGACCAGGTGAGGGAGGCCAGTGCGGTTTTCGTCGGCACGGTCGAGGAGATCACCGAGCCGGCCCTCAACGCAGGCGAGCCCTCCTCACGCACGAGCACGGTTCGGGTCGGGAAGGTCTACAAGGGTCAGATGATCACGACGGCCGAGGTGGACGTGGTGACCACGCGTACGTTCGGCAACTGCGTCGCTGAGCTCGAGAAGGACGAGACCTACGTCTTCTTCGTCGAGTCCGACGAGGGCTTCACGGCCACCGGGTGTGGCGGCACCAAACCCGCGAGCAGCCAGCTGATCGCGCAGGTCGAGCGGCTGCTCGGCCAAGGCCGTCAGCCCGTGGCGCCTGAGCCGCCGACCGCGACCTTCGATCCGGTCAGCGCCGATGAGCCGGCATCGCTGACCCGCGTCGCTGCTCCGGGCGTGGCCCTGGTGCTCATCGGGCTGCTCGGGCTGGCCGTCGTACGCCGGCTGGCGCGACCGCGCCACTGAGTCGAGTCGTCAGAGGTACATGCCGCTGCTGGGTGGCCGCTCCTCGGACGGCGGACCGTCCTCACCCTGCTGAGCTTGCGGCGGCAGCATGCCGGCCGGGAGTGCCTTTCGGATCTGTTCGAACTGGGCCCGGGCCGCCATCTGTTGGGCATAGATGGCTGTCTGAATGCCGTGGAAGAGTCCCTCGAGCCAGCCCACCAGCTGAGCCTGGGCAATCCGCAGCTCGCCGTCCGACGGCGTCATGTCGTCGGAGAACGGCAACGTCAGCCGGCCCAGCTCCTCGACTAGCTCGGGGGCGAGGCCCTGCTCGAGCTCGTGGATCGAGGACTGGTGGATCTCCTTGAGCCGGTTGCGGCTGGCCTCGTCGAGGGGAGCCGACTTCACCTCTTCGAGGAGCTGTCGGATCATGCTGCCGATCCGCATCACCTTGGCCGGCTGCTCGACCAGGTCGGTGAGCGCGCGCTCACCCCCGTCCCCCTTCGAGTCGTCGGCGCTGTCGTCAACATCGGTGACGGCGAACGTGGAAGCTGGGACCGAGCCCATCGGTTGGCCGTCGGGACCGATGATCACGACGTGCTGCTCCTGCTCCTCGTCGGGCTGCGCTGTCTGCTGCTCGCTCATGCCGCCAGCCTAGTTGGGGCAGTAGCGCTGACCCAACCTCGCGACCACCCTCAAACCGTCAGCACGATCTTCCCGGTGTGGTCGCCGGACTCCATCAGCCGGTGCGCGTCGGCGACGTCCGCAAGCGACATCGTGGTGTGCACCATCGGCCGGATCAGACCCTCTGCGATCAGGGGCCAGACATGCTCGACCACGGAGGTGCAGATCGCGGACTTCTCAGCCACCGGCCGACTGCGCAACGCCGTGGCGATCACCGCGCCGCGCTTGCGCAGCAGGGCGCCGAGATCTAGCTCACCCTTGGCGCCGCCCTGCAGACCGATCACGACCAGACGCCCCTCGGTAGCCAGGGCCTCGACGTTGCGGCCCAGGTACTTGGCGCCCATGTTGTCGAGGATGACGTCGACGCCTGCGCCCTGGGTCTCCTCACGAACCACTTCGACGAAGTCCTGGTCGCGGTAGCTGATGGTCACGTCGGCACCGAGCTCGGCGCACAGGGCCAACTTCTCCGCTGTGCCGCCGGTGGTGAAGACGCGGGCTCCGAGCTGGTGGACGAGCTGGATGGCGAAGCTGCCGATGCCACCGGCGCCTCCGTGCACGAGGAACGTTTCGTGCGGCTTCATCCCCGCGATCATGAACACGTTGGACCACACGGTGCAGGCGACTTCGGGAAGGGCAGCAGCACTCACCAGGTCGACGCCGTCCGGCACGGGCATCACCTGACCGGCCGCGCAGACCACCCGGGCCGCATAGCCCCCGCCGGCCAGCAGCGCGCACGCGTGATCGCCGACCTCCCAGTCAGTCACGCCCTCTCCGACGGCCGCGATCTCCCCACTGCACTCGAGCCCGAGCACCTCGGTCGCTCCTCGCGGAGGCGGGTAGAAGCCCTGTCGCTGCAGGAGATCGGCGCGATTGACGGCTGTCGCCGCCACCGCGATCGCGACCTCGCCGGGCCCCGGCTCGATGTCGGCCACGTCGGCAACGCTCAGTACCTCGGGACCGCCCGCGCCGTCAGCGACGACAGCTCTCATACGTCGAGCTCGTCGAGCTGGTCAGCGCTGTGGTCCACGCCCGTGTCGTCGGGTATCTCGTCATCGATGTCGATCGGATCCGGAGCGTCGGCCGGCTTGTCCCAGCCCTCGGCAAGCACCTGTGCCCGGGCGGCCAGCTTCTCCACGGCGTCGGGGCCGGCGTTCTCGCCCGCAGCGACCCCGAGCAGGAAAGCGGTGACCGGAGCAGCGGCCGGTTCAACGTTTTCCTTGGTCAGCTTCACAAGATCTGAGATCAGGCCCTCGTCCACCTCGGCCTCGATGTCGAGGACATCACACAGCTCGTCGATCCAGTCGTGGAGGTTCACGTTGAACAGACTGCTCGGAGTCCCGACTACTCGCAACCCCGAATCCAGTCAGGGCTCTCAGCCTCCCTGGATGTCGCGCAGGTCTTGCCAAGTGTCGACGTCTCGATGCTCTTCACCGACGGCGTCCACCTCGGCGAGATCCAGCTGGTCGAGCAGCGCACGCAACGCCATTCCGTGCTGGGCCTCGTGATCGGGTCGCACCGCCTGCAGTCGCTGCCGATCAATCACGTAGGCCAGCTGCCGCCGGCCCGTCGGGTCGACCAGCACCGCTCCGTCGGCGTCGCCCGCGGCTTCATGGAGCCGCCGAACCGTGTGGGCGGTGAGCCGTGGCATGTCGACGGCGAGCAGCACGACCGTCGGTGTCGCCCGAAGCAGCGCGTCACAGCCGGTCAGCAGCCCGGCCACCGGCCCGCCGAACCTCGGATCCTCCACGGTGAAGGTCACCGGCCGGTCGGTGAGGACGGGCTCACCGACCACGACCACCTCGATCGCATCGATCACCGCATCCAGGGTGTGCGCGAGCAGTGTCCGACCATCCACCTCGACCGAGGCCTTGTCGACGCCGCCCAGGCGTGCGGCCTGCCCACCGGCGAGGATCACGGCGCAGAAGCTGGTCAGATCCCCCATGTCGAGAGTGTTGCATCGTCGTAGGCCGCCGGGCCGAGGTTGCCGTGGTGGCAGGGTGGGCCCTGTGACATCGGACACCGCGCCCGCACTCGAGATCGCCCTGGTGCAAGAGGCGTCCGGGCTTGACCCAGCCGCCAACAGGGATCGGCTCGCCGAGCTCGCCCCCTCTGGTGTCGACCTGGTGGTCTACCCCGAGGCCTTTGCCCGTGACTTCGGAGAGGCCGGCTCCGATGTGAGCGAGTACGCCGAGACGCTCGACGGCCCGTTCGTCCAGCAGGTGGCGGCCACCGCCGCCGCAGGCTCCACCACCGTGGTGGCTGGCATGTTCGAGACCAGCACCGATCCGGCCAGACCCCACAACACGCTGGTGATGCGAGGCGCCGCGCAGGCGGCCTACCGGAAGATCCATCTCTACGACTCGTTCGGCTACCGCGAGTCCGACCGCCTGGTGGCCGGACCCGTCGAACCGACCGTGGTCGACGTCGGTGGTTGGCAGGTCGGGCTGATGACGTGCTACGACCTGCGGTTCCCCGAGCTCGCCCGGCTGCTCGTCGACCACGGCGCCGAGCTCCTCCTGCTGCCGGCGGCCTGGGTCGCCGGCCCGGGCAAGGTGGACCACTGGACGACGTTGGTGCGGGCCCGGGCGATCGAGAACACCGTCTTCGTGGCCGCGGCCGCCCAGCCGGGACCGCGCTACTGCGGTCATTCGCTCGTAGTTGGCCCCACCGGGGCCGTGCTCGCGGAGGCCGCCGACGGCCCCGCCGTACTGCGGGCGCGGCTGGACCACGAGGTCCTGGTCTCGGCGCGAGCCACCAACCCCTCGCTCGCCAACCGCCGTCTGTAACCTCGTCCTTTGTGTCCGGGCCCGCTGATCAGCAGCGCCGGCGGCCCCCTGCCGCCGCCGCGTTCGGTGCGCTGACGCTACTCGGACTCGGCGCCCTGGTCGCCGCGATGGTGCCGGTAGGTCCGGACTGGCTGGACGGCGTCGGCGCGGTGACGATCGCGGTCACCTTCACCGCCACCCTGGCCGCTCGCACCGGGGGCCGCCCGATCGTCTTCAGCGTCCTGGCGCTTGCGGTGGGTGTGGTCACCCTGGTCACCGACGAGGACTACCTGCGCACCGGCGCCTCGGTGATGACCTGCGTGATCGCGGCCGTGCTGGGTGTGATGGCGACGGTGCCAGCGGTCCGCTTCGTGCATGTCCTTCGCGAATGTGTCATCGCGATGGTGATCGGTGGGGTCGGCGCGCTCGCGACCGTAGGCTTCGAGCCGTCCATCGCGGTAGCCAGGTTCGAGTACACCACGTTCGCGCTCGCCCTGGCCGGCGCGTTCTTCCTCGTCTATCGGCTGGGCGCCGGACTCCACGGCCTGGGCCGCAGAGGCGTGTTGGTCGTCGCGCTCGGCAGCGTGGTGCTGGTCGGCACCCTGCTGTACGCCGAGCTGCTCCGACGCTACGGAACGCCTGGTCTGGTGGAGACCTTGCTCGACGCCGTCCGCTGGTCACGCTCCACGCTGGGTGCCTTCCCGCGACCGATCGAGACGGTGCTCGGCATCCCGGCCTTGGCCTGGGGTGTGCACATGCGAGCGCGCCGGAGGCAGGGCTGGTGGGTCTGTGCCTTCGGCGTCGCAGCGACATCGGCCGCCGCCAACTCGCTCGTCAACCCGGCCATCACAGTCCGCGAGAGCTCACTGTCGGTGCTGTACGGCGTGGTGGTCGGCCTGATCATCGGGGCGCTGGTGATCAAGTTGGATCTGGTCGTCACCGGACCGCCTGGTGGTCGCCGGGGTCGCCGGGCCCGAGTCGCGGAGGGTGTCACGGCGATCAGGCCGGAGCCACCACGCACGCGCGCTCTCCTCTGACTCCGGCTCTCCCCTAAACTCAGCGGGTCGGTGCGCTCGCGCATCGGCATGGAGGGGTGCCGGAGTGGCCGATCGGAACCGCCTTGAAAGCGGTCGCTGGCAGAGATGTCAGCCGCGGGTTCGAATCCCGCCCCCTCTGCCGAAGACGCTGACGGCTACCGCCAGGGTCTACTCAGAGCCGCCGAGCTCGAGCTCGACCTCGTCGTAGGCGATGTCGTTGAGCCGCTGCACGTGGCGGCCGATGTCGGCGAGCAGCCGCTTGAGCTCGAGCCGGATCGCCTCGACGTCGGGGCTCTCCAGCACCTGCGGCCCGAGCTCGATCATCCGGCCGAGCAACGCGTTGCGTTCCCGGAAAGCCGTTCCACCCCTGGCCGCCAGCCAGCCGTCGTCCGGGTGGCCCACCTCTCCGATGAGCACATCGCGTACAGCCGCCATCCGTTGCCGGACGGTCCATCGCCAGTTGCCAAGGGCGACCCCAGCTCGGCGCGGGGCGTCGAGGGACTGTTCCAAGCCTTGCAGTGCCGCAGTCATTCCTGGGGTGACGATGGTCATGTGACCAGCTCCTCGGGCGCCGGGGTTCGAGCATGACTGTGATCTCCGCTCCTAACAAGGCCGGGCGCCGGGGCAAATCAGGTGTCTTGTTCAATCAGGTCATGAGCCAGCCAGAGGTATCGGACTTTCGGCTCGCACCGTTGCTGGTGGCCCGCCTCGTCGGGGCCTACCTGGTCGGTCTCGCGCTGCTGATGTTCCTAGCCACCGCGCTGGTCGCCGTCACAGGCTGGCCGGGTGACCTGCTGGCGGCCCTGCTCGGAGGCGGGCTGATCGGCCTGCTCGGGCTCGGCTGGTGGTTGCGCAACCGTGCCTACGTCATTCGCTTCGAGCGCGACGGCTACCGGCTCGGCCTGGTGCGCGGCGCGGGAGCGAGGCAAGCGAGCTGGGCGGAGGTGACGGAGGCCAGTGCGACCTCTTCAGATGGCGGTCCCTGTCTGGAGCTTCGCCTGCGTGACGGCGGTGCGACGGTCGTCCCGATTTCTGCCCTGGCGGTCGACCGTGAGGTCTTCGTGCGCGAGCTGCGGGCTCGCCTCCAGCGCGGCCACGGACTGCGGCCGCTGTAGAACCCGATGCGATTCGTGCGCCCGCCAGGGTGGCTAGTAACCTGTGCGGGCTGTCCGAGGAGCTTGGCTCCTGGGTCGCGGAGGAGGCGTCGCCTAGTCCGGTTTATGGCGCCCGCCTGCTAAGCGGGTTGAGGGTCACACCTCTCGCGGGTTCAAATCCCGCCGCCTCCGCAGAGTGGTTGTCTGGTGGCGACCCCAGAACGGAGTGGCTGCACTGCAGGAAGCTGCATTGCAGATAAATGAATCAACGATTTGCTCACGTCCGGTCGGCCCGGGCAACAACACTCCTGTCGGGCCGACTACAGGTCCGGGACACAGAAGGTGGGAGCATGAAATTCGCACGCAAGGTGTGCATCACGTTGGCCGTCGCGTTGAGCCTCGGTCTGATGGGGGCTGCCGCGCCAGCCCAGGCCAACAGGGACACCAGCTGGGGCTGCGGAGGCTTGTGCGTCTCCAAGCCCGGTCAGTAGTCGATCCACAGGCGTGAGACCGGGACCCGACTAGTTCCCCCATTTTGTTCGGTCCCAGTGCCATCCCCCCTGGCCGGTCTCCACGAAACGAGGGCGGTGACTCGAAGTTCTTGGGTCGCCGCCCTCGGCTCATGCTCCAGCGTCAGCCGCGCCGGCGTCGGGTTCGTGGCCAGACACTCCTTGTGTGCCCATCAGGTAGCCCAGCTGGAAACGAGTGTCCGCTTCGTACTCCGCCTTCAGATCTGCGATGTAGCCGGCATAGGTCCGTGGGCTGACGCCCAGCCGCTTGGAGCTGACGGGGTCCGCGTGACCTTCGATCAGCATCCGGATCGTCATCGAGCGCTGCTCGGCGGCGATCTCCCGCATCATCGAGCTGTCCTTGTTGGTGAACGGTCGACCACGCTCCCAGGCTCGCTCGAAGACGTCGACCAAGTAGGCAACTACCGCTGGTTCACGCACCGCGATCGCCACAGCGAGGTTCTCGCCAGGGATCACCGCGATCCGACGATCGATCACGATCATCCGGTTGAAGAACTCGTCGAGCGTGCGGACCTCAGCACCCCGCGCGGTGACCGCGGCGACGTACTTGTGGGTGACCGAGCTGCGCCGGGCGCTGTGTTGGTAGAGCGTGCGCATCGTGATCCCGCGTTCCAGTGCTGCGGTGTCACGCAGGGCGGCAGCCGCCAAGGTCTGCGCGTCGCGGCCGCTCTGGGGTTGGGCGGTGAGAAGCTCATTCTCGACCTCCGCGACCAGTCCGGTGAGGAATGGTCCGATCGCCTCCCCGTGCAGGTAGGTGACCGGGCCCCGCGTCTGCGAAGCGGGTGAACGTCGCCACGACTGGTTGAGGGTGCCGAAGGCGCGGGCCCACTGGGAGGACTCCTCGACCAGCTTCGCGCCCTCGTGGCTCAGCGGCGAGACGACCCGGGACTGGATGCTGTTGGGGTCTTCCGGCATCCAGGTGTCCGTCGACGTGTCCAGCTGGACCAGGCCGAGCTCGACCAGGAGGTCGAAGGCGGCCCGCTGTCGGGCATCGTCGGCGATTCGCGCGTCGTCAGCAGCGATGCCGCCGCTGGAGACGATCTCCTCGTACAGCGCTGCGGAGCCGGTCTCGAAGAGCTCACGCTCGTCCGGGCCATAGCTGGACATTGGTCGCTCCCCCCGTCCTCCATCCCGAGGAATCGCATGATTCCACAAATGACATCGGCCCCGCCCGTGGAGGGCGGGGCCGACGGTACGGCGTTGGGGGGTGGGCCGCCTCAGCTGCCGAGGCGGGCCTTCAGGCCGTCGAGCTCGGTCCAGAGCACAGCGGGCAGGTCGTCGCCGAACTTCTCGAACCACTCCTGGATCTGCGGGATCTCGGCCTTCCACTCCTCCGGGTCAACCTGGAGTGCTGCGGCCAGGGCCTCGTCGCTCAGGTCGAGACCCTCGGTGTCGAGGGCTTCGGTGGTCGGCACGTAGCCGATCGGCGTCTCGACCGCTTCGGCCTGACCCTCGATCCGCTCGACGACCCACTTCAGGACCCGGCTGTTCTCGCCGAACCCGGGCCACAGGAAGCCGCCCTCGTCGTCACGGCGGAACCAGTTGACGTAGAAGATTTTCGGCAGCTTGGCGGCGTCGTTGTCCTTGCCGACGGTGATCCAGTGGTTGAAGTAGTCGCCCGCGTTGTAGCCGATGAAGGGCAGCATGGCCATCGGGTCGCGACGCACCACGCCCACCGCACCGACCGCAGCCGCGGTCGTCTCCGACGACAGGGTGGCGCCCAGGAAGGTGCCGTGGGTCCAGTCGCGGGCCTCGAAGACCAGCGGGACCGTCGTCTTGCGTCGACCCCCGAACAGGATCGCGTCGATCGGCACGCCGCGCGGGTCGTCGTACTCAGCGGCGAGGATGTCGCACTGCTTGATCGGGGTGCAGTAACGGCTGTTGGGGTGGCTGGACAGCTCCTCGCTGTCGGGCGTCCACGGCTCGCCCTTCCAGGAGGTCGCCTTCGCGGGCGGGTTCTCGAGACCCTCCCACCAGATGTCGCCGTCGTCGGTGAGCGCCACGTTGGTGAAGACGGAGTTGCCCTTGTTGATGGTCTTCATCGCGTTGGGGTTGGTGTGCTCGTTGGTACCGGGCGCGACGCCGAAGAACCCGTACTCCGGGTTGACCGCCCACAGGCGACCGTCCTCGCCGACCTTCATCCAGGCGATGTCGTCACCGAGGGTCTCGACCTTCCAACCCGGGATGGTGGGCTCGAGCATTGCGAGGTTGGTCTTGCCGCAGGCACTCGGGAACGCGGCCGCGATGTACTTACGCACACCCTGCGGGCTGGTCAGCTTCAAGATCAACATGTGCTCGGCGAGCCAGCCCTCGTCGCGGGCCATCACGCTGGCGATGCGGAGCGCGTAGCACTTCTTGCCGAGCAGGGCGTTGCCGCCATAGCCGGAGCCGAAGGACCAGATCGCGCGCTCCTCGGGGAACTGCACGATGTACTTGGTGTCGTTGCAGGGCCATTTCACGTCGGCCTCGCCATCGGCGAGCGGGTGGCCGACCGAGTGCAGCGCGGGCACGAAGTCGGCGTTGAGCTCGGTCATCTTGTCGAGGACGTTGCTGCCCATCCGGGCCATCACCCGCATCGAGGCGGTGACGTAGGCAGAGTCAGTGAGCTCGATGCCGAACATCGGCTTCTCGGCCTCGAGGTGCCCCATCACGAACGGGATGACATACATCGTGCGGCCCCTCATGCACCCCTGGTAGAGGTTGCGCATGAGGGCCTTCATCTCCTTGGGGTCCATCCAGTTGTTGGTGGGCCCCGCGTCCTTCTCGTCAACCGAACAGATGTAGGTGCGGTCCTCGACCCGGGCAACGTCAATCGGGTCGGAAGCGGCGTAGAAGGAGTTCGGCTTGATGGCCGGGTTCAGGCGGGTGAACGTGTTGGTGGACACGAGAGCATCGGTGAGCTCGGCCCATTCCTCGTCGGATCCAGTGCACCAGTAGACCCTGTCCGGCTGGGTCATTGCCGCGACCTCGTTGACGAAGTCGAGGATTCCCTGGTGGGTCGTGGGCGGGTCCTGATGAGTGGTGGGGGCCTGCGTATCGGCGGTCATGCCTGATGTTCCCTCTCGCGCATTCGCGAAGATCGCCGTCGCTGGTCGCCCAGCCGGTCGGCGCCTCCGGCCGCCGAGCGCATCGGCGGTTCTGTCGTGGAGTTGTTAGTGGATCGCGCGGCGTCGTTGTCGGCGAATTCTGTCGAGCGCGGAGGTTGAGCTGGGGGCAGCCAACCCGCGTTGGGCTGAGCGTAACGCGGGCTCACGGAGCCTCCTATTGGATCGATCAAGGGGCCGTGCCCCGGGTCACAGGGCGTCGGGCGGATCCGGATTTCGGTGACCCCGAAGGGGTCGGCTATCCTCGTCGCGTTGCTCAGCGGAGCAGCGGGCGCCCGTAGCTCAACGGATAGAGCATCTGACTACGGATCAGAAGGTTAGGGGTTCGAATCCCTTCGGGCGCGCACCACGTCAGTGCTCGTCGCACCCTCCTGGCTCCTGCCCGTTCATGAGCGCGATGGGGATGACCACAGGCCCAACGCACGATCTTGGCGATGCCTCCAAGCGGCAGGCTCTCGACAACCGTCGTGGCCTGATCGCCGCGCGCGAGACCCCGGAGAGAGTCCAGTTCGGCTCGGCCGCGTGGCTGGTCACCGCCACGGCCTGAAGGTTGCCGCGCGAGCTGCGGGAGTAGATTGACGCAGCACACACAGCGACAGCGTCTGCAGTCGCGCTGACATCGGTGGGGGAGGCTGAGGACCATCTCCCAGCCCAAGAGCGAAGCCGAGCGCATGCGCGAACGGGCCCAGGCCCTGCTGGCCGACACGTTGGGAGTCGAGGCGGACCTGGGTGCGGGCCTGGACCGGCTGTGCGTGGCGGCCACACATGACCTGCGGCTGTCGGGGGTTGCGGTGACGGTGATGACCAGTGCCGGGTTCCAAGCGGTGGCGGGAGCCTCCGACGACAGCAGCAAGAGCCTCGAGGAGCTGCAGTTCTCCCTGGGAGAGGGACCGGGCTGCGACGCCTTCGCGACGGGGCGTCCGGTCCTGGTGCCCGACCTGGACGCGGCGTTCGCCCGGTGGCCGGGCTACGCGCCAGCGGTTATCCGGGCCGGCGTCTGCGCGGTGTACACCTTCCCGCTACAGCTGGGCGCGATGCGTTTCGGTGTGCTGACCTTCTATGCGGCGAAGACGAGCACGCTGGGGGCTCCCGAGCTGACGTTGTGCATGATCTTCGCCGAGATCGCCACCGAGCTGTTGCTCGAGAGCTCGGTGGACGGTCCCCCCGGTGGCTCCGACGAGGGCCCCGAAGGTGGCTCCGACGAGGGGGGACTAGGCAGCGCGATTCACTTCCGCACCGAGATCTACCAGGCGCAAGGCATGGTGATGGTTGCCCTGGGGGTGAGTCTGGTCGAGGCCCTCGCCAGGATGCGGGCCCATGCATTCTCATCAGGCCAGGACCTCAAGGACTTGGCCCTCGGCATCATCGACGGCTCCATCCAGCTCACAAGTGACAAAGGCTGATCTTCATGACCACAATCGAGTTGCACGGCCGCTCGCACCAGCGAATCGAGGCAGCATGATCTCCCCAGCGCAACTCTCTGATGTCTTCGTTGAGATCGCGGACACGCTGGTTGCTGATTTCGACCTGATCGATTTTCTCCAGCACCTCACCGACCGAGCCGCTGAGATCAGCAGCGCGGGTGCCGTCGGGCTGCTGCTGACCGACTATCGGGGTGGACTTCGCTTCATGGCCTCCTCCAACGACTCGGGTCGGGCCCTCGAGCTCTTCGAGCTTCAGCACTCCGAGGGTCCGTGCCTCGACTGCTACCGCACGAAGCGGCCGGTGGTGAACGCCGACCTGCGGCACGCCGGCGATCGATGGCCGCGGTTCGCACCAGCGGCCACAGAGCTGGGCTTCGAGTCCGTGCACGCCTTCCCGATGAGGCTGCGCGAGAACACCATCGGCGCCCTGAATCTCTTCGGTTCGGCCAGCCATCGCTTCGAGCCCAGCGAGGTCCGCATTGTCCAGGCGCTGACCGACGTGGCCACCATTGCGATCCTGCAGGAGCGGAGCATCTCTCAAGCCGAAGCGCTCACCGAGCAACTACAGGGCGCCCTCAACAGCAGGATCGTGATCGAGCAAGCCAAGGGCGCACTGGCGCAGCGAGACGGCGTGAGCGTCGACGTGGCCTTCGAGATCATCCGCACGCGAGCGCGGGCCTCCCGGCAGCGGATCGTCGATGTGGCGTCGAAGGTGCTGGAGGAGCATCCCTCCTGACGCATTGCTGACCGCTTTCGCGAGCAGGTAGCGTGCGTGGCCTAAGCAGCCCCGGACCCCGGCCGCTCTCTAGAGCCGAGTCCGGAGGTGCCGATGCACGAGCTCGCGATCGCGGAAAGCATCGTGGCTATGGCGAACGAATGCGCTCAGGGTCGTGACGTCAGCATCATCCGGCTCCGGGTCGGATCCCTCGCCGGGGTGGTCCCCGACGCGCTCACGTTCTGTTTCGAGCTGGCGACGGCAGGCACCGGTCTCGAGGGAGCGGCTCTGGAGATCGAGCTGGAGCAGGGCCTGGCGCACTGTCGATCGTGCGACCTGGACTTTGCGCTCCAGGGTGCAATTCTGTTGTGCCATTGCGGCAGCGCCGACGTCGAGGTGCTCGCGGGCCGGGAGCTGACCGTCAAGTCTGTGGAGGTGTCCTGAATGTGCAGCACGTGTGGGTGCGGCCAAAGCGACGTACGACTGGTGACGCTGGGAGGAGCAGCGGCGAACGACTACGGGCACGAGCACGGTGATGACCACGGTCACGACCATGGTCATGGTCATGGTCATGACCACATCCACGTCGCTCCGGATCCTGTCCTGCGGACCCATACCGTCGAGCTAGAGGTTGCGGTCCTGGCGAAGAACGACGAGCTCGCCGCTCACAACCGCTCCTGGCTCGCCGACCGGCAGATCACCGCCGTGAACCTGATGAGCTCCCCCGGATCGGGGAAGACCACGTTGCTGGAGCGGACCATCTCTGCCATTGACCGACCCGTGACGGTGATCGAGGGCGACCAGGAAACGGTTTTCGATGCCGAGCGGATCCGTGGTGCTGGAGCGCGTGTGGTGCAGGTCAACACAGGTGCAGGCTGCCATCTCGATGCCGCCATGGTCTCGCTCGCGCTTGGGAAGCTCCAGCCGGAGCCAGACAGCGTGCTCTTCATCGAGAACGTTGGCAACCTGGTCTGCCCCGCCCTCTTCGACCTCGGCGAGGCGCGAAAGGTCGTCATCATTTCGGTGACTGAGGGGGACGACAAGCCGTTGAAGTACCCGCACATGTTTGCCGCCGCAGACCTGGTCGTCGTCAACAAGACCGATCTCCTTCCCTACGTCGACTTCGATACCGCCCGGCTGACCCGGGACGCGCGCCTGATCAACCCGGACGTCCAGGTGCTACCGCTTTCGGCAGCTACCGGCGCCCACCTGGATTCCTGGATCAGCTGGCTCGAGGCCTAGTTTTCGACTTGTGACCCTTGACACACCGATCGGCCTGTGGGGAAATGAAAACAAGGTTGCACAAGTGAGCCGAACGGGTCGGCTCCCGCACTGATCGAGGGCCCAGACCCCGCCCCGGAAAAGGGGTCTGGCATGCCGACAGCCGAGGCGATCAAAGCCGAGGAAACTCTGATCCATGTGCTCTGGATCAATGCCGGGCTCAGTTGCGACGGTGACTCCGTCTCACTGACCGCGGCCACCCAACCGAGCATCGAGGAGATCGCGCTGGGCGCGCTCCCCGGACTTCCCCAGATCGCGGTGCACTGGCCGCTGATCGACTTCGAGTGTGGACCCAACGGTGGGGCTGACGACTTCCTCGAGTGGTTCTTCAAGGCCGACCGAGGCGAGCTCGAGCCCTTCGTGCTGGTAGTGGAAGGATCGATTCCCAACGAGCAGCTGCACGACGAGGGCTATTGGTGTGGGTTCGGGAACGATCCGGTGACGAACCAGCCGATGACCACCAGCGAGTGGCTCGACCGGCTCGCGCCCAAGGCCACCGCGATCGTCGCCGTTGGCACCTGCGCGACGTATGGCGGTATCCACGCCATGGAAGGCAACCCCACCGGCGCCATGGGCGTGCCCGACTACCTGGGCTGGGACTGGAAGTCCAAGGCCGGCATCCCGATCGTGTGCGTGCCCGGGTGTCCGGTCCAGCCCGACAACATGTCGGAGACGCTGACCTACCTGCTCTACATGGCTACTGGTCAGGCACCGATGATTCCACTGGACGATGCGCTGCGGCCGACCTGGCTGTTCGGGCAGACCGTGCACGAGGGTTGCGATCGTGCCGGCTATTACGAGCAGGGCGATTTCGCGACGGAGTACGGCTCGCCGAAGTGCATCGTGAAGCTTGGCTGTTGGGGACCCGTGGTCAAGTGCAACGTGCCCAAGCGCGGCTGGATCAACGGGGTGGGGGGTTGCCCCAACGTGGGGGGCATCTGCATCGGGTGCACGATGCCTGGCTTCCCCGACAAGTTCATGCCGTTCATGGACGAGCCACCCGGAGGAAAGCTCTCCACGACCGCGGTCGGGCTCTACGGCCACACGATGAAGCGGCTGCGCACCATGACCACGCGGACCCTCGACAAGGAACCCAAGTGGCGCACGCCAGGCAAGAAGTTGACCACCGGTGCCACGCGCACCTGGTGACCCCTCTCCCTCCATCGCACCCACTTCACTGACCTCAGGAGGAGGCGACGCATGACGTCGACCATCCCATCGCCCAGCACTTTCCAGGACAGCAGCTCCGAAGGCCTCGTCGACATGGCCTGGGATCCCATCACCCGCATCGTGGGGAGCCTGGGGATCTACACCAAGATCGACTTCAAGCAGCGGGTCGTTGCTGAGTGCAAGAGCACCAGCTCGATTTTCCGCGGCTACTCGATCTTCATGAAGGGCAAGGATCCGCGCGACGCGCACTTCATCACCAGCCGCATCTGCGGCATCTGCGGTGACAACCACGCCACGTGCTCCTGCTACGCGCAGAACATGGCCTATGGGGTGAAGCCACCGCACCTCGGTGAGTGGATCGTCAACTTGGGCGAGGCCGCCGAGTACATGTTCGACCACAACATCTTCCAGGAGAACCTGGTGGGGGTGGACTACTGCGAGAAGATGGTCGCGGAGACCAACCCTGCGGTCCTGGAGCTGGCCAACTCGACCGAGTCGCCCCACGCCAGCGAGCACGGTTACCGGACGATCGGCGACATCATGCGGTCGCTGAATCCGTTCACCGGTGAGTTCTACCGGGAGGCGCTGCAGGTCAGCCGATGGACCCGCGAGATGTTCTGCCTGATGGAGGGCCGGCACGTCCACCCCTCCACGCTCTACCCGGGCGGCGTCGGCACCGTGGCCACGATCCAGCTGATGACGGACTACATCACCCGGCTGATGCGGTACGTGGAGTTCATGAAGAAGGTCGTGCCGATGCACGACGACCTTTTCGACTTCTTCTACCAGGCGCTGCCCGGCTACGAGCAGGTCGGCAACCGGCGGATCCTGCTCGCCTGCTGGGGCTCGTTTCAAGATCCTGAGCACTGCAACTTCGAGTACAAGGACATGACCAACTGGGGTCGCAAGATGTATGTCACCCCGGGGGTGGTCGTGGACGGCAAGCTGGTCACCACCGATCTGGTGGAGATCAACCTCGGCATCCGGATCCTGCTCGGCTCGTCGTACTACGACGACTGGGAGGGCCAGGAGATGTTCGTGCAGCAGGACCCTCTGGGCAACGACGTTGATCGTCGGCACCCTTGGAACCAGCACACCAACCCACGCCCGCAGAAGCGCGACCTCGATGACAAGTACAGCTGGGTGATGTCGCCGCGCTGGTTCGACGGCAAGGACTACCTCGCCCTCGACACCGGTGGCGGACCGTTGGCGCGGCTCTGGTCAACGGCGCTGGCCGGACTGGTCGACATCGGCTACGTGCAGTCGACGGGATCGAGCGTCAAGATCAACCTTCCCAAGACCGCCCTGAAAGGCCCGGTCGAGCTGGAGTGGAAGGTCCCGCAGTGGAGCAACACGATCGAGCGCAACCGGGCCCGCACCTACTTCCAGGCTTACGCCGCCGCGTGTGCCCTGCACTTTGCGGAGAAGGCTTTGGTCGAGATCCGGGCCGGTCGGACCAAGACCTGGGAGAAGTTCACCGTGCCCGACGAGGGCATTGGATGTGGCTTCACCGAGGCCGTCCGGGGGGTGCTGAGCCACCACATGGTGATTCGCGACGGGAAGATCGCGAACTACCACCCCTACCCGCCGACTCCCTGGAACGCCAACCCGCGTGACACCTACGGCACCCCGGGGCCCTATGAGGACGCCGTGCAGGGGCAGCCGATCTTCGAGGAGAACGACCGGGAGCATTTCAAGGGCATTGACATCATGCGCACGGTGCGCAGCTTCGATCCCTGCCTGCCCTGCGGCGTACACATGTACCTCGGGGACGGTCAGAAGTTGGAGCTGATGCACTCGCCGACCCAGTCCGTCAGCGGCTAAGGCATGGGCGATCCCGAGACAGCCGACCGACTGCGGGCCACTGGTGAGCGGATCGACGCCCTGCTCGACGCGAGTGGCTCGGGTGGCGCCGTCGCGCGCGAAAGAGCCGAGGAGCTGGTGCGGCTGGTGGCCGACCTGTACGGCGCCGGCCTCGAGCGCGTGCTCGATATCGTCTTCGACGCTGGTCGTCTGGACGACGAGCTCCTGGCTCTGTTGGCCCAGGACGAGCTGGTGTCGAGCCTGCTCCTGGTGCACGGCCTGCATCCCTACGACGTCGGCCATCGCGTGGAGCAGGCGTTGGAGAGCGTGCGTCCCTACCTGGGTTCACACGGCGGTGACGTCGAGCTGATCGAGGTGAGCGACGAAGGGGTGGTCAGGCTCCGGTTGCTGGGCAGCTGCGACGGTTGCCCGTCGTCGTCGGTCACCTTGAAGCTCGCTGTCGAAGGGGCGATCGAGGCCGCGGCCCCGGACATCACCGGCATCGAGGTCGAGGATGCACCGGTCGCCGACGGTGCCGAGACCTTGATCCCCGTGTCGTCGCTCCGCTCGCGGGTCGTCGAGCAGGAGAACGGCGCCGGTGCCGCCTGGACCCGGGTGCCGGAGCTGACTGGTCTCGCCTCCGGCGCCACCGTTGTGGTCGACGCCGCCGGCACCACCGTCTTGGTCTGTCGGCTCGGCTCGGAGCTGTTCGCCTATCGCGATCGTTGTGCCCGCTGCGAGAAGTCGCTTGAAGGAGCCGTGCTGTCCCGACGACTGGGGGCAGCGGTGGGCGAAGCGGTGCTGAAGTGCCCGGGCTGCCAGGCGCACTACGACGTGCGCCGGGCCGGCAAGGGTCTTGACGACGACACCTCGCACCTGACTCCGGTGCCACTCCTGACCGAGGGCGGGGTCACATCGCTGGCGACTGCTCAATCGGTCTCGGCATGACCGACCCCCGGGTCGCTGGCAGGCCGACGAACCCGCTGGCGGTGCTGCGCCAGATCACCACCACCCGCCCCGAACCGGTGGTCGGCGAGCGGTGCGAGATGTGTGCGCTGGCCATCGCTGAGGAGCACCAGCACGTGGTGAACCTCGAGAGCCGAGTGCTCATGTGCACGTGCCGGGCCTGCTACCTGTTGTTCACAGCCGAGCACGCGGAGCTGCGCTACCGCGCCGTGCCGGACCGCTACCTGTCGTTTCCGGACTTCGCGTTCGGTGCCCGTGAGTGGGACGAGCTGCAGATCCCGGTCGGCCTCGCGTTCCTGTTCCACAACTCCGTGCAGGGTCGGACCGTGGCGTTCTATCCCGGGCCGGCGGGGGCCACCGAGTCGGAGCTGCCGCTCGATGCCTGGGCTCGGATCGAGACCGCTAATCCCCAGCTCGGGTTGTTGAAACCGGATGTAGAGGCATTGCTCCTGCGCGGACCGGACCGCGAGAACCACCCAGGCTTCAGCGCCCACGTCGTGCCTATCGATACGTGTTATGAGCTGGTGGGCAAGCTCCGCACGTTGTGGCGCGGCTTCGACGGCGGCCAGGAGGCACAGGCCGCCATCGAGGAGTTCTTCGCCTCTGTCGATGAACGCAGCCGCCCCGCACCGCCGACGTCCGACGAAGGAATGGCGTGATGAGCGCCTACACGTTCGACGTCGTCGACATCTTCGCGGAGCCGTACGCCGCTGATCCGCAGCTGACCGCACGGCTGCGGATCCAGGAGTCCACGGGCGAGACGATCCACGCGATAGCGCTGCGCTGCCAGGTCCGGATCGAGCCGCAGCGCCGACCCTACGAGGAAGCCGACGAGACGGGGCTCCGGGCGCTCTTCGGTGACCGGGACCGTTGGGCGCAGACCCTCAAGCCATTCCTGTGGATGCAGTGCAATGCGATGGTCCAAGGCTTCACCAGCATCACCGAGGTAGACCTACCCCTTCCCTGCACCTACGACTTCGACGTCACCGGCTCCCGCTACCTGCACGCGGTCGGAGATGGCACCATCCCACTGGCTCTGTTGTTCTCCGGGACCGTCTTCACCAAAGGTACTCACGGCTTCGGGGTGCAGCAGGTGCCGTGGGACTGCGAGGCGAACTACCAGCTACCGGTGGCGGTCTGGAAGCAGATGATGGCTTCCTACTTTCCCAACACGGGCTGGATCCGCCTCGACCACGACGTGCTGACTGAGCTGGCCGACTTCAAGTCCACGAACGGACTGACCAGCTGGGAAGAGACCGTGCAGACGCTTCTCGCGACGCGCGACGGTGTCTCGCCATGATTCTCGACGAGGTCCGGACGATCGCCGATGCGGTGCTCTACGAGGGCTACCTGCTCTACCCCTACCGGGCCAGCTCCTCGAAGAACCAGTCCCGCTGGCAGTTCGGTGTGCTCGGCCCGCCCCGGGCCTCGGTGGAGAGCTTCGCGGAAGAGCCGGGCATGGCGTTCCAGTGCCTGCTCTCTCCCACAGGTGCCGACCCGACAGCCTCGGTGACCATGTACCTGCGCTTCCTCCAGCTGCAGACCCGCTCGGTCGAACAGCTGGTCGGGGACGAGTTCCTCGGCGTCGAGGAGCTCATCGCCGACGGTCGATCGATCCTCAGCTGGGATGAAGCGGTGGAGTGCGAGCTGTCGCTCCCTGCGCTCGACATCACCGCGGCGGCAGCCGGCTCCGGGCAGGACCGGGTCCGCATCCCGCTCGAGGTTCCTGGCGCGGAGGAGACCGAGCCGATCATCGACAGCGCGGGCACAACCGTGGGCCGGATCGTCCGCCGCCGGTTGCGACTGCAGGCCGAGGTCGGCATCGCGGCCGGGCCCGACGACGGCTTTGTCCGGATCACGGTGAGCGTGGACAACTCCTGCTCAGAGTTCGTCGACGGCAAAGACGCAGCCATCCGAGCCTCCCTCATTGGCACCCACGCGCTGTTGGTGGCCGAGGGTGCCGGCTTCGTCTCCCTTCTCGAGCCCCCGCTCGAGGCCGAGGGGGCGGCCAGTCGGTGCGAGCAGGCCCGGTGCTACCCGGTGCTGGTCGGGGCCCCGGGATCGAGCGACGTGGTGCTGGGGTCGCCGATCATCCTCTACGACCACCCCGAGATCGCCCCGCAGAGTGCGGGGGCACTGTTCGACTCAACCGAGATCGACGAGATCCTCACCCTCCGAGTGATGACGATGACCGATGCCGAGAAGGCGGAGGCCAGGGCGACGGACCCCCGCGCTGCCGAGATCATCGACCGCTGTGACCAGATGTCGCCAGAGACGCTGCGCGACCTGCACGGTGTGCTCCGCGACCCGCACGGCCAAGCGGTGAGTCCGCCCACCGATCTCTTCGTCACCGACGACGACGTCCCGTGGTGGGACCCGGCAGCCGACGAGAGCGTGAAGCCAGAGACCGACACGGTGCTGATCGACGGCGTACCGGTCGCCAAGGGGAGCCTGGTGCGGGTACACCCGTCGCGCAGGGCGGATGCCCAGGACCTGTTCTTCGCCGGCCAGGTGGCTCGGGTGACCGCCGTCCTCTCCGACGTCGACGGCAGCACGCATGTGGCGCTGATCCTCGTCGACGACCCGGCGGCGGACATGCACGAGTGGTACGGCCGCTACTTCTACTTCGCTCCCGAAGAGCTGGAACCGCTGAACCAAACCCGAAAGGAGAGTCGCCCATGAGAGTCGTCGGAATCGTGACGACGGTGACCGTCGCCGTCGTCGTCGCTGGACTGCTGATCGTCTTGATCATGTCCATCCCGGACATCAGGAGGTACTTCAAGATCCGTTCGATGTGATCGGGACTCCACTGCCAGAACGAGTGAGGAGGACATCATGAGTGAGACACCAGGAGAGCAGCTCGACGAGGAGCCGCAGGAAGAGCGCGGCACCGAAGGTTCGCGCGACACCGGATCGGATGAGCCGTCAGGGGGTCCGGTCGATCGTCCCGAAGGCAAGGCTGACGACGACCCCGACGCTGACACCGGGATCGATCCGGACCAGCCCGACGATCCGGCCGCACCTGATCTGCAGTCGGGCGGCTAGTGAGCAGCCGAGTCCTGCTGGCCGGCATCGGCAACATCTTCTGCGGCGACGACGGGTTCGGTCCCGAGGTCGTCCGGCAGATTGCCGCGTCCGGCTCGCTGCCTGACGAGGTCCGAGCGGTTGACTACGGCATCCGCGGGATGCATCTGGCCTACGACCTCCTCGAGGGTTACGACGCACTGGTGATCGTCGATGCCCTGCCTGGTCAGGGGCAGCCGGGCACGGTGACTGCGATGGAAGTCGGCGCAGCAGACCTGGGGGCCGGCGATTTCGACCCGCACGGTATGGCACCGGTGGCTGTGCTGGCCAGCCTCGCCGATCTCGGGGGTCAGCTGCCGCCGACCTACGTCGTCGGCTGCACGCCACACGACCTCGAGGACGGGATCGGACTCTCCGAGCCGGTGCGGGCGGCCGTCCCGGAGGCGATCGCGACCGTGCACGCCGTGCTGAGCCAACGGATCCCCTCTCTGATCTCGAACGGAGCGGACTGACATGTGTCTCGGGATCCCCGGCCAGGTGGTGAAGGTGCTCGACGGCAACGAGGGCATGCTGGCGCTGGTCGACGTGCTCGGCGCCCAACGGCCTATCAATCTCGGCATGCTCGAGGACGCCGAGGTCGCGCCGGGGGAATGGATCTTGATCCACATGGGGTTCGCCCTCGAGCGGATCGACCAGGCCGGCGCAGAGAAGGCCATGTCGGGGCTGGAGATGATGGGCCGCCAGCGGGAATCCGACGATCTTCCGGACGGCGCGCATGCCTGACGACGTCCTGCTCGCTACCGACACGATCCAACGGCGCCGGATCGTGGTGCGTGGTGTGGTGCAAGGGGTCGGTTTCCGCCCCTTCGTGGCCAAGGTCGCAGCTGAGCTGCACCTCACCGGGCACTGTGGCAACGACGTATCGAGCGTCTTCGTCGAGGCCGAGGGGCAGCCCGAGGCGCTCGACGAGCTGGTCCGGCGAATCCACGCGGAGCCGCCTGCGATGGCGGTCGTCGAGGACGTGAGCGATGAGCGGCTGGCCCCGCGTGGTGACGCCACCTTCTCGATCGTGCCCAGTCGGACCCACGCCGGCATCCGCACCTTGGTCTCGCCCGACGTCGCCACCTGCTCCGACTGCCTTGCGGAGATGGGCGACCCGATCGACCGACGTTTCCGGCACCCGTTCATCACCTGCACGAACTGTGGCCCCAGGTTCACGATCATCCGCGATCTTCCCTACGACCGACCGGCCACAACGATGGCGGGCTTCGAGATGTGCTCGCGGTGCACGCAGGAGTACGCCGACCCCGGCGATCGCCGCTACCACGCGCAACCGATCGCCTGCCATGACTGCGGTCCTCGCCTCTGGCTCGAGGGCGCCCGCGAACCGCCAACCAGCGACGACGAGGTCCTCGAGCACGCCCAGCGTCTTCTCCGCGGCGGAGCGATCCTTGCGATCAAGGGAGTCGGCGGCTTTCACCTTGCCTGCGATGCCACCAACGCTGAGGCCGTCGCGACGTTGCGCGAGCGAAAGCACCGACCGGGCAAGCCGCTGGCAGTGATGGCGCGCGATCTCGCCACCGTGCGCAGCTTCGCCTCCGTGTCACCGGTCGAAGCGGAGGTCCTCAGCCAGCCGGCCCGACCGATCGTCTTGCTGCGCGGGCTCCCGGGCAGTCCGCTCGCCGTCGGGGTGGCGCCCGGACTCGACGAGATCGGGGTGATGCTGCCCTACACCCCGCTGCACCACCTCCTACTGCAGCCCGCCGGACTGGCCGACCCTCCCGGAGTGCTGGTGATGACGTCCGGCAACCTCTCAGATGAACCCCTCTGCTACCGCAACGACGACGCTCGGAACCGCCTCGCAGGCATCGCCGATGCGTTCGTGATGCACGACCGTGACATCGCTGTGCCGTGCGACGACTCTGTGGTGGCCATCGCGGATGCCGGCGAGCTGCCGGTGCGCAGGTCACGCGGCTACGCACCGCTTCCCGTCAGGCTCGGCTCCGGCGGGCCGGTGACCCTCGCCGTGGGGGGCGAGCTGAAGAACACGTTCTGTCTGTGCCGAGACGAGATGGCCTTCTGCTCCGGCCACCTCGGCGACATGGGCAGCCTGGAGACGCTGCAGGCGTTCGAGGTGGCCGTCCGCCAGATGACGGCACTGCACGGGGTCGAGCCGGAGCTGCTGGTCGCCGATACCCATCCCGGATACGCCACGCACGCATGGGCCGAGCGCTACCGCACCGAGCACGGCGTACCGCTCGTCACCGTGCAGCATCACCACGCCCACGTGGCCTCGCTCCTGGCCGAGCACGGCTTACTTGGTACACCCGCGATCGGTGTCGCGTTCGACGGCACGGGCTACGGCTGCGACCGCTCCGTGTGGGGTGGCGAGCTGCTGCTGATGGGGCCCACCGTGAGTACGGCGACCAGGGTCGGCCACCTGGAACCGTTCACCCTCGCAGGCGGGGACCGAGCCGTGCGCAATCCCTTCCGGGCCGCCTTGGCGCTTCTCGACGCATCCGATGTCGCCGACGTCGACCATCTCGACCTGACCACAGCGTGCCCGCCCGAGGAGCTGAGCGTCGTGCGAGCCCAGCTCGTCACCGGCGTCGGCTGCGTGCCGACCACCAGCATGGGGCGCCTCTTCGACGGAGTCGCTTCGCTGCTCGGGGTGCGCCACCAGATCAGCTACGAGGCCCAGGCGGCCATCGAGCTGGAGGCCCTGGCCCGCAAGAGTCACGATCCCGCGTCGCTGACCATGGACGTCGGCGAGGGAGAGCTCAGGATCGGCGAGCTCGTACGGGGCGTGGTCGACGGCGTACGGGCGGGGCGGTCACCAGCAGACCTGGCTCGAGGCTTCCATCGAGCGCTGGCCTCGGCCACCACGCGACTCGTCGTGCAGACCGCCGCCGAACACGGCGTGGACACCGTTGGCCTCACCGGGGGCGTCTTCCAGAACCGGCTGCTGCTCGGCGAGCTGACAGCCGAGCTGCGCGCCGCGGGCTTGCGGGTGCTGACCCACCGCAGGGTGCCACCGAACGACGGCGGACTCTCGCTCGGCCAGGCCGCCGTGGGCAGGGCCATGGTCGCCGAAGGTCTTGGGCCATCGACAGCCCCATCGACAGCCCCATCGACAGGCCCATCGACAGGAGGAGTGACGTGACCACCACCCAAGAACCAACAACCCTGATCGGTGAGGAGCTCGCCGACGACCTGGCCTCGGCTTCCCTGTCCCTGGCTCGGAAGTTCCACGCGGGTGCGACTCTCTGGGTGATCTCGCCGCAGTGGGAGCCGCATGCGCACCATGTCGCGGTCGAGTTCGTGCACCCCGTGATCATGGGCAAGCGAGCGCTTCCCTCCGTGGCCCTGGTCGATCCTGACCCGGTCGCCCAGGCCCGGGTCGCGACCCGGCCGGGGGACGTCATCATCGCGGTGGCATCGGCCGACGATCCGAGTGTCATCGACACGATGCGACGGGCGCCGGCGTGGGGGGCGTCCACGATCTGGATCGGGTTCGGTCCGCGCCCCGCCCCAGGTAGTGCCGACCACGTGCTGTGGGTGGAGTCGGATGACCCGATGGTGCCGGCGACCGGTCGGTTCGTGCTGATGTACCACCTGCTGTGGGAGCTGACCCACGTCTGTTTCGAGCACCCAGGGCTGCTCACGGTGGCAGCCGATGACTGCACCGACGAGGTGTGCGTGACCTGCAGCGACGAGGGCCGCCTGGGCGAGGTGGTGGCTGCGCCCGACGCTGCGTTCTCCCCGGCATGGGTCCGCACCGCCACCGGTGAGGAAGCGGTGGACGTCAGCCTGGTCGGCGAGGTCGCACCGGGCGACCTGGTGCTCGTGCACGCAGGCGCAGCGATCACCCGCATCGACGACACCATCAAGGAGGCGGCGAGATGAGCGAGATCAACGAGAACACTGACTTCCTGTACCCGTTCATCGAGGGGACCGGGGACGACCCCGGCAGCCTCCTGGTCGACCTGGCCGCGTCGGCCCGCGGCAAGGCCGAGGTCAGTGCCCGATTGCAGCAGGAGTCCCTGGACGAGTACGAGGCGGAGCTGCAGCTGGCGGGCGCAGCCATGGCTGACAGGTTCGCGCGCGGCGGCAGGCTCTACACCTTCGGCAACGGCGGGAGCTCAACCGACGCCGCCACCCTGGCGTCCTTGTTCTGCCGGCCGGCCCGAGGCCGAGCAGTCCCGGCCTGGTCGCTGGCTGCTGACCAAGCGGTGGTCACTGCTCTCGGCAACGACGTCGGGTTCGAGCTGATCTTCTCCCGGCAGGTGATCGCCCACTCGAAACCGGTCGACATCGCGATCGCGCTGTCGACGTCCGGCAACTCCGACGACTTGATCATGGCGCTGACCGAGGCAAAGAAGCGTGGTCTGCTCACGATCGGGTTCGCCGGACACTCGGGTGGCTCGATGTCGACCAGTCCGGACGTCGACCACTGCTTCACCATCCACTCCCAGAGCATCCACCGGATCCAGGAGAGCCATGCCCGAGTCGGATACCGGCTCTGGTCGATCGTCCAGGAACAGACCCAACGACGCATCGCGGACCTGATGGCCGCGGGCTCGCCCAACCCGGGAGGTAGCTCATGACTGCGGAGACCGCGACCCACGTGGACCGCGAGAACCGGATGCTGCTCAAGATCGAGGAGTTCCGCAAGCGCCGACCTCGGCTGATCGACGAGGTGATCACGCTGGCGCACGGCGCCGGCGGCAAGTCGTCGGCCGCGTTGACCGACAACGTCTTTGTCGAGGCCTTCCGCAACCCCGAACTCGAACAGCTCGGCGACGGAGCAGTGCTCACCCTGCCGTCACAGGAGCGATTGGCGTTCTCCACCGACTCGTTCGTGGTGCAGCCGATCGAGTTCCCAGGCGGGACCATCGGTCACCTCGCCGTGCATGGCACGGTTAACGACCTAGCGGTCAGCGGGGCCAAGCCCCAGTGGCTGTCGGCGGCCTTCGTGATCGAGGAGGGCTTCGAGATCTCTCGGCTGAGATCCATCGTGGCCGACATGAGGGCAGCTGCCGACGCCGCCGGGGTGGCGATCGTCACCGGTGACACGAAGGTGGTCTCGCAGGGGGCGGCCGACGGCCTGTACATCTCCACCGCAGGAGTCGGCGTCATACCGGCTGGGCGTGAGCTGGGAGCGCATCTGGTGCAACCCGGTGACCGCATCGTGCTCTCAGGCACCCTCGGTGACCACGGCATGGCGGTCATGCTGGCCCGCGGCGACCTGGCGATCGAGGCCGACGACATCGTGTCGGACACCGCGCCGGTCTCCGAGATGGTCGAAGCACTGCTGGCTGCCGCGCCCGGCACCCGATGGATGCGCGACGCAACGAGGGGCGGGCTGGGCACGGTGTGCAACGAGCTCGCCCAGAGCGCCGGCGTCGGAGTCATCCTCGACGAGGCTGCACTTCCGGTGCAGCCGCAGGTCCTCGGTGCTTGCGACATGCTCGGCATCGATCCGATCTATGTGGCGAACGAAGGCAAGTTCGTCGCCGTCGTACCGCAGGAAGAAGCCGGGGCGGCGGTGGACGCGCTGCGCGCCCACCCGCTCGGGAGCCGAGCCACGACCATCGGCCAGGTGGTGGAGACGCCGGCCGGCATGGTCGCACTTCGCACACCCTTCGGCGGCAGCCGGATCGTGGACATGCTCGTGGGCGATCCGTTGCCCAGGATCTGCTGAACAGGAAGGTTTGTCATGTGCCTAGGAATCCCGGGGCAGGTCGTCGAGATGACCGACCCCGACCAGCACCTCGCAAAGGTTGACGTCAACGGCGTACAGCGGGTGATCAGCGTTCGCCTGCTCGCCGAGCAGGGGCTCCTCGTGGGCGACTGGGTGCTCGTCCACGTCGGCTTCGCGATGGCGAAGATCGATGAGCTGGAGGCTCAGCTGACGCTCGACCAGGTGAAGAAGATGGGCGAGGACTACGTGAACGAGATAGACGCCTTCAACTCCTCAGCGATCGCCTGACCGTCATGCACTCCCGACACGGAGGAACGAGGTAGCACCATGAAGTTCGTTGACGAGTTCCGGGACCCGGCTGCGGCGCGGGCCCTGGTCAAGTCGATCACCAACCTGACCGGGGACGACCACTTCAAGTTCATGGAGGTCTGTGGTGGGCACACCCACACCATCTATCGGCACGGGCTCGAGCACATCCTGCCGCCCGGCGTGGAGCTCGTGCACGGCCCCGGTTGTCCCGTCTGTGTGATTCCGATGGGCCGGGTTGATGACGCGATGTGGCTCGCCGAGCAGCCAGGGGTCATCTTCACGACTTTCGGCGACATGATGCGGGTCCCGGGCTCGAAGGGCAGCCTGCTCGATGCGAAGGCTAGGGGCGCCGACGTGCGCTTCGTCTACTCGCCGCTCGACGCGCTGAAGGTCGCCGTCGACAACCCCGACAAGCACGTGGTCTTCTTCGCGGTGGGTTTCGAGACCACGGCGCCGTCCACGGCGGTCACCCTGGTGCGTGCCAAGCAGCTGGGGGTGCAGAACTTCTCGGTCTTCTGCAACCACGTCACGATCGTCCCGCCGATCCGCGCCATCTTGGACTCACCCGACCTACGACTGGACGGGTTCCTCGGACCGGGTCATGTCTCGACGGTGGTCGGCACCAGGCCCTACCGGTTCGTGCCCGAGGCCTATGGCAAGCCGCTGGTCGTCGCCGGCTTCGAGCCGCTCGACATCCTGGCGACGGTGCACATGCTGCTCCAGCAGATCAGGGACGGTCGGTGCGAGGTGGAGAACCAGTACGGCCGCGTGGTCAAGGAGGAGGGCAACATCCAGGCGCTCAAGCTGCTCGGCGAGACTTTCGAGCTGCGACCACACTTCGAGTGGAGGGGGCTGGGGTTCATCTCCCAGAGTGCTCTGAAGGTCAATGCGAGCTACGTGGAGTACGACGCCGAGGAGCGGTTCTCCATGCCGGGCATTCGGGTGGCCGACCCCAAGGCCTGCCAGTGTGGCGAGGTGCTGAAGGGCGTCATCAAGCCCTGGGAGTGCAAGGTCTTCGGCACTGCCTGCACGCCCGAGACCCCGATCGGCACCTGCATGGTGTCTCCGGAAGGAGCCTGCGCCGCCTACTACAACTTCGGTCGGATGCACCGCGAGGCCGCCGAGATGGTGGGTCAGACCGCGGGCGCATGAGCATCCCGTCCGGGCATCGGCTGTTCGCCAAGTACGCCCACGCACCCAACGCCTTGGGCTACTGCGGGCCGGTCGGCGCTGCGGGCCTGCGCGCCGTCGCGGCTGGCGAGGACGCGGAGGTCGACGTAGCGGCGTTGGCCCGGGGGTTCTCCGGGGCCTGGCCCTACCAGCAGGTGCTGGCTGAGCTCGCCGGGATCGCCGACCCCCTCGACGAGCGCGTCGTGCGCGGTTACTGGACCGGGAACGAGCTCACCGATCGCGTCGGCAATGAACAGTTCGGAGCGGCCCTGCTGGAGCGGATCAGGCCGCAAGCAGGTCACTACTGGAGCCATCTCGACGACGACCTGCTCGCGGAGGCCGCGCCGACGCACGGCTTCCACGTCTTGGGCGTCTATCCGTGGTCTCGGCTGCTGCGGACCGGTCTGCCCGAGCCACTAGAGGTGCTCGACTCGTGTCGGATCGGCTGGGCCAGCGTCTTGGAGGTGGAGCCGGAGCAGCTGCTCGTGCGGATGTCCCACCTGGAGTACGACGGGCGGAGACTGTCTTTGGGCGCTGCTCGCCAGGAGCGGATCGACTACCGCGTCGCCGACGGATGCTTCGTCGACGAGGTGGTCCCGGGCGACCAGGTTGCCGTGCACTGGGGCTTCGCCTGCGATCGGCTGACCGGCGAGCAGGCAGCCAGCTTGGAGCGCTGGACCTGCTGGCAGCTGGACGCAATGGCACCGCGGCTCAGCCGCGGGTTGACCTACGACGGCAGTCGGTCGGCTCGCTGATCGACCAGGGCCGCCGGCGCGCTGAGCCGCCACGCCTCGAAGGTCAGCTCGGCCAGCTCGTCCCGCTCGAGGCCGTCGAGATGGACCACTACCCAGCCGAAGCCGTGCGCCGTGAACTGCACCTCGAAGACCTCCGGCCGCTCGGCGACCAGCGCGAGCTGCTCGGCGATGGTCTGTTTCAGCCCGACGGTCCGGGTCGGCTCCCACAGGTAGCCGAGGGTTCGCGAGGCGACCTCGAACCTGGTGTAGCGGCCGTGATCGCTGCGGATCACCTCAGGCAGCTGGGACACCAGCTCGAGGAAGTCCGCGATCCGCGTGGGCACGCGGGCATCCTTCCATCGCTCCAAGGTCTGTTGCCACGTGGCGGCGACGACTAGGGTGGAGCAACTGTCGCGTATCACGAAATAGGTTGCACTATGCGCAACACCGATCGGGCCACGGTTCGCCGGCTGCTGAGCCACGCGCGCTACGAGATCCTGCCCACGCCGAGCGTGGAAGCCAAGGTCCTCGACTCGGTGCCGACCGCGGTGCCGATCACGGTGACGGCCTCCCCATCGATGGGTCTGCAACGCACCATCGAGATGGCAGAACGGCTCACTGCGCAGAATTACCGCGTGGTGCCGCACCTCGCCGCCCGGATGATCAGCGGTCGGGCCGAGCTCGCCGAACTGGTCGACCGACTGAAGGGCGCTGGCATCACCAGCGTGTTCGTGCCCGGCGGAGACGCCGATCCGGTGGGCGATTACCACGACGCGTTGTCGCTGCTCGAGGACCTGACCTCGCTGGGCAGTCCGTTCGAACAGGTCGGTGTCGCTGGATATCCCGAGAGCCACCCGACGATCACCGATGACCTGACGGTGCAGTCAATGTGGGACAAGCGCCGCCACGCGACGTACGTCGTCAGCAACCTGACCTTCGATCCCGCAGTGGTCAAGGACTGGCTGCACCGGATGCGGCTGCGCGGCATCACCCTGCCGTTGCTCGTCGGACTGCCAGGCCCAGTCGACCGCACCAAGCTGCTCGGCATGGCAACCAAGATCGGTGTCGGCGACTCCACTCGCTTCCTGGCCAAGCAGAAGGGGTTGATGACCCGGCTGGTGGCGCCCGGTGGCTTCACTGGTGAGTCGTTCCTGACCAAGTGCGCTCCGACGCTGGGCGACCCGGGAGCCAACGTGCCGGGGTTGCACCTCTACACGTTCAACCAGGTGGCCGAGACCGAGGCCTGGCGCCAGGACTGGCTGCGCAGGCTCGAAGGCTAGGCCCCGACCAGCGACGTCAGTGCCGCTTCCAAACCCGCGTGGCCAGTGTCGACGACGGTGAGTGGAAGCCCGATCGCGGCCGCGGCCTGCTGGGCGAGCGCTCGCAGCTCGTCGTCGGGCTCCTGGGCCAGCCACACGACCCTGGTGTAGGAGCCGAAGTAGTCGTCGCGCAGCTCCGGGTGGCGGTCGAGGCCGAGCTCGCGGATCACGGTCCGCGCGAACGACCGAGCCAGGAAGTCCGTGAGCACGTAGGTGCCGGGCTGTTCCTCGAAGAACGCGGCCAGCCGTTCCGGGCCGGCGTACACGTCATAGCAGTGCAGTCCCGGCAACCGCTCGATCCCGAGGTCGTGGCAGACCTCGTCGAGGGCGCCGTAGGTGCCGCAGTCGGCGTAGCCGACGGCCACTCGGTCGCCCTCGGCGAGCAGACGTTCGGCCAGCGCGCGGACCTCGCCGGCGATCAGCTGCGGCTGGTTGTGCAGCAACGGCGGCAGGGGGTGTACGTCGACCGACCAACCGCGGCGGGCCGCGATCTCGGCAGCGGGCTGGGCCCAGGCGCCGCACGCGATGAGGGCGGTGTGGATCGGGCTGACGGTCAGAAGCTGAGCTGCTCGACGAACTTGTCGTTGAAGTCGGGGCGGTCGGAGAGCTCGACATAGGCCACCTCCTCCAACAGCGTGGTCGCGCCGGCCCGCTCACGCACCGACAGCAACGCCATCTTGGCGCCCTCGCCGGCCACGTTGCCGGCGGCCACGATCCGTAACACCGGGAGCTGCGGCACCAGGCCGATCCGGACGGCCGACGCGGGGGAGAGGTAGCTGCCAAAAGATCCGGCGAGCAGGACCTGTTGGATGTCGCGATGCTCGAGGTCGAGCTGCTCCAGCAAGAGCGTCCAGCCGGTGGAGATAGCCGCCTTGGCGAACTGGAGCTCGCGCACATCGCGCTGCGAGAGATAGACGCACTCAGCCGGCTCGGTCTCGGGGGTGGGTCGGTGCAGGATGAACACGCGCTCCTCGCCGATCTTGGCCATCCGGTCGGCGAGGGCGGGGGCGGTGGTCGTGGCGTCCTCGTCCGGGATCAGCCGACCGCTGGAGTCGAGCAGGCCGACCCGGACCAGCTCGGCCACGGCGTCGACCAGCCCGGAGCCGCACAGCCCGCGTGGCTCGACGTCGCCGATCACACCGAGCGTGACGGAGGGCTCCTCGCCAGTCGCGGTGCCATCGAGCCTGATCACCTCGATGGCGCCGTCGGCCGCCCGCATGCCGCACCGGATGGCCCCGCCCTCGAACGCCGGGCCGGCCGGGGCAGCGGTGGACAGGATGGTGTCGCCGTCGCTGAGCACGATCTCGCAGTTCGTGCCGACGTCGATGAACAGCCGGGTGCGCTTGTCCCGGTCCATGCCGGTCGCGAGCATGCCGGCCACGATGTCGCCGCCGACGTACGCTCCGAGGGCGGGGAAGAAGAACGCGCGGGCCCGGGGATGCAGGGTCAGCCCGACATCGGCAGCCAGCACGGACGGCGGCTGGGCCGACGACATCACGAACGGCGCCACACCCAGGGGCTCGGGATCGATGCCGAGTGCCAGCGCAGTCATCGTGGCGTTGCCGGCGATCGCCACCTCGTAGACCTGGGCCGGCTCGACGCCGGCTTCCCGGCAGACCTGCGCGGCGAGCTCGGCCAGGGTCGCGCCGGCCGCCTCCTGCAGTCGACCGAGGGTGTCCTTGTCCATCATGGTGGCGCTGATCCGGGTGATCACGTCGCCGCCGAACGGCTGCTGCTTGTTCAGCATCGAGGTGACCGCGAGTGGGGTGCCGGTGCCGACGTCGAGGAGGGTCGCGACAACGGTGGTGGTGCCCAGGTCGAAGGCGATCGCGAACCGCGCGTCGGTCGTGTCGCCAGGCTCGACGTCGATCAGAGCCTCATCGACGATCACCGCGGTGACCTTGAAGTCCGCCTCTCGCAGCACGGTCGCCAACCGGCGGAGCACGTGCAGGTCGGCGGTCAGCTCCAGGTCGTCGATGGCGTCGGTGAGCCGCACCAGGTCGGTGCGTTGGTCGGCCAGGGTCGCCTCGGCGAGCTCGACGTAGCGCTTCTGCAGGGCGGGTCGCAGGATCACCTGGCGCCCGACCCCGACCGTGGCCGCCTTGGGGCGGGTGGTCAGTGGTGGCACCTCGACCTTGAGGTCTCGGGTCGCCTGCACCAGGCAGGCGAGCCGCCACCCTTCGGTGAGCTGGTCGGCGCTGAACGTGCGGGCGTCGTGCCGGGTGATCGGTACCTCGCCGTCCACCCGCACCTTGCACTTGTGACAGGTGCCGTGACCGCCACAGGTGGAGTCGATGGCGATGCCGTTCCACGACGCCGAGTCGAAGACCGTCACCCCGGGCGGCACTCGGACGCCGCGCTGGGTGGGGGGCACCTCGGCTCCCGAGGTGGCGTCGGGGGTGGCGTGCACGGTGAAGGCGAGGTCGACCCGACCCGTCCCGTCGTGAGCGGCGGGCTCGGTGCCTGACGGCGCGAGCAGCCCTTCGCGACCCATGTCGGGCAGGTCGGCGAGGGTGATCTCGGGCCCGTCGGTCACCCTGTCGGGCGCTCCCTCGGTCACGCGGTAGCGACTTCTTGGGCCAGCCGGGCGCGGTGCGCCGCAATCCAGGCACCGCCCCACTCGTCGTGCC
>CAWCGY010000012.1:0-102545 GCA_963795155.1 uncultured Actinomycetota bacterium | reverse complement strand
TGGCGGCCACGTAGTCCGCCGGTGCGTCGGCCGCATCTGCGGCGCTGGCGAGCACACCCAGGTACGACGCCGACGGCAACCCGCCCTCGTAGGCGTCGAGCACGTAGGTCCACACCACCAGCTCGCCGCTCATGGTGGCGACCCGCACCTTGGTCTTGCGGTAGAGGCCCGAGTCGGCCGACTCCCAGCCGTCGAGGGAGGACTCGTCCTCCGGGGTGACGTCGTAGACCGCGACGAAGACCTGCTCGATCGGGTCTTCCACGATGGTGGCGAGCGAGCCGTCCCACCCGTGCTCCTCGCCACCGAACGTGAGCCGCCAGCCGATCAGCCAGCCCGTCGTGTGCAGCGGCGAGTGGGGGCACCGTGAGCCCATCCGAGCGGGGTCCAGATTGGTCCCGTAGGCGGCGTACAGGGTCACGGGGAGAGGCTAGCGGCAGCCAAATCGAAGCGGCACTAGGCTGGCGGCGTGACTCACTTCGATGTTCTGGTCCTCGGTGCCGGCCCTGGTGGGTACGTCGCCGCCATCCGTGCTGCGCAGCTCGGCAAGTCCGTCGCCGTGGTGGAGAAGCAGTACTGGGGTGGGGTGTGCCTCAACGTCGGCTGCATCCCGTCGAAGGCCCTCCTCCGCAACGCCGAGATCGCGCACATCATCACTCACGAGAAGAAGACGTTCGGGATCTCCGGCGACGCCACCATGGACTACGCCGTCACCCATCAGCGCAGTCGCGGCGTGGCCGATTCCAGCGCCAAGGGCGTGCACTACCTGATGAAGAAGAACAAGATCACCGAGATCGACGGCTGGGGCACGCTCACCGGCGGCACCGGGATCGAGGTCAAGGCCGACGACGGCGAGACCACGTCGTACACCTGCGACAACCTGATCATCGCGACCGGAGCCGTCACCCGGTTGGTGCCGGGCACCTCACTCAGCGATCGGGTGGTGACCTACGAGGAGCAGATTCTCGACGAGGAGCTGCCGGGGTCGATCGTGATCGCCGGATCCGGCGCCATCGGGGTCGAGTTCGCCTACGTGATGAAGAACTTCGGGGTCGACGTCACGATCGTCGAGTTCCTCGACCGGATGGTGCCCACCGAGGACGCCGACGTCTCGAAGGAACTGCTCAAGCAGTACAAGAAGCTCGGCGTCAACGTGCTCTTGTCGACCAAGGTGGAGTCAATCGACGACAGCGGTGACAAGGTCAAGGTCACCGTCTCGAAGGACGGCAAGGAAGAGGTGCTCGAGACCGACAAGGTGTTGCAGGCCATCGGTTTCGCACCTCGCGTCGAGGGCTACGGGCTCGAGGAAGCCGGGATCAAGCTGACCGATCGGGGCGCGATCGAGGTGGACGCGCGAGGGCGCACCAACCTCGATGGCGTCTATGCGATCGGTGATGTCACGGGCAAGCTGATGCTGGCCCACACCGCCGAGTCGATGGGCGTCGTCGCGGCCGAGACGATCGCCGGCGCCGAGACGATGGAGATCAACTTCGACATGATCCCGCGAGCGACGTTCTGCCAGCCACAGATCGCCTCGTTCGGCTACTCCGAGGAGCAGGCCAAGGACAAGGGCTACGACGTGAAGGTCTCGTCGTTTCCCTTCTCGGCCAACGGCAAGGCTCGCGGCATGGCCGAGGGGGTCGGCTTCGTGAAGATCGTGGCCGACGCCGAGCACAACGAGATCATCGGTGCTCACCTGATCGGGCCCGAGGTGACCGAGCTGCTGCCGGCGCTGACGCTGGCTCAGCAGTGGGACCTGACCGCCGACGAGGTGGCTCGCAACGTGTTCGCCCACCCCACGTTGTCCGAGGCGATGAAGGAAGCTGTCGAGGGCATCGCCGGCCACATGATCAACCTCTGACATGGCGGCAACAGGCGCAGGCGACCGCGTCGTCATCGTCGGCGGTGGACCTGGTGGCTACGAGGCGGCCCTGGTCGCGGCGCAGCTCGGCGCCGAGGTCACGGTCGTCGACTCCGACGGCATCGGTGGCTCGGCCGTGCTCACCGACTGTGTGCCCAGCAAGACGCTGATCGCCACCGCCGAGCTGATGACGGACGTCTCCATCGCCAACGAGCTCGGCGTGATGATCGGTGAGGACGGCGTGCGCGTCGACCTGGGCCGGGTCAACCGGCGGGTGCTGCAGCTGGCGGCGGATCAATCCGCCGACATCGCCCGACGCCTGGAGCGCGAGGGCGTGCGGGTCGTCCAGGGACGCGGGCGGCTGGACGGTCCGGGTCGGGTGGTCGTCGCGGTGCCTGACCAGGACGACGTCATCTGCGAAGCCGACGCCGTGCTCATCGCCACGGGGGCCGCGCCGCGCACGTTGCCGAGCGCCCAGCCCGACGGCGAACGGATCCTGACCTGGGAGCAGGTCTACGACCTCACCGAGCTGCCGACGTCGCTGATCGTGGTGGGTTCCGGGGTGACGGGGGCGGAGTTCGCGAGCGCCTACCTCGCCCTCGGCGTGCCGGTCACGCTGGTGTCCTCACGTGACCGGGTGCTGCCCGGCGAGGACGCGGATGCCTCGATCGTGGTTGAGGAGGTCTCGAAGCGCCGTGGCATGAATGTGCTCGCCGAGTCGCGGATGGAGTCGGTGGCCCGCTCGGGCGACACCGTTACGGTCACCCTGACCGACGGTCGCACCGTCGAAGGTTCCCACTGCATCCTGGCGCTCGGTTCGGTGCCCAAGACCGCCGACCTGGGCCTCGAGGAGGCAGGTCTCGTCCTCAAGGACGGTGGTTACGTCAATGTCGACCGCGTCTCGCGCACCTCCGCACGCGGTGTGTACGCCGCCGGCGACTGCACCGGTGTGCTGATGCTGGCCTCCGTTGCGGCGATGCAGGGCCGGATCGCCATGTGGCACTTCCTCGGCGACACGGTGCACCCCCTGGACCTGAAGAAGGTCTCCTCCAACGTCTTCACCGCTCCGGAGATTGCCACCGTCGGCTGGTCCCAGCAATCGGTCGACGCCGGCGACATACGGGCGGAGGTCGTGATGCTGCCGCTGTCGGGCAACGCGCGAGCCAAGATGCAGGGCGTCCACGACGGGTTCGTGAAGCTCTTCTGCCGACCGGGCACCGGGACCGTGGTCGGCGGCGTGGTGGTGGGGCCAAGAGCCAGCGAGCTGATCCACCCGGTCTCGATCGCCGTCGCTGAGTCGCTGACCGCCGACCAGCTGGCCCAGGCGTTCACGGTCTACCCGTCGATGAGCGGCTCGATCGCCGAGGCGGCCCGACGGCTGCACCTGGTCTGAGGCATCCGCATTGGACACCACCCGCGGGTACCGTGGTCCGATGCCTGCTCGGATCGCGGTCGCCGTACTCACCTTCGGCCTTGCTGCCTCGCTCACCGCACCTGCTGTCGCATCCCCTCAGGAAGATCGGCAGCGGCGAGCGGCACCCATCCAACTGGTGGGGAACGGTTACGGCCACGGTCATGGCATGTCGCAGCACGGGGCCCAGAGCCGTGCCTCCGACGGGCAGTCGCCTCACGAGATCCTGAGCTTTTACTACCCCGGCCTGACGTCAGGGCGCGCCGGTGGCAACATCTCGGTGCTGATCGGCGCCGACGTCACTCGCTCGGTGATCGTCGCCTCCCGCCCAGGTCTGACCGTGAAGCAGGCAAGCGGCCCCAAGAAGATCAAGCTCCGCGCGGCCAAGCCGACCGCCACGCGTTGGCGGATCACACCCCTGCCCGGTCGTAGTCGAGTGGACTTCTTCCGCGGTGCGTGGCGCACGCTGACGACGCTGCAGGGGCCAGCTGAGTTCTCGGCAGCTGGCAAGCCAGTGACGCTGTTCGTGACCGGCAAGCTGCGGGTCGCCTACCGCGGCAAGTTGCGGGCGATCAGCGGCGACACCGTCAACATCGTGCGTCTCGACGACTACCTCAAGGGCGTTGTGCCACGCGAGGTGCCCGCGTCATGGCAACCGGCGGCGGTGCAGGCTCAAGCGATTGCGGCCCGCACCTACGCCGCGTTCGAACGGCGTGAGCCCCTAGCTGCCCACTACGACATCTGCGACACCACCGCATGCCAGGTCTACGGCGGGTTCAGCGACGAGGAAGACGGCTCCAACCACGCGATCGAGGCAACCGCACAGCAGATCCTCACGTTCGGGGGACTGCCAGCGTTCACCCAGTTCTCCGCGAGCAACGGTGGCTGGACCTCCGCCGGTGGCTTCCCGTACCTGACAGCCAAACCGGACCGGTTCGACACCGCCTACCGCGGCTGGACTGACTCGGTCACCCCGGCCGAGGTCCAAGCTGCCTATCCCTCCCTCGGCACCTTTCAGTCGGCCGAGGTCAAGACGCGCGACGGCAACGGTCAGTGGGGCGGTCGCGTGTTGTCGATCCGACTGACCGGTGTGAAGGGATCGATCACCATGAGCGGCGAGTCCTTTCGCTCCGTCTTCGGCCTGAACTCCACCTGGTTCACGATCACCTGACCCTCTGCCGACCCGGCTTGAGTTGACGGTGGGGGACGTCGACCCGGCGTGAGTTGACGGCGAAGAGGAGCCGGGTCGACGCCGTACGCGGTGAAGAGGAGCCGGGTCGACGCCGTACGCGGTGAAGAGGAGCCGGGTCGACGCCGTGAACTTAGGCCAGGACCAGCACGAGGTCGCCGCCCTCGACGGCTTGGGTGCCGGAGAAGGCGAGGCGCTCGATGGTGCCGTCGACGGGCGCCGTGATCGACGCTTCCATCTTCATCGCCTCGATGGTCGCGACCGTGTCACCGGCGGAGACCTTGTCGCCCTCGGCGACTGTCACGGTGACGGCGCCCTGGAACGGCGCCGCGACGTGGCCGGGCTTGCTCGGGTCCGCCTTCTCGGTAGCCGCCACGTCGGAGGCGACGCTGGTGTCGCGGACGCTGATCGGACGCAGTTGGCCGTTGATCAGGGCCATCAGTGTGCGGTAGCCACGCTCGTCGGCGTCACTGATTGCCTGGACGCCGAGGATCAGGGTCTTGCCCTCACCCAGCTCGACCTGGTGCTCCTCGCCCTGGCGGAGGCCGTACAGGTAGTCCAGGGTGGGCAGCAGCGATACGTCGCCGTAACGCTCGCGCGACTCTCGGAAGTCCTTGGTGGGGCCAGGAAAGAGCAGCTCGTTGAGCGTCGCACGCCGGGTGGCGGGGCTGCCTGCCAGCCCTTCCTCCTGATCGGGGGTCAGGGTCTCGGACGGCTTTTTCCAGGTGCGGCCTTCGAGGGCCTTGGTACGGAACGGCTCGGGCCAGCCGCCGGGTGGATCACCGAGCTCCCCGTTGAGGAATCCGATCACCGAGTCAGGGATGTCGAACTTGGCCGGGTCCTCGGCGAACTCGGCAGGGTCGGCGCCGACGCCCACGAGGTGGAGAGCCAGATCGCCGACCACCTTCGAGGAAGGCGTCACCTTCACGATGTTGCCGAGGATGTCGTTGGCGGCGGCGTACATGTCCTCGATCTGTTCGAACTTCTCACCGAGACCGAGCGCGATCGCCTGCTGCCGGAGGTTGGAGAGCTGGCCGCCGGGGATCTCGTGCCGATAGACCCGGCCGGTGGGGGAGGGCAGCCCGGACTCGAAGGGTGCGTAGACCCGCCGGGTGGCTTCCCAGTAGGGCTCGAGCGCGTTGATCGCCGACAGCGACAGGCCGGTCTCGCGATCCGAGCGGTCGGTAGCCGAGACGAGGGCCGAGATTGCCGGTTGCGACGTGGTGCCGGCCATCGAGGCGCAAGCCACGTCCACTGCGTCGACGCCGGTCTCGATGGCGGCCAGCAGTGTCGCCAGCTGTCCGCCGGCGGTGTCGTGGGTGTGCAGGTGCACCGGCAGGTCGAACCGCTCTCGCAGCGCGCCGACCAGGGTACGTGCGGCCGGAGCCCTCAGCAGCCCGGCCATGTCTTTGATGGCGAGTACGTGCGCTCCGGCCTGCACGATCCGTTCGGCGAGGGTGAGGTAGTAGTCGAGGGTGTACAACTTCTCGCCGGGTGCGGACAGGTCGCCGGTGTAGCAGAGCGCGACCTCGGCGACGGTGGTGCCGGTGGCCCGGACGGCGTCGATCGCCGGACGCATCTGCTCGACGTCGTTGAGGGCGTCGAAGATCCGGAAGACGTCGATGCCGGTCTCCGCTGCCTCCTCGACGAAGGCGTTGGTCACGGCGGTGGGGTATGGCGTGTAGCCGACGGTGTTGCGACCGCGCAGCAGCATCTGCAGGCAGATGTTGGGCACCGCCTGCCGGAGCTGTGCGAGGCGGTCCCACGGGTCCTCGGTGAGGAAGCGCAGCGCGACGTCGTAGGTCGCACCGCCCCAGGCTTCCAACGACCACAGCTCAGGGGTGGTGCGGGCCACGTGGCCGGCGACGTTGACCAGGTCGCGGGTGCGGACTCTGGTCGCGAGTAGCGACTGGTGGGCGTCGCGGAACGTGGTGTCGGTAACCGCGACCCGGTCCTGGGCGCGCAGCCGCCGGGCGAACTCGTCGGGCCCGACCTCGAGCAGCAGCTGGCGGCTCCCGTCGGGTGCCGGGACTTCCAGGTTGGTTGCGGGGAGCTTGGACACCGGGTCGAGTGTCACCGGGGCTTCTCCGTGCGGCTTGTTGACCGTCACATGGGCGAGGTAGTGCAGCAGCTTGGTGCCGCGGTCGGCCTGCCCCCGCGCCTGGAGCAGGTGGGGGTGGGTCTCGATGAACGACGTGGTGATGTTCCCGGACGCGAAGTCGGGGTCGTCGAGCACGGCCTGCAGGAACGCGATGTTGGTCGTGACCCCCCGGATGCGGAACTCGGCGACGGCCCGACGCGCCTTTTCGACCGCCATGTCGAAGGTGCGGCCGCGGCAGGTGAGCTTGGCCAGCATCGAGTCGAAGTGCGGCGAGACCTCGGCGCCCGTGTACGTCGTGCCGCCGTCGAGGCGTACGCCGCCGCCCCCGGGCGATCGATAGGTCGTGATCATGCCGGTGTCGGGTCGGAAGTCGTTGGCAGGGTCTTCGGTGGTGATCCGGCACTGGAGCGCGGCGCCGTGGACCTCGATGCTCTCCTGGGCGAGACCGAGATCGGCGAGGCTCTCGCCGGCGGCGATTCGCATCTGCGACTGCACCAGGTCCACGTCGGTGATCTCCTCGGTCACGGTGTGCTCGACCTGGATCCGGGGATTCATCTCGATGAAGACGTAGTTGCCGTCAGGGTCGAGCAGGAACTCCACCGTGCCCGCGTTGCGGTAACCGATCTCGTGTGCGAACCGCACCGCGTCCGCGCACATCCGCTCGCGGATCTCAGGGTCGAGGTTGGGCGCGGGCGCGATCTCGACGACCTTCTGATGCCGCCTTTGCACCGAGCAGTCGCGTTCGAAGAGGTGGATCACATTGCCTTGGTTGTCCGCCAGGATCTGCACCTCGATGTGGCGGGGGTTGATCACCGCCTGCTCGATGAAGACAGTCGGGTCGCCGAAGGCGCCCTCGGCCTCCCGCATACAGACCTCGACGGCCTCGCGCAGGTCCTCAGGTCGGTCCACCCGGCGCATCCCACGCCCGCCACCTCCGGCAACCGCCTTGACGAAGAGCGGGTAAGGCATGTCCTGGGTCGCCTCGATCAAGGCATCGACGTCGGTCGACGGTTCGACCGAGGCCAGCGTCGGTACGCCGGCCTTCTTGGCTGCGGTGATCGCGCGGGCCTTGTTGCCCGTCAGCGTGAGGACGTCAGCAGTCGGCCCGACGAACGTGATGCCCGCGTTGGCGCACGCCTCCGCGAGCTCGGGGTTCTCGGAGAGGAATCCATAGCCGGGGTAGACCGCGTCGGCGCCGGAGCTCTTGGCGATCTCGACGATCGCGTCCGGGTCGAGGTAGGCGCGGACGGGGTGACCGCGCTCGCCGATCTGGTAGGCCTCGTCGGCTTTCAAGCGGTGCTCGGACCATCGGTCCTCGTAGGGGAACACCGCCACCGTCCGGGCGCCGACCTCGTAGGCAGCCCGGAAGGCTCGGATGGCGATCTCACCGCGGTTGGCCACGAGCACCTTGGAGAACATGCGCGCAACGGTATCGGTGGTTGGGCTGGGAGGAACGGTGTCCGCGAGTCGCGGAATCCTCAGGCCAGGAACTGGGCGACCAACCCCGGCACCCCCGCGTCAGCGAGCGCGACGCCCATCGGTTCGGGTACGTCGAGCAGCGTCACCGACCCGCTCGCGCCCGCGGTGGTGGCTGCCAGCGAGGTGAGGCCGACCCTGCGCTGGAACCAGGTGGCCCGGAAGTTCCAACCGATCACGTGCTCGGTGGCGAGCACGTCGCGGCGCCGCAGGAGGCTGCCGGACCGCGCGACAAGATGGCCGTCGACCAGCAGGTGACCGAGCGCCGTGGTGCGGTCTGCGGCGAGCCCGGCGGCGGCCGCCACCACGAGCGCGGCGGAGACCAACAGCCACCACGGCACAGCACCAGCGATCGCGAGACCCCCGATTGCTGCGGCCAGTGTGAGAGCCGGAGCGAGGGACCGCACGTACCGGCGTCGCCGGGCGCGGGGGCCGTGGCCCTGCAACCTGGCCAGCACCGGCGCCTCTGCCCCGCACACGGCGGTTGCGGCCTGGTGGATCACCGCGCGTGGAGCGGGGGGTACCAGGGCCGAGCTGCCCTGTTGCGTTGCCCGGAGCCCGGTCGCGATCGCGTTGAGCCGCGCCCCGCGGGCCGCTCGGAGCCCGAGCGGCTCACCGATCGAAACGCCAGCTACTCGTTCGTCGTCCAGGCTGGTCTCACGCGTGGTGAGCAGCCCCCGCCTCACATGCCAGGACCCGTCCGCATGGGACAGCTGGAAGGCCCAGTTGGTGACCAGGTAACCGATCACCGACAGCACGGCAGCCGCAGCGCCAAGAGCGAGCACACCCAACATCACCGCGGTCCAGATCGGCAACACCAAGGCCCACTCGCCGGGATCGAAGTTGTCGTAGAAGTCGATCGCGTTGAGCAGCTGGCTGCCGACACCGAGCACAGCGGCTGCCATCACCACGCCCGAGCTGGTGAACGGCGCGAACCGCAACCACGACCCGTCGAACTGCACTGCCGGCCGAGATGGCGGCGGGACGACCAGGTCCCCCTCGGCAGCGGGGGTCACGCGCAGCAGCTCGGCCCGCAGCTGGCGAGCCCGCACGGAGGGAAGTCCGTCGAGGTCGAGCTTCTCATCCTGCCCGGTCGACGCGGTTCCGGTGCCGATCTTCACGGTGGTCAGCCCGAGGATGCGATGGATTGGCGAGGCAGTCAGATCAACGGTCCGCACCCGATCGAGCGGCGTGGACAGCACGTGGCGGCTCAGCAGCCCGTGCTTCAGCTCGACCCGCTCGTCAGCGATCCGGAAGCTGGTAGTCAGGTAGCGCGCCAGGCCAAGCGCGATCGGGATCGCGATCGTCAGGTACTGCCACGGGTTGCCGGTCGCGCTGCCGGCGACGTAGATCGCCCCCAACGGAATGATGAACCGGCCCACCTCCCGGATCGGGTGGACCAGCATCATCCGGGGGTCGAGCCGCTGCCACTCGCTCACGTAGCGTCACCTTCGACTGCGTCGGCCTTGAGCGTCAGCTCGTCCACCAGCTGCTGTGCTTGAGCCCTGGCCAAGCCGACGATTCGCAGCGGACCCGCGGCCGACGCAGTGGTGACGGTGACCGTGGCCAGCCCGAACAGTCGCGCGACCGGACCTTCGGCGTAATCGACGGTCTGGATCCGTGACATCGGTGCAATCCGGCGCTCTCGGGCCCACCAGCCGGTCTGGGTGTAGACGGCTGTGTCGGTGACCTCCCACCGATGCACGAGGTAGCGCCACTGAGGCACCACGGCGACGTACGCTGCCAGCAGCGCGAGTGCGATCGCGACCATCCACCAGTCGATGTCGACAGTGTCCGAGACCAGCAGAGCGACCATGACAAGACCGATTGTGAACAGGCCTTCGGCAGCGTTGCCGAGCTGCCACATCAGCCGTGCCCGCGGACTCACCCGGTGGCTCGGTTCACGCAGGGCGGCAGGCCGCTCGAGGTGGGGGGTTTCCATGTGGCCGAGGCTACGACCCACCCCCCGTGTCGCCGCTCTCGGCGTCACCCCGGCCCGGAGGCCCCACCCGATCGTCCTGGCGATGGTCGTCGGCGCGGCCGTCGCCCTGCCCCCTCACCCGGCTGCGGCGGTCGCCACCCTGTGCGGAGGCAAAGTAGCGACGATCGTGGGGACAGCTGGCAACGATGTGCTCCAGGGCACCTCAGCCGGCGACGTGATCGCCGGTTTGGGCGGTCAAGACGAGATCCGCGGCGCTGGTGGCGATGACGTCATCTGCGGCGGCGATGGCGCTGACTCGCTCCGAGGAGAAGCTGGCGACGACGTGCTGCTCGCGGGCGCTGCCCGCAGGATCGACAACCGGGCCGGGAGCGGTTACCAGCCAGACCAGCTGGATGGGGGACGCGGTGATGACACCTTGGACATCGGCGCCGAGCCGGTTGACCGTGGCCCGGGCATCTCCGGCGTGATCACTTTTGACAGCGCGCCTGCCGGGCTGGTCGTCGACCTGGCCGCACACAGCACAGTCGGCGACGGCAACGACACGATCATCCCCCGAGGCGGGCTCAGACTGGTCGGCACCGCTGACGATGACGTCATCTCGGGCAGCGACCTCGCCGAAGAGCTCCAGGGCGCAGGTGGCGCTGACCGAATCGACGGGCGGGGCGGCGACGACCACCTCTACGGCGACCCGGCCGGGGCCGCGGAGGGGACCGCAGGGGTCAACGACGACGTCATGACGGGCGGACCAGGCAAGGACGTGCTCATCGGATCCCTCGGCTCCGACGTCTTGACCGGCGGACCGGGTCTCGATCTCGTGCAGGCCAACGGCGTGGGGCCGAGCCAGGTCGTCGGTGGCGCAGGCGACGATTTCCTCCACCTGACCCTCGGCGTCGGTGTTGACGTGCGGCTCATCGGCGGGGCCGGTCGGGACGACGTGACGATCGAAGTCCACCCCACCGTGCCCGGCCCCGGCAGCGTGCTGGTCAACCTCCGCAGCGAGCAACTGGGGCTCGGCCGCGACGTCGTAGGCCGCATCGCCAGCACCGAGCGGCTCCATGTCGGGGCCGCGGTGTCGCTCACCTTCTACGGCAGCAAGGGCCCGGACGCGGTCTACGCCGGAGCCAGGGGGCGACTACGTGCGCGGACCTACGCCGGCAACGACACGATCTGGGGCTCGAACCTGGCCGATCGCATCGACGGGGGCAGCGGGACCGACGAGGTGCGGGGCGGACGGGGCCGAGACACCTGCTTGCACGCGGAGAAGACGACGAGCTGCGAGCTCCCCTGATCTAGTCCTTGAGCTCGCAGATCACCGCGCCGTTGGTGACGGTCGCGCCGACCTCGGCCTGCAGCGCGGTCACGGTGCCGGATTTGTGGGCCTTGATCGGCTGCTCCATCTTCATCGCCTCCATCACGACCACGACGTCGCCCTCGGCGACCTCTTGACCTTCCTCGACAGCGATCTTGACGATGGTGCCCTGCATGGGACTGGTCACGGCGTCGCCACTGGCGGCGGCCCCTGCCTTCTTCCCACCCGCGCGCTTCGGCTTCTTCGCGCCGCCGGCTGCGCCGGTCGAGATACCCCCGAGCCCTCCTGGCAGCACGACCTCAAGCCGCTTGCCACCCACCTCGACCACGACGGTCTGCCGCTCGGACGGCTCGTCGGCTTCGGCGGAGTCGCCGGCGTAGGGCTCGATCTGGTTGTCGAAATCAGTCTCGATCCACTGGGTGTAGACGCTGAAGCCGTCGCCGTCCCCGATGAACGCCGGGTCGGAGACCACGGCACGGTGGAACGGGATGGCCGTGGGCATGCCGTCGACCACGAACTCATCGAGCGCTCGGCGGGAACGCTCGAGCGCCTGGGTCCGGTCGCGGCCGGTGACGATCAGCTTGGCGATCAACGAGTCGAAGGATCCGGGGATGGTCTCGCCGTTCTCGTAGCCTCCGTCGAGGCGGACGCCGGGCCCGCTCGGCGGGCTCCAGGCCGAGAGGGTGCCCGGGGCCGGCATGAAGTTGCGGCCGCCGTCCTCAGCGTTGATCCGGTACTCGATCGAGTGACCGCGAACTTCCGGGTCGTCGTAGCCGAGCTCCTCGCCGGCCGCGATGCGGAACATTTCCCGGACCAGGTCGATGCCGGTGACCTCCTCGGACACGCAGTGCTCGACCTGAAGGCGAGTGTTGACCTCGAGGAAGGAGATGGTGCCGTCCTGCGCGACCAAGAACTCACAGGTGCCCGCGCCGTAGTAGCCGGCCTCGCGCAGAATCCGCTTGGAGGACTCGTAGAGCTCCGTCGTCTGGGCATCGGTGAGGAACGGTGCGGGGGCCTCCTCGACGAGCTTCTGGTTGCGGCGTTGCAGCGAGCAGTCACGGGTGGAGATCACCACGACATTGCCGTGCTGGTCGGCGAGGCACTGGGTCTCGACGTGGCGCGGCTTGTCCAGGAACTTCTCGACCAGGCACTCACCGCGTCCGAAAGCCGTGACCGCCTCGCGCACCGCCGACTCGTAGGCGTCCGGGATCTCCTCCAGCGTGCGGGCCACCTTGAGACCGCGCCCACCACCTCCGAAGACCGCCTTGATCGCGACGGGCAGTCCGTTGGCCTTCGCGAACTCGACCACCTCGTCGGCGTCCTTGACGGGATCCTTGGTGCCGGGGGCGAGGGGGGCATTCGCCTTGTCCGCGATGTGCTTGGCCCTGGCTTTGTCTCCCAGGGCCTCGATCGCCGACGGCGGCGGGCCGATCCAGGTGAGCCCGGCGTCGATCACTGCCTGGGCGAACTCCGCGTTCTCCGCAAGGAAGCCATAGCCCGGGTGGACGGAGTCGGCGCCGGCCTTCTCCGCCGAGGCGATGATCTTGGCGATGTCGAGGTAGGACTCGGCAGGGGTCGAGCCGCCAAGGGCGTGCGCCTCGTCAGCCAGCCGCACAAAGAGCGCGTCGCGATCAGGATCGGCGTAGACAGCCACGCTGCCGATACCGGCGTCCTTGCAGGCCCGGACCACCCGGACGGCGATCTCGCCCCGGTTGGCGATGAGGACCTTTTCGAGGGGCTTGCTGTCGGGCACCTTGACTCCTGCGCTGGCGGCTCTGAAGGGGCTTGCTGAGCGAACGGATCTCCGCCGGGCAGGGTATCGCCCGGCCGAGCCGGGCCTGCGTCAGCCCGGCAACGGTGGGACGCGATCAGCTGGGCGGCGGCCGCTCGGTCCCGGTGTCGGGTGTGGAGGCTGCGCCGGTGGTGGGCTCGGTGGTGGGCCCTGTGGTGGGCTCGGGCGTGGAGTCTGGGGTCGGCTCTGTGACCGGCACCGCTGCCGTGGGAGGAACCACCGAGCTACCCTGGCCCGCGATTCCGGGTTTGGGGCGGACGTTCATCCAGACCACGGTGGCGACCAGGGCTGCCAGCCATCCCCACTTCAGGCCGTAGGTGGCGGCGTAGGTCGAGCTGCTGATCGCTGGTCCGAACGGGAAGTCGGCTTGGTCGACGCTGCGGACCAGGACGCCCACGACGGAGGCGATGGGGGCAGCGACCATGGTCGCGAACCAGCCGCCGAAGAAGGCCGCCACGACCGATGACCCCGGGGCTAGGCCCCGCAGGGTCAGCCAGGTGACGACGAAGGCGAGCAAGAGCAGGGTTGCGCCGGCCGACAGATTGGCGATCACGATCTGGGTCTCGTCGGGATCGAACGCGCCAGGGCCCCAGAAGCCGAGATTGTTGACGAACAGCCACTCGACGACTGAGTCATCGCCGCTGAGGGGAGAGAACTTGTCGTCGTAACCGAAATGGTGGATCAGCTGCAGGACGATGAGGGTCACCGCAAACACCACCGAGAGCACTGCGGCGGGGAGCCAGGCGCGACCACTGCGATATGGGTTCATGGGGCGAACTCTATGCTCGGAGGTGTGTCCGAGTACGCACAGGAACGCAAGGGCTTCTGGTACGAAGCGGACGACATCCCGACCTCGGAGACGGTGGCGCTCGAGGCGTGGGTCCGCGTGGCCCACGACCTGCTGAGTCGAACGGCCGATACCTACCATGCTGTGATGGAGGAGGCGGACTTCGCCGAGGAGCTGCAGGCCACCTCGGGTATCCGCACCACCCGCCCCTACAGCCGATGGTTGGACAAGGTGCTCGGTCCGCTCGCGCGCTACTGCGACGCAACCGGCGAGCCACCGCTCGATGCGCTGGTGCTGTCAGCTCACGACGACCTGCCGGCGGCGCGACTCAGGCTGGAGTGCTATCGCTGGGCCGGCTCGGCTCCGGCCGACGGCGGGGAGCCGGCGCCACACTTCGTGAAGGTTTCCCGCCCGGCACCTGCGTCGCGGGCTCCGAGCCGGGTTGCGAAGAGTGACCAGCCCGTGGCCGTCTGCCCGACGTGTTTCATGGCCATCCCAGCCACCGGCATCTGCGACAACTGCGGCTAGTCCAACGCACCTACGTGCGGTGACGGGCCGGGGTACAGCCGAGCGATCTCGTTTGCATACCAGCGCTCGGCCCGATCGATCAGCACGGACTGGCCGCCGGGCAACCGACCGACGCCGTGGCTCCAGAACAGGTTCGAGGCGACCCGGAACACGGCATACCAGGGCAGGCGTGCGGGCTGTCCGAGGTCACGCATGGCCGACGGTCCCAGCAGCCAGGTGGCGACGCTCAGCCCACGCTCGCGTTCGAACCGTCGCCGAAATGGGCTCATCGGCGCCTGGTCGTAGATCTCCATCAGCGCCTGCGCGAGCCGGGTCGAGTTCTCGTCAGGCGGAGGGTCGTGGGACAACATCCGGTACAGCACCTTCCGGCCCTGCCGCTCGGTGCGTGGCAGCCACGCGGGATCGACGCCCATCAGCCACCCGACGTACGACCACAGGTGCATGATCGCTGCCGAGTCCGCCCGCGAGATGCGCACGCCCAGGAGGCGCGCATGGAGCATGAACGTCGTGGAGAAGACACCAAGCGTTGAAGCCTGGTCGTACTGGTTGATCGGCACGCCGTGCTTGGCCCAGTCCCAGGTCGGGTCGTGCTCCAGTGCGTAGTTGACCAACCCGTGCATGATCCGGACGTGGACGGCGAGCCGCCAGCCCTCGCCCTCCGGCTCGAGTCCGCCCGGCGCGGTCACGCCGCGCCACCAAGCCGTGGTCTCGCCGATCCGGCGCAGGCTCTCTTCTCCGGTCAGCCGCCCGGTGCGGACCAGGGGCTCGAGGGCAGCCGAGGTCCGATAGCCCCCCAGCAGCGAGCCGAACGTCAGCACCAGCGCCGTGTCGACGCCGAAGGCGCGACACGCGCGAGCGCCCCGGTCGAGCAGCGCGTCGTCGACCCAGTCGGGGCGGCGGTCGACTGTGGCAAAGAAGTCATGCAGTGCTGGGGGCGAACCTGCGGTGAGTCCAGAGTCGAGCGCCGTGCGGATCTGAGTCATCGTCACGGACCGGTCCTCGCGCAGCGCCCGCGCGAGCGCCGCCGCTGGCTCGTCGCGGCGCAACAGGCCAGCGGCCAAGTGCTCCAGCTCCGCAGCGCTGGCCCGGGCGCCCGGACCTGCCACCCAGCGCAACGGACGAGCTGCGGCCTCGGACCACGCAAGATCGGCGCCGAACCGAGTTGGCGTCGGTCGGTCGGGCAGGGTTTGGGTCACCCAGACACGATAGTGACCGAGTGCTCGCTACGGCGTCAGGTTAACAATCGCTAACCTGGCGACTATTGTGGCGGCATGACCTACGAGCTGTCCCGCGAGCACGAAGAGTTCCGTCGCAGCGTCCGCGAGTTCGCGGAGGCCGAGATCGCGCCTCACGCAGCACAGTGGGATCGCGACCATCACTTCCCGGTCGACGTGGTGCAGAAGATGGGCAAGCTCGGGCTCTTCGGACTGACCGCCCCCGAGGAGTACGGCGGGGCCGGCGATGACGGCGACTTCACCAGCGTGTGTGTGGCGATCGAGGAGATCGGCCGCGTCGACCAGTCCATCGGCATCACCCTCGAGGCCGCCGTGGGGCTCGGCATCAACCCGATCCTCAGCTACGGCACGAAAGAGCAGAGGGACACCTGGCTGCCCGAGCTGGTCGCGGGCGAGAAGCTGGCCGGCTTCGGTCTGACCGAGCCCGGCGCCGGCTCCGACGCGGGCGCGACCGCCACCAGGGCCGAGCTGGCCGACGGCGAGTGGGTGGTCAACGGCGCCAAGCAGTTCATCACCAACTCCGGATCGGACATCACCTCGTGCGTGACCGTGACGGCGCGCACGGGCGTGAGTGACTCTGGCAGGCCCGAGATCTCGGCCATTATCGTGCCGAGCGGCACGCCGGGCTTCACCGCCGAGAAGGCCTACGACAAGCTCGGATGGCACGCCTCGGACACCCACCCGCTCAGCTTCGAGGACGTCCGCGTGCCTGAGACCAATCTGCTCGGTGAGCGCGGTCGCGGCTACGCCCAGTTCTTGGCGATCCTCGACGACGGTCGGGTCGCCATTGCTGCGCTCGCCGTCGGGTGCATCCAGGCCTGTCTCGACCTCAGCGTCCAGTACGCAGGGGAGCGTCAGACCTATGGCGGGCCCATCGGCCGCAAGCAGGGGGTCGCGTTTCAGATCGCCGACCTCGAGGTGATGCTCCAGGCCGCGCGGCTGCTCACCTACAAGGCGGCCGCCATGAAGGACGCCGGCGCGCCCATGAAGGACTTCAAGCAGGCAGCCTCCATCGCGAAGCTCTACGCCACCGAGTCGGCGGTGACGGCGACCCGGATCGCGACCCAGGTCTTCGGCGGCTACGGCTTCATGGAGGAGTACGCCGTCGCGCGGCTCTACCGCGACGCCAAGGTGCTCGAGATCGGTGAAGGCACCTCCGAGGTCCAGCGGATGCTGATCGCGCGAGGTCTGGGCCTCCCGGTCGAGTGACCGGTTAGCATCTGGCATGGCCAGTCGTGTCGTGCGTCTGCGCGCCGAGCTGGGCAAGTACGCCGCTGTCAGCGGCGTGGCCACCCTCGTGGCCGTGATCCTCTTCAACTTCTCGGTGCACGGCTTCGGCATGGACAGCTCCGCGCCGCTGTCGGGTCAGCCCTACCTGGCCTACGTGCTGGCCCACAGTGTCGGCATGGTCATCAGCTATCACGGCAGCCGCAGCTGGGCTTTCCGGCACCGGCCACCGACCCACGCCGACGGCGGGTGGACGGCGTACGCGGCCATCAACGTTGCGACGATGGTGCTGCCGGTGGCGTGCCTGTGGTTCAGCCGCAGCGCCCTGAACCTGGACGGGCCGGTCGCCGACAACGTCGCCGCCAACCTGATCGGTGCGGCCCTGGGGCTAGGCGCCCGGTTCTACCTGTTCCGCAGCTTCGTCTTCAAGCGGCCGATCCAGCTGGTCGAGATCTATGACGATCCCGCGGTCCCTGTCGCGGAGTAGCTGGCCCCCCACAGGTCGGTCCACGCGTAGCCGAGCTCGAGCACCAGCTCGCGCAGCAGCGGCAGACTGACGCCCACCACGTTGTGGTGGTCGCCCTCGATGCCGGTCACGAAGGCGCCGCCGAGCCCGTCGACGGTGAAGGCTCCGGCCACGTGGAGGGGTTCTCCCGTTGCGACGTAGGCAGCGATCTCGGCGTCGGAGAGATCGGCGAAGTGCACTGTGGTCGACGCGGTCGCCGCGACCGTGATGCCTAGGCGGGTGTCGTGCAGGGAGTGGCCCGAATGGAGGACGCCGGAGCGACCGCGCATCGTCTGCCAGCGCTGCAGGGCATCGGCAGCATCCCCGGGCTTGCCGAGTGCCTCACCGTCGAGCTCGAGGACGGAGTCGCAGCCGAGCACCAGCGCTCCGGCCGGCACCTCGTCGCGGCCGACGACCGCAGCACTCTTCAGCTCGGCCAGCTGAAGTGCCAGCTCGGCCGGGCCCACTCCCGTCACCTGCGACTCGTCGACGCCGGAGACGATCACCACCGGCTCGATGCCGGCACTGCGCAGCGTCGCCAGCCGGGCCGGCGAGGCCGAGGCCAGGACGAGCCTGGTCACGACCGAGGAAGGGCGCTGCTGCGCCAACCGCCCGGACCGTGGGGGAGCGCGCTTCGCAACTTGCGGTGGGATGCCGACCACTCAGGAGTACGCCGGGTGGCCGGGGCGGAGGTGCCACCGAGCGAAGCGAGCACGGCCACCAGGGCGGCGACCTCCTCGGCCGTGGCATCGCCCCGGATCACCCGGAGCCGGGGTGGGGTGTCGGTCACAGCGGGATGTTTCCGTGCTTCTTGGCCGGCAGCGTGACGCGCTTGGAGCGCAGCAAGCGCAACGCGCGCACGATCTCGATGCGGGTCTCGTGCGGGCTGATCACCGCGTCGATGTAGCCGCGCTCGGCGGCGATGTAGGGGTTCGCCAGGGTCGTGTCGTACTCGTCGATCAGCTCGGCCCTGCGGGTCTCGACGTCGCCGCCGGCCTTCTCGAGCTTCGCCAGCTCCTTGCGGTGCACGATGTTGGCGGCGCCCTGCGCGCCCATCACCGCGATCTGCGCGGTGGGCCACGCGACGTTGATGTCCGCGCCGAGGTGCTTGGACCCCATCACGTCGTAGGCGCCGCCGTAGGCCTTGCGGGTGATGATCGTGACCAGCGGCACTGTGGCCTCGGAGTAGGCGTAGATCAGCTTCGCGCCGCGGCGGATGATGCCGTTCCATTCCTGGTCGGTGCCGGGCAGGAAGCCAGGCACGTCGACAAAGGTCAGCACCGGGATGTTGAACGCGTCGCAGAACCGCACGAACCGGGCAGCCTTCTCGGAGGCGTCGATGTCGAGCGTGCCGGCGAACTGCATCGGCTGGTTGGCCACGATGCCGACCGAGCGGCCCTCGATCCGGCCGTAACCGACGATCAGGTTCGGCGCGAACAGCTCTTGGACCTCGAGGAACTCCCCCCGCTCGCCACCATTGGTGTCGAGCACGGCGGTGATCACGTCGTGCATGTCGTAGGGCTGGTTCGGAGAGTCCGGGATGATCGTGTCGAGGCTGCGGTCGAGGTCGGTGAACTCGAGCTCCGCTGCGTCGTCGTAGGTCGGCCCCTCGTCGAGGTTGTTCTGGGGCAGGTAGGAGAGCAACGCCTTCACGTACTCCAGCGCGTCGGCCTCGTCTGAGCCCATGTAGTGGGCGTTGCCCGACTTGGTGTTGTGGGTCCGGGCTCCGCCCAGCTCCTCCATCGTCACGTCCTCGCCGGTGACGGTCTTGATCACGTCGGGACCGGTGATGAACATCGCCGAGGTCTTGTCGACCATGACGGTGAAGTCGGTGACCGCGGGGGAGTAGACGTGGCCCCCTGCGCAGTTGCCCATGATCATCGAGATCTGCGGGATCACTCCCGAGGCGAGCACGTTGCGGCGGAAGATCTCGCCGTAGAGACCGAGGGAGACCACACCCTCCTGGATCCGGGCACCGGCACCTTCGTTGATGCCGATGATCGGGCAGCCGGTCTTGATGGCGAGGTCCATCACCTTGACGATCTTCTCGCCGTAGACCTCACCGAGGGAGCCGCCGAAGACCGTGAAGTCCTGACTGAACACGCACACCTGGCGGCCGTCGATGGTGCCGTAGCCGGTGATCACGCCGTCGCCGTAGGGCCGGGTCTTCTCCAGACCGAAGGCCGTGGAGCGGTGCCTGGCCAGCTCGTCGAGCTCGACGAACGAGCCCTCGTCGAACAGCTGCTCGATCCGCTCCCGTGCGGTCTGACGCCCCTTGGCGTGCTGCTTCTCGACCGCCTTCGCCGAGCCAGCGTGTACTGCCTCGTCGAGGCGTCGGTCGAGATCAGCCAATCGGCCGGCCGTGGTGTGGATGTCAATGTCCTCGGGGACGTCGGTGCCTTCGCCGGGTGCTGCGCTCACGTGACTGACTCTCCCCTAGATGCGTGCGGTGCTGACTGCGATCGGTTGGCCTGACTCGGGTCGGTAGGACAATGTAGTGCCCGTGACGTCCGACCCAGCCGCACGCCCACCCCTCGACAGGGCTCGGCTGACGACTCATCCACCCCCCGTGGGTGGCGTCACGATCGAGGTCCTTGACCAGGCGTCCTCGACGAACGCGGTCGCGACCGAGCGGGCGCAGGCGGGTGCACCCGAGGGTCTGGCGGTCATCGCCGACCATCAGTCGGCGGGTCGGGGTCGCCTTGATCGGACCTGGGAGACCCCGCCCGGCACTGCGCTCACGTTCTCGCTGTTGCTGCGGCCCACGGCCTCGACCAGCTCTTGGCCGTGGCTTCCCCTGATCACCGGGTACGCCGTCAGCGAGGTGCTCAAGGCGCGCGGGTTCGAGGCCGGAGTGAAGTGGCCCAACGACGTGCTCATCGGGGAGCGCAAGGTGGCCGGCATCCTCGTGGAGCGGATCGAGACTCGGGAGGGACCTGCGGCGGTCGTGGGCGTCGGTCTCAACACGTCGATGGCCGAGGCCGAGCTGCCGGTGCCGCAAGCGACGTCGCTGTCGATCGAGACGGACGAGGAGATCGACCGCACTGAGGTGTTCGTGGCGGTGCTCGCCTCGATCCGCGACAGGTATGACGCCTGGCAGTCCGGCGGTGAGTTCGACGGGATGTCGGTCAGGGAGGCCTACCAGGACGCCTGCCTGACCGTCGGTCAGCTCGTGCGGGTCGACCTGCCGGGCGGTGCGGTGCTCGAGGGACGGGCCACCGGCATCGACCCTGACGGCCAGCTCGTGGTCGCAACTGACGACGGCGAACGCCACGTCGGTGCTGGCGATGTGCTGCACGTGCGCGGCCCCGCAGTGACATGATCGTCGGGTGGCCATCTCCAAGAAGCTCCTCAACGAGGGCGAAAACGTGCTGATGAGCATGCGCCAGCACCCGAAGGCGCTCTTCCCCGCGATGCTCGCTCTGGTGGTGCTCCTTGCCGTCGGCGCCGCCGTGCAGCGCTTGATCGACCAGGACACCGTGACCAAGGTCGTTTGGATCATCGTCGGTGTCGCGATCATCTGGTTCGTCGTACGGCCGGTCCTGCTGTGGCTGGCCGCCGTGCACGCCGTCACCGACCGGCGGATCATCACCCGCTGGGGCATCATCACCCGTCGTGGGCACGACATCCCGCTCAAGCGGGTCAGCGACATCTCGATCGTGATCAACCTGATCGACCGGCCGTTCGGTTGCGGCACGCTGATCATCACCGATGCCTCGACCAACGGTGCCGTGGAGCTCAACGACGTGCCTCGCGTCGAGAAGACGAAGCTGCTGATCCACAACCTGGTCAGCAGTGACCGGGACCCGCATCCGCACGGCGATGAAGGCGTCTGAGCCCGACGCCCAGCTCGGGCGTGCGATCCTCGGAGAGGAGCCGCTCTACACCTCCGCAGAGGTCGCAGCCGAGACCGGTCTGACCCTCGACCAGGCCCGCCGACTCTGGCGGGCGCTGGGCTTCCCTGAGGCCGGCGGGGCCAGGGCCTTCACCCAGTCAGACGTGGAGGCGGTCTCCACGCTCGTCGGCGCCCTTGACGGCGGGCTGGTCGATTTCGATCTCGCGGTCACGCTGACTCGGGCCGTTGGCCAGACCATGGCCAAGCTGGCCGACTGGGAGGTCGCGGCGCTCGTGCACCGTGTCGAGGGCCTGGTGCGCCGCGACGACGCAACTGAGACCCGCATGGAGCTGGGGTTGCGGATCGTCGACGAGATCAGCGAGCCGTTCGAGACCCTCCTGATCTATGCCTGGCGCCGACACGCGGCCGCGGCCGCCAGCCGGATGGAGGCAATGGGTGCCGAGGACGGTGACCTCCACACGGTGCAGCTCACGGTCGGTTTCGCCGACATCGTCAGCTTCACGGCCCTGTCCAACGAGCTGGCCCACCACCGCATCGGCGACCTGGTGGAGGTGTTCGAGTCGCGGTGCGCCGATGTCGTTGCAGGCAAGCGGGGCCGGGTGATCAAGAGCATCGGTGACTCGGTGCTGTTCGTCAACGACGACCCGATCGCCGGCTACGACACGGCCGAGGGCATCATCAACGTGATCGGTCGCGACTCCCGAATGCCGGATGTGCGCGTCGGGCTCGCCAGCGGCCCGGTGCTCATGCGGCTCGGCGACGTCTTCGGGCCGCCGGTCAACCTCGCCGCGCGGCTCACCGGGGTCGCGCGTCGCAACCGGATCATCATCGACGCTGCCACCGCGGCGATGTTGCCTGAGGACCGGTTCGAGACCCGGCGGCTGCCGGGGCGCCCGGTGCGTGGATTCGGGATCGTCGAGCCCGTCGCCGTACGCCGTCACTGAGGCTGGAATAAGAGGTGGGCCGAGAGCCGTGAGGGTGAAATTTCGTCGAAAATCGTCCGCTGGTGGTCCGGGGTCCCTACCTTGACATCGTGATCGAGGTGCAAAACGTCCGGCTCGATCCGGAGGGCCGGCGCATCTGGGTAGGAGACACCGAGGTGATCTTCTCCCGCAAGGAGTTTGATCTCCTCTGCGCCCTGATCACGCGCGCAGGCGAGATCGTCACGCGCGACGAGCTGATGCGCGACGTGTGGGGCACCACGTTCTGGACGTCGTCGAAGACCATCGACGTGCACCTCGGCTGGGTGCGCCGCAAGCTCGGCGACGACACCCGTCACCCAACGCTGATCACGACGATCCGAGGTCAGGGCCTGCGCTTCGAGATGGCAGCCCCTGTGCCATCAGTGTTACCGCCTGTTCGAGGGTGACCCCCAGGTCGAGCTGGAAGTCGTGCGGTACGTGCTCGGCCAGCCCGAGAGCCGTCTCGGTGGCCCGGGCCAGGGCCTCGGCGATGGAGGCCGGATCGGTGCCGCTCACCGTGAGCCCGGTGACCCACGGCTCGCGGTAGCCCGCGAAGTCATTGGTCACCGTCGGGATCCCGGCCAGCGGCAGCTCCAGCGCCAGGTGCCCGGGGTGCGGGCTCAACATCAGGGCGAGTCCGACATCGGTATCGGCGAGCAGGTCGTGGTAGCCGTCGTAGCTGAGCTTGCCGAGCATCTCGACCTGGGCCCGCGGCCCGAGCTGCACCTCCTCAGCGATCTCCTCGCCGGCAAACCGCACCAGGCCGGTCAGACCGTCGGGCAGCTCGTCGGCCCACAGTCGGAGCGCCTCCAACCCAGCGGCGTACATGTTGCGCGGCTTGCCGGGGCGGGCATAGAAGAGCACTCGCACCACGCCGTCCGGCGCCGACCGCCATCGCTCAGCCGCGGCATGCAGCGGCGCGAGATCGAGCGCAGGGGCGAACGCCACGTCGGGCGTGGTGGGGGAGACGGCGGCGAGGTACTTCGCGAGTGATGCGGAGTTGACCAGCGGCCGGAAGCCGGCGTCATAGGTCGAGAACGCCTTTGCGTAGAGCGGCCCCCACGGATAGAAGCCGGGCTCGAAGTCCTGGATGAGGTAGACCACCTGGTCGGCCGTGACCCGGCCCTGGCGAGCCAAGGTCTTCAGCGCCCAGGCCGTGGTCCAGTAGGTCGCCACCCACACGTCATCGGTCGTGTGGCCACCCGGGTCCGGCGCCATCGGCGTGCTCAGCCTCAACGTGGCGGCAATGTCAAGGAGGCCGGCCTGACCGATGATCGAGACGAGTGCGGCTGACGCCTCGTCGTGGGTGCTGGCCCGAGCCGGCTGGACGACAACGACCCGGAGCCCCCGCTCGAGCTCAGCAGCCAGCCGGGCTGCGGCCAGCACGGCCGTCTTGATGCCAGCGAAGAACGTGTCTGGCTCGAAAGCCTGCAGCACCAGCACGACCTGTGGGTCGCGGCCGTCGAAGTTTCGGGACTCGAGTGCTCGCACAGCGGGGGTCGCCGCATCAAGGTCCACCGACGCGGGGGCGGTTGCCGTTCCGGCCACGCTCTGACCAGCGATGCGGCGTAGCAACCCAGCTGGGTTCTGGGTGAGGAAGTGGCGGTCGCCGCGGTCGTCGACCTCGAAGTCGGAGGTGCTGTCGAGAAACTCGCGTAGGGCGGCGGCAGGGCCGTCGAGATGCGTGTGCTCGACAACGACCACCGAGCCGGCGGGTGCGAGCGGGGCGTAGCACTGCAGCTCGGCCAGCACCTCCTCCTGGGTGGACCCGGCGCCGAGCAGGAACAGCGCCGGACTGGAAGCATCGAGTCGGCTGCGCACCTCCTCGACGATGTCGGGAGCGGTCGGGGGCCCGGTCAGGTAGCTGAGCCGTGGGTGCTGCGGGCGGTTGCCCGCGGCTTCCTCGTCGATGGTGACCACGTGACCTCGCCCGATAATCTGCAGGCGGTCGGCGAGGAAGAGGGCGGTGCCGCCCCGGTAGGTGTCGGTCTGGACCACCAGGCTCGGCTTGAGCTCCTCGACCAGCTCCTGGTAGACCCACAGGTCGGTCGGGTAGATGTGCAGGCGGGTGCCGCGATACCAGACGTCGTGCCAGGTTCGCCGGGCCGCGTGATGGTAGATCCGTTGGAAGGCCCGCACCACCGCGGCCTGCATCGGACCGCCGATCTCGGTGGGGTCGAGGTCGTCGAGGAAGGCGCGGATCTCGCGCTTCGACGGATGCTCGGTCACGGCGGTGACTGTACCTATCCACCGTGCCCACTAATCTGAGTGCGTGTCCGACCTCGCTCCTACGCTCGCGGTCATCGGGGGCGGCCAGCTTGCCCGGATGATGGCGCAGCCGGCGATCGCGCTCGGGCTGCCGCTGCGGTTGCTGGCCGAGGCCGAAGGCGTCTCTGCGGCACAGGTGATCCCCGACCATCACGTGGGCGACTACACCGACCTCGACGTCCTGAAGAAGGTGACCGACGGTTGCGCGGTGGTCACCTTCGACCACGAGCACGTGCCGACCGAGCACCTACGGGTGTTGGCCGAGTCGGGCCTGGCGGTGCGTCCCGGCCCCGAGGCCCTGGTGCACGCGCAGGACAAGGGAGTCATGCGGACCAGGCTGGCCGAGCTCGGCGTGCCGAGCCCCCGCAGCGCCCTCGTGGCTACCGAGGCTGAGGTCCAGGCCTTTGGCCTTCCGTGCGTGTTGAAGACGACGCGCGGTGGCTACGACGGCAAGGGGGTCTGGTTCGTCAGCTCGGCGGCGGATGCGGCCGAACCCCTACGAGCTGCTGCCGCGTCGGGCGTGGAGCTCCTGGCCGAGGAGCGCGTCGACTTCGTCCGCGAGCTCTCGGCGCTGGTGGCGCGTTCCCCGAGTGGCCAGGCCGCGGCGTACCCGATCGTGGAGTCGACGCAGCGTGACGGCATCTGCCATGAGGTGATCGCACCCGCGCCAGGCCTGTCGCCGGCTCTCGGCGGCCAGGCGCAGGAGATTGCGCTACGGATCGCCGGTGCCCTCGACGTGACCGGCATCCTCGCGGTGGAGCTGTTCGAGACCAGTGACGGACAGATCCTGGTCAACGAGCTCGCGATGCGCCCGCACAACACCGGCCACTGGAGTCAGGACGGTGCCATCACCTCGCAGTTCGAGAATCATCTGCGGGCCGTGATGGACCTGCCCCTTGGCTCGCCGGCGCCGCGGGCTCCGTGGACGGTGATGGTCAACATCCTGGGGGGTCCCGACGATCAGGTCGGGCGCCTGCACGACGGTTTGCCACATGTGCTGGCCCGCGACCCACAGCTGCGTGTGCACCTCTACGGCAAGCGGCTGCGACCAGGCCGCAAGGTGGGCCACGTCAACGCCTACGGCGACGCACTCGACGACTGCCTGGAGCGCGCGCGGCACGCTGCCGCGTGGTTCGCCGGCGACCTGGGAAACGAGAGTGAGTGACATGAGCGAGACGCGCGTCGGCATCGTGATGGGATCGGACTCCGACTGGCCGATCATGAAGGAAGCCGCGGAGGCACTGACCGAGTTCGGCGTGGGCTATGAGGCCGACGTGGTCTCTGCCCACCGGATGCCGGAGGAGATGCTGGCCTACGGCAAGCAGGCCTTCGACCGAGGCCTGTCGGTGATCATCGCCGGGGCCGGCGGAGCGGCCCACTTGCCGGGCATGCTCGCCTCGGTGACGCCCTTGCCGGTGATCGGGGTGCCGGTGCCTCTGAAGCATCTGGACGGCCTGGACTCCCTGCTCTCGATCGTTCAGATGCCCTCAGGGGTCCCCGTCGCCACGGTCGCGGTGGGCGGTGCCCGCAACGCGGCACTCCTCGCCGTTCGCATCCTCGCGGTCGGTGATCTGGACCTGAGCGCCAAGATGGTCGACTTCCAGGCCGCCCTCAAAACCTCCGCCGAGGAGAAGGGCCAGGCCGTGCGCAACGCCTCCGGCCCGAGGCGCCTCGGTTTCTAGGGTTGCTCAGATACCTGCGGCGGCCTTGATGTCGCTGCCGATGGCGTCGAGGCGGCCGGCGGCGGCGATGCGGGCAGCGTCGACGCCGTCCTCGGGGTCGACCGGGACGACGACCTCCAGGTAGCACTTGATCTTCGGCTCGGTGCCGCTCGGACGCACGATCACCCGGGCACCGGAAGCGAGGCGGTAGCGCAGTCCGTCGGTCGGCGGGAGGCCGCCGACGCCGTCGGAGAGGTCCTCGGTGACCTCGACGCGCAAACCGCCCAACGAGACCGGCGGGGTGGTGCGCAGCCGCTCCATCGCCTGGTCGATCACGCTGAGGTCGGTGACCCGCACCGAGATCTGGTCGGTCGCGTGCAGCCCATGCTGGGCGGCGATCTCGTCGAGCAGCTCGACCAGGGTGCGGCCCTCGGCCTTGAGCTTCGCGGCGAGCTCGCAGAGGAGGAGCAGCGCAGAAACGCCGTCCTTGTCCCGCACATGGGCTGGGTCGACGCAGTACCCGAGCGCCTCCTCGTAGCCGAACGCGAGGCCCTCGATCCGGCCGATCCACTTGAACCCGGTCAGTGTCTCGACGTGCTCCTGCCCCGCGGCCGCGGCCTGCTTGCCGAGCAGCGACGACGAGACGATCGAGGCGGCATAGATGCCCTGCTTGCCTTGCGTGAGGAGATGGTGGGCCAGCAACGCCCCCACCTCGTCGCCGCGCAACATCCGCCAACCCTGCGGGCCGGGTACGCCGGCGGCACAACGGTCGGCGTCGGGGTCATTGGCGACGATCAAGTCGGCCCCTTGCTTCGCCGCAAGAGCCATCGCCAGGTCCATCGCGCCCGGCTCCTCGGGGTTGGGGAAGGCGACGGTTGGGAAGTCGGGGTCGGGCTGCTGCTGCTGTTCGACGACCCACGGCTCGGAGAAGCCCGCGGTCTCGAGCACCTGCAGCACCGACGCCCCGCCGACGCCGTGCATCGGTGTGTAGACGACGGAGAGATCTCGCGGACCGTCCTCGGCGAGGTCGGCGACCGTGTCGAGATAGCTGTCGACGATGTCCTCTCGGAGCACAGTGCCAGGGGTGCTGCGAGGAACGTCGGCGACCCGACCGACGGCCGCGATCTTGTCCGCGATGAGGCTGTCGACCGGCGGCACGATCTGCGTGCCGTCGCCCAGGTAGACCTTGTAGCCGTTGTCCTGGGGCGGGTTGTGGCTGGCGGTGACCATCACGCCGGCCGCGCAGCCGAGCTCTCGGATCGCGAACGCCAGGATCGGGGTGGGCAGCGGGCGGGGCAGGACATAGGCGGTGAAGCCGGCACCGGTCATCACCTCGGCAGTGTCGCGCGCAAAGACATCGGAGTTGTGGCGGGCGTCGTAGCCGATCACCACCGAGCCGCCGTGCACGCCCGCGCCCTGCTCGAGGAGATACGCCGCCAGGCCAGCAGCGGCCCGGGTCACCACCACCCGGTTCATCCGGTTGGGCCCGGCCCCGAGCGCGCCCCGCAGGCCAGCCGTGCCGAACTCCAAGGTGCCGTTGAAGCGGTCGGCCAGGTCGGACGAGTCCCCGCCTTCTTCCACAGTTGCGAGGATCGCCTCCAGCTCGCTGCGCGTATGCGGGTCCGGGTCCTCGGCTGCCCACGCACGCGCGGTGTCGAGAAGGTCGGGGAGGGTCGTCATGTCGGCACGGTAGCGCGGCATCATGGGCGGGTGCGCCTGCCTCCTCCTGACGACCTCGACGCGCCTGTGGCCACGCTGGTCGACGAGCTCGCTGCGCGGCTCGGCCGACCCGCCTTCGTCGCCCTGTGCATCGAGCTGCTCGGCGGAGCCGACCGGGCCGACCATGCCGATGTGCTGCCCTACCTGACCGGCCACGAGTCCCACGATCCGAGCAGCTGGCACGACTACTGGGTGCGCACGTGGGGTGCCCGCGGCCTGTTGCACGTGTGGGATGACGCGGCCACGGCCGCGATCGTCGCCGGTCTCGGTGACGATCACTGGCGGCCGGCTGAGATGTGCCTCAAGGTCACCGCCCGCTACCAGGTTGCCGGAGCGGGTGACGCGGCGGCAGCGCTGGCAGACCACGAGCTGCCGCGCGTGCGCACCCAGGCCATGCGCGCGCTGGCCGCGGTCGGCGACACCGAACACCTCGATGCGGTGCGGTCCCGGCTCGACGACGAGGTGGCCGACGTACGCCACCAGGCGGCCCGGGCGCTCGATCAGATGTCCGCCCGCCTGGATCTGCGCCCATGACCGCGGCCTACTCCTTCGCCGGCACCTGGTTCGTCGCTGCGCCGAGGGCCGAGGTTACGGCGACGATCGTCGACCTGGAGCGCTACCCGGAGTGGTGGCCTGAGGTGCGCGCGGTCGCGTCGCTGGGACCCGACGACGCCTGGGTGGTCTGTCGTTCGGCACTGCCGTACCACCTCGACCTGGTGCTGCATGCCGTCGCCAGGGATGGTCCGGTGCTCGAGGTCGAGGTCTCCGGCGACCTGGAGGGGTACGTGCGGTGGCGCCTCTCGGATGAGGGAGCAGGCACCCGGATGGAGCTGGAGCAGCGGGTCTCCGTGTCCGGCCTGCTCGGCATCGCGTCGTACGCCCTGCGGCCGGTGCTTCGGTGGAACCACCACCGGATGATCGAGAGCTGCGTCACGGGCTTGCGAAAACGCCTGAACGCGGGGTGATCCGGCGCTAGCGTGCGGGCATGACCATCCGCAGCTCGTTCCTGCGTGTCGCCCTTCTGCTGGTCGCGACGCTCCTGCCGGTGTCTCTGTTGACGGCCCCCTCCGTCTCCGCGTCGACGCCCGAAGGCACCTACGCCAACCAGGCTCGCAAGGCGACCAACGCCGAGCGCTCGTCCCGTCAGCTGGCCAGCCTCTCCAGGAGCGCGTGCCTCCAGCGCTTCGCCGTCGCCCAGGCCACGAAGATGGCCCAGCAGCGCCGGATCTTCCACCAACCCCTCGGTCCCATTCTGACCCGGTGCGGAATGAGCTCAGTCGGGGAAAACGTCGCTACGGGCTACTCGAACGGGAACTCCGTGGTCCGGGGCTGGATGGGTTCGCCCGGCCACCGCGACAACATCCTCAACCCCGGCTACCGCCAGATGGGCCTCGCGGCCCGCAGGGATGGCTCGACCTGGTACGTCGCGCAGGTGTTCGGTCGGGCGCAGTGACCCCGTAACCTAGCTCCTTGTGGCAGGACCCGACTTAGACACCGAGATCAAGCAACTCCAAGCGACGATGCACACCATCGAGCAGGTGCTGGATTTCGATGCGATGCGCACCGAGATCGCGGACCTGAGTGAACAGGTAGCCGCGCCCGACCTCTGGGACGACCAGGACAACGCGACCCGGGTCACCGGACGGCTGTCGGACCTGCAAGGCCAGGTCGACCGGTTCAGCGAGCTGCAGGGCCGGCTCGATGACGTGACGATCATGGTGGAGCTGAGCCGTGAGGAGAGCGACCAGGCGACGCTGACGGAAGCGGAGTCCGAGCTGCGCAAGATCGCGAAGTCCGTGGAGGCCCTCGAGGTGCGGACCTTGCTCGCCGGCGAGTACGACGCCCGCGAGGCTCTGGTGACGGTCCGCTCCGGGGCCGGCGGTGTGGATGCGGCCGACTTCACGGAGATGCTGATGCGGATGTATACCCGCTGGGCCGAGCAGCACGGGTATCCAGTCGAGGTCTTCGACACCTCCTACGCCGAGGAGGCGGGCCTCAAGTCGGCCACCTTCGCCATCCATACGCCCTACGCCTACGGCACGCTGAGCGTCGAGGCGGGCACCCACCGGCTGGTCCGGATCAGCCCCTTCGACAACCAGGGACGTCGACAGACCAGCTTCGCGGCGGTCGAGGTGGTCCCGGTGCTGGAGCGCACCGACGAGATCGAGCTGCCCGACGAGGACGTGCGGGTCGACGTCTACCGGTCTTCGGGTCCCGGCGGACAGTCCGTCAACACCACCGACTCCGCGGTACGGCTGACGCACATCCCGACCGGCACGGTCGTCTCCTGTCAGAACGAGAAGAGCCAGCTGCAGAACAAGGCAAGCGCCATGGCAATCCTCAAGGCCCGACTGCTGGTGCTCAAGAAGGCCGAGGAGGACGCACACCTCAAGGAGCTCAAGGGCGACGTCGCCGCGAGCTGGGGAGACCAGATGCGCAACTACGTGTTGAACCCGTACCAGATCGTGAAGGACCTACGCACCGGCTACGAGGTCGGCAACCCGGCGGCCGTGTTCGACGGCGACATCGACGGCTTCCTCGAAGCCGGCATCCGCTGGCGTCGTGGGGGCGAGCGGGCCGCCGAGAACTAGCCGGTCACGCCCGCGCAGCCTCGACCACGGCCACGCACCAGCGGCCAGCCCGGTCGGTGAGCTCCGCACGGGGCACACCGGGGGCGCTCGACAGGGTGCAGGTGAGCCAGGCATCGCCGAACAGACCGCGGTAGGAGACCTCGACCTCGGTCCCGACCTCACACACCAGCGCTGCCGATGGTTTCCCGAACTCAGGTGCATCCGGCACCGATGTGCACCCGGGCTCCGTCCGGACCTCGCGCGCCAACCCCCGGGCCGAGTGGCGGGTGACCGGTGGCGCGAAAACCCACGCCCGCGCGGTCCCGCCTGAGGTCAGCCAGGCACAGCCGAACTCGTGGGCGACGTCGCGCAGGTCGGCGCTGAGGCGGGCGCGCTGACCGTTGTCGTAGGACTTCGTCGACTCGGGGTCGTCTTCGAGCGCCTCGACGGCAGCCTCGGTCGGCACCGCATCGCAGAACGAGTCGCGGACCAGGACCACGCCGGACGTCTCGTAGGCCGCCAGCGGAGTCGAGGTGTAGGCCGCGGGTTGGTCGGCAGGCTTCTCGGGATCGCGCTGCAGCACCACTCCTGCGACTACCACCGCGGTGGCGATCAGCGCGGCGATCAGCGCGATCAGGACCCTGGGCATGCGGTCAAACGTAGCGACATGGCCACACCCACGAGGCCGGCTCCCCGGTCGGACGCAACCCCTCGGCTAGCCTCGGGCCAGTGATTCGCTTCGAGAAGGTCTCCAAGACCTATCCAGGCCCAGGCAAACCGGCCCTCGACCAGGTGACGGTGGAGGTTGCAAAGGGTGAGTTCGTCTTCCTCGTCGGGGCCTCCGGTTCCGGCAAGTCGACAGCCCTGCGCCTGATCCTCCGCGAGACCCGCCCGACCTCGGGTCGGGTCTACGTGGCCGGCAAGGAGATCAACCGGCTGGCGGGGTGGAAGGTGCCTCGGTTGCGCCGGCAGATCGGCACGGTCTTCCAGGACTTCCGGTTGCTGCCGAACAAGAACGTGGCTGAGAACGTCGCGTTCGCCATGCAGGTGACCGGCAAGTCGCGCGGAGAGATTCGCCGCGTCGTGCCGGACACGCTGGAAATGGTCGGTCTGCAGGGCAAGTCGGAACGGATGCCCGACGAGCTGTCCGGTGGCGAGCAGCAACGGGTGGCGATCGCCCGGGCCATCGTCAACCACCCGATGATCCTGATCGCCGACGAACCGACCGGAAACCTCGACCCCACGACGTCCGAAGGAATCATGAAGCTGCTGGACCGGATCAACACAGAGACCGGCACCACCGTGGTGATGGCCACCCACGACAAGACCATCGTCGACCGGATGCTCAAGCGGGTGATCGAGCTCGACCACGGTGTGCTCGTGCGCGACGAGGCAGGCGGCGGTTACGCCACCGGCGCGAGCACGGGGGGCTGATCCGGATGCGCCACCTCTTCTCCGAGCTCGGGCAGAGCCTGCGCCGCAACGTCTCCATGCACGTCGCGGTGGTGCTGACGCTGTTCGTGTCCTTGACGCTGGTCGGCCTGGGTGTCATCGCCCAGCGCGAGGCCAACAAGACCATCGACTACCTCGGCAGCGAGCTGCAGATCACGGTCTGGCTCTGCAAGACCGACGACGACCGTCCAGGCTGCCTCGGCGAGGTGACCCCCGCCCAGCAGAAGGTCATCGAGAAGACGATCAACGACAACCCGGAGGTCGACTCCTACGAGTTCGAGGATCAGCAGGTCGCCTTCGACAAGGCCAGGGAGCTGATCGGGCCCGAGAAGTTCGAGGGCAAGGACGCGCCGGTGACCGTGGAGGACCTGCGGGCGTCATACCGGATCACGCTCCAGGATCCGGACGAGTTCGCCGGGATCACCAGCGCGGTCGAGGGGCTCGACGGGGTGAGCTATCTCAACGATCTCCGAGACGAGCTGGCCCCGATCTTCCTTGGCATCGACTACATCAAGTGGGGATCGCTGGCCTTCGCGGCCCTGTTGGTGCTCGCAGCGCTACTGCTGGTGGCCAACACGGTCCGGCTGGCAGCGCTGGCCCGCCGCAAGGAGATCGGCATCATGCGGCTGGTCGGTGCCTCGTCGCTGTACATCTCGTTGCCGTTCCTCTTCGAGGCGTTGGTGATGGCTGCGCTAGGTGTGGTGCTCACTGGTGGAGCGCTGGCGGCGTTCATGCAGTTCGCCATCTTGGACCGAGCCAAGGAGAAGCTGGGCTTCCTGCCCTGGGTCGGCTGGGAGGACTTCTGGTTCACCGCCATCGTGGTCGCGGTTCTTGGCCCGCTGCTCACGTTGATCCCGACACTCCTGCTGACCCGCAAATACAGCAAAGTCTGATTCCGGCGGTCTACGGTCGAGGCGTTCACTTCCCCGAACGCTAAGGCAAACCTGTGCGCTTCTTCCCCAGCGCTTCTGGCCGACGGCTCGCGGCGGCCGGAGCGGCCGCAGCGGTGCTGCTCGGCACAGTGGCCGTCCCCTTCGGCCTCCAAAGCGCCCGGGCGAACGACGACGACCTCAAACAGCGTCGCAACCATGTCCAGCACAAGATCGACAAGGCGCATGACCAGCTGGAGGACGCCAGCAAGCAGGCGCAACGCGCCAACGCCAAGCTGACCAGGGCCCAGGCGCAGCTGTCCCTGGCCAAGGCCGACCTGGGCACCGTACGCCGCCGGCTGGCTGCCGCCAGGGTGCGCGACGCGCAGACCCAGGCGAAGCTGATCACTGCGGAGGCTCAGCTGGTGGTGGCGCGCGATGACCTCCGAGCCGGTCGCGAGGCGGTGGCGACTCAGCGCGAGCAGGTCACCGACTCCATCGTCGGCATCTACGAGCAGGGCGATCCCCAACTGCTCGCCTTCACCGCGCTGGTGAACGCCGAGTCCCTGGAGGACCTGACCACGCGCGCAGCGGCGGAGGACGCGATCGTCTCCAGCGAGACCGAGATGTACGCCGATCTCCGCGCGGCCGAGGCGCGCTTGAAGGAGCAGGAGCAGGCCGTCGAGGCCGCCAAGGATGCGGCCGAGACGCAGCGACGCGCTGCAGCAGTCAATCTCGCGACCACTGAGAGCCTGGTCGATCAGTCGCAGCGGGCGACCGATCGGGTGCGGGGCTTGGTCTCGAGCAGCCGGAACGCCCGGCAGCGAGCAATCGCAGCTCGGGCTCATGACGCGAAGGTGCTGCGGGAGCTCAAGAAGCGCGAGGCGAGGATCAAGCAACTGATCCTGGCTGCGGCCCGCAGGGCGCAGGCCCAGAACCAGCAGACGTTCAATGGCTCAACTGGAGGCTTCCTCGATCGCCCCGTCAACGGACCGGTCACCTCGCCTTACGGCTACCGGACCCACCCGATCTACGGCTACTACGGCCTTCACAACGGCACCGACTTCGGCGCCGGCTGCGGGTCGTCGCTCTTCGCGTCCGCCTCCGGCACGGTCATCGAGACCTACTACGACGCGGTCTACGGCAATCGGCTCTACCTGAGCGTCGGCAACGTCAACGGCGCCAACCTGACGCTGGTCTACAACCACCTGTCCGGCTACAAGGCGAGCCAGGGCCAGCGGGTCGCGCGCGGCGACGTGGTCGGATACGTCGGCCAGACCGGTTGGTCGACCGGCTGCCACCTGCACTTCACCGTGCTTCGCAACGGCGAGCCCGTCGATCCGATGGGCTACATGTAGCCCACCTAGACTGGCGGGATGCCGAAGGAGACCGGACGCAAAGTCGTCGCGCAGAACAAGAAGGCGCGACACGACTACGCCATCGAGGACACCTACGAGGCCGGTCTGGTGCTGATGGGCACCGAGGTGAAGTCGCTCCGACTGGGGCGTGCGTCGCTGGTCGACGGCTTCGTCGACATCGACGGCCACGAGGCCTGGCTGCACGGCGTTCACATCCCGGAGTACACCCAGGGCACCTGGACCAACCACGCCGCGCGACGCAAGCGGAAGCTGCTGCTCAACCGGGTCGAGATCGACAAGATCGAGCGCCGGGTCAACGAGAAGGGCCTGACGGTCATCCCGCTGGCTCTCTACTTCGTCGACGGCCGCGCCAAGGTGGAGATCGCGTTGGCCAAGGGCAAGAAGTCATGGGACAAGCGGCAGGCCCTGGCCGAGCGTCAGGCGGATCGCGAGAAGGAGCAAGCGGTCGGCCGACGGCTGAAGGGCATGGATGACTGACCCCACGGATGTCCGCGCATTCTGGCAGGGGTTGGGACTTCCGGGGCTGTTCGACGTGCACACCCACTTCCTCCCGCCAGCGATCCAGAAGGCGGTCTGGGCTGTCTTCGACGCGGCGGGGCCGAAGATCGGCCGTGCCTGGCCGATCCGTTACCGCCAGTCGCACGAGGAGCGGGTGGAGATCCTCCGCTCCTTCGGGGTTCGCCGCTTCTCGACGCTTCCCTACGCCCACAAGCCTGGCGTTGCGACTTTCCTGAACGACTGGTCGCGCGACTTCGCAACCGAGGTGCCCGAGGTGGTGTGGTCGTCCACCTTCTTCCCGGAGCCGGGGGCCGCGGCGTACGTCGAGCAGCTGGTGGCTGATGGTGTCGAGGTGTTCAAGGTGCACGTCCAGGTTGGTGAGTTCGACCTGAACGATCCGCTCCTCGCATCGGTCTGGAGCATGCTTGCCGACGCGGGCACGCCCGTAGTGATCCATGCCGGCTCGGGACCGGTCGGTAATGCTTTCACCGGCCCGGAGCCGCTGCGGCGGCTGCTGGCTCGACATCCGCAGCTGACGGCGATCGTGGCGCATCTCGGGGCGCCGGAGTACCCCGAGTTCATGGATCTGGCTGAAACGCACGAACGCGTCTTTCTCGACACCACGATGGTCTTCACCGACTTCTTCGTCCCGTTCCCGGCCGAGCTGGTGCCTCGTCTGCTCGACCTCGAGCCCAAGGTGCTGCTCGGCAGCGATTTCCCGACCATCCCGTACCCCTACGGCCACCAGCTCGAGGGCCTGGCTCGCCTGGACCTGGGCGACGATTGGTTGCGGGCGGTGTGCTGGCACAACGGGGTGCGGCTGTTCGGGGAGCAACGCACTCCGACACACTGACGCTCATGAATCATTGGGACCTGATCGCCACCGAACGACGGGCGCTCGCCGAGCTGATCGAGTCGCTGACTGACGAGCAGCTCCGGACGCCGAGCCTGTGCGGGAAGTGGACGGTCAAGGACGTCGCGGCCCACGTCCTCGTCGGTCCGACCTTCTCCAAGAAGGAGCTGGTGGTCGCCCTGGTGAAGGCGCGCGGGAGCGTTGCCGGCACCAGCCAGCGACTGGTCGACCGGCGCGCCTCGCTCAGCGCCGCGGGGATCGCGGCCACCCTGCGCGAGCATGCCGAGAGCCACTTCAGCCCGCCGACCCTGGACTGGCATGCGCCGCTGACCGAGGTCCTCGTGCACCGGGAGGACATTGTCGTGCCCCTCGGCCTGCCCAGCGACCGCCCAGTGACTGCCTGGCAGCACACCCTGGACTTCCTCGTCACTCGCAAGGCGAGGAGGGGCTTCGTGCCCGGGCGGCTGCCCGAGCTGACCTATGCCGCCACCGACCTCGAGTGGTCACACGGGTCCGGGCCGGTCGTCAGCGGACCGGCTGCCGCGTTGAGCGGGGTGATGTGCGGCCGCGCCGCTGTCCTGGACCGGGTGGCCGGCCCGGGAGCCAGCACCCTCGCGGCCTGGCTGCGGCGCTGACCAGCCGGAATAGCCAATAGGTCCTGTCCGTTGGGACAGGTACGATCGCAACACAATTCAAGAGGGGCTGATCGGTTTCGACTTGGGACGTTAGTTCCAGGAGAAGCGGGTCGAGAAGCCAGCGTCATCTCGTAAACGATCGCTGGAAACTTATAACTGCCAACAACAATCGCAGTTCCTTCGCTCTCGCTGCCTGAGCAGTGATCGAAGCGTCAGTCCGGGCATCTGTCTCCGTCCCGGGACCTGGCGTCATCTAGGAGACTTGCTGCTCAATCCGCGTCGCGGAGGTTGAGCGGGACTTTTCCGTGACTGAGCCTGTCGGGGACCTGTTCGTGGGAGCCCCGGGGCCGAGAAAAGCGTCAGCACGAACTGCACCCGGAGAAGACCTGGTTCGACGCTCGAGGACGCGGGTTCGATTCCCGCCAGCTCCACCAGCCAGCCCTCTTGACCGAGAGCCGCCCCGACTTCGGTCGGAGCGGCTCTCACCGAGTGGTGACTGCCAGGGCTCCCGTGGACAGTCGATGCGCGAGCTGGGTCAGGGCACGGTCGAGCGGGTCATCGGAGAGCCAGGCGTGGTAGTCGGCCTCGTCGAGCTGATGGGTTCCGGTGCCGTCGACGATGCGGTGCAGACCGTGGGGTGTTCGCCAGAGGACCTCTCCGGTGGGCAGGGGCGTGCAGCGGTACCCGAGGTGGGTCTTGGCCCGATGCGGCGTGCGGGAGAGCGGTTGACTGGTGCGGCTGTTGGTCTGGGCCGGTGGTCCGTTGGGCTGGTAGGAGACGGGATGGTCGTAGTCGACCGTTCGCGTGGTCCGGGTGGCGTGCGGGAAGGCGTCACCGCCCCAGCGGAGGTGGACGCGCTCCTTGATCGACTCCGGGTGCTCGTAGGAATCGACGCTGACCTGCTCGGCGAGGTCGATCACTGGCTTCACGGTGACGTGGGTGTGGCCGAGGAGGTCGTGGAGCTGCTGCAGCGTGTGCGGGCCGAGACCTTCGACCCGAGCGACGCCGGCGTTGCCGCCTAGGACCGCTTCGCTGAGGTGGACGTAGAGCACGCAGCGCTGTCGATGCTGCCGAGGCTCGTCCGCGCCGGCGAACAGGGCTTGGATGTCCTCGGGTCGGGCCAGCCACGCGAACGCCTCGGACCGCAGCTCGTCGGATCCCGTGGCAGCGTGCTGGGGCCGCTGCTTCAACAGGTCGGCGATGCGGTCGACCGTTGCCACGATGCCGGCTGCTTCTCCTGCGGTCACCCGAGCCATGACCACGCGCAGACCGTGCTCGTCGATACGGGTCAGGCCGACGTAGCGCTTGCGGCGCTCGGCGGCCACGGCGGCGTCATGGGCTGCCCGGTCGGCTTCGATCACCTTGGCCCCGGCCAGGTCGAGAACCCGGGCGGGGGACTGGCCGTTGATCGCGTCGGCGACAGCGAGGTCGACGTTGCGGACTGCTTCGAGCGAGAGCTTGCGCGACATCGAGGCGACGCGGCGGGCGACCCAGGCCTCCGCCTCGAGCTCACGAACCTTTTCCCAGGTGTGGGGGAGCCGGTGACGCAGGTCGAGGGCGTCGGCTGCGGCGGAGCGGACGGAATGGGTGTGCACCTGGCGCGCGACGCCGAGCTCGACCAGCGCGAGCTCCTGGACGCCGGGAGTGCCGTCGCCGCCGAGGTCACCGAGCTGTTCGCCTCCCGGCCCGCGCTCGGCGGGGATGGCGGAGTGCAGGTCGCAGTAGTGCAGCACCAGCATCAAGTCGTCGACCTCGGCTTGCCGGCGCCGTCGCAGCACAGCCTCGAGCAGCGCCAAGGTGGCGCTCGCGTCGAGATCGGGGGGGTCGTTCCGCATGTCTGATTTTATCGAACATATGTTCGAATCGCAACCCTGTTTTACATCTCTTCGTGGGTGTCGGGGTCGCCGTCGAAGAGGCGTCCACCCGGGTGGCCGAGCGCCGTGATGGCCGCGACCTCGGAGTCGGTGAGCTCGAAGCCGAAGACGTCGAGGTTCTGCCGCTGCCGATGGGGCGAGGCGGACTTCGGGATGGGGATAGCGCCGAGCTGGACCTGCCAGCGCAAGATGACCTGGCCGGGGCTGACCCCGTGCGCCTCGGCCGCGGCAGCCACCGGCGTTTCGGCGAACGGCGCCTGGCGCTTGCCGAGCGGGCTCCATGATTCAGTGACGATGCCCAACCGGGCATTGACCGACCGCATCACGGTCTGCGGGAAGTAGGGGTGCAGCTCGATCTGGTTGACCACGGGGGTCACTCCGGACCCGTCGATGATCCGGGTCAGGTGTGCCTCGTTGAAGTTGGAGACGCCCACCGATCGGATCAGCCCCTCCTGGCGCAGCTCGACCAAGGCCCGCCACGCTTCGGCGTACTGGTCGACGCGCGGGTTGGGCCAGTGGATGAGGTGAAGATCAAGGTAGTCGAGGCCGAGCCGGTCCAGGGACTCCCGCACGCTGGCCTTGGCGTCGGCGTAGGCATGGTGCCTCCCGGGCAGCTTGCTGGTCAGCACGATCTCGTCCCGGGGCACCGACGAGGTGCGGATCGCCTCGCCGACCTCGGCCTCGTTGCCATAGTTCACCGCGGTGTCGATCAGGCGGTAGCCGGCGTCGAGGGCGCCGCGCACGGCGTCGACGCACTCCTTGCCCTTCATCGGGTAGGTGCCGAAACCGATCGCTGGGAGCGTGGTGCCGTCGTTCAGCTCATGGGCGTGGATCCGAGATGACATGCAACCAACCTACGGGTGCTCTACCGTGCGGAGCGTGAGTGACGACGAACCTGACCTCTCCCTGCGCGACGCGGAGTACGTCGGCAGGTTCATGCCCCTGCTGCGGATGGCGACGAAGTTCTACTTCCGTTCCGAGGTGCGCAACGTGGACCGCATTCCGGCCGAGGGTGGAGCGCTGGTCGTCTCCAACCACTCGGGTGGGCTGGTGGCGATGGACGTCCCCGTGATCGCCGTCGCGTACTTCGACCACTACGGCATGGACGCACCGCTCTACGTGCTGGCCCACGACATGTTGTGGCTGGACCGGCGGACCGGCAACGTCTTCGACAAGGTGGGGTTCTTGCCCGCGACGCGCAAGAACGCGCACGCTGTGCTGACCGGTGGCGGCACCACGATCGTCTTCCCTGGCGGGGACTACGACGTCTTCCGACCCACGAAGCTCGGCACCACGATCGACTTCGAAGGTCGCACGGGCTACGTCCGTACGGCGCTGGAGGCGAACGTGCCGATCGTGCCCGTCGTGACCATCGGGGGCCAGGAGCAGATGTACGTCCTATGGCGTGGTGAGTTCCTGGCCAAGGTGCTCCAGCTGCCGAAGCTGCTCCGCACCAAGTACATGCCGGTCGCATTCGGCTTCCCGTTCGGGTTGACCTTCGCGTTCCCGCCGAACCTGCCGCTGCCGAGCAAGCTGGTCACCCAGGTGCTCGAGCCGATCGACATCCGCGCCGAGTTCGGCGAGGAACCGGACATCGCGGAGGTCGACGTGGAGATCCGGACCCGGATGCAGCAAGCGCTCGACGAGCTGGCGAAGCAGCGCCGGTTCCCGGTGCTGGGCTGACTCGGGATCTCGGGGCGACAGGTCATGGAGCGGATGGAGGGCGTCGACGCCGGCTACCTCTATATGGAGACGCCCTCCATGCACATGCACACGCTCAAGATCGCGGTGCTCGGGCCATTCCCGGCCTTCGACTTCGACCACTTCGCGGCAGAGCTCGGTGCTCATCTGGACCGGCTGCCCCCGCTGCGCCGCCGCGTGGTGCCGGTGCCCTACGCGCTGCACCACCCGGTCTGGGTGGCGGACAGGCGAGTCGACCCGAAACGCCATCTGGTCCTTCACGACCTACCGGACTCCGCCGGCCGCGATGAGCTGGAGGCACTGATCGGGGAGATCGCGAGTGTCCCGCTCGACCGGTCCCTGCCGCTGTGGCAGATGCACGTGGCCCGGCTCGCGGACGGCCGGGTGGCGACGGTGACGAAGATGCATCACGCACTTGCCGACGGGGTCGCCGCCAACGCCCTGGTCGGCAACATCCTCGACTCGCTCAACAGCGATGATCAGGTCCGGACCGACCCCCCGCTGGACCCCACGCCCACTCGTTCGCGGCTGATCCGCTTCGCCCTGCGCGACGGCGTCACCCAGAGCTTCAGCCTGCCAGCGCTGCTTGCCCGCACCACTCGGGCGGTCATCGCGCTGGTGCGCCACCAACGTCGATCCGAGGTGTCGGTGCCGCGCGCGTTGCTCGACGTGCCCCGCGTCTCCTTCAACGGCTCGCTGACGCCGCGCCGGAGCTTCGCGACCGCAAGCCTGTCGCTCGAACGGATCAAGGAAGTCCGCCGGAAGCACGACGTGACGGTGAATGACGTCGTCCTGGGCATCGTCTCCGGCGCGCTGCGGACGTGGATGGCTGATCACGGTGAGCAGCCGTCGCGCTCGCTGGTGGCCGGGGTACCGGTGTCGACCGAGCAACCCGGCGCCGAGCCCAGGCTGGCCGGCAACCGGGTCTCCAACCTCTTCACCTCGCTCGCGACCGACGTCGACGACCCCACCGATCGGCTGCGCACCATCTCGCGCACGACCGCCGAGGCAAAGGTCGTGCAGCAGACCCTGGGTGCGGACATGCTCACCAACTGGGTGCAGTTCACTCCGCCGGCGCCGTTCTCGGCCCTGATGCGCGCCTACTCGAAGCGCGGCGTGGCCTCACGACATGCCGCACCGTTCAACGTGATCGTGTCCAACGTCCCGGGTCCGCGCACGCCGGCCACGATCTCCGGCGCCCCGTTGTCGGACCTCTACAGCGTCGGACCGATCCTCGAAGGGATCGGCCTCAACGTCACCGTCTGGTCCTACGGCGACCGGATGAACTTCTCGCTGCTCACCTGCCCGGACCTGCTGCCGGACATCCGCGACGTCGCTGACCGGCTGCCGGCCGCGCTCGACGAGCTTGCTTCTCCATGACCCCAGTCGACAATTGCCTGTTCTGTCAGATCGTCTCTGGCGAGGCCGATGCCGAGGTCGTGCTCTCCGAAGGGGACTTTGTCGGATTCCTCGACGTCCGTCCGGTGTTCAAAGGCCACGTGCTGCTGGTGCCGCGAGAGCACGTGGTGACCCTGCCCGACCTGCCGTCTCGGCTGCGCGACGGTTTCCTGGAGGCTGCCCAACGAATCGCCACGGCGGTAGTCACCGAGCTGGGTGCGCAGGGCAGCTTCGTGGCGATGAACAACGTGGTGAGTCAGTCGGTGCCCCACCTGCACCTGCACGTCGTGCCGCGCACGAAGGGCGATGGGTTGCGTGGGTTCTTCTGGCCGCGCACCAGCTACGCCGAGGGCGAAGCGGTCGACTATGCGCGACGACTACGGTCAGCACTGGAATGACGCGACTTCGACTGGCCACAGACATCGGACGGGGGAGCCTGGACGGTGGATGGTGGCCCAGGAGCCGCGACCTGGCCTCAGAGCTGCCCGCTCTGGCTGCCGAGCTTGCCCCCGGGCTGGGCACGCTCGTGCGGGTGGCTCTCTCACCGGGTGACTGGGACAACCTGCCGCGTGAGGTCGAGCTCCCAGGGGGAGCGATCGAGGCCAACGCCTTCGATCCCGACGAGACTCACCGGATCGACCTGCAGCTGTCGCCCGGCACGAGCCTGCGCCTGCTCGTGGTGCCGCCGTCGATGTCGGCCAGCCAAGGAGAGGAGGCGCTGCTCGCCGCCGCCACCTACGGCTACGAGCACACGGCCGCCTCACTGCTGGAGATCGTCAGCGAGTACCCCGACGTCGACCCACGAGACCAATGGCTAGGGTGACGACGGAACGTATTTCCCTGAGCAGGAGGCACTGATGGGTCGGTTCGACGGACGGGTAGCGGTAGTCACCGGAGCCGCGCGAGGCATCGGGTTCGGCACCGCGACGCGGTTTGCCGAGGAGGGTGCCAGCGTCGCGATCATCGACCTCGACGAGTCCGCTGCCGCCGATGCGGCTGGCAAGCTGCCAGCCGGCAAGCACGTCGGCATCGGAGCCGATGTCAGCAACGCCGCCTCCGTCGATGCCGCCGTGACCCGGGTGGTCGAGGAGCTGGGCGGCATCCACATTCTCATCAACAACGCCGGAATCACTCGCGACAACCTGCTTTTCAAGATGTCCGAGGACGACTGGGACCTGGTCATGAACGTGCACCTCAAGGGCGCGTTCCTGATGACCAAGGCCGCCCAGAAGCACTTCGTGGAGCAGAAGTACGGGAAGATCCTCAACCTGTCCAGCGTCTCCGCGCTCGGCAACCGAGGGCAGGCCAACTACTCAGCGGCCAAGATGGGGGTGCAGGGCTTCACGCGCACCCTCGGCATCGAGCTCGGCCCGTTCGGCATCAACGCCAACGCGATCGCGCCCGGCTTCATCGCCACCGAGATGACCGATGCCACCGCCGCTCGGTTGAAGATGGATGTCGAGGAGTTCCGCCAGCTGAACGCGGACGCCAACCCGGTGCGACGGGTCGGATTCCCGGAGGACATCGCCGCGGCCGCTGCGTTCCTGTGCAGTGATGAGGCGTCGTACATCACCGGTCAGACGCTGTACGTCGACGGCGGCGCCAAGCTCGGTTGATCGACCCGGAGCGTGGCCCCGTGGCGTGTCTGCCGGACCCGTCCTCGGTCGAGAGCCACACTGGAAGTCGACCAGTTCAGTAGAGGATCGGAGTTTTCCGTGCGGTCCACGCGCGCCCTCGCGGCTTTCTCGGCCGTGCTGCTCACCAGCGGACTGACTTTCGCCGGCTGCGGCGACGGTTCGGACCCGCAGGCCGCGGGGGGCGAGCCGGCGAGCAGCAACGGCAAGTCGGCTGCGCTCGGCACCTGGCCGCTGACCGGCGAGGCGGTGCCTGAGGGCATGTCGGCCGCCAAGAAGTATCCGGTGCTGGTGCTGAAGATGGACAACACGCCGTCCAGCGCTCCCCAGGTCGGGCTCGGCTCAGCGGACCTGGTCGTCGAGGAGCTGGTCGAGGGTGGCGTGACCCGCCTCGCGGCCTTCTACTACTCCGATCTCCCGGCCGAGGCCGGGCCGGTTCGGTCCATGCGCGCGAGCGACATCGGCATCGTCTCGCCGGTCAATGGCGACATGGTGACCAGTGGCGCCGCCTCGGTGACGATCTCCCGGATCAGGGACGCCGGCATCGACTACCACTCAGAGGGCACTCCCGGCCTCTCCCGCAACAGCAGCCGCTTCGCGCCGTACAACCTGTTCGCCGACCTCGGCGAGGTGGCCGTCGAGATCGAGCAGAAGGCTGCTCGGCCGCGCGACTACCTTCCGTGGGGCAAGGCAGAAGATCTGCCGGAGAGCGCCCCGGTCACCCAGCTCGCTGCCAGTTTCGGCGGCCACACGACCTCGTGGGTCTTCCGCAAGGACCACTACGTCAACGTGAACACCTTCGCCGCCGATGGCGACGAGTTCCTGGCCGACTCTGTGCTGGTGCTCTCGGTGCCAATCGGCGATGCGGGCTACCGCGACCCGGCCGGCAACTCGGTGCCGGAGACCCAGTTCGAGGGATCGGGTGCGGCCCTGCTCTTCCACGATGGGCGGATGGTGAAGTGCACCTGGAGCAAGAAGGCGCTGGACGCGTCCCTCACTCTCAAGACCGAGGATGGCGACCGGCTGGGCGTCCCCGCCGGCCGGGTGTGGGTCGAGCTGCTCCCTCAGACCTCGGGCGGAATCACCTTCGCGCCGTAGGGGCTCAGTCCTGCTGGGAACCCTGCTCGACGGCCTCGTCCTCTTCGCCGCCGAACAGCGGGGGAAGTTCGAAGCCGTCCTCGACCAGCGCCTTGATGCCAGCGAGCAGGAAGCCGACCGCGGCCTCGACCCGGCGGGCGGCAAGCTCGGGGTCGGTGGAGGACGCCACCACCTCGCCGGCCGCGGACATGGTGCCGAAGAAGATGCGGGCAAACGTCTGGAGCATCTCCTCGTCGAGCTCCCAGGTTCCTGCGTTGAGCACGGAGCGGACGATCTCGACCACGTTGGCAAAGGTCGAGCGCTCCTCCTGCTCCCGAAACCGCTCGTAGCCGAGCACGGAGGGTCCCTCGGCAATCACGATCCTGCGGTAACGCGCCTCCTGCACGATCATCAGGAACGCCTGAAGGCCGGCCAGCGCCTTCTCCCACGGGTCTCGATTGCCCTTGATTGCCCGCTGGATGGTCTTGGACGCATCAGCCTCGACCCGTTCGAAGACCGCCTCGAAGAGGGCCTGTTTCCCGGAGAAGTGGTGGTAGAGGGCGCCCTTCGTGACCCGGGCGCCGGCAACGATCATGTCGAGCGATGCGTTCGCGTAGCCGTGGTCGGTGAACAGCTCCTCGGCTACGTCGACCAGGGCGCGCTTGGTCGAGGCGGAGTACGCCGCTCGGCGGCTGGCGCCCACGGTGGGCACCTTGGGGACGAGCTTGCTCACCGAGGTCTTGGCCACCGGCCGAGCATAGGTGGTCAGGATCACCACCGAAAGTGTTGGCATACCGTTAGTCGGGTCCATACTCTGGGTACGTACTCACGGTATGTGAGTGAGTACAGCGGCCCGACCGGGCCGGACCCGAACAAGGAGCTGCCCATGACCTGGAAGTCCTTTCACAACCGGAGCGAGACCCTTCGCTCCGTCATCGCCACGGCCAACGTGCGCCGCGACGGTCTCCTGCCCATGGACCTGGCCGGTGTGACCGACAACTTCGACGACGAGCTGACCCTTCTCGCCGCCCTTCAGCTGAAGTGGCACACCCGGCTGGCCGGACACATCGAGCGCGAGCTGCTGGACCAGCCGCTCGACCTCGGCAGTGCCGTCGAGGCCGCCTGGTGTGCCGCGGCCGACGACCTCCCGGGTGTCCGCCGGATCCTCGACCATTACCGGTCCGAGCCGCTGGATGCGGCGATGGCCGAGGCGATGGTCAAGGCCACCGTAAAGGAACACATGCTGCTGGCGACGATGGCCGGGCAGTCCAGCATCGACGATGCAGCGTCGGTGCCGGTGGGAGCCGCCCTCGAATCTCGCGCCAGAGACTCCCAGCGGAACGTCCTGACGCTTACGGTGGAGCCCAAGCACCCCAGTCTCCTCGATCGCCTCAAGGCGGTCGTGGCGGCCTGATCCAGGACCGACGGCCCCCCGAGCTCGCTTGGCAGCCCCGGAGTCGACGCACCCTCCCTCCCCGCGTCGGCACCGGGGCTGTCGTGCGTCTCGCGACGCACGCGTGGCAAGCCGAGTGCCGCTGGGCGATGATGGACCGGTGACACAGGCGCCGGTCAGCGAGGGGATGCTGCTGCTTGCCACGCCGGCGCTGCTGGACCCGAACTTCGCAGAGACGGTCGTGCTGATGCTCGATGTCAACGACGACGGCGCCCTCGGTGTGGTGCTCAACCGCCCAACGGCGCTGGCCGTCTCCGAGGTGCTAGGCGGCTGGGCCGAGGTGGTCGCTGAGCCAGAGGTGCTCTTCCAGGGCGGACCGGTCGAGACCGATGGTGCACTGGCAGTCGCCATGCTGAACCCCCAGGTCGACGACACCGTCGGCTTTCGGGGCGTCGCCGGCCAGCTCGGCCTGGTCGACCTCGACACGCCCGTCGAGCTGGTGAGCGGAAGCCTCGACGGACTTCGCATCTTCGCCGGGTATGCCGGCTGGGGCAGTGGGCAGCTCGAGCAGGAGATTGCCGAGGGTCACTGGTACGTCGTGTCCGGTCGGCCCGAGGATGTCTTCCGCACCGACGCCAGTGAGCTGCGACGCGAGGTGTTGCGACGTCAGCCGGGCGACCTCGCGATGCATTCGACGCGGCCGACCGACCCCGACATGAACTAGTGACATCCGACGTGACGCTGCTCGCGTTTTTGGCGGGCGCTGAGCGTGTGGCTCGTCTACGGGTGTGACGGGGCCCACGCGCGGGGTTGCCCGGACTTGAGCCGAGGCGGTTGCCTCTGGCTGACTCGAGCAAGCAAACCGCTTGCAAAAGTTAGCGGTCCTCGACCGAAAGCCCCTTTCCATGCGCTACCTAGCCCGCCTGCGCGTCGGCACGCCCGCGATCATCGTGGCTGTCGTCGGCGCCGTCGCCCTGACCGCGGCACCCGGCAGCTCGTCCCAGAGCACGACCGTCGACGAGCCAGTGCGCTCGGCCTACCACCTCGTGGCGGCCGAGCCGATCGCCCGCGAACCCTGGCTCGTCCCGGTCCGCAGCTATCGCCTGACAGGCCGCTTCGGCGACGTCAGCGGCTACTGGTCCTCCGCGCATACGGGCCTGGACTTCGCCGCTGCCGTCGGCTCGCCGATCCGCTCCTTGGCGAGCGGTGTCGTTGTCACGGCGGAGTACGACGGCGCCTATGGCAACAAGACTGTCGTCAGGCAGGCCGACGGCACCGAGGTCTGGTACTGCCACCAGGACACGCAGTCGGTGGCCCCCGGGCAGCCCATCCGTCGCGGCCAGGTGATCGGCACGGTGGGTGCGACGGGCAACGTCACCGGCCCCCACCTGCACCTCGAGATCCGACCCGGTGGGGGTGACCCCATCGACCCAGAGCTCGCCTTGCGAAGGCATAGAGTGGGGTGGTGACTTCTTTCGGCTTCGGCTCTACCGCTGTCGACACCGATGTGCGCCACGAGGAGCGCACCGTCCCTACCGAGGACGGAGATCACGAGAAGTTCTCTCACTACGTCGACAAGGACAAGCTCACCGAGGCGATGGTGATGGGCACGCCCGTGGTCGCGCTCTGCGGCAAGGTCTGGGTGCCCAGCCGGGCTCCTGAGAAGTTTCCGGTCTGCCCGGAGTGCGAGGAGATCTGGAAGGGTCTCAAGCCGGGGGGCGGCGACGAGTGACCGACGGCGACAGTGACCTCACTACTGCCGCCCTCACCCCAGCGCTGACTCCGGCCTGGCCGGAGCGCGCGGCTTGGGGCACGGCTCCGTCTCTGCGTGCGTGGCAGACGGCGGCACTGGCCGACTACATCCGACGCGATCCGCGAGACTTCCTCGCGGTCGCCACACCGGGTGCGGGCAAGACCACGTTTGCGCTCTCGGTGGCCGCGGAGCTGATCGGCAGAAGGATCATCGACCGGATCACGATCGTGGCGCCGACCGAGCACCTCAAGCTGCAGTGGGCCGAGGCCGCTGCCCGGGCCGGGATCCCGATCGACCCGGCGTACTCCGCCGGCAAGGGCAAGATCTCCAGTGACTACCTCGGGATCGCGGTCACCTATGCGGGCGTGGCGGTCAACCCGCTGGCGATGCGGATCCGCACCGAGCGGTTCAAGACCTTGGTCATCCTCGATGAGGTGCACCACGCCGGTGATGCGCTGTCCTGGGGCGAGGGCGTGCGGGAGGCCTTCCAGCCGGCGACCAGGCGCCTGGCGTTGACCGGCACGCCGTTCCGCTCCGACGTGAACCCGATCCCGTTCGTCACCTACGCGCCCGGCGCCGACGGCATCCCGCGCTCGGTGGCCGACTTCACCTACGGCTACGAGCACGCCCTCGCCGACCACGTGGTGCGGCCGGTGATGTTCCTGGCCTACTCCGGTGAGATGCAGTGGCGCACACGGGCCGGCGATGAGATCGCTGCCCGGCTGGGTGAGCCGCTGACCAAGGACCTGACCAACCAGGCGTTGCGCACAGCGCTGGACCCGACGGGGTCCTGGATGCCGGCGGTGCTGGCGGCAGCAGACAAGCGGCTCTCGGAGGTCCGCCGGCACGTGCCCGATGCGGCCGGCCTGGTCATTGCCACCGACCAGGACTCGGCCCGGGCCTACGCGAAGCTGCTCCGCACGGTGAGTGGCGAGCCACCGGTGGTGGTCTTGTCCGACGAGAAGGCCGCGTCGAAGAAGATCGCCGACTTCACCACGTCGGACAAGCGCTGGATGGTGGCGGTTCGGATGGTGTCCGAGGGAGTCGATGTGCCCCGGCTGGCCGTCGGCGTCTATGCCACCACCACCGCGACCCCGTTGTTCTTCTCCCAGGCGGTGGGCCGCTTTGTGCGCGCCCGCAACCGCGGCGAGTCCGCTTCGATCTTCCTGCCCTCGGTACCGACCCTGCTCGGCTTTGCTGCCGAGATGGAGCTCGAGCGCGACCATGTGCTCGGCCGTCGGGTCTACGACCCCGACGATCTCTACGCCGCGGAGAAGGAGCTGCTGGCCCGGGCCGAGGCCGGTGCGACCGAGCCCGACGATGGATTGCCGTTCGAGGCCTTGGGGTCCGATGCGCAGTTCGACCATGTGCTCTACGACGGCGCGATGTTCGGCCACGCGGGCGAGGTGCAGGTCGGCTCGGAGGAGGAGATGGACTTCCTAGGTATCCCCGGACTGCTCGAGCCCGGGCAGATGCGCGAGCTGCTCCAGCACCGCCAGAGTGAGCGGGCTCGCAAGCGCAAGGGGGGCCCCCGCCCCGACTCTGTGCGACAGGTGTCGACCCATGAGCAGCTCGCTATTCTCCGTCGTGAGCTCAACGCTGTGGTGGCGGCGTGGCACCACCGCTCCGGTCAGGCGCACGGCATCACCCACGCTGCGCTGCGCCAGGAGTGTGGAGGTCCACCTGCGGCCGTGGCCAACGCGGAGCAGCTCCAAGAGCGCATCGACCTGGTCCGCGAATGGGCTGCACGCAAGAGCTCGTGATGCGCGGCCGGACTAGTCTCGAAGCATGCCGGCCGAGACCTCTCAGACCCTCGACAGAGGGCTGCGTGCGCTCGAGGTGCTGGCCGAGGCGCACGGCGGACTGACCGTCACCGAGCTGGCCGACCGGCTCTCGGTGAACCGCACCGTTGTCTACCGACTGGTGACGACGCTCGAGCAGCACTCCCTGATCCACAAGGACGCGAGGGGCCGGCTCCATGTGGGCCTCGGGGTGTTGCCGCTGGCCGCGGCAGTGCAGCCCGTGTTGCGCGACGTAGCCGCTCCGGTGTTGCGCGACCTTGCCGAGACGCTGGGGTGCACCGCCCACCTCACAGTGGCCGACGGAGGCGAGGCCCTCGCGCTCGCAGTGGTCGAGCCGTCGTGGACCGACTTCCATGTCAGCTACCGGGTCGGAGCCCGGCACCCGCTCGACCAAGGAGCGGCTGGCAAGGCGATCTTGCTGGGGCGCGCCTCGCGCTCGGACTCGGCGGCGTACGTGATGACAGCGGGGGAGCTGCAGCCGGGCGCGCGGGGGCTGGCTGCGCCGATCCTCGGGTTGGCGGGGCTGGAGGCGAGCGTCGGGATCGTCACCCTCGGTGACCTGGACGCCGACCGGGTGGGCGCACGAGTGGTGTCCGCCGCCTCCCGGCTGGGTGGTCAGCTGCACGGGTGAGGCAGGTCCCGCTAGCTGAGCGAAGCGACCAGTGGCAGCACCCGGTACGGCACCTGGGCAGCCAGGGCCATCACCGTCGAGGTCCGGTTGATCCCTTCGAAGCGAACCACGCTGTCGATCACCCGTTGCAGGTCGCTGTTGCTGCGCGAGACCACTCGGCACCACATGTCGCCGGTGCCGGTGATCGTGTAGACCTCCAGCACCTCCGGAATGCTCGCCAGGTGCTCGGCGACTACCTCATGGCCTGCACCCTGCGCTATCTCGAGGGTCAGGAAGGCCATTACCGGGAAGCCCAGCGCCTCGGCAGACAGCTCGGGACCCCACCCGGTGACCACACCCGAGCGCTCGAGCTTGTCGAGCCTGGCCTGCACGGTGCCGCGGGCAACGCCGAGGCGACGCGACGCCTCCAACACACCGACCCGCGGCTCCTCGGCGAACAGATCGATCAGAGTGCGGTCCAGGTCGTCCACGAGGGCCCTCATGTCTGTGCAGATTGTCCAGTGTGTTGGCTCACCGTTGCACAGATTGCCCTGCGGCGACAGAGTGGTGCCATGACCTTGACCCCGGACGAGCTCAAAGCCGACCTCACCCTGGAGCAGCTCAAGGAGCTGGTCGGGCTGATCGAGTACGACGCCAGCCGAGATGTCTTCCCGGTGACCGCCATGGACGCGGTGTGCTTCGTGGTCGGCAACGCCACCCAGACGGCTACCTTCTACCAGCTCGCGCTCGGCATGGAGCTCGAGGCGTACCGCGGCCCCGAGACCGGTACTCGCGACGCCAAGACCTACGTGCTCCGCTCGGGCAGCGCCCGGTTCGTCTTCACCGGCGGGGTCACTCCCGACAGCCCGGTGCTGGAGCATCACCGCCGCCACGGCGACGGTGTCGTCGACCTGGCACTCGAGGTGCCCGACGTCGACCGCTGCATCACCCACGCCCGTTCGGTCGGCGCCACGATTCTCGAAGAACCCCACGACGTCAGTGACGAGCACGGCACCGTGCGAGTGGCCGCCATCGCGACGTACGGTCAGACCCGTCACACCCTGGTCGACCGGAGTCGCTACACCGGCCCGTACTTTCCGGGATTCGTGGCGCGCACCACGACGGTCGCCCGTCGGGAAGGACACCCCAAGCGGCTCTTCCAGGCCGTCGACCACTGCGTCGGCAACGTGGAGCTCGGCCAGATGGACGAGTGGGTGAACTTCTACAACTCGGTCATGGGTTTCACGAACATGGCGGAGTTCATCGGCGACGACATCGCCACCGATTACTCAGCCTTGATGTCCAAGGTGGTCGCCAGTGGAAACCACCGCGTGAAGTTCCCGCTCAACGAGCCAGCGGTGGCCAAGAAGAAGTCGCAGATCGACGAGTACCTCGAGTTCTACGACGGCGCCGGCTGCCAGCACATCGCGCTGGCGACCAACGACATCCTGCGCAGCGTCGACATCCTGCGCGACAACGGCATCGAGTTCCTGGAAACTCCCGACTCCTACTATGACGACCCCGAGCTCCGGGCCCGGATCGGCGAGGTGCGGGTGCCGATCGAGGAGCTGAAGAAGCGAAAGATCCTGGTCGATCGCGACGAGGACGGCTACCTGCTCCAGATCTTCACCAAGCCGATGGGTGACCGACCGACCGTGTTCTACGAGTTCATCGAACGCCATGGCTCGCTGGGGTTCGGCAAGGGAAACTTCAAGGCGCTGTTCGAGGCGATCGAGCGCGAGCAGGACGCCCGCGGCAACCTGTGACAAGCGGGCCGGGCGACCACAGCTGGGCCCGGCGCTCCGGACTACTCGCCCAGCGCTGAGAGCGGTACGCCGAGCTCGGTGGCGGCGCCCTCGAAGGCGTGCCAGGTGAACGAGGCGAGGTACCCGCTCACTGTGGCGCGCGACATCGTTCGTTGCTCGAGCCACCACTCGCCGGTGTGGAGGCACAGGCCGACCAGGCTCTGCGCCCAGACATCCGCGGCGGCAGTGTCGACTCCGGCCTGACCCAAGGTGTTGCTGAGGATCCTGGCGACGGTGGATGCGATCCGCGACTTTCCGTCGGCCAGCGGATCCTCACCGGGCCCTCGGCGTACCAACAGCAGGAAGACCTGCTGGTGATCCTCGATCACCTGCAGATAGGCATCGATCGCGCGGGCGATGCGATCCCGCACCGGGCCGTCACCCAAGATGGCCGGCACGAAAGCCTCGAGCACCTCGTCAGCCGCATAGATCCCGACCGCCGCGTGCAGCTCGTCCTTGTCGGCGAAGTAGCGGTAGAGCACCGGCTTGCTGACCCCGGCCTCGGTCGCGATCTCGGCGATCCGGACGTCGGCACCGTGCTCGTCGATCGCGCGCACGGCGGCGGCGACCAGCTCGGCGCGTCGACCCTCGCGATGGCTGTCCCACCGTGAGGCGCGACCGTCGGGTTGATCCTTGACCTCGGCTGACACGCACAGCAGGTTATCGGGGTGGCCACCTACGTCGGATTCTTGCGGGCGATCAACCTCGGGGCGAAGCGCAAGTTCGCGAAGGCCGACATCATCGCGGCGACCGAGGCCGCGGGGTTCACGGATGTCGCGACGCACATCAACACCGGCAACGTGCGCTTCACGACGCCACTACGCTCCCGAGCCAAGATCGAGGACGCCCTGGAGCAGGCCTACCTGCAGCAGGCGGGCTTCGAGGTGCCGACGGTCGTCTTCACCCGGGCCGAGATTCGCGAGATCCTCGCGGAGGCCGACCAGCTCGCGGCCAGCCAAGGGACCCAGCATTACGTCTCCCTGCTGAAGGACAAGCCCGCGGCGGCCGCGGCAAAGAGGCTGGAGGACCTCGGCGACGACGACACCCTCGTCCGGGTGCGCGGTCGGTCGGCGCACCTGATCATCACCGACTCCTACCACCAGGCCCGGCTGACCAATGCTGTCGTGGAGAAGGAACTGGGAGTGGCGACCAACCGGAACCTTCGAGTCATCCGGGCACTGGCTGAGAAGTGGTGCTGACCCGTTCGAGCGTTCGTACCGAGCGCGAGGTCAGGGCGAGCAGCGCGATGGCGACATAGACCAGACCACCTACGAAGATCACGTGGGCCACGCCAAAGGCGGCGGCCAGCGGGCCGAAGACCAGCGTGCCGATCGGGATCGCGACGAACGAACCGAGAGCGTCGTAGGAGTATGCGCGCGAGAGCATCTCGTCGGGCACATGCTCCTGCATGGCGAGGTTCCAGCCCAGGCTGAAGATCTCCACGCCGATCCCGGCGAGCACCGCGAAGCCGAGCAGCACGGCCAGACCCGGCTCGACGCCGAGCATGGTGATCAGTACGCCCTCGACACCCATGCCGAGCATGCCGAACAGCAGGGGTCGTCGTAGCGGCACGCGGATCATCACGACAGTGGTGAGCAGCAGTCCGAGGGCCTCGGCCGACAAGATCAGGCCCCACCCGCGCTCGCCCAGGTCGCCTTGCTTGGCAAGCACCGGCCCGAGCGTGGTGAGCGCGCCGGCGTGGATCATGTTGATGAAGGTGAAGGCCACCACCACCACCCACAGCCAGGTCGTGGTGCGCACGTAGGTCCAGCCCTCCCGGAGCTCGGTGATCGCGGAGGGGGCATCGGCCGGGCGCTCGCGAGCCGGGATCCTGACCCGCAACAGCAGCACCGCGGCCCCCAGGTAGGACAGCCCGTCGATCGCGAGCGCCCACCCGGCGCCCGATGTCGACACGATCACGGCAGCGGCGGAGGGACCGATGATGGTCAGGCCGCCACGCATCATCGACATCAGCACGTTGGCCTGCTGGAGCTGGCCGCGCGGCACCAGCTGCGGCATCAGCGCCCCGAGCGCCGGCATGCTCAGCGCGGACGCCGTGCCGATCAGCCCGGCCAGGCACGCCATCTGCCAGATCTGCGCGTGCCCGCTCACGACCAGAGCGGCCATCGAGAGCTGGCTGACGCCGGCGACCACGTTGCTGGCCTGGATCACGAGGGTGCGGCCGAACCGATCGGCGACCACGCCGCCGGCGAGCAGGAAGACCACCAGCGGGATGCTGTTGGCCGCCAGGACTGTGCCCAGAGCGCTGGGGGAGTCGCTGACCTCGAGCACGGCGAAGGCCAGTGCGACGCTTGCCATGGTGCCGCCGATGAGATTGACGAACCGCGAGGCGGCGTACCAGCGGAAGTTGGCCTCCCCTAGCGGAGCCAGGGCAGCAGCGCGGGTCACGGCCTCATCCGGAAGGCCGCGACGGTGAGGTTCGTCTTCACCGCCCCGGGTGTGCGCGCAGGCAGCGCCGACTCGTGCACCAACAGTGCGGCGCGCTTCACGAGCTCCGCCACCTCGCTCCAGACTTCCGGGGGCACCCAGAGCTCGGCATCGGCGTAGACGGCGGGAGCCTCGGGAAGGCGTTGCCCAAACCTCCGCACCAGTTCCTGGCCCATGGATTGGACCTGGGCAGCCAGCTCGCCCGGGTCGGGACGCGTGCCCTCGCCGCTGATGAGATGGCGGTAGCGCTTGGCTGTGCCGCCGCGGATCTTTTCCTCGCTCTCGACCACGACGAGCCCGGCGTCAGCCAGCAGGCGCAGGTGGTACGACGCGTTGGCGTGGGTGATGTCCAGCTCGCGAGCCAGCTCCGCGGCGCTCATCGCGCTGGCGGTCAGCAGCGAAAGCATCCGCAGTCGCAGGGGATGGGCGAGCGACCGGAGCCGGACCAGCTCTTGCTCAGACATGGACAACCTCCCAATGGTTGTTGGGGAGGTTAGTCTGAGTTGATCCTGACTGTCAAGGGTTTGTTGGGGGGTGCGGGCGAGCGCTACTCCCCACGGAATACGGGGCGGCGTCGGTCCGCAAAGGCGCGCATGCCCTCGGCGACGTCGGCGGTGCGCATCAAGACGGTCTGGCCGGTGCGCTCTCGCTCCAGGGCTCCGTTGAGCTCGGTGAGCGTCGCGGCGTTGATCGCCCGCTTGGTGGCGGCCAGGGCAAGAGGTGGGCCGGCCGCGAGCCGGCGGACCAGCTTGGCGACCAGGTCGTCGAACTCCTCGTCTGTGGTGACATGGGTGATCAGGCCGGCGTCGTAGGCCTCACGCGCGGTCAGCGGCTCGGCGAGCAGCGCCATCCGCATCGCTCGGGCCCGGCCGATCGACGCCGCAACGGTGGCCGAGGCGCCGCCGTCGGGCATGAAACCGATGCGTGCGAATGCCAACAGGAACGAAGCTGATTCCTTCGCCACGATGATGTCCGCCGCCAACGCCGCCGAGCAACCCACCCCGGCAGCAATTCCGTTGACGGCCGCGAGGACTGGTTTGTCGAGGGCCACGATGGCCCTGATGATCCGGTTCGCTCGGTCCATCGCACTCACGTCGAAGTGCTCGTGCGCGTTCTCGCCAGAGATGTCGGCGCCGGTCGAGAAGGCGGCGCCGGTGCCTGTGATGACCACTACGCGGACGTCGTCTCGGGCGACGGCCTCCTCGGCGAGCTCAGCGACCTCGTCGGCCATCTCGGCCGACATCGCGTTGAACACCTCGGGCCGGTTCATGGTCAACCAGAGTGCGCCGTCGTCGACGTGCACCTCGAGATCTGGGCCAACGCTGGCTGAGGTCATGAGGGGGAGTGTGCCACCATGGGCGGGTGTCCGCCGCCAGCCCGGTTGAGGTCGAACCTGACCTCGCTCCTGACGAGATCACGGTCCTCGCGACGCCGTGGGTCACGATCGTCTGGAACGATCCGGTGAACCTGATGTCGTACGTCACCTACGTCTTCCAGAAGCATTTCGGCTACTCCAGGAAGAAGGCGGAGAAGCTGATGCGGGAGGTCCATGGCGACGGCAAGTCGGTGGTCAGCACGGGTAGTCGCGAAGAGATGGAACGAGACGTGCAGGCGATGCACGAGTACGGCCTGTGGGCCACCTTGCAGAAACAGGAGTAGATCGACGTGAGCGGCTTCACCCGCCATCGCCGCAGCCAGCGGGTGATCGCCAACTTCACCGGTTTCGAAGCGGACCTCCTTCGCTCCCTGGCCTCGCAGCTGGTCGAGCTGCTGCGCAACGAGGCTGCGGTTCCCCGCGAGGACCAGGACCCGTTCGAGGCGATGATGGATTTCTCCGGTCCCACCTCGGAGCCCGAGGATCCTGTGCTCGCAAGGCTGTTCCCCACGGCGTACAGCGAGGACGAGGAGGCTGCCTCGGAGTTCCGACGGTTCACCGAGGGCACGCTGCGCGACGGCAAGGCCCGCGCGGCGATCACGATCATCGATGCCCTCGAGGAGGCGGGCTTGCCCCCGCAGCTGACCGAGGACGGTCTGATCATCGACGTCGAGCTCGACCCGCCGTCGGCTGAGGTCTGGATGCGCTCCTTCACGGACCTGCGGTTGGCCCTGGCTACGCGGCTCGGTGTCGAAGAGGACGACGAGGAGTATTGGCTGGCGTTGTCCGACGACGACCCTCGCGCTCAGGCACACGACATCTATGAGTGGGTCGGTTACCTGCAGGAGACGTTGGTCCAGTCGCTCGGCGGCTGACCCCCGATCGCCGGGTTTGGGGCGCGATGATTCACTCCCGGCATGCACGCCGTGCGAACGCTGGTAGCCCTGCCCGCCCTGTGCCTTGCCCTGACATCGGCAGCGTGCAGTGGCGACGGCGGCGTCAGTGGCACGGAGCCCGGGTCTGCTTCGACATCCAATGGCGCGCCCGTCGAACCCAGCCCGCGGGCACCGATGGGTGACATCTCCCGTCGGTGCGCGGTCGAGGTCGAGGTGACGGGTGCGAGCGAGGATGCGTGGACCGGAGCGGCCCGTGTACGGGTGACCAGTGACGGTGAACGCACGGTCTACGAGTCTGAGATGGGCGAGGCCCGGATCGCGGCGTACTCCGCCGGCGGCGACGTCGCGACGGCATCCGCGATCTTCTCCATCGACGACGCGACCTACACCACGCCGATGGACGACAAGACCGGCCTCGAAGTCAAGGCAGACGGCAGGGGCGCCATCGTGGATGCACCCGCATTCGGTCAGGCGGGCGAGGTCCAGATCACAGCCGACTTCACCTGTGGGCGCACCCGGATCGAGTGACCACCTACGCTGACAGGGTGCTGACGATCGACGAGGCGACCTATGGCGCCATGGTGGCCCACGCCAAGCGCGATCACCCGGTCGAGGCCTGCGGGGTCGTGGCCGGACCCGAAGGGAGCGACCGGCCCGATCGGTTCGTCGAGATGGTGAACGCTGCCGGAAGCCCGACCTTCTACGAGTTCGACTCCACCGATCTCTTCCAGCTCTACAAGGAGATGGACGCGAACGACGAGGAGCCGGTGGTCATCTACCACTCGCACACCGCCACGGAGGCCTACCCCAGCGTCACTGACATCGGGCTGGCGAGCGAGCCTGGAGCCCACTACGTGCTGATCAGCACCCGCGAGCACGGGAATAACGACGGCCCGGTGGAGTTCAGGTCGTACAGAATCGTCGACGGCGTCGTGACCGAGGAAGAGGTCAACGTCGTCCAACTGAGGAGCGCAAGCTCATAAGGAGCAACGGCTGATGGCCATCGAGGTCCGGATCCCCACCATCCTTCGCACCTACACGGCGGGTGAGAAGGCCGTCACCGCCGACGGCGCGAGCCTGAGCGCGCTCATCGACGACCTGGAGGCCAGCCACGCCGGCATCAAGGAGCGCCTCATCGAGGATGGTGAGCTGCGCCGGTTCGTGAACGTCTACATCAACGACGAGGACGTGCGCTTCATCGGCGGCCTCGAGGCGCCGCTCAACGACGGCGACCAGGTGGTAGTCCTGCCCGCCGTCGCTGGGGGCTCGCGCTAGCCACGCGTCCCCACCGCGAGCAGGTACTCCTTCTCGAAGCGGGCATCACCAGGCGTCCCACAGTCCCACTTGTCGCAGAACTCATCGAGCGCCGCGTCGAACTCGGTCTCGAGGCCGTTCTTGACCGCGTTGGCCCGTGCGGCGATGGTCGGACCGTAGTAGGCCTTGAAGTGCTCGCCGTACTCGCGGGCCTGGTCGAAGGCCGTGATCTCGAGCGCATCGCGCTCGAGGGTCTGGAAAGACACCCGACCGCCGAACAGACCCTGCAGGTGCTCCTCGCTGCCCCACAACGGCGGCGACGATGCTCCGGGAGGAGGCGGCGCCGCAAACGGCTTCATGGTGGCGAACAGTGAGCCGATCATGCCCTCGGGCGTCCAGCTCAACAGACCGATCTTCCCGCCGGGCCGGCACACGCGAACGAGCTCGTCGGCGGCCGCTTGGTGGTGCGGGGCGAACATCACGCCGATCGATGACATCACCACGTCGAAGGACTCGTCCTCGAAGGGGAGGTTCTCGGCATCGGCCGGGGTCCAGGTGATGTCGAGGCCCGAGGCCTCGGGTCGCGCCTGACCGGCCTCGAGCAGCTCGGGTGTGAGGTCGCTGGCGGTGACGCTGGCGCCATGCTGGGCGGCGGGGATCGCCGCATTGCCGGTGCCGGTGGCCACGTCGAGGACGCGGGAGCCGGGCTGGAGTCCGCACGCGTCGACCAGGCGGTCCCCCAGCGGAAGCAGGAACGTATCCACCATCAAGGGGTAGTCGCCGGAGGCCCACATCCCGCGGTGCTTGGTCTTCAGCTCGTCGTATGCAACTTCTACAGTCATGGCATTGCCTTTCGTTTGAGGTCGAATGCCAGCGTGCAACCGAGGATGACCGCGCCGCATCGGGCGAATTACCCATCTATTGGTCCTACGATCACCCTATGGATGCCCTCAGTGGCGAGCTGGACGACGGCCACCGAGCGCTGGAGGAAGCCCGCTGGCAGGCGGCACGCGACAGTTTCGAGTCGGTGCTGGACCGTGAGGAGTCAGCTTCCGCCCGCGAGGGGCTGGGCCTGGCGCTCTGGTTCCTCGGCGAGGTCGCCGAAGGTATTGCCTCGCGCGAGCGGGCCTTTGATCTCTACGTCGACGCCGGCCGCTGTGACGAGGCGGCGCGGACCGCTGTCTGGGTGTCGCATCAACACTATGTCGCCGGTCGGGCGTCGGCGGCGAGGGGTTGGCTGGCCAGGGCCGACCGCGCGCTCGAGGGAGTGGCAGAGTGCGCGGGACATGGTTGGGTGGCGGTGGAGCGGGCCAGGCACGCCGCCAGCGTGACCGAACAGATCGCCCACGCCACGCACGCGGTGGAGATCGCCCGACGAACTCGAGCCGAGGACCTCGAGGTGTTCGCCGTCAGCCTGCTCGGGCGAGCCGAGATGTCCGCGGGTCAGATGGAGCACGGCATGGCACTGCTCGAAGAGGCGATGGCAGCAGCTGCATCGGGCCGCGTGCGCAACGTCCACACCCTTGCTGAGGCGTACTGCAACCTGATCGTTGCCTGCACCAGCGCGGGGGAGTGGGAACGCGCGACCGAGTGGTGCGAGCTGGTCGACGAGTTCGCCCGCAAGAACGAAGCTGCGCCTTTGTTCGGCACCTGTCGCTCGGTTCACGCCGACGTGCTCGTCGCCACCGGACACTGGCCGGAGGCCGAGCAAGCACTTGAGTCCTCGCTGGCGACGCATGCGCGCTACGTGCCCGAGATGGGGGCGCCGGCCGTCGCGGCGCTGGCCGAGCTGAGGGTCAGGCAAGGGCGGTTGGCCGAGGCTGAGAAGCTGCTGTCGAGCCGGGAAGAGCATCCCTCGTCGCTACGGGCGCTGGCTCTGCTCCGGATCGCCGAAGGTCGACCCGAGACGGCGGTGTCGCTCCTCGAGCGAGGCGTGGTTGCAGCCGAGGGAGATGCGATCCGGACCACCCAACAGCTGGCCGTGCTCGTCGACGCGCGACTTGCCTGCGGCGACCTGGAGGGAGCGCGGGAGGCCGCGGGAGAACTGAGGGACCTCGGAGCGGAGTGCGGGATGCGGCTCACGACAGCACAGGCCGAGCTGACCGCGGCCAGGGTCGCGCGAGCTGCCGGCACTGTCGAAGAGGCCGCGAAGCCAGCAAGCCGAGCGCTGGCGGCCTTCCTAGCCCTGGCGATGCCGCTCGATGCCGGCGAGGCACGTCTAGAGCTGGCTCATGCTCTTGCCGGCAAGACGCCGGACGCCGCGATCGACGAGGCCCGAACGGCACTCATGGGCTTCCGTGCGCTGGGGGCAACGAGGGCTGCTGACGAGGCGTCAGAGCTGCTGCGCGAGCTCGGCGTCAGCAACGTCGGGCGGTCGTCCACAGCCGGACTGCTCACCGCTCGGGAGGAGGAGGTGCTCGAGCTGATCGCTCTGGGGATGTCGAACGCCCGGATCGCCGCGGCGTTGGTGATCAGCGAGAAGACGGCCGGTCATCACGTAAGCCACATCCTCGCCAAGCTGGGTGTGAGCAACCGCACCGAGGCCGCGACGTACGTCTCGCGCAGCTCGTCTCGATAGATGCCCGCGGCGCGATCCCGCCAGCCGCAGGTGTCATCCTGGGGGCATGCGCTTCGACAACCTGCTCGCCTCAGTGGGCGGGACGCCGCTGGTCGGCCTGCCACGGCTGTCGCCGACGCCGGACGTGCGACTGTGGGCAAAGCTGGAGGACCGCAATCCCACAGGATCGATCAAGGATCGCCCGGCCCTGAAGATGATCGAGGAGGCGGAGAAGGACGGCCGGCTCCGGCCCGGGTGCACGATTCTCGAGCCCACCTCCGGCAATACCGGCATCTCGCTGGCCATGGCCGCCAAGCTCAAGGGCTACCGCATCGTCTGTGTGATGCCGGAGAACACCTCCGTAGAGCGGCGACAGCTGCTCACGATGTGGGGTGCCGAGATCGTTTCCTCGCCGGCCGCCGGCGGATCCAACGAGGCCGTCCGGGTCGCCAAGCAAGTCGCGGCCGAGCACCCGGACTGGGTGATGCTCTACCAGTACGGCAATCAGGCCAATGCCCTGGCCCACCAGGAGGGCACCGGCCCCGAGCTGCTCGCCGATCTGCCCTCGATCACCCATTTCGTCGCCGGACTTGGCACCACCGGGACGCTGATGGGCGTCTCCGCCTACTTCCGGACGGCCAAGCCGGACGTGAAAATCGTCGCCGCCGAACCGCGCTACGGCGAGCTGGTTTATGGGCTACGCAACCTCGACGAAGGCTTCGTGCCCGAGCTCTACGACGCGGACTTGATCGACTCGCGCTTCTCAGTGGGCCCACGCGACGCCGTACGTAGGACTCGGGAGCTGCTCGAGCTCGAGGGCATCTTCGCCGGCATCTCGACCGGAGCAATCCTGCACGCCGCGCTCGGCCAAGCCACCAAGGCGGTCACAGCAGGAGAGACTGCGGACATCGCGTTCGTGGTTGCCGACGGCGGCTGGAAGTACCTCTCCACGGGAGCCTACGAGGGCACCATCGACGAGGCGGAGGACCGCCTCGAAGGGCAACTGTGGGCCTGACGCGTCACTCTGCCGGCGGTCAGCCGACGCTGAGGTCTTGGGCGGCGTCGTACCTGCTACCAGGCACTGGGCCGAGCCCGAGCAGGTTCAGTGCGAGGTTGGCCAGCTCGCCGTTGCGAATCGGCTGTTTCCCGGTGTAAGGCGCTCGGCGTTTCCCGGGATCTGCGTAGGACGGGTTCATCGCGTACAGATCGCCGTGGCTGACTCCGGGACCCCAGACCGCGAACGGAATGCGGTAGCTCACGTACTTCGTGGGGTCAACATGGCTGCGGCCCTTCCCGCCATGGTCTGCGGTCAAGATGACCACGGTGCCAGCGAGCGCGGGATGGCTCTCGATCGCTCGGATGAGCACTCCCACGAGGGCGTCGACCTGCTCGACCGCGCCGAGGTACGCCGGCGACATGAAGCCCCTGCTATGCCCGGCGGCGTCGGCGCTGCCGAAGTGCACGAACGTGAAGTCACGGCCGCCGTTGACCAGGTCGCTGCGGGCCGCCTTCATCAGTGCCTTGTCGTCGGCCTCGCGGATCAGAACGCGGTCGATGTCGGCGTCCCAAGAGCGCCCGAAGATCGAGAACTTCTTCTTCGCCGCAAAGAGCGCCGTTGAGCCAGCGGCGTGCGCGACGGTGAAGACCGACGCCACGTCGTGGCCAGCCGCCGACTGCACCGTGGTGCCGCGGCGATGGTCGTTCCAGGTCACCCCGTGCCCGCCGCGAGCTGCTGAGACCCGACGGCCGGTGACCATGCTGACGTGGTTGGGCAGCGTCTCCGTCGACTCGAACTGGCTGCGGGCGTTAAGGGTTGACGCTCCTTCGTCGAGGAGCCGGTGCAGCGAGGGCGCGCGGCCGGGGCCGAGCGTGCGGAGGGCGGCGGGGTTGAGCGCGTCGATCGATATTGCGAGCACACGAGTCTCGACGGCGCGTGGGTGCGGATCGGGTCTGGCGACCGACGTGGCGGCCGGACCCGATCCGACCAGCGCGAGCGTGCCTAGCAGGACGCAGACGACAAGCTTCCGAGACTTCAGCACGAGCAGAGCCTACTGAGCCTGCACCTGGATTCCGGGCTAGATGTCGGACACGATGCGGAGATCTCGTCTAGCGCCTAGCCTGTCCGCTGTGCCGCCCGTGACCCCAGCGACGCTGATCGACGCCCCGATCGGCATCTTCGACTCCGGATTCGGTGGCCTCACCGTGGCCCGCTCGGTGATCGACCAGCTCCCGCACGAGTCCCTGCTCTACGTCGGTGACACGGCGCGTCAGCCGTACGGGCCGAAACCGATCGCCGAGGTGCGCGAGTATGCCCTCGAATGTCTCGACCACCTGGTGCACCAGGGTGTGAAGGCGCTGGTCATCGCCTGCAACTCCGCCAGCGCGGCGATGCTGCGCGACGCCCGCGAGCGCTACGAGGTGCCTGTGGTCGAAGTGATCCTGCCGGCGGCCCGGCGGGCCGTGGCCGCGAGTCGCAACGGTCGGGTCGGCGTGATCTGCACTCGCTCGACCGCCGAGTCGAGGGCCTACGACGACGCCTTCGCTGCCGCGCCCCACCTGAGACTGCACACCCAGGCTTGCCCGAAGTTCGTCGACTTCGTGGAGGCCGGCGTCACCAGTGGCGCCGAGCTGCTCGCGGCCGCCCACGACTACCTCGATCCGCTGAGCGCCGCCGGAGTCGACACCTTGATCCTCGGGTGCACGCACTATCCCCTGCTGACCGGCGTTATTTCCTACGTCATGGGCGACGACGTCACCCTGGTCAGCAGCGCCGAGGAATGCGCCAAGGACGTCTACAAGATGCTGGCCGACACCGGACTCATGCGGCCCGATGGCGAACCGGAGTACTCGTTCTCGACCACCGGGTCGCCGGAGGAGTTCGAGACGATCGGACGTCGCTTCCTCGGCCCGGAGATGGTGGCTGCCGGCCAGTTCGCCGGGGGGCTGGCATGAAGCTCACCGTCATCGGCTGCTCCGGCTCCTATCCCGGGCCGACCTCTCCGGCCAGTTGTTACCTGCTCGAGGCGGACCACGACGGTCGCTCGTGGCGGGTGCTGCTGGAGCTGGGCAACGGCTCGTTGGGGCCGCTGCACAACTACATCGACCCGCTCACCGTCGATGGGGTGCTCGTCAGCCACCTGCACTCCGACCACTGCCTTGACCTGTGCGGCTTCTACGTCATGCGGAAGTACAACCCGATCGGTGCACCGCCGCGCATCCCGGTGTGGGGACCACCCGATACGGCCGACCGGATGGCCCGCGCCTACGACCTGCCGTTGGACCCCGGCATGCACGAGGAGTTCGAGTTCCTGGTCTACGACGGGGAGTTCACGGTCGGTCCGTTCACGGTAGAGCCGATCGAGGTCGACCATCCGGTCGACGCCTACGGTCTGCGGATCTCGGCCGACGGAGCCACGATCGGCTACAGCGGTGACACCGGTCCCTGCGCCGGGTTCGACCGTGTCGCCGCTGGCACGCAGCTGCTGCTCGCCGAGGCGTCGTTCCGCTCGGGCGACCCCAACCCGCCTCACCTGCACCTCACCGGCACCGACTGTGCCGACGCGGCCACCCGCGGTGGGGCGGAGCGGCTGGTGCTCACGCACATCCCACCGTGGCACGACCAGAAGTTCGCGATGGCAGAGGCCGAGGCGGCGTTCGACGGTCCGGTGGAGCTCGCGCGACCCGGGGCCGTGTACGAGTTCTGACCGCATGAGGCAGGCTGCTGGTCATGATCACAGTCGAAGGCCTCACCAAGGCGTACGGCGGCTTCAAAGCCGTCGACGACGTCAGCTTCGTGGCGCACCCCGGTCGGGTCACCGGCTTTCTCGGGCCGAACGGGGCCGGCAAGACCACCACCATGCGGGTGATGGTCGGGCTCACCAACCCGACCCATGGCCGGACCACCATCGGCGGCCACCTCTACCGCGACCTCCCCAACCCCGGCCGCCACGTCGGCGTGCTGCTTGACGCATCGGCGCAGCACACCGGCCGGACCGGCCGCGAGATCCTGACCATCGGTGCCCAGACCATGGGACTGCCGCAGTCGCGCGTCGACGAGATGCTGGCCCTGGTCTCGCTCAGCCCGGCCGAGGCGAAGCGTCGCCTGCGCAACTACTCCCTCGGCATGAAGCAGCGCCTCGGCATCGCCCACGCACTGCTCGGCGACCCGGCGGTGCTGATCCTGGACGAGCCGGCGAACGGACTCGACCCGGCTGGAATCCGGTGGATGCGCGGCCTGCTGAAGGGGTACGCCGATCGTGGCGGCACGGTCTTGCTGTCCAGCCATCTCCTCAACGAGGTCGAGCTGATCGCCGACGAGATGATCCTCATCGGCCGCGGCAGGATCGTCGCCCAGGGCGACAAGAAGACGCTGCTCTCCATGGACCAGACGGTCAGCTCTCTGGTCATGTCGCTCGACAACGCGACCCTGGCCGATGCCCTGAGGAGGAAGGGCTACGTGGTCTCACCCGAGGGAGATGGCCTGCGCGTCAGCTGCGCCCCCGACGAGGTCGGCCGGGTTGCCCTCGAGGTGTCCGTGGTGCTGACCGATCTGCGCACGGGCGCCGCCGGGCTCGAGGACCTCTTCCTCGAGCTCACCTCTGACACCCAGCGAGACACCCAGCGAGACACCACCCAAGGAGCACGGGCATGAACACCTCCCTGGCCACACCGATGCCGATGGATGTCTCGGCCACGCCACCCGTCCCGATGATCCGGCTCGCGAAGGTCGAATTTCGCAAGTCCCTCAACACCCGGGCGGGCCGCTGGTTCGCAGGCTCGATCGTCGGGCTCTGTCTTGCCGTGATGATCATCCTCGGATTCGCGCTCCCCGACGACAGTCAGGACTACCTCGACCTGCTCGGCATCGCCGGGGGTGTGCTCGGTGCGTTCCTGCCCATCCTGATCATCATGCTGGTGACCAGCGAGGCCAGCCAGCGCAACGGGCTGGTGACATTCACGCTCGAGCCGAGACGTTCTCGCGTAGTGAAGGCCAAGTTCCTGGCCGGCCTCGCTCTGGGGGTCTGCGCCATGGTGCTCGCTGCGCTCACGGCCGCGATCGGAACGATCATCGGTTCGCTGGACGGAAGCTCACCGGAGTGGGCGCTCGATGGCAACCTGGTCTTCAACGGCTTCGTGCTGGCCAACCTGATCGGGATCTTCATCGGGTTCGCCATCGGCATGCTGCTGATGAACACGGCTGCCGCAATCGTCGCGTACTTCGTCTACAGCCTGATCTTGCCCGGCGTGGTCGGGTTCCTGAGCTTCCTCAGCGACGGCTTCGAGAAGCTCGCGCCCTGGATCGAGTTCAACACCGCCCAGATCCCACTGTTCGACGGTGACTACACACCGACCGGCCAGGAGTGGGCGCAGCTCGCGGTGGCGGGCACGATCTGGCTGTTCATCCCCCTGTTCCTCGGCGTCCAGCGTCTGGTGCGCATCGAATTCAAGTGAGGCTCGGCAACCTCTAGGGTCATCCGCATGACTGCACGCGAGGACGGCCGCGCCGATGACGAGCTCCGCCCGATCACGATTACCCGCAACTGGCTCGACCACGCAGCCGGATCGGTGCTGATCGAGTTCGGGAAGACCCGGGTGCTGTGTGCCGCCTCCGCATCCGAGGGCGTGCCGCGCTGGCGCAAGGGGTCGGGCCTGGGTTGGGTAACTGCGGAGTACGCGATGCTCCCGGCCTCGACGAACACCCGCTCCGATCGCGAGTCCGTCAAGGGTCGGATCGGGGGACGCACCCATGAGATCAGTCGCCTGATCGGACGTTCGCTGCGCGCCGTGATCGACTACCAGGCGATGGGTGAGAACACCATCCAGCTCGACTGTGACGTCCTCCAAGCCGACGGCGGCACCCGCACCGCTGCGATCACCGGTGCCTACGTTGCCCTGGCCGACGCGTGTGCTCATCTCAACGTGTCCGCGGCCCTGACGGGCTCGGTGGCGGCGATCAGCGTAGGAATCATCGACGGGGTCCCACGCCTCGACCTGCCGTACGTCGAAGACGTTCGCGCGGAGACGGACATGAACGTCGTGATGACCGGGGACGGCAAGTTCGTCGAGGTACAGGGCACCGCCGAGGCGGCGGCGTTCGATCGGGCCGAGCTCGACGCACTGCTGGCACTGGCCGAAAAGGGTTGCTCCGATCTGACCCTGATGCAGCGTGAGGCGCTCTCCGTTGGCTGAGCCCGTCGAGGGCGGCCGCGTGTTCCTGGCCTCGCGCAACGCCAAGAAGCTCGCGGAGATGGAGCGGATCCTGCGTGAGCACCTCCCGACGGTGAGCGTGGTCGGCCTGGACGACGTGGCCGACTACGACGAGCCGGTGGAGGATCAGCCGACGTTTGCGGGCAACGCGTTGCTCAAGGCGCGCGCTGGACTTGCCGCGACCGGCCTCCCGACGCTGGCCGACGACAGCGGGCTTGTGTGTCGACGCGCTCAACGGGATGCCGGGCGTGTTGTCAGCTCGTTGGGCGGGACCGCCTCGGGCTGATGCTCGCAACAACGAGCTGCTGCTTGCCCAGCTCAGCGACGTGCCGGATGGGCGCCGTGGCGCCCACTTCGCCTGCGTAGTGGCTTTCTGCCACACCGACGGTCGTGAGCTGGCGGTCGAGGCCACGATGGAGGGACGCGTCATCCGGGAGACGCGGGGGAGCGGCGGGTTCGGCTACGACGTCGTCTTCGTCGCCGACGCGCGCCCCGAGAGCACGACCGCTGAGTTGTCGGTCACCGACAAGGACGCGATCTCGCACCGCGGCAAGGCCCTGCGGGAGATCGCGCCTCAGGTGGCCTCGATCCTCGGCTGAGGGTCACTCCCAGGTCCACGAAGCGAGGATCGACTCGAAGTCCGCGTCGTAATCGGAGTTGCCGGACTGACGGCTGAAGCCGATCACGTAGTAGGTGTCGTGCAAGATCGTCACGCTGGCATCCTGGAGCACGTCGACTCCGGATTCGTTGGTCGAGGTGACCTGCAGCCCGACGGTCGCCACCCCGTCGATGTTGATGCCGTCGGTCTCGACCGGCACGGCGCCGACGGCGGCGCCGAGATTGCTGCTCACCTGATCGCGAGCGGCGTCCAAGTCCGTCTCGCCGTTCGCGGGGCCCGCCTCAACGATCAGGTTCGCAAATGTCGACTCCAGCGATGCTCCGGGGGCGCTCGCAGTGTCGATCGTGTCCAAGCCAGTCCGGGCGACCACGTCCTGCGTGAGGTCCTTCCAGTTCTCCGGCAACACGTAGGAGTAGCCGTCTCCCTTGAGCACCTCGCCTTCCGGTGGGACGGGCGTCTCGGTCTCGCTCGGCTGCGCGGTGGTCTCGTCGGCGCCGGCCGAGTCGTTGTCGGAACTGCTGTCCGAGCCGGCGACCAGCACCACGGCAAGCACGACCGCAGCGATCACCGTCAGCATGCCCACCACGATGCCGATGACCAGACCTGCCCGGCTCTTGCTCGGTGTCTCCCAGGGCGGCTGGCTCATCTCGGGGCTCCTGCGGTCGACGTGCTGAGGGGGTAGGTGAAGCGGGTGCCGGAAGGGGGAGTCGAACCCCCACGCCCAAAGGGCACAGAGACCTAAACCCTGCGTGTCTGCCTGTTCCACCATTCCGGCTGGGGCCCCGAGTCTAGGGCCAGTGGTTGGCACGATCTCGTAGGTTCGAGGAACCGACAACGAGAGGATCCAGAGTGATCGACCTGACCCAGGGCCAAGAGCTGCTGCTGGCCACCGAGGACGGTCGACCGCGGACTCGGCTGCAGGTGGGTCTGGGCTGGGACAAGCTGCGAACGGCCGGCTTCATGGGCACGGGCGCGCCGCACATCGACCTGGACGCGTCGGCAGTCGCGTTCGCCGACGGTCAGCTCGCCGACCTTGCCTTCTACAACAACTTGAAGACCCGAGACGGGTCCGTGGTCCACCTCGGGGACAACCTCACCGGCGGCGAGCAGCACGACGACGAGGTCCTCACGGTCGACCTCGGCCGGGTGCACCCGCGGATCGACACGATCGTCTTCCTGGTCAGCAGCTACCAGGGGCACACGTTCGAGTGGATCAACAATGCCTACTGCCGACTGATCGACGACGAAGGTGTCGAGCTCGCTCGCTACACGCTCACCGGCGGATTGCCCGACACAGGGCTCGCGATGGCCAAGCTCGTCCGGGACGGCGAGATGTGGAGGCTGCAGGCGATCGGTGAGGGGGTCGCGGTCAAGATCCCTACCGAGTCGGTCGAGGCCTTGCGCCGCTTCCTCTGACCGCCGGTGGTTTGCCCGGTGGTCTGCCCCGCGGTTGCTGTGTTCGCTAACCCCGGGCCAGCCACAACGAGTAGCTGCGCGGCTTGCCCATCCAGTCGACAACCTTGCTGTCGGAGACCCTGACGGCCACTCGGACCGAGTCAGCGCCGCCGAGTGCCTTTCGGGAGATCCGGATGGACGTCTTCTCCTTGGCGTAGTCGAGCCTCATGTCGTAGAACCCGTCGACCGGTTCCCCCCACTGGCCCACGCCGAAGCCCTCGGTGGTGAGGAGCTGATAGTCGGTGCCTTCGAAGAAGCCGCCGACAAAGACCAGCTCCGGGCCCTTGTCCTCGGGATCGGTATCGAAGTAGACCGAGCCTCCGGCACCGGCTGCCGGGCTACGACGGAGGTTGTTGTGGGTCAACGTGACGCGGACGTTGTTCTGGGCGTTGACGACGGTGACAGCCACGAGGTCCACGCCGCGGCGGCTCTCGAGCGGGTCGTCGATCCCATACCGCTCGGCGCTGGCCGGTCCGGCGAGGCTGATGGTCAGGGCCGCGGCCGTGGTGGCGGCGGCGCCGATGAGGGTCTTACGCATGAGGTTCTCGTCTCCTGAACGGGGGCAGCGGGACTGTGCCACAGCGGTGGCACAACGAGATGACGCTTGATCTGCTCCGAAGGTTGCATTCTGCCTCGGAACCGTCAAGCAAGCCCGAGGTCGCGGTGCAGCTTGGCTACGTGGCCGGTCGCCTTTACGTTGTACTGCGCCTGCTCAATCATCCCCTCCTCGTCGAGCACGAACGTGGACCTGATCACCCCCTCGACCACCTTCCCGTAGAGCTTCTTCTCACCGAAGGCGCCGTAGGCCAGCAGTACTTCCCTGTCCGGGTCGGAGAGGAGGGTGATCGTGAGGTGGTCGCGCTCGCGGAACTTCGCCAGCTTCTCGGGTGGGTCTGGGGAGATGCCGACCACCTCGTATCCGACGGCCTGCAGGGAGGCGAGCGAGTCGGTGAAGTCGCAGGCCTGGTTGGTGCAGCCGGGTGTCATCGCGTTGGGATAGAAGTAGACGATCACCTTCCGCCCGCGCAGGTCGTGCAGGGACACTCGCTCGCCGGCGTCGTTGCGGAGCGTGAAGGCGGGTGCCGGGTTGCCCGGCGCGAGTCGGGGGGTCTGGCTCACGAGGTGGTCTCTCCTGAAATCGGTTATCGCAACACTTTCGCAATAGCGTAGGCTCTTCGTTATGCACGTGCCCGACGGGTTCCTGGACGCGCCTACGTCGCTGGCCACCGGGGTCGTGGCCGCTGCGGGGGTTGCGATAGCTCTGCGGAGGGCCCGCACCGAGCTCGATGACCGCACGGCGCCGATGGCCGGGCTGGTCGCCGCGTTCATCTTCGCCGGGCAGATGATGAACTTCCCGGTCGGAGCAGGCACCAGCGGTCACCTGCTCGGTGGCGCCTTGGCCGCGGTGCTTGTCGGCCCGTGGACCGGAGCCCTGTGCATCAGCGTGGTGCTGCTCGTGCAGAGCCTCTTCATGGCTGACGGCGGGATCACCGCGCTGGGCACCAACGTCACCTTGATGGCGCTGTGCGGCCCCTTCATCGGCTACGCGGTCTTCCGCACGTTGCGCGCCGTGCTGCCGCAGCGCCTGGCCGTGGTGGCCCCAGCTGCTGGGGTCGCCGGCTTCGTCTCGGTCCCGCTGGTGGCCTTCGCCTTCACGCTGCTCTTCGCGATCGGTGGCAACGCCCCGGTTGCCTTCGGCGACGTGCTGACCGCCATGGTCGGCTGGCACACCGTGATCGGGATCGGGGAGGGGCTCGTGACCGGGTTGGTGGTGGCGGCCGTCGTCGCCTCCAGACCCGACCTGGTCCGCGGTGCGCGTGGTCTGGCCGGGGTCAACGAGCTGGAGATCCGTTCGGCGGTCGACCGATGAGCGAAGCAAGGAAAAGGCGACGGTTCTTCGCCGTCGGGCTCCTGCTGGTGCTGTTGCTCGCGGGCTTCGGCAGCTACTACGCCAGCAGCCACCCGGATGGCCTGGAGTTCGTGGCGGCCAAGACCGGGTTCCTCGACTCGGCCGACGACTCAGGCACCAGCGACGAACCGTTCGCCGACTACTCCACCAAGGGCGTGGACGACGAGCGCCTCAGCGGCGGCATCGCCGGGGTCGCCGGCGTACTGATGGTGCTGGTGCTGATGAGCGGCATCACCTATGCGGTGCGCAGGCGCAAGCCGGCAGAGAGCAGCTAGTCCGTGGGGGCAGGACACGGGCACCGCCTGCACTACCACGGCCATAGCGCTATCCACCGAGCTCCCGCGCACCTGAAGCTGATCACCCTGGTCGGGTTCGTGTTGCTGGTGGTGGCCACACCTCGCGACTGGTTCGCCGTCTATGCCGGCTTTCTGCTCGTCGTGATCGCAGTGATCGTGGCAGCCCGGGTGCCGCTGCTCTACATCGTCCGCCGGATGGTGATCGAGGTTCCGTTCCTGGTCTTCGCGGTGTTGGTGCCGTTCGTGGCGACCGGCCCGCGCACCGAGGTGCTCGGTCTCAGCGTGTCCGAGCCCGGCCTGCTGGCGGCATGGGGGCTGGCGGCCAAGGGCACGATCGGCGTGATGTCGTCGCTCACGCTGGCCGCGACCACCGAACCCAGTGCGGCACTGCTGGGTCTACGCCGGCTGCGGATGCCGGAGCTGATCGTGCAGATCATGGGCTTCATGATCCGCTACCTCGACGTGGTCTCCGCCGATCTTGGCCGGATGCTCATCGCCATGCGCTCGCGTGGAGCCGATCCGCGTTCGCCCCGTCACTGGCCAGCCCTGGCCCGCACCCTGGGGGCGCTGTTTATCCGCTCTTACGAGCGCGGGGAGCGCGTGCACCTAGCCATGCTGGCGCGAGGCTACGACGGCGCCCGGCAGGCGGGGCCGCGATGACGCCCGTGCTGGACGTCCGGGGTCTCGCGTACGCCTATCCCGACGGCCACCAGGCGCTATTCGGAGTCGACCTCCACGTCCACTCGGGCGAGCGGGTCGCACTGCTCGGCCCCAACGGCGCCGGCAAGACGACGCTCGTGTTGCACCTCAACGGCATCCTCCAGGCCGGTGCCGGGAGCGTGGCGGTGAGCGGGCTGCCCGTCGAGAAGGCCCACCTGGCGGAGATCCGGCGACGCGTCGGCATCGTCTTCCAAGATCCTGATGACCAGCTCTTCATGGGCTCGGTGCGGGCCGACGTGGCGTTCGGGCCGACCAACCTGGGGCTGCGCGGGGCCGAGCTCGACGACCGCGTGCTGACCGCTCTGGACATGGTGGGCATGACCGACTTCGTCGACCGACCACCACACCACCTGTCCTACGGCCAGCGCAGGCGGGTCGCGGTCGCGACCGTGCTGGCCATGCAGCCGGAGATCCTGGTGCTCGACGAACCGTCGTCCAACCTCGATCCGGCGTCGCGGCGTGAGCTCGCAGACATCTTGCGGTCCCTGGACGTGACCGTGCTGATGGTCACCCACGACCTGCCCTATGCGCTCGAGCTGTGCCCACGGTCCGTCGTGCTGAGCGACGGAAGCGTAGTGGCCGACGGCGCCACCTTCGACATCCTCACCAATGGGGGACTGATGGCTGACCACCGATTGGAACTCCCGTTCGGGTTCGACCCGAGCACCGTTGGTAACCTGCCCCAGTGAGCCAAGAGCCGTCCGCCATCGAGCGTGAGATCGAAGAGACCCGCGAGCGCTTGGCGACCACCATCGACCAGCTGCTTTACCGGTCGCACCCCAAGACCATCATCAGTCGTGAGTCAGCCGCGATGAAGGCCCACTTCGTCGACGACGCCACGGGTCAGCCGCGCACTGACAACATCCTCAAGGTGGTGGGAGGCGTGGTCGGGGTCGTCGCGCTCCTTGTCCTGATCCGCAAGGTCGCCTCCTGAAGCCAGCCATGTCCGACAAGACACCGATCAAGATGCTGCACGACCGCCTCTTGTGCGAGGTCGACAGCGAGTCGGGCGAGCGCCGGTCCTCGGGAGGCATCGTGATCCCGGCGACCGCGGCGATGGGCGCGCGCCGACTTTCGTGGTCGCGGGTCGTGGCGGTCGGTCCCCACGCCCGGTCGGTGCAGGTCGACGACAGGGTGTTGTTCGACCCCGAGGACAAGGCCGAGATCGAGGTGCACGGCGATGTCTACGTCGTGATGCGCGAGCGCGACGTCCATGCGGTCGCCGCCGACCGGCTCGGCGACGAAACCGCCGGCCTGTACCTCTGAGTCTTCGACGCCGGGACGGCTAGAACGTAACCACCGTCACATCGAGGCGTTAGGGCACCGTGCTAAGACCCCGTTTGATCGCGCTCGTCGCCAGCCTCTCATTGCTGCCCCTCGGGAGCGTGGTCTCTCCGGGCCTGGCCGCGGCACCGGTGCCGGCCTCGGCGGCCCCCTCGTCCGCTGCCGAGCGCTCCAAGCCGACCTACGACGCGACGATCCGGATCACCGAGCACGGGATCCCGCACATCACGGCCGACAGCTTCGGGTCCCTCGGCTACGGCAGCGGGTACGCCGCCGCGTCGTCAGCCGATCTGCACCCTGGCCGACACGCTGGTCACCGCACGCGGCCAGCGCAGCCGATGGTTCGGCCCGTCCGCGCGCTATGACGATCAGGTCACCCTCGAGGCGTCGAACCTGCAGGTCGATGCGTTCGTGACCGACCTGCACAACCGGCGGGTCGTCGAGAAGCTGCTGGCCTCTGAAGCCGGGCCCGGCAAGCAGTCGCGGCAGATGGTCCGTGGCTATGTGGCCGGCATCAACAAGTGGCTGCGCACCAACAAGGTGACGGATCCCGACTGCAGAGGCGACAAGTACCTGAAGCCCGACGCCACCGAGCTCGACCTCTGGTATGGCGTCTACCTGGCCAATCTCCTCGCCAGTGGCGGCGTCTTCGTGAAGGAGATCGTCAACGCGGCGCCGCCAGCCCCGGATGACCTCGGTCTGCCCATGCCGCTGCGAGCGGCTGCCGTCGACAAGGACGCGCTGCTGAAGTCGCTGGGTCGCGACCCGGAGGCCCCCTTCGGATCCAACGCGACGGCTATCGGAAGTGCCGCCTCGTCGACGGGCAAGGGCATGCTGCTCGGTAACCCACACTTCCCGTGGCGCGGTCGCTATCACTTCACCCAGCAGCAGCTGACCATCCCCGGCAAGTACAACGTGGCCGGCGCATCGCTGATCGGCTCACCGGTGGTCAACATCGGCTGGAACCGCGACGTGGCCTGGAGTCACACGGTGTCGACGGCGTACCGCTTCACGCCCTACGAGTACCTCACTGTCGGCCCCGGCACCTCCTACCTCACCCCGGGCGGGCTCAAGAAGGCCGAACGCCGGATCGTGAAGGTCCGGGTCAAGCGTCCCGACGGCTCGCTCGGCACCGTCACCGAGGACCTCTATCGCACGCCGCAGGGGTACGTGATCGACTCGGCCTCGCAGCTGATGGGGTGGAGTCCGGTCAGCTTCTGGGCGATCCGTGACGCCAACGGCGAGCAGCTGCGCACCGTCGACACCTTCCTCGACATGGGGAAGGCGAAGAACGTGCGCGACCTGCTGAAGAGGCAGGACGCCGGCGCAGGCATGCCCTGGGTCAACACCACGGCCGCAGACCGCCAGGGCAATGTGCTGTACGCCGACCACTCGGTGGTCCCGAACGTTTCCGATGCGCTGGCCGACCGCTGCATGACCGTCGTTGGTCGAGTCCTCAACCAGCTCGTTGGCCTGCCCGGCCTGAACGGCAACCTTGCCGACTCGACCTGTGCCTGGGGCTCGGACGCCGACGCCCAGCGACCGGGGATCTTCGGGCCGAGCCATCTGCCGGAGGTGGTGCGGCGCGACTGGGTGATGAACGCCAACGACTCCTTCTGGCTGCCGCACCCGGCAGAGCGGCTCGAGGGCTACCCCAACATCATCGGCTGCGAGCGTTGCGAGAGGACGATGCGCACCAAGATGGTGATGCAGTACGTCATCGATCGCCTCGCCTCCGGCAAGAAGGAGACCCCGGCCAGCCTCCGCGGACACGAACACGCCAACCGGTTGCGCACTGCCGAGGTGATGCGTCAGGACGGTGATCTCGACCAGCTGTGCCGAGCCACGGGCGAGACCGCAGCCTGTGCGGTCCTGAAGCGCTGGGACGGCCGGTCGCTGCGTACGTCGGTGGGCACGCACATCTTCGAGGAGTTCATCGAGCGCCTGCCGGACAACCCGTGGCTGGTCCCGTTCTCGGCCGCTGACCCCTTGCACACCCCGCGTGGACTCAACACCAGCGATCCGACGGTGATCGCCGCCCTGGGTGACGCGATCGCGTCGCTGCGCCAGCGCCACATCTCGTTCAGTGCGCCCTGGGGCTCGCTCCAGGTCGCGGGCGACCGCGGCGCTCCTCCGATCGGGCTCGGCGGCGGCACGGGTGACGCGGCCGGCAATGCCAACGCGTTGTCATCGGGCAACCCGATCACGAACGCCACCAAGTACCGGCCGATCACCAACGGCTCCTCGCACATCCAAGCGATCGCCTTCCTGAAGGGCGGAGGCGTCGATGCAAAGACGATCCTGACCTACGGTCAGGACGAGAACCCGACGTCGCCGTGGTCCAGTGACCAGACCCGGCTGTTCGGCGCAGGCAAGTGGGTCACGTTCGCCTGGACGCCGCGTCAGATCCAGCAGGACCTGGTGAAGGTGCTGCGGATCCGGGGATAGCGGGGCCGGGACCACTGGCTCCCGGCACGTAGGCAAGCTCGGCGTTGTCGGCGTCGGCGAGCCGCCCACCGGTCCGCAGCTCGTGGAGGTCGGGGATCAGGCTCGCGGCCCCGGCAGCCAGCAGCATGCAGCAACCGAGCACGACGAACCCGATGGTGTAGCCGCTCTCGGCGGGGAAGCCGGACGGCCCGTGCTTGGCCGTGACGATGCCGGCCATCACCGCTGCTCCGACGGAGCCGCCGATCGTGCGGATGTTGGCGTTCATGCCGCTGGCCACACCGGTCTGCGCGGCAGGCACGGAGGCGATCACGACTCCGGCCAGGCTCGAGAAAACCAGGCCGGAGCCGAACCCTTGGGCCGTGGTCGAGAGGTAGAGCTGCCAGGTGGAGTCGTGCCAGACGGCGATCGAGAAGAACGTGGCCGACATGGTCAGCGCGCCGGTCACGATTACCGCGCGGGCCCCGAACCGACCGATCAGGGTGGCGGTGGTGAAACCGACCACGAAGCTCATGGCCGCCGAGGGCAGCAGCAACCAGCCGGACTCCGAGATCGACGCCCCGAAGCCGTAGCCAGCGGCCTCCGGGGTCTGTAGGAATTGCGGAAGGAAGCCGAACGCCGCGAACATGCCGAAACCGACCAGGCCGGCCACCGCGTTCGTGGTCCAGACCCCGCGCAGCCGCATCATGTCCATGTCGATCATCGGCACCGGCACCCGGCGCTCAACCATGACCCAGGCGGTCATGCCGACCACCGCGGCGGCGAAGAGAGCAAGGACGCGGGGCGAGGTCCAGCCCCACTGGTTGCCCTCGCTGAGCGCCAGCAGTAGGGCGACCAGCCAGACGGCCAACAGCACCGCGGGCACCAGCGGCAGTCGGGCCGGCGTACGGATCGGAGACTCCGGGATGAAGACCAAGGCCGCGATCCCGACCACGGTCGTGGCTGCCATGGGAAGCAGGAACAGTCCCTGGTAACCCATCAGATCGACGATCGGACCGGCGATCACGATGCCGAAGCCGAAGCCGACCGCAGTCAGCGAGGCGAGCACGCTGAGCGCCCTGGTCACCTCACCCTCGAACTCGTCGCGGGCAATGCCGAACGACAGGGGCAGGACTCCGCCACCCGCACCCTGCACCACCCGGGCGAAGATCAACCAGCCGATGGAGGGCGCGAGGGCCGCGAGCAGCGAACCGACCGCCAGGGCGAACAGGCAGATGACCAGCATCCGGGTCTTGCCGACCACATCCCCGATCCGACCGAGCAGCGGTGTCGCGATCGAAGCGCTGAGCAGGTAGGCGGTCAACACCCACGTCACCGTGTTCTGGTCGGTCTGGAACTCGCGCTGGATCGTGGTCAGCACCGGCACGATCAGCGACTGCAACAGCGCGAACGACGAGACCGAGACCGCCAGCACGGCGAACGTCAACCGGCGTCGGCCGGCCGGGGCGGTGGGCACGGGCGGTGTCTCCTGTCGAATTGGTTGTATTAGGCAACCAGTTCCGAATTGTAGCCGCCACGTCTCAGGGTGGGGAGGACGGCAGGCAGAGTGAGACTTGTCGCTCGAATCGGGTGAAACCGCATGTTGCCTGACGCCCGCTGCGGGGTACCTGTCACTGCCGGATCGGAAGACACAACAGGGGGAAGACATGAGCGAGCGGAAGCACTGCGCGGAGTGCGCACTGGCGTACTCGGACGAGGCGTCACACAAGTTGGTCCATGACGCTGTGCTGGCCACGGCGCGATCCGTCGACACTCCAACGAGTGGCGAGATCCTTCAGCCGCAGGCGTAGCGCCGTGCCCGTTGATTCGCAGGAAACCGTCCTGCTCGCCCTGACCGCGGCTGTGAGCTGCGTGTCAGTGCTGCTGCTGATCCTGGGTGCGCTTGCCCTGATGACCTGACTGCCCTTGGGGAGGCTGCACGAGCGAGGCCACGGTGGAGCTCTCCAATAGCGCGTCGAGTGCGGCGTCCATCAGCGCATGAGCCTGCACCTGGAGGGTTGAAGGTTGCAGCATGTGGGCCGAGGATGGCCCCTCCAAGAGGTGCAGGGACAGGTTCGGCCATCGGCCGAGACGTTTGAACCGACCGTCGCGAGCGAGCTCGTCGTACAGGGGCTCGTCGTCTGAGAAGGCCAAATGAGCCGCGGTGCCCATGTGGCAGACCCGGTCCAGCTGGAGATCGAGCTCGTCGCCTCCCGCTCGCCGTGCGGCCCGTCGAGCCAGAACACGCGCTCGCACTCGGGTAGGTGCCGTGATCCACAATCGGAAGACGGCGCGCGCCACCAGGAAGAAGTCCGCCAGGGGCACGTCGCCGTGAAGGATCCGCCGGTGCGTCCTCCATCGAGCGATTCGGCCCACGAAACGGCTCCGTCTGACGGTCCACTGAAACGGGTCGTAGACCAACGCCATCGGGTTGAGCATGACGATGCTGGCAACGCGCTCATCGGCCTGGGCGACCTGGAATGACCAATAGGCACCGGAGCACAGGCCGGCCACCATGAACCGTTGGGGCACCTGGATCTGGTCGAGGGCGTCGAGGACGGCACGAATCGTTTCGGTGCCGTCAGCAGCGTAAAGGTCCGAGTCGGGGATCCCAGCGGAGTCGGACCCACCTGCCTCTCCGATTCCGGGAAGGTCAACGCGGAAGGTCGAGACACCCCGTGCTGCCCAGCGGCGACTCGCTTCGACCCACATCCGGTTGGGCCCGATGTGCCGCACTCCTCCGGCGTTCAGCAGCACCACACAAACCGAACGCGCTTCCCCGCATGGCTCGCTCAGCACGCCGAACGCGCGGCCAGTGGGGAGGTCAAGAGCCAGGGGCCGCTCGCTCAGCTCCATGCCATCCGCCGCGATCACCGCGGCCGTACGCAATGCTTGAGCGGATGGCTCGGGCACACTTTTTGCGGTGCCGACACGCAGCCACTGAGAAACCTGGGCGATGACGTCCCGCGGTGGTGCTGAGAGCTGCGGCTCCGCCATCAGCTGGCCGTACCCGTTGCCAGGAAGGAGTGCCACGGCGGCTCCACTTTTCGCCAGTGCCTCGTGAAGTGCCGGGTCGATCGGGATGCCGTCGCGATCGAGCAGGAGCGCGCGACTCACTCCCACCGGGGGACTGACGGTCAGGTCGACGTCGTCCAGGGCATGTGTAGTGGCAGTCGACATCACAAAGCCGTTGATGATCGGGTCCGCGCCGCGCACCGACGGGGCGCGGCAGTAGGAGGCCTCGAGTCGCGCAAACGCCTTCAGCTCGCGAGTCACACTGACGCCCAGGGACGGAACAGCCCACAAAACGAGCTCATCCAGCTCGGCCCCTGCCGCCGACGCCGCGCAGGCAAGTAGCCCGCCCAGGCCAAGGCCGATCACCGCGACCTTCTCACAGCCGGTCGACGACCTGAGCTCGACGGCAGCGCGCGCTATCGTCCGAAGCCACGATTCGACGAGACCGGCGTCTGTGGGTGACCCCGCGCTGTTGCCAGTGCCCGGGAGGTCCAGACGCAGCGCCGGAAAGCCATCGGCTGCCAGCGCCGCAGCCCAGCTCCGGCGGCTGCGGTACGAGCTGCTTTCCTCCCAGCCGAAAGGGGGGATGATCAGCACGGCGGTGCTTCGCCAAGCTGGCGAAGGTCGATGCAGGACCGCGAAGACAGGCTGGCCGTCGACGTCTAGGTAGTGCGGAAGAGTGTCCGGCATCAGGCCTGCTCAAAGTCGATGGCGATCGGTTCGGCGAGGTTGACCGCGGTGACCTGACCCGTGACGGCAGCGCCGGCAAGTGTCCCTCGCAGGTGGATGGTCCGGGTCCCTCCAGGTTCGATCGGGAACGCGTCGTCATCTCCCTCGAAGCCTGGTGTGCGGATCCGGACGCCATGGGCATACCTGTCGCTCTTCACGGCCACGTACAGGTCGTCGTGGCACCACCGTCCAGTTGCGGTGAGGCCAACACGCTCCGCTGCCTCGACCCCGGCCGGCCGGCCCTCCGGGAAGAAGACAGCCTGGGACAAGTAGGCAGTCGACCCACCGCCGGCGCGCTCGAGAGTCGCAACGACAAGATCAAAGTTCGGGGGCCCGAATCGGTAGGCGTACGAGGCGTCGACGAAACGCCCCAGCAGAGCCTCCACACTCCACCGCCGGGTGGTGTGAGCTGGGACGGCTGTGTCGCAGCGAGCCTCGTCCACCAAGATCGCTCTGTCGCGGTAGAAGGCCACCCGGATGCGAGCGCTGATGGACGTCGGTGTGTCGTTCGCAATGTGGACGTCGAGCCCGGCAAGTCCCTCATCAGTCAGCCAGATGGCGAGTGGAGCCAGGGCCCGCCGCAAGTGGTGGTAGGCCACCTTCGGGTTCCCGGCGTCATCCAGCACCCCCCAACCCGCGCCAGGTTCGAGGTCGCCCAATGACAGGACCAGGGCACCTCCGCAGGGGGATGCCTCCCGGCGCCACTCCCCGAAGACCTGTGCCATCACCTCCCCTGAGGTGGCGCGACTCAGCTCTAGGTAGCGGTCCGTACAGTCCCGACGAAGCGTCTTGACATCCACGGCGTACAACGCCTCCAGATAGTGGTCTCGGACGTCAGCAAAGTCCCAGGCTGCCCCCACGTCCCGGGGCACAAAGGTGGCGGCTGCATGCGGTAGGTCAGGCAAGTTGGCGAACGCGAGACATTCAGCGGCGAATCGGACGGCCGAGATCCGCACGTCGCTCAGTGGTCTCCGATATCCGCCTACCCCGTAGTAGTTGGCGATGCCCTGGTCCGGTCGAAACGGCAGGTCGACGCCGCACGGGGCGGAGGGGACGTAGATGACCTCAGTGCCTGTTTCGCGGATCAACCGGGGGATGATTTCTCCGAACAGCTCGCCTCGACCGAACTCCGCACCGCGACCGGTCATCGCGGCCTGCTGCTCGACCTCACTGTTCCCGCACAGCACGGTCAGACTCGGGCGCCGGCTCAGCTCGACCAGCACGCTCCTGACCTCGGCTTCGACGAGCTTTCGGAAGTCTGGGTCAGTTACCGGGTAGTCGAAGTTGGCGAACATGAAGTCCTGCCAGACCAGCAGTCCGAGCTCATCACAGAGGTCGTGAAATGTGGGTGATTCGTAGGCCCCGGTCCCGGCAATCCGGATCATGTTCATCCCGGCTCCGCAGGCGAGCAGCAGCCGCCGCCTCAGTGCCTCCTCCGTGGGTGCCATCCCCACGAGATCGAGCGGCGACCAGACCGCCCCGCGGGCGAAGACCGCGACTCCGTTGACGCGCAGGTCCAGACCGTCGGTCAGGACATCATGGCCGGGTGGCCCGGGGGAGATATCTCGGAAACCGACCCTCCCGGCTTCGAGCCGCACCTCCCCGTTGTTCGTCCCTACTCTTAGGCGAATCTCGTACAGGGCCGGGGTTCCGTGAGTGTGCGGCCACCACCGAGCGATGTCCTTGAGCTCGATCTTTCCGGAAGCATGGACTGACTCGCTCAGGACGGTGCAGGCCAGCCTGACTGAGGCCTCGCCCGAGGGGCCCGAGATCTCAGCCGTGACTGCGCTGACCGTCGTTCCGTCGAGAGCGCGTAGCTGTACCGCGACCTCGACGATGCCATCGGTACCGGCTGGCCGGGCCCTGACCTGCAGGTCGTCGACGGCAAGGGTTGTGCGGCGCTCGACTGTGACGTCGCGCCATGGCCCGACGACCGCCGGTCCCGAGGCAAAGCCAGGAGTGCGTCCGAGCAACATCGTGCGATGGTGACGAAGGCCGCTAGCGGCTATCTGGGTACGCCACCGGGCGCGCGGTGGCCTCGATGTAGCCACGGCTGGTCCGAGTGCCCGGCATCGGATCGCAACCTCCGCACCGTCTTTCATCCTCGACCCCAAAACGATCTCGTGGCTGGCGAACATCGATTGACTGGTCAGCAGGTGATGACCGTCAACGAAGACTTCGGCCAGCGTGGCAATGCCGCCGAATCGCAGCACGACTTCCTCTCCAGCCGCCGCCGGGGGACCCCTGAGCTGGGACCGGAACCACCAGTCCTCGGCATCCAGGTCGCGGGGGACCTCCGCTCCTCGGGCCGCATCGCGTAGTGCTCCGGCGACAGTGCCCGGGACTCGCGCCGGTAGCCAGTCCGCTTGGTCGAGCGCCGCCGGATTGGACGCGCTGCCCGCTGGGACGGCTGCGACACTCCATGCGTTCACAGACGTGATCGCATACCGGTCAGTGGACGGCAACATCTAGCTGTTTCTGTGCTTCGGTCCAGCCGGCTGCAAGCCGGGAGCTTGCGGCCGCCGTGTCGAAAACACGCCCTCTCGCGAGCTTGAACGAGAGCGTCTTGCAGTCGCGCGCCACGGCGCGAAATGCTGTGGCCGCGGCAGCGCCTCGGGCGGCAAGCAGCCAGTCAAGGTAGGTAGCGGCGACCTCGGAACCTGCACCCGCCATCCGGACAGTTGCGAAGGCGTAGGCATGGAAACTGGCCCTTCCGCCCTCGACAAGGGCAGGCATCTGCTCCCTGAGATGCTCCCCGAACCGCTCAAAGGGGTTCGTGTCCGGACGACGGGCCAGGTGGTCCTCGAGGAGGTCGCGCGCCGCGTTCTTCAGATGCTTTCCCACGAGACGTGGTGCGGCGCGGAAACGTACCAACTCGACATATGGAGGGAGTGTTCGGGCGTCGACCGAGTCCGCCAGTCGAAAGACGTTCCGGAAGTCGTCACCTGCGAGATCGTAGATTCCGGCGTTGTGGAAGTACCTGAGCCGCGCCTCGGCAAGGTCGATCGACTCGATAGCGACGGAGGTCTTCACATGTTCGCGTCGATACGTGGTCGCCGCTGTGTCCGGGAGATAGAAGGCGTCCAGTTCCACGATGAGTGTCCGGTCGAGCGCGAGCTGCTCCTGTGCCTGCCTGGCCAAACACCGATAGGGCTGCATCTCATGGACGTCGATGCCGAACAGTGCGTCGAGCTCGTTCAGCGGGGGTTTGAGGAAGGTGAACTGGTCGCCCTCGAAGTCGCCGCGGATGGAGCAGCCGAGCGCGGCGAGTGGTTCGACGCCCCTGGCGTGGAGCAGCTCGATCAGAATGTCGGCATAGCAGTTGGTCTCCGGGTAGGCCCGCTCTGAGGCGTGCAGCGCGTGAGGCTCGTGGTTGGCGGGATCGATGCCGAGCAGGCTGCATGACCCTGGCAAGGAAGTCTGCGTCACGGCCAGAGCTCCTTGCGGACGCGGGTGGGCCACTGCGCGGGCTCGCTTCCGTGGGCCCGAAGCAGAGCAAGCGTGATCCGCTCCAGCCCGAAGCCAACACACGCCGAATGGGCAACGGAGCCGTCGGCATTGGTCAACGAATGTTGCGCAGCGAAGAACTCATGGTGGTAGTTGAAGGAAGCCACCGCGGTCAGCTCAGTTCCCACGATCTGGAGGAGCAGCTCGAACTTCAACTCTTGGCCTCGCTGGCTGGCCGCGAGCATCCGCCCACTCCGGCCGAAGAATGGATCGGACGCGGCATCCGCACTTGTGTCGAGACCCAGCGAGAGAAGCAGCTCGGGAGATCGGTCCCTCCAGCCGTCACGCCAGGCCCTGACCACTTCAGGCTGACCTAGTCGGACCATCTCTCGCATCCGAAAGCTCTGCATTCGGGTGGGGTCGCCCGACGGTTCGTGACGAAAAACCCAGGCGCCTCCGAGATCCAGGATCGCTCCTGCCGCTGGCAGTGACCCGCGCTGGGCGATCGCGGGATACGCGGCCTGGCAGGCAGCTGGCGTCAGCACGATGTCCGTCATCGTCTGGAACTCGTCCCAGGGTTCATGCCGCGTAGCAATCTTGGCCTGCCGAGCCGCTTCGATCTCCCCTCCGGTGAACGCGAAGACCGATCCCGCCAGGTGGGGGAAGGACGCGAGGTATCCGTGGAGCTCGAGGTGGTGCCGAGGCAGGAGTGGTGGGAATCGCAAGTGTTCCGGCGAGTCAACAGCGCCGGCTCGGCCGATCCAATGATCGACCGCGGTCAGTACGTCGTCGAACACAGGCCCGCAGCCATAGATCCCGGGAACGCCAGACGAGATGAGCAGCTGACGCGACAACAGCTCCGTGAGGAAGGCAGACTCCTCGAGGTCGTCGATCGGAAGGCTGACCATCACACGTCCTTGGCGACGAGCAAGAGCCCCGCGTTCGTTTCGTGGATGCGTTCGTTGGAGACCATCAGTGACGCCGACAGCGCGTCCCGAAGGTGCCGGCCCACGCTGAACGGGGTGTCGTTCTTATAACCCACCACGCCGCAGATGTTGAGCGCGCTGAGGCAGATCCGCGGCGCCTGTTCCGAAGCAGCGATCTTGAGGTTGTTGAAGCGGACTGCGCCTGCTGGGGTGGCGACCTGATCGGATGTTCGATCGAGGTAGAAGCCAAGTGCCGACGCGACCTCGGCGCGCATCAGTGCTAGTTCAGTGAGCAGGCCCGACAGCCGCCGCGCCGTAGGCGGGACAACGCCTGAGGTCTGGCTGACCGACCCACGGACGAACGCGCGAGCGCGATCGAAGGCATCTGTCGCGAGCCCTAGCCAGACGTGCGACCACAGCAGGTGCGCGACCGGCACCATCGTCGCTGCCGAGATGCTGGCGAACGAGGTCGCGAGCACCTGTTCGACGGGGAACTCGGCACGAACTGTGTATCCCGGTGAACAGGTGCCACGCATGCCGAGGGGATCCCAGGTGCCGAGCTGCTCCAGCTGCGCTTGACCCCGCACCGTCAGTGCCAGCACTTGGTCTCCGGGTGTCGCATCGGGGCTACGTCGGAGCGTGGTCAGTAGATCGTCGGCCTGTTCGCCATAGCTCACGGTCGGCGCCCGCTTCTCGAACAGCGTGGTGCCGTGGTTCCCGGGTGTCAGGGCTGCGATCGAACGACCGATGTCGCCGCCGTTGCCGACCTCCGAGGTCACCGACCCGATCAGCCGCTGGTCGGAGGCGATACTGCGGAGATAGGAGTCGAACCAAGGGCTGCCGCGTGCGTGCTGGGTCAAGGTGGCTACCTGGATCTGGTGCATCGCAAAGACCATCGCGCTGGCCCCGCAGTGACGAGCGAGCTCGAAACAAGCCGTGGCGACTGTCTCGAGAGAGGTGCCTCCACCACCGAGCTCGGTGGGCACCAGCGCGGACAGCGCTCGTGCCTCGCGCAGCGCGACGACGGTCTCGATCGGGAAGCGGGCCTGGCGATCCACGTCCGCGGCCTGGGGCGCGGCCACCTCGTGGCCGATCTGTTTCACGCAACCGAGGAACGCAGCTGCTGCGCCGGGGCTGCTCACGTGAACGCTCCACCACGTAGCGTCGAGATCGCGGCGTTCATGGAGCTGACGCTCCGGAAGACGTCGCGGGTGAGCATCTCGTCAGGAAGCTCCAGGTCGAAGGCATCCTCGAGGGCGAGCATGAGGCTCACGCTTGCGTGAGACGTCAGTCCAACCAGATAGAGGTCATCCTCGTCGTCCACGGTCGCGATATCCACCGGAAGTCGAGCAGCGGTCTGTACGACTCGACGAATGACCTCTCGACTCATGGCCGCCCTCCAAGGGGCGACTCCGTGGCCACAACCACAGCCATCGCGAAGCCACCATCATGAGAGAGGCTTACGTCAAAGTTCGTCAAACCTTCCCTGGCTGCGTGTGCGGCAGCTGCCCCGGACAGTTCGAGGCTCACGCCTCCCCAGGTTGTGCGGACCAACTCGAGCGAGCGCCAGGGGAACGCGGTCCCAGGTGTTCGCAGCACCTTGAGGGCAGCTTCCTTGGCCGCGAAACGCGCCGCGAGCCGCTGAGGGTCGGGACCGGTGCGCGACATGCTGTCGGCGACCTCGGCCTCGGTGTAGACGCGCTGCAGGTATCTCTGTCCATGATCGAGGAGGGACTGTCTGACGTTCGATACGGCCAGCACATCAGTCCCAACTCGGAAGGACGCGCGCGCTGCGGGAACCGTCTGCGCCGCATCGGCAGTGAGAGCGCGACGGCCGGCGGTGACATTCATCGGGAGCCGATCGGGTGCGTACGTCGAACCTGACGGCGACCCTTGAGGTAGGCAAACGGTCCCGCGAACATGCCGGTTACTTCGGCGAAGACCAGTGCTCGTGGCGCCCGTCCGCCGATCTCGTGCGAGTGCCAGGTACGAGCGAGGCGACGCGCGCCCACTGGGATCCGTGAAGCGATTGCTCTCGTGCCCTGCGGCTCCATCATGTTCTTGAAGATGAAGGCAGTGAGGCCACTCCCGTAGCTGTGCAGCTGGCGCCGAAGCGCAAGGTCATCGGCACGGTGGACGTGCCAGACGATGGCTGACGGCTCGTAGACGAGGGATCTTCCCGCGGTCAGCACCCGGACGAATGCGTCAAGGTCTTCGCCTCCGCCTGCGGGTGTCCCGGCTCCAAGCGCCTCGTCGAACCCGCCAAGCTCCAGGAGCAGTTGGCGGTCGACCGCGAAGTTGGCTCCCGTGCCGAAGATCCCGGCGCTGTAGGGGTAGAGCGGGGAAGCGTCCGCTCTTTCGGCCAGGTCGAAGACCCGGGTCTCGTGGTGTTTGGCCCACGAGTACCGCCGGTCGAAGAAGAGTTGCGCTTCGTCATCAAGCTCGGCGGGCGGAACGATCCCTGTGACGCACCCGGCCGCCGGGTCCGTGACGAACCCAGCGGCCAGGCCGTGCAGCCACCAGGAGTCGACGCGCACGTCGTCGTCGGTGAAGGCGACGTGCGGTCCGGTCGCCTCTCGGAGCCCCCGGTTGCGGGCCCGAGAGAGTCCCGGCCCAACCTCGCGGACATAACGAAAGCGCGAGTCGTCACCCACGACTCTCCGGAAGCAGTGCTTGGTCTCTTCCGTGGTCGGAGCGTTGTCGACGATGATGAACTCGACGTTCGGATGGCGAAGTTGCCGCAGGTGACGCAAACACGTGGCCAGGATCTCGGGGCGGTCCCGAGTGCACACGACAACGCTCATCAACCGCTCCGGACTCGGGTACGCGCGGGTACAGCTGGCCGCTCGGGCCACCTCCACCGACCAGTCGTCCGGCAGCACCGCGCCATCCGCGGCGAGATGCCGCTCCAAGGGCTCCGCCAACTGAACGCGGACCGCCTTCCATACTTGGCGCGGTGTCAGTGGGTGGGCGTCCAGGGCCATCGAAACGAAGCCGACAGCCTGGTGGTGAAGGCGCACCAGCAGCCGGGCGTCCGTGTCGGCCAGCTCCATGGGTCTGGAGACCGGGCGTGGTGTCAGGGATTCGCTCAGCTCCAGCTCGCCGATCCAGATCCGAGGGGTCACCGGGGTGCGCCGCCGCGAGTGCGCAACTGACCGGCGGGAGCCGTTCGATCGGGCAAGGTCAAGGGCGTGCCTCATCTCGTGATGCTCCGGCTGGAGTGCCGGTCTCGAGGTGCCTTTCCTAGAGGGCGGGGCTTGAAGGCGAAGCGAGCAAGGCAACGGTGCGAGTTCTGTTACCCAGCCGACCCGCGTCGGTCACTTACCTCATGGTTCGTCGCTGCTCGCAGATCGGATCAGGCTTGGCGGTGCCCAGGCTCAGGGGTAGCCCAACAACGGATCGTCATCGCTTGTCCGTCCAGGCGCGGAAGGCGGCGTAGGCCGGCTTGGCGCTGAAGTTCGTCCTGAGCAAACCCAGGTTGGCATCGTAGGTCGCCGGTGCCTCATGGAGCGACGGGTCGTTCCGGAAGTTGTACCAGAAGGCTGCCTTCACGTACGGGTACGACGAGCTCATCTTCTTCAAGGCGGCCGTCAAGTACTCCGCCTGTTGGGCCTCGCTGACTCCGTAGTCTCCGGTCGAGGTTGACCAGCCGAACTCGGTGAGCCAAATGCCTTTGGCCGCGTCGCCATTGGAAACCATGGTCTTCCGCACTTCTTCGATACCGCAGAACGCGTCCTTCGCGAGCTTGGCTCTGCCTGCTTGGTCCCAGCACCACGTCGGATCGACCGACCCGGTGTAGGGATGGACGGCCACCACGTCGAAGTGCTTCTTGGCGCCAGCCTTGTACAGCTGGGCCAGGTAGTCGTAGTCGTTCATGGACAGGCCGCCAAGGACCACAGTCGACGCAGGGTCGGCAGCTCTGATCGCTCGCGATCCAGCTGCAAGTATTGGAAGGTATTCGCTGGCCTTGGGCCCAGAGGGCCAGAAGCGACGGATATTCGGTTCATTCCACACTTCGTAGGCGTGCACTCCCATGCCGCGGTAGCGATTCACCATCGCGCGCACGAAGCGGCCGTAGTCAACCGCGCGTGTGGGGCGCCAGTACTTGTTCCAATGCTTCCCGGCACTATCGATGTGTTTTGCGGGATCGGCAGACGCCCAGTACGGCACCCCGTCGGCGATCGGCATCAGGACCTGGATGCCTGATGCTCGAGCGGCTCTGACGGCGTAGTCAACCTCGCGCAACCATCCCTCGTTCAAGGCGCCCTGCTTCAGGGGTTCGCCACCGCTCCAGCTGATGTTCGCGCGCACCCATTCGACGCCGACGTCGGACATGGCCGCGATCGTGCGGTCGATCTCAGCGCGTGAGATCCCCCAGGTGATGTCGGCGACCGCACCGACCTTCGGTCCCGCGGGGCTGGCCGAAGGTGCCGGAGCAAGCGACACCACTACTCCAGAAGCGGGCGCTACAGACGGGCCCGCAAGGCTTTCGAGGGCGGCCAAGGCAACCGCTCCCGCGACTGCTCGACGCGCGCCCGAGCGCCGATCACCGCCCTTCCGACGCTCAGGGAGAAGGCCACGATCGCCGCCTCTACGGCGGTCTCGACGCTCGTCACGGCGATCATCACCTGATCGGCGGTCCGCCATGAACTGAGCAGGGTCGGGCGTGTCCATCGTCGCTCCCTCGTGCCGACCGAATCCTCCCAATAATTCTTCGGCGGCACGGCCGACCCTAGTGCCGCGTCCACATCCCGTTGGCGTTTAAGAGAAACTGGTTGTTTCTCGCGCCGCGCTATTGCTTGCGGTGGGGGTAGATCACCGGACCCTGGTTGCGGACGAAGGTGGCCCAGTCGGCTGTGGCAGCGTGCACCGGATCCAGCCAACCGATGGTGCGCGGCAGCACCTGCGAGTTGGGGACTGGCGCCAGGTCAAGGAAGACTTTGGTCCAGTCGGCGGGCTGCGACAGGGCCGCTTCCACCGTGCCGGCTGCAGGCGGAGGCGCATAGTGATAGATCACCGCGTCCTGGTTGCGGTAGAAAACCTCCCAATTGGCCGATCTGCTCAGGGACCTGCCGAGCGAGCCGAGGGAACCGGCAGGCACCAACCCCAACACTTCTGCGTAGATGGCTTGACCGCCGCTCAGCACGAGGTACTCATCTTGCGTCAGGCCGCCATCCGATGCCACGAACTTCGAGATCGCGGGGAGATCCTTCGATCCCAGGCGCCGATGACGTAGCCCAGGCACCGAGGTCAGCAGGTCCGGAGGGTTGTCGCCTTGACTGGTGTAGTCGGCGTAGTTGGCACCGACCCTGGTCGGGAAGTTCGGCGAGACCAGCGACAGCTGACTGCCTGGCTCGGCGCGGGAATAGAAGTACTCGCTGGCCTGTCGTTCACCGGCCGTAACCATGTAGAGCTCGGCTGCCCCGAAGGTCGTGGACCCGAACATCACGACCGCGGCCAACAGCACCACGCCGGCCGTAGGAACTGCCCACAGACACCTTCGCGCAGATCCGAGGTCGAGCGCGGACCCACCGAGCAGCGCCACCCAGGGGAGCGAGAACAGGTAGATGCGGAAAACAGCTTCTCCGCCATAGCTCTGCCCCAGCGCAATCAGAACTGGTGAGGTGGCCAGCAGGGCGAGGAGCAGGGTCGGTCGACGCTCGGCCAGCCTGCGGACGGCGCCGACCGCAGCCAGCGCCCAGAGGGACATGACCAGCGCAGGTGCTGCCAGGGCGGTCACCCGTCGGCCGGGGAGCACCGCGGCACCGTCGTCTTGGGCCCCGCCGAAGATGTTGGTGAACGGATTGAGGACGGACTCGAACAGATCGTCGCGTTGCTCGAGGGCTGACAGGTTCAGCATGAGGTAGCCGACGGCGACCAGACCCAGAGCGGCGATGACCCATCGAGGTCTGACCAGCCCGGCGGCGGAGACAACCCCTAGGCCTAGCAGCACCACGTACGGCGAGAGCTGGTGAGAGACCACGATCGCAGTGAAAACAAGGAAGAGGAGCCCGTACGCCGCCGAACGGGACACCTCCTCGCCAGCTGCCACATCCTCGTCGCGCGTGCGGGTGGGAGGCGCGCCGCCCACCTTCGCCATCAGCTTTCGGGCGAACAGGACGAGCGCTGCCGGTCGATCCGACTGCATCCAGGCCAGAGTAATCCCGAACAGCGCAAGGCTGAGCACGAAGGCCAGCGACTGTGGCGCGAAGTAGTCCTGTCCCACCCAGTTGCCCATGACAAATATGAACAGCGCCAGCCAACGCGCGCGCTGGCTCACCGGACACGTCCGGAACACGAACCCCAGCATCAGGCATATCAGCAAGTTGATGTACAGCGGCGTCCACGCCGCGTAGTCCAACGGGCTGGCTGCTCCGGTGATCTGCGTGAACCACGCGGCGAGCGTGAAGAAGCCCGGCCAACTGTGGTAGATGTCGATCCCAGGATCGACGTTCCCGAAGAGGTTGATGTAGCCGACGACTCCAACGTGCTTGTAGGCCCACGGATAGATCGGCTCGTCGAATATCAATGGCATCGTCGCGTGCAACATCACCACCAAAGCCGCGAGGTGGAGAGTCAGCCGCGTCGGCGACAGCTGCGCCTGCGTCACTGTCGCAACTATCGAGCTGACCAGGAGTCCGACGCCGACGAAGAAGACGGCCGGGAAGGCGGCGAGGAGACCGAAGTCGTTCAGATCGGAGGCTTCGGTCGCCCGAACTCCAAACAACCACAGACCGACGGCGACAGGCAGCAGCAGGTCTGACAGCTCCAGCCGGAGCAGCCACTCGGGGGTCGCGACCGACTTCAGGTCTGCCCAGTCGGATTTCACGTGCAGCAGCAACGCAACGAGACAGATGCCTCCGACGACGAACAACAGCACCGCAGGATTCCACAGATGGAGCCAGGCCACTGAGACGGTGGCCAGGGTCATCACAGCGAGGCTCACAGCGGCCGCCAGGGCGAACCGATTCGATTCCACCGCAGTAGGAAGTACGTGGTCGAGGAGCGCCCATCCCGGGACGAACGTCATGAAGGCAACAGCTAACGGGGTTCGCAGCTCGACCGGCAGATCCACGGCCACCCCCACGATCAGCCCGATCGTGACGAAGATGGCCACGACGTCGACCAAGGGCCAGCGCGCTCGGGGCTCGCTACTTGGCACGGGCACGTCCGGGGGTTTCGCCTGTCGTGCGGATCAGCCGCCAGAGCCGTGGGGCGACAATGATGGCCACGATGACCTCGGCCAAGAGGTAAGCCCTACCAAGTCCGACGAGCCCGCTCATCCTCATTCCTATGACCGCGCCCGAGACCATCAGAATGACCAGAAGCCCTTCCGCGAGCAGCACCCGACTCACCCGAGCCCGCACCCTCTCGACGGCCATGTACAGCACGATCACGGCGTGTGCCGCTGTCCCGATTAACAGCAGACGCATGAGCGTGGTCGAGTGCTCGACGTACTCACTTCCGAACGGCGCCAGAATGAGGGGCGCCGTCACTACCAGGACCAGCACCCCCGGAGCGATCACCCTCAAGTAGCGAAGCCCGGTCTTCCTGGCCAAAGCTGGAAGGTTCGCCTCGTTGTAGGCCCCTTCGACCAGGAGCGAGATGCTCAGACTCTGCGCCAGGGCTCCGACTGCCCCGGCGATGAGGAAAGCCATGTAGAAGTGGGCGTTGTCAGTACGCCCCAGCACCGCGATGACGAGCAGGGGAAGCAAGGCGTTGGATCCTTGGCTGAGTAGGGCCGCGGCGTAGTCAGTGCCGAGGTAGCGCAGCACGGCTCTGCGATCGGCCAGTGGAACTGCCGAGATCGACGAGGCAGGAGGGTGGGCGGGAGAACGGAGCACTCGGGAGAAGATCAGCGCATTCATCGGCACCAGCACCAGCACCATCGCCACCAGCCACGCAACGAACACTCCGTGCTCGACGAGCATGGTGGACAGCCACAGCATCAAGGCGATCTTCAGCACGCCGAAGATCGCGTTGCCGATGGGCACGGCGACGGACCAGCGAGCAGCAGTCAGCACGGCGTCCTGGAGCGCGAAGGTGTTCCAGAGCACCACGGCTCCAACCAGAGCCAAACCGAGACCAGCATCGTCCGACAGAAACGCGAAACCGCTCGACAGCTTGGGGGCGAGGACTAGAAAGCCGGCCGCGAGCGCCGATCCAACTACAGCGGTCAGCACATACGCCGCCAGCACCGGTCGCCAACGTCGGTGTGCGACCTGGGGCAGCAACCGGGAAATGCCCATGCCGAGGTCAAGCTTGGGCAACGGTAGAGATCAGGATCATTGCTGAGACCAGGGCAGTGCTCTCGCCGAGCTGCTCTGTCGAGTACAAGCGACTCGCAACGACCCAGAACACCAGCCCCAGCACCGAAGTCGCGGCGGTGTTGATCATCAGTGACCAGGCGGTGGTGGTCAGTGGCTCGGCGGAACGGCCCCGCACAGGGCCAACCCGCCCTGGCGTTGTTGCCGAGCTGTTCATCGGAGGGGCTGGTGGTGTGCTGGTCTGTGGAAGCTGCATCAGGCGGCCGACCACGTAACCAGCGGTGGTGATGCTCACCCCAGCGACAGATGGCGAGAGCTCGGCGTCGCAGCGCCTGGCTCGCCCCGTCATGCAGCTGCCAGCGCGCGGATCACGCCCGCGCGGGAGCACCCGCAATGTGTATCTCCGCTCCGCGGACAGCGCCCGCGATTGCCCTACCTCAGCGGCCACCTGCGCCTTCGAGCGGCCCTCAGCCCAGCATCTGGTGCGGAAGTAGTGCCAGGTCAGCCGCTGGGCCGGCACGCTGTGACGCACAGCTGCTTGGGGTTCGTAGACAATGCGCGAGGCTGGCCAGCGGCGCGAGATGCGGATGAAGAGCTCGGTCTCCTCGCACCCCATGGGCCGGGTACCGATCCGGCCCATCCCCTCGGTAAAGCCTCCGATGGACGTTACCAGGGCGCGGCGCACAGACATGTTCGCGCCGATGAGGTTACGGACTTCCGACCGGGCGACGGGCATGCCGAGATAGGAGCAACCCACGACCCAGTCGAACTCGACGGGCCACCATGCCGGCCTGGTTCCGACCAGCTCCGGGAGAGCCGCACCTCCGCACGGCGGCGACTTGCAGATCGACGTAGGGAGCAAGCAGCGAGACGAGCCAGCCGGCTCAGCGAAAGCGTCATCGTCGAGGAAGCGATGACGGTCGATGACGACAGCCTCCACACCGGTGTTTCGGGCGCCGGACAATCCGTTGCGCCACGGTTGGCGACCACCAGGACGTGCGGGCCTTCGTCGTCTGCGGTCGACGGCCTGTCACCCCACAGTGAACGGGCTCAGTCCTCCAGCTCCAGGTTGTGATCGACGACCAGAACCACTTCGTCCGGAGGGGGATCCTGGCCCAGCGCCGAAGCAACGGACCGTTGGGTGACTGCCCAGCGGTCGACGGTGTAGGCGCAGATGACGACGCTGGCGGACATGGAGCCCTCGCTTTGTTGTCTAACTGGGACGCATCCATTCCGCCAAGATTGTCCGCAGCACCCGGACGCCGTCGCGACGGGCGTGCAGATTTGATGTGCCGGAGATCCGGTCTGCCTCAAAGCTCGGAACCTCGATCACCTTCAGCTCTGATGCGGCCAGGCGGATACTCATCAGGGTCTCGACCTCGAAGCCGTCGCAGTCGGAGAACGAGGCCGGCAGGGTCTCGGTCCAGAAGGCGTTGTAGCCATAAGCAAGGTCGCTGTACTTGGACCCCCAGATCCGGTTGACGAGCGTGGTGATCCCCCAGTTCCCCATCCTGCGCACCGGGGTGATGTCATCGCTGCCGCCTCCGGTGACGAAGCGAGTGCCCTTGGCGAAGTCATATCCGTTGGTCAGTGCCGCCACGAATCTCGGGATCTCTGCGGGATCGGTCGAGCCGTCGGCGTCCAGCATCACGGTGATCTCTCCTGTGGAGGCCTCGAAACCACAGGACAGTGCGTTGCCCTTGCCCTTGCCTGACTGCTGGACGATGGTGACGTCAGGTCGGAGCGACTTGGCAACGGCCACGGTGTCGTCGGTGGAATGGCCGTCGACGATGACGACCTCGTGAATCCACTCTGGGAGTCGCGCCAGGACGTGCGGCAGGTTCTGAGCCTCGTTGAGAGTGGGGATCACCACGGTGACACTCGGATGGCGGGTGGCTCCGGAGTTCACAGCGATCGCAGCGGCGGGTAGCCAGCCAGCCAGCTCTATGCCGGGTTCAGGTGCTTCCTCCAGACGATCCTCGTGCTCCACTCGGATCGGCTGGACGGGGTCTCCGGCGCGTCGCCACAAGGCGTGCAACAACTCCTGGGTGACCTCGTCCGAAGCTTCACGACTCCCGGTGACGCGCATAGCAACTGCGAAGGCAACAGAGCCAATCTCGTCGTAGCGCTCCTCGAAGGTCTGAGGTCTCCGGCGCTGACTTAGGCGACGCTCCTTGATGGGAGCGACTTCGGTTGCGCGACGTTCGGGCTGTTTAGCCTGTCGCAGTTGTGATGGAGAGGCTGGGTCGTACTCGTGTTGGGAAATGGTCTGCGCCTAACTGGAAGGCCGCGACGTTCGGTCGCCAAGAGAGGCTCCAGGCTGGGACCCGATCGAAGTGGGCGCGGTGCGGTGGCGGGATCGACATCTAACTGGCAGCTGTCCAGACTCCACCCCGGCATCTCCTCGGTCATTCAGTGGTTCGTCGCCCCAAACGCATCGGATCACTATGCGGGAGTGATGCGGGAGGTCGATCCATCTTCGATCGGGTGACGAACCCACTAGGAGATCTCGCCCGGACCTTGCTCGGGGTCGTTCCGTCAAGAAAGTGAGTTCTTGTGGTCCAGGAATCCCGTCTGTCGTCCGTCTTGAGTGATTTCGCCAGGACGATGGTCACTGACTTCCCCATCCAGGGCATCCTCGACTCCCTTGTCGAGCGCATCGTCGAGATTCTCCCGATCTCGGCAGCCGGCGTCACCTTGATCGAGGAAGGACTGCCTCCTCGCTACGTCGCGGCCTCCAACCCGGCGGCCCTACGTTTCGAACAGTTGCAGTCCGACATCCGCGAAGGCCCGTGCCTGCTGGCGTTCACGACCGGGAAAGCTGTCATCGTGCCGGACATCATGACCGACGAGCGGTTCCCGCTCTTCGCACCGGCGGCGGTCGCGGCAGGAATGGCTGCGGTGTTTACGTTCCCCATGAAGCATGGAAAGGATCGCGTCGGCGCGCTGGACCTGTATCGCGACACGTCCGGACCGATGGGGGAGCACGACCTCGAGGCAGCCCAGACCCTGGCCGACGTAGCAGCGTCCTATCTGTTGAACGCCCAATCGCGCGAGGAAGCTCAGCGGATCTCGAAGCTGCTGCACCACAGCTCATCGCACGATGCCTTGACCGGGCTGCCGAACCGAGCGCTGCTCTATGAGTGCCTGAATCGCGCCGCCATGCGAGCGCGGAGGACCCACACTTCCGCGGCCATCCTGTTTGCCGATCTGGACAACTTCAAGCAGGTGAACGATGCGCATGGCCATCACGTGGGCGACCAGCTTCTGATCGCCGTCGCCCAGCGGCTCTCGAAGCTTGTGCGACCTGGTGACTGTCTTTCCCGGATCTCGGGGGATGAATTCGTGTTCTTGTGTCAGGACCTGCACAGCGAGGACGAAGCCGGCCAGGTGGCCAATCGCATCACAGACGCGTTCAGAGATCCGTTCGTGGTTGACGGGAAACGACTGGCGATCACTGCCAGCGTGGGCGTCGGTTACGCCGGACCGGGCGAGCACGTCTCTGGCAAGCTGGTTGAGGACGCGGACACTTCGATGTATGAGGTCAAGCGGGAACACGCCGAGCTTCCCGAAGGTGCTGATCGTCGCATCGTGTCGCGGAGCGAAAGCCAACGGCGAGAGCCCCTCGATGGCGATCTGGGGTCTGCGATCGACGACGGCTCGATGACGATGTCGTACCAGCCCATTGTCCGGGCCGCCGACGGCCTCGTCACGGGTGTCGAGGGGCTTCTGCGCTGGGCGCATCCGGTCCGCGGGGCGATTTCCCGTTGCGTGTCGTCGAGTTTGCCGAGCAGGCAGGCGCGATCAACGAGCTGGGGGCATGCACCCTGGATATGGGGATGCGTGACCGAGATGGGTGGCTAGTTGCCGCCGTGCCGGTTGTGGGGCTGTCGGTCAACGTCTCAGGACTGGAACTGGTGAGTAGCGGCTTTTGCTCCATGGTCGAGAGCTCCCTGCAACGCCACGCGATGGAGCCAAACCATCTTACCGTAGAGCTAATTGAGAGGGCGACGCTTGACGATCACTTGCGCGCAGTCAGCGTCATGTTGGAGCTCAGGGCTCTCGGAGTCCAGCTTGCCCTGGACGGGTTCGGTACTCAGTTCTCAGCCTTGACATCGTTGCGTCAACTTCCCCTCGACCTGGTCAAGCTCGATCGAGCGCTGGTGGCCGATCTCGACGGGACCGTGGAGGGTGGAGCGATCATCCGTTCGGTCACCGAACTGGCTCACGAACTGGGCCTCGTCGTTGTCGCCACCGGGGTTGAGGACGGCGGGCAGCACAAGCGAGTTCGAGAACTCGGATGCGACTTCGCGCAGGGGTTCTACTTCGCAGCACCGATGAGTGCTGACGTGCTCCGCGGAAGCGGGGTCCAGGCAGTCAACGGCTCACTGCACCTGCCGACGGCATAGGGGTCGCTAGCGAAAGCTTTCGTCGACCCCCGACAAAACCGCTTGAGCCACATCGACTAGATGTGCGCCGGACGTCCGAGCGCGGGTACGCAGCAACTGGAAGGCGTCGTCGACGCTCACGCCGGCGAGCTTCGATACGGCCCCCTTGGCCTGCTCGATAATGACACGACTGTTCAGTGCTCCTTGAAGCTGTTCGGTCACGGCCTCGGCCCGCGATCTGGCGCGCTCCTGTAGCAGGGCGATGGTGGCCAGGTCGGCAAGGGACTGGACGATCCGAACCTCAGCTGAGGTGAACTCCACTTGCTCTGCGTCAAAGATGTTCAGCGCTCCGAGGGTTCGGTCTCGCAGCCGCATGGGAAAGGCGTGCACGGATTGGAACCCGGACGCCAGTGCTCGAGGAGCGAACGTCGGCCAAATGGACATTGCGTTGCTCAGGTTGAGATTGACCACCGGTTTGCCGCTGGCGAAGCAGTCCAGGCATGGCCCCTCCTCGCTCTGGATCTGGAACAACTCAAGGGCCGCGGCGCTCTCATTGGAGGCCGTCATGAACTGCAGCCGGCGTCGCTGATCGGTGAGCAGGATGCCGATCGCGGCGGCGCCGCTGAGGTCGGACGCGTGGGTCGCCAAGTTCTGCAGGAAGTCGACCAGGTCGAAGTCATCGACGAGAGTGTCTGCAACCTCAACGAAGACGTTCGTCAGCCTTTCGGTGGAGATCATGAGGGCCCCTATTCGCGCCAGCAGCATACTACTCAGCGTCGTTCGCGATCATCCGGAAGCTGGACCGCGCCGGCGACGATGTCGGCAGCCAGTGCGCTGACGTCCTGGTTGGTGGCGAAGGCATGCGCTCTCATCCTGGCCATGGCGTCCAGAAGGCTCACACCGAGCTCAACCATCACCATGCCTTGTGCTTGGTAGACCTGGTCGCGATAGTCCAGCGTGCGGAGCAGCCCTGGGTTCGGGGCACCGGGCGGGCTCGTCACGGTTGGGGCTAGGAGGACCTCGACGGCTAGGTCAACGAACACTAGACAGATAAACACCTGTGCGTCCGCCAAGAAGACTGAGCGCGATCCCTGGAAGGTGAGGGTCCCGAGCCGCACTGAGCCGATTTGCAGGGGAAACGCGAAGACCGCGGCTACTCCCAGTTCGCAAGCCCCCGAGACGTAGCCCGGCCAGCGCCGAGAGGCGCTCTTGAGGTCGGAGGTGAGAACGGGGGTCTCCCTGTGGTGAACGCGTCCCGTCCAGGGCCCTCACCCACACTGAGCTGAAGGTCCTCGAGTCGCTGGCTGAGCGGATCTGACGTAGCAGCAACCGTCTCGGGCCCTGGCATTTATGCCCCGTCCGGCGAGATCAGGGTGACCGCGGCACCGGACAGGTCAAGTTCACAAGTGGCGACCCGACACAGCTGCTCCAAGGTGGCGCGGACGTCCTGGATTTCCGTGGCTCCGCTGCCGCGCACGAGTGCCGTGAGGCGACGCAGCTCGCGCCCATGTCCCCCGAATGGCCCTTGCATAGCAGCCTCCCGATGGCTATCCCTAGGTTCCCTCCGGACGTTTCAAGTCGGGGCTGCTGCCGCCTGCTCCGCCGAATGCGACGAGCCTAGCCACCGCTGTCACGGCACTTGTTGGAAAGTAGGGTTGGGTCTACCCTGAGACAGCAAGTCACCTTCCATGGTGTTGCCCCAGACCCGGTAGCGCGCGATGAAGTTCAGCATCGGTGCGGCGGTCTCGTTCGTGTCTATGCGGATCGTCACCGAGCCCGCGCAGGTGAACCGACAACTTCTGCGAGGTGCCATCATGACCGGTGAAGATCGTTGCTTGCTCAGGCCCGTAGTTCCGCCTTCGATGCTGGCCTCCGAAGATCTGTCGACCTTGCTGACCAGATCCGGGGCCGGTGACCGGGAGGCGTTCGCCGAGGTCTACGACCGCACGTCAACTCGATCCTTCGGTCTCGCCTTAAAGGTGCTGCGCGACTGGGCGCAGGCAGAAGAGGTGGTGCAGGAGGCGTACCTCGATATCTGGCTCAAGTCATCCCGGTTCGATAGTGATCTCGGGAGCGCCACGTCGTGGATCCACATGGCGGTACACAGCCGGGCGGTCAATCGAGTGCGTTCTGCGCAGTCCCGACTCAATCGTGAGGGCACCTACGCTCGCCCAGAGGCGCCGATGTGCGCCTGGTCTGACCCCACCCACGAAGTGGTCGACGAGGCATTGAATGGCAGGGTTCTACACCAGGCTCTCGCACAGCTGTCACCGAAGGAGCGGGAGGTACTGGAATTGGCGTACCTCGGAGGACTCACCCAGTCTGAGGTCGCCAGGTCGACCGGGGTTCCTCTCGGCACGGTCAAATCCCGGACGCGCGTCGGGCTCGGGCATCTGCGCGTCCTGCTGGATGAATCGGCCAATTGACGGGCTTCGCTGGAGATAGCGCCTTCGGTACGGCATCCCGGACTCGAACCGGGAACCCGCTGATTAAGAGTCAGCTGCTCTGCCAATTGAGCTAATGCCGCGCGTAGTCAAGCGGGGCCGAGGTTACCAGCGGCCGACGCCTCCGAAAAATCGGTGCGGGGGTGCCCTACCGGGACTCGAGCACAGCCTGGGCGGCGTTGTGCCCGCCGAGCCCCGAGACGGCACCGCCGCGGCGGGCGCCGGCCCCACAGAGAAGCACTGCGGCGGCGCCGGTCTGCACTCCCCAGCGCGCGGCAGACGTGTCCAGGAGCGATCGGTTCGGGGCCCAGGGCCAGTCGAGGTCGCCGTGGAAGATGTGCCCGCCGGGCATGGCCAGGTCGCGCTCGATGTCCTGGGGGATCTTGGCCTCGATGCACTGCGCGCCGTCGGCGTCGCGGGCGATCCGCTCGGTCAGCGGCTCGACCAGGTGCTGGTCGATCGACGCGATCGCCCGGTCAACGGCCAGCGCCTTCGCAGCATCCGGATCCTCGTCGAAAGACGAGCAGGGGCGTGCAGCCCGAAGTAGGTGAGCGTCTGGACACCGTGGTCGACGTCTCCCAGGATCGACTGATCGGTCAGCGAGTGGCAGTAGACCTCGCCCGGCATTGCCGTGGGTACCCGGCCCGCGGCGGCCTCGGCGTACGCCGTCTCGAGCTGGCTGTAGTCCTCGTTGAGGTGCAGGGTGCCGGCGAAGGCGAGCGCGGGGTCGATGCCGGACCGCAGGTCCGGCAGCCGGTCGAGCAAGAAGTTGATCTTGAGCTGGGCGCCCTCGGGCTTGGAGGTCAGGTCTTCCGGCTCACCCATCAGGATCCGCAGCACCCAGGGTGCGACGTTGGCCAGCACGAACCTGGCGGTGACCGTATGGGATCGGGTGCCGTCGTGGTAGCTGACTTCTGCCCCACCGGTCGCGTCGTCGCCAGACCGGATGGCGCTCACCCCGGCGTCGGTGACGATCCGCACGCCCGCCTGCTCGGCCGCACGATGCAGCGCATCGGTGACTGCGCCCATGCCGCCGATCGGCACCTTCCACTCGCCGGTGCCGTTCCCGATCAGGTGGTAGAGGAAGCACCGGTTCTGGATCAGCGACGGGTCGTGCATCGAGGCGAACGTGCCGATCAGCGCGTCGGTGGCGACCACCCCTCGGACCGTGTCGTCGCTGAAGCGGCGTTCGATCGCGACGCCCAGGGGAGTGGTGACCAGGTCGCGCCAAGTGTCGGGGTGGACTTGCTCGGAGATCGTTCGCTCGAGCGGCAGCGGGGCCAGCAGCGTCGGCGAGACGACCTCGGCCAGCCTGGCGACGTCGGCATAGAACTCGCGCCAGGCCTCGAAGTCGCCGTCCGATCCGGTCAGCTCCAGGAACGACTGTCGAGTAGCGGCACCTGGGTCGCGCTCGACGTAGAGACCAGCCGGCCTGCCGTCGCGCAGCACCGGTGTGTACGACGCGGTCTCGCGTGAGGCCAACGCGATGTCCAGCCCCAGGTCGTCGATCAGCTGCTGCGGCATCAGCGAGACCAGGTAGGAGTAACGGGACAGGCGGGTCTCGAAGCCGGGGAACGCCTGGGCAGAGACGGCGGCGCCACCGATGTGGTCAAGGCGCTCGAGCACCTGCACCGACAATCCGGCCCGGGCGAGGTAGGCGGCCGCGGTGAGACCGTTGTGGCCGCCCCCGACAACGACCACGTCGTAGTCCATGCGCCGACCCTATGCCCTGCTGCGGAGCGGCTCGTCCGCGGAATATCAATCATTCAACTACCGTTGGACGAGGTGAGTTTGAAGGAGGTGGGCCGGATGCCCGCAATCACCGTTGACGACCTGACTGTCCTCGATCGCCTCCGCGAGCCCGGCCTGGGCGACCAGCCGCGGCCCGTGTGGCAGATCAGCACCGCGCCGCAGGGCTACGAGGGAGAGGGCTTCCCGGTGCGTCGTGCCTTCGCCGGCATCGACCTCCAGCAGCTCGATCCGTTCGTGATGATGGACCAGATGGGCGAGGTGGAGTACGCGCCGGGTGAGCCCAAGGGCACCCCGTGGCACCCCCACCGCGGGTTCGAGACCGTCACCTACATCATCGACGGTGTCTTCGACCACCAGGACTCCCATGGTGGCGGCGGCACCATCACCAACGGCGACACGCAGTGGATGACGGCCGGCTCCGGCTTGCTGCACATCGAGGCCCCGCCGGAGTGGCTCGTGGAGAAGGGCGGCCTGTTCCACGGCATCCAGCTCTGGGTGAACCTGCCCCGCGACGCCAAGATGAACGCCCCCAAGTACCAGGACATCCGCTCGGGAGAGGTGCAGCTGCTCACCTCCTCGGACGCCGGCTCGCTGGTCCGGGTCATCGCCGGCGCCGTCGACGGTCATCAGGGACCGGGCTCGACCTTCACGCCGATGTCCCTGGTGCACGCGACCATCGAGCCCGGTGCTCGGCTCGAGCTGCCGTGGCCGGTGGAGTTCAACGCCTTGGTCTACGTGCTCAACGGTCGCGGTTCGATCGGCACGGGTGGGTCCGGCGCTCAGCCCATCCACACCGGACAGGCCGCTGTGATGGGTGCGGGTGACTTTCTGACCATCTCTGCGGAGGAGTCGCAGGAGAGCCGTTCGCCCCAGCTGGACGTGATCGTGGTCGGCGGCCAGCCGATTCGCGAGCCGCTCGCCTGGGCTGGCCCGTTCGTGATGAACACCAAGGCCGAGGTCGTCGAGGCCTATCAGGCCTTCCAACGCGGCGACTTCGGGCACATCCCGGCCTGAGCCGCGGTCCGTCTAGGGTCGGACGGTGGCCAGGATCTATCGCGACTCCTACGGCATTCCCCACGTCCGGGCCACCACCATCCGCGACCTCGCCCACGGCCAGGGCGAGGTCGTCGCCCGTGACCGCGCCTGGCAGCTGGAATGGCTGCGGCGACGGGCCACCGGGACCACAGCGGAGATCTTCGGGAGCGATGGCTTGCCGTGGGACCGTTTCGCCCGGAGGTCATTGCTGGTCGACACCGCCCGCCGGGCTCACGACGGACTCGACGAGGAGACCGTCGCCTTTGTCGCGGCGTACGTCGACGGGGTCAACGCCGGTCTCCACGCCGACGCACCCGAGCTGGCCACCCTCGGCATCGAACCGCAGCCGTGGCCCGAGTGGATGCCGCTGGCGACCTTCCATGCCCAGCACCTGCTCTTCGCCAGCCTCGGCGGGTCAATGTGGGATCGGCGGGCGCGGGCGGTGCTGGGCGATGATGCGTCGCTGCTCTCGCGCGAGAGTGCGGTCTCGAGCGGCAGCAACGCGTGGGCAGTGGGTGGCGCGCGCACGGCCAGCGGTCATCCGCTCATCGGCGGAGACCCGCACCGGGTGATCGAATCCCCGGGCGTCTATCTCCAGATCCGCCTGGCGTGCGACGAGTTCGACGTTGCGGGCTTCACGTTCGCCGGGGTGCCCGGCGTGCAGCACTTCGCGCATGCCGGCGACGTCGCCTGGGCGATCACCAACGCGATGGCCGACTACCAGGACGTGCACGATGCCGGCCCGGTCGTCCAGCAGTGGACCGAGACCATCACCGTCCGCGACAGCCCTCCCGAAGAGGTGTGCGTCGAGGTCACCGAGCGCGGCCCGGTGTTCACCGACGGCCTCAGCTTCCGCGGCACCTCGACGGTCCTCGCCGACCTCGGGTTCGATGCTCTCCTGCCGTTGCTCCGGGCGCGCACCGTCGATGACGTCGATCGAGCCCTGGAGTCCTGGGTCGAGCCGGTCAACAACGCCGTGATCGCCGACCGCCACGGCGCGGTCCGCTACCGCCTCGCCGGCCGCATCCCGCTCCGCAACGGGACCGAGTGGGAGGGCTGGCACGGGCCGAACCGCTCGGAGATCCTTGCCGACGGCCAGGTGGTGACCGCCAACGAGCGGCGCGGCCCCGAGAGTGACCTGGTCGGCGCCGACTTCGCGCCGGCTTACCGCGCAGATCGGATCCACCAGCTCCTCGACGGTCGCGACGACCTCACCACGGCCGACTTCAGCGCCATCCACAACGACACCTACCTCGCCACGGTGGCTGTGCTGCGCGGCCTGGTGCCCGGAGAGTTCGACGACTGGGACGGCCGGATGAACGCCAACTCGAGTGACGCCGCTCGGTTCGCGGCCTGGCGCAACGCACTGGTCCGCCGGATAGCGGCCGATCCGGTCTTCGATCCCTTGCATGAACCGGTCACCGACCTGGTCCACGAGCCCTGGCTGGACGTGACCGCCCGCATCGGACTCGCCCTACCGAGGCTCATCGAGGCGGCCACGCCGTACGGCATCGATCTCCGCGAGCTGGCCCGGCTCGCACTGGACGACAGCCGCGAGCACCCGGCGACGTGGGGTGAGACCCATGTCGTCGCGCCGGTCCACGCCTTCGACATCACCGATTTCACGCCACCCGTGCTGCCCCCGCTCCCGGTGGACGGCGACGGTGACTGCGTGCGGTGCACCGGGTCGCTGCCGGGGGTCACCGACGAGGCCTACCGAGGGTCCGTGGCCCGCTACGTCTGGGACCTTGCTGATCGCGAGGCCAGCGGCTGGGTGGTCCCCCTGGGTGCCGACGGGCGCCCCGGTCACGCTCACCACCTCGACCAGCTGCCGCTCTGGGCAGCGGGCGAGCTGGTGCCGCTGGTCACCGACTGGGCTCGGCTCACCGAAGAGCCTTTGCAGGCCCAGTGATCGAGCGCTGACCCAACCTGCCAGGACGGCGAACTGCCCCGACCGGCGTACCGGTCG
>CAWCGY010000011.1:0-148043 GCA_963795155.1 uncultured Actinomycetota bacterium | reverse complement strand
CGGTGGAATCGCCTTCACTCGAGCAGGAACTCACGTACCGTCCTGCCCCATGACGGGTACATGGGGCCGACGCCCAGGTCGACGAGCGATCATTGCCACGCTGACGCTGCTGTTGGCGACGTCGCTGGCGGCGTCGATGGCGGCGATCCTCCCAACCACAGCGGGCGCGGCGCCAACTTCAGCGACCGCCGCCCAGCCCACCGAGCAGCCCCGCGCCCTGCCCACGCTCCTGCCTCCCCCGCAGCCCTCCGACCAGCCCACCGATCAGCCCACCGACCAGCCCACCGACCGGCCCTCTGACGAGGAGCTCGAAGCGGACCAGGCAACGACGCCGGCGAACTGTGGTCGCCCGCCGCTGCGAGGCTGCCGGTTGGTCTGGTACGGCAAGAACGCGCCCACCATCGTGCTCTGGGGCGACTCGCACATGTGGATGATGGGCCCGGCGGTGCTGCGAGCCGTCAAAGGCAAGCGGATCAACGTCGTGCTGTTCTTCCTGGGCGGCTGCATTCCGGCCCTCGCGGACATGAGCGTGTACGCCGGCAACGACTGCGCCGAGCTCAGCGTCGACGCGCTGAAGTACATCGAGAAGCTGCGCGCCGGCGGCCGACCGTACCGAGTGGTGCTCGGCTCGTTCTGGGGGGCCAACCTCAACCGGATCTACTACTACGAGAGCCAGGAGCGAGAGGACATCCTCAAGCAGCGCCGGGTGTACACCATGAACTACACCAAGCCGCTCTTCGTCCGGCTCGGCCAGCTGGGCATTCCCACCGACGTGTCGGTGCAGGGTCCGTCGGCGGTGCCCCCGACCGAGTGCAGCCAGGGCACGACGCCGTTCTGGTGCTCGGTGAAGCGGCAACACGCCTACTTCAAGGACAGCTACGTCCGGAACTGGCTCCGGGCGCGAATGAGCCACCTGCCCAAGGGTGCCCTGCTCGCCGACTACAGCAACGGTCTCTGCAGCGCCTCCACCTGCTCGGCGCTGGTCAACGGCATCCACACCTGGTTCGACCCCTACCACGTGAGCGCCACCAAGGCCGCGAAGCTCTGGACCTACTACCGACCGACCGTGCGGGCGCTGCTCAAGCGCCGGTGACCTCGTCGGGGAGTGCGTCCTGCCAGTACTCCGCGGTCTGGAGCAGCCAGAACGTGATGAACAGGCCCAGCAGCACGGTCTCGACGTAGAACAACCAGTTCGCGATCGGCGTCACCTCGCCGAGCTCCAGCACGAACAACGCGGCCGCGACGACGACGGTGCCGATCATCGAGTAGGCGATCGTCCGGTAGAGCGTCGCCCGCCGATCGGCCGGGAGCATCTCGAACGCGGGCTTCTCACCGATCATCTCGCTGGCCGCCCGGGCGTTGATCCAGGCGACCGCGGACATGCATCCGAACAGCGGCACCGCGGCCGCGTAGTGCGCGCCTACGTCGAACGAGTCGGGGGCCAGCACGAACCAGCCGGCGAAAGCAGCGAACGCCGCCGTGCCGACCGCCACTCCGAGCAGGGCCTTGCCTCGCGCCTCCACCGGGTTGCGTCTGGCCGTCCAGCCTGCGAAGCCGATGCCGATGACACCCAGCACCAGCATGGCGCTCATGTTGTTCTGGATGCTGGTCAGGAACTCCTCCGGCACGTACGGCTCGAGATTGCCGTCGGCGCCGTTCCGTGACAGTGGGGTCGGCACCACAGCCACGACCGGCGCCAACATGCCGGCCACGTTGAGCAGGGTGTCCTCGGCGCCGTCGCGGCCCCGGATGGCGATCAGGCTCAGCCCGATCGCCATCAGTGCACCGACGAAAATGCTGCGGACCGGGGTGTAGTAGTAGGCGCTGATCGAGCCGAGCTGTCCCGCCCCCCAGCCGATCTCGATCGCCACTGCGACAGCGAGCAGTGCGACCATGCCGACGATGCTGACCCTCAGGTAGCGGTAGGTCTTACGGATCGCCTCGCCCTGCGCGTTGCCGACGCTCACCCTGCGGATTCTGCTCTCGTCGGCTCGCGCTGACTAGGAGGTGAACAGGTCGCCGTGGTCGGCCACCCGCTCGAGCACCTCGTCGAAGCGCAGCTGCTCGAGGCCCGAGGGGTCCGCGGCACCCGCCTCGACCTCGGCCCACGCGACCGGCGCCGCGACGTAGGGGCGCTCCTTGCCGCGCAGGGAGTACGGCGCGATCGTGGTCTTCGAACCGGCGTTCTGGGACCAGTCGAGGAACACCTTGCCTCCGCGTTTCGACTTGGTCATCGTCGCGGTGACCAGCGCGGCATGCTCGCGCTGCAGCTCCTCGGCCACCGTCTTGGCCAGGGCGGTGGACTCGTCGGAGGGCAACCGGCGCGGGAGGTCGGCATAGAGGTGCAGGCCCTTGCTACCGCTCAGCACCGGCTTCGCGGTCAGGTTGCGCTCGGCAAGCTTGTCGCGCACCAGCAGCGCGACCTGACAGCACTCGTGGAGGCCGGCCGGCTCGCCGGGGTCGAGGTCGACGACCAGCCGATCGGCGTTGCGGGGCCGACCGTTGCGACCGATCGTCCACTGGTGCACGTGGAGCTCAAGCGCCGCGAGATTGACCATCCAGGTGAGGGTGGCCAGGTCGTCGACGATCGGAAACGTGAGCTCGCCATCGCCCTTGCCCGACCGGCTGCCCGTGGTGGGCACCGTTGCGGTGCGGACCCACGAAGGGGTGCCGCTGGGGGCGTTCTTCTCGAAGAAGCTCAGGTCCTCGACCCCGTGCGGCCAGCGGATCCGGGTCACCGGCCGGTCCTTGAGGTGGGGCAGCATCACCGAGGCGATCGTCGCGTAGTAGTTGAGCACCTCGCCCTTGGTGGTGCCCGTGCGCGGATAGAGCACCTTGCTCAGGCTGCTGATCTTCAGGGTCCGACCCTCGACGTCGACGAAGACCTCTTCCTTGTCGTAGGACTCCTTCGGCATCAGAGATCCTCGGGGAACAGGTCGGTGCGGACTCCGCGATAGGACGGCTGACGGAGGCGTTGGTACCCCTGTCCGTGCGTGTCCACGTCGACGACCAGCACCGGCTCGACCCAGCGGGTGCCGTGCGCGTCCTCGCGGGGCACCTCGTCGGCGAACGGGCTGCTGGACCGCGCCAGCGGAGCGACCAGCTCGGTGAGCTGCCGGGTGGCCTTGCCGCCGATCCCGCTGCCGACCCGTCCGCGGTACAGAAGTCCCTCCGGTGTCACCTCCCCCACCAGCAGCGAAGCCAGCCGGTCGGTCGTTCCTTCCTGTGGTCGCCACCCGCCGACCACGTAGGAAAGCCGGTGCCGGTGGGCGAACTTCAGCCAGTCCTTGCTCCGCTCGCCGAAGACATAGCGTGAGGCCCGTCGCTTGCTGACGATGCCCTCGAGCCCCTGCTCGAGCGTGGCGCCGTGGAGCATCTGGCCGTCGTCGTAGGACGGCGGCACCTGCCAGGCGCCGTCGGCAAGTGCCTCCGCCAGCAGTGCTCGACGGTCCTCGAGCGGGTCCTTCGTGAGGTCGCGGCCGTCGAGGCGGAGCAGGTCGAAGACCATGAACGTCGCCGGCACCGTCTGCACCAGCCGCGCCACGGTGGTCGCCTTGCGTACGTGCATCCGGTGCTGCAGCACCCGGAAGTCCGGCTTGCCTGCCTCATTGAGCGCGATCACCTCGCCGTCGACGAGGAAGTCGCGGTCTCCGAGCGGTGACTCGGCGACGTCGGGCCAGCCGGCGGTCACGTCGTTCTCGTTGCGGCTGGTCAGCCGGACCCGGCCGTGCCCCCCGTCCAGCTGTGAGTCGGCCAGGATGCGAATGCCGTCCCACTTGACCTCGTGCATCCAGGCGTCGCCGGGGGGCACGCTGGTGCCGTGGGTGGCCAGCATGGGACGCATGGAGGAAGTCTTGCGCACGCATGGAGTCACGTCTCGGCGGCTACCCTCTGGGGATGCGTGCAATCTGGAAGGGCGCCGTGTCGTTCGGGCTGGTCAGCGTGCCGGTCAAGCTGTACTCGGCCACCGAGAGCCACGACGTCTCGTTTCGGCAGGTCCATGCCAAGGACGGTGGCCGGATCAAGTACCAACGCGTGTGCTCGATCGACGGCGAGGAAGTCGCCTACGCCGACATCGCCAAGGGCTACGAGACCGAGGACGGCGAGATGGTCATCCTCACCGACGACGATCTGGCCGAGCTGCCCACGACGTCATCGCGCGAGATCGCCGTGGAGAAATTCGTGCCGTCGGACCAGATCGACCCGATGCTGTTCGAGAAGTCCTACTACCTGGAGCCGGAGAAGTCCGGCGCCAAGCCCTACGCGCTGCTGCGCGAGGCCCTGCTCGAGGCCGACCGGATGGCCGTGGTCACGGTGGCACTGCGGCAACGCACGAGTACCGCGGTGCTGCGGGTGCGTGACGACGTGATCGTGATGCAGACGATGATGTGGCCCGACGAGATCCGGCAGCCCGACTTCAAGGTCGAGGCGGGCAAGGTCAAGCCGGCCGAGGTGAAGATGGCCACCATGCTGGTCGAGACCCTGGCCGGGGACTTCGAACCGGGCGAGTTCGAAGACGACTACGCAGAGGCCGTCGAGTCACTGGTCAAGACCAAGATCGAGGGCGGGGAGATCAAGCGCACCCCCACCTCCACCAAGTCCTCCGGGGAGGTTGTCGACCTGCTCGCGGCCCTGCAGCGGTCGGTCGACGCGGCCAAGACGGCCCGCGGCGAGGACACCGGCAAGGACAGAGGAAAAGCCGAAGGCGACGACCAAGAAGGCTGCCACGAAGTCATCGGCGAAAAAGCCGACAGCCAAGAAAGCAGCCAAGACGTCCGCGACGAGGAAAGCAGCCAAAAAGGCCAGCTGACCGCTGCCGCGCGCCTACCCTTCGCTTGGGGAAGGGAAGCACCACCATGTCATCACGCCTGGCTGAACCGGATCAGCTCACACGACCAACGGCGCGCGACGCGGCCCCGTTCGTGCTCGTCGCGACGCTCGGCTTCGTTAGCGCCTTGTTGCCGCCGTACAACACGACGGCGTCGAGGCCTGGCCGATGTTGACCGCGGCCTCGCTCACCGTCGGTGCCCTGATATTCAGCCTGCGTCGGCGCGAGCGCACCTGGGTCGACGGATTGCCGGCCTACCTGTTCTTCGTCGCGCTCGCCCTGGCCCGGCACCTCACCGGTGGCACGCAGTCCGGTCTCGCGGCCCTCCTCGCCCTGCCGATCCTGTGGGTGGCCCTGACCGGCACCCGCATCCAGCTCTGGGTGGTGTCGGTGTTGACTCCGTTGCTGTTCATCATCCCCGTCCTGCTCGTGGGACCTCCGCTGTACGACGTCGTCGATTGGCGCCGCGCCGTTGGTTGGACCGCCTTCGCCGTCTTCGTAGCTCCGGTCATCCAGCGCATCGTCTGGCAGCTCGGCCGCGAGACCCACCGAGCCAGGGAAGCAAGCGCGGAGATGGACGGCATCGCCCGTGGCGCGCACCTGACCAGCATCATCACGACCGAGCTGGACGGGACCATCCGGTCTTTCAGCGTCGGAGCCGAGGATCTGCTCGGTCATCGTGCCCAGGACCTCGTAGGACTCGCCGACCTGCAGCTGTTCCACGATCCGGTCGAGATCGCGGAGGTCGCACTCGAGCTCGGCGTCCGTCCCGGCGTCCCGGTGTTCGCGGCGCTGGCGCAAGCTGCCGCCACCAGTCGCACCTGGACCTACCTGCGGGCCGACGGGAGCCGCGCTTTCGTTCGCCTGGTCTTCACCGAGCTGCACGACCCGGAGGGCCGAGTCAATGGCTTCCTGTGCGTCGGCCTCGACAACACCCCGGCTGTCGAGGCCAAACGCGCGCTGACCCTTTCCGAGGCTCGGTGGCGCGTGCTTATGGAGAATCTCCCCGACACCACCGCCGTGGTCGTCGATGAGGACCACAGGATCAGGCTGATAGCTGGCGCCGGCGCGGTCGGCCGGGGAATGCGGGGGACGGAGGGTCGGTTGCTCTCGGAGGTGTCCAGTGCGGGGAACTACGCGATCCTCGCCCAGCTCGTCGACCGGGCACTCGGGGGCGAGGAGGTCACCGGCGAGCTCGCGATGACCTCCACCAACGCCGAGCACGAGGTTGCCGTCACCCGCTTGCCGGACGACAACGTCGATGAGCGGGTGCTGATCCTCGCTCGAGATGTCAGCGCGGACCGGTCCCGGGAGCGGGCAGTGGTGAGGGCAAAGCAACGGGCCGAGCGCCTGTTTGCCGACGCGCCGCACGGCGTCGCGGTGCTCACCACCGACGGCACCGTTGTGCAGGCCAACGCAGCCATGCTGGCCCTGCTCGGCGCCACCCACGCTGAGCTGATTGGCCGACCGTTCGCGACGATCTCCAGCTCCGACGACGACGACCCGGGGAGCTATCTGGATCGGGTCCTGAGCAGTCCCGGGGCGTCGGTCGAGACGGAATGGACCCTGCGCAACTTCCTCGGCGACCACGTGCACGTCGTGCTGAGCGGCCGGGTCCTCGCCGAGGATGGCTTCGACGACACGGTGCTGCTCAACGTCGTCGACGTTTCCGAGCGGAAGCGCTACGAGACGCGGTTGGGGCATCTGGCCGACCACGACGCGCTGACCGGACTCGCCAATCGCCGACGGTTCGAGAGGGAGCTCGAGTCTCACCTCGATCGCTGTCGTCGCTATGGGCCAACCGGAGCGCTGCTGCTGCTCGACCTCGACCACTTCAAGGACGTCAACGACACCCTGGGCCACGCAGCCGGGGATGAGCTGATTGTCTCCACGGCCCGGCTCCTCCGCGGCGGGCTTCGCACCAACGACCTGGTGGCGAGGCTTGGTGGCGACGAGTTCGCCATCCTGCTCACTGAGGGTGACCGGACCGCCGCCGAATCGGTGGCTGCGTCCATCGTCCAACGCGTCCGGGAGCACACCTCGACCCTCGACGGCATCCGCCGCCGGGTGACGGCAAGCGTCGGAGCCGTGACCCTGCAGGCTGCGAGTGGGCATCCCTACGACCTGCTGGCCCTGGCCGACATGACCATGTACGACGCGAAGGAAGCCGGGCGCAACCGGTACGCGATCCTCGATGAGGACGGCGTCCGGGCTCCCCGGTCCGGGACCCGTCTGCAGTGGAAGTCCCGGATCGAGCTCGCCCTGGAGACCGACGGCTTCGTCCTGCACCTGCAGCCGATCCAGGACCTGCGAACCGGGCATATCCATTCTGCGGAGGCATTGCTCCGGATGACGGACGAGGGCGGCGAGCTCGTGCCCCCCGCGCAGTTCTTGCCCATCGCCGAACGGGCCGGGCTGATGCCCGCCCTGGACAATTGGGTGATCGGACACGCCGTGGGCATGCTGGCCAGGCTGCGGAACCTCGACCCGCAATTCCAGTTGGAAGTCAACCTGTCCGGGCTGTCCATCGGTGATCCGCAGACCGAGCAGGTGATCATCGACTCCCTGCGCCGCCACAGCGTCGACCCGGCAGCGCTCATCCTGGAGATCACGGAGACCACCGCGGTCGCCGACGTCCAGGTCGCCCGCGAGTTCGCCGAGCGGATGACCGCCCTGGGTTGCAAGTTCGCACTCGACGACTTCGGTGCCGGCTTCGGCTCCTTCTACTACCTCAAGCACCTGCTCTTCGACTACGTGAAGATCGACGGTGAGTTCGTCACGAACTGCCACCGGTCCGACGGTCGACCGAACGATCCTGCGCTCGATCGTCGGGATCGCCCGCGATCTCGGCAAGCAGACCGTGGCGGAGTTCGTGACCGAGCCGGCAGTGCTCGAGATCGTTCGCGAAGAGGGTGTGGACCACGCCCAGGGCTTCCTGGTCGGCGAGCCCGTGCCGTACGACGAGTTCGTGGCCCGCTTCGTCGTCCCATCGGACGGCCGTCGGGGCAGTGTCACCAGAGTCGATCCCATCCAAGAAGGCGTCGGTACCGAACACCCAGGGACAGGAGGGCATATCGGTGGGTAGGTTCCAGCGCGCCGTGGGCGCGCTCATCTTCGGCACGGCACTACTCGGCGCTGCCATGCTCTTCGCTGCCGTCTCCGTCGGCGACAACTCGACGGGCAGCGCGCCGTCAGAGGGCTTGCTCTTCGGCGTGTGGCACGTGCTCTACGACACCGACGCCCCCGCTGCGCGGGTGGTCCTAGCAGCAGGTGGCCTGGCCCTGCTGTTCGCGGCTGGCGTGGCCTGGCTCGAGCGCAGGGTCGCCACCCGGCTGCGTCGCAGCGACGACGAGGTCGCCACCCCCCTGGCACCCAAGGTGGTCATGGCGGCAACCCGCGGGGTCTACAGCGGTCCGGTGACCGTGACCGTGCTCATCCCGGCACATAACGAGGAGGCGTGCCTGCGGGAGACCCTGGCGTCCCTGCTCGCCCAGTCCCACCGGCCCGAACGGCTCGTGGTGGTCGCCGACAACTGCACTGACGGCACTGCCCAGATCGCGCGAGACATGGGGGTAGATGTCTTCGAGACGGTCGGCAACGTCCACAAGAAGGGCGGCGCGCTCAACCAGGCGCTCGCGGAGCTGTTGCCGGGCCAGGGTGACAACGACCTGGTGATGGTGATGGACGCCGACACCACCCTCGATGCCGGTTTCCTGGAGGCAGCCGTGCGTCGGATGACCGACGACCGGGCGCTGATGGCGATCGGTGGCCTCTTTTACGGCGAGGACGGCAGCGGGCTTCTCGGCCAGTTCCAGCGCAATGAGTACATCCGCTACGCACGCGAGCTGCGTCGCCGCCGTGGTCGAGTCTTCGTCCTGACCGGCACCGCCACGATCTTTCGACCCCTGGCACTGCGCACCGTGGCCAGTGAGCGCGGCCGTTCGCTGCCGGGTGTGCCCGGCGACGTCTACGACACCGTCGCACTCACCGAGGACAACGAGATCACCCTGGCCCTGAAGTCTCTCGGCGCCCTGATGGTGTCGCCGTCGGAATGCACGGTGGTGACCGAAGTGATGCCCACGTGGCAGGCGCTGTGGGCACAGCGCCTGCGGTGGCAGCGTGGCGCCCTGGAGAACCTGGGCGCCTACGGCATGCGCCCCCAGACCTTCCGCTACTGGGCCCAGCAGCTGGGCATCGGCTACGGCGTCTTCGCCTTGGGCGGCTACTTGCTGCTGATCGTGCTGATGATCCTCTCCCTCGACGAGTGGGTGTGGTTCCCGTTCTGGATCGGCATCGGGCTCGTGTTCATCGTGGAGCGCGTCGCCACCGTGTGGCGGGGCGGCCTGAAGGCCAGGCTGGTCGCGGCCACCTTGTTCCCCGAGATGGGTTTCGCGCTGTTCTTGAACATCATTTACGTCAAGGGAATCCTCGACCTCAGCCTCGGTCGGAAGGCGGACTGGAAGTACGTCCCGCAGCCCGGCGCAGATGTCAGCCCGGAGAAGGTGAGCAAGTCATGATGTCGTCCACGCTGGCGGCGGCGGTCCAGCCATGGGGCATCGTGCTGCCCGAGTCCTTGCTTCGGTCCGAGGGTTTCGGCGTGCTCGCCGCGTTCGTCGCCATCAACACCGTGATCTACGTGGCGCTCGCCGTAGCCAAGGTCCTTCCCAAGCTCTATGTGAGCGACCTGGTCGATACGCGCGACCGGCGCGGAGAGAGCCGCAGCATCCATCCCGAGGGCAAACGGCGCGCCTAGCCGTCGCTGTCGAGCCGGTCGCGGACGTCGTCGGTCATCCGGCCACGTCCCGTCCGTCGCAGCGCCACACCGACCTCGGCCGCCACCGCCATGGCGAGATCGCGGGCGGTCTCGCCGTCGACCTCCGGCACCACGTGATGCACCACGCCGTCGGCAAGGAGGTCGGCAGCGCGCACTCGTTGCTCTTCTGCGAGCTCGTTCGCGTGCTCGGCGGTGCCGTGGACGATGATGCTCGCTCCCTCCGGCGGCAACGGAGCGAGCCAACCGTGCTCGGTCGCGATCACCGTCTCAGCCGGCAACAGAGCCAGTGCTCCCCCACCACAACCCTGGCCGAGGATGACCGCGACCGTGGGCACCGACATGGTGGACATCGTCGCGATGCAGCGAGCGATCTCGCCAGCGATCGCGCCTTCCTCTGCCCCGGGCGACAGCTCGGCACCGGGGGTGTCGATCACGGTGACGAGAGGAAGCCTCAGCTCGCCCGCCAGGCGCATCCCTCGACGCGCCTCGCGCAGCGCGGCTGGACCCATCGGGTGGTCGGGGTCCTGACGGCTGCGGTCCTGCCCCACGACCACGCACGGCTGGCCGTCCAACCTGGTCAGCGCGACGATCACGGTCTCGTCGCGCTCCCCCTCGTCTGTGCCGCGCAGCCGGACGGTGCTGGCTCCTCCGTGCCGCAACAGGTGGCGCACACCGGCCCGCCCTGGGTCCCGGGTCCGCTGGATCGACTCCCAGGCCGATGTCGTGCCGATCGGGTCTGTCCGACGTGCAGGCAGGGTGCTGCGGGTCGGCGGATCGACGAGCACTGCGAGCGCCCGGTCCACGAGCTCCGGCAGGTCCTCGGCCGGCACCACCGCGTCGATCACACCGTGCGCGGCAAGGTTCTCAGCGGTCTGCACTCCTGAGGGAAACGCCTCGCCGGTCAGCCCCGCGTACACCTTCGGACCGAGGAACCCGACCAATGCCCCTGGCTCGGCCACCGTGATGTGGCCGAGCGATCCCCAGGAGGCAAAGACCCCGCCGGTGGTCGGGTGACGCAGGTGCACGAGGTAGGGCAGGCCGGCCGCCCGGTGGTCCATGAGCGCCCGGGAGATGTCGATCATCCCGACAAAGGCACGCGTGCCTTCCTGCATACGAGTGCCGCCCGAGGAGGTGGTAGCCAGGACAGGAAGCCTCTCTTCGGTCGCCCGGCGCACCGCTGTCACGATCCGGGCCGCCGCTGCCCGGCCGATCGAACCGGCCAGGAAGGTGAACTCGTTGGCCACCACCACAACTGGTCGACCGCGCACCAGCCCTCGTCCGGTCAGCACCGACTCGTCCGTGCCGGACCTCTCGGCGGCCGCGACAAGGGCGGAGCGATAGTCCTCAGGGTGATCGGAGATGTCGACCGGGCGATCCCACGACTCGAACGAGCCGGGGTCGAGCACTAGGTCCAGCAGGTCGGCGACCGCCCAGCGGCGGGTCATCGCTCCTGGTCCAGCCAGGATCTGATGGCGTCGGCGTGCTGGTCGAGCAGCGGTGGTGCGGAGTGGTCGCTGCGGCTGACCTCGGCTCCGTCGGCGTTGAAAAAGCGCAGCGGCGGCCCCGGCAGCTGCACCTTGCCGAGCGTGGGGTGGTCGACGTCGACCCTCAGGCCCTGACTGAGCGCCTGGTCCCAGGCGTAGACCTCATCGAGCGTGCGGACCTTGCCGGCCGGCACTCCGACCTCGGCCAGCCGGGTGAGCAGCGACTCGGCGTCCCAGTCGGAGAACACGCCCTCGATCACCTCGATCACCCGCGGACGAGCCGCCACCCGTTCCTCGTTCGTGGCCAGGCCCGCAGCAGCAGGGTCCAGCCCGAAGGCCACGCAGAACCGGCGCCACAGACCTTCGCTGCCCAACGCGATCTGTACCGCACCGTCGCGGCAACGGAAAAGCCCGTAGGGCACGATCGAGGGATGGTGGTTGCCCTGCGCGCGGGGGACCTCTCCGGCCACCGTCCATCGGGTGCCCTGGAACGCGTGGACGCCGACGACAGCGGCCAGCAGCGACGTGCGCACCACCGTGCCGCGACCGGTGCGATCGCGTTCGTGGAGTGCCGCCACCACGCCATAGGCGCCGTACATGCCTGAGAGCAGGTCGGCAATCGGCACTCCGACCCGCTGCGGGTCGTCCGGACCCGAACCGGTGAGCGACATCAGACCGCCCTCACCCTGGGCAATTTGGTCGTAGCCGGCACGACCTCCCTCCGGGCCGTCGTGTCCGAACCCGGTGATCGAGAGCACGACCAGCCGTGGGTTGCGCTGCTGCAGCGACTCAATGCCGAGGCCGAGTCGCTCGAGCACTCCGGTGCGGAAGTTCTCGACCAGCACATCGGCCCGGTCGACCAACCGGAGCAGCACCTCGCGGTCGTCCTCGGCCTTGAGGTCGAGGGTGATTGACTCCTTGTTGCGGTTTGCTGCCAGGAAGTACGTCGACTCACGGGCATCGGCGTTACCGACGAAGGGCGGCCCCCAGCCCCGCGTGTCGTCACCGGTCTCGGGCACCTCGACCTTGATCACCCGGGCGCCGAGGTCGCCCAGCATCATCGTCGCGTGCGGTCCCGCCAGCGCTCGGGACAGGTCGACCACGATGACATCGGACAACGGGCCATTCATGGGTTCGGCCCATCGCCGCGGGCCGCCGTGGAGTCGGGTGCCATCCGGTCATAACGCGCCATGATCGCGTCGCTCAGTCGCGGGGCGACGAAGTTGAGCACCTCGCCGACGTAGCCGATCGGGTGGCCGGCCACCACTGGGCGGTCCTCCAGAGCGCGCACCACTTTGCCGGCCGCCTGCTCGGCAGTGAGCGCCTTGCGGTCCTCGAACGAGTTGGTCGGCACCACCATGTCGGTGCGCACCAGACCGAAGCGCATGTTGGTGAACGTGACGTTGTCGGCCCAGGTCTCCCGGCCGGCGATCCGCGACCAGGTGTCGAGCGCCGACTTGGAAGCCAGGTAGGCCGAGAACTTGGGTGCCTTCATCTGCACACCCCAGCTCAGGATGTTGACCACCTGGCCAAAGCGCTGCTCGCGCATGGCGGGCAGCAGCCCGAGCGTGAGCCGCACCGGTCCGAAGTAGTTGATCGCCATCGTCCGCTCGAAGTCGTGCGGACGGTCGTAGCTCAGGTGCAGGGAACGCCGGATCGAGCGGCCGGCATTGTTGACCAGGTAATCGACCGCACCGTGGTCCTCGAGCACCTGCTTGACCAGTGAGTCGACGGCTCCACCGTCGGTCAGGTCGCACGGGTACGCCGCCGCCCGGCCACCCTCGCCGGCGATCTGCGCGCGCACCCGCTCGAGGTCGTCGACCCGGCGAGCCACCAGCAGGACGGTCGCGCCGCGGCGCCCGACGGCCAGGGCCGTCGCCTCACCGATGCCCGACGATGCCCCGGTCACCAGCACCACCCGGTCGGTCAGTGGGCTCGGCCCGCCGCGCCCCACGAACCGGCGCAGCCGGGCCCGCGGCGTCAGGAAGAGAGAGGGCATGTCAGGTAGTTTCCCAGCGAAACAGCCGGGCCGCGACCAACGTGACCACGATGGCGAACCCCGCCAAGATCCCGAGCGGCGCCAGCGCCGCCGCGGGGCCGTCACCGCGCACCATCACGTCGAGCATCCCCTCGTTGAGATGCTTGAGCGGCAGCGCATCGGAGACTCTCTGCAACCAGGCAGGGGCCGCATCCAGGGGGAAGAACGAGCCGCTGAGGAAAGCCATCGGCAAGACGATGAAGTTGGCCGCGTTCACCGCGCCCTCGACGGTGGTGGTGACCGCTCCGGCGAACAGCCCGATCGCCATGAAGCAGAGCGTGCCGACCACCAGCAGCGGGATAGCCATCCACCACGACCCCGTGAGCACGAGCCCGAAGGCAACGACCCCAAGACCCAGGAAGATCGCCATCTGCACGAACGCGATCGCCACTGCGACGCTGATGCGGGCGCCCACGACGGTGCGCGAGGACACTGGAGCCAGCTGGAGGCGGCGCAGCAGCTTCGACTGCCGCCAGCCCTGCAGTGTGGCCGCAGCACCGAACGCCGCACTCATCGCGACCGCCCAGCCGAGCAGGCCGGGCGTGATGAACTGGATGGTGTCGAGCGAGTCGTCCTCCACGCGTCGTGGGTCGAGCTGATAGCGGGGCTGCTCCCCCGTGGCCTGGGCGAGCAGCGCAACGTTGGAGACCTGGACGAACGACTGCAGTGCGCCCTGGGTGATGCCGGCCTTGACTTGGTCGGTCTGGGTGTAGTGCGCCACCAACGTGTCGCCGCGCATCTCAACCGCGACGTCGGCGTCACCCTTGCGTACCGTTTCGATGCTCTCCTCGAGGTCCTCGGATTCCTCGATCTCGAAGGTGTCCTCGAAGGCCTCGCGGGCGCCCTCCGGAAGGTTGTCGATCACGGACACGTCGCCCACCTGGATCAGGTCGACCTTCGACTGCTTCTGGTCGCCGAGCAGACCGCCGAAGAGCACCAGGAACATCAGCGGGAAGATCAGGGCGAAGAAGACAGAGGCCTTGTCGCGCAGGAAACCACGGAAGATGGCGACCGACAGTGCCGCGAAGGGGCTGTTCAGCTGTAGGGACTTCATGCGCGGTACTCCCGCCCGGTGAGGTCGAGGAAGACGTCCTCGAGGGTGCCGGTATGGACGCGTACGCCATCGAGTCGATCCTGTTCCGCGAGGCGGCCGATCACCAGGGCCGGCTGCCGGGTAGTCAGGCGGAGCCCGTCGGAGCAGACATCGGCCTCATCCACGCCGGGCAGGGCTCGAGCCTGGCCGAGCGTGAGCTGGCCGGGCGCCACCGTGATCCGCGCCGGGGAGTCGAGACCGCGCACCAACGCGGCGGGGGTTCCGATCCGAAGGATGCGGCCGGCGTCCATGATCGCGACCCGGTCACACAGCACCTCCGCCTCGTCCATGTAGTGCGTCGTCAGCACCACCGTGCGGCCTGAGTCGTTCAGACCGGACAGCAGGTCCCACAGGTTGCGCCGCGCCTGCGGGTCCAGCGAGGAGGTCGGCTCGTCGAGGAACACCACATCAGGGTCGTGGACCAACGCGCAGGCGATCGACAACCGTTGCGCCTGACCTCCCGAGAGATCCTCGACCCGGGTCTCGGCCTTGTCCTCCAGACCGACCCGCTCCAACCACTCCCCGACCCGGGCGTGCGGCACGTCGTAGAGCGAGGCAAAGGTGTGCAGCTGCTCACGCGCGGTCAGCCGCTCGAAGAACGACGAAGCCTGCAGCTGCACGCCCATCCGGGGCAGCAGCCGGGGGTTGCGGGGCCAGACGGGCTCACCCAGCACGCGCACCGTGCCCGCATCGGGCCGGCGCAGCCCCTCGATCATCTCCAACAGGGTGGTCTTGCCCGCGCCATTGGGGCCGAGGATCCCCACGAACTCACCGTCGGCAACGTCGAGTGTGACCCCGTCGACCGCTCTGAGCTCTCCATAGGCCTTGGCGAGGTCCGTGACCTCGATTGCTGCCATAGGCCCTGACGTTACCCAGGCACGGTCAGTGGCCAGGGACGTGCCTGCTCGAGCTGGGCGCTGAGGCTGAGCAGCGTGGTCTCGGCGTCCGTGTGGCCGACCAGCTGGACACCCACCGGCAAACCGTCCTCGGCGATCCCGCACGGCACCGAGGCCGCCGGGTTGCCGGCGACGTTCCAGATGGCGACGTACGCGATCGCCGGCATCGACGCCAGCGCCGAGCGGACGGTGCCCCGGCCATCGAGGATGCCGACCTGGGGCGGCCGGTGCGCCATGGTCGGAGTGAGAAGGACGTCGACGTCGTCAAAGACCCGGTTGGCGCGCACCGAAAATTTGTCGCTTGCTCTGACCGCCCAATCCGCGACCCTCGGAGTCACCCAGGAGCCGAGTCGGTAGGTCTCCCGGGTGCGCCGCTCGAGCCGCTCGTAGTGCTCCATCTGGTCGGCCTCGTTGCGGATTCCGGCGAAGAACTGCGGCACGAACACCGCCGTCGGATCGGGGTAGCGCGGCTGCACCTCCCTGACCTCATGACCGAGGTCGCTCAACAGCCGGGCCGTCTCCTCGACCGCCCGTACGTGGATGGGGTCCGGTTTCACCCCGTGGGTGACCGGTTTCGTCGACCAGCCGATCCTCAGCCGGCCTGGCTCGGTCCGGGCGGCCTCCGCGAACGATCCCGACGGCCCCGCTGTGAACCGGTCGCCCGGGAGGTTGCCGCGGATCACGTCGTAGACCACGGCGCTGTCCAGCACCGTGCGGCTCAGCGGACCGACCGTGCCCAGCGCCAACCAGAGGTCGGCATGCGGCGCCGTGGTCACTCGACCCCGTTGCGGCTTGAGCCCGAACAGCCCGCAGCACGCCGACGGAATCCGGATCGAACCACCACCATCACCGCCGATCCCGACCGGCACCATGCCCGAGGCCACTGCGGCCGCAGTCCCCCCGCTGGACCCGCCCGGCGTGCGGGTGGGGTCCCACGGGTTGCGGGTGATTCCCCGGGATACCGACTCGGTGTAGGGCCAGGCCCCGAACTCCGGCATCGTGGTCTTGCCGACGATCACCGCGCCGGCTTCGCGCAGCCTCCGGACCAGTTCGCTGTCGGCCGCGGCGGGGGTCGAGTTGGCCTCGCCACCGAACGTAGTGACACAGCCGGCGACGTCGAGCTCCTCCTTGATCGCGATCGGCACGCCGTGGAGCGGACCGCGATCGGCCTCGGCCCGCTCGTCGGTCGCTGCCGCCTCCACTCGGGCCTCATCGGCGAGGACGACCGAGAAAGCGTTGAGCCCTGGGTCGCGCTCGGCAATTCGCCCGAGCGCGGCGTCCACCGCGTCGACTGCCCTCAGTTGTCCGGAATGGGTCTGCGTAACGGTCGCGGCGACGCTCAGCTCTTCGGGCATAGGCGGGAGACTAGTGCTTAGGCCAGCGATTCGAGCCAGGCATCGTGCAGGTCGGAGTAGCGACCGGAGCCACCGGAGACCAGGTCGGCGGGAGTGCCGTCCTCGACGATCCGGCCGTGCTCCATCACGATCACCCGGTCGGCGATCTCCACGGTCGAGAGCCGGTGGGCGATGATCACCGCGGTGCGGCCGGCGAGCACCGTGTGCAACGCCTTCTGCACCAGCCGCTCCGACGGGATGTCGAGCGAGGAGGTCGCCTCGTCGAGGATGAGTACGGCTGGATCGGCCAAGAACGCTCGGGCGAACGCCACCAGCTGGCGCTGCCCGGCACTGAGCCGCCCACCCCGGTTGGCGACGTCGGTCTGGTAGCCGTCGGGCAGCGCCATGATGAAGTCGTGCGCTCCCAGCGCTCGGGTGGCCCGCTCGATCTCCTCCATGCCGGCCTCGGGACGACCGAACCTGATGTTGTCGGCGATGGTGCCGGAGAAGAGGTAGTTCTCCTGGGTGACCATCACCGCGGCCTCGCGCAGGTTGTCGGAGGTCAGGTGGCGCAGGTCGATCCCGTCGAGCAGCACCCGGCCGCCGAGCGGGTCGTAGAAGCGGGTGGCCAGCTTGGCGAGCGTGGTCTTGCCGGCGCCGGTGGTGCCTACCAGGGCCAGCGTCTGACCGGCGGGCACGGTGAGCTCGAGGTCGGGCAGCACCGGACGACCCTCGACGTAGGAGAACTGCACGTGGTCGAAGTGCAGGTCGCCCCGAGCGTCCTGGAGCACCATAGGCTGCTCGGGGTCAGGTACGCCGGGCTGCTCCCGCAACACCCCGGCGAGCTTGTCGAGGGCGGCCGACGCCGATTGGAAGGTGTTGTAGAACTGCGAGATCTCCATCATCGGCTCGAAGAACTGGCGCAGGTAGAGGAGGAAGGCGGCGAGCACGCCGACCGTCACCTCGCCGTGGTAGGCGAGGTAGCCGCCGTAGAGGAGCACGGCCGCGATGGTGACGTTGCCGATCAGCCGGATGCCGGGCATGAACCACGCCACCAGCCGGAACGCGACCAGGTTGGCCCTGCGGTACTGGTGGTTGACGTCGTCGAAGATCTCCTGGTTGCGCGGCTCGCGCCGGAAGGCCTGCACCGCCCGGATGCCACCCATCGACTCGACGAAGTGGACGATGACCAGGGCGACCTTCTCCCGGGTGACCCGATAGCTCTGCCCCGACTCGCGCCGGAACCAGTTGGTCAGCCAGAACAAGAACGGACCGCACAGCAGGGCCACCAGACCGAGCTTGAGATCGAGGAACAGCAGCAGCCCTGCCGTGCCGACCAGGGTCAGCGCGGCCGTGACCAGCCCGTCGAACCCGGTCTCGAGCATCTCGTAGATGGCGTCCACGTCGGATGTCTGGCGTGAGATCACCCGACCCGAGGTGTAGTCGTCGTGGAACGCCGGGCTCAACACCTGGAAGTGACGAAAGACCCGACGGCGCACCTCGAAGAGCACGTCCTGACCGATCCCACCCGAACGGACCAGGAAGAGCTGACGGGCGATCGCCTGGACGATCGTGGAGACCAGCACGATGCCGACGATGAGCAGCAGCGGCTCCAGGTCGTTGTCCTCGCGAATGGGCGGGATGCCGGTGTCGATGCCCTCCTTCACCAGGTAAGGGATGGACAACCGAGCAGCGTTCTCGACCAGCACGATGCCCACCAGCATCCAGATGGCGCGCCGGTAGGGGGCCAGCAGCTCACGCAGCAGCTGCCCGGAGCCGCCGGTGAACCGCCCCGGCGACTCCCGTTCTGCTGCCTCGAGGTCGTCGACGTGGGCGACGCCCCGCCAGTCGGTGCCGCCGCTGGTTGGCGGAGCGCTCATGGTGCCACTCCGTCCAGGGAGTAGTCCCCCGCTTCCGCAGCCAGGAGCTCGCGGTAGGCCGGCACAGTGGCGAGCAGCTCACGGTGGTCACCCACGTGGGTGATGGTCCCGCCCTGGAGCAACGCCACCCGGTCTGCCAGCAGCACGGTGGAGGCGCGATGAGCGACGACCAGAGCGGTGGTTGCGGCGAGCACGTGCCGCAGAGCTTCCTCGACCAGCTTCTCGGTGTGGATGTCGAGGGCGGAGAGTGTGTCATCGAGCACCAGCACCTTTGGCTGGGCCAGCACCGCCCGGGCCAGAGCCAGTCGTTGTCGCTGCCCGCCCGAGAGCGCCATCCCCTGCTCGCCGATGCGGGTGGCCAGGCCCCAGGGCAGGTCGTGGACGAACTCGGCCTGGGCCACCTCGAGGGCCTCCTGGATCTCGGTCTCAGTAGCGTCGGCGCGCCCAAGCGTGAGGTTCTCCCGCGCGCTCATCGAGAACAAGGTGGGCTCTTCGAAGGCCGTGGCAACCAAGGTGCGCAGGTGCTTGAGGTCGAGGTCGCGCACGTCGGCGCCGTCGACGGTGACCCGCCCGCCGGTGACGTCATAGAGCCTCGGCACCAGCGCGGTGAGCACGGTCTTGCCGGAGCCGGTGGCGCCGACCAGGGCGACCGTCTCTCCGGGCGCGAGGTCGAGGTTGACATCGCGGAGCACGAGCTCGTCGGGACTGTCCGGGAAGGCGAAGTCCACATGCTCGAACCGCAGGTGACCGCGCGGTTGGTCGACCACCCGGGTGCCGGACACGATGGCGGGCTCGGAGTCGAAGATCTCCAGGATCCTCGCTGCTGAGGTCATCGCCTCCTGGGCCATCGCCAAGATCACGCCGAGGGAGGCGACCGGCCAGACCAACGAGAGGAGCAGCGTGATGAACGCGACCAGCTCCCCCGGAGTCAGGGCCCCCCGGCCGACACCTATCGATCCCAGCAGCAGCACGACCACCACCGCGAAGTTGGGGATCACCTCCAAGAAGGTCCAGAACCTCGCGGACAGGCGCACCTTGTCCATGCTCGTCGCGTGCAGCTGCCGCGCGGCCCGCTCGTACTGCTGGGAGACGTGCTCGCTGCGCCCGAAGGACTTGATAACCCGGATGCCGACCGCACCCTCCTCCGCCCGCGTGGCCAGGTCACCCTGCTCGTCCTGCACCCGGCGAGACACCACGACGTAGGACTTCTCGAACCGCATGGACAGCCAGACGATGGGCGCCGCCGCTCCGGCTACCACCAGTCCGAGTGGCCAGTACATGTGGAGCAGCACGAGGGTGACAGCGGTGAGCTGGACGATGTTGATGACCAGGAACAACAGCCCGAAACCGCTGAACCGACGGATCGCAGAGAGGTCGGTGGTCGCGCGCGACAACAGCTGACCCGACTGCCACTTGCTGTGAAAGCTCATCGGCAGGAGCTGGAGACGGGCATAGAGGTCGCGGCGCATCTCGGTCTCGACCGAGAGCACTGCGCTGGACTGCACCCAGCGCCGCCAGAAGACCAGCGCCGCCTCGAGCACACCCAGGCCAAGCGCGAGCAGACCCAGCGGCAGCACCGGCCCGAGCTCGCCGTTGGTGATCGGACCATCGATCAGGGCTTTGGTCACCAACGGGATCGCGATGCTCAGACCCACGCCACCCAGCGCAGTGCCAGCCATCACGACAAGCGCAAGGAGATGTGGCCTCAGGTAGCCGCGCAGGCGCCAGAGCGAGTGCACTCCGGCGGGCGGTTGGTGGTCAGGATCGGGTCCGAGAGGGGCTGTCGACATCGTCGACTCACCTTAGGTTGCGGCACCGACACCGCGCCATTCGATAAGTGGCCGCCCAGGCGCCGTCAGGACAACAGCGTCCGCACCACCCGAAGGCCGACCGACATCCTGGCCAGGTCGCCGTTCTCGTCGGCACAGATCTGCTGGAGGGTGGCGGCAGCCCGCGTGACCAGGGCGGTGTCGGAGTCCTCCCAGATCGAGATCCGAGCAGGTGCGGACTCGTCGGCCGGAGTCGAGCGCATCACTTGGGCAGTCAGCTGGGCGTGCACCGCGTGGAGGTCGTCGCGCAGGGCGGCCCTGGCCATGGTCTGCCACTGGTCGTCGCGCGGCAGCGCCAGGATGCGCTGCACCAACGTCGGCAGTCCGAGCCGCTCACCCAGGGCGAAGTGCACGCGCGCGACGTCGTCGGCGTCCAGCGACTCGCGGTCGGCAATCTCGATGATGTTGAGCAACATGTACGCCGGTGGCAGCACCGCCACCTTGGCGGCGAGCTCGTCCGGCACCCCCGCCCCGACCAGCTCGGCCTTGCGGCTCTCGTAGGCCGCCAGCTCGCGGCCGCTCATCAGCTCGGGCAGCTTGCTGATCACCGCCTGGATCGGGTCGTCGAAGAACGTCACGGTGGCCAGGCTGTCCAAGGGCGGCCGCCGGTTGGTGACCAGCCAGCGCGAGGCCCGCTCGACCAGGGTGCGCATCTCGACCCGCATCCGGGTCTGCAGCGCCGCGTCGAGCTTGTTGTCGTAGGACTTCAGCTCCTCGCGCAGCTCCAGGGAGTCGAAGATCTCGCGGGCCACGAAGTTGGCCCGGGTCAGCTCGGCGGCGCTTGCCCCGGTCTCGCCTGCAAGCCTCGGCCAGTAGGTCATCCCGGCGCCGTTCACCAGGTCGTTGACCACCTGGGTCACGATGATCTCTCGGCGCAGCGGGTGGGCCTGCACCTGCGGCTCGAACCCCTCGCGGATCTGGGCAGGGAAGTACGCCTTCAGGTCCAGCTCGAGGTAGGGGTCGTCCGGCAGGTCGGAGGCCAGCAGCTCCTCGGCCAGCACGATCTTGGTGAACGCCATCAGGATGGCGGCCTCGGGTGGCGTCAGTGCTTCGTTGCGGTCCAGTCGCCGGCGCACCTCGCGGCTCGAGGGCAACCCCTCCAGCTCGCGATTGAGCACGCCGTCGGCCTCCAGCTTCTTCATCCACGTCTCCTGCACGTGGAGCAGCGTCCGCCTGTTCTGGGCGGCATTGGCCAGCGCGAGGTTCTGCTCGTAGTTGTCCTTGAGCACCAGCTCGGCGACCTCATCGGTCATCTCGACGAGCAAGGCGTTGCGCTGCTTCTCGGTGAGATCGCCGTTCACGACCACCCGGTCGAGCAGGATCTTGATGTTGACCTCGTGGTCAGAGGTGTCGACGCCGGCCGAGTTGTCGATGAAGTCGGTGTTGATCCGACCCGGCTGACCGTGGGGGCCGCCGCGCTCGGCGTACTCGATCCGGCCGAGCATGGTCAGTCCGAGGTTGCCGCCCTCGCCCACGCACTTGACCCGCAGGTCGCGGCCGTCGATGCGGATCGCGTCGTTGGCCTTGTCGCCAGCTTCGGCGTGAGACTCGGTGCTGGCCTTGACGTAGGTGCCGATGCCGCCGTTCCAGAGCAGGTCTACAGGAGAGTGCAGGATCGCCTTCATCAGCTCGGCTGGCGTCACCGCCTCCACGCCCTCATCGATGCCGAGTGCGGTGCGCACGGCGTCGTTGAGCGGGATCCTCTTGAGGCTGCGTGCGAAAACGCCACCGCCCGCGGAGATCAGCGAGGCGTCGTAGTCCTGCCAGCTCGACCGGGGCAGCTCGAAGAGTCGCTTGCGCTCGGCAAACGACGCGGCCGGGTCGGGATCGGGATCGAGGAAGATGTCCCGGTGGTCGAAGGCGGCCACCAGCTTGGTGTGCTCGGAGCACAGCAGGCCGTTGCCGAAGACGTCACCGGACATGTCGCCGATCCCGACGCAGGTGAAGTCCTCGGTCTGGCAGTCGACGCCCATCTCCCGGAAGTGCCGCTGCACCGAGACCCAGGCGCCGCGGGCGGTGATGCCCATCGCCTTGTGGTCGTAACCGACCGAACCGCCGCTGGCGAACGCGTCGCCGAGCCAGAAGCCGTAGTCGTTCGAGATGCCGTTGGCGATGTCGGAGAAGGTCGCGGTGCCCTTGTCAGCGGCCACGACCAGGTAGGAGTCGTCGCCGTCGTGCCGCACCACGTCGCGCGGCGGCACTGTCTCGCCGTCGACGAGGTTGTCGGTGATGTCGAGCAGCCCTGAGATGAAGGTCGTGTAGCAGGCAATGCCCTCGGCCATCCACGCGTCGCGATCGCTCGGCCGGCTCGGATCCACTGGTGGCAGCTGCTTGCAGAAGAACCCGCCCTTGGCGCCGACCGGCACGATTACGGTGTTCTTGACCATCTGGGCCTTGACCAGACCGAGCACCTCGGTCCGGAAGTCGTCGCGACGGTCGGACCAGCGCAGCCCACCGCGCGCCACCGCGCCGAACCTCAGGTGCACCCCCTCGACCCGCGGCGAGTAGACGAAGATCTCGAAGCGCGGTCGCGGCTCGGGAAGGTCGGGGATCGACGACGGCTCCAGCTTGAACGAGATGTAGCGCCGTGGAAGGCCCTGCTCGTCGGGTTGGAAGTAGTTGGTGCGCAGGGTGGCTCGTATGTGACTCAGGTAGGACCGCAGGATGCGGTCGTGGTCGAGGCTCTCCACGTCGTCCAGCGCTGACAGGACCTTCTGCTCGAGGCCCTCACACGTGCTCTCGCGCTGGTCGTCGCCCTCGGGATCGAACCTCGCCTCGAACAGTCGTACCAGCAGTCGGGTGATGTCGACGTTGTGGCGCAGCGAGTCCTCGATGTAGTCGAGGGCGAACGGCGAGTTGCCCTGGCGCATGTACTTCGCGTAGGCCCGCAGCACCGTCGCCTGACGCCAGGTCAGACCCGCCGCGAGGACCAGCGCGTTGAAGCCGTCGATCTCGTTGAACCCGTCCCAGACAGCGCGGACGGCGTCCTGGAACAGCTCACGGGCGTCCTCACGAAGCGCACCGGTGTAGCGCAGCCCGAACTCGTAGACGTGCGAGGGCCGCTCGAGCCCGACCAGCTCGTAGGGTCGCTCGTCGACGACCTCGACCCCCATCGAGGAAAGCATCGGCAGGATCTCAGAGAGGGAGAGCGGAGCGCCGATCCGGTAGACCTTGAGCCGCGCCTCGCCCTGGCCGGCGTCGATGTCCTGGTAGAGGGACTGATCGATGCCGTCGTCCCCGTCGATTGCCTCTAGCCTCCCGAGGTCGACAGCGGCCGTGCGCGGCGCGTAGTCCTCCTTGTAAGCCTCCGGGAAGGAGTCGAGGTAGCGGCGGTCCAGGGTCGCTCCGAGCTCCTCGCCGTACTCGGCGATCACCGCGGAGGTGAAGTCGTCGCGCCACGAACGAGAGGCCTCGGTCAGCCGGCGCTCCAGATCCTGGATGTCGATGTCGGGGATCGACTCGCCCTTGGGCAGGTGGACCACGAAGTGCACTCGGGCGGTCGTCGACTCGTTGATCCGCACGGTGAACTCCACGGAGTCAGCGCCGAGCCGACTCTTCAGGATCTCGGCGAAGCGCTCCCGGACGCTGGTGTTGTAGCGGTCGCGGGGAAGGTAGACCAGCACCGATACGTAGCGGGCGTAGGTGTCACGACGGATGAACATCCGCACGGCGCGGCGCTCGCGAGCCTGCATCGCCGCCTGCGCCATCGGGGCCAGCTCGTCGACCGGTGTGTGGAACAGGTCGTCACGCGGATAGGTCTCGAGGGTGTCCATCAGCGCCTTGCCGGCGTGGCTGCGGGGGTCGAAGCCACTCGCCTGGAGCACCGCCTGCGTCTTCTCCTTGATCAGCGGGATGCGCAGCAGCGACTCGGTGTAGGCGGCGCTGGAGAACAGTCCGAGAAAGCGACGCTCGCCGCTCACCTCACCGTCGGCGCCGAAGGTCTTCACGCCCACGTAGTCGAGGTACGCCGGACGGTGCACCGTGGCACGCGAGTTCGCCTTGGCCAGCACCAGCAGGGTCTTTTCGCGAGCCTTCGCCTTGACCGGCTCAGGTAGCCGCCCGAACGACGCTGACATCTCCTGGTCGGCCCGGAGGATGCCGAGACCGGTGCCGGGGATGGCGCGCAGGAAGTCGTCGCCGTCGTCGCGCTCGAGCTGGTACTCGCGATAGCCGAGGAAGGTGAAGTGTTCGTCGGCCAGCCAGGCCAGCAGGTCGGCTGCTTGGCGGACCTCCTCGGCGTCCAGCGGCGGTGGGTCGCTCCTCAGCTCATCGACGAGCTCCGAGACCTTGGCGTGCATCTTCTGCCAGTCCTCGACTGCCTCACGCACGTCGCGCAGCACCCGCTGCACGTCATCGGCGATCGCGGCCTCGTCTCCGTCGTGGATGCGGGCGATCTCCACGTGCATCCACGACTCGCGGACCGCCTCGCCCTGCGGATCGCTCGCGCCGTCGGCGACCGGCAGCACCTGCTGCAGTGCGCCGGTGATGTCGCGGAGCAGGTCGAAGTTCGGGTGGATGACCAGGTGCACGTCGCGCTGCTGGCGCGAGAGCTCCATGGTCAGCGAGTCGACCAGGAACGGCATGTCGTCGATGACGACCTCGACCACGGAGTGACCGCCGGCCGACCAACCGTGCTCGCCGAGCGTGGGGGTGAAGACCCGGACCTGGGCGGTGCCCTGGGGTCGGTCGGCGGCCAGCTTGAAGTGCGAGGCGAAGGCGCCGTAGATGTCGACGTCGGAGCGGTCGACAACGTCCTCCGGCGCAACGTGGCGGTAGTAGGCGCGAAGCAGAGCGTCGACCTCGTCGTGCGGTGGCCCTCCGGTGCCTTTCCCGTGTCGGGCCACGTCGGCAGCCTTGCCGATGAGCTCGGCCTTGTCCGCGTCCTGCGTCGTCATTGACACGGTCTGACAGTAGGGCTCGCCCCGCCTCCGCGCCAACGTCTCGCGGTTACTGCCGGGTCAGCACTGCTACAGCTCCGAGCGCAGGTCCCAGAGCAGCGGGAAGTACTGCAGGCCAAGCCGACCCCGCAGGTACGCCGACCCGCTCGATCCGCCAGTGCCGGACTTGCTGCCGATCATCCGCTCCACCATCACCACATGGCGTGCCCGCCAGCTCGCGGCCAGCTCGTCGTGCTGAAGCAGCGCCTCTGCGAGCGCCCAGATGGCGGCGTACTGCGAGCGGTCGTGCGCGACCGCTCGCATCGACCGCGACACCTGTTCGTCGGTCGCGACCTCCAGGTGGTGGGCGCGCAGCACGTCGAGGAAGGCATCCCACAGGGAAGGTTCGGCGAGCCGCTGGTCCAGCCGCTGCTTCTCCTCCTCGGTCAGCCCGCGGAACCGCTCGACGTACGTCGCGTCCTTGGCGCCGGAGAGGAACTCCAGCTCCCGGAACTGCACGGACTGGAAACCACTGGCTGGCGCGAGCCGCTGCCGGAACTCCAGGAAGTCCTGCGGGGTCATCGTCTCGAGGATGTCGACCTGTTGCACCAGCGTCCGCTCGATCGCGTGCACTCGGGCGATCAGGTGTTGGGCCCACCACAGCCGGCCGTCACTCATCGCGTCGCGGGCAGCCGTCACTTCGTGGAGCAGCTGCTTGAACCACAGCTCGTAGACCTGGTGGACGGTGATGAAGAGCAGCTCGTCGTGTGCGGGCGGGTCGGACTCCAGGTGTTGGGAGTCGAGCAGCTGGGGCAGGCGGAGGTAGCTGCCATAGGTCAGCTGGGCGCCCTGCTCGCCGAACGACACGAAGTTCTCGCTCACGGTGTCCACTCAACCACGGGCGGCCGGTGCCTCATGATGGGCGGTGATGAGGCAGCAATTGACCGCGATCGCGGTGATGACCCTGGTCGCGGGCCTGGCGGCGTGCTCGGGCGACGACGAGGCGGCGCCCCCCTCGGCCGCCAGCACACCCAGCGCCATCGCGGAGCTGGCCGAGGACCCGACGGCCGCGACCGCGATCTCCGAGGCGATCCGAGCCCTGCGCGAGGGCAACTCTGGCACCTTCGCGAGCCACCTCGAGTATGCCGACCTGACCTTCGACTACCACGGCAGCTATCGGCTCAAGCCGCGCCAGCAGCGGGTATCGGTCACCGCGGACCTCGCCGACGGTCCGACCGCCACCGAGGCAGTCGGCGACGACGGCCGCTTCTTCGTCCGGCTCCCTCCCGACGGCCCGGTGTCGTCGAAGTGTTGGGTGATGGGAGACCCGCGGCAGATCACCGAGGTCACCGGCGTCGAGACCAACCCCGACTTCAACCAGCTCCCGGGTGCGGTCAGCCTCGCCTCGACCGCCGTTGGGATCGCCCCGGCAACCGGTCGCGACGACGTGCTCGGCAGCGTCGACCTGAGCATCGCCATGGCCCAGATCAGTCCCCGCCTCCCGGCGCTGCTGGGGATCGCGGGGGCGCAGCACCGGGTGCTCGCGCGGTTCTCCCTCACCGAGGAGGGCGCCATGTCCGGCATCGAGGTGGATGGCCCGGCGATCCTGGCGGCGCTCGCGGACGCGGGCACCGAGGTCGACCAGGAGGAGCTGGCCAGCGTCTTCGGTGCTGCCACCCCCATCACCGTGACGCTCGCCGACTCCGGCGCCGACGTCGTCATCGAGCCCCCGGCCGCGTCAGCGGTGATCGACCTCGACTCGTCGGACGCCCCGCAGCGGGTGGCTCTGTGCGACTGACCCGAGCACTTGCGACCTGGCTAGCGGCGGCGGCTCTGACATCGGCCTGCGGCGGCGGCAATGACGGGACACAGGGCCCTCGGCCGCCCGAACGCCTGGGGGACGCCATCACTCGGCTTGCCGAGGCGAACACCGGACACTTCGCGAGCAGGACGGTCGGCGCCGGGGGCGTGCTGCGCAGCACGCTGACCGGCGACTACCGGCTCTCCCCGCCGGCCGCACGGGCCACCGTGTCGCGTCATGACGACGCCGGGGACGTGCGGACCACTGAGGTGCTGGCCATCGGTCGCGATGCCTGGAGCCGGGAGCGAGCACCGGCCTCCGACACGGGCACGTGCTGGGTCCACTACGACGTCACCGAGCTGTTCGCCAACGGCTTGCTCGTGCGCAACGGCACCACCTACTTCCCCGCGCCGATCGCGGTGGTCGGCTTCGGCCGGGGCGTGTACTCGATCGCTGCCGAGCAGGTTTCCGGCACCACCGAGCTGAGCACAGTCCTGTCCGTCGTCGACTTGTCCCTGCCCTCGATGCTGAGCCTCCGCCGTACGGCCGACCACCGGGTGCCGGCGACCTTCCGACTCGACGACGGCGAGCTCACGGGCTGGCAGGTCTACGTGCGCGATGCCGTCGAGCTGACGCGCAAGCTGGCCGTGCCCAGCCCCGGCGGTGATGGGGGGCTCAACCGGCTCTCGACGCTCGGTGGCGCCATCTCGACCGAGCTCACCAGCCTGGGTCAAGCAGTCGACATCACACCTCCGCCGGTCGACCAGGTGATCGACTACGTCAGCGATTCCGCAGAGCTGGCGGAGCGGCTGGCCACCTGTGAGGCGTGAAGGGTCATGATGGCGGCATGAAATTTCGCAAAGAGCTGGCCTACGACGCCGACCCAGCCGACGTGTTCGCGATGCTGTCCGACCCCGCGTTCCGCGAGAAGGTCGCCCACGCGCAGGAGGTGGTGTCGGTCGAGGTCAGGCTCACGCCGTCGAGCGGCGGCTTCTCCCTGGTCAGCGACCAGGTGCAGAACACCGCGGGCCTGCCCGCCCTCGCCAAGAAGATCACTGGCGACACGACGCAAGCAGTGATCGCCGAGGAGTGGTCGTCCTCAACCGGGGGCTCCATCTCGATCACCGCTCCGGGCAAGCCGACCAAGGCCGACGGGACCATCACGCTGCGACCGGGACCCACCGGCACGACCGAGCTGGTCGAGCTCGACGTGAGAGTCAAGGTGCCGCTGATCGGCGGCAAGCTGGAGCAGCTGATGGTCGACAACATCGACTCTGGGTTCGACATCGAGCACCAGGTCGGTCAGGCCTGGCTCGCGGGCGAACGATGAGCCGCCAGCTGGTCCACGACCTGACCTACGACGCGCCAGCGGAACGGGTCACCGCGATGCTCGCGGACCCGGCCTTTCGTGAGGAGGTCTGCGACTACATCGACGCGGTGCGTCGCAGCGTGGTGATCAAGCCGGTCGGCGACGGCATGCACGTGAGCGTCGACCAGTGGCTGCCGACATCGGGCGTCCCCTCGTTCGCCAAGAAGTTCGTGGGCGACGAGACCAACATCGTGCAGCGCGAGATCTGGACGACGCCTCTGCTGGGCGACATCACCGTCACGATCCCCGGCAAGCCGGGCGACATGACCGGGACTGCTCGCATCTCCGAGGCCAACGGTGTCACCACCGAGACCGTCTCGATGACGGTCAAGGTCGGCATCCCGTTGATTGGTGGCAAGCTCGAGGAGCTGATCGCCGGACTCCTGGTGAAGTCGCTGAAGGCCGAGAACAAGGTCGGCCGCGACTACCTGTCGCGCTCCTGACGACGACGCACGGCGATCACGACACCGAGCGCCACGAACGGCCCGAAGGCCAGCACCAGCGTCAGTGCCGTCTCGATCGGGTGCATCGCTCCGAGGTGCAGAGGGACCAGGGTGGGTGTCACGCCGCGAATTCTGCCTGAGCGGCTAGGCCCGCAACATGCGGATGCCCAGCGCCACCGACGTCAGCAACAACCCGGCAACCAACACGGCACCGGTCACCCAGCCCGGCCCACCATCCAGCGGACCGAAGAACATCAGCGCCCAGGCGATGAGCAGGAGCACACCGATCCGCAGCGCGCCGACGGGAGCGAACCTGGCCGAGGTCGAGGCAGTCATGAAGACAGTCTGCCAAAGCAGCTGGGAATGCCGGTCAGCCCATGTGGGGGTAGCGGTGGTCCGTGGGGGGCACGAACGTCTCCTTGATCGAGCGGGGCGACGTCCACCGCATCAGGTTGGCGGGAGCACCAGCCTTGTCGTTGGTGCCCGAGGCCCGGGCGCCCCCGAACGGTTGCTGGCCGACGACAGCTCCGGTGGGCTTGTCGTTGATGTAGAAGTTGCCGGCCGCGAAGCGCAGCTGCTCCTGGGCCCAGGCAATCGCCCGCCGATCCTGAGCGATGATCGCTCCGGTGAGCGCATAGGGAGCGAAGCTCTCCATCTGCGCCACGACCCGCTCGAAGCTGGCCTGCCCTGACCGGTCGTCGTAGACATGCACGACGAGGAGTGGTCCGAAGTACTCGGTGGAAAACATCTGGTCGGTCGGGTCGGTGGACTGCACGAGGGTTGGCCGCACGAAGTAGCCCACCGAGTCGTCGGTCTGTCCCCCGGCCAGGATCGTCAGGTGCTGCTGCCGTCGAGCCCGGGTGATCGCCGCCTTGAGCTTGGCGAACGAGCGAGCGTCGATCACCGCGCCCATGAAGTGCGACAGGTCGGTGACGTCGCCCATGGACAGGTTCTCGATGTCGGCGATCAGCTGGTCCTTCAGCTTCACCCACACCGACTTTGCGACATACGCGCGGGAGGCGGCCGAACACTTCTGGCCCTGGTACTCAAAGGCTCCACGGATCATCGCCACGCGCACCACGTCGGGGTCGGCGGAGGGATGGGCGACGATGAAGTCCTTGCCGCCGGTCTCGCCGACGATCCGTGGGTAGGAGCGGTACGACGAGATGTTCTCCCCGATCGTCCGCCACAGGTGCTGGAAGGTGGGCGTGGAACCGGTGAAATGGATGCCGGCCAGGTCGCGGTGAGCCAGCGCCACCTTCGAGACATCAACCCCGTCGCCGGGGAGCATGTTGATCACCCCGGGCGGCAGCCCGGCCTCCTCGAGCAGCTCCATCAGCATCGAGGCGGCGTGCTGCTGGGTCGGCGACGGCTTCCAGATGACGGTATTGCCCATGAGTGCCGGCGCGGTGGGCAGGTTGCCGGCAATAGCGGTGAAGTTGAAGGGCGTGATGGCGTAGACGAAACCCTCGAGCGGGCGGTGGTCGGTGCGGTTCCAGATGCCGGGGCTGTTGGCGATCGGCTGCTCGGTCAGGATCTGCTTCGCGTAGTGGACGTTGAACCGCCAGAAGTCGATCAGCTCACAGGCGGCGTCGATCTCCGCCTGGAACGCCGTCTTGGACTGACCCAGCATGGTGGCGGCGTTGATCCGCTGTCGCCACGGCCCGGCCAGCAGGTCGGCCGCCTTCAGCAGGATCGCGCAGCGGTCGTCGATCGACATCCGGCGCCAGTCCGGTGCCGCGTCGGTGGCCGCCTTCACCGCCGCCGTGGCGTCCTTGGTGGTCGCGCTCTTGAAGGTGCCGAGCACGTGGTGGTGATCGTGCGGTTGCACCACCGCGACCTCGGCCCCGCCGCCGGCCCGCTTGCGGCCGTTGATGTGGGCTCGCAGGGTGTGCTGGCGGCGTTCCTGCTTCTCGAGCTCAGCAACGAGGGCAGCGCGCTCCGAACTCCCCGGTGCGTAGGTCAGATTCGGCTCGTTGACCGGAGCTGGGGGGAAAGAGAGCGCGTCCATGACGCGACAATACGACCTAGATCAGATACGGGATTTCCTGGGTGGCGAACCACGCCAGGTCGTCGTCAGGATCATGTTCGTCGTCGGTGTCCGCGTGCACCGCGACGACCTGCTCCATCGCCACCGGCCCGTCCGGGTCGACCACCTCACCGACGACCACCACCCGCCGGCCGGGTCCGTCGAGCAGCGCCTCGGCCGCTTCGGACGCAGCGAGCAGCGCGGCGTACTCGGATTCCTCGTCCTCGCCCGGCGGTACGAACCGCTCGCCGGAGACGTCGACGTAGCCCTGGTCGACGTACACGGCCAACGCTGCGAACGTGGTGGGCACGTAGACCCGCGTCATGGCGACTTCTTGGCAACAGGCGTCTTGCTGGCTTTGGCGGTAGCCCGCTTACGGCCGCGCGGCGCGCGCTGCCGAGTGTCGGTCGAGGCGTCGACCAGCTCGACCAGCGCCTCCCTGATGCAGGTGCCGAGGAGGTCGGCGTCAGGCACCCAGTCGCGATCCGCTGTCAGACCGTAGAAAACCCTGCCGTCGTAGGAGGTCACGCCGATCGCCAACGGGTGGCCCGGCAGCAGCGGTGGCACCGGGTAGGTGCCGACCATCCGAGCGCCCGCGGCATACAGCGAGGACTGCGGGCCCGGCACGTTGGTGACACTCACTTGGAAGCCTCGGCGCAGCTCGGCCGCGGCGACCCGCGACCCAATCGCGTGAAAGGTCGTCGGCGCGAAGCCGGCGATGCCGGTGAGTCGATTGGCGGCCACTGCGCGCCCGTTCTCCTTGTGGGCTTGGAAGGCGTAGGACACCTGGTGCAGCCGCACGATAGGGCTGGCCTCGCCGACGGGGAGGTCGACGAAGTGGGCCGCGATCATGCTCCCCAGGGAGGTCGCTTCGAGCTCCTCATCGATCACGGAGACAGGCGCGACGACGCGCACCTGCCGAAGTCCGCCGAGCGACTCGGTCCTGGTCATCAACCACGCCCTCATGCCGCCAGTGATCGTCGCCAGGATCACGTCGTTGACCGAGCCGTTGTGCGCCTTGCGGACCACCTGGTAGTCCGACAGGTCCGTGTCGACCGTGACCACTCGCCGCTGCTGGGAGAGCGGCCCGCTGATGGCTGTGGTCTTCTCTGGCCGCCGACCGGCCAGCGCGCCGGCGATGCCGCGGACCCGCTTCGAGGTCTCGTCGGCAGTGCGCAGGACCGCCCCGGTGGTCGAGCGCAGGGTCTCGACCAACGTCTCGGGCGCGGTCACCGAGTCGGCCATCGCGTCCAGGACCATGCCGGCTGGACTCCGCGGGCCCTCAGGCAGCCAGTCGTCAGGCTCCAGCGTCTTCGGCTCGGGGCTGAGGTCCAGGAGGAGCTGGCCGAGGTCAACGGTCTGCACGCCGTCGACCAGCGCCAGGTGGGCCTTCGACAGCAGCGCGACATTGCCGTCGGCGAGGCCTTCGACGAAGTAGATCTCCCAGAGCGGCCGACTGCGGTCCAGCGGACGCGACACGATGCGAGCCACCAGCTCCCGCAGCTGCTCCAGCGAGCCCGGGCGCGGCAGTGCCGAGCGGCGCACGTGGTAGCCGAGGTCGAACTGCTCGTCGTCGACCCAGACCGGGTTCGCGAGACCGCCAGGAACGCTCTTGACTCGCTGCCGATAGCGAGGCACGAACGGCAGGCGGTCACGGATCAGCTCGAGCAGTCGCCCGTAGTCGAACTCGGAGTCCCCACACTCAAAGATCTCGATCGTGGCGTTGTGCGCCGGTGCCTCGGGCGTCTCAGCGATGAGCAGCGCAAGGTCACGGGTGCTGAGACGCTCGCTCATCGCGTGCTCCGTTCACTGATCAACTAGGGGTCTCGCGGCGGGCGAGCCCATCGGGCGACCCCATCGGTTGACGCGGTGCTTCGCATGGGATTCTTCCAGAGACCTGTCTCCAAGCCTGGCACCCGTCCGCCGAAGATGAGGATTGTTGATGCGCCGAACTCTTGCTGCAGCCGTTGCAGTTCTGTGCACGATGGCCACCGCCACCGCGTGCAGCGACGAGTCCGACCCCGATGGGTCGACGAAGACCACGACCATCGAAGTCACCGTCTCGGGTGGGACGGTGACCCCCAGCGGCGAGCGGGTCCGGGTCGCCGTCGACGAACCGATCGACCTGGTCGTGACGGCGGACGCACCCGGTGAGATCCATGTGCACTCGGAGCCGGAGAGCGAGTTCAGCTACTCGAAGGGCACCACCACGTTCAAGCTCCAGATCAACAAGCAGGGCGTGGTCGAGGTCGAGTCGCACACGCTGGACCAGATCATCGTGCAGCTCGAAGTGCGCTAGCCCGTGCATCCGCTGCTCGACGACCTCGTCCAGGCACACGGGGTCGGTGGACAGAAGGACCTTCCGATCTCGCTTCCCCTCGCGATCAGCGGCGCGGTGGCGGCCCTGGTGGTCTCCTTTACGATCTTGGCCGTCGCCTGGCGCTCGCCGCGCTACGACGCCGAGACCAGCGGCCGGCCCGCACCGGCCTGGCTGGACGCGATCGTCGGTTCTGCGGCGTTTCGCGCCGGCCTCCGAGCCATTGGTTTCGCGCTCTTCGCCTACACGGCCTTCGTCGCCGTGGCCGGGCAGGACCTATTCATCAATCCGATCTTCGGCCTTTTCTACGTCGTGCTGTGGGTCGGGCTGGTCTTCGCCTCGGTCTTCCTCGGACCGGTGTGGAAGGCGATCAGCCCTGTCCGCACTATCAATCTCACCTTCGCGAAGCTGTCGGGCAGCGACCCAGACCGGGGGGTCTTCGACGTTCCGGAGCGCCTCGGCTACTGGCTGGCCGCCCTGGGCCTCTACGCCTTCGTGTGGATGGAGCTGGTCTACCCCGCCCAGACGGAGCTGGCCTCCGTCCGGCTGTGGGTTGCCATCTACATCGCCGTGATGATGGTCGGTGGAGCCCTCTTCGGTAACGGCTTCTTCGAGCGTGCGGACCCGTTCGAGGTTCTGTCGACGCTGGTCGGAAAGTTGTCGCCCTGGTCGACCCGCGACGGACACTTGATCGTTCGCAGCCCGCTGGCGAACCTGGACAGCGTCGAGGCGCGGCCAGGGCTGATCGCGGTTGTGGGAGTGCTTTTCGGCAGCACTGGCTACGACTCGTTCCGGGAGTCCAGTCGCTGGGTGCAGTACGTACAGGGTTCGGGACACTCGGAGAACCTGCTGAACAACCTGGCCCTGCTCGCGTTCTGCCTGGGCGCAAGCCTGATCTTTGCCATCGGGTGCGTGCTCACCGGAGTCGGACCCGAGACCCCTCGACGCGAGCTGCCGAACCGGTTGGCCCACTCTGTGGTGCCCATCGTGGTCGGCTACTTCGTGGCCCACTACCTCACGTACTTCTTCGAGGTCTCCCAGCGGACTCTGGGCTATCTCAGTGATCCGCTGAGCAACGGCAGCAACCTCTTGGGCACTGCTGACATCCAGATCAACTACTGGTTCAGCTACCACCAGCAGCTGGTCGCCACGATCAAGGTCGCGGCCGTCGTGATCGGTCACGTGCTCGGGGCGATGGCTGCACACGACCGCGCGCTCAAGGTCCTCCCACGACGCCATCAGCTCACTGGTCAGCTCTCGTTGCTGTGCGCGATGATCACGTTCACCGCTGGCGGTCTCTACCTGCTCTTCGCGTCCTGACCCTGGGCCGGCCCTTCGCTTTCGCGGCTACTCGATCGTCGAGAACGCTTGCGCGGCATCCACGACCCCACTGACCGCGCGGCTGAGCGCGGACTCGCCCATCTCGACCAGCATGCGGCCCGCGACCAACGCCCGGTCGACGGCGACCCGGTCCTCTGGGAGGAAGTGCAGGCCCGAGATGCTGGCGATGCCGGACACCATTGCTGCGATGTCCTTCTCCGACCACCCGAGGCTCGACCGCATCCGGTTGACCACCACCCGGACTGGCGTGGCACCGGTCAGCTCACCGATGTCGACGAGCGCCCGCGCGAGCCGCGACAGCCCCATCGGATCCGCGGAGCCGACCACGACCACTTCGTCGGCCACCTCGATGGCACCCAACGTGAGCGCATTGCGGCCCGGACGGGCGCCATACTCGTGTCCTGGTTCGTCTTCCAGGCTGAACCCGGTGTCGACCACCACGGTCGCCTGGCTGCGGGCCACTTCGAGCACGTGCTCGACCGTGCCGGCTCGCACCTCAGCGAAGCGGTCGGGGCGGGGCAGGCCGGTCACCACCGACAGCCATCCGTCGACACCGCGCTGGACCGTGGTGAACCCGGACTCCAGCTCACCGCTGGTCGCCAACCGGGCCGCGGAGAGCAGTCCGGAGACCTCGTCCATGATGCCCAGCTGCTGCGCCACGGTGCCGCCGTAGGGGTCAGCGTCGACCAGGATGGTGCGTCGCTGCCGCCGGGCCAGCTCTCCGGCGATCCCCGTCGCCAGCATGGTCCGCCCCGGGGCACCGCCCGGGCCCCAGACCACGACGATCCGCCCGGTGGCCCCCGGGCCCGGCACCGGTAATGCCGGAGGCTCGGCGGGGAGGTGGGTCGCGGTCGGTGTGCGGTCGGGAGCGACGACCACCGCGGGCAGCACCTCCAGCTCGTCGTCAGCGACGAGTGCTCGGATCCCGATCCGGGAGCCGCGGACCTGGCCGGGTTCGACCGCGCTGGCTGCCACGACGGCCACCGGCCGCACCCCGTGCAGGTGAAGGTGATCAACCGCAGCTCGGTCGAGACCGGGCGAGTCGAGGCCGAGCACGGCCACGTCGGCCTGACCGGCACTGGCCGAGGCAAGCAGGTCGTCGAGATCGACGCACCGTTTCAAGACCACGACCTCGGGATGGTCGTTGAGCGTCCGCAGCGCGGTCGACTCCCACGCCGCCCCCGAGGCGACCATCAGTGCGACGATCATCAACCCACCTTGACCACGGTCACCACGGGATCCTCGAGCCTTGCCCGCTGTGCGAAGTAGGCCTGAGCCTGAGACTCGCTGATCACGACGTCGATGGTCCGGTTGCCGGTGGCTGCGAAGGTGTCCTGGACCGACGGTGCCTCCACCACCGTCACCGCTGTCAGCGCTGGCTCGCCGGAGGAGGCGCGCGAGCCGTCGCCTGTCGCGGATACCAGGTAGACATGGACGACCGAGCCCGCGTCGACCGCGGCGGGCACCTGCTCGTTGTCGACAGCGATCCGTACCTGGACGGTGCCGCTGTCGCCGGAGGAGCCGGTCGCGGCGCGCGGTAACAGCTCCCCCTCACCGATGCCCCGGGTCAGCTCCAAGTCGGCCGGCAGCTCGTCGTCGACGGTGAAGTAGCGGTCGAGGTCGGAGTCCTCGGCGAACCGGACATGCCTCGAGACCAAGTCATCGGAAGTGACCTGGTCGCCGGGGCCCATGTCATTGGCGACAGTCCACACGCCGACCGTGTCGTCAGCCGTGGCCAGCAACCGGCTGCCGGCGACTACGCAGACGGCGACGATCACGGCACCCACCCACAGCCGCGAGTCACGCCATCCCGGCGGGGCGGCCCGTGTCGCCGCAGGTGGCACGAATGAGGGCGCGTCAGCGCTCTGGACCCCGAGGTTCCTTGGCACCCTCACATCATGCAGGTTCGCCCGGCCCTAGGTCACCTGCTCATCCACAACCACGGCGTGCTCAGGCGGGTTGGGGGCAGAAGGTGCGACGATTGGGACATGGCCGATGGTCCTCGCTTTCTCACGCTCGCCGACGTCGCGGAGGTGCTCAACACCTCCATGGCGCAGGTGTATGCGCTGGTGCGTCGAGGCGAGCTCGAAGCCATCCGGATCGGCGGCCGCGGCCAATGGCGGGTGGAGACGACCAAGCTGGAGGAGTACATCGAGCGGGCGTACGCCGACACCAAGGAGCACATCGCTTCGACGCCCCCCGTGGAGGAACCCAGCCCGACCGACTAGCCCGTCTCCGAGCCGAGGGTGACCTGGGCGGTCTCTTCACCGCCATCGCGCATGATGGTGAACTCCAGCGTCTCGCCCGGTTGGTGGCTACGAATCGTCACGATCAGTGCGATCCCGTTGGTGACCCGCTCGCCGTCGATCGCGACCACGATGTCGCCCTTCGCCAGGCCGGCAGCCTGAGCCGGAGTGTTCTCGAGGACCTTGTCGATCGTCGCCCCGTCACCTTCGACTCCTCCGGTCTGCACCTGGGCGCCGATGACGGGATAGCTCGCCTCTCCGGTCCTGAGGATCTGGTCGGCAGTCACGATCACCTGCTCGATAGGGATCGCGAAACCGACGCCGATGTTGCCCGCCTCGCCGTCGATGGTGCCGCCACCGTTGGTCGCGATCGCGGAGTTGACGCCGACGACCTGGCCGCGCAGGTTGACCAGCGGGCCACCGGAGTTGCCGGGATTGATCGCGGCGTCAGTCTGCACCGCATTGATGTACGACGACGTGTCGCCTGCCTCGCCCGTGGTGACCGGGCGCTTGAGAGCGCTCACGATGCCGGAGGTGACCGTGGAGCTGAGGCCGAGCGGAGAGCCGATCGCCACCACCCCTTCCCCAACTCGGAGCCGCTCGGACTTGCCGAGCGCGGCTGGCCGGAGACCGGTGGCGTCCTCGGCGTAGAGCACCGCGAGGTCGTAGACCGAGCTGCGGCCGACGACGGTGGCGCGATAGCGGTTGCCATCCAGGTCGACGATCTCGATCGGACCGTCGTTCTCGGCGGCATCGACGACGACATGGTTGTTGGTCACGATGTGACCCTGCCGGTCCAGGACGAAGCCGGACCCGGTGGCGCCACCGTTGACACCTTCGAGCTCGGCCGAGATCTGGACCGTGCTCGGCAACAGCTCCGCAGCGACCGCAACCACGGTGCCGTCGTCGACCGAGAGGGGAGGCAGCGACTGGGTGTCGACCGCATCGAGACCTCCGCGGACGGTGCCGGGGCTGTCGCCGGGGTTGTCGCGCAGTGACTCGTAGACGACAGAACCGGTGACGCCTCCCACCACGCCGACGACCAGAGCCGTCGCCGCGACAGCCGGCCAGATCCAACCGCTTACCCGACCGTTGGGCGGGGCGGCGTGCCGCGCGGGTGGAATCACGGGCGGAGCCGCTCCCGGAGGCGGGTACGCCGGCCACGGCTCGCCCGTTGGCGGCAGCCACGATGGCGACTGGCCCGGGGGGTCGGCCGAAGGATCCTGCTGGGTCACGGACCCATCATCCCCCGAGAGACAAGCGGGGGCGTCGCTGCGTCAGGGTCGGAGACGGGGTGAGGGCAACGACGTGGGCGACGAGGAAGGGGTGACCAGCTGGGTGACCGGCGTCCGGCGCTCGATGGACGGAGCGTCGGCCGGGGCTGCACCCAGGGCCAGGACCCCCATCACCGCTGCACCGACCGCACCGCCACCGATCGCGGCCAGACCGAGGTTCGAGCGCCGGGAACGGTGCGCATCGAGGGTGAGGAAGACGTCGCCCGGAGGCACGCCGAGCAGCGATCCTCTGAGGTGGTCCGGCACACAGCCGTGGTCGTAGGCGAGCCCGGCCAGCCTGGTCTTGACCGATCCTTCCCGCTCGACGAGGTCACGGCAGGTGTGGCAGGCGAGCACGTGCTGCCACGCGCGCTCGGTCTCCTCGGCGGACAGCTGGCCATCGAGGAGGGCGCTGACGCGGGCGCCGAGGTGGCCGATCATGCGGGGCCTCCTACCGGTCGCACCGACGGAGAGACCGGCCCGGCGTAGCGGGTGCGGCCGGCCGACGGGGCGCGGTGAGAAAGTGCGGTGCGCAGCATGGCGCGACCGCGATGGATCCGCGAACGAACGGTGCCGAGCTTGGCGCCCAGGATCTCGGCGATCTCGTCGTAGGTCAGGCCCTCGACGTCACACAGCACCACTGCGGCGCGGAAGTCGGGGGGCAGGGTGGCCAGGGCGCGCTCGATGTCGTCGTCGAAGGTGCGGTCGGCGTACGCGACGTCCGGGGTAGGTGCGGCGCTGGTCAGGCGATCCGCGCGCTCATCGGAGAGCGCATCGAACCGGATCCGTTGCTTACGACGGGCCTGGTCGAGGAACAGGTTGGTGGTGATCCGGTGCAGCCAGCCCTCGAAGGTGCCGGGCGTGTAGGTGTGAAGCGAGCGGAAGACCCGGACGAAGACCTCCTGGGTGAGGTCCTCGGCATCGTGCCGGTTGCCGGTCAGCCGGTAGGCAAGGCGATAGACCCGTCCGGAGTGCTGATCCACGATCTCGTCCCAGCTCGGTACCGTGCCCAAGGCTTCCGGGCTCGCGGGCGTTGACCGCTGGTTCGGCTCCGTCATCTTGACCCCTCTGGCACGCACGCTGCGACTGACCTTTCGTACGGTAGGCACTCCGACTGAGAGAAACCTGTGAGGTCCCCGGGCAGCCGCTCATCGATGTCAACGAGCGGCCCAGCGGTGGTGTTCCCGCCAACGGCTGCCTGCAGGCGATACGTTGGACACCCGACCATCGAGGAGACTGTCATCGCGACTCCGACCCAGCCGATCAGCGCCGCCAGCTGGTCCTACGCCGAGCAGTTCGTCGCCGAGGACGAGGTCCTAGCGACCGCCCGCGCTCGCGCCGACGAGGTCGGCGTCGTCGGCATCGGCTCGGGCGGCGGCGCGGCCCTCCGCTTCCTTGCCTCCGTGCTCGACGCCCGCTCGGTTGTCGAGATCGGCACCGGCACCGGCGTCTCGGGTGTCTGGCTCCTGCGCGGCATGCGCGCCGACGGCATCCTGACCACCGTCGACATCGAGACCGAACACCAGCGGCTCGCGCGCGAGACCTTCAGCGAGGCCGGCTATCCCTCGCAGCGGATCCGCACGATCGCCGGCGCGGCCCTCGATGTGCTCCCCCGGCTCACCGATGCCCACTACGACATCGTCTTCTGCGACGGAGACAAGGCGGAGTACTCCGCCTACCTCAAGGAAGCCCTGCGCCTGCTGCGGCCCGGTGGGGTCGTGGCCTTTGACAACGCCCTGTGGCACGACCGGGTGGCTGACCCCGCGCAGCGTGATCGCGACACGGTGACCATCCGCGACCTCGGCAGGGAGATCACCGAGACCGATGCGCTGGTCTCCGTGCTCCTGCCAGTCGGCGACGGCCTGCTGATGGCCAAGAAGGAATGGCTGCCCGAGGCGGAGTAGGTCAGGCCCGGGGGGCCGCGACGAAGCCGTCCCAGCCCTCGGCGATCGCCACGATGTCGCACTCCTCGATCAGGATCGGTGCGCTCCCGACGATCATCGAGCCCGGAGCATCGGCCGCACCCTCGGCGAAGGCACGCTGGAAGTCTGCCCTGGCCTGGTCGCTCACGAACACGTAGCTGCCCTCGAACCACTCGCCGGGACGCACCCGCCAGGTCTTGTAGCTGAGTCCGGCCATGCCGGTGAACTTCGCGTGCGAGGTGCTCTCGACGTACGACGCCAGGTCGGCCTCGACTCCGGCGGGTGCCTCGGCCAGAGACCAGCGGACGGTGAGTCCCCTCATGACCTGACTCCCTTCAGGGGATCGTCGGTGCCGAGCCAGGCCAGCAGGGCGCGGGCACCGAAACCGGAGGGACCGGGGGTCCACTCGTGCAGCTCCTCGGGCACGTCTCCGACTGAAGCGAGATCGAGGTGGGCCCACGGCACGCCCTTGACGAAATGCTGCAGGAACAGCGCAGCGGTGATGGCCGGCGCGTGCTTGGGCGCGTTGTCGGCGTCGGCCACCGTGGAGGCCAGCTTGTCCTCGTAGCCCGCGTGCAGGGGGAACCGCCACAGCGGCTCGCCGGCGCTCTCACCGGCCGAGAAGAGGGCGTCGGCCAGGGCGTCATCGTTGGCGAAAAGCCCGCCAACCTGCTGGCCGAGCGCAACCTTGATGCCACCGGTGAGGGTGGCCACGTCGACGACGGCGGCCGGCCCCAGCTCTGCGACGGCGTAGGCCAGAGCGTCGGCCAGCACCAGCCGCCCCTCGGCGTCGGTGTTGGTGACCTCCGTCGTGCGACCGCCGTAGTGGCGCAGGACGTCGCCCGGCCGTAGGGCGTTACCGGAGATGGAGTTCTCGGCGGCGGGGATCAGCCCCACCACACGGAGCGGGCAGCCCACAGCGGAGAGTGCGGCCATCGTCGCCATGACCACGGCGCCGCCGGTCATGTCGCGCTTCATCGTCGACATCGCCTCGCCGGGCTTGATCGTCAATCCGCCCGAGTCAAAGGTGATGCCCTTGCCGACCAGCACCACGGTGGGCGTGTTGCGGCGGGCTTTGACGGGTGCGTAGTCGAGGCGAATCAGGCGCGGTGGGGAATCGGATGCCTGGCCGACGCCGACGATGCCTCCGAAGCCTTGGTCCGCGAGCTGGCGCTCGTCCCACACGCGGAAGTTCAGGCCGTTGGCTGCGGCCAGCTCTTCGGCCTGCTCGGCGAGCCAGGCTGGGTTCTTCAGGTTGGACGGCACCGTGGCCAACATCCGCGAGCGCCATCCCGCACCGCCCAGGGCCACGGCCCGGTCGAGCACCGGCCGGGTCTGCGCAGGCTGCTCCGCCAGGACGACGCGGCGCGCGGGTCGGTCGGCCGGAGGCTCGGACTTCCAGTGGAACGCGAACGACCCGAGCATCATGCCCACCACGAACGGCTCGACCGCGTCCGCGGCCAGAGCGGGAATGGAGGTGGCGACCGCGCTCCGATTGGTCACCGCCTTGGCCAGCGCCGCGCCGGCTCGCCGGAAGTCGATCGGGCGGGCAGCGCCCACGCCGACCAGCAGCACGCAGCGAAGATCGGCGTTGTCAGCCGAGCCGAGTGGCACCGGTACAACGACGATCTCACCCGTCTTCCCCGTTGCCTGCTGCGCCTCGAGCACGCCGAGAAGATCTGTCGCGATGGCGTCAGCGAGACCGGCGGCACCGGGTCCAAGGACCAGGGAGTCGCCATCCTCGCCCGGTTGTACGGGCACGGCGACGACGTCGGCCCCGCGGATCGCATGTGGCAGGAGGTCGCTGAGCGCGAACTCCGGCGGAGAGACCTGACTGGGAAGACTGAGCGTCACGGATGGGGGACGAATCACCCTACGACGGTCTTGAGGGCGTCACCGAGCGCTCCGGCCTCCTCGGCATTGAGCTCGACGACGAGCCGGCCACCACCTTCGAGCGGGACGCGCATGACGATGCCGCGTCCTTCCTTGGTGACCTCGAGCGGGCCGTCGCCGGTCCGCGGCTTCATTGCCGCCATGCGGCACCTCTTCCTGTGACTCAACCGAGAGCAGCCAGTCCTGCTACTCACACTGCGCAACCATTATCCCCCATCGGTACCTCGACCCGCACCCTGGTCCGACTCGAGTGAGACCCCGAACGGACGAACCGGATGGCACACTCACCGCATGCATGCGCGGTCGGCCCTTTTCGACCTGTACGGCGATCACCTGCGCACCCGTGGCAACGAGGCACCGGTCGCCGCGATCGTGCGACTGCTGGCCCCGGTGGGGATCGCCGCGCCGGCCGTGCGGACCGCCATTTCGCGCATGGTCGCGCAGGGCTGGCTGGAGCCGCTGACCGCAGAGTCCGGACGCGGGTATCGCGCTACCGGCCTGGCTCAACAGCGCCTCGACGAAGCGGCCGACCGGATCTATCGACGCCACGTGCCGGACTGGGATGGCACCTGGCACCTCGCTGTGGTCACGCCATCGAGCGATCGCAGCAACCGCGCCAGGCTGCGCGCAGACCTTGCCTACCTCGGCTACGCCGAGCTGGCCGACAACGTGTGGGTGAGCCCGTTCGCAAGGGTCGAGCTGCCCTCGGTGCTGCAGCGGGACGGCGCCACCGCGCGCACTGCGTGGATGATCGATCCCGACCCGGACCCGACTGACGCCTGGGACCTGGCTGCGCTCCGGGCGGCGTACGACGGGTGGCTGGCCACCTCGGTCTCGTTGGTCGCCGAACACACCGCCCAGCACGCCGAGCCGGACGAAGCGGCATTCGCGGCGCGCTTCCACCTCGTGCACGAGTGGCGGAAGTTCCTGTTCGCCGACCCGGGGCTGCCCCCCGTGCTGCTGCCGGACGACTGGCCCGGACACGAGGCGGCCCGTCGGTTCGCCAGCGAGGCCGAGCGACTGCTGCCCGGGGCGGACCGCTTCGTCGACCGCTGTCTCGCCTGAAAGACTTGCCCCATGACTGCACCCGTACTGCTCGATGTCAGCGACGGCATCGCCACCATCACCCTCAACCGGCCGGAGGCAATGAACAGCCTCGACGTGGCGACCAAGGTGCTGCTGCTGGAGATCGTCCGGCAGGTGGCTGACGACCCCGGGGCTCGCTGCGTGGTGCTGACCGGCACCGGCCGCGCCTTCTGCACCGGCCAGGACCTCAAGGAGCACATCCAGCTGCTGAACAACGGCGGCAGCGACCAGCTCTTCACCACGGTCGAGGACCACTACAACCCGATCGTGACGGCGCTCGCGGGCATGGCGAAGCCGGTGATCGCCGCGGTCAACGGTGTGGCCGCCGGAGCCGGAGCAAGCCTTGCCTTTGCCTGCGACTTTCGACTCGTGGTCGACACGGCCGGCTTCAACCTGGCGTTCGCGAACGTAGCGCTCTCGTGTGACACCGGTGCGAGCTACCACCTCCCCCTCCTGGTCGGCCGCGCCCGGGCCCTCGAGCTCCTCTACTTCCCGCGCACGATCAAGGCCGACGAGGCACTCGCCCTCGGCCTGGCGACCCAGGTGGTCTCGGCCGACGTACTGGCGGAGGAGGTGGACGCTCTAGCTCGCCGTCTCGCCGACGGCCCGACCGTGGCCTTGGGTGCCATGCGGCAGTCGGTGGCGTACGCCGCCGGACACTCTCTCGAAGAGGCGCTGGCCTTCGAAGGCTCGATGATGCAGAAGACAGGCGCAACGGCCGACCACTCGGCCGCCGTAGCGGCCTTCGTCGCCAAGCAGAAGCCGGTCTACGAGGGCCGCTGACTTCTGGGCGTCGGTGGGCCCGGTCGGGCGGTGGATGACGGGCGGAATCGGGTCCCGAGACCGACCCCTACCCACCGCTCATCACGTGGGCCCGGTCGGGCGGTGGGTGACGGGCGGAACCGGTCACCTGAAACTGACCCCTACCCACCGCTCAACCGGAACCGCGCGCGAAAGATGGACAACACCTGGGCCGGGGCCACCTGGGTCATCTGGCGGCGACTGGGGCGGGGGCCGTACTCGACGGTCAGCGCGACGCCGCGGAAGCGATGGTTGTACCAACCCGTCATGGTGCCGTGGCAGACCCCACCGCAGTCGAGGGTGGTGGCTGGCAGATTGAGCTTGTCAGCAACCCGGCGGGCAAAGCGCGGAGCCTTGGTGTCGGTGTCGACCCCGTAGAGCGGCTGGTGGAAGCTCAGGATGTAGTCCGGCCGCACCTCGCCGAGGAAGCGCATCACTGCACGGGTCTCCGGCTCGGACCTCGGTCGCGGACCGGACTCGTAGGCGCCATCGAGATTGCGCCAGCCGTAGGGAAAGTTGCGGTTGAGGTCGACGCCGCGGGCGTTCTTGCGGGTGCCACGGACCAGGCCGTCGGGGTTGTACGTCGGCACCACCCAGAGGTCCACGCCGCTGATCGGAGGGCCGTCGCGCAGGGTCTGCAGGAGCTGGCGCGGGGCTGGCTCGTCGCCGTGCATGGTGGCGAACAGCACCACTGTCGGCGCGGCACGGTCCTGGCCGAGGTGCCAGGCCAGGATCGGGCGACCGGCCACCGAGCGACCGATCATCACCTGCTCGGTCCGTGTTTCCTGCGCCGGCTCGGACGCCTCCGCGACACGTGGCACGACGAGTGCCACGGTTGCCCCGGATGTGACGACGAGCCCGACGAGGACCGCCCCCAGTCGCTGACGCATCAAACAGCCGCCACCAGATAGGCCCAGGTGAAGATGCTGACACCCACCAGCATGCCCACGTGCGCGAGGACCGACAGGCCGGGTCCATCGGACCAGGAGTCCTTGGTGGCGTCGGCCGCATGCTTGCCGTGGCTGGGCAGCCAGCGGACCAGGATCAGCAGTCCGGCGCCCACCACGATCCACCAGAACGCCAGCGCCACGATGCCGACGACACTCGAGGCGTTCTTGCTGAGGGCGCCGGCGCCGACGAGGTAGAGCAGCCACGTCGCCAGCGCCAGCCCCCCGAAGATCGTGTGCACCCCGAGCAGCCGACCACCAACGTCGATCCGCCGCGCACCCTCCGGCTTGGCCAGACGCAGCCGGGTCAGCACGACCACCACCGCGGCTAGCGCGGTCAGGACGTAGACGATCAGCTCGGTCGGCACGTGCCCGATCCTGTCAGATCTCGACCTCGCCGGGGCTCTGGTGGGGCTCGGTCAGGTCTTCAGGGGCTGGAGCGGCCTCCTCGCGTTCCCGGGCGAGCCGGTCGAGCAACGCGTCGACCTCCGACATGCGGTAGCCGCGGAAGGCCAGTGAGAACCGGACTCGGCGCAGGTCCTCGGCGCTCAGCGGGCCGGTGGCCGGCACGATGGCGTCCGGACGGTCGTCGTACGCCGGTTGGAGCGGGGCACCCTTGCCCGCGGCCACCGCCGCGACACCACCCATGGCCAGCACGATCAGGATGGCAAACAGCCACATCATCGGTCGCTCCGTCCCTGCACCATCACCTGGACGGCCTCGTCGACGTCGTCGGTGATGATCAACCGGTCGATGTCCGCCTGGGCGATCTTGCCGTCGGCCATCACCGTGTCTCTCAGCCAAGCGATCAAGCCCGACCAGTACTCCGTCCCGATCAGCACGATCGGAAACGTGGTGATCTTCTGGGTCTGCACCAGCGTCATCGCCTCGAAGAGCTCATCGAGGGTCCCCAGCCCGCCCGGCAGCACGATGAATCCCTGCGAGTACTTCACGAACATCGTCTTGCGCGCGAAGAAGTAGCGGAAGTTGACCCCGACGTCGACCCACTCATTGAGACCGGACTCCCAGGGGAGCTCGATGCCGAGGCCGACGCTGACCCCGCCGGCCTCACTGGCGCCCATGTTGGCCGCCTCCATCGCGCCGGGCCCGCCGCCGGTGATCACGGCGAAGTCCGACGCCACCAGCTTGCGGCCGACCTCCGCTGCCTGCGCGTACGACGGATGGTCGACGGGCGTGCGGGCGGACCCGAAGACCGCGATCGCCGGGCCGAGCTCGGCCAGGGCACCGAAACCCTCCACGAACTCGGCCTGGATCCGCAACACCCGCCACGGGTCGGTGTGCACCCAGTCGGTGGGTCCGCGCGAGTCAAGGAGTCGTTGGTCGGTCGTCGTGCCGTCCACCTGGTCGCGACGCATGATCATCGGGCCTTTGGTCTTGGACTTCATGCCGTCGCTCCCAACCAGGTCTTCAGCTGTCGTTCGCAACGCTGGATGTGCTCGATCGGCACGTGCTCATCCTGCTTGTGGGCAAACATCGGGTCACCGGGGCCAAAGTTGACGGCCGGCACGTCGAGCAGAGTGAACCGCGCAACGTCGGTCCAGCCGAACTTCGGGTTGACCTCCCCGCCGACTGCGGCGATGAACTCTTTCGCAGCCGGGCGATCGAGGCCAGGGTGGGCACCGGGCGAGTTGTCGGTGATCGTCACGTCGTAGCCATCGAAGAACTCCCGCACGAAGCTCTCCGCGTCGGCCTCGGTGCGATCGGGCGCGAACCGGTAGTTGACCGAGACGACGCACTCGTCGGGCAGCACGTTGGTGGCGACGCCACCGCGGATGCCGACTGCGTTCAGCCCTTCGTGGTACTCGAGCCCGTCGATGACCGGCTTGCGTGCCTCGTAGGAGCCGAGCCGGGCCAGGATCTCGCCGGTCAGGTGGATCGCGTTGACGCCCTTCCAGCTGCGGGCAGAGTGCGCCCGCTCCCCGCTGACCCGCACATCGCACTGGAGCGAGCCTTGGCAGCCCGCCTCGACGACCGCGTTGGACGGCTCCATCAGGATCGCGAAGTCGGCGCGCATCAGGTCCGGGTCGCTCGCGGTGAGCTTGAAGAGCCCGTTGTGGTGCGACTCGATCTCCTCGCAGTCATAGAGGATGAAGGTGAGATCGCGGTTGGGCTCGGTCACGTCGACCGCCAGCTTGAGGATCACCGCATCGCCGGCCTTCATGTCACAGGTGCCGAGGCCGCGCAGGAGGTCGCCTTCGCGGCGCACCGGCAGGTTGTCGTTGACGGGCACGGTGTCGAGGTGGCCGGCGATCACCACCCGCTCCCCGCGGCCCAGCTCGGTGCGGGCCACCACGGTGTTGCCGTGACGGCTCACCGTCAGGTGAGCGAGCGCAGCAAGCGCTGCCTCCACCGCATCTGCGATGGCCCGCTCGTTGTGGCTGACCGACTCGATGTCGACGAGCTGCTCGGTGAGGGTTACGACATCGGTGGACAGGTCGAGCACGTGCGGGTCAGTCATGACGGCTAGTCAACCAGCCGAGCATGCCCGAGTGGTTTCGAGGCTCGCTGCGCTCGCACCTCAACCACCGTCGGGTCACTGCCTTCCCCAAAACTGAAACACGTTCTATATTTCGATACACTCGCTTCGCTCGCTACTCAATAACCGGAAAGACATGCCGATGCGCAACGGAGTAGTCCTCTTCTCGTCCGACCGCGGAATCACTCCCGCGGCCCTCGCCGTGGCAGCCGAGGAGCGGGGGTTCGACACGATCTACGTGCCCGAGCACACCCACATCCCGGTCCGTCGCGACGCTGCCCACCCCGGCACCGGCGACGAGACGCTCCCAGATGACCGCTACATGCGGACCCTGGACCCGTGGATCTCGCTGGCCACCGCAGCCGCGCTCACCACCAAGATCCGGCTGTCCACCGCGGTGGCACTGCCGGTCGAGTCCGACCCCATCACCCTCGCCAAGACCATCGCCACCCTCGACCATCTCTCGGGCGGCCGGGTCACGATCGGCGCCGGCTTCGGTTGGAACACCGACGAGCTCGAGGACCACCACGTCCCGGCCGCCAAACGGCGCACCGTCCTGCGCGAGTACGTCGAGGCCATGCGCGCCCTGTGGACCCAGGAGGAGGCGTCGTACGACGGAGAGTTCGTGCAGTTCGGACCGTCGTGGGCCTACCCCAAGCCCCACCAGGCTCACGTGCCGCTGATCATCGGTGCCGGCGGTGGTCCGAAGACGTTCGAGTGGATCGCGCGCACCGCGGACGGCTGGATGACCACGCCGCGCGAGGACGGCATCGGCGACAAGGCGACAGCGCTCAGGAAGGCCTGGGCCGACGCCGGTCGCGAGGGCGAGCCGGACATCCGGGTGCTGATCGCTGCCAAGCCGACTCCCGACGACTTCGCTGCCTGGGCCGACGCCGGTGCCAGCGAGCTGATCTGGGGCGTGCCGGACAAGACCCCCGACGAGGTCCTGGCCTACCTCGACCGCCTCGCGGGCCGGCTTGTCGGCTGACTGAGCCGCTAGGCCCTGGCCACCCCCACTGTGGCGGTCTCGCCGTCGCCGAGGGTGACGCCGGTGCCGCCATCGGCTCCGTCGCCCACCGTGTAGGACGTCGCGAGCGTCTCGGCGGTGATCAGGGCCTCGTGCGCGCGGGCGGCGTCCTGGACCACCGACGAGCCACCGACCGTCAGCGCGATTCGGTCGGAGACGTCGAGCCCGGCGTCGCGGCGGGCCTGCTGGATGGCCCGGACCAGGTCGCGAGCAAGGCCCTCGGAGGCAAGCTCGGGGGTGACCACGGTGTCGAGCACCACGAAGCCGTCGCCCGGCAGCATGCCGGTCGCCGAGCTGTCGTCGGCCGAGCCGGCCACCGTCTCGAGCGCGTACTCACCCTCCTCCAGCACCAGGCCACCGGCGGTCACCACACCGGCCTCGTCCACCGACCAGTCGCCCGACTTGGAGCCCTTGATCGCGGCCTGCACGTCCTTGCCCAGCCGGGGTCCGGCGGCTCGGGCGTTGACGGTGAGCCGCTGCGACACGCCGTACGCTGCCGCCTCAGGTGAGTCGGTCGCGAGCAGACGCACTGCCTTCACGTTGACCTCGTCGGCCACGATCGACTCGAAGCCGCTCAGCAGAGCGGGATCCGGCACCACGACGGTCAGCGTCGACAGCGGCAGGCGGTTGCGCAGGTTGCCGGCCTTGCGTAGCGCCGAGGTAGCCGAGCAGATGTCGCGCACCTGGTCCATCGCGGCCACGAGCGCGTCGTCGGCGGGCAACTCGTCGCTCCCCTCCATGAGCGGCCAGTCGGTGAGGTGCACGGACCGCCCCCCCGTCAGGCCGCGCCAGACCTCCTCCGTGGTCAGCGGCAGCAGCGGCGCGGTGACGCGACACACGACCTCGAGCACCGTGTAGAGGGTGTCGAAGGCCTCGGCCTGGTCGCCCCAGAAGCGCTCGCGCGAACGCCGGATGTACCAGTTGGTCAGCACGTCGAGGAACGACCGCGTCGAGTCGCAGGCATCCGCGACGGCGTAGTTGTCCATCTGCTCGGTCATCACCTCGACGTACTGGCGACACTTGGCCAGCAGGTAGCGGTCGAGCGGATCGGCCGAGTCGGTCGACCGCTGGGCCTGGTGCCCCTGGCCGCCGTTGGCGGCGTTGGCGTAGAGCTGGAAGAAGTACCAGCTGTTCCACAGCGGGATCATCACGTGACGCACGGAGTCGCGGATGCCCTGCTCGGTCACCACCAGGTTGCCGCCCCGAAGGATGGGCGATGACATCAGGAACCAACGCATGGCGTCGGCACCGTCGCGGTCGAAGACCTCGCGTACGTCGGGATAGTTGCGCAGCGACTTCGACATCTTGTTGCCGTCGGAGCCCAGCACGATGCCGTGGCTCAGACAGGTATCGAAGGCCGGGCGGTCGAACAGCGCAGTGGCCAACACGTGCAGCGTGTAGAACCAGCCGCGGGTCTGGCCGATGTACTCGACGATGAAATCGCCGGGGTAGTGGTGCTCGAACCAGTCGGCGTTCTCGAACGGGTAGTGCACCTGCGCATACGGCATCGAGCCGGAGTCGAACCACACGTCCAGCACGTCCGGCACCCGGCGCATCATCGATCGGCCGGTCGGGTCGTCCGGGTTGGGGCGCACCAGCTCGTCGACGTAAGGACGGTGCAGGTCGGGCTCGCTGTCATCGGTCAGCGGATTGGTAGGCAACCGACCGAAGTCCCGTTGGATCTCCTCGAAGGAGCCATAGACGTCGATGCGCGGGTACGCCGCGTCGTCGCTCTTCCACACCGGCACCGGCGAGCCCCAGAACCGGTTGCGGGTGATCGACCAGTCGCGGGCGTTCTCCAGCCACTTGCCGAACTGGCCGTCCTTGATGTGGTCGGGCACCCAGCGGATGTCCTGGTTGAGGTCGACCATCCGCTGCTTGACCGCGGTCACCTCGACGAACCACGACTCGACGCCCTTGTAGATCAACGGCTCGCGGCAGCGCCAGCAGTGCGGGTAGGAGTGGTCGTAGGTCTCGCGACGCAGCAGCACGGTGCCCGGCGCTACCTGCCCGGCGGGCTGGCCGCCGGTGGCGGCCACCAGGTGGTCGATGATCTGCAGGTTGGCGTCGAAGACCAGCATGCCGGCGTACTCGTCGACGGGGTGGATGAAGCGCCCGTCCTTGCCGACCGGCATCACCGCCTCGATGCCCTCACGGTCGGTGATGATCTTGTCGTCCTCACCGAACGCGCCGGCGGTGTGCACGAGCCCAGTGCCGTCGGTCGTCGTGACGAACTCCGCCTCGACCAGCCGGAAGGCGTTCTTGCGGCCGGCGTAGTAGGAGAACGGTGGCGTGTAGCTGCGACCGACCAGGTCGCCACCCTTGACTCGCTCTAGGACGGTCGGGTCGTCCCCCAGCTCGCGCGCGTACGCCGCCAGGCGCGGCTCCGCGATGAGGTACCGCTCGCTGGTGCCGGTCGCGTCCGACTCGACCACGACGTAGTCGATGTCGGCACCAACCATGATCGCGAGGTTGGACGGGAGGGTCCATGGTGTCGTCGTCCAGACCAGCGCCAGCACACCGCCCAATGCGTCCTCGCCCTCGAGTCGGCACCCGACGGTGACGGCGGGGTCCTGACGCATCTGGTAGACGTCGTCGTCCATCCGCAGCTCATGGTTGGACAGCGGGGTCTCGTCGTTCCAGCAGTAGGGCAAAACCCGGAAGTCCTCGTAGACCAGGCCCTTGTCGTAGAGGTTCTTGAAGGCCCAGATCACCGACTCCATGTAGTCGGGGTTCATGGTCCGGTAGTCGTTGTCGAAGTCGACCCAGCGTGCCTGACGGGTGACGTAGTCGCGCCACTCACCGGTGTACTTCATCACCGACTCACGGCAGGCCTCGTTGAACTTGTCGATGCCCATCTCGACGATCTCGTCGGTGGTCTTGATCCCGTTCAGCCGCATCGCCTCGAGCTCGGCGGGCAGACCGTGGGTGTCCCAGCCGAACCGGCGCTCGACGCGGCGACCGCGCATCGTCTGGAACCGCGGCACAACGTCCTTGACGTACCCGGTCAGCAGGTGGCCGTAGTGCGGCAGACCGTTGGCGAACGGGGGGCCGTCGTAGAAGACGAACTCGTTGGCGCCGTCGTCGCCGGCGTCGCGCTGGTCGATGCTCGCCTGGAAGGTGCCGTCGGCATGCCAGTAGTCGAGCACCCGCTCCTCGATCGCGGGGAACTTCGGGCTCGACGGGACGGTGTCGTCCTCGGTCGATGAGACCAACGGATAGGCCATGGGTGGTTCGCTCCTGCGTGCTCGTCGTCGTCACGAGGACGACGTCTGCCGCGGTACCACCTCGCTTGCCCGCCACCCAGCTGCAGGGACGAGCCACTCGTTCACGGCTGTGACGGGCCTACCCGTCCGGTTCTACTGGGCTCCTGTCCCCATGACCAGGAGCTGTTCTTCCGGAGGCTCACCGCTGATGACGGCTCGAACGCTTGTGAAGCAACGGTAGCCGGGGCGGGCACCGGAGGACCAATCGGTTCTCCGCACACCGGCACTTCGGCCACGCTGATCTGATCCGCGAGTGCACCGGCGGTCGGACGGTCAGTAGAGTCGCCTGCCGTGAGCACCCCACCGATGAATGCCTGGGGCTTCGGCCTGGCCACCCTCGACCGGGCCGGCAACGTGCTCGACGTCTGGTTCCCCTCCCCCGCACTCGGGGTGACCGACGACAGCGAGGCTCCGGAGTCGCTGTCGGCCCTGGCCGGCTCCGACGAGGCACGCGGGGTCACCAGCGAGGTCCGGTTGATCGAGATCGCCGACCTCCAGGGCGCACCCGCCAGCACCGAGGACGTGTGGCTCCGGTTGCACCTGCTGTCGTCGCGGCTCGTCGTGCCCCACTCCATCTCGCTGGAGGGCATCTTCGGCCTGCTCGCCAACGTGGTCTGGACCTCGGCCGGGCCGTGCGCGGTCGAGGGTTTCGAGGAGACGCGGGCCCGGCTGCGCGCGGGCGGCCGGCACCTCACGGTGTTCGGCGTCGACAAGTTCCCGCGGCTGGTCGACTACGTGCTGCCCACGGGCGTCCGGATCGCCGACGCCGACCGGGTCAGGCTGGGTGCTCACCTGGCCGAGGGCACGACCGTGATGCACGAGGGTTTCGTCAACTACAACGCCGGCACGCTCGGTGCCTCGATGGTCGAGGGTCGGATCTCGGCAGGCGTGGTGGTCGGCAACGGCTCGGACGTCGGTGGTGGGGCCTCGATCATGGGCACCCTGTCCGGCGGCGGCAAGGAGGTCATCTCCGTAGGCGAGCGCTGCCTGCTCGGAGCGAACTCCGGCCTCGGCATCTCTCTCGGCAACGACTGCGTGGTCGAGGCCGGCTGTTACGTCACCGCCGGCACCAAGGTGACGATGCTGGACATGGACGGCAAGCCCAAGGTGATCAAGGCCCTCGAGCTCTCCGGTGCCAGCAACCTCCTCCTGCGGCGCAACTCGGTCACCGGTGCCGTGGAAGCGGTGGCGTGGCAGGGCGAGGGCATCAAGCTCAACGCCGCCCTGCACCAGAACTGACCCTTGGGCCGACCCGGACACTTGCTGCATGAAGCGGGGAGGACCGGTGCTGGTCGGCATTGCGGCGCTGGGGATCGTTACCGCCGTCGCCATCGGCTTCAACAACGCCGATGTGCACCTGTTCGCATCCGAGGAGTGCACAGCCGAGGTCGGCGGCCACAAGGTCGAGCTGAGCCAGGAGCAGGCCGAGAACGCTTCGCTGATCACCGCGATCTCCGTGCGCCGCGGCCTGCCGGCGCGGGCGGCGTCGATCGCCCTCGCCACGGCGTACCAGGAGTCGGACCTCTTCAACCTCGAGCACGGAGATCGCGACTCGGTCGGGCTCTTCCAGCAGCGTCCCTCGATGGGCTGGGGCTCCGTGCGCGAGATCCTGGACCCGGTCTACGCCACCAACGCCTTCTACGACGCCCTGGTGGAGATCGAGGGCTACGAGTCGATGGAGATCACCGTTGCCGCCCAGGCGGTGCAGCGGTCCGGTTTCCCGGACGCCTACGCCGACCACGAGGCCGATGCCCGGGCCATCGCTTCCGCGCTCACCGGGCAGTCACCGGCGGGCTTCAGCTGTGAGGTCTCCGACGACGTCGAGTCCGCCGACCCGGCGCTCTCTGACAGCGGCCTCACCGAGCGAGCCGAGTCGGTACGCCGTGAAGCCCTGGGAATCTTCGGCGAGCTCCAGCTCGGCGGGTTTGAGCCCGGTGGTGTCGACGGCGGTCACATGTCCGGCTCGACCCACTACGACGGACGGGCGGTCGACGTCTTCCTGCGACCGGTGAGCAGTGCCAACAAGACCCGCGGTTGGGCAGTCGCGCAGTACTTCGTTGCGCAGGCCGCGCGGCTAGAGATCCAGACCGTGATCTTCGACGACCGGATCTGGACCGCCCGGCAGTCCGACCAGGGCTGGCGGGACTATGACCCGCCCTCGACCAGCGGCGACCGGGCGATCCTTGAGCACCGCGACCACGTGCACGTCGACGTCTTCGGCTGACCGTTCAGGTGCGGCGTGGTGCCCAGCCCGGCGGACCGAAGACATAGCCGAGCTTGTCGCGCACGGCGGTCGCACCGCGCACGTCGCGGGCTATGTCGGCGTACTGGCCGTACTCGAGGGTGAGCAGGTTGAAGGTGTCGACTGGCTTGGTCAACCCGTATGTCGGCCGCTGCCTCTCCTCGACGAAGGAGCCGAAGAACCGGTCCCAGATGATCAGGATGCCGCCGTAGTTCTTGTCGAGGTACTCCGGGTCACTGCCGTGGTGCACGCGATGGTGCGAGGGCGTGTTGAAGACCAGCTCGACCGGCCACCACAGCTTGTCGACCAGCTCGGTGTGCACCACGAACTGGTAGATCAGGTTGACCGACCAGGCGACGTAGAGGGTCCAAGGCTCGAATCCGAGCAGCGGGAGCGGCATCCAGAAGACCAGCTCGAACCACGGGTTCCACTTCTGCCGGAGGGCAGTCCCGAAGTTCATGTACTCGCTCGAATGGTGCGCCTGATGTCCTGCCCAGCCGATCCTGACCCGATGGCTGAAGCGGTGGTGCACGTAGTAGCAGAGATCCAACGCCACGATCAGCAACGCCCAGTACCACCAGGTGTCGGTGGGCAGGGTGAAGAGCGCGGCGTAGGCGAACACGGCGGTGAACACCACGAACGAGCCCACCTTGAAAACGGTCATGAACAAGATCGAGATGGCGCCCATGCTCATGCTGGTGCGCGCATCGCGACGGCCGTAGCCAGTGGTGACGAGGTCCTGGTCATGGTCGAGCCAGCGCAACGCCGCCATCTCGAGGACGACGAACAGCACGAAGAACGGGATCGCATAGGTCAGCGGGTTCTTCAGCGGGTCCAGCAGGTCGTGCACGTCGCCTCCAGCACTGTGATGGTCCCGACCCTACGGATCGGCGAGCTCAGTCGGAAATGTTCCAGCTGATCGGGGTCAGCGGGTCCGGCTGATAGCCGCAGTAGATGCCGGTCTTGACCGACCGCTCGAGGTGCACGCCCAGGTCGGAGTGGTGCTCGGCGAGGCGCTGGACGGCGTAGCGCAGCGTCCTGGTCACGCTGGTGCGGGCCCGCTCCGCACTTCCGTCGGTGAGTCGCTGGCGCCCACCGAGCCCCACGGCGCTGGCCAGCTCCGCGATCAGGAAGTCACGGTCGCGCTCGGCCAGGGCTCGGCGGCCGGGGTCGTTGGCTGCGATGGCATCCTCGATGTCCTCGTCCACCTCGGCAAGCCGCCGGCGATAGGCGTCGCGAGCCTGGTCGTCGATGACCGGCAGGCCCTCGCCGCGGTCCTTCGCGAAGGCAACTGAGTCTTCGTGGACAGGCGCCGGGTGCGATGTCGTGCCGTGCTCGATGGCAACGAGGTCGAGGACGTGGAACTCGCGGCCAGGATCGGCCAGCATCCGCTCGAGGTAGCGGAACCCCTTGAGGTCGGCCAGCACGGTCTCCACGCCGCCAAAGCGGATCAGCCGGTTGTCCCCGGCCCGCCGGAACGTGGCCTGGGAGGCACCGGCGACGCGAGTGGTGATGGGTGACGGCGCCGGGGTGCCCACCAGGCCGGCAGCGTGCTCGGCCCAGAGGACCGCACCGAAGGTCTCGAACGACGACTGAGCAGCACTCCACTGCTGAACGGCCTGAGTCGGATGGCCGTCCCGGGCATGGGCCTCCCCCAGCACGAGCCGGGCGCTGGCCGCCTCGTAGGGCGCGCCGAGCTCGGTCCAGTGCGCGACCGCCGCCGCGCAGGCCGTGATCGCCGTGCCTGTCTCTCCGGCGAGCAGAGCCACTCGACCCTCTGCGAGGGTGGCCCCTGCCGCGAGCGACGAACTGCCATACGTGTCAGCGATCGCCCGCAGGGCCTGGGCTGCGGTGCGCACGGTGTCGAGGTCACCGGCCGCAGCGGCGATCTCAGCCTGCGCGTCCAGCAGCGGCGCCAGCCGCAGGTCGCCGAACGGCGGCCGTTCTTTCCACGGCACCTCGAGCGGATGCTCGATGGCGTCGGCAATCATCTCGAGGGCGGTGTCGATCTCGCCCTGAGCCAGTCTCAGCAGGGCCAGCCCCGGGTACGGCGACCAGGCGTGCTCGTGGGCACTCAAGAACGCCTCCTCGGCGCCGGCCAGGTCACCGCGGCGGAGCCGGATGTTGCCCAGCTCAACCAGCGGCCAGCCGTACTCGCGGCGCATCCAGGGGCGGAGCTCCGCGCAGGCACCGAGCGCCTCCTCCTCGGCACGGTCGCACGGTCCGGAGATCCGCAGGATCTCGGCCTTGTGGACCCGGCAACGACCGTTGATGCCGCCGATCGCGGCGCCGTGTCGCCAGCGCTCCATGACCTCGGTCCACTCCCGCGCGAGCTCGTGCAGGGCAAGACCCTGAGCGGCGCAGATGAGCTCGCAATACATCATCCCCGTGGTCAGGGCATCGACGTTTCCCGACATCAGCTGAACCGCGATCTCGTCGAGCTGGGACAACCCCTCTTCGACGTCGCCGTCCGCGATCCGCACCCGAGCCTGTCCCACGCGACCGATCACCGCAGCCGGTTGCACGCCGAGCCGGTCACCGAGGTCGATGGCCAGGGCCGACTGCACCCGGGCCCCCTCGACGTCGCCGCACATGAACCGCTCGTAGGTGCGCACCATCGCCACCAGCGCGTGCGGCGGGACCTCGTCGTAGGGGCCGAGGAGTCGCTCTGCGCGGCGCAACCAACCGCGCACGGGCGCCATCAGGCCGGTGTCCATCATCAGATACATGGCGACCATGGCAGCCGCATGCGCCGCCGCTACGTCCTCGCCACTGGCGAGCGAGAGCGCGTAGAGCTCTTCCCACGCCGCGACCGAACCTTCCAGGTCGCCGTTGCCGTAGGCGGCCCGGGCGCGCAGCTCGAGGGCTTCCGGTGCGGCAGCTCCGTCTCCGGCGCCGTCCAGCAGGACGAGCGTCACCTGCCAGTCGCCTCGCTCGAGAGCCGCACGCGCCTGCGCCAGCTCCGTCACTGTCACATTGTGACACCGATTGTCACGCCTACCCGGTGTCCGAACATCCCAAGCGGAAGGCAGCCATCGTCATGCGACTCCCCAAAGAACAGATCCCCGTCAAGATCGACATCCCAGGAGCCAAGGCCCGCCAGCTCCCCGGGTTCGGCGCCGCGGCCGGCGTGATGGGGGCGGAGTACTTCAGCCTCGCCGCCGGCACCGACATCGCACCGCTGCTGCACGGCCTCGAGGGCGACCTCTGCCAGTGCGAGCACTGGGGTTACGTGATCGAGGGCGATGTGGTGGTCTCCTACGCCGACGGGTCGAGCGACCGCTGCCTGACCGGTGACGTCTTCTTCTGGCCGGCAGGTCACAGCGTGCGCGTCGAGCGCGACGCCGAAGTCATCTTGTTCAGCCCCGACGTCGAGCACACCGCCGTGATGGATCACATGCTCTCCAAGCTGGCTGGGGCGCCGGCCTGAGTCTGGGTGCGCGATAACACCTCGACGAGCGCGGTCCCCACCAGCAAGATGGCGGGTACCGCGCTCGGGAGCCCGTCTGCCAACCGCGAAGGATCTCTCATGAGCAGCACCATGGACCAACGTCGCTCGCTGCAGCGCCTGCCCACCGGCCTCGTCGCGACGCTCATGGCCGTCGCGGCCGCGCTCACCGCCTGCTCGGGCGAGGACGAGCATGAGCTGGGCACGTCCGTCGAGATCGACTTCTACGACACCGCCGAACCCAAGGGGAGCGGAACCGTGACCATCGCGGCGGTCCGCGAGGGTGCCACTACCGACCTCGAGGACGCGGGGTTCACCCTCGACCCGGACGAGAAGTCGGCGGCGGCGTACTACGTCGACGTGGCCTTCGCGAACACCAGCGACGAGACCGTCGACCTGCGCCAGCCCGGTGCGGAAGACCCCGATGGCAACCTCATCTCCGCGCTGATCCTGATGGACTTCGGCGGCGGCACCGAGTTCGGACCCTGCCCGCAGCTCCCCAAGGAGCTGGCGGCCGGCGAGACGGTCGAGGGATGCACGATCATCCTGGTGCCGAAGGGACGCGAGCTGGAGCGGATCTCCTACCACCCCGGCGCTGCGGCCGACTTCATCTACTGGCAGACCGACTGATCACGAGCGCGTTCCACAGATTCCTCAAGATGCTGCGATCTGGGCCGATCTGTCGTTTCATTGGAACGTTCAACAAAACTCGACCCCTGGGGAGGGGACCACACAATGACGTGTACACATCTGCCCGCTTGTCCGGACACCGAGGCGACCAACTGCTGCAGCGCCCATGTGGTCGCAGACCGCAGCGACCAGGGCTGGTGCCGGCTCTGCAACGGCGTGATCCTGTTCGACGACGGCCACTACCTGACCCCCGACGGGCATGATCAGCTGATCTCGGCCTAGGCCCGTTCGCGGGCTCGGCCACGGACCCGCTCAGGCGAGCCGGGCGACGGCGGCCGCGACCCGTTCATCAGTGGCCGTGAACGCCACCCGGACGTGCCGGGCGCCCGCGGTGCCGTAGAAGGCACCTGGTGCTACCAGGATGCCGCGCTCGGCCAGCCAGGACAGGGTCTCCCAGCAGTCCTCGCCGCGGGTGGCCCACAGGTAGAGCGACGCCTCGGAGTGGTCGATGCGGAAGCCCGCGCCTTCCAGTGCGGAGCGCAGCATCGCCCGGCGGTCTGCGTACCGCTGGTGCTGCTCGGCGACGTGCTCGTCGTCGGCCAGCGCCGCGACCATCGCGTGCTGCTGCGGGCCCGGCATCTGCAGGCCCAGGTTCTTGCGGACGGCCAGCAGCTCGCCGACCACCGAGGCATCTCCGACCACGAATGCGCAGCGGTAGCCGGCCAGGTTGGACCTCTTTGACAGCGAGTGCACGGCCACGATGCCTTCGCTCGAGCCGCCGCAGACGTCGGGGTGCAGCACCGAGACCGGTTCGGCCTCCCACGCGCACTCGAGGTAGCACTCGTCGGAGACCAGCAGCGTTCCTCGGTCGCGACACCAGTCGACCACCTTGCGCAGGTGCGCGACCGGCAGCACCCGACCGGTCGGGTTCGACGGAGAGTTCAGCCAGAGCAGGGCGGGCGTCTCCGGGCCCAGTGAGGTCAGCGAATCGGTGGCCACCGCCCGGGCGCCGGCCAGGGCGGCGCCGACCTCATAGGTGGGATAGGCGAGCTCCGGATAGGCGACCAGGTCGCCTGACGCCGAGTCCGAGATAGGACGGCAGCGAGGCGATCAGCTCCTTGGAGCCGATCACCGGCAGCACCTGGTCGATCCCCAACCCACCCACACCGTGGCGACGCTCGAGCCAGTCCAGGCAGGCCTGCCGCGTCTCCTCGCGACCGATCGTGAGCGGGTAGCCCGGCGAGTCGGCCGCCGCACGCAGCGCGGCTTGGATCTTTTCGGGCGTGGGGTCCACCGGGGTGCCGACGGAGAGGTCGACGATGCCGTCGGGGTGGGCGCGGGCGACGACGGCGTGAGCCGTCAGCTTGTCCCAAGGGAAGTCAGGGAGCCGGGCGGAGACGGGCTCCCGGCGACTCACTCCTCGTGCTCCTGCGGGGGCAGCGCGGCGACCAGGGCGTGGTCCTTGTCGATCTCACCCATCTTGGCGGCCCCGCCGGGCGAGCCGAGGTCGTCGAAGAAGTGCACGTTGGCGTCGTAGTACTCCTTCCACTGCTCCGGGGTGTCGTCTTCGTAGAAGATCGCCTCCACCGGGCAGACGGGCTCGCAGGCACCGCAGTCGACACACTCGTCGGGATGGATGTAGAGCATCCGCTTGCCCTCGTAGATGCAGTCGACCGGGCACTCGTCGACGCAGGCACGGTCCTTGAGATCGACACAAGGTTGGGCGATGACGTAGGTCACCAGTTCCTCCTCCGACTGAGGTGAGCGAGCGGGGTCAGCCTAGTATCCCGGCGTGGGCGATGCGCGGATACCCCAGCATGCAGACAGCGGTGTGGCGGGGCACACACTTGGCCCGCACGTCGTCGGCATGCGCGTGGTGGTTCGCCGGCTGCTGCGCGGCGATCTCGGTCCGAGCGGCGGCCCCGCAATGACCGACCTGCTGGGGGTCTGCACGTCGTGGGGCGACGGTGGCTGCGTCATCCAGCCTGAGTCGGGCCCGCCGGTGACGATCGCGCTCGCCGACATCGTCTCCGGCAAGCCGGTGCCGCCTCGTGCCTCCGTGCGCCAACGGGTCACCCCTCGCGAGGCCCAGGTGCGGGCGTTCGCGCTCTTCCCCGACCTGGAGACCGAACCCCTCGGCAGCTGGGTGCTGCGCCGCAGCGCCACCCACTCTGCTCGTCGGGCCAACTCGGTGCTCGCCTTTGGTGCCTCGGGGGTGGTTGGCGACGTGGCACAGGTGGAGGCGTTCTACCAGCGACCGGTCGCTGCGGTGCTGCCCGACTCGCAAGAAGAGGCGCTTCTCTGCGGGCTCGGCTGGGTGCCGGAGAGCCGCGACGCCGCCACGGTGTTCATGGTCGCCAGCGTCGCCCAGGCTCGGCGAGCGTCTCGGGAGGCTTCGGACGGCGCTCAATCTTCGCAGGTCGTGCTGTCCGAGACCTCTGGGGCGATCGCCAGGATCGGGGAGCTGGCTGCCGGCTTCGCGGCGTACGCCGACGACTGGGTGGGGTTCCGCGGCCTCGAAGTGCAACCGGACCACCGCCGAAGCGGGCTAGGGCGCGCGCTGATGGTTGCCCTGTTGGGGTGGGGCGCCGAGCAGGGCGCGAGGACCGCCTACCTGCAGGTGCTAGCCGACAACGAGCCGGCGATGCGCCTCTATCAGCGACTCGGCTTCCGCGAGCACCACCGCTACCACTACCTCACGCCGCCGAGCTGAGGCCCACACACGAAAGAACCCCACCGGCGAACCGGTGGGGTTGCTTCGTGGTCTTGGAGCGGTCCGGACCGCTCCCACGCAGCGGCGCTTAAGAGAACGGTCCGGATCGCGACCAGGAGTCCCGACTTCGATGGAGCTAAATCTCGGGGGATGCGGGAGCCGGAGCCCCCAAGGGGGAAGCCAGCCCCGGGTCAGTCGTGGTGACCTGACCCGAGACCCGCCTCTTGGTTAGATCAGCGACCGGCCTTGGGGACCAGGCGGCGCTGGGTCGCGCCGCGCTGGGTGTCGTTGGTCGCCGAGACAACAGCCTTGTAGCTGGTGTCGACGTTCCCGTTGCGGTCCCTGACGAGGAAGCGGACGACGCCGTTGGCGTTCATCCGGCCCTCACCGATCTTCACGCGGCGGTTCTTGCCCACGATCTGGAACAGGGTGACCTTCGCGCCGTCAGCCTTCTTGGCGCGGATCAGAACGAGATCGTTGCCGTTACGAAGGTTCTTGCCCTTGATGGCCGGGTTGATCCGGGCCTTGGTGCTGGGCGGCGGTGCGATGGAGCCACAACCGATCTTGTCGTTCGCGAACCGGTTGAACGGGTCGCTCGGGACCGGCGTGCCAGAGCCCGACGGGTCCTGGATCGCGGCCTGGACGCTGATCGTGCCGGCGGTGCTGCAGACGGCGACGAACGATGCCTTGCCAGCAGCAGTCGGTCGTGCGGAACACGACCTCGCTGGAGCCATCAGGACCGGTACGCGTGAACCGCACCTGGCGACCCACGATCGGGTTGCCGGCACCGTTCTTGACCGTGACGGTCTCGGTGGTCGAGGAACCGACCGGCCGACGACCCTCAGGGGTGGAGACGATGCTCATGCTGGTTGAGGTGCCACCAGCCAGGAACGGCGGCGCGGTGCGGTCGCCAGCACCCGACTGGAACGTGTTGTTGCAGTCATTGTCGGCGAAGTACTGCGTGCCTCCGACCGGGTTCGTGAACTGGTCGAAGTGAGCCTCACCACGTGAGTCGGTGATGTCCGTGTTACCGGTGGTGGACTGCTGGACCTGTACGCCCGCCATCGGCTTGGCGTTCTGGTCAGCGACCAGCACGGTGACCGAGGTGGGAAGCCCACCGTTGCCGTTGCCGTCATCCGTCACGGAGACCGTCGTGATGGTCTGCGAGTAAAGCGTGAAGCTCTCGAAGTCCTCGGTCTCGTTGGAGATGCCGGGGACGTCGGTCTGCACGCGACCCACGACCTGGTCGGGGAACTCGCCAGGCGTGTTGGCGAAGTCGTAATCGTCCAGGTCCACATAGCCGCTCCACTTGCCACTCGGCGTGGTGTGGTCAGCGAAGTTGCCGGTCTGCAGGTTGCCAACATCTTCAAAGTCATTGTTGTTGAAGTTGGCGTCGGTGTTGGCGTCAGCGTTCGTGGTGCCCACGCGAGGCGCGTGAGAGGCCGCAGTGCTGGTGACCGACGTGGTACCCGACATGATGAAGTTGATGCCGTTGAAGCAGCCGGTGGTTTCGCTGTCGTAGTAGCCCTTGTTCGTCTCCGACGTGATGTTCACCGTTTCGGTGTTCGGGTCGTTTCCGAAGACCTCGATGCCGTTCTTCCGGCTGGTCTCGTTGGCACCGAGCGGGGTGATGTCGCGCGCCCGGAGGTCGAGCAAGGTGCCGACAGGCGGGGTGGCCCACTCGACGGAGAAGGAACCGTCGTCGTTGCGGGTCGAGTCGCCGGCGGTGTTCCAGGTGGCGCCACCGTTGATGGAGTACTCGAATCGGATGGTCGCGACGTCGCGCCCGCCTCCAGCCTGGAGACGAACGGTGCTGTCGGTGCCGTCAGGCTTCGTGGCGATTTCAAAGTTGTTCTGCGAGTTGTAGAGACGCACCTGGTCGAGGCCGAGGGGGCCCTCTTCAGTCATCTGGTTGACGCTGTCGGCGAATGCCGTGCTGGTCAGTGCCGGGATACCGGCCACTGCCACTGCGGCGATGGCAAAAGCTGCCATTCCCCGCTTGATGCCGCTGCTATTCATGCTGTTCCTTTCGAAGGGGAGCCAGGTGAGGTTTCTTCACCCGCTTCGAGCCCGAGCTCGCACGTACGGGGTCAGTGTTGTCCCCGCTCGCTGCGCCATCATCACCTCCTCGATTCTTTGCTGGGGAGATTTTGTGAAAACTAATCAGGTCGTGCAACAAACGTGAGGGTCTCGCCTATGTTCGCCACTGCTCAGCAACCGAGGGCGGCCGAGATCCGGGCTGGCCCCTTGCCAGTCAGGGCGTCGAGAGTGATGGCAATGGTGGTGTCGCTCATCGGCACGAAGATGTGTTCGGCCCAGTCGCTGCGGCAGAGACGTTGGATGGTCACGTTGGTGGTACGCGGGCCGGGCGTCAGGTAGCCGGACGTGTGCGGCACCACCACCTCGTCGTACTGGGTGGTGATCTGGGTGTAGCTCACCTTGCCGGGGGTCTCGTCGCCGCCGTTGAGGCGACTCAGGAACGGCGACCCGGCGGTCTGCTGGATGCACGCCTCACACAGCTGGCCGACCAGAGCCGAGATCGGGTTGCCGTCAGGGCCCGAGCTCGCGGTGCCGTGGTTGGAGGGCGCGATCCCGACTAGGTCGTCCACGAAGCGGGCGCCGCCGAGGAACTTGATGTAGTAGCGCGGCATCATCCCGCCCTGGGAGTGGCCGACCATGGACACCTTCCTCGCCCCAGTGGCCTTGCGCACGCGCTGGGTGAACTTCTTCAGCTGCTCGGCCGAGCGAGAGATTTCCTCGAGTCCGCGGTTGCCGTAGTCGAGGGAGAAGACGCAGAAGCCCTCCGCCATCATTGTGGTCGAGAGCTTCTCGAGCAGGTGCCGACGGTCGCCCATGGTGCCGTGCACCAGGATCACCGGGCTCGGGTGCCGTGAGTCGGGACGACACGACCAGTCGTTCACGCCGACCACGTCACCATCAGGCGCGGTCGGGAACTGGGGCAGCGCCCCCTCGCCGCGGGTCGGAGCGGCGACCCCGAAGGTCGCCAACAGGACGAGCGTCAGGGCACCGACTATGTTTCGCATGCCCCCCCAACGACAAGCCCTTGCCGCCGTCACGTGGGAGACCAGTGGACTCAGGCTGGATCGAGGGACCCCGGAGGCTTGCAGATCACGGTGTCCGACGGGGTGTACGTGGTGTGGAACTTCTCCTTGTGGTCCAGCTCCGACTGGCCGGGTTTCCGGAAGTAGCGCCAGACATCGATCTGGAACCCCGAGTACCCGCTGTTGGGGTAGCAGTCCGGGGTGTCGAGGGTCCGGGTCTCGGGGCCGACATACGCGTAGCGCTCGGACTCATCGGTGGTGATGTCCCAGTGCTTGGTGGAGAACATCCGCACCGTCACCACCCCTTGGCTCGACGGGGTGCTCGGCGAGACGTGCGCATCGACGAGCACGCCGTAGGGAGTGTCGTTCTCGAACCTCAGGTCGATCGACCCCCAGGCCACGGTCGCTTCTCGGCCCACCGGGTAGCGGTCGATGTAGAAGGAGTGTGGCTTGTGCTCGATGTCCTTCAGGCCGGCGAAGAACATGGCGTTGAAGGTCGTGGTCGCGATCTGCGAGACGCCACCGCCGTAGTCCTCCTTGAAGATGCCGTTGCTGATGATGAAACCGGGCACGAAGCCGTTCTCGGCCGTGCGCTCCCCCACGATGCCGTTGAGAGAGAACTCCTCACCCGGCTCGAGCACGGTGCCGTTGATCAACTCGGCGGCGCGTCCGATGTTGGTGTTGCGGTACTCGGCGTAGGGAAAATAGGTGGTGAACGACGAGACCTCCTCGCGGATCTTGAGGGCCCGCGCTTCCTTGGTGGTGAAGTTGGCCTGGTCGACCGTGGCTCTGACCTTCGCCTCGCGCTCACCCTCGGGTGCCGCCACCAGCTCCAGGAAGACCTCCTCGACATCGGCGGGGTCGTAGGTCACGCCCGGCTTGGCCGGGATCACCTTCGGCTGGTCGTTCACGATCCTGATCGTGGCGTCAACCGGTTCTCCTGTGTCGCTGATCCGGGCGTCCACCAGCGCAATGAGCCGAGCGGTGTCCAGGGTCGGGACCAGCTCGCCGTCGTGGGGTTCGAGCGAGAGAGTGCGCAGGTAGTCGCGTGGGCGCAGCTGGACCTTGGAGTCACCGAAGAGCAAGGTGACCGGGCCGGACATCGCCGGGTTGACGAACGACTCCTGGGCCGCCCGCATGTCGGCCTCGTCGATGTCGGGCTGGAGCTCGGTCATCGCGAGCACGGCGTCGGCGTCATCGGTCAAGTAGGCCGCCACGATAGCCTCGCGCGCGACCACCGGGTCGACTCCCCGGCCCACCACGGGCTCGGTCGCCTCGAACCGATTGTCGGCGAAGATCCACGACCCGTCCTTGGCCGGAGTGCCGACCGATTGGGTGAGCCCGTCAATCGTCGCTGCCAGCGTGGTTTCGTCGACATCGACCACGGCGTCGAGGTCCTCGCCACCGGTGTAGTAGTCCCACAGTCGCCGGGGACTCCACGACTGCTCACCTGCGGCGGCGGCCACGGAGGCGGTGTAGTCAACAGACAAGCCTGCGTCCTTCGGGAGGATGGCCTCGGTCGCGTCGTCGATGGTCACGGTGATCGGCGCGTTGACGCGGTCGGCTAGGCCGCGCTCGAGGGCCTCTGCCGCGGCCCGCTGCTCGCGCCCGCCCACATCGACCCCGGCAACGGTGGTGCCGCGCGGCACCTTGTCGCCTGCCGCGAGGTAGGCGGCGGTCCAGCCCGCGCCGACCAGCAGCACCAGCCCGACGATCATCAGCACGACCAGTCGGCCGCCCTCACGCTCCGGGCCGCCTGTCGGTTCGGTGGTGCTCCTGAACACGTTCACCGGGGCATCCTAGGAAGACGAGGGGGCGGAGGGTGCATTGTTGCGGGGCGGAGGCAAAGTCACGAACCCGCCGACGACGAGCACGACGGCGAAACCGATCAGTGCGTAGCCGTGCACGTCGCTGGCAATCAGGAAGTCTCCCTCGCTCCGAGGCATTGTCAACACGGCGATCACCGACGCCCATCCGAGGACGAACGGCAACCGGCCCGCCCAACCGCGCGGGGCGGCGTACGCGGTCACAGTGGTCGCGACCAGGGCGAGGGGCAAACCCCACCAGGTGGGGTGCACGGCCACTGAAGCGAGGCCGACCGCTAGGCCGAGCAGCAGCAGACTCGCAGCCAGTACGACGCGCGGCACCCTCAGAGACCGGCGAAGAGGTCAGTCTCGAGACCCTCGTCGTTGAGCTCGCCGCGTTCTCCCTTTGCGATCCGGTAGAACTCGAGACCCCAGGCCTGGTGGCCCTGGTTGTTGGACAACGCGAAGAACGGACCGTCCACGGAGATCTGAGTGGCGTGGGCGGCCATCGCTGCCATTTTCTGGTCGACGTAATCCATCGCGTCGACGACCGCGGCGAGGTTCTCGTCGGGAGTGATGAAGTGCGGAAGCGGCCCGTCGGGGTCCATTCCCTCGAAGGTCGTGGTGTCGCCTGCCTCGCGCAGCGCGCGCAGGCTCGCTCGCATCCGGCTCTCCGACATCGCGCCCCAGTAGACCTTGGCAATGTCCCAGGACTCCCCCAGGTCGCGTCGGTAGGACGGCACGGCGGCTAGCGCGGTGGCATAGGTCGCGACCCGGTGGGCCTGGATGTGATCGGGGTGTCCGTAGCCGCCGAACGTGTCGTAGGTGACCAGCACTTGGGGTCGCATCTCGCGGATCACCTCGATCAGGCGGTCGGCAGCCTCGGTGAGGTCGGCGTGCCAGAAGGCGTTGGCGTGCACGTCGTCGGCGGCAATGGCATGGCCGTCGTCGTGCCACTTCATACCGGAGTCGCGGTAGGTGCCGAAGCCGCCAAGGAAGCGGTGGTCGGTGACCCCCAGCTCCTTCATGGCGGCCTCGAGCTCGTCCTTGCGGTGCAGTCCGAGCCCGTCAGTCTGGTCGGCTGCGAGGTGCGCAAGCTCGGGGACCAGGATCTCGCCCATCTCGCCGGCCGTGCAGGTGACCAGCGTGACGCCACGGCCCTCGGCGGCGTACTTCGCCATCGTGGCCCCCTGGCCGATGGTCTCGTCGTCGGGGTGAGCGTGCACCAGCAGCAGCCGACGTTGCGGTGTCTCAGTCATGATGAGAAGGGTAATGACGGGCATGTTGCGGGTATTCCCCGCGGCTCTAGGGCCGCTTGATCCGCCGAGGCGCCTGCGGCAGGTCCAGCGGCGCCGCCGGCGGTGGCTCCGCTTCGATGTCCAGCCATCCGTCGTAGTCATCGACTAGGAGCTCCAGCACGACCTCGGAGGCATCGCTGAGCACCGCCCACGGGTGGTCCTCGTCGTCGTCCTCACCCGCCAGCCGGTCCCGGACCAGCTCGGCCTCGTAGCCGTCGGTGAGCAGTCGGGCGAGCGCCGCCCGCGCGTGGAGCTCGTCGAAGAAGATGCCTCTCACGCCTGCAGTATCTCCCGCAGCTCCGCTAGGAACGGACGGTCCGGTTCCAACCAGTCGACCTCGCCGAGCTGGTCGGCGGACAACCAGCGAATCTCGTCGTGCTCGCGAGGGACGGGTTCGCCTTCCACCAGTTCCACCAGCGCGATCGCGAGCACGTGCGCGGTCCCGATTGGTGACCTCTCGGCCAGCCAGCCGCTCACCACGACCGCGACGCCGAGCTCCTCCGCGACCTCCCGCACCAAGGCCTGCTCTGGCGACTCCTCCGGCTCCACCTTGCCGCCCGGGAACTCCCACCGACCCGCCAACGCCGATGGCTGTGTGCGCCGAGCCGCCAGCACCGTGCCGTCGCGCACGATCGCCGCACCCACCACCTGCTGCACGCTGTGCACGCAGACAGAGCCGACGCTAGGCCTCGCAGCCGTCCAGCAGCCACCTACCTGTGTCATACAGCCAGTCGTACTTGTCCGTCGTGAGCAGCTGGTTGAGCACAGGATCGCCGTACGTGGCTTCCACCTTGCCTCGGTCGCCATCCAGATCCGAGCCGGTGATCGTGAGCTTGAAGTCCTTGCCGTAGGTCTCGGTCAATTGTTCAGAGGCATCGGCGAAACCCTTGCGGTCCGTCGCTTCCTGACACCGCTGAGAGACCAGTTCGTAGGCCTTGTCGGCCTTGGCCTGGAGGAATGCCTTGGTGTAGGTGGTGAAGGCCTCCTCGAGGCCTTCGGTCGTGGCCGTCTCGGCGTCGGAAGTTTCGGTGGTCGAGGGTTCGCCGTCCTGACTGGACGTCGATTCGTTGGTCGACGACGGCGAGCCCGCGTCATCACCGTCGCTAGCACCGCAGGCAGAGAGGATTAGCAGGGATACCGACACGAGAATCAGGCCTGGAAAGCGCATTGAACAATCCTGTCACGCGCGCTCTTGAATCCCGAAGTCGACCCAGCAACTACGTTGAGCGACGTGGAGCACGTCGAGGGGGTACACCTCACCCGGACCAGCGAGAACGTCGCTGAGATCGAGGCGGTCGCCCGGCTGCTCGGCGAGCGGGTCGGCGTAGCGGCGCTGCTCGACCGGCTCGAGCGTCGCGGCCGGCGTTCGTTGATGCGTGCGCTCAAGGTTCATCGGGCCTACACCTTCGACCGGGTCGACCGGCGAGACCCGCGATGGTGGCCGCAGGGGGTCAGCACGTCGGCGGATGCCTCCGACGACGAGAGGGTCGGGGGGCGCCGGCTCGTAGTGGTCGCCTGGTACGCGAAGGAGCTGCCCGGCGACGAGAGCGGCAATCAGGGCTCCAGAGTGACGTTCTACGACCTGGACTCCCGGCGCTATCAACACGTTCTGCTGGTGGTGCCCCAGCTCGAGGACGGAGCGCTCCGCCTAGTGCCGTTGCGGGCGCATGCCGGAGGGATTGTCTGGCACGGTCCGTACCTCCACGTCGCGGCCACCTCGAGGGGGCTCTACACCTGTCGGGTCGACGACCTCTTCGAGGTGACGGAGGAGGTGGCGACGACTTCGACCTACGGGTATCGCTTCGTGCTGCCGGTGCGGTTCGCCTACCAGGCCGTGACTGACGACGGTCACGAACGACTCCGCTACTCCTTCTTGTCACTGCACCGCGGCACGTCCCCCCCGGAGCTGGTTGCTGGCGAATACGGCCGCGGCGACACGACCAGGCGGCTGGTCCGCTTCCACCTCGACCCGGAGACGTCGTTGCTTGCGACCGCTGACGACGGCGCGGCCCGACCCACCGGGCTGGATGAGGGGGTGGGGCAGATGCAGGGCGCGGTGGTCGCACGCGGCCGGTGGCACCTGACCGTCTCGCACGGTCCGCGGATGCCGGGATCGGTGTACGCCGGCGAGCCCGGCTCGTTCCGGCGGCACCGGTGGGCGACGCCGATGGGACCCGAGGACATTGCGTACTGGCCCTCGACCGACGAGCTGTGGTCGGTGAGCGAGCACCCCCGGCGCCGGTGGATCTTCTCGATGCGGCGGTCGCGCTTCGGCTGACGTGGGTTGAACGTCGGACCGCCGGGAAAAGCGAAGCCCCGGACCGACCTTGCGGTCGGCCCGGGGCCACTTAGCTGGGTGGTGCTAGGGCTGGATCAACGAACGTTGCGACGGTTCGTCTTCGCGCCCTTGGTGTCGTTGGTCTGACGGACCTTTGCGACGTACTTGGTGAAGTTGCGCCCGTTGCGGTCGGCGATAACGAACTTCGCTCGGCCGTTCGTGAGCACCATGGTGCCGACGGGACGCATCCTCTTGCCGACGAGGCGGAACAGCTTCACCGTGGCGCCGTTGGCCTTCTTCGGCGCGACCACGTTCAGGTGGTCGGCCTTGCCGCCGTTGTTGAAGCCCTTGAGCTTGGCGATGATGCGGGTCCTGGTGGCGCCACCACCGTTGCCCCACCTGAGGGTCGTGTCGCCCTTGACCACCTTGCTGGTCTCGGCGGCCTTGTCGCCCGTCGCGTTGACGAGGTTCTCGTCAGAGTTGATCGACGCCGTGATGGTCTGCGAGACCGGCTGGTCCGAGGAGGCCCTGACCGAGGGGTTGTCGTTGATGAAGTCGGTCGTGGCGCCACCGGGCTCGGTGGTGGCTCGGGCGACCGGCGTGTTGTCCGAGACGCTCGCGGCCTGGTCGCCCACGAGGTTGCCGAACTGGTCAGCCGCGTAGAGCTTGAGGTCGACGTTGCCCGGCACGTTGGTGGAGCCGCCGTCCTTGCGGAAGGCCACGGCCACCATGTTCAGGTAGTCGCGCACGTCGTAGGAGACCGTCGTGGTGGCGGTCTTGCCACCAGCAGCGACGGTGACGGTCTGGGTGACGAGCCCGTCGTCGTTGAAGCCCGCGTCCTTCCCGATGGTCGCGATGATGCCAGCCGCATTGTTCGCGCCCTGGTCATCGCTGGTGTCGACCGCCTTGGTCTTGCCCAGGTCCTCGTAGAAGCCGAAGAGGTCGCCCTCGTCGTCCTGCTCAGCGGTGAGCTTGAGGTCGTTGATCCCCGTGGTGAGCCCCGGCTTGGAGTCGGGGGTGAGGAAGCCCTTGTCAACCGTGAAGGAGACGGGGTAGTCCTTCAGCACCACGTCGTCGCCCGGGAGCGGAGTCGCGCCCTCGCTCGTGACGCTGACATTGAGCTCGACGGGCTTGCCAGGCGCAGCGGTCGGGAAGACATTCTTCTTGGTGAGCGTGACCGCCTTGACGACGGGCGCCTCCTCGAAGCTGACGGCGAGCGCGTCCGTGGCGTCGGCGGCCGGCACATCGCCTGCTCCCTTGAGCGCCGCCGCAGTGGCGGTGAGGGTGCCGGTTTCCGGGTTGGGGGGGGTTGCCACGACATCGGTCAACGACACCGTGAACGTGCCATCAGCGCCGGTGGTCGAGTGAGCGGTGGTCGCCGAGTCGCGGACCGCTGGCGCGGTCTGCGTACCGAAGTTCGCGTCCTCACCTCCGGCGTACGTGACGTCGACGCGGCGGCCGCTGAGCACGGTCTGCGCCGCGTTGGTCAGCGACAGCACGCCGGTGTAGCTGTCGCTGCCGTTCACAGGCGACGAGGCGGAAGCGCCGTCGGCCCAGAAGATCTCGGACTCACCGGCGACAAAGTTGAAGGCCGGCGAAGAGATCTGGCTGCCCGCACTGCGCACGGTCAGCACGTAGGAGCCGGAACCCGCGGGCACGAAGTTCAGCTTCAGCTTGCCGTCAGCATCGGTCACACCAGCGTTGGGCTGCCAGCCGGAGTCGACCGCGGGCCCGCCAGCCTGTGGAGTGAAGACGTACTTGTACTCGACGGCCTGCCCCACGGTCGGGGTGCCACCGGTCTCCCGGACTGTGACGGTGAAGTCGTCGGGAGTTGCGAACTCGTCGACGTCAAAGGCGTTGAAGCCGGAGACAGAAACGCTGCCGACGGCTGCGTTGGCGGTGCCGGCGAGCGCCGGGATACCGGTTACTGCGAGGGCGGAGATGGCAGTTGCTGCCAGGCCGCGCTTGATGATGCCGCTGCGATTCATTTAGTTATTCCCTCCAAGGAATTACTTGTGACGGTCGGAGACTCCAACCGCGAGCGAGCCAGGGGCGCGCCGACGTGCTCAGGCACCCGAATGTGCCGCACTCTCATTGCATCATCACCTTTTCCGGACTGCTTCGTTCATTTGTTGTTGAATCGACCTGCTCAGACATCTAATTGAACCGCCCCTCCGGGGACTGGTAAATCACCAAGAGAGGGGACCCGTGTCCGTCACCGTCCGCGCGCCCCACGCTCAGCGCCAGCGTGGGCGTCCGCAACGGCTGCCGGTCGACCCACACCCCCGTGATTCCCTGAAGCTCGACAGCACCACCCGGCTGGCCTGGCTCTTGGCCACCTGCCGGTTGTTCTCCCCCCGCACCCGGAACGTCAGCCGCGCCGAGTTTGTCCGCAGCATGCGCGAGGACGGGATCGCCCTCGACGGTCCCCGAGTCAGTCGCTGGGAGTCCGGCAGCCAGCCCATCGGACACCGGCATCTGACGGCGTACGAGGCCGCGGTCGGTCAGCCCGACGGCGCACTGCTGGCCGCGAACCGGATGCTGCAGCGGGCAGCGGGCAATCCCGCGCCAATTGAAACGGTCAGCCCGACGACCGCCGACGACCTCGACGAGCTGTTCCGCATGGTGGAGAAGCGGAAGGCCACCGGCGGCCATTGGCTCAAACTGGCCGACGACCTCAACTCCTACGAACGCGTCTACCTCCATCCCGCGACCTGGACGATGGTCTCCAACCGGTTGGTCGACGAGCTCACCCGATCGAGTGGGGTCGCCTTCGTGCGTCGGTACGAAGCGGCGGTGGCACTGCTGAACCACCCCCAGAGCCGGCGCCACCTGACCCTCAGCGTCGGCCGGTTCGTGATGCATCCCGACGCCCAGAACGTCGCCCCCGCTCTGGGGCTGCTGCGCGAGGTGGCCGACGACGCAGCCGGTGAGCTGGTGCTCCGGCTGATGGGCGGCGACAACCGCATGCTGCGTCGGGGAGCGGTGAGCGTGGCCGGGGCGTTGGCCGCGCAGGGGTCGTTCGGCGACGAAGACACCCACGTCATCGAACGTCATGTCGGTCATGAGCTGCGCAAGCCTGGCGACCTGTCCAGGCGCACCGACGCGATCGAGCTGGCCATCCAACTACCCGAGGAGCACTTCCAGCGAGTGCTGGCGGCGATGCCGGACCGCGAGGCACGGCGGAGGATCGCACAAAGCCGGGCCACCCTGGAGCTGGTCGACGGCGGGCTGGCGCGCATCATTGCCGAAGCCGTGGCGGCCTATGCAGAGGCGGCGACCACCCGGATCGCCCACGACCCGGACCAGATGCTGCGCCGCTTGGTGCGCGAAGGTCTCTTCCATGTGCAGCGAGATCGTCGCAACCTCGCTGCGGTCCTGCTCGGGTTGAGTCCTTACGGAAGGGCCGTGGCGCAAAGCGTGCTGCGACTGACCCAAGAGGCTGACGAACAGGTGGCCAGCCTGAGCTGGTCGCTGCTGCGCCGGATGGGACACGTCGTCGAGCGCGACGCGGTGGCTGAGGTGGCGTGCGGGGAGCTCCGTGTGGGTCTGCGCGCTCGCGGTTTCGTCACTACCGGCCTGTGTCGCGGAGACCTCAACAGCCACGCGGCCGACCAGCTGTTGGATGCCGCACGCTCCGCTGAGCGACCCTCGCTCCAGCATGCCGCGCTCTTCGCCCTGGGCATGGCCGACCACTCGCACCTGGTCGCGCTCACTGCGGCCGAGTCCACGACCAGCCGGCAGGGCGCCCGGTGGTGGCGCACGCTCGGATCGGCGCTGCACGACGACGACGTTCCCTCAGCCACCTGACGCAGGCGTCGGCTCGCGTCCCACTTTCACGAATTGTGGGAAAAGCACGCTGGCGAGCGTCGTCCTGAGGCACTCTTGTCACCGAGTTTGCTTGATCAACTCTGGTTTCTCGGCCCGAGCCGACATGCACACACCGGAGCAACAACATGGGGTCATGGCACCGCAGGTGGATAGATAGCGCACCGGGCCGCGCCGGTTTGGTGTGCGTCGCAGCCCTGATCTGCCTGCCCATGCTCTTCGCAATCTTGCTGGCCGGCACCTCGTCCGCCGCAGAAGAAGAGCCCTGCCCGAGCGAAGAATTTTGCCCCAGCGAAGAGCCCTTCCCCAGCGAAGAGCCGTGTCCGGGCGAAGGGTTCTGCCCCAGCGAAGAGCCCTTCCCCAGCGAAGAACCGTGCCCGGGCGAAGAGTTCTGCCCCAGCGAAGAACCCTTCCCGAGCGAAGAGCCTTGCCCGGGCGAAGAGTTCTGCCCCAGCGAAGAACCCTTCCCGAGCGAAGAACCCACCCCGACCGTCGAGCCCACCCCGACCGTCGAGCCGACTCCGACCGTCGAGCCCACCCCTACGGTCGATCCCACCCCCGTCGAGACCCCGACTGTGGAGCCCACTCCTGCCCAGACCTCGACCTCGGACCCCTTCCCGACCGCTCGACCAACCGCCTCGCAGGTCCCGACTTCGGACCCCCGTCCCCCCGATCCGGTGCCGTCGGATCCGGCGCCGACCGATCCCGTCAGCCCAGCCGCACCCGAGTCGACTCCGATCACGCCAGTCATCGACCCCGGCTCACCCAGCCCGACGCCTGAGGCGACCGATCCGCCGCCGACCCAACCCAGCCCTCCGCCGAGTGACGAGATCACCCAACCCACCTCAGCCGCGCCCCGCATCGAGGGCGGGGACGGGATCTCCGATGACACCCGCCGCGCGCTGGAGCTCGGCATCGTCGGCATGGTCCTGATCGCGTTGGCGGCTCCGCACGGACTCTCGCGCTCGGCCCCCCGACGCTTCACGGCCGCGCCTGCTGGCGCCGGGCCGAGCGGGGCCGCTGCGGCAGCCGGGCTGGCCGGCTCGGTCGCAGCCGGGTCCCATCGAACGATCACCGACACCGAAGACCTGGTGCCGGAAGGCAACGTCTTCGTCGCTGTGGGCGAAGGGCCGGGCGACCGATCGTTCACCTGGCGAGCCCCGGGCTGGGCACGGGCGGATGCCTTGAGCCTCACGCTGCCCTGGTGGCTCGCACCCAGGTCACCGCTGGGGGGGCGCCTGGTCCTGGACGCCAACTACTTGCGAGCGATGCTCGGCTCACTCTGGCTGGTCCTCCCCGTGCTTGCTGGTGGGCTCGGGATCGCCGGCGCCATCGAGACCGGTGGCAAGGCGGTGCCGCCGGCCCTCGGCCTGATGATCGCCGTGCTCGTCCTGGCTTGTCTCGATGCTCTGGCCGGGGCGATGGCCGCAGTCGCTTTCGCGGCTACCGTGCTTGTCTCCGGTGGCTTCAGCTCCAGCAACCCGTCCCCGTTGCACGCGCTGCTCGTCGCACTGGTCCTCGTGGTGCTGTGGGTGGCCGTCCCACTGATCGGTGCGGCCATCCGTCCCTTCCGGCGCAACCGGGAGACCACTGCCGCCTACGCCTGGGACCGCGTTGCGGATGGGCTGATCGCAGCGCTTCTGTGTGGCTGGATCGTGCAGAAGACCGTGGCGGTGCTGGACCAGTTCGCTGGGATGCCGCTGGCAGTCACCCAGCACGCCGACCTGCTCGCCGTCGTCACCATCGCGGCCGTCGCGTCGCGGGTCGCCGGAGAGGAGCTCGCTGCCGCGCTCTACCCGCGTCGGCTCTCGCAGGTCGAAGCTCCCCGTGAGCTGCCGGACTCCCATCCCCTCCAGCAGCTGCTCGGCGCCAGCATCCGGGCAGCCATCTTCACGTTGATCGGCTACGCATTCGTCGGAAACTGCTGGCAGCTCTGGGTGGGCGGCGCACTGTTCCTGGCACCGGAGCTGATCGCCATCTTCGAGGAGAGGTATCCCAACTTCCCGCGCCTGCAGCAGGTGCTGCCCAAGGGCGTGCTCGCCCTCCTGGTGCTGATCGTCCTCGGCACCGGCTGTGCGGCGATCCTCAGTGCCCGCATCTCCGACGACCTCACCTTGGTCAGGGCTGCGTTCGTGGTGATGACGCTGCCAGCTGTGGTGCTCGCGACGATGTCGCTGTTCGGACGGCAGGGCCCGACGCCGCGCTGGTCCTGGCCGCGTCAGCTCGGCGGTGCCGTCGTGGTCGGCGTGACGGTCTACCTGGCGCTGCACGGTTGGGACTACTGACGGCGCAGTGCCGTCCCTGCTCGGTTGCAACTCAGGTCGTGGTGCGCGGCAGCAGCGCCAGCTGGCGCGACTGGGCAACCAGGCGACCCACGGAGTCCCACACCTCGCAGTCCTCCTCGAACATCCCTCCGGCGACGTTGCGGGTGACGTGGCGGACCTTGAGCCATCCGGGCGCGGGCCGCGCCCGGACATGCACGGTGAGCTCGAGCGTCGGCGCCCAGCCCATCTGCCCGAGGTCGAAGGTCACCGGCGGCAAGGCATCGACCACCATCAGCAGCTCGATGGGGTCGGGTTCGCGCCCGTCGATCATCCGGAACCAGGCACTCAGCTCCCCGCGCCCGCTCGGCTGGCCCACCGTCCAGCCCACCTGCTCGGGGTGGAAGCGCATGTCGAAACGCTCCATCAACGGCGCGATCTTGCGCAGCTCCGGTGGGGCATGGGTGTTGGAGACGCACTCCTCCAGCGGCGGCAGGTCGATCTCGGTGGCCGTCGTCCGTACGTCGGCATCGTCGTGACCGAGGGTGCCGAAGGTCGCGAGAGTGGTGATCCGGGTGACGTCGCCCTGGCAAAGGTCGGCAGCGACGGTCGCCACCCGGCCGCCCTCGCGGCGCACGTCGACCTCGACCGTGGCCGGGCCCGGCGCTCCTGGGGAGAGGAAGTAGGCACTCATCGTGATCGGGTCGGGCTTGCCGGGCAGCTCTGAGCTGATCGCGTTGCCGATCACCGACAGCAGGTAGCCGCCGTTGACGCCCCCGCCGACCACCCAGCCGCCGGACAGGTCAGCGTCGTAGCGGCCGTTGCCAGCCGCTGCGACCTGGATCTGCTGGTCGAACTCGTGTGCCATGGCCAGAACGTATCGGGCGACGGCGGTCCGATCGGCCGCAACCCTTGTCTCCGTGATCCGACGCCGCGATCCTTGGCACCTGCGGACGGGAGGCAGACATGGAGCTCGAGCACTTCAACGTCATCGGTGAGCACGAAGCCGCGGAGGTCGTGCGCCCCTGTGTCGGCATCGACTCGTGGGTCGCTGCCATCGTGGCCGCCCGTCCCTACGCCGACCGCGACGCGCTGCTCGCGATGGCAGACCGGGCTGCCACCACCTGGACCGATGAGGAAGTCGAAGGCGCTCTGGCCGATCACCCACGGATCGGCGAGCGAGCGTCCGGATCCAACGCCGGCGCGACGATGTCGCGCACGGAGCAGGCCGGGGTCTCCGTAACGGACGTGGCGATGTTGGACCGCCTGGCAGAAGGCAACCGTCGCTACGAGGAGAAGTTCGGCCGGATCTACCTGGTTCGGGCCGCCGGCCGCAGCGCGGCTGAGATGCTCGACCTCCTGGAGCACCGACTGACCAACGATCCGACGACCGAGCTCGGCGTCACCAAGACTCAGCTTGTCGAGATCGCGACCCTCCGACTGAAGGCCCTGATCTCATGAAATTCGCCCGATGAGCTCGGCCAGCACCCACGTCCTCGACGCCGCTCTCGGCCTCCCGGCGGCTGGCCTGCGCCTCGCCCTCACGGCACCCGACGGGACCGTCGAGGACGCGGTCACCGACGCCGACGGACGGGTCCGCTTCGCTGCTGAGCTGGCTGCCGGCGCACACACGATCAACTTCGCGACCGGTCCGTGGTTCTCCGGACAGGACCGCGAGACCTTCTTCCCTGAAGTGACCCTGGTGTTCACCGTGACTGCCGACGAGCACCACCACGTCGCGCTGTTGCTGAGCCCCTTCGCCTACACCACCTATCGAGGCAGCTGACGTGTCGGCGGGCGGCAAGGGGCAAAAGATCGTCCTCGGCGACAACCAGTACGGCAAGGCGGAGGTGCGGCTGGTCCGGATCGACCGCGACGGCGTGCCCGACCGTCCCGGCCGCCACCAGATCGCCGACCTGAACGTCACCTCGCAGCTGCGCGGCGACTTCGAGGCCTGCCACACCGACGGCGACAACCGGCACGTGGTGGCGACCGACACCCAGAAGAACACCGTTTACGCGTTCGCCCGCCAGCACGGCGTGAGCCCGCCCGAGACGTTCCTGATCACCCTCGGAGACCACTTCGTGTCCGAGTTCCCGTGGGTGAGCGGTGGACGGTGGGCGGTCGAGCAGTACGCCTGGGAGCGGATCCCGGTCGACGGAGCTCCGCACGACCACTCGTTCGTCCGGACCGGTCGGGAGACCCGCACCGCGGTGGTGAACAAGGACGGTGACGAGACCTTCGTGGTCGCCGGACTCAGGGACTGCGTCGTGCTCAAGTCGACCGGCTCCGAGTTCCACGGGTTCCCCCGAGACCGCTACACGACGCTGGCCGAGACCGACGACAGGATCCTGGCCACCAGCCTGACTGCCTCGTGGCGCTACACCGAGCTGGGCATCGACTACGACGCCGCCTACGACGGCATCAAGCAGACCCTGCTCGAGACGTTTGCGTCGGTGCACTCGCTGGCGCTCCAGCAGACGATCTTCGCGATGGGCAAGGCCGTGCTGGAGCAGTACGCCGAGGTCGCCGAGGTGGTCCTGTCGTGCCCCAACAAGCACCACTTCCTGGTCGATCTGGAGCCGTTCGGTCTGGACAACCCGGGCGAGGTCTTCCACGCCGCCGACCGCCCCTACGGGCTGATCGAGGCCACGGTCGTCCGCGAGGGTGCGCCAACCGAACCCCGGGCGTGGGCATGAGGATCGATGCCGTGCAGGGTCGGCAGGTGCTGGTCGACGGCACATTCGTGCCGGCCACCATCGTCGTCGTCGACGGCCGGATCGAGGCGATCAGACCCTTCGAGACAGAGACCGAGACCCAGCCCGAGATCAGGCCCGACGGCGAGGTGCTGCGGGTGCCCGACACGGCGTACGTCGTGCCGGGGGTCGTCGACACCCACGTGCACATCAACGAGCCCGGCCGCACGGAGTGGGAGGGGTTTGTCACCGCGACGCACGCCGCTGCGCTCGGCGGGGTCACCACGCTGGTCGACATGCCACTCAACTCCGTGCCACCGACCACGACCCTGGCCGGACTCGAGGCCAAGCGGGCGGCAGCGCGCGACGAGCTGGCCGTCGACGTGGGCTTCTGGGGAGGAGCGGTGCCCGGCAACCTTGCTGACCTCGAGCCGCTCTGGGACGCCGGGGTTTTCGGGTTCAAGTGCTTCCTGTCTCCGTCGGGTGTCGAGGAGTTCCCGCCGTTGGACGACGACGGGCTCCGAGACGCACTGGGAGAAGCCGCCCGCTTGGGCGCCCTGCTGATCGTGCACGCCGAGGACGCAGCGGTGCTCGACGCGGCGCCGGCTCCACCCAGCCGTGCGTACGCCGACTTCCTGCTGAGCCGCCCGGACGAGGCAGAAACCGCCGCGATCGGTCGGCTCCTCGACGGCGCTCGCGAGACCGGTGCGCGGGTGCACGTGCTGCACCTGTCCAGTGCCCGCGCTCTCGGTCCGATCGCCGACGCCCGTGCGGAGGGGCTGTCGGTCACGGTGGAGACCTGCCCGCACTACCTGTGCTTCTCCGCCGAGGAGATCCCGGCCGGCGCCGCGCAGTACAAGTGCTGCCCGCCGATCCGCGATGCCGGCAACCGCGACGAGCTGTGGCAGGGCCTGTTGGCCGGGCTGATCGACACGATCGTCAGCGACCACTCCCCCGCCCCGGCCGAGGAGAAGCTCCGCGGTGACGGCGACCTCCAGCAGGCGTGGGGCGGAGTCTCGGGGCTCCAGGTCGGCTTCGCTGCGGTGGCCGATGAGGCGCGGCGCCGAGGCATCACGTTGGACCGGGTCAGCCGCTGGATGTCACTCAACACAGCCGAGCTGGTCGGCCTGGGTGCCAAGGGCCGGATCGCGGTCGGCGCCGATGCCGACCTGGCCGTCTACGACGCAGCCCTCGACCTCCACGTCTCGGCGGCCGAGCTCGCCCACCGCCACCCCATCTCGGCCTACGACGGCCGCCACCTGGCTGGTCGCGTGACCCACACCGTGCTGCGCGGGCAGGTCCTCCACCGCCTCGAACCGGACCACCGCTGGGGACGACCGCTCCTGCGTGATGGGGTGGCGGCGTGAGTGAGGCCTCAGCTGGTCCGATCAACCCGCCCGCCCGGCTGCTGATGGGGCCCGGGCCGATCAATGCCGACCCGCGGGTGCTGCGCGCGATGTCGGCCCAGCTGGTGGGTCAGTTCGATCCCTGGATGACCGAGTGCATGAACGAGACCATGGGGCTCTATCGCGAGGTCTTCCGGACCAGCAACGAGCAGACCTTCCTGGTCGACGGCACCTCGCGCGCCGGCATCGAGGCAGCCCTGGTCTCGCTGCTCGAGCCGGGCGACCGGGTGCTGGTGCCGGTCTTCGGTCGCTTCGGTCATCTGCTCAAGGAGATCTCCGAACGCTGCGGTGCCGACGTGCACACGATCGAGGTGCCGTGGGGCCAGGTCTTCGATCCCGAGCAGATCGAGGCCGCGATCACCGAGGTGCGACCGAAGGTGCTGGCGGTGGTGCAGGGCGACACCTCCACCACGATGAGCCAGCCGCTGGCCGACCTCGGTGAGATCTGCCGGCGCCACGACGTGCTGCTCTACTGCGATGCCACGGCGTCCCTGGCTGGCAACGTCTTCGAGACCGACGACTGGGGCATGGACGTGGTGAGCGCCGGCCTGCAGAAGTGTCTCGGCGGCCCCTCGGGCAGCGCACCGATCACGATCTCGCCGCGCGCGGCGGCTGTCATCGATGGCCGCAAGCGCGTCGAGGCAGGGATCCGCGACGCCTCCGACGATGCGGCCGAGTCCGGCAGCCGAGCCCCCATCGCCTCGAACTATCTCGACCTCGCGCAGATCATGGACTACTGGGGCCCGCGCCGGCTCAACCACCACACCGAGGCCACCACGATGCTCTACGGGGCGCGGGAGTGTGCGCGACTGCTGGTCGAGGAGGGGCTCGACGCTTCGGTCGCCCGCCACGAGGTGCACGGTCGCGCGATGCTCCAGGGGGTGGGCGGGCTGGGGCTCGGAGTCTTCGGGGACGTCGCGCACAAGATGCACAACGTGGTCGCCGTGGAGATCCCGGACCTGCTCGGCAGCAGCGGTGGCGACGCCGTGCGCTCAGCGATGCTCCAGGACTTCGGCATCGAGATCGGCACCTCCTTCGGGCCTCTGCACGGCAAGGTCTGGCGGATCGGGACGATGGGCTACAACGCCCGCGCGGATGCCGTGCTGGCCACTCTTACCGCGCTCGAGGCGGCGCTGCGCGCCCACGGTGTATCGGTGCCGGCGGGTGGTGGCGTGGCCGCCGCGGAGGAGGTCTACCGATGAACGCCGCCGAGGTGCTCGACCGCTGCGCTGAGCTGGACCGCTTCTCCTCCCTGTCCGCTGGCCTCCAGCGGATCTACCTCTCCACCGAGCACACGCAGGGCAACGCACAGGCTGCCGAGTGGATGGAGAAGGCTGGCCTGAGCACCTGGCAGGACGCGGCTGGCAACCAGTGGGGTCGCCGCGAAGGACGCACGCCCGGCCTGCCGGCGCTGGTGCTCGGCTCCCACCTCGACACGGTGCCCGACGCGGGCAGCTACGACGGGATGCTCGGCGTGGTGATGGCAATTGCGGTGGCTGAGCGGTTGCGCGACCGGATCGGCGATCTTGACTTCGCCCTCGAGGTCGTCGGCTTCAGCGATGAAGAGGGCACCCGCTTCGGCAAGGCACTGTTGGGCAGCCAGGCCGTCGCTGGCACCTGGGACGACGACTGGTGGGACCTGCGAGATCGCACCGGCATCTCGTTGCGCGAGGCCTTCGAGGCGTTCGGGCTCGACCCGCGTCGGATCGGCGAAGCCGCCCGCGCACCGGAGACCCTGGTCGGCTATCTCGAGGCGCACATCGAGCAGGGCCCCTACCTGGAGGCCGCCGACGCGTCTCTCGGGTACGTGACCACGATCGCCGGCGCCCGCCGGTTCCGCCTCTCCACCCACGGCGAGGCAAGGCACGCCGGCGGCACGCCGTTCGCGAAGCGGCGCGATGCGCTGGTCGGGGCAAGCGAGGCGATCACCGCCATCGAACGCCTGGCCCGCGCGTCGCACTGCTTGGCCACGGTCGGCCGGATCGAGGTCCAGCCGGGTGCCGTGAACGTCATCCCCGGCCGCGCCGACTTCAGCCTCGACCTGCGGGCCGCGGCCGACGACGAGCGCGACGTCATGTGGCAGACGATGCACGACGAGATCGCCAGCCTCTGCGAGGCCCGGGGACTGCGGTTCGAGGCGGTCGAGACGCACAACGCACCGGCCGCACCGTGCGCGTCGTGGCTGCAGCAAGCCGTCATCGAGGGCATCCAGTCCACCGGCGACCACGCACCGATGGCGCTGTGGAGCCCGGCCGGGCACGACGCGATGGCGATGGCCGCGGTGACCGACATCGGAATGATGTTCGTGCGTTGTCACGACGGCATCAGCCACCATCCCGACGAAGACGTCCGCGAGATCGACGTCGCTGCTGGGCTGGACGCGCTCGAGCAGGCCGTGCTGCAGGTGGCCGAGATACCGACTTCTCAGGAGGCGCCATGACCGACCAGGCAGCTGACCAGGCTGCTGCCCAGGCAGCTGACCACGCATGGCTGACGAAGGCCGTGGAGCTGGCCGTGGCCAACGTCAACGAGGGCGGCGGGCCGTTCGGCGCCGTCGTGGTCAAGGACGGCGAGCTGGTGGCCATCGGTCAGAACAGGGTCACCCGCGACCTCGACCCCACCGCCCACGCGGAGGTCCTGGCCATCCGGTCGGCGTGCGCCGAGCTGGGTGACTTCGCGCTCACCGGGTGCGCGCTGTACGCCTCGTGCGAGCCCTGCCCGCTCTGCGTCTCCGCTGCTCTGTGGTCCCGCGTTGACCGGGTCGTCTATGCCGCCGACCGCGATGACGCCGCCCGGGGCGGCTTCGACGACCGCGCGTTCTACGACCTGATGGCCCGCGATCGGTCGACCTGGCCGATGCCGGTCTCCATGGTCACGCTCGACGACTCGTTCTCACCGTTCAGCGCGTGGTTGGGACAGTCCGAGCGCACGCCGTACTGAGCGGACGGCGCTACTCCCAAGTGTTGGCATCGCGCTCGAAGGCCTCGCCCGTCTGCACCGGCACGACGCAGAAGACCAGGCCACCGGGGTCCTGCAGGACCGCGTAGCTCTTGCCCTCGTGCACCACGGTCGCTCCGAGCGCAACCACCCGGGCGATCTCGGCTGGCACGTCGTCGGTCTCGATGTCGAGATGCACGCGCGGCTCGCCCTCACCCAGCCGCTGCCCGAACAGCTTGGCGGAGCCGACCTGGCCGAGACTCGAATACTCAGGGCTGTCCTCCTCCGGCACCGGCTCGACGCCCTGGACGCCTGCCCAGAAGCTCAGGGCGACGTCGAAGGACGAGGGCGGATGGTCGATCAGGATCGGGCCGATGCGCGAACGATGCATGCTCCGACGCTAGACGAGCTGTGGTCGGTGTGACCATCGGTGGTTAGGGTCGTCGGGTGGTCGAGACACAGCGACGCCCCGCCCCCCGCAACCCCGGCTCCGAGCTCGAGACGGCGCTGAAGTTCTTGGATTTCGTCCGCGAAGCGATGCTGATCAAGTGCGAGGGCCTCGACGAGGAGCAGCTGCGCCGGGTGCTGGTGCCGACCGGCACCAACCTGATCGGCCTGGTCCAGCACATGACGGTCGGGGAGCGTTACTGGTTCGCCCACCACGTGGCTGGTGAGCTCGACGACGAGAAGTGGGACTTCACGATGGAGGTGCCCGCCTCGGTGAGCTCCGAGGAGGTCCTCCAGCGGTTTCGCGAGACCTGCGAGCGCAGCAACGAGATCTCCCGCCAGGTCGGGGATCCCGGCGCCGCGACCACGCGGTTGGTGCACGGCACCGCCTCGAACCTGCGGTGGGTGCTCGCCCACATGCTGAGCGAGCAGGCGCGGCACGTGGGACACGCCGACATCATCCGGGAGCAGATCGACGGTGTCACCGGTCGTTGAGCCGCGCCACCCTCCTGCACCAGGGCTAGGCTGCGAAGGCCCCCACCGAAGCGAGCGCCCATGACCGGCACGACCCAGGACCTGCTGGAGCAGCTCGAGCCCGTCGTGGCCGAGAACCTCGACCGCCACCTCTCGCTGGCCCAGGAGTGGCATCCCCACGACTACATCCCGTGGAGCCAGGGGCGCGACTTCGCGTTCCTCGGCGGCGAGGACTACTCGCCGGAGCAGTCGCAGCTGTCGGAGACGGCGAAGGCCGCGATGTTCACCAACCTGTTGACCGAGGACAACCTGCCGTCGTACCACCGCGAGATCGCAACGCGGTTCGGGCGCGAGGGCGCCTGGGGCACCTGGGTGGGTCGGTGGACGGCCGAGGAGAACCGGCACGGCATCGCCCTGCGCGACTACCTCGTGGTGACCCGCGGCGTGGACCCGGTCGAGCTCGAGCGCGCCCGGATGGACTACATGACCTCCGGCTACGACTCGGGTGACAAGACGGCGCTCGAGGCCGTCACCTACGTGTCCTTCCAGGAGCTCGCTACCCGGGTCTCACACCGCAACACCGGCAAGGTGACCGGCGACCCGATTGCCGACCGGCTGCTCGCGCGGATCGCCAAGGACGAGAACCTGCACATGGTCTTCTACCGCAACATCGTCGCCGCGGCGCTCGAGATCGCGCCCGACGAGACCATGCGGGCCATTGCCGACGAGGTCATCGGCTTCGAGATGCCCGGTGCCACCATGGCGGGCTTCCGGCGCAGCTCGATGATGATCGCGAAGGCGGGCATCTACGACCTGCGCCTGCACCACGACGAGGTGATCATGCCGATCCTCCGGCACTGGTCGGTCTTTGAGCGCAGCGACCTAGGCAGTGCTGGACAGCAGGCGCGTGACGAGCTCGGGGCGTTCCTGGCCGCGCTCGACGCCCAGGCCACCAAGTTCGTCGATCGCAGGGCGGAGAACCGCGCGCGCGTCGCCGCCAGGTCGGAGTCTGCCGAGACTCCCGACATCGCGTCCTGACCGGCTCAGCGCCGCAGGTACTGCAGAACCGAAGCTGCCTGAGCGCGGGCGCCGGCGGAGTTGGGGTGGGCCGGGATGCCGACGGCGAGGTCGTTGACCGAGGGGCCAAACGTCTCGGCATAGCGCACTTGCGGACCCTGGCAGAGGTCGTGGCCGACGGTGAGTCGGCGGGTTCGCACGATCTCGGCACCGCCCTTGCGGGCCGCCCTGGCCAGCATCGCGTTGAGCTGGTCGAACTTGGCCTTGATGTAGGCCATGTCCTCGTCACTGGCCGGCACGGTCGGATAACACCCGTGGTCCGGGATGACCGACATGTAGTCGACGACGAGGATCCGCGCCTTCGGCGAGAGCCGGTGGATCTTCTTCAATGCTCGCACCAGCTTGGGCTGGCTCTCGCGGATGTTGCGCGCGAGCTCGTCCACTCCGTTCTTGGTGTACTTCTCCTTGCAGCCACCCAGCGGCGGGTCACTCCCGAGGAACGGGATCGGCAGCCCGGGAAGCGGCAACTCGTCGGTCGGCAACGGGTTCTCAACCGGCAGCACGTTGAGGCAGTCGACGCCTCCACTGGCGATGCCGGCGTCGTTACCACCGATGCCGACGGTGACCAGGTCGGTCGACTTGGTCAGCCGGTCGTACTGCGGCGGGTTGGTGCCGCCGGCGGGCAGCCCGGTCTGGGGATGGGCGAAGTCGTCGGTGGTGGCGGAGCCGCAGGACGCATCGCGGAACGTAGGCACCCGCAAAGCCTTGGCCACGAGCTTGGGGTAGTTGCGTTGCGACTGTCCGCAGTCGATCGGGGCGTGGTTTCTCGCCGGCAGCCCGTCGGAGTTCAGGATCACCACGTCAGCGGTCCACGAGTCGCCCAGCGCGACGTACTCCCGGTACCTCGGCTTGGACTTCTGAGCGGAGGCGGTGACCGAGGCGGCCGACGCGGGCGACTCGGGCGACTCGGCGGCGGTGGGTACGGCGGGCAGGGCCAGCGCCAGTCCGAGCGCCAAGGGCGCGATCAGGAGGCGGGCCGCGTGCGTCGGTCTCATGCCATAGACAACGCTCGCCGCTGGGTGGGGTCACGCGGCACGCCTCGACGCTGGCCCTGACAGCGCCCATGACCGACGATGGGGCCATGCACTCGGCCGAGGTGAACGTCAACGGGCAGACGATCCCGCTGGGCGAGGTCGCGGCACACGTGAGTCTTTTGGACTGGTTGCGCGACCAGGGGCTCACCGGGAGCAAGGACGGGTGCGCGGAGGGAGAGTGCGGCGCGTGCACGGTGCTGGTGGCGCGGACCGGCGTCGCTCGCCCCACTGAGTGGACGCCGCTCAACGGCTGCCTGGTCCCGATGGCAGGCCTCGCCGGTCAGGAGGTCGTGACCGCCGAGGGCCTCGGGTCGCCCGCCGCGATGCATCCGGTGCAGTCTGAATTGGTCACCTGGGGCGGATCGCAGTGCGGTTACTGCACCCCGGGTTTCGCCTGCAGCATGGCGGCGGAGTACTACCGCCCGGGGCGGGGCGTTGCCGACGACGAAGGTTTCGACCTCCATGCCCTGAGCGGCAACTTGTGCCGATGCACGGGCTATCGCCCGATCAAGGATGCCGCCCTCGCCCTCGGACTCCCGCCCGCCGATGACCCGATGGCCGCGCGCTGTGACCATCCGGCGCCGAAGCACGTGCCGACGCGCACCGGCGACTTCGCTCGGCCGGCGACGCTCGCCGAGGCGCTGGCGCTACGGGGAGACGGCGCCCAGGTCGTGGCGGGCTCCACCGACTGGGCCGTCGAGGTCAACCTGCGGGGTGCGCGGGTGCCGATGACGGTTGCCATCGAGCACCTGCCCGAGCTGCGCGAGCTGTCCGTCGACGACACCCGGGCCTCCATCGGGTCCGCGCTCAGCCTGAGCGACGTCGAGCGGCGCCTCGCCGGATCCGTGCCCCTGCTGGCCGAGGTCTTCCCCTTGTTCGCGTCGCCGTTGATCCGCAACAGTGCGACCTTCGGAGGCAACCTCGCCACCGCGTCGCCGATCGGAGACCTGGCGCCCGCCCTGCTGGCCCTGGACGCAACGCTGGTGCTGGTGTCACCCGCAGGTGAACGCGAGGTGGCGGTGTCGGACTTCTTCACCGACTACCGAGCCACCCTGCTCGCCGGCGACGAGCTGATCCGGTCGGTGCTCGTGCCCCTGCCGTCGCCGGGTCTCACCGCGTTCCACAAGATCGCCAAGCGTTTGTACGACGACATCTCTAGCGTGGCGGTGGCGTTCGCACTCGACGTCAACGACGGCGTGGTGCGCCGGGCCCGCATCGGTCTCGGGGGCGTGGCGGCCACCCCGATCCGCGCGCTGGCCACCGAAGCGGCGCTGGTCGACCAACCGTGGAGCGAGGAAACGGTGGCGCGGGCGGCCGCGCTGCTCGCCCAGGAAGGATCGCCGATGGACGACCACCGGGCCAGCGGGGCGTACCGCTCGGCGATGCTCGGCAACGCCTTGCGCAAGCTGTGGGCGCAAGGCTCCGCAGCGGAGCCGACCCGATGACAGAGCTCTCGCGGCGTCCGGACGACCCCGTGGTCGGCCAAGCCCTGCCCCACGAGAGCGCGGCCCTGCACGCGACCGGACATGCGCTCTACACCGACGACCTGGTGCACCGCACCCACAACGTCTTGCATGCCTCCCCCGTGTGCTCGCCTCACCCGCATGCACTGGTGACTCGGCTCGACACCGCACCGGCGCTGGCGATTCCGGGGGTGGCGCGGGTCCTGACCGGCGCCGACGTACCAGGCGTCAACGATGCCGGGGTGAAGCACGACGAGCCGCTCTTCCCCGATGAGGTGATGTTCGTCGGCCACGCCGTCTGCTGGGTGCTGGGCGAGACGCTCGAGGCCGCCCGGCTCGGAGCCGCGGCGGTGGAGGTCGACTACGAGCCGCTGCCGTCGATCGTGGGGCTCACCGAAGCGATCGCCGCCGCCAGCTTCCAGGGTGGCCAGCCGGTCGTCGGCCGCGGCGACGTCGAAGACGGGTTGGCGGGTGCGGCACGGGTCTTCAGCGGGGTGACCGAGATGGCCGGGCAGGAGCACTTCTACCTCGAGACGCACGCGTCTCTGGCGCTGGTCGACGAGGACGGCCAGATCTTCGTGCAGAGCAGCACCCAGCACCCCACCGAGACGCAGGAGATCGTCGCCCACGTGCTCGGGCTCCACAACCACCGCGTCACCGTGCAGTGTCTGCGGATGGGCGGCGGCTTCGGCGGCAAGGAGATGCAGCCGCACGGCTTCGCCGCCATTGCGGCCCTCGGCGCCACCCTGACCGGGCGCCCGGTCCGCCTGCGCCTCAACCGCACCCACGACCTGACCATGACGGGGAAACGACACGGCTTCCACGCACAGTGGCGGGTGGGCTTCGACGCCGAGGGTCGGATCCAGGCGCTCGAGGCCACGCTCACCTCCGACGGCGGCTGGAGCCTCGACCTCAGCGAGCCCGTGCTGGCGCGGGCGCTGTGTCACGTCGACAACGCCTACTGGATCCCCCACGTCCGCCTGCTCGGCCGGGTCGCCCGCACCCACAAGACCTCGCAGACCGCCTTCCGTGGCTTTGGCGGCCCGCAGGGAATGCTCGTCATCGAGGACATCCTCGGACGATGTGCACCGCTGCTCGGGATCGAGCCGATTGACCTGCGCCGCCGCAACTTCTACGCCGAGGGACAGGCCACGCCGTACGGGCAGCCCGTGCGTCATCCCGATCGGGTCGCGACCGCATGGGACCAAGTGTTGAACGGCGGCCGAGTGCCGGACCGCCTGTCCGAGATCGACGCTTTCAACCGCACCCACGAGCACACCAAGCGCGGCCTGGCGGTGACGCCGGTGAAGTTCGGGATCTCCTTCAACTTCACCGCCTTCAACCAGGCCGGGGCGCTGGTGCACGTCTACAAGGACGGGTCGGTGCTGATCAACCACGGCGGCACCGAGATGGGTCAGGGCCTGCACACCAAGATGCTGCAGGTGGCCGCGACCACCCTCGGCGTACCGCTCGAACGGGTGCGGCTCGCGCCTACGCGCACAGACAAGGTGCCCAACACCTCGGCCACGGCCGCCAGCTCCGGCGCCGACCTCAACGGTGGGGCGGTCAAGCACGCGTGCGAGCAGATCATCGATCGGTTGAAGGAGTTCGCCGACGGCCGGCAGCTGGCCTGGGACGACCTGGTCCGCCAGGCCTACTTCAGCCGGGTGCAGCTGTGGGCCGCCGGTTTCTATGCGACCGACGGCATCCACTGGGACTCGACCACGATGACGGGACACCCGTTCAAGTACTTCGCGTACGGCGTCGCCGCGGCCGAGGTCGAGGTCGACGGGTTCACGGGCGCCTACCGCACTCGCCGGGTCGACATCGTCCACGACGTGGGCGACAGCCTCTCCCCGCTGGTCGACCTCGGCCAGGTCGAGGGCGGCTTCATCCAGGGCGTCGGTTGGCTGACCCTGGAGGACCTGCGCTGGGACGAGTCCGATGGGCCCGGTCGTGGCCGGCTCACCACGCAGAGCGCCAGCACCTACAAGCTGCCGAGCTTCAGCGAGCTGCCCGACGAGCTGAACGTGGCGCTGCTCGAGCGGGCTCACGAGGACGGCGTCGTCTACGGCTCCAAGGCCGTGGGTGAGCCCCCGCTGATGCTCGCCTTCTCGGTGCGTGAGGCGCTGCGCCAGGCCGCGGCGGCCTTCGGCCCGGCCGGCACCAGCATCGACCTGGCCTCACCGGCCACGCCCGAGGCGGTGTTCTGGGCCGTCGAGCAGGCGCGCAACGCCGGGTCACACCACCTGGTCGAGGGGTTGCCCGGGCTGGCCCCGGACCACCACCCCACCGGACCGCCGCTGCACCCGCGGTCGGAGCAGGCCGCGCACCAGACGGTGGAGGCCTGAGATGCACTGGTTGGCAGCAGTGGAGCGGCTCCGGCGCGAGCGTCGGGCCGCAGTCCTGATCACCCTCACGGAGGTGCGTGGGCACGCGCCCCGCGATGCCGGCGCCAAGATGGTCGTGTCCGACGACGGCGCCTGGGGATCGATCGGCGGCGGCAACCTCGAGGAAACGGCGCTCGACCGGGCGCGCGTGATCCTCTCGGGGCCGCTGGGTGCGCCCGAGGAGCTGACCCTCACGTTGAGCGACAAGTCACGCACCGAGCACGGGCGCCAGTGCTGTGGCGGCGAGGTGACGGTGCTGTTCGAGCCGCTACGCGTCGTACCAGCCTTTGCGATCTTCGGCATCGGCCACGTCGGGCTCGAGCTGGCCCGGATCCTCGCCCGCCACGACGTGGAGCTGCATCTGGTCGACTCCCGGGCCGACCAGCTCGGCCGTGAGCGGTTGGCCTGTCTCGACGACGCCGAGGCCACGATCCACGTGCACCACTCCCCGGTGCCCGAGGTGACCCTCGGCGAAGTGCCTTCTGGCACTCACGTCCTGGTGATGACGCACGACCACGCGGAAGACTTTGCGCTGTGTGACGCAGCCCTGCGCTGCGAGCATCTCGGCAGCATCGACCTGATCGGGTCCGCCGCCAAGTGGGCGCGCTTCCGCAGCGGACTCACGGTGGAAGGTCACGACGACGCGACGATCAGCCGCATCCGCACCCCGATCGGGGTCGCCCAGCCCTCGGGCAAAGAACCCGCCGCGATCGCCCTCAGCGTCGCGACCTCGCTGTTGCTGGAGGTCCAGGTGGCAACAGAAGTGGGGCAGGGCTGACCTGGCTCAGCGCGCCTCGCTGACCTACCGGCGACCTTGTTGACCGTCGACCTGAGGCGCCTTGGGTAACATTTCAGTTACGGCCCAGACAGCGACGCATGCTTTCGCTGGCAAGGGGTAACTTCCGAAAGAAGTTCAAACAGCCTGAGATGTGAACCCCGCGTCCCCACCCCCCACGGTGCGCCCCCGGACCCCGGCGCTTCCCTCAACGCTCACCCGCTCATCCGGAGCACGCCCATGCGTGCACCTCCGGCGCACCCCCGCCGCACAACGCGACGGCCTCACCGACTTTCGGAGGGTCCCGTGCCCGATCCGCGCCAAGATGACGAGCTCGCTGACAGGCCGCCGAGCCCGCAGCCATCCACCCGCACTCCCATGTCGGCACCAGCACTGGAGTCGCTGCTGACCCTAGCCGGCACCGGAGATCGTGAAGCCTTCGCGGGGGTGTACGACGCAACGGCGTCCCAGGCGTTCGGCGTAGCCCTGCGGGTGGCACGAGATCGCGCCCACGCCGAGGATGTCACCCAGGAGGCATACCTCGACATCTGGCTCAAAGGGGCCAAATTCGACCCGCTTCGGGGCAGCGCGCTGGGCTGGATCCTGACCGTGGTGCACCGACGGGCGATCGACCGGGTGCGCTCCACCCAGTCGAGGTCGACCCGCGAGGGCGTCTACACCCGCCACGACCAGGCCTCCGTGGCGTTGCTCCCGCACGACCCCACCGGCGATCTCGCCGTGGCCACGTCGGAAGGGGAACGAGTTCGGCTCGCGCTCACTCTGATCACCAAGATCCAGCGCGAGTCGATCGAGCTGGCGTACTTCGGCGGTCACACCTGCGGCGAGGTGGCCCAGCTGACCGGCGTCCCGTTGGGCACCGCCAAGTCCCGGATCCGTGATGGCCTGATCGGACTGCGTGATCTGTTGGGGGCGCCCGACAACGGGGCGGCCGCGTTGAAGCCCACGCCGTAGCTGAAGATCTGGGGCGTCACTCCGGCGGCTGCCCGTCCTTCTCGCTCGTGGGATGAGGCACCACCACGTCGCCGGCCGCGTTGCTGACGCCGGGGAACAGATACCCGACCACGGCCACTGCCAGAGCGGCACCGACGACCTGGGCCGCGATGAACCAGGGGACGGACCCGGGATCGATGCCGGCGAACGTGTCGGAGAACATCCGACCCACCGTGACAGCGGGGTTGGCGAACGAGGTCGAGGACGTGAACCAGTACGCCGCGCCGATGTAGGCGCCGACGGCGGGCGCGGCCAACGCGCCGCGGCCGGTGCGCGCCAACGCGAAGATGAGGCCGACCAGCCCCGCGGTCGCCACCACCTCGCCGAGCAACAGGTGGGCCCCGTCGCGCTCGGTCGTCGCAAATCGGAACAGGCTGACCTCGAACATCAGGTTGGCCAGCGCAGCGCCGACGATGCCGCCCAGCATCTGCGCGCCGGAGTACTGAAAAACTTCGCGGCCGGTCAGCCCCTTGCCCGCGCGTCTGCCGAGCAGCCAGTCCGCGGCCGAGACGACGGGGTTGAGGTGCGCACCCGAAACCGGGCCGAGGGCCAGGATCAGGACGGTCAGGCCGAGCGCGGTGGCCGTGGAGTTCTCCAGGAGCTGGAGGCCCACGTCGTTCGGGGAGAGCCGTTGGGCGGCGATCCCGGAGCCGACGACGACAGCGACGAGGAGCGCTGTTCCGATCAGCTCCGCCGTCAACCGTCGGAGGAGGTCGTGGTTCATCCGCTTAGTCCGTGGCGCGTCGACGCTCGAGGAACACCGTGTCGCGCCACATCCCGTCGAGCCGGGCGATCCGGGACCGCACCGCCAGGGTGCGATAGCCGGCCGAGTGGTGCAGAGCGATGGAGGCACGGTTCTCGGGGAAGACCGATGTCTGCAGGGTCCACAGACCGCCGGCGTCGGCCTCGACGACCTGCCGGTGGACCAGCGCCTTGCCGACACCGCGCCCACGCGCAGCCTCCGTGACGTAGACGCTGGTCTCGCCGACACCTGCGTAGCAATCCCGTTCGGAGACTGGGCTGATGGCCGTCCAGCCGACGACCCGCCCGTCCAGCTCAGCCACCCAGCGGTGCCCGGGCAACCACGTGTCAGCCAGGCCAGCGAGCGGCGGCACCACTGTCTCGAAGGTGGCCATCCGGGTGGCGATTCCTTCGGCATAGATCTCGTGCACCGTCGGCAGGTCGTCGTCGGTCATCGCCCGGGTCAGGACATCGGCTGGGAGGTCGTCCGGGCAGCACGGCGCCGCTCCCAGGGAGCCCATCACCACGTCGGCGGCGTGCGGCAAGCCGGTGCAGCAGGCAGCATTCACCGAGACGATCGAGGCGGTGCCGACCTTGTCGACGGCCACGAATCCCACTTCGGCGAGCTTGCGCACGTGATGGGAGCAGGTCGATTGGCTGATCCCCAGCAGCGCAGCCAGGTCGCCCACCTTGATCGCGCCGGTCGGGGCACTGGCCACTGCGTGCAGCAGTCGCACCCGGGTCGCGTCGGACAGGGTGGCGAACCACTCCGCGTACGTTGTCGCGGCCCCGGCGTCCAGCGTGCCAAGGTCCGGGTCGCAGGCCGGATCGACACCCGGCGACCCCTCCCCACCCGGGGTGTTGGCGAGTTCGAGCTCTGAGACAGTCACGGATCCAGCCTAGCATCGACGTTCTTCGATGAATCCCTTGATTTACATCGACTCGCATCGATATAGTCCGGGACAACAACCATCGAAGAATGTCGATCAAAGGATCTTGCTCATGGCTACCATCTCCGCCGACCAGCCGCTCGTCATCGTGGGAGCCGGCCCCATCGGTCTGGCCGCCGCCGCCCACGCCCAGGCGCGCGGGCTACCCGCCGTGGTCCTCGAGCTCGGCAAGGGACCGGGCGCGGCCATCCGGGAGTGGGCGCACGTCCGACTCTTCTCCGCCTGGAGTGAGCTCGTCGACCCCGCCGCCGAGACACTGCTGACCAGCACCGGCTGGCGACGACCCGACGGTGCGACCTACCCGACGGGCGGCGAATGGGTGGATGACTACCTGAGCCCGCTCGCCGAGGCCTTGGTGGCCACCGGGGAGGTCGAGGTGCGCTACGCCCATCGGGTGGTTGGCGTCGCGAAGCAGGGCCGGGACCGGATGGTCGACTCCGGGCGTGACGACGCGCCGTTCACCGTGCACGTCCGATCTGGCGACGGCACCAGCCTGCTGACTGCCGGGGCCGTCATCGACGCGTCGGGGACCTGGCACGGCATCAACCCGTTGGGCGCGGACGGGCTTGCTGCGCCCGGCGAGGCCGAGCACGCCGACCAGATCACCTACGGCATCCCCGACTTCACCTACCCGGCAACCCGCGCGCGCTACGCCGGCAAGCGGGTCGCGGTGGCCGGCCGGGGCGCCTCTGCCCAGAACACCCTGGTCGGACTCACCTCGCTGCTCGAGGAAGCCGACGAGACCGAGATCGTCTGGCTGTTGCGGCGACCCGGACTCGAGGCTGCGTTCGGCGGCGGGGACAACGACCAGCTCGAGGCTCGAGGCGCGCTCGGCAAGCGGGCCCAGGCGGCGGTGGAGAGGGGGCCGGTGCAGGTCGTCACGTCGTTCCGCACGACCGAGGTCACCGACGGCCCCGATCATCGGATGACGATCATCGGCTTCGACGGACGTCGCGTGGAGGACATCGATGAGGTCATCGTGGTCACCGGTTTCCGCCCCGACCTCGACTGGCTGAGCCAGGTCCGGCTGGACCTCGACCCCGTGCTGTCGGCGCCCAGCAAGCTCGCGCCCCTGATCGACCCCAACGTCCACTCGTGCGGCACCGTGTATCCGCACGGTGTGGCGGAGCTGGCCCAGCCCGAGCAGGGGCTCTACCTGGCCGGCATGAAGTCCTACGGTCGCGCCCCCTCCTTCCTCGCGCTGACGGGCTTCGAGCAGATCCGGAGCATCGTCGCCGCCCTCGCCGGAGACCACGAGTCGGCCGCGCGCGTCGAGCTGGTGCTGCCCGAGTCAGGCGTCTGTGGCGGCTCCGGACAGTTCGACGGCGAGCCCACCGAAGCGACAGGTGGCGGCTGCTGCGCTCCTAGTGAGGAGCTGCTGGCGGTCGGCGGCGCCAGCAGCTGTGGGTGAGGTCGCGGCACACCGACCCGAGGTCGCGACCGACGAGCTGCCCGGCCCCATCCTGCGCCGAGTCACCGCCGTGCTCTGCGTCACCCAGATCATCGCCTGGGGGGTGCTGTTCTACGCCTTTCCGGTCCTGGCCTCGACCATCGCCGAGACCGAGGGCTGGTCGCTGACGACCTTGATGGCCGCCTTCACCGGCACCCAGGTCATCGCCGCCGTAGCCGGCCTCGGGGTCGGTCGCCACCTCGACCGGCACGGCCCGAGACACCTGATGACTCTGGGGTCCAGCCTCGGGGTCATCGCCGTGCTCAGCCTCGCCGCCTCCCCCACCCTCCCCTGGTTCCTGGCCGCGTGTGCGCTCACCGGCGCGGCCATGTCCGCCACTCTCTACCTGCCCGCGTTCGCCGCGCTGACCCACTGGGGCGGCGTACGCCGGGTCCGTGCGTTGACCGTGGTCACCCTGGTGGGCGGGCTGGCCTCGACCGTGTTCGCCCCCCTGACCGCTGCACTCGAGGCTGCAGGGTCCTGGCGCAGCGCCTACGCCGTCCTCGCCGTGCCCCTGGCGCTCACCATCGGCCTGCACTGGCTCGGCCTCCGCGCTCCGTGGACCCCGGTCCTCGCCAGCACACTGGGTGAGGTCGCACGGTCAGCAGCACCATCTGCGGCGAGTCCCCGACAGAAAGACCCCCTCCTCCGGGACCGACAGTTCGTCACGCTGGTCGCCGCCATGACCCTGGCCGGGTTCGCCATCTACGCCGTCCTCATCAACCTGGTGCCTCTCTTGGTCGAGACGGGCTTCAGCACCCAAGAGGCCGCCGTCGTGCTCGCCGTCGGCGGCATCGGCCAGGTCGCCGGCCGCATTGCCTACGCACCGGTGCTCGGGCCCGCCTCTCCGGACACGAAGCTCGTCGTCGTGCTGGTCATCACCGCGGCCACCACGGTGGGCCTGGCCCTGGCCGGCCCGCTCGCGGTGCTCTGCGCTCTCGCCCTGGTCGCCGGCTCGGCGCGTGGCGCCTTCACCCTCATCCAGGCCACCGCGGTGACCGACCGCTGGGGCACGGCGTCGTACGCAGCCCGGAGCGGCGTGCTCAGCGGCGGTGTCCACCTCGCGGCGGCCACCGCGCCCTGGCTGGGGGCGATGACCGCCGTAGCCCTCGGCGGCTACCAGCCGGCGTTCATCGCGCTGGCTGGGTGCGCCCTCGTCGCCGCGGCCCAGGTCTGGTCGCGCCAGCTCAGTCCAGCTCGAACCACTCCGGCAGATCACGTGTAGTCCGTGCCCCTCCTCGGGCGAGCATGGGTTGGCTCGCCGTCCGGCGATAGGACCACTGACTGCGGTAGAGCCGGTCGATGTGGCGGATGTACTGGGTCACCAGCTTCCCGGAGTTGAGGAACCGGAAGCTGATCTCGTCGGAGCGACTGGCGCGGGTGCTCCAGTTGGGGGAACCGGTGATCAGCACGTTCGCCGAACGGTCCCCGTTGAAACCTCCCCGGATGGCCACCGCCTTCATGTGGAGGTACTGCTCCGGGATGCCGTCCTGGTCGCGGTCGATGGCGAGCTGCTTGATGGGCACCGGTCCACGCCCGCGCGGGTTGCGCAGCACCTTGTTGACGCCGCGCCCGGCCAACGTGGTGATGATGCGGACGTTGCAGCCGCGGTCCCACAACTTCCGCACGTGGCGAGCGATGTCGTGGCCGAAGGCATCGAACCAGCCGGCGATGGCGATCCGCACCTTGGTGCGGCGCCAGCCGTCGCCGACAGGTGTTCGGCAGCTCACTCGACGCAGCTCGGTCAGGATGGTGTTGCGCTGGTACGACGGCCACAGCGTCACCTGGTAGCGCCCTCGACGAGACACCTGGAAGGGAGAAGCCACCCGCTTGTCCCTGGCGTACTCCCGGAACGTGCCGACGAGGGATCGGTAGAGCCACCTGTTGTGCACGGTCACCAGGTCGTTCCACTGGCGGTTGCCTGCGGCTCGGGTGATGTTGAACGAGCCGACCATGCTGATGTTGTGCACGCGACGTACGCGGCTGATCAGCACGATCTTGGTGTGCATGACCTTCGCGCCGCTTCGGCAGGCGCCCTGGCACCGGACCGCGAAGGACTGGTCGCGGCCGGTGCGGTTGAGCACCGTGCGGGTGCGGTTCCAGTTCGGGTTGCTGACCGAGGCGGCGACCACGACCTGCACGTGCACCCCGCGCTTGTGGGCGGCGATCAAGGCGTCTGCGGTGGCCTTGTCGTCGTAGTTCCACACCGCGATCCGGATGAACTCGCCCTTGGCCGTGTTGCGGATCGCCCGGTTGACCCGCTTGAGCACCGCCCGCTGACCGGAGGCGAGCGTGGGGTCGCTCAGCACTACCCCTTCCGGCGGAGCCCACTTCTCCGCTCTGCGCTCGGCGGCCAGCGCGACCGGCTGGGTCAGCGACAGTGACAGGCCGAACAGGATCATCAGCACGAGCAGGTGCGTAGACCGGTGGGCAGTCTGGCGGGCGGGGCGCATCATCACTCCGAGAGTCGAGGGCAGGACAACGTTCTTCTCACGGCCGCAGCACAGGGCACGGCTCCTGGTTGTTCCACCGCCGCACGTCAGTCGTGCTCGAACCCCTGGCGGGGCTCACCTACCTGGCGGACACATACGACGCGCACGCACCAAGGCCATCCACGGCGGCGGCGCGACGTCTGACGAGGTCGGCGGCGAACAGTCAACGTAGCCGGTCATCGCGGGTTGGTCACATCCGCCGGCCTTGCACCTGTGCGCCTCGCAACCATCGGAGCACCTTCAGGTCGGTGCCCGGCTGACGAGAGCAGCCGCTGGGGGGACAGGACCAGAGGTGTCCCGGTGCCGAGCCGGCGCATGCGTGTTAACTCCGACGTTGAAACGGAACTCCACTTCATGCCGTTACGGATCAACCTGAGAAGAACGCCACCGTCGAAACCGCACCGCTGCCTCGCCAGGTTCCATCTCTCCTGCGGCCATGCCCACCACCAGGTCAAAGGCATCATCATCGGGCGCATCGAGTTCGACCCCGTTAAGCCCGTAGAACACCACCACAGCCAGCCAACCGATTCGCTTGTTGCCGTCGACTAGCGCGTGATTGCGGACCAACGACTCAAGAAGGACCGCGGCCTTGTCGTCCAGACCCTCGTAGGCATCGCGCCCGTACAGCGAGGTGGTCGGCCTGTGTGCCGCCGAGTCAAGGAGACCGAAGTCTCGGATCGGACCGACCCCCAGATCAGATACCAACTGGAGGAGGTCCTCCAGCGTCAGGTACGTCGTCACCGACCGAGTCGCTCCAGCAGATCGGCATAGCGATCACGTCCCGATACGGAAAGTGCATGCACCTGATCCTCATGGCCACGACGGGCCGCAGCCTCCGCGATGGCACGCACCGCAGCTTCCTGCTTACTCACGCCGTCGGCATGCGCCAGCGCTTCGAGCGCCTGGTCCTGTTCGTCGGACAACCGCAACGTCATTGCCATGAATGTATGGTACCAAAGTGGTACCAGTCATTCAGACGTTGAATCTGAACTCCACCACGTCGCCGTCAGCCATGACGTAGTCCTTGCCCTCCATGCGCACCTTGCCGGCCTCCTTGGCCTTCTGCATGGAGCCGAAGTTCATCAGGTCGTCGAAGGAGACGATCTCGGCCTTGATGAAGCCCTTCTGGAAGTCGGTGTGGATGACACCGGCAGCCTCGGGGGCGGTCGCTCCCTGCGGGATCGTCCAGGCACGCGTCTCTTTCGGGCCGGCCGTCAGGTAGGTCTGCAGCCCCAGGGTGTCGAACCCGACCCGGGCCAGCACGTCGAGCCCGGGCTCGTCGATGCCCATCTCGGCGAGCATCTCCCGAGCCTCGTCGTCGCTGCCGAGCTCAACCAGCTCAGACTCGAACTTGGCGTCCAGGAAGATCGCCTCGGACGGCGCGACCAGGGCGCGCATCTGCTCCTTCAGCGACTCATCCGCGAGCTCGTCGGCGTCGCAGTTGAAGACGAAGATGAACGGCTTCGCCGTCAGCAGCGACAGCTCACGGATCAGGGAGCGGTCGATCGACGTGGCGATGATCGGAGTACCGGCTTCGAGGTGGCCGAGCGCCTCCTTGGCCGCCGCGAGGTTGGCGGCCAGCGCCTTGTCGCCGCGGGCTTCCTTCTCCATTCGCGGGATCGCCTTCTCGAGCGTCTGGAGGTCCGCGAGGATCAGCTCGGTGGAGATCGTCGACAGGTCGCTGCCCGGGTTGACCTCACCGTCGACGTGCGTGACGTCCTCGTCGCGGAAGACCCTGGTCACCTGGCAGATCGCGGACGACTCGCGGATGTGCGAGAGGAACTTGTTGCCGAGGCCCTCGCCCTCCGACGCGCCCCGGACGATGCCGGCGATGTCCACGAACTCAACGGTCGCGGGCAGGATCTTGGACGACCCGAACACCTCGGCGAGCTGGGGCAACCGTCCGTCGGGCACGCCGACTACTCCGACGTTCGGCTCGATGGTCGCGAACGGGTAGTTGGCCGCAAGCACGTTGTTCTTGGTCAGGGCGTTGAAGAGCGTGGACTTGCCCGCATTGGGGAGCCCGACGATGCCGATGGTGAGTGCCACGGGCCGGGAGTCTACGGAGCGAGTGCTCCGGATCGAACATCGCGGACTCCTGCCTCCGCCCGCTCGGCAGGACTATTGTCAGGCTCATGGCCACGCTCGAGACGGTGCGGGTGACAGCGGTGCAGGCGACTCCGGTGGTGCTCGACGCCGAGGCCACCGTCGACAAGGTGGTCGACCGGATGCGCGCGGCCGCGGCCGACGGAGCAAGCCTCGTCGTCTTCTCCGAGTGCTTCGTCTCGCTCTACCCGACGGGCTCGTGGGCGGCCGCCGCGGCCACCTGGACTGAGGGCTGCGACGAGCTGTGGGCGCGGATGTGGGAGTCGTCGGTCGACATCCGGGGCCCGGTGGTGCAGCGCCTGGTCGAGGCGTGCGCGGAGCTGGACGTGCACCTGGCGATCGGTGTCAACGAACGTGAGGACGACCGCCCGGGCACGCTCTACAACTCCTTGCTGATCATCGGGCCCGCAGGCCTGATCCACCGACACCGCAAGCTGCAACCAACGATGCACGAGCGCGTCTTCCACGGGCAGGGGAACGGTGATGACCTCGGCGTCGTCGAGCTGCCCAACGGCCCTCGCGTGGGCGGGCTCATCTGCTGGGAGAACCGGATGCCGCTGGCGCGCTGGCGCGTCTACGAGGGCGGCCCCCAGATCTGGCTGGCCCCCACCGCCGACGACAGCGACAGCTGGATCGCCTCGATGCGTCACATCGCCATCGAGGGAGGGGTGTACGTCGTGAGCGTGCCGCAGTACATCCCGGCCAGCGCCTTCCCGTCCGACTTCCCGCTCGCCCTGCCGGACGGCGTAGAGGTCTTCGGACGCGGCGGGGCGTGCATCGTGTCGCCGACCGGCTCGGTCATCGCCGGTCCGCTGTACGACGAGGAGGGCATGCTCACAGTCGACTGCGACCTCCAGCGGGCGCTCGCCGCCAAGCGCTACTTCGACGTCGCCGGCCACTACGGCCGCACCGACGTCCTGGGTCTGCCACCGGCTTAGATGACGCGCTTGCCCTTGCGCATCCGGCGGCGCATGTCGCGCAGGACCAGCCTGGCGTGGAGCTGCCGCAGCGGTCGCGGCACCAGCCGGTACGCCGGCACGAACATCTTCCAGAAGGCGTCGTAGAGCTTCTGGTCGCGGCTCGACCACGGCAGCGCGAGGATCTCGCGGGTGCGGGAGTCGAGGTTGCCGCGGGTCATCAGGCTCTGCAGCGGGATGACGAGCTTGCGTCGCGAGTGGCGCGCCGCGGGTGTCGAGCAGCTGCGTTGGCGTACCTCTGCACGATCGGGTCGGGCTCGAGCTTGAGGAGTGACTCCTCCCAGTACTCGTCGAACTCGGCGCGGGACTGTGGCCACATCTCCGGCGTCACCTGCAGGCGGTGCCGAAGATCCACGACTCGCGGTAGATGCGCTCCTTGGTGGCCTCGTCCATCGGGTCGAAGACCTTCTCGAACAACCACTCGCCGTTCTTCGCAAGGGTCGCGGCCACCCACAGCTGGAGCTCGGGGTCGAACGCGGAGTAGCGGCCGGGTGAGCGCACCGTCGAGTGCATCTTGTTGACCATCCGCGCGACGGCCTTCTTCTCCTTCTCGGTGCCAAGGCTCATCACGAAGACGTAGGTCAAGGTGGTGCGGAGCCGGTCGACCGGGCGGTTCATCGTGGTCGAGTGCTCCGCGACGCCGAGGCCGACGCCCTTCATCGCCAGCTGGTACATCACCGTGGACCCGGCCCCGAGCATCAGCATCTGCTCACCGACGAAGTCAGCGAGACGGAGCTCGGAGTCACCCTTCCGGGTGAACTGGGCACGCTCCTGAAGGAAAGCCATGTGCAACAATGTCGCAGAAGTTGTTGCATAGATGCAAGGGGGCGCGATGAGCGAGGACTCGGCTCTGATCGATGCGGCCGTCGAGCAGTTCGTACTGACCGGCGTCCGCCGCACCAGCGCCGACGACATCGCCCGCCGCGCCGGCGTCAACCGGGCCACCCTCTATCGCCGGCTCGGCACCAAGGACCAGATCGTCTCCCAGGCGATCCTCCAGGAGACCGGTCGCGTGCTCGGGCGAATCACCGAGGCGATCGGTGAGGTGCCGCCAGAGGGCACCCCCGACTTCGACCCCGCGGCGTACGTGCTCACCTTCTTCTCCGTCACCATCGGCGAGGTCAAGGACAACCAGCTGCTCCAACAACTGATGGTCAAGGATCGCGAGGACACACTGATCGGCCTCACCGCACACGCCGGCGACGTGATCGCCCTGGCCGCAGAGCTGTCGGCCGACCGCATCCGCAAGCTCCGTACCTACGTCGGCAACACCGACAGCAGCGACGCGCTGGCCACGGGTCACACCCTCGCTCGGCTCACCCAGTCGCTCCTGCTGACTCCCGACGGGCCGCCGCGGCTGGACACTGCCGCTCGCCGGAAGTCATATGTGGACGCAGTGATCGTCCCGATGGTGCTGGGACGCTGAGCCGGCCCAGCGTTCCGTAGGGTGCGGAGGTGCGACTGGCCACCTGGAACGTCAACTCCCTGCGCTCACGGATCGACCGGGTCGAGGCTCTCCTGCAGCGACACGACATCGACGTGCTCGCCCTGCAGGAGACCAAGGCTCGGGAGGACCAGCTCCCGCTGATGGGCCTGCAGTCGATGGGCTACGAGGTGGCGGCCGCCGGCACCAACCAGTGGAACGGCGTTGCCATCATCAGCCGGGTCGGGCTCGACGACGTGCAGGTCGGGTTCGCCGACATGCCGGGCTGGGGTGACCCGGTCGCGGCCGAGTCCCGAGCGATCGGGGCGACCTGCGGCGGCGTACGAGTGTGGTCGCTGTACGTGCCCAACGGTCGCAAGCCAGACGACCCGCACTACCACTACAAGCTCGACTGGCTGGCACGGCTGCGGGAGGCCGCGCTCCGCTGGCGCGACCAGCCCACGGCGCTCGTCGGCGACTGGAACGTCGCCCCCCAGGACGACGATGTCTTCGACATCGCGCAGTTCGCGAGGTCCACCCACGTAACGCCTCGGGAGCGCGCGGCCTTCCAGCGCTTCCTCGACGACGGGTACGTCGACGTCGTCCGGCCGCACGCCCCAGGACCCGAGGTCTACACCTACTGGGACTACTACCGAAATCGAAGCACTCGGAACCGCGGGTTGCGGATCGACTTCGTGCTGGGCAGCCCCTCCTTCGCTGCGCGCGTGACCAGCGCATTCATCGACCGCGAAGAGCGACTGGACGAACCAGGAGCGTCCGATCACGCCCCCGTGCTCGTCGACTTGACGGACTAGCTCTCCGCTCAGGCGTGCTCGGCATGCGGCACGACGGTTTCGAACCCCATCGACCTATAGGCCGGCAGCCCCATCGGCGTCGTTGACAACAGGAGTGCCCCGGTGGGCTCCCCTACAGTTCCCGAATGGAGACGAGTGCGGACCGGCCGGAGCCGGAGCTGGAGGAGGCGTTCGACCGTCTGGTCGAGGAGGGGCAGCAACGCCTGGAGCGGCCCTTACTGGCGTTGGTCTCGACCGGGCTGCTCGGCGGCATCGACGTGGGGTTCGGGGTGCTGGCCTACCTGGTGGTCCGAGAGCACACCGGCGACACGATCCTGGCCGGGATCGCGTTCTCGGTCGGTTTCGTGGCGCTCTTGCTGGCGCGCAGTGAGCTGTTCACCGAGAACTTCCTGGTGCCGGTGACCGCCGTCGTTGCTCGCAGCGGAACGCTGCTCGGGTTGGCACGACTGTGGAGCGTCACACTCGCGATGAACCTGGTCGGCGGTGCGTTGATCATGTGGATCCTGATCGTCGCCCGACCCGACCTCGAGACGACCGCGATCGAGGTCGGCACCCACTACGCCGAGCTCGGCGCCAACGCTCGCAGCTTTGCCCTGGCAGTGCTTGCGGGGGCGGTGATCACCCTGATGACCCGGATGCAGCATGCCACCGATCACCTCGGGGTCCAGCTGGTGCCGTCGATCCTCTTCGGCGCCCTACTGGCGGGCGGCGAGCTCTTCCACTGCGTGCTCGACTCGCTCTTCATGATGGGTGCGATGTTCGCCGGGGCTGACTTCGGCCTCGGGGCGATGCTGGGCGCGCTTGGCTGGTCATTGTTCGGCAACATGGTGGGCGGCATCGGGCTCGTCACCGGGCTGCGACTGCTGAGGGTGCCGCGGAAGGTCGAGGAGGAGCGCGAGCATCCCGACGGCAGCGCCCAACGGACCTAGGCGGGCGAGCGAGCACCCGCGGACCAGCGTCCGCGGTTCTGTCGGTGGTCGCCGTCATGCTCGGTGACATGGAGATCCTGATCTTGCTGGCCGGCCTGATGATCGGCCTCGCCCTCGGAGTGCTGGGTGGCGTCTTGTGGGTGCGCTCGCGTCCCGACCGCGTCGAGGCGCTCGGACACGGCATGGTCGACCAGGCCGAGGTGATGCAGGGCCTCGACCGGCTCAGCGACCAGCTCCGCGAGATCGACCACCAGCGGGCCAGCTGGCAGGGACAGCTCAACGAGCAGGTTCTCGACATGCGGATGTCGAGCGAGTCGCTGCGTCGCGAGACCCAGACGCTCTCCACTGCCCTGCGCAAGCCGCAGGTGCGCGGTCGCTGGGGTGAGCTGCACCTGCGCCGCGCCGTCGAGCTCGCCGGCCTGGTCGAGCGGTGCGACTTCACCGAGCAGGCGCGCCTCGACGACGGCGCGCTGCGTCCCGACCTGGTGGTGCACCTCGCCGGCGACCGGCAGGTCGTGGTCGATGCCAAGGTGCCGCTCGACGCGTACCTCGATGCCACCGGCTCCGACGAGGATCCCGATCGCGCTCGCCACCTTGCGCGTCACGCCGGCCAGCTGCGCACCCACATCACGACCCTGGCCTCCAAGGCCTACTGGCGAGCGCTGCCGGCGACCCCGGAGTTCGTGGTGCTCTTCGTGCCCGCCGAGTCGTTCCTGTTCGCCGCACTCGAGTCCGACCCGGGGCTGATCGAGTTCGCGGCCAAGCACCAGGTGGTGCTGGCCACGCCGACGACCTTGATCGCCCTGCTGCGCACTGTGGCCCAGGGCTGGTCCCACGAGGCCCTCGCGGAGCAGGCTCAGGAGATCCATCGCCTCGGGCGCGAGCTCCACTCCCGGCTCGGCACCCTCAGTGGTCACTTCGACCACGTAGGCCGGGCCCTCAACGCCGCGGTCGACGCCCACAACAAGGCGATGGGGTCGTTGGAGTCGCGGGTGCTGGTGACTGCCCGCAGGTTCGGCGACCTGGGGATCAGCGTCGAGGATCTGCCGACGCCACGGCGGATAGAGCTGCACGCCGTCGAACGGCGCGCCGCCCCCGACGAGCCCGATGGGCGACATAACGTCGCGCTATGACCCCGACCCGCACCTTGTGGGAGGAAGGGCGCGAGTCCGGCCGCGAGGTCGTCGCGCTCGGGTTCGCGCTCGCGCTCACGGTGCTGATCGTCGACGTCGCGACCAGCGTCCGGGTGGGTGTGCTCTTCGACGCCTTCTTCATCGCACTATGCATCGCCCTCGCGCTGGCCGTGCGCCCCCACGACTTCTTCGCAGTTGGAGTGCTGCCGCCACTGCTGATGGCCGGGCTGTTCGTCTTGCTCGGCATCACCAGACCGGCCGCGATCGGCCAGCCCGGCGATGGGATGGTCCAGGCCACCATCTCGGGCCTCTCCCACCACAGCATCGCGCTGCTGATCGGTTACTCCCTGTGCCTCGGCGTCCTCTACGTCCGCCAGCGGGTGGTCGCCGTACGTGAGGTCGAGGCCGAACGCGCCCTGCGCTAGGCGACGAACCGGTCGGGATCGCCCGCGCCGCGGCGTACCACCTCGGGCGAGCCCGACGACCAGTCGACGACGGTGGTCGGCTCGGCCGGTGTCTCGCCGGCCTCGATCACGAGGTCGATCTCGTGGTCGAGGTCTTCCTTGATCTCCCAGCCCTGGGTGCGCGGCTCCTCCTCGCCGGGGAGAATCAGCGAGCTCGACAGCAGCGGCTCACCGAGCTCCTCGAGCAGGGCGTGCACCAGCTTGTGGTCCGGGATGCGCACGCCCACCGTCTTCTTCTTCGGGTGCAGCAATCGCCGCGGTACCTCTGGCATGGCGGGCAGGATGAACGTGTAGGGGCCGGGCGTAGATGCCTTGATCGCGCGGAACGCCGAGTTGTCGACGTGCACCATGTGCCCGAGCTGGGAGAAGTCCTTGCAGATGAGCGTGAAGTGATGGTGCTCGTCGAGGCCCCGGATCCGCAGGATGCGGTCCCGCCCGTCGCGGTTGCCGATCCGCGAGCCGAGCGCGTAGCCCGAGTCGGTGGGATAGGCGATCAGCGCGTCGTCGCGCAACGCATCGGCGACCTGCTGCAGCAGCCGCGGCTGCGGGTTGTCGGGATGGATGTCGACGAAGCGGGCCATCAGGCTCCGATCATCACGATCTGCCGGCTGCCTTCAGGTCCCGCCGCAGCTCCTTGGGCAGCGAGAAGATCAGCGACTCCTCCGCAGAATGCACTGCCAGGGCGTCCGGATAGCCGCGCTCGGCGAGGAACGCCAGCACGCCGTCGACCAGGTCCTCGGGCACACTCGCGCCGGAGGTGACGCTGACGGTGCGGACGCCGTCGAGCCACGTCTCGTCGATCTCGGAGGCGTCGTCGACGCGGTAGGACGCCTTCGCCCCGGCCTCGAGCGCGACCTCGACCAAGCGGACCGAGTTGGAAGAGTTGCCGGACCCCACGACAATCACCAGGTCGGCGTCGGTGGAGATCTCCTTGACCGCGAGCTGGCGGTTCTGGGTGGCGTAGCAGATGTCGTCGCTGGGCGGGTCGAGCAACAAAGGGAAGCGCTCGCGGATCGCGGCCACCGTCGCCATCGTCTCGTCGACCGAGAGGGTCGTCTGCGAGAGCCAGGCCACACGGGCAGGGTCGCGGACCACGATGCCCGGCACGTCGGCCGGGCTCTGCACGAGCTGGATGTGGTCGGGGGCCTCGCCCGCCGTACCTTCCACCTCTTCATGGCCTTCGTGGCCGATCAGCAGGATGTCGTAGTCGTCGTCAGCGAACCGCTTCGCTTCATGGTGCACCTTGGTGACCAGTGGACAGGTCGCGTCGATCGTCTTGAGCTCGCGTTGTTCGGCTTGGCGGTGCACCTCCGGCGAGACGCCGTGCGCTGAGAAGACCACGGTCTCCCCCGCTGGCACCTCGTCGAGCTCCTCGACGAAGATCGCGCCGCGCGACTCCAGGTCGGAGACGACATGCTTGTTGTGCACGATCTGCTTGCGCACGTAGACCGGCGCGCCGTACAGGTCCAGCGCCTTCTCGACGGTCACCACCGCCCGGTCGACGCCCGCGCAGTAGCCACGCGGTGCCGCCAGGAGCACGGCCTTGTCGGCCTCCTCCGGCGTCAGGATGAGCGGCGTGCCCAGATCGGTGGTCATGAGGCAATCGTACGGACCCCTGCCGACCCGGCTCTTATCGACCGCTCATACCGTCGACCCGGCTCGAATTCACCGCTCACACTGCCGACCCGGCTTGACTTCACCCTCGTCGACCGGTCGACCACCGTCAACACGAGCCGGGTCGACGCACCACCACGTCAACACGAGCCGGGTCGACGCACCACCACGTCAACACGAGCCGGGTCGGCGAGGTCATCTAAGGTCGCGGCATGCCCATGGAGACCTCGCCGCAGGCCCCCGCGCCGGTGCGGCAGATCGCCAACGCGATCTCCGGATGGGTGGACCGGTTGGGAGCGGTGTGGGTCGAGGGCCAGGTGGCCCAGGTGAGCCGTCGCCCCGGACTCAACACGGTGTTCTTGACGCTGCGCGACTCGGTGGCCGACATCTCGGTGCCGGTGACCTGCTCGAGGCTGCTCTTCGACGGGCTGAACCCGCCTCTGGTCGAAGGCGCCAGTGTGCTGATGCACGCCAAGCCCTCGTACTACGCCAACCGGGGCACCTTGTCGCTCCAGGCGCGAGAGATCCGGTTGGTTGGGCTGGGTGAGCTGTTGGCGCAGCTCGAACGCCGGCGCCAGCTGCTGGCTGCCGAAGGCTTGTTTGCAGCAGAACGCAAGCGCCCACTTCCCTTCCTGCCCCAGCGAATCGGCCTGATCACGGCACCCAAGTCGGCCGCGGAGCGCGACGTCCTCGACCTTGCGCAGCGGCGGTGGCCGGCGGTCGGCTTCGAGATTGCGTACGCCGCCATGCAAGGACACCGTGCGGCCGCCGAGGTGATCGACGCGCTGGGCCGCATGGACCGCCACCCCGAGGTCGACGTGATTGTGATCGCCCGCGGCGGCGGCTCGGTCGAGGACCTGCTGCCCTTCTCCGACGAGGGACTGATCCGCGCGGTCGCGGCCGCTCGCACCCCGGTGGTCTCCGCTATCGGCCACGAGCCCGACAGCCCGTTGCTCGACCTGGTCGCCGACGTGCGTGCGGCGACTCCGACCGACGCCGCCAAGCTCGTGGTGCCCGACGTCGTGCAGGAGCAGCAGGGCGTGGGCCAAGCGATTTTGCGGATGCGACAGGCTTTGACCGGCCTGGTCAACCGCGAGCAGGCCGGGCTCGACGCACTGCGCTCACGACCGGTCCTGTCAGACCCACGGGTCCTCCTCGACACCAGATCCGAGGAGCTGGCCACGCTGCGCGACAGATCCCGCCGGTGCGTTCGCCACGCGCTCGACCGGGCCCAGGACGACATCGGACACCAACGGGCTCGGGCCCGGGCACTCTCACCGCTGGCGACCTTGGAGCGCGGCTACTCAGTGCTGCAGGATGCCGACGGCCACGTGCTCACCAGCGTGAGCGGCATCGCGACCGGGTCCAGGGTCAGTGTCCGCGTGGCCGACGGACGGATCCATGCCGACGTCAGCTCCACTGATCAGCTCGACACCCGCCACATTTCCACACCCGAGGAAGCCGATGCCTGAACCGACGAAAGACGGAGCCCCGTCCTACGAGGACGCCCGCGAGGAGCTGCTCGACGTCGTACGCCGCCTCGAAACCGGTGGCGGCACGCTCGAGGAATCATTGACGCTGTGGGAGCGCGGCGAGGAGCTGGCGCGGATCTGTCAGGAGTGGCTCGACGGCGCCCGCCAGCGTCTCGACGCGGTCATCGAGACGGAGCAGGAGTCGGCAGCGGACGAGTAGTCAACGAGCCGACCAGCGCCTCGATGTCGGCCCGGTCTGCGGAGCCGTAGACGAGCACGGTCGTCTCCCCCACCTCGGCAGCGTAAGCAGAGTCGCCACCCTCGTCGCTGTAGGTCTCCCAGGTCGCGGCGACCGAACCGGTCACCTCGAAGACAGCTCCCTGGTCGGTCTGCGCGTCGACGTACTCCTCGAGGAGGTCGTCGGTGGAGTCATCCTCCTGCCGTACGCCGACGAACTTCTCGTTCGCGGTCAGGAAGGTCAATCCGAAGCCCGGTGGCTCACCCGGAGTAACCTCCGCGCTGGTCGCCTGCCAGCCATCCGGGATGGCCGTCGGGTAGGCAGGTTCGAGGCCGGCCTCCTGGGCCTGCACCACGAAAGCCTGGTAGTCGACGTTGTCCGGCTCGATCTCGACGTCGGTGCCGAACAGCGACCGCACCACGACGAAACCGACCACAGCGGCGACGGTCACCACCATCGCTACCAGCAGTCCGCCTGCGGAGCGCTGATAGCGACCGCCACGCTCCGTCTGACTCACGGGCACAATCCTCACATTGATGGGTTCGAGGCTCGTCGCTGGCGCTCCTCACACCTCAATCACCGGACGGTTCAGCGCATCTCTATCCGCAGATGCGGCATGATGTGAGAGTGACCAGTTACCGAGTTGCGGAAGCCGCGGAGTTGCTTGGTGTCAGTGACGACACCGTCCGGCGGTGGATCGAGGCCGGAAGGCTGCCCGCAGAAGTCGCCGACGGCCGAACGGTCGTCGAGGGCTCTGACCTGGCGGCCCTGGCCGAGTCGCTCGCCGACCATCCCGACCGGGAGCGCACTCGAGCCTCGGCCGTGAGCGCCCGCAACCGGCTCCCCGGGATCGTCACCAAGGTCACGAAGGACAAGGTGATGGCCCAGGTCGAGCTGATCTGTGGGCCCTACCGGTTGGTCTCGCTGATGAGCTCGGAGGCGGCCGACGAGCTCGGCCTCGCTCCTGGCGTGCGGGCCATCGCCTCGGTCAAGTCGACGAGCGTCGTCGTGGAGCGTCCCGGATGAGGAAGCTGCTCGCCCCGCTCGCGCTGGCCCTGGTGCTTCCGCTCGTCGCGTGCGGCTCCGACGACGACCGGACCCTCACGATCCTCGCCGCCGCGTCCCTCACCGACGTGTACGAGGAGCTGGCTGCAGACTTCGAGGACGAGCACGACGTCGAGGTCCAGCTCTCCTTCGGCTCGAGCACCGCCCTGGCCGAGCAGGCCGCGGATGGCGCTCCGGGCGACGTCCTCGCGACGGCCGACCCGGAGGCGATGGCGGTCGCCGAGCAGGCGGGCGTCGTCGACCACGTCCGGCCGTTCACCGCCAACCGCCTGGTGATCGTGACCGCCCCCGACTCCGAGGTCAGGGGTCCGGAAGACCTCGGCGAGGTGCCCTGGGTCCGCTGCGCGGACGAGGTGCCCTGTGGTCGGGTTGCCGTGGCGCTGTTGACCGAACAGGGCATTACCGCCGAGCCAGTCAGCCTCGAGGAGGACGTCCGCGCGGTCCTGGACAAGGTGATCAGTGGCGAGGCGACCGCAGGCCTGGTCTACAACACCGACGCCAAGGCGGCCGGGGACGCCGTGCGCAAGGTGGCCATCCCGGGCGCGGACCAGCACCTGGCGTCGTACCGGATCGCGACGCTGGACCAGTCGGGCGACGAGGAGCTCGCCCTCGCCTGGCTGGAGCTGCTGACCTCGGAGGAGGGGCGGGCGGTGCTGCGCCGGGCCGGGTTCGAGATGCCATGAGCCGCGACCACCTCGGCCGACCGCCCGTGGTCCTGCTGGTGCCGGCCGCGCTTGCCGTCCTGGTCCTGCTCGTGCCGCTCGTGGCCATGGTCGCCGAGACCGACCTGCGGGGGCTGTGGGGCGAGCTGCGCTCGGAGCCGCTGCGCGATGCTCTCCGACTCTCCGTGCTCACCTCGACGGCGGCGATGCTGGTGTGCCTCGTGCTCGGGCTCCCGCTCGCCTGGCTGCTGGCAAAGGTCGACTTCCGCGGGCGCGGGCTCCTTCGGGCCTTGGTGACGGTCCCCCTTGTCCTGCCGCCCGTGGTGGCCGGCATCGCCCTGCGCGCCGCCTTCGGTCGCTCCGGGGTGCTCGGCGAGCCACTCCTCGACGCCACCGGCTTCGCGTTCCCGTACACGATCTGGGGGGTGGTGCTTGCCCATACCTTCGTCTCGATGCCGTTCGTGGTGATCAGCATCGAGGGCGGCCTGCGCTCGGCCGGCAGCCAGTACGACGCCGCAGCGGCCACCCTCGGCGCCAGCCGCTGGACGACCTTCCGTCGGGTGACGGTTCCCCTGGCCGTGCCCGGCATCGCAGCCGGGATGGTGCTCGGGTGGGCGCGCTCGCTGGGCGAGTTCGGCGCGACGATCACGTTCAATGGCAACTATCCCGGCACGACCCAGACGATGCCGACCCTCATCTACGTCACCCGCCAGGCCGACTCCGACGCCGCCCTCTCGCTCAGCCTGGTGATGCTGGTGATCTCGATCGGCATCCTCGTGCTCCTGCGCGACCGATGGCTCGGGACGGGGACGACATGAGTGGCATGCGCATCGAGCTCACGGTGCCGGGACGGCTCCAGCTGGAGTTCACGGCCGCGCCCGGCGACGTCGTAGCGGTGATCGGCCCCAACGGAGCCGGCAAGACCACGCTGGTCAACGCCCTGGCAGGCCTGACGGTGGCCACCGGCTCGGTGGTCTCTGACGGGGTCGACCTGTTGCAGCAACCCGCACAGGACCGTCGCGTGGGGCTGGTCTTCCAGGAGCAGGTGCTGTTCCCGCACCTCACCGCGCTCGACAACGTTGCCTTCGGCCCCCGCGCCCGCGGCGCCAGCCGGGTTGAGGCACGGGCGACCGCTCGCGAGTGGCTGGACCGCCTCGGCATCGGCGACCTCGCTGAGCGCAAGCCTCGCGAGCTGTCCGGTGGCCAGGCCCAGCGCGTTGCCATCGCCCGGGCATTGATCACCGACCCGACCCTGCTGTTGCTCGATGAACCCATGGCCGGTCTTGACGTCGGGGTGGCCGCGGAGCTGCGAATCGAGCTGACCCGCCACCTCGCCACCTACGCCGGGATCACGCTGCTGGTCACCCACGACGCGCTCGACGCACTCACCCTGGCCACGCACGTGCTGGTCATCGAGGGCGGCCGGATCGCCCAGGCCGGGTCGCCGGAGGAGGTCGCGGCCCGACCGCGCACCGAGCACGTGGCGCGGCTGGTCGGACTCAACGTGATCCGTGACGAGGCGGGCTTCCGGGCGTTCAGCCCGAGCGCGGTGACCGTCTCACTGGCCCGCCCCGACAGCTCGGCGCGCAACGTGTGGCGCGGGCCGGTGCGCAGCGTCTCCCCTCACGGCGACGCCGTCCGCCTCCTGGTCGCTGCCGACCCTGACCTGATCGCCGACGTGACGCCGCGTGCGACCCGCGAGCTGGATCTGGCCCCTGGTCGGGAGGTCTGGCTGTCGGTGAAGGAAACCGCCGTCCAGACCTACGCGGGAGTCGACACTCAACGCAGATAGGCTGACCCCCATGGTAGATAGCCTCGTCGTTGCCCCAGAGTCCCCCGATCGCAACCTGGCGATGGAGCTCGTGCGGGTGACCGAGGCTGCTGCGATGGCTGCCGGCCGCTGGGTAGGCCGCGGCGACAAGAACGGTGCCGACGGCGTGGCCGTCAACGCGATGCGGGTGATGATCTCGAGCATCGGCATGCGTGGCACGGTCGTCATCGGCGAGGGCGAGAAGGACAACGCCCCCATGCTCTACAACGGCGAGCAGGTCGGCGACGGCACCGGCGTTGAGTGCGACGTCGCCGTGGACCCGATCGACGGCACCACCCTGGCAGCGAAGGGCATGGCGAACGCGGTGTCGGTGCTGGCAGTTTCGCCGCGAGGCTCGATGTACGACCCCTCCGCCGTCTTCTACATGGAGAAGCTGGTGACCGGCCCGGAGGCCGCTGACGTCGTTGACATCCGCTACCCCGTCGCGGAGAACATCCACCAGGTGGCCAAGGCGAAGGGCTCTGCTCCCGAGGATGTCACGGTCGTCCTGCTCGACCGCACGCGCCACGAGAAGCTCGCCGAGGAGATCCGCGCGACCGGAGCCCGGATCAAGTTCATCAGCGACGGCGACGTCGCCGGCGCGATCATGGCCGCCCGCCCGGACACCGGCATCGACCTGCTGATGGGCATCGGCGGCACCCCCGAAGGCATCATCACGGCGTGTGCGATGAAGTGCACCGGCGGCACGATCCAGGGCCGACTGTGGCCGCAGGACGACGCCGAGCGCACCCGCGCGATGGACGCCGGCCACAACCTCGATGCCGAGCACGTGCTCCACACCGACGACCTGATCACCGGCGATGACTGTTTCTTCGTGGCCACCGGCATCACCGACGGCGAGCTGATGCGCGGCGTCCGCTACCGGGCCGGCGGCGCCACCACCCACTCGCTCGTGATGCGCTCGCGCAGCGGCACGATTCGGTCCATCACCTCAGAGCACAAGCTGCAGAAGCTACGCGCCTACTCCGCTGTCGACTTCGAGCACTGAGTCGGTCGCTCGTACCCGGTTGAGTGCCCCGACCACGTGGGTGATGACGCGTGGGTCGACAGCCATGCCGACGTGTGAGGCAGTCACCTCGATCGCCGTCGCCTCCGGGTCGACGCACGCGCGCCAGTCGACGATCCCGTCGCGGCGCGAGTAAATGGCGGTGAAGGCGACGTCAGCGGGCACCGGCTCGCGGCTCTCGTTGAAGCTCTGCCGCGCGCAGGAGCCGGCGACGCACTCCTCCGACATCAGGCCGGGCACCCCGGCCCGGCTGAGTCGCACCAGCATGTCCACGCCGCGGGTGAGCGCGACGTGATGCGCGCCGGGTGCCAACATCGGACTGCCCATCGTGACGATTCCCGAGATCAGGTCCGGCCGGCGTACGGCGAGGCCGCGGGCGAGCATGCCGCCGAGACTGTGCCCGACCACCTGGACCGGACTGCCGCGGCGGATCGCGATCGACTCCAGGCGGGTCTCCAGCAGCGCTGCGGCGTTGAGCGTGCATCCGACGTTTGCGTGCATGTGCGAGCGGTAGGTGCGAAACCCATGCTGGCGCAAGGCTCGGGCCATGAATGCGAGCGTCGCGTCGCCGGCCATGAAACCCGGCACCAGCAGCACCGGGTCGGCCGGCAGCCGGGCCGTGCGGCCCGTGTACGGCGTCGACCGCCGGGTACGCCGTGCCTGACGGGATGCCAAGGCGTAGCGGCCGGCCTCGGTCAGCACGCTGCCCTCGCGCAGCATCGCCACCGCTCGCGGGCGACCGAAGCCGTCAGGCAACAGGAAGGACGCCAGCGTCGAGTCACTCACCTCGCCGACGCTACGCGGCGGCGACACGTAAACATGGGGTTTTTGGCCCACTGGCAGTCCTTTTTCTCAGCGTGCTGTTGACTTGCGGAATGCGGTCGTCCTCCCCCTCGGTACCCGATTCGGCTGAACCTCAGGTGTCCGAGGAGCTGTTCGCCCCGATCGGACCTGGCATCGAGCTGTGCTACCAGACGATCGGTGACCCCGACGGCGACCCGCTGGTGCTGGTCATGGGCCTCGGCGGACCGATGACCTGGTGGGACCCCCAGATGTGTCGGATGCTCGCCGAGCAGGGCTTCTACGTCATCCGGTTCGACAACCGCGACGTCGGCCGGTCCAGCCGGGTCGGAGGTCGGGTCACCCGCTCGATGCTGGTCCGTGCGGCTGCGGGTCTGCGCGTCCGCGCGCCGTACTCGCTCGGCGACATGGCCGCCGACACCTTCGGACTGATGGACCACCTCGGCCTGGAGTCAGCGCACCTGGCCGGCGTGTCGATGGGCGGGATGATCGCCCAGAAAATGGCGATCACACAGCCGCGGCGCGTGCGTTCGCTGACCAGCATCATGTCCACCACCGGCAGGCGCACAGTCGGCTGGCAGCACCCCTCACTGCTGTCGACCCTGCTGGCCTCGCGGGGCCCGAGTCGCGACGACTACGTCGCGTCGAGCACCGCGATCTGGCGCCTGATCGGCTCCCCGGGCTACCCGCAACCGCTGGAGCAGACCAAGGAACGCGCGGGCGAGACCTACGACCGCGGCGTGAGCGCGAGCGGAGTGCTCAGGCAGATGCTGGCAGTGGTGACCCAGACCAATCGATCGGCCCGCCTGCACAGCCTGCACGTCCCGACCCTGGTCGTCCACGGTCTCGCCGACAAGATGGTCCACGTCTCCGGTGGCCGTGCCACCGCCGCCGCGATCCCCGGCGCGGAGCTGCTGGTCATCGACGCCATGGGCCACGACCTGCCGCCAGATCTCTTCCCGACCTTCGTCGAAGGGATCCGGCGCACTGCCGACCGATCGGTCGCGTAGCACGGTCGTGAACTCCCGTCCAGAGGGTATACAAAACTGCTCGTTGGGGGAACTGTAGGCAGCAGACACGACGGGAGTGATCGATGGTGAACCGCTCGGAAGGCACACCGCGTAGCCCTGGCCGCCGGCGCCTCAGCGTGCGCCGCAGCCTCGGGCTCGGTGCCGTCGGCTTGCTCGTCGCCGCGCTGCTCAGCGCGTGCGGAGACGATGGGAAGCCCACGCTCCACTGGTATGTGAACCCAGATGGCGTCGACACGTTCGAGACCTACGCCGACGAGTGCAGCAAGGGCAAGCCCTACGACATCTCGGTGGAGCTGTTGCCGTCAGGCGCCACGGACCAGCGCACCCAGCTGGCCCGTCGGCTCGCGGCAGAGGACCCCTCGACCGACCTGATGAACCTCGACCCCGTCTTCGTGGCGGAGTTCGCCAACGCCAAGTGGCTGGCGGAGCCGCCCGAGGAGCTGTCGTCGGAGATCCTCGGCAGCGTCGAGGGCAACGGCGACTACCTGGCCGGGGCCGCCGAGACCGTGATCTGGGAAGACAAGGTCTTCGCCATCCCGCTCTGGGCAAACACCCAGGTGCTCTGGTACCGCAAGTCGCTGGCGAAGGCCGCCGGCCTCGACGTGAGCCAGCCGGTGACCTGGGAGCAGGTGATCAAGGCTGCAGCAGACAACAACGGCAGCGTGGGCGTCCAGGCCAACAAGTACGAGGCGTACGTCGTGCTGATCAACGCACTCGTCCAGGGTGCCGGCGGCGACATCGTCACGGACACCGAGGCCGGCCGCGACACGAAGGTCGACATCGACTCGGAGGCCGGGAAGAAGGCGGCCGAGGTCATCAAGATGCTGGCCGACTCCGAGGCCGCCCAGTCCGACCTCTCGGTCTCCAACGAGGGCACCAGCCTGGGCCGGATGTTTCCGGCCGATCCCGCCGCGCCCCAGGGTGCCGGGGAGTTCATGACCAACTGGACGTTCGTCTACAAGCTCTACGAAGGGCAGATCGAGACCGGCGAGATCACCCAGAAGCTGTTCGACGACCTCGGGTACGCGCGCTACCCGGCGACGGTCGAGGGCGAGGTCTCCAAGCCGCCGATCGGCGGTATCGACATCGGGGTCGGCGCCTACTCCAAGCATCCCGATCTCGCGATGGAGGCCGCGCAGTGCATCACGTCGAGCAAGGCGCAGGTCGATCTGGCGCTCAACAACGGGCTGATGCCCTCGACCAACTCCGCCTACGACGAGGTCGCCGCTAGCGGTGACTTCCCCAAGGACCTGATCGAGCTCTACCGCACCAGCGTCGACCAGGGTGGCCCCCGTCCGAAGAGTGCCTTCTACGCCCTGATCTCCAGCGCGATCCAGGCCCGCTGGCACTCCCCGGACTCGGTGGACCCGGACACGACGCCGAAGGACTCGGCCGACTATCTCCAAGACGTCCTCGAAGGGAAGGCCCTGTTGTGACCACGGCGACCGCACCTCCCTCCACCAACGCCCCCAGCGCCAAGGCGCCGTCCACCGATCGGTCGCGGGCCGAGAACCGGCTGGGCCAGAAGTTGGTCGCGCCGGCGATCTTCCTGATGCTGATCGTGACCGCGTTCCCGATGCTACGGGCGATCTACCTGTCGGTCTTCGACTACTCGTTGACCGCGCCCGACGACCGCGAGGTCATCGGGCTGTCGAACTATCTGACGGCCCTCACCGATCCGCTCTTCTGGCAGACCACGGTGGTCACCGTGCTCTACATGGTGGTCACCGTGGCCGTTGAGCTGGTCATCGGCTTCGTCTTCGCGATGGTGATGCACCGGGTGATCTTCGCCCGGGGCGTGATCCGCACCTCGATCCTGATCCCCTACGGCATCATCACGGTCGTCTCGGGCTTCGCCTGGCAGTTCGCGTTCACCTCGACCAACGGCTTCATCAACGGGTGGCTGCCGTTCATCGGAGACGACTTCAACTGGTTCGGCGAGTCGACTCCGGCAGTGATCGCCATCATGGTCTCGGAGATCTGGAAGACCACCCCGTTCATGTCGCTGCTGCTGCTCGCGGGGCTGGCCCAGGTGTCCGAGGACATGATCGAAGCCGCCAAGGTCGACGGCGCCACCTGGTGGCAACGGCTCGGCAAGGTGATCCTGCCCAACATGAAGGCAGCCATCATGGTCGCGGTGCTGTTCCGGGCCCTCGATGCCTACCGCATCTTCGACAACATCTTCGTGATGACCAACGGTGCCCAGAAGACCGAGTCGATCAGCTTCCTCACCTACCGGCAGACGATCGAGCAGTTCCAGCTCGGCATGGGCTCGGCCCTCTCGGTGCTGCTCTTCCTCTCGGTGCTGCTGGTCGCGTTCCTGATCATCAAGCTGTTCCGGGTCGACCTGGCCCAGGCACGGCAGGAAGGTTGAGGTAGATGAAGAAGCTCGGAGTCCCGCTCGGTGTGCTCGTCATCCTGGTGTGGTGCCTGCTGCCGGTCGCGTGGATCATCTCTCTGTCCTTCAAGTCCGAGGAGTCCATCACCACCGGGAACCCCGGTTTTTTCCCTGGCGACGGGACCTTCGCCGGCTTTGACAACTACAACAAGGTCCTGACGGATCCGCTTTACGAGTACTTCCCCCGCGCCATCCTCAACTCCATCGGCATCAGCCTGATCGCGACGACATTGTCGGTGATCGTGGCCACGCTGGCGGCGTACGCGATCGCACGACTGGAGTTCAAGGGCAAGAAGCTCGTGCTCTCCATGTCGCTGGCCATCGCGATGTTCCCGGTGGTGTCGCTGATCGGTCCGCTGTTCGACATGTGGCGGACCTTCGGCATCTACGACACGTGGCTCGGGCTGATCATCCCCTACATGTCCTTCACGTTGCCGCTGGCGATCTGGACCCTGTCTGCCTTCTTCCGCGAGATCCCGTGGGAGATGGAGCAGGCTGCCCAGGTCGACGGCGCGACGTCGTGGCAGGCGTTCCGGAAGGTGATCGTGCCGCTCGCCGCGCCTGGCGTCTTCACAGCAGCGATCCTGACCTTCTTCTTTGCGTGGAACGACTTCGTGTTCGGCATCTCCCTGACCTCGACCGAGGCCGCCAGACCGATACCGGCGTCCCTGGCGTTCTTCGTCGGCGCCGACCCCTTCAACCGGCCGGCGTCCCTGCTGTCGGCGGCCGCCGTGCTCGCCACCATCCCGATCATCATCATCGTCCTGCTGTTCCAGCGAAAGATCGTCGCCGGGCTGACCTCCGGCGCAGTGAAGGGTTGATTCCATGGCTGCCATCGACATGAAGAACATCGTGAAGAAGTACGGCGACGGCTTCCCGGCCGTCAACGACGTCTCCATCGACGTGCAGGACGGCGAGTTCATGATCCTGGTCGGGCCGTCGGGCTGCGGGAAGTCGACCCTGCTGCGAATGATCGTTGGGCTGGAGGACATCACTTCGGGCGACATGATCATCGGGGGGAAGAAGGTCAACGACCTGGCACCGCGCGACCGCAACCTCTCGATGGTGTTCCAGAACTACGCCCTCTACCCGCACCTGACCGTCTACGAGAACATCGCGTTCCCCTTACGCCTGGCCAAGACCGACCAGGCCACCGTCGACGAAAAGGTGCGCGACGCCTCCAAGACGCTGGAGCTCGACGAGCACCTCGAGCGCAAGCCGGGCAACCTCTCCGGTGGTCAGCGGCAGCGGGTGGCGATGGGCCGGGCCATCGTGCGCGACGCCGACGCGTTCCTGTTCGACGAACCCCTGTCCAACCTCGACGCGAAGCTCCGCGGCCAGATGCGCACCGAGATCGCCCGGCTGCAGAAGCGTCTCGGCATCACCACGGTCTACGTCACCCACGACCAGACCGAAGCGATGACGCTGGGCGACCGAGTCGCCGTGCTCAAGCGAGGCCTGCTGCAGCAGCTGGCCACCCCGCGCGAGCTGTACGAGAACCCCGGGAACCTCTTCGTGGCCGGCTTCATCGGCTCGCCGCCGATGAACTTCCTGCCCGCCACGGTCGAGGGCAACTCGGTGAAGCTGCCGTTCGGCTCCGTGGAGATCCCGGCCGACAAGGCGGAGAAGGCCAAGGGTCGCGGGTTGCTGATCGCAGGCATCCGGCCCGAGCACTTCGAGGATGCTTCCGTGGTCGAGTCCACGCAGTCGGGCTCGACGTTCCGGACCAAGATCGACGTCGTGGAGTGGCTCGGCAGCGAGGCCTTTGCCTACATCCCGTTCGAGGCGCCGCCGGAGGTCCAGAAGCAGCTCGCCCAGCTGGAGAAGGACCTCGACGGAGAGAGCCTGCGCACGCAGCTGGTGATCTCGCTCGACGGCACCAGCAAGGTGGCCGCGGGAGACGAGGCTGAGATCTGGGTCGACACCTCGAAGATGCACCTCTTCGATCCGTCCACCGGCGAGAACCTCACCATCGATCTCTCCAACGCGGGCCGGGTGCCGGAGCAGAAGGAGACCGTGTCGGCGTAGGACCTAGCGCTTGCCGGACCCCCGCGTGTGCTTGCGCTCTACCGTCACGCCGCCCCAGATCGCGACGCCGTTGATCCGGACGGTGGGTGAGTCCTGGTCGAGCTGCTCGGCGACCAGGCCAGACGGTCCTGAGTAGCCACCCATGATGCCGGTGCCCTCGATGATCACGTTCTGGTGTGGCCCGACGATCACCGAGGCGCCGCCCATGAACGCGTTGATGGTCAGCTCCACCTCCCGGGTCGCGAACGTCGCCTGCCGAAGGTCGAGGTTGGCGCCGCCCATCAGCACCAGCACCGTCATCTGCTGGGGCACCGCCCAGACCCCCTTCCGGTCGAGTCCGCTCAGGATCGCCAGATGCCGCTGTTTCTGGGGGCCGGTCGACTGCTCCAGCTGGCTGGGCAGGTCGAGGGTGATCGGCACCAGGTCTGCATACGTGCGCGCCTCGTACGTCGCCTCGAGGCGCTCGTTGAGCTCATCGATCTCGAGTCGTCCCTCGCCCGCGGCTTCGCGGAGCACCTCGGCCACCCGGTGCCGGTCAGCGTCGGAGATGCGCACCTGGTCAGGGTCGGTCACCGCTACAGCCTAAACGGGTACGGAACCCGATTCAGGCCGCCGGCTGCCAGGTGCCGTGGGTGTAGATCCCGCCATCGGCGATCTCGACCGGGTCGCCACCGTCGGAGGGGATCGCCCACAGGCTGCGCTTCAGGCTGGTCACGGCGGTGAAAACGATCCACTCTCCGTCCGGGGCGTACTGCGGCTGGGTGGCGCGCAGCTCCGCGCTGGTGAAGTCGGTGAGCTGCTCCAGCCCGGTGCCGTCGGGATGCACCCGGTAGAGGTGCGACTCCCCCGACTGGTACTGGGCTAGCGGATAGGTGGCGAACACGATCCACTCGCCATCGGGCGACCAGTCGGACTCACCGGCCTTCATGGCGGGGTCGGTGAGGCGGCGCTCGTCGGTGCCGTCGGCGTTCACGACGAAGACTGCGGTGACCGTGGCCGTGCCGTCCATCGAGGGCTGGCGCCAATAGGTCAGCTGAGTGCCGTCGGGTGACCAGCGCGGGTTGTACTCGCGCTCGCACTGCGGGTCGGCGTTGCTGGTCACCTGCCGGACCTCGCCGGTGGCGCGGTCCCCGATCCACAGCGAGCAGTCACTGGGCGCGTCGTTCACGATCGGGGCCATGGCACGGATGAACGCCACCTGCGACCCGTCCGGCGAATAGACCGGCTCGTCGTCGCCCATGCACGGAAGCTTGCAGTCGAAGAGCTGGCGGGAGCTGTCAGTCTCCAGGTTGTACTCGAAGAGCGGTTCCTCGGTCTGCCCGTCGCCTCGGGAGGTCATCACGAGGTGGGTGCCGTCGGGAGACCAGTCCGGGAGCAGCGCGTTCGGCAGGTCGGTGGCGACCTGGTGGTCGTCGCTGCCGTCGGGGTGGACCAGCCAGACGCCCTCGGCGCCACTCCGGTTCGTCTGGTAGGCGACCCACGTCGGGTCACCACCGAACGGGTTAGCAGCGAGCGGCGAGTCAGGCGTCGCGGGCGAGGCGTCTGGGGAGGTCGCGGAAGCCTCGACGGCCGGCCGTGCCGTCTCTGGGTCGCTCGAGCAACCGACGAGAAGCATGGCGACCGCCAGTGCGGCGAGGAGTCGAGTCATGGGTAGCACCCTTCCCGAGGGCCGTCCGGGATCCGTTACGAAGTGGCGCCTCCACTAACCTCCTTCCGTGAGCAACGGCCCCGAATTCCACTACTCCGACCTGCTGCCGATCGGCGCGGACGACACGCCGTACCGGCTGGTGACCGCCGAGGGCGTATCCACCTTCGAGGCCGACGGGCAGACCTTCCTGCGCGTGGCGCCGGAGGCGATCCAGCGCCTGACGTCGGAGGCCATGCACGACATCTCCCACTACCTGCGCCCCGCGCACCTGGCCCAGCTGCGCCGGATCATCGACGACCCGGAGTCGTCGGGCAACGACCGCTTCGTGGCGCTCGACCTGCTCAAGAACGTCAACATCTCGGCCGGTGGCGTGCTGCCCATGTGCCAGGACACCGGCACCGCGATCGTGATGGGCAAGAAGTCCGAAGGTGTGCTCACCGGCGCCGACGACGGGGAGGCGATCTCCCGGGGCGTCTACGACGCCTACACGAAGCTGAACCTGCGCTACTCCCAGCTGGCCCCGCTCTCGATGTGGGACGAGAAGAACACCGGCACCAACCTGCCTGCGCAGATCGAGCTCTACTCCACGACGTCGAAGGATGGTGCGCCCGAGTACAAGTTCCTGTTCATGGCCAAGGGCGGCGGCTCGGCCAACAAGTCCTTCCTGTTCCAGGAGACCAAGGCCGTGCTCAACCCGACCCGGATGCTGGAGTTCCTCGACGAGAAGATCCGCTCGCTCGGCACGGCCGCCTGTCCGCCCTACCACCTGGCGGTAGTGATCGGCGGCACGTCGGCGGAGTTCGCCCTGAAGACCGCGAAGTACGCCTCGGCCCACTACCTCGACCACCTGCCGACCGAGGGCACGATGGCCGCCCACGGCTTCCGCGACCTGGAGCTGGAGGAAGAGGTCTTCAAGCTGACCCAGTCATTCGGTATCGGCGCGCAGTTCGGTGGCAAGTACTTCTGTCACGACGTCCGGGTGGTCCGGCTGCCGCGCCACGGCGCCTCCTGCCCGGTGGCGATCGCGGTCTCCTGCTCCGCTGACCGTCAGGCGCTCGGCAAGATCACCGCCGAGGGCGTCTTCCTCGAGCAGCTCGAGATGGACCCGGCGCAGTACCTGCCGGACGCCGGCGTCTCTGACGACATCGCCGGTGGCGAGGTGGTGCGGATCGACCTCAACCGACCGATGGCCGAGATCCTTTCCGAGCTGACCAAGCACCCCGTGAAGACCCGGTTGTCGCTGACCGGTCCGCTCGTCGTGGCCCGCGACATCGCGCACGCGAAGATCAAGGAGCGTCTCGACGCGGGTGAGGAGATGCCGGCGTACCTGCGCGACCACGCCGTCTACTACGCCGGTCCGGCAAAGACCCCCGAGGGTTACGCCTCCGGGTCCTTCGGGCCGACCACGGCCGGGCGGATGGACTCCTATGTCGAGCAGTTCCAGGCGGCGGGTGGGTCCAAGGTGATGCTCGCCAAGGGCAACAGGTCCAAGCAGGTCACCGAGGCCTGTGACACCCACGGCGGCTTCTACCTCGGCTCGATCGGTGGCCCGGCCGCACGGCTGGCCCAGGACTGCATCACCTCGGTCGAGGTGCTGGAGTACGAAGAGCTCGGCATGGAGGCGGTCTGGAAGATCGAGGTCGACGACTTCCCGGCGTTCATCGTGGTCGATGACAAAGGCAACGACTTCTTCACCGACCCATCCGGAGCGGTCACCGTGCCGATGAGCTCCATCCGGGTGCGTTCGGCCGAGTAGCGCCGCGCAACGTCATCCGGAGGGAGCAAGCGGTTGCTCAGTTCGGATGACGTCACGCCACCCGGCTCGGCGTGTTCGCGTGTAGAGCCCGCTCGATCTGGGAGAAGAAGTCTTCGGGCTGCAGGCGCAGCCCGAGCAGGGGCAACCGCAGCACGACGTGACCGTCGAGTGCCAGCGCGTTCTGCCGCAGGGCATCGCCGACGACGTTCTCCGCCCAGGCGTGGTGGATCCCGTCGATCTCCACCACCAGCTGGTGCTCCGGCCAGTAGAGATCCAGGTAGTAGCGGTTGCGGTTGTCGCGACGCAGCACCTGGCGCTGCGGTGAGGGGAGGCCTCGGCGCCGCAGCTCTGCCCCGACGTCGAGCTCGCCGAGCGCTCGAGCGCCGTCCAGCAGGTCGTTGACGACGACGTGCAGCAGCCCGCGCCTCTTGTCGCGCCGGATGCGCAGCAGCTCGTGACCAATGGCGTCCGCGGTGGTCAAACCCTGCTGGACGCTCAGCGTGACGACGTACGCCGCCTGCCGGTCGGTCACGGCCCACAGCCCCGCCCGCACAGCGGCGACCGCCGGGCGCGTCCGCGGAATGCCCGTCTTCACGACGTCGTCACTGCACCATCTCCGGGTCTGGCGGATGTCGTACCTGCGATCGCGGCGCACACGTGCCCCGCGCGGGACGGACACGCGCACCCGGTCAACCTCGAATCGCTTCAGTCCCCCGGCGACCAACGCCGAGGCCCCGTCGAGACAGGCTCTCGGTCCACCTTGGAATACCGCCGCCCACTGGTGGCCGACGTGGTCGATCACGGAGTTGTGGAGGCACACCGACTGGTCACCCACCAGTTGCCAGCGTCCGGCTCTGACGCGCCCCCGGATCTCCCATCGCGTGAGGCCGAGCGCATACGCCTGCTTGCGGGAAACGACCTCGCCCTGGTCGCTGGCCAGGCTGCGGGCAGCAACGAACCTTGCGTCGGAGTCAAGCGGCATCTTGGGCATCCACGGACTGTGTCGCCGCCTGACACCACAGCCAAGCCCCTTGTTGAAATCTGTGCACATACATGCTCGTGACGTCATGCGGACCGAGCAAACGGTTGCCCAGTTCGGATGACGTTGTCGGTGGTCCTCGGCGGCCGGGCAAGATGGGCGCCGTGGAGTACGTCGAGATAGCCCGCGCCGAGTCCGAGCGCGGCGAGCTGGTGCTGCGCGAGCGCCGACCACCGGAGGGCCCGACCTCGCTGGAGCTCCGCGCGAATGGCGTGTTCGTGATGGACACCCTCGAGTTCGGCACCGAGCGGGCGCTGGCCACGGCGGCCCTCGCGGTCGTTGAACAGCCGAGAGCCGTGGTGGTGGCCGGTCTGGGCCTCGGCTTCACGATGCACGAGGTGCTGGCCGACTCTCGAGTCGAGAAGTGCGCGGTGGTCGAGGTCGAGGAGGCCCTGGTGGGCTGGATGCGAGACGGCACCGTGCCCCACGGACCGACCCTGCTGGCCGACGAACGGGTCTCGGTCGTGGTTGCCGACGTCGCCGTGGCCGTGGCCGAGGCCAAACCAGCGACGTACGACCTGATCCTGCTGGACGTCGACAACGGCCCCGGCTACCTGGTCCACGAGAGCAACGCCGCGATCTACGAGGCGGGGTTCCTCAAGAATGCCCGGTCAGCGTTGCGGCCCGGCGGCGCACTGGTGGTCTGGTCGGCCAGCGCCGCCCCGGAGCTGGAGGAGACGCTCCGGGCGACGTTCGACAACATCGAGGCCCAGCCCTACGACGTGCTGCTACAAGGCCGCGACGAGCAGTACTGGCTGTACGTCGCCCGGGTGCCCCCAGCATGAGCGGTCGCTACGTCGCCCTTGGGAGCTCGATGGCCGCCGGCCCCGGCATCACCCCCCGCGCGCCCGGCAGTCCTCGGCTAGCGCTGCGGTCGGCCCGCAACTACCCCCACCTGCTGGCCGCCGATCTGGGCCTGGACCTGGTGGACGTGAGCTACTCCGGCGCCACCACCGCCCACCTGCTCACCGACCAGCAGAACGGTGCCGCACCGCAGATCAGTGCCCTCGACGGCACCGAAGAGCTGGTCACGATCACCATCGGCGGCAACGACATCGGCTACGTGCCGGCCCTGATGGCCGCGACCCTCCCCCGCGTCAGCCACCTGCTGCCGCTGGTCGGGCGCAGCCTGCGCGACCTGCTCGACCCTGAGACCCGTGAGCGCGCCATCACCGAGGTGGAGGCCTCGCTCCTCGCCGTCGGGAGGGGGGTGCGAGCGGCGTCGCCGGATGCTCGGATCCTCTTCGTCGAGTACCTCACCCTGCTGCCGGCGGCCGGCGAGCGGGCTTGGCCGCTGCGAGCGGCGTACGCCGACCTCGGACGGCACCTGGCCGACCGCCTCGTCGAGCTGACCCAGTCAGCGGCTGCCTCCGCAGGGTGCGAGGTGGTGCCCGTAGCCGAGGCCAGCCGCGCCCACCACGCCTGGTCGAAGGACCCATGGACAGTGGGCGCCGGCCTGCCGCTGCCGGGGCGGCCGATGCCCTACCACCCGAACGCGGCCGGGATGCGCGCCGTCGCGACGCTGGCGCGAGAGCATCTCGACGGGTAGGGCAGCGGTGCGACCGAGCCAGGTGGGTACTGTCGATCCGTGAGCGAATGGCGGATCGAGCACGACTCCATGGGCGAAGTCCGAGTGCCGAAGGACGCGCTCTGGCAGGCCCAGACGCAACGAGCGGTCGAGAACTTCCCGATCAGCGGCACCCCGATCGAGCCCCGATTGATCCACGCCCTGGGCCAGGTCAAGGCGGCGGCCGCGGCAGCCAACGGCGAGCTCGGTGTGCTCGACGCCGACCAGGCTGGTGCGATCGGGTCGGCTGCTCAGTCCGTCGCGGCGGGCGAGTACGACGACCAATTCCCGATCGACGTCTTCCAGACCGGTTCGGGCACCAGCTCCAACATGAACGCCAACGAGGTGATCGCCGCGCTGGCCGGCGACGGGGTGCATCCCAACGACCACGTCAACGCCAGCCAGTCCAGCAACGACACGTTCCCCACAGCGATCCACGTGGCCGCGGCCCTGGCAGTCACCGACGACCTGGTGCCGTCGCTCGAGGTGCTGGCCAGCTCGCTGGAGGCGAAGGCTTCCGAGTTCGCGGACCTGGTCAAGTCCGGCCGCACCCACTTGATGGACGCGACACCGGTGACTTTGGGTCAGGAGTTCGGTGGCTACGCGGCCACGGTCCGCTACGCAGTCGAGCGCCTCGACGGCGTGCTCCCCCGGGTGCGGGAGCTGCCGCTCGGCGGGACCGCCGTCGGCACCGGCATCAACACGCCGCCCGGCTTTGCCGAGGCGGCGATCGCGCGGATCAGCGAGGCAACCGGGCAGCCGTTCACGGAGGCACGCAACCACTTCGAGGCCCAAGGCACCCGCGACTCGTTGGTCGAGCTCAGCGGCGTGCTTCGCACGATCGCGGTGGGGCTGACCAAGGTCTGCAACGACCTTCGCTGGATGGGCTCCGGTCCGACCACCGGTCTCTCGGAGATCCATCTCCCCGACCTGCAGCCGGGGTCCAGCATCATGCCCGGCAAGGTCAACCCCGTGCTGCCCGAGGCGACCCTGATGGTGTGCGCGCAGGTGATCGGCAACGACATGGCCGTGACCGTTGCGGGCGCGAGCGGCTCTTTCGAGCTCAACGTGGCCATGCCCGTGATCGCCCGCAACCTGTTGGAGTCGGTGCGGCTGCTGTCCACCTCGACGCGGGTGCTCGCCGAGCGTTGCATCGACGGCATCACCGCCGATCCCGAGCGGATGCGGCGTTACGCCGAGTCGTCACCGTCGGTGGTCACTCCGCTCAACAAGTACATCGGCTACGAGGCGGCGTCGAAGATCGCCAAGAAGGCGCTCGCGGACGGCGTCACCATCCGGGAGACCGTGCTCGCCATGGGCTACGTCGAGCGTGGCGAGCTGACCGAGCAACAGCTCGACGAGGCGCTGGACGTCGACTCGATGACGGGGAGGTAGAGCAGCCATGGACCCAGCGATCCGCGAGTTCTGGAACGCCGAGGCGGAGAGCTTCGACGACGAGCCCGACCACGGGCTGCGTGACCCGTTGACCCTGGCTGCCTGGCGCAGCCTCCTGACCGACCACCTCCCGCCGGCTCCGGCCGACGTCGTCGACCTCGGGTGCGGCACCGGCACGCTCTCGGTGCTGCTCGCGCAGCAGGGTTACTCCGTGCGCGGACTCGACTTCGCGCCGGCAATGGTCGAGCGGGCGCGGGCCAAGGCAGCCGCAGCCGGTGTGGCGATCGAGTTCGTCGAAGGGGATGCGTCGGCTCCGTCGTACGCCGCTGAGTCGTGCGACGTGGTGCTCTCGCGCCACGTCCTGTGGGCCATGCCGGCTCCCGATGAGGCGCTGGCCGGCTGGGTGCGGTTGCTGCGACCCGGCGGCCGCCTGCTGCTGGTCGAGGGCCAGTGGCACACCGGCGGTGGGATCGCGGCGGTCGAGTGCGAGCGACTGGTCCGCGAGCACCGCCGTGACGTCGACGTGCGGCACCTGCCCGAGGACGTCTACTGGGGCGGGCCTATCAACGACGAGCGCTACCTGTTGGTCAGCACCGGCTGACGCGGGCAGACGTTGCGATCAGTACCAGCCGTTGGACTGGCTGTGTCCCCAGGCACCACACGGGCTGCCGTAACGATCCTCGATGTAGCCGAGGCCCCACCGGATCTGGGTGACCGGGTTGGTGGCCCAGTCGGACCCGGCTGACGCCATCTTCGAGCCGGGGAGCGCTTGCGGGATGCCGTAGGCGCTCGACGACGGGTTGTCGGCGTACACGTTCCAGTTGGACTCGCGCGTGTAGAGCGAGTCGAGGCAGCCGAACTGGTCCGAAGAGAATCCGAACTCCGCCAGCAGCGCCTGGGCGATCTCGCGAGGGTCGGCGTCGGACAGGTCCTGCTCGCCGGTCACGGCGCGGACGCCGTCGACGGCCAGCGCGGCTTCCTTGACGGGATCGGCAACGTCGCGACGGTCAGTTGCCCTCGACACCAGCGGCGCTCGATCGGCCAGCCCCGCAGCGGACGACGACGTCGTTGCCCCGCCCTGGGTGGCTTCGTCCGGGAGTGAGGCAGCGGACCTGTCGACGCCCGCGCGCAGTGAACCGGTGAGGTCGCCGGCGGCGCTCACGCTGGCCGGGCTGGTCAGCAGTCCGCCGGCAATCGTCGCGCCGGTAGCCGCAACGGCGACCGAGGACAGGACCACGGCGTTGCGCAGCACCTTGCGAGGTGCCTGCACCAGAGCATGCCGCGGAGGCGTAGCTCGGTGCTTCGGTACGTTGTGGGCGCGCTTCGACACAGGCTTGAGGTACCTCGGGGTCATTGATAACGAAAAGATCTCGGGTCACCTTGCCTGACCCACTGCACGCGTGCAAACCGAACGCGTCAATTCGCGTCAGATCCGGCCACGCGTCGGACCCGTGCGCCACAGAGGTCACACGAGCCCCACCAGTTTCACACCGTGACGTGTTCCAGCATCTCGGTCACCAAGGCGGCGATGGGCGATCGCTCCGAGCGGGTCAGCGTGACGTGCGCGAAGAGCGGGTGCCCCTTGAGCTTCTCGATCACCGCGACCACGCCGTCATGCCGGCCCACGCGCAGGTTGTCCCGCTGGGCGACGTCGTGGGTCAGCACCACCTTGGAGTTGGCACCGATCCGGCTGAGCACGGTGAGCAGCACGTTGCGCTCCAGCGACTGGGCTTCGTCGACGATCACGAAGGCGTCGTGCAGCGAGCGGCCGCGGATGTGGGTCAGCGGCAACACCTCGAGCATTCCCCGGTCGAGCACCTCGTCGATCACGTCCTTCGAGGTCATTGCGCCGAGGGTGTCGAAGACGGCCTGCGCCCAGGGTGACATCTTCTCCGACTCCGAGCCGGGCAGGTAGCCGAGCTCCTGACCGCCGACCGCGAACAGCGGCCGGAAGACCACGACCTTCTTGTGCTGCCGGCGCTCCATCACGGCCTCGAGGCCGGCGCACAGCGCCATCGCTGACTTGCCCGTGCCGGCGCGCCCACCGAGGGAGACGATGCCGACGTCCGGATCGAGCAGCATCTCGAGGGCGATCCGCTGCTCGGCCGACCGTCCGTGGATGCCGAAGGCCTCACGGTCGCCGCGCACGAGGTGGACCGACTTGTCGGGCGCGACCCGGCCGAGCGCGGTGCCTCTGTCGGACAACAGCACCAGACCCTGGTGGCACGGCAGGTCGCGGGCCTCCTCGAGGTCGAGCGTGCCGTCGTCGTACAGCTCATCGAGATGCGCGGCGGTCACCTCCAGCTCGACCATGCCGGTGTAGCCGGTGTCGGAGTCGCTGACCGCCTCTCCTCGGTACTCCTGGGCGTCGAGACCGACAGCGGAAGCCTTGATCCGTAGGGGAAGGTCCTTGGAGACCAGCGTGACGTCATAGCCCTCGTTGGCGAGATTGCGTGCGACGGCGAGGATGCGGGTGTCGTTGTCACCGAGCCGGAAGCCGGACGGAAGTGACTCAGCGTCGGTGTGGTTGAGCTCGACCCGGATGGTGCCGCCTTCGTCACCGACGGAGACAGGTTGATCGAGACGACCGTGGATGACCCGCAGCTCGTCGAGCATCCGCAGGGCGCTGCGGGCGAAGAAGCCCAGCTCCGGGTGGTGCCGCTTGCCTTCGAGCTCGGTGATCACGACCACAGGCAGCACGACCTCGTGCTCAGCGAAACGCCGCAGGGCGCCCGGATCGGCCAGCAAGACGCTGGTATCGATCACATAGGTCCGGGTCTGAGCCTGAGTCTCCGAATGAGCCTGCACGGGGCACCCCTTCAACTGACCGCGCGCGCACTCGCGCCCGGTCCTCTAGTGAGCAGATGGACCGGAAATCGACGCAGCGTCCAGTTCAACGACGTGTCGGGCTCGAACGCCGGAGCGCCGGCGTCCTGTCGCGCAGCGGGCAGCTGCCTGCCGAACGAGTGGATCGTGAATTCTCACGAACGAGCCTCCCGATGTGACGGGCTTCCCCACCCGTCATTGGCTCGAACTTACGACTCTCGGTGCGCCGTCCGGAGCCGACACGCCCGAACGTGGGGTGACCGCTGGATGACGCGGAGGTCAGGAGCCGTGGCGGCGGTCGCGCAAGGCGTAGGCCCGCATCGCGCGCAGGAAGTCGACCCGCCGGAAGTCCGGCCAGTACGCCTCGCAGAAGTAGAACTCCGACTTCGCGCTCTGCCACAGCAGGAAGCCGCCGAGGCGTTGCTCCCCCGAGGTGCGGATGACCAGGTCCGGATCGGGCTGGCCCTTGGTGTAGAGATGGTCGGCGATGTGCCCCACGTCCAAGATGCTCGCCAGGTGCTCGAGCGACGTGCCCTTCTCGGCGTGCTCGTAGAGCAGCGACCGGACGGCGTCGGTGATCTCGCGCCGGCCGCCGTACGGGACGGCGATATTGACCAACATGCCATCGACATCGCTGGTGGCCTCGGCTGCTGCCTTCAGCCGCTCCGCGGTGCTGGCCGGGAGCAGGTCGAGGGCACCCACCGGGTTGAGCCGCCACCGGCGCTGGTCGGCCAGAGAGTCGACCGCCTCCTCGATGATCTGGAGCAGCGGTGCGAGCTCGTGCTCGGGGCGGTTGAGATTGTCGGTGGAAAGCAACCACAGCGTGACGACCTCGATGCCGATCTCGTCGCACCAGCCGAGCAACGGCTCGATGTTGGCGGCACCGGCGCGGTGCCCGTGCGCGGTGTCCCGTCCCACCGCCTTCGCCCAGCGCCGGTTGCCATCGAGCATGACGCCCACGTGTTGGGGCAGGTTGTCGGGCATCCGGCGCAGCATTCGCGCCTCGTAGACGGGGTAGAGCACCCGCCTCAGCCCGCGCTTCCAGTCCGCCACCGTCGCATCGTACGACGTGAGGCGCCTCTCCCTGCGCGCTTGCGTGACCGCTAGGTGGGTAGATTCAAGACCATGAGCGACTCGTTGAGGACCGGCCTGGAGCATCTGGGCGATGTCATCGAGGAGACCCTTCACGACGTAAAGCCCAAGCTGAGGGGGTGGCTACACCTCAGCGTCACGCCACTCACCCTGGCCGCCGGGATCGTGCTGATCGCCTTGTCGCCGACCGCGGCCACGCGCATCGGCTCTGCCCTGTTCGCCGCTTCCGCGCTGCTGCTGTTCACCGTCTCGGCGGTCTACCACACCGGCACCTGGTCACCACCGGTCTGGGCAGTCCTCAGGCGGATGGACCACGCGAACATCTTTGTGCTCATCGCTGGGTCCTACACACCGTTCAGCGTGATCCTGCTCGACGGCACGCAGCGGGTCGTGCTGTTGTCGGTGGTCTGGGGGGCGCGACGCTCGGCGTGCTGTTCCGGGTGTTCTGGACCGACGCGCCGCGCTGGCTTTACACCCCGATCTACATCGCCCTCGGGTGGGCCGCGGTGTTCTTCATCCCCGGCTTCTTCCGCGGCGCCACCGAGCTCGGGTCTGGCGTCGGCATCGCCATCTTCGTGCTGATCCTGGCCGGTGGCCTGCTCTACACGCTGGGCGGCGTCGTCTACGGCTTCCAGCGCCCGAACCCCTCGCCCCGCTACTTCGGTTTCCACGAGGTGTTCCACAGCTTCACGATCCTTGCGTTCGTGTCGCACTACGTCGGCGTCTCGCTGGCGACGTACTCGCTGCGCTGAGTCTCGGCAAGTCGGCAGAACTGGACTTTTGCCGTTGGGGTGCGTCGAGCGGTGGCTCAGGGGCAGTTCTCGGACCGACAACCGACCGCAACTCACCGCTCGGCCCGCTCAGCGCGGGGTGGTGGTGCCGCGGCCGTGCAGCATCTTCATCATCGAGGCCAGCTTCTTCTCGTGCTTCGCGGTACGCCGGAAGGACGTGAGCGGCAGCAGAGCCTTGAAGCGCTGGCGGGCGATGGCTTTTGCATAGGTGAACTCGCGGAGGCCGTCGGGTCCGTGGATGCGGCCGAAGCCGGAGTCGCCAACCCCTCCGAACGGCAGCGAGGGGACGCCGGCAAAGGTGATGACACCGTTGATCGCGGTCATCCCGGACCGGATCCGGTCGGCGATCTCCATGCCGTGCTCCTGGGAGAACACCGTCGAACCCAGCGCGTAGCGAGTGCCGTTGGTGAGCCTGATCGCCTCGTCCATGTCGCGCACCTTGGCCACGGTTACGGTCGGCCCGAAGGTCTCCTCCTGCACCGCCAGCGAGTCCTCGGGCACGTCGACCAGGATGGTGGGCTGCACGTAGCGCTCTCCAACGGCGTCCAGGCCACCCACCACCGCCCGACCGCCCCGCTCGAGGGCGTCGGCAATGTGGCTGCGGATGACGTCGAGCTGCTTCGGCATCGTGATCGGCCCCAGCTGCGCACCCGCATTGGAGTCCGCACGCAGCCCACGCGCCTTCGCGGTGAGTGAGCTGAGGAACTCGTCATAGACGCGCTCGTGGACGTAGACCCGCTCCACGCCGGCGCAGGTCTGCCCGGCGTTGGCACAGGCCCCCCAGAGCGCCGCATCGGCTGCGGCTTCAATGTCGGCGTCGAGATCCACGATCAGCGCGTCCTTGCCACCCGCCTCGATCACCACCGGCGTCAGCGTCTCAGCGCACGCGGCCATCACTCTCTTGCCAGTCTCCGTCGAGCCGGTGAAGGCAATCTTGTCGGCGCCGGAGCGACACAGCGCCGCGCCGGTCTCCCCGAGTCCGGTCACCACCGAGAGCACCGGGCGCCCGACCGACTCGAGGAACGTCTGGGCCAGCCACTCCCCGACGCCGGGCGTGTACTCCGACGGCTTGAAGACCACCGCGTTGCCCGCCGCCAGGGCGTAGGCGATCGAGCCCATCGGGGTGAAGACGGGGTAGTTCCAGGGACCGATCACGCCGACCACGCCGAGCGCGCGATACTCCACCGACGCCGACTGGTTCGCCATCACCAGGCCCGACGGCACCTTGCGCCGCTTGAGGACCTTCTCGGCGTGGCCTCCCGCCCACGCCAGGTGGTCGATCGCCAACGCTGCCTCGAGCAGCGCGTCGCCGTGGGGCTTGCCGGTCTCTCGGTGCATCAGGTCGGCCAGCTCGGCCAGCCGTCGGGTGATCACACCCTTCCAGGTCGACAGGTGCTGGTCGCGCTCGTCAAAGGACAGGGCCGACCACCACGTGGCCTCCTCGTGGGCCCGGTCGACCGCAGCCTTGACCTCGTCGTCGGTGTGCACCGGATGGGTGCCGACCACGTCGCCGGTGATCGGGCTGAGCGACTCGAAGGTGCTGGCGGTGTCAGCACGGTTCTCGGTCTGGGTCACGGGGCACTCCTGATCAGGTCAGACGGCTTCTCGGCAAGGCTGGGGTGCGGGCTCACACAGCCGAACGTACTCGGTTCACCGCGTCGGTGACAGTGCTGCTGTGAGCGTCTCAGGGGTCGTCACCGGGCGCTCGCAGACGAAGCCTCGACACACGTACGCCGACGGCAGACCGTCGACGGCGATCCGCCCCTCAAGCAGCGGGATGCCGGAGTCCGGCTCGCCCACGACGACGACCGAACCGCCCCGGGCCCGGGCTACTCGCTCCAGCTCGTCGCGCTCGGGACCTCGCGGCCCGACCACGGCTACCTCCCACGGCCCGTGCAGCATCGTGACCGCAGCGGCGAGCGTCCAGCCCGCGAAGCGGGGCGCCCGCTCGGTCAGCCCGGCCACCGTCGAAAGCGCCTCCTCGGCGGCCGCACGATAGCGGCCCTCGCCGGTGAGGGCGTGGGCGGTGACCAGCGCATGCACCATCGACGACAGGCCGGACGGGCTGGCGTTGTCTCCGGGGTCCCGCGGACGGGCCACCAATGTCTCCGCATCGTCGGCCGTGTCGAAGAAGCCGCCGTCGTCCGACCGGAAGCGGGTCAGCGCGGCGTCCAGCAGACCTCGCGCGAGGTCCAGCCAGGCAACGTCGCCGGTCGCCTGGGCGAGGGAGAGGAAGCCAGAGGCGACGCAACCGTGATCTTCGAGCACGCCCGAGTGTCGGCCGGCCACCCCGTTGCGCGAGACGCGCAGCAGCCGGCCGTCGGCGTGGTGCACCTCGGCGAGCAGACGACCGGCATCGGTCGCGGCGGCCACGTAGTCCTCACGACCGAGCAGGCGACCCGCGTCGCAGAGTCCGCTGATGGCGAGCCCGTTCCAGGCGGCCACCACCTTGTCGTCCAGCTCGGGCCGGACCCGGGTCGCCCTCGCCTCGAGCAGGCGGGCCCGGACCTCCTCCAGCCGCGCCACGCCCGGTCCTTCCGGGTCGGCGAGCAGCTGCAGCGTGGACGAGCCGTGCTCGAAGGTGCCTGCCTCGGTGACCTCGAAGACCTGCGCCGCCCAGGCGCCGTCGTCGGGACCCAGCACCTCGACCAGCTCGGCCGGCGTCCAGGCGTAGAACTTGCCTTCCACCCCTTCGCTGTCTGCGTCGAGGGCGGAGGCGAAGCCGCCTTCACTGGTGCGGAGCTCGCGCAGCAGGAAGTCGGCCGTGCCGGTGGCGATCCGTTCGCCGAGGGGCCCACCCCAGCGCGCATAGAGCCCCACCAGCTGAGCGTTGTCGTAGAGCATCTTCTCGAAGTGCGGCACCACCCACTGGGCATCGACGGAGTAGCGCGCGAAACCACCGCCGAGCTGGTCATAGATGCCGCCGCGGGCCATCGCCTCACACGTCGAGTCGAGCAGCTGCCGCGCGGGCGGTGAGTCGACCCGCAGGAGGAACTCGAGGACCATCGACGGCGGGAACTTCGGCGCTCCGCCGAACCCGCCGTGCCGAGGGTCGAACTCTCCAGCCAGCGTCCGCACCGCGGCATCGACCTGCTTCCGGCCGATGGGCCCACCGGCGAGGGCGGCCACCTGGTTGAGGTGCTCGCGCACGGTGGCGGCCACGCGGCGTACGTCGTCGCCTCGGTTGTCCCACGCGTCCACCAGTGAGGCGAGCACCTGCCGGAACGAAGGTGAGCCGTGCCGCGGCTGGTCAGGGAAGTAGGTGCCGGCGAAGAACGGGTTGCCGTCGTGGTCCAGCACGCAGGTCATCGGCCAGCCGCCGTGACCGGTCATCGACGTGGTGGCGCTCATGTAGACCGCGTCGACGTCCGGTCGCTCCTCGCGGTCGACCTTGATGCTGACGAAGTGCTCGTTCAGGTAGGCAGCCGTCGCTTCGTCCTCGAAGGACTCATGCGCCATCACGTGGCACCAGTGGCATGCGGCGTACCCCACGCTGAGCAGCACGGGCACGTTGCGCGAGCGCGCCTCCGCGAAGGCGTCAGGCTCCCACTCCCACCAGTCGACGGGGTTGTCCTGGTGCTGGAGCAGGTACGGAGAAGTGGCCTCGGCCAGCCGGTTGGGCATAAGCCTTCCTACCTCACCGCAGACGTCACGACGTCGATCAACGGGGCAATCAACGGGCCCATCAACGGGGTCGGGCGGTCAGCAACGCTTCGCTGGTGAAGTCGGCCGCCCGCCGATCGAAGTCCCGACCGTGGCGCAGCATGGCGTGCTTTCCCCCGGGGATGAGGAAGAAGTCGACCTTCGCCGTCGAGGAGAGGTTCTGGGCGACGGCCTCGGCCTTGGCCGGCGAGGCGATCCGGTCGCGCTCGCCGTGCACGATGAGCACTCGGCGGCCGGTCAGATCGGCATTGTCGGCCGGATAGACCCACGGGTTGAGAGCAACCACCGACTCGACGCCGCGGTGCGCCCCGGCCAGCAGGGCGGCCCGGCCCCCGAGCGAATGCCCCACCAGCCCGAACGGGAGGTCACCGTGCTGCTCACGGACCTGCGCCATTCCCCAGGCGGCGTCGGCTACGGGTGTGTGGTGGGAGTCCCAGCCTCGGTAGGAGTTGAGCAGCCGGTACACGGCCAGCCGGTCCTGGCCAGCGCGTGCCACCGCCTGGGCGGTCGGGATCATCCTGATGACGGAGAGCTGGGTGGGGCTGACCATCATCTGGTCCCCACGGGATGCTCCGCCGTGCAGCACCAGAACCGCCCCCTCCGGGGACGCTGGTTGGTTCACGGGGACGAGCTTCGGCTTGGCGTGCATAGTCACCAGTCTTCCGGACGGCTGGTGACATCCACTCCCGCGTTACAGTCGAGCAATGGCCACCACTGAGCTGACCATCGACAACTTCGAGACCCACGTGAAGGACGACGACATCCTGCTCGTCGACTTCTGGGCGAGCTGGTGCGGCCCGTGCCGGCAGTTCGCACCCACGTATGAAGCGGCATCGGAAGCCAACCCCGACATCACGTTCGGCTCGATCAACACCGAGGAACAGCAGGAGCTCGCTTCTGCGGCAGGCGTCCAGTCGATCCCGACGCTGATGGCGTTCCGCGACGGCGTCCTGGTCTTCGCTCAGCCCGGAGCCCTGCCGGCGCCGGCGCTCGACCAGGTCATCGAAGGTGTGCGCAGCCTCGACATGGATGACGTACGCCGCCAGATCGCCGAGCAGCAGCCCGCCGAGGGCTGAGGGTCTACTCCGTCGGTCCCGTCGGATCCGTGGGGGGCTCCGTGCGTTCGGTCAGCTCGGTCCGCTTCTTCTTGGTCGACGGGTCGTAGAGACCTGCCGCCTCGGCCCGCTCTACGTTGCGGAGCCGCTTGGTCAGGCTGAAGCCCAGGAACACCACGGCCAGGATCAGCAGCACGAACAGCGCAGCCGCGATCGGGCCAGCCACGACGTTGTCCTCATCGGTTACCAGGGTGACTAGCTCGACATACCGCTCGACGTACATAGAGACAGTGTTTCAGGCCGGGTCGGTGATGCCGGCGAACAGGTCGTCCTCCGGCAGCTCCGAGGCGACCTTGCTCACCACGAGCTCGAAGTCCTCGGTTGGCCAGACCTCGGCCTGGATCTCCCGCGGCACCGCAAACCAGAAGCCATCGGGGTCGATCTGGGTCGCATGCGCGAGCAGCGCCTGGTCGCGGACACCGAAGTAGTCAGCGCACGGCACCCGCGTGGTGATCCGGGCGTCCCACTCCGGCTCCGGCTTCCACTCCTCGAGCCGCTCGGCCCACGGAGACTCCAAGTCGTGGGAGAGCATCGCGTCATGGATGGCCTGCATCCGTGGTCGGTTGAACGAGTGCTGGTAGTAGAGCTTGAGCGGCTGCCACGGTGGGCCCGCCTCGGGGTAGCGGTCGGGATCAGCAGCCGCCTCGAAGGCGGCAACGCTGACCTCGTGGCACTTGATGTGGTCCGGGTGCGGGTAACCTCCTCGCTCGTCGTAGGTGGTGACGACGTGGGGTCGGAAGCTGCGGATCAGCCTGACCAACGGCTCGGCGGCCTCCTCGAGCGGCACCAGCCCGAAGCACCCCTCTGGCAGCGGCGGCTTCGGGTCACCGTCGGGCCACCCGGAGTCCACGAACCCCAACCAGTCCTGGCGCACGCCCAGGATGTCGCGCGCCCGCGCCATCTCTTGGCGCCGGATCTCGCTGATGTTCGCCAGCACGTCGGCGCGGTCCATCTTGGGGTTCAAGATCGAGCCCCGCTCGCCGCCGGTGCAGGTGACCACATGGACGTCGACGCCCTCCGCGACGTACTTGGCGGTGGAGGCCGCACCCTTGCTCGACTCATCGTCGGGATGGGCGTGGACGTGCATCAGGCGGTAACCCGCGCGGGGTCCGTCTCCAGGGCGCTGCGACACGGCTTCATCGTAGGTGTCAGGCTTTGGGGGTGACCTCGCAGGATGCCCTCGCCGACCGGTACGGCGCGCCGTCACCGTGGCGCCGCCGCGCGCTGCTCGCCGCCTGCCTTGCACTCGCGACCGTGTTCCTCGGTTGGTTGGCCTGGACGGCCTTCGTCCACTCGACCCCGGACGTCGAGTCGACACTGGTGAACTTCGACATCGTCGACGACCACACGGCTACCGCCCGGATATCGGTCGACCGTCGCGACGAGAAGGTGACAGCAACCTGCCGGGTGCGCGCGTTCGCCGAGGACCACAGCGTGGTCGGCGAACTGACCTGGACGCCTGCCGGCGACGCCCGGCAGGAAGAAGACCTGACCATTCGGACCGAGCGGAAAGCCACCTCTGTCGAGCTGGTCGGCTGCACCACCGCAGATCAGTCGCGACCGCGCTGATCTGCGTCTTTCGGGTTTGGTTGGTAAACTGATCGATCTGACCGTTCCCGCCGGGGCCGACCAGGAAGGCGCCCCGCGAGTCCGTGTACGTGCCTTTCACGACACCGACGGCTACCACGCACCAGTTCCCCAGGAGTACCCCCATGACGCAGACCGACCAGAGCAAGATCTGGCTGACCTCCGAGGCCCTCCAGAAGCTTCAGGCGGACCTGGAGAACTTGAAGGGACCCGTGCGTCAGGAGATCGTGGCTCGGATCAGCGCGGCTCGCGACGAGGGCGACCTGAAGGAGAACGGCGGCTACCACGCGGCCAAGGAGGACCAGGGCAAGCTCGAGGGGCGGATCCGCCAGCTGGAGGACATGCTGCTGCGGGCCGAGGTCGGCGAGACCCCTCCCGATGATGGCATCGTCGAGCCCGGCATGGTCGTGACCTACAAGTTCGTCGGCGATGACGACGACGAGGCCGAGACCTTCCTACTCGGAGCCCGCGAGATCGAGGACGTCGAGAGCGACCTCAAGGCCTACTCTCCCCAGTCACCGATCGGCTCCGCCATCCTGGGCAAGAAGCAGGGCGACAAGGCGACCTACGAGGTCAACGGCAAGCACCTCGAGGTCGAGATCCTCAAGGCCGTGCCGTACGCCGGCTGAGCTATTCGATCACCCGATAGCCGCGCTCCCGGAGCCGCGCGATCACCTTCTCTGCGTGCGGCTCACCGCGGGTCTCGAGCTGCAGGTGCACCTCGACCTCGTCGAGGTGCAGCGCCGGAGAGATCCTCTCGTGCATGACCTCGAGCACGTTGGCTCCGACCGCGCTGACCTCGGTGAGCAGCTGCGCCAAGCCACCGGGCACGTCCGGGATGGTGACGTGGAGGTTGAGGTAGCGGAAGGCGGCCGCCATGCCATGACGGATCACCTTGCCGAGCAGGAGCGGGTCGATGTTGCCGCCCGAGAGCACCGCCACGGCCGGGGTCTTGAAGGCTGTCGGGTGGTCGAGCAACGCCGCCACCGCCGCGGCACCCGCCGGCTCGACGACCATCTTGGCCCGCTCGACCAGGGCCAGCAGCGCGCGTGACATCGACTCCTCAGAAACAGTGACGATCTCGTCGCAGTGGTCGCGCACCGCAGCGAACGTGATGTCACCGGGCAGCCCCACCGCGATGCCGTCGGCCATCGTCTTCATCTCCGACAGCGGCACCGGGCAGCCCTGCTCCAGCGAGCTGGGGTAGGCCGCGGCACCCTTGGCCTGGACGCCGACGACCCGCACGTCGGGGCGCAGGGCCTTGACCGCGATCGCGATGCCGGCCAGCAGCCCGCCGCCGCCGGTCGGCACCAGCACGGTCTGCACGTCGGGCGCCTGGTCGATGATCTCCAGGCCGACGGTGCCCTGCCCGGCCACGATGTCGACGTGGTCGAAGGGGTGGATGAGGATGGCGCCGGTCTCCGCCTCGTAGGCCCGGGCGGCCTTGAGGGAGTCCTCGAGGTAACGGCCTTCGAAGATCACGTCGGCGCCGTAACCCCGGGTGGCCTTCTCCTTGGGGATGGGCGCGCCCTCAGGCATGAACACCGTGGCGTGGATGCCGAGCAGCTGGGCCGCCAGGGCCACCCCCTGGGCGTGGTTGCCGGCGGACGCCGCGACCACACCTCGGGCGCGCTCCTCCTCCGAGAGCCGAGAGATCCGGGTGTAGGCCCCGCGGGTCTTGAAGGAGCCGGTGCGTTGCAGGTTCTCGCACTTGAGGTGGACCGGGCCGCCGACCAGCGCCGACAGCCAGCGCGACTCCTCCATCGGGGTCTCGATCGCGACACCACGGAGGAGCCCACGGGCGGCCTCGATGTCGGCCAGCGTCACCTCAGTCATCGGTGACGCCTTCGTCGCGCAGCTCTTCCTCGACCGGCGCGGTTGCGCCTATCTCTTCGTAGTCCTCGGCCAGCTCCTCGACCGGGTCGTCCCCGGGGTCGGTGTTGGAGGCGAGGTGTTGCACGACCGCGTTGGCGGCGGCGGCCAGCGGCACAGCCACCAGGGCGCCGGCGACGCCACCGACGATCACGCCACAGCCGAGCGCGAGGATCACGCCGAGCGGGTGCAAGGAGACCCATCGACCCATCAGGAACGGCTGCAGGATGTGGCCCTCGATCTGCTGCACCAGGACCACTCCCGCGAGCATCAGCAGCGCGTCGATCGGCCCCTGGTCCACGAGCGCCACCAGCACCGCCACGCTGCCGGCCACCGTGGCACCGACCAGGGGGATGAACGCGCCCAGGAAGACGAGCACACCGAGCGCGAGCAGGAACGGGACGCCCAGGATCGCCGCCACGATCATGATGCCGATCGAGTCGACCAGCGCCACGATCACCGTGGCTCGCACGAACTGGGTCAACGAGATCCACGCGACGTGCCCCGAGCTGTCGACCCGCTCGCGGGCCGCGCGCGGCGCGATCCGGACGATCCACGCCCAGATCCGATCACCGTCGGCGAGGAAGAAGAACGTCGAGAACAAGACGATGAAGAAGCCCGCGAACACATGGCCTACCGCGCTGCCGATCTCGCCCACTGACTGCAGGGCACCGTCGTTGGTCTGTTTGCTGATCGCGTCCTGGGCACTTTGGATGTAGTTGTTGATCTGTGAGTCGCTGGCGTTGAGCGGGCCGTCCTTGAGCCAGTTCCGGATCTTGCCGAGACCCTCGACCGTGGAGTCGGCGAGGTCCTCGGCGCCGGTCGCCACCTGCTGGCCGGCGAAGGTCAGCAACAAGGCGATGGCGGCCATTCCGCCGAGCACCATCGTGATGGCGGCCAGACCGCGGGGCACACCCACGCGGGTCAAGGCGTTCACGGCAGGGCTGGCCAGTGCGGTGAGCAGCAATGCGATCACCAGCGGCAGCGTGATCACCGAGAGATAGGCGATCAGCCACAGGAGCCCGTAGCCGGCGGCGGCGATGATGATCAGCCGCCAGGCCCAGGCTGCGGTGAGGTCAAGACCCCACGGCACCTGCGCGCGCTTGAAGTTCGAGGCTCCGGTCGCGATCGGCGACGGTTCGGGTCGGCGTACGTAGCGCAGCTGCGACCACTGCGAGGCCAGTCGGTGGCCCATCGAGTCGTGGTCGCTGTCGGACTCCGCGCGAAGCCTGCGGATCAGCAGCCGGCGCCGCTGCTCGTCGGACCCTTCCGCGACATCGGCTGGGTCGCCAGCGGGATCATCAGCTGGGTCATCAACTGGGTCATCAGCTGGGGCGTGGGGCGGGTCAGCGTCGTTGCTCACGCCGTGAGCCTAAGCCGTGACCTCCAGGCTGAGCGCGAGTCGGTACGCCGCCACCGGGTGCCTGGCGGCCAGTAACCCGACGGCAGCCAGCACGTAGTGGGCATCGACCACCAGCCGGGCCCGCTCAGGCAGCTGCCAGCCGCCATCGAGGCCCACCCCCACACTGCCGGTGAACACCCGGTCAGCGATCCCGGCGCGGCCGTGGCGCAGCGCGCCTCCCGAGCCGACCAGCAGGTCCACTTCCCGCAGGTCCTTGCCAGTACGTTCGACGACGCGGCCGTCCGGCCCGACCACGACCTTCGAACGACCGGCGTGGCGCTGGAGAGCGCGGCCGACCGCGGCCCGGGCGATCGCCTCGTCCTCGTCGCGCTCGGCGTCGGACGACGGAAGGAAGGCGGGGTCCTCAGCCCGCAGCTGGGCTGCGGCAGCCAGCTCGGGAAGATCGGCCTCCTCGATCGTCGACACCGCCGACCAGCGCATACCGAGGTCACCCTCGACGGACCGGGTCACTGCGGTGGTGGCTACAACCTCTCGTGACAGCTCGAAGTCCTCAGGATCAACCGCGACGACGGAGTGCACGTCGGTGGTCGCGCCCCCGACGTCGACGACCACCACGTCACCCATGCCTGGATGCTCGTCATCGAGCCCGTTGGCCAGCAGCTCGACGCCGGTGAGCACCACGTCGGGGGTGGCGCCGCGGACCATCGCCACGAAGTCCGCGCGGTTGCTGAGGTGCTTGCCACCGATCACGTGGGCCAGGAACATCTCCCGGATCGCCCCCCGGGCACCGTCCGGGGCGAGCACTCCGATGCGGGGCACCACGTTGTCGGTCAGCACATGCGGCACCCGGCCGAGGATCGCGGTCACCTGACCCTGCGCCTCGACGTTGCCGGCCACCACCACCGGCCCCGTCCAGCCGCTCTCGACCAGGTCACGAGCCGCCCGCAACAGCACCTCGCTGTTGCCACCATCGGTGCCGCCCGTCAACAGCACGACGTCCGGCCGGGTCGTGAGGTCCAGGGTGCGCTGGGGCGCACCGTCAGGGGCACGACCCGCTGCCGCGACGACGTCGACCACCTTCCCGCCGCTACTCAAGGCGACCCGACGCCCGGCCTCTGCTGTCACCAGCTGCTCGTTGCCGATCACCGCGATCCGCAGCCCGCCGCCGGCGCTCGAACAGGCCAGCACCTCGGCGCCGGCCGCCAGCGGCTCGACGGCCGCCAGCTGGGCCAGGCTGGCGTCGTAGCCGTCCAGGATGTCGGAGTCGAGGGTCGTCGGGTGCTCGGCGGCGGCGATGACCACACCGTCGGTCAGGTCGACCAGGAGCGCCTTGGTGAAGGTGGAGCCGAAGTCAACGCAGACGCACAGGTCAGCCGAGGGCACGGTCGAGATCCGCGATCAGGTCATCCGCGGTCTCGATGCCGACGCTGAGGCGCACCAGGTCGCCCGGCACCTCGAGGTCGGTGCCAGCCACGCTGGCGTGCGTCATCCGGCCGGGGTGCTCGATCAGGCTCTCGATGCCACCGAGCGACTCCGCCAGCGTGAACACCTCGGTGCGTTCGCAGATGCCCAGCGCCTGCGCCTCGCCGCCTGCAACCCGGAACGAGACCATGCCGCCGAACCGCTTCATCTGGCGGGCGGCGATCTCGTGGCCGGGGTGATCGGGCAGACCTGGGTAGAAGACCTGGGTCACCGCCGGGTGGCCGGTCAAGAAGTCGACGACCTTCTCGGCGTTGTCGCAGTGCCGGTCCATCCGGATGGGAAGGGTCTTCAGCCCGCGCAGCGTCAGCCACGCGTCGAACGGCCCCGCCACCGCGCCCATCGCGTTGTGGTGGAACGCGATCTTCTCGGCCAGCTCGAGGTCACGGACCACCACCGCGCCACCGACGACGTCGGAGTGGCCGCCGCAGTACTTCGTCGTCGAGTGCACCACGATGTCGGCGCCCAGCGTCAGCGGTTGCTGGAGGTACGGCGAGGCAAAGGTGTTGTCGACGACGAGCAGCGCGCCGGCCTCTCGGGCAACGCCGGCGAGGGCCTCGATGTCGGCAATGCCGAGCAGCGGGTTGGTCGGAGTCTCCACCCAGACCATTTTGGTCGTCGGGCGGATCGCGGCTCGCACCGCGTCGACGGCGTGACCGACCGGGGTGTAGTCAACTCCCCACACCTTCTCGACCTTGTCGAACAGCCGGAAGGTGCCGCCGTAGGCGTCGTTGGGGAACACCACGTGGTCGCCGGGAGCCAGCACCGATCGGACGATGGTGTCCTCGGCAGCCAACCCGGAGGCGAACGCGAAGCCACGCTCTCCCTCCTCCAGCGAGGCGATGTTGCCCTCGAGCGCGGTCCGTGTCGGGTTGCCGGAGCGGCTGTACTCATATCCACCACGGAGCCCGCCGACGCCGTCCTGCTTGTACGTCGAGGTGGCATAGATGGGGGGGATGACCGCGCCGGTGGTGGGGTCGGGCTCGTAGCCGGCGTGGATCGCACGCGTCTCGAAGCCGGACTTGTTCCTGTGCTGCTGTTCGCTCACCCGGCGAGCGTATCGGCGACCTCCGCGACGTCCACCGGCCCGGGCCTGGAGTTGCCCTGTCGGCGACGGTGGGCACCGTTACGCATCACCCGCTCGGTCGTTGAGCCGTCCGTGAGCACTCGAGCGACTCTGACCTCAGCACTGGGGGCCTTGACGCTGTCGCTCGCCCTCCTGGCGCCGTCTCCGGCGCTCGGCGAACCGGTCATCGGACCCGGCCCCCTCGACCCCGTGATCGAGGCGCTGCCGCCGATGCCGGTGCCCTACGCGCCCTACCAGGGCAAGCTCTGCCGGAGCGGCTCGGACAAGTGCATCGCCAAGGTCGTCACCGAGATGAAGCACCGGCTGCGCCGGCTGGCCTCGACCTGTCAGCACGACGCGATCTTTTCCCTCGCCTACCTCCGCGTCACCCAGAACGTCCAGGCTGCCCAGCGCCAGAACTACTTCTCCGACCGCAAGTGGCTGAACCGGCTCGACGCCGTCTTCGCCGAGATGTACTTCGACACGATGGACGACTGGCACAGCGGCCACCGTCGATTCGTGCCGCGGGCGTGGCGGATCGCGCTGCAGGCCGAGGACGACAAGTCGATGACCGGCCTCGGCAACTTCATGCTGGCGATGAACGCCCACATCAACCGCGACTTCCCGCACGTGCTGGCGGCGGTGGGCCTGACCGCGAAGAGCGGCAAGAGCCACAAGCCCGACCACAACCGCTATAACCAGCGGCTCGACTCCCTCTACTCACCGGTGTTCAAGGAAGAGGCGCGCCGCTTCGACCCGACCTTCGACGACATCGACATAGGGCCGTTCGAGGAGACCGCCGCCGGGATCATCATGCGCGGCTGGCGCGAGGGCGTCTGGCGGCACGCGGAGGGCTTGGTGCAGAGCCGCACCCCCGCCCAACGCCGGATGGTCGAGCAGCAGATCGAGCTCTACGCCGCCACCCAGGCGGAGATGATCAAGTCCATGCTGGGCTCGAGCGACTCGAGTGCCCGCGACGAGTGGTGCGCCGAGCACCATGGGTTCTGACGCCTTGTGCAGCCTGGGAGAATATGAGCATGGTGTTCTCCCGTCGCAAGACCGAGCTGATTGAGGCCGAACAGGCACTGCCGGGCCGTCCTGAGCGCGGCTTCACGATCGCCGCGCGGCACAAGGTCCTGGATGCTCCCGTCGTCACCGACCAGGTGCCCGAGGGCCTCGAGGTCGCGATCTTCGGCCTCGGCTGTTTCTGGGGAGCTGAGGAGATCTACTGGCAGATCCCTGGGATCTACTCGACGTCGGTCGGTTACGCCGGAGGCCACACCCCGAACCCGTCGTACGAGGAGGTGTGCTCCGGTCGGACCGGTCACACCGAGGCGGTCCGGATCGTCTTCGACCCCGCCGTCGTCTCCTTCGCCGACCTGGTGAAGCGGTTCTTCGAGATCCACGACCCGACCCAGGGCATGCAGCAGGGCAACGACGTCGGCACCCAGTACCGCTCCGCGATCTACTTCACGACTTCGGACCAGGAGCAGACAGCCCGGACCCTTGCCAAGACCTACGGTGACGAACTGCTGCGGCGCCGGTTGGGCGACATCACCACCGAGATCGCCCCCGCGCCGGAGTACTACTATGCCGAGGACCAGCACCAGCAGTACCTGGCCAAGAACCCCTTCGGCTACCGCTGCCACGCCAACACGGGAGTGACGTTCCCCGACACCGACTGACCACGGGGTCGCCCTACGTCGGGGTTGAGGTCGACTGCTAAGCCGGCGCTGCGTTGATGCCCCTCGGCCGCGTCAGGTGGCTGCGGCTTCACCGACTCAGCTACTCATCCCTGATATCGCGGTTTGCTACGGCCTGGGTGCAGGCCGCGGGAGGCCACGATGTTGGCTGCAGCTGGGATCGCGGCAACCGCCCGGGCAAGTCCCTTCGCAGGAGCGTTCGCAGACTTCCACCTCTTAATCGACCAGCAATGCAGCAAATTCGGTCCTCGCCTATTCGACACCGGGATCGACCTGCAGGACGTGCTAGTTAGGCCCGGCGCATCCATACGGGCAGCATCGTTCAGATCTACCAGGCCGCGGCGGCGAAGATCGCAGCCGTCAGTTTGGTCGTCCGTCCCTCCGGCCTGTCTAACAGACCTTCGTGGCGACCCAGAACGGGCGCGCCTGAGGGAACACGGATCGCGCCCCACATGCGCGCGGCTGAGCAATCCGTCTGCCCGCCGGCGGCTCCGCGGGGTTGAGTCGATCAACATCGAGTTGGGCGCGGGTGACCGCCTACGCAAGGGGTCGAACTTTGTGCGGGCTCGACGGCGGTCCGAGGGCGCTTGAAGCTGCGCGCTGCGCGTAGTCATTAGTGACCAGACAAGTCGGACCGAAAGCTCGATTCGCAGCATGCCCAGGTGGGCCCAGGGTTTGCCTCTTGAGGTAAGGAACCTCGACACGACCTATTGCGGATCTCCACTCAAAGCATCAACTGACTCCGGGGGGCGTCATGTTCACCAGCCGTGCCAAACGTCGCATCACGAGCCGATTCGCCGCGCTCGGCCTGCTCGCCGCGACCCTGATCCTGGCGCCGGGCACCAGCGCCAGTGGGGGCCCCGTCGCCTTGGCGCCGCGACCGCGGTCCCTCACCCTCTCCGAGGACTTCAACGCGAAGACTATTGATGCCAAGAAGTGGACCATCGGGGACACCGCCACGAACTGGAACGGCTTGGGCACCGGCAACTGCCACCTCGCCAGCAACGTCTGGATCGCCAACGGGAAGCTCCACCTGAAGTCGACGGTCACCCCGGAGCCCATCACCTGCCGCTACCCCAGCGGGCACACCTTCCAGACCCGGAGGACCTCCGCCGAGGTGTACACCATGGACAAGCACGCGCAGACCTATGGGACGTGGGAGATCCGCGCCCGGTTCCCCACCGATAGCAGCCTCGGCGTCTCGGCGCTGTGGATGTACCCGCAGAAGGAAACCTACGGCGCGTGGCCGAGGTCCGGCGAGATCAACATCGTCGAGCGGATGCCTTGGGGCAGCCAGTGGGCGTACAACTCGGTGCACTACCTCGACTCCTCTGGCGGCACGTCCTACGTCGAGGGTGACGGCGATGGCAACCCCGGCGAAACCGGTGTCTGCACCGTCGATATGACCCAGTGGCACGTGTACGCCGTCACCTGGAGCAGCACGCAAATGACGTTCACGATCGACGGCAACGACTGCTCCTCCATGGGCTGGGCTCCGTTGGACCTGGTGCCCCCCGCCCCCTTCGACCAGCCGTTCTACCTGAGGCTGCTCCAGGCTGGAACAGGTGATGCGGAGGTCGCCCAGCATCGGGTGACCGAGGTCGACTGGGTGCGCGTCTACCGCTGAGCTTCCTCGGCGTTCAACCGCGTTGCGGGACCAAGGTGCACCTCGTCTTGGTCGCCGTCGACACCAAGCGGCACCAGCACAGTGCGGGCCGCGGCCTCGCCCGGCACCCCGAACGACGACCCTCCTGACCGCGGGCCAAGAGGGGCCCAGGTCGCCGCTTTTATGACAGAACTGGCAGCAGTATCTGGCTGAATCCCCGGCTACCGCTGCCATGTCAACACCGGAGTGAATTTCCCCGACCACGCGTGAGCAACGAAAGCGGCAACTAACTCGCGCACTCCTCGGTCGTTTGGTGAACATGCGTTTCGTCACCCATCTCCTCACCCTGCTGCTCGGACTCGGACTGCTCACTCCCTCCGGAGCAGCTGTCGGAGCGCTCGCGGAAACCCAGCCAGCAGAACGGAGGGCGGCCACCGGTCCGCGTCTGACAGAGCCCTCCTCGGCCCTGCGGCGGGCCGTCCGCTGCGACGGGACCGCAGAACTGCGCTCCGCCCAGGGTGTCGTCCTCCTCGTGCACGGCACCGCGACGACCCCGCACGAGTCGTGGTCTTGGGGTTACCAGCGAGCCCTGCACGCCGACGGCTTCGCGGTGTGCACCGTACGCCTGCCGGACTACGGACTGGGCAGCGTGACCCGGTCCGCTGAGTACGTCGTCGCGGCAGCTCGGATCGCGATCCACCGCTCCGGACGCCGGATCGCGATCATCGGGCACAGCCAAGGCGGAGAGCTCGCGGTCTGGGCGACCCGCTTCTGGCCAGACGTCGCCCGTGGCGTGCGCGACGTGGTCGCCCTTGGCAGCCCACTCAATGGCACCGACCTGGGCAACGAGCTGTGCGCGTTGGGCCGTTGTGCCGCGCTGGCATGGCAGTCGAGCCGCGGCTCACGAACGATCGCCGCACTGCGCCGAGCACCGGTCCCACGGCGCGTCCACACCACGGCAATCGCCACCCGCTACGACGAGATCGTCCGGCCGCAACCCGCCGTCAACCGGATCCGCGGCGCCCGCAGCATCCTCCTGCAGGATGTCTGCGCCCAAGACCCGGTCGATCACAACCTTCTCCTCGGTGACCCGATCGGCTACGCGCTGGCCGTCGACGCCATCACCCACCCGGGTGTCGCAGACCCGCGACGCATCCCCGCATCGGCCTGTCAGCAGACGTTCATCCCGAACGGCGACTTCGCCGGTGCCTCGGCCGGCCTGGCGAGCGTCGTGCGCTTCTTCACGGGACTCTTGGACCCCCGGCGGTTCGTCAGCTCCGAGCCGCCAGTGCCGGCGTACGCGCGCTAGGTCCCTGAGCTCACCCCTCAGGCGACCTCGGTCCGCGAGATGCCGGACTCGACGAGCTTGACGAACCGGCCCAGCATGAAGCTCAAGCTGGCCGCCATCATCGGATCCACGACCTTGTCCAGGATCCTCGACGTGCGCCCGGTGTCCAGGGCCATCGTCCACTCCACCACGCACCGGCCGCCGCCGAGGTCGGTCACCTGGTAATCCTCTGCGAAGGCCCGGACACCCTTCTTCGAGACTTCGTTGAAACGGAAGGCCATCCGCACTCCGTGCTCGTAGGCGATGAACTCCTCGTAACCGATCAACCCACCACGCATGTGGACAACGCGGGTCGAACCCACCTCGAGCGGGAAGCCCGAGGTCCATTCGACACCGGTGATCGGGAAGGCCCAGGTCACCCAGGAGTCGGCGTCGTGGAGGACGTCGAAGACCTGCTCGGGAGACGCCGCAACTTCCTTCGTCGCCCGGTGGATCGTGGGGGCGGTGTTGAAGAACTCGAGACCTACCTTGTCGCAGTCGAGCGTCATGATCAGTTCCTTTGTCGTTTCTGGGTCGGTGACCAACATCGCGACGACGAAGGGCTCGACGCGTCGGTGATCTCCCGCACAGCCTGCCGGAACCCACCCGCGGCGCACGAAGGGGTGCCCCGACAGCGCATTGATGCGTTGCCACGCGGTCGTCAGTCACGCAGGCTGAGTGCCCTCCGTCGACAGCACGTCGAGGTTCTTGAAGTTCACCTCGCCGTCGCAGAGCTCTTGCATCCTGGCGGAAAATTCCGCCGTCCGGGGATCATCAGAGTTCTGCATCGCCCCCTCGTAGCTCTCGAAGTGCACGATCACCACGCAGCTGCCCGGACGGTCGCGGTCCTGCGCGACGATCGACCACTCGAACAGCTTGTCGGGGTTCCGCGCCCGCCACTGTTCGTTGAACGTCAGCATCTCGTCGATGCGTGAAGGGCGCGCGCTTCCCGGGT
>CAWCGY010000010.1:0-16755 GCA_963795155.1 uncultured Actinomycetota bacterium | reverse complement strand
CGGCGGTCAGGTAGATCTTTACCGGCGCCTCGGGCCAGACCACGGAGCCGATGTCACGGCCTTCAACCACGATGCCGGAGCCGGACGAGATCTCCCGCGCGACGATGCCACGCTGGAGCGCGAGCAGTCAAGCCCCGGACGTCGGCCACGGTGCTGACCGGCGAAACAGCCGCATTCACGGCGGCGCTGCGGATCTCGTCGGCGACGTCGATGCCATTGACGTGGATCGTAGGAGCACTCGGGTCGGTGCCCGACTCGATCAGGGGTTCGCCCGCGCGAGCTGCCACGGCGTCGGGGTCGGCCACCTGAACGCCCTCGCCCAGCATCCACCAGGTCATCGCGCGGAACTGCGCGCCCGTGTCGAGGTAGTGCAGCCCCAGGCGCTGGGCCACTCCGCGGCAGGTGCTCGACTTCCCCGACCCGGACGTGCCGTCGACGGCCACCACCATGCCGCCGTTGCGCATGCCCTTCGGGCCGACATCGGTGCTGTTCACGGGGCGTGAGCCTACCGGTGAGTCACCCAACCCCGAGATTCGAGCGACTCCAGAAGGTGGTCGACGCGTTCGACGGCGACCACGAGCTCCACCAGCCCGACCGGGCGACCCGGATCGTGGTCGATGCGGACGTCTTCGATGTTGACCTCGCTGTCGCCGGCGTCGGCAAACAGCCGAGCGAGCTCGCCCGGATGGTCGGGCACGGCGACGAACAACGAGTCCATCGGCTGCACCGGGCCGCCGTGCTTGCCGGGGATAGCGCGGGTGCCGTCGACGCCGTTCGCCAACACCGCCTCGAGACCAGCACGATCACCGGCGGCCAGAGCAGCGATCACCTCATCCAGACGCTCGCGGACGCCGCTGAGCAGCGCGCCGACAGCTAGGGCGTTCGCAGCCACGATCTGACTGTAGAGCGCGGGGTCCCCTGCAGCTACCCGCGTGACGTCGCGGACTCCCTGGCCAGAGAGCGCGAGATGGTCGGCGGGGGCATCGGTGAGCGCTCCGGCAGCAAGCACTGCTAACAGGTGCGGGAGGTGCGAGGTCCGAGCCACTGCCAGGTCGTGCTCCTCGGGGCTCAACCGCACCGGCACGGCCCCGCACAGCAGTACCAGCTCCTCCACCATGGCCACGGCGGAGGGTTCGGACGTGGCGTGGGGCGCGATCGCCCACGGGCGCCCGTCGAACAATGAGCTGGTGGCCGCCAGCGGCCCCGAGCGCTCGCTGCCGGCCATCGGGTGGCTGCCGACATAGCGCTCGACACCGGCGAGGCCGGCCACGGCGCTCGCGGGGCCGGATTTCACGCTGCCGACGTCGGTGACAACGGAGTCACCGCTGGCCAGGGCACCCGTGATCGAGGCCGCAAGGTGGTCGGGCGGCACCGCGATCACCACCAGCTGAGGACGATCACCCGCAGCCTTCGGTCGTCCGGCTCCGAGCCCGGACGCCGTGCGCACGTTGTCTTCGGACACATCTGTCAGGAGGACGTCGAGACCAGCAGCTCGGCAGGCCAAGGCGATCGAGGTGCCGAGCAGACCGGCGCCGACGATCTCGACCGGGCCGATGAGCCCGGCCTCGGCGTCACTCATCAGGGAGCTCGCGCACTCGGGTGAGGTCCTTGCGCAGAGCAGCCGCGCCGTGCAGGTAGACGTGGGTGATGTCGGCGCGTGGGAGGTAGGTCTCTACATGGGCCATCATCCGGACCACTCGCGGCATGGATCCCGCGATCTCGAGCTCGCGGGCGCAGAGCAACGGAATCTCTCCGAATCCGAGCCGTCGAGCGGCGTAGGCAGGGAACTCCGAGATCAGGTCGTCGGTGGCTGTGAAGATCACCGAGATGAAGTCGTCGACCTTCAGGTCGTTGGCGGTCATCACGTCGGTCACCATCTCGGCCACCCTCTCGAGCATGTGGTCGCGCTCGTCGACCTCGAGCTGGGTGGCTCCGCGGACTGCTCTGACATGCACGCGGGCGATGCTATCGGGCTACAGCTTGGCTGCCTCGAGCAGTTCGCCGAGCTCGTCGAGAGTGAGGTCGCGCAGCTCGCCGCTCTTCAACGACCCAAGCCTGACCGGACCGAGCTGGGTGCGCGTGAGCTTGCGCACCGGATGACCCACCTGGTCGAGCAGGCGTCTGACGATCCGGTTGCGGCCCTCGTGGATCACCAGCTCGACGATCGACTTGTCCTGTGCCTGGGCGACCACCTTGGCGCTGGAGACCGTGACCGACCCGTCATCGAGCGTCACGGCGTCGAGCAGCATCTGCAGGGCTTCCTTCGAGAAGTAGCCGTCGACCTCGGCGACGTAGGTCTTGTCGACCTCGTACGACGGGTGGGCGATCCGCTGCGCAAAACTGCCATCGTTGGTGAGCAGCAACAGACCCGAGGTGTCGGTGTCGAGGCGACCGACGTGGAACAACCGCTCTGGACGGTCGCCCATCACCTCCGCGAGCACATCACTGATGGTGGGCCGACCCTCAGGGTCGGACATGGTCGAGACCACGCCTCGCGGTTTGTTGAGCACGAGGTAGACGTGGTCGGAGACCGGTGGCAGCCGCTTGCCGGAGACTCGGATCACCGCGGTCCGAGGATCCACCTTGGTGCCTAGTCGGGTGATCACCTCGCCGTCGACCTCCACCTCTCCGGCCAGCATCAGCTCCTCGCACTTGCGGCGAGAAGCGACGTTCGACTGTGCCAGGAGCTTCTGCAACCTGATCAGACCGTCGTCGTCGGTCTCGAGGGTCACGTCTCGTCCGGCACCGGTGGATCGTGCGGAGACTCCTGGGCAGCCATGGCGCTCAGCTCATCCTCGAGGTCATCCATCTCCGGCAGGTAAGGCGCCAGCTCGGGCAGCTCATCCAGGGACGCGACGCCGATCCGCTCCAAGAAGTAGCTGCTGGTGCGATAAAGCGTCGCACCGTGCTCACCGTCATCGCCGGCCTCCTCCACCAATCCCCGGGTGAGCAAGGTGCGCATCACCCCATCGACGTTGACGCCGCGGATCGCCGAGACCCGTGCTCGAGACACCGGCTGCTTGTAGGCAACGATTGCCAGTGTCTCGAGCGCGGCTTGGGTGAGCCGTGCCTGCTGGCCCTCGAGCACGAAACCCTCGACTACCGCTGCGTAGTCGTCGCGGGTGTAGTAGCGCCAGCCGCCTGCCACGTTGCGCAGCTCGAAGCCGCGCCCCTGCTCGTCGTACTCCTTCGCAAGCTGACCCAGAGCCGAGACGACCTCCGGTGCCGGATGACCCACCGCTGAGGCCAGGGTCACGTCGTCGAGCGGCTGGTCGGCAACCATGAGCACCGCCTCCAGCGACGGCCGCAGGTCCCCCACCGGCACGTCGAGTGCCTGCTCCTCGGTGGTCTCGGTCATGTGGTCGTCTCCTCGGTCGTGGGCAGGGCGCCGTCGAACTCGTCGGTCACCAGGTCCTCGGCGGTCGCGTCCTCGTGCCCGGTCCACCGGACGCTGAGCTCGCCGAGCGCAGAGACCTGCTCGAATGCCACGGCTCCCTCCCGGTAGAGCTCGAGCAAGGACAGGAACCGCGCGACGGTGGTCAGCGTGTCGGGTGAGTCCCCACAGAGCGCGCGGAAGGTCATGGTGCCACTGCGTCGCAGCCGCTCGACGACGATCGCGGCCTGCTCCCGCACGCTCACCTTCGCCGCGTGGATGTGCTGCAGCGACACCTCGTGCGAGGGCTTCGGGGCTAGCGCCTTGGCGGCCAGGGCAGCGAACTGGTCCAGGCCGATCCCGATCAGCACCTCCGGGAGCAGCGAAGCAAACCGCTCCTCGAGACCGACGGCGCGCGGATGGCGCCTGCTCTCGACCGCGAGCCGCGACGCGACGACGCCGGCGACCTCCTTGAAGGCCTTGTACTGCAGCAGCCGCGCGAACAGCAGGTCGCGCGCCTCCAGCAGCGCCAGGTCCTCCTCGTCCTCGACGTCACCCTGCGGCAACAATCGGGCGGCCTTCAGGTCCAGCAACGTGGCCGCGACCAGGAGGAACGACGTGGTCTGCTCGAGGTCCCAGATCGCACCGCCCTCCTTGACGTGGACGATGAACTCGTCGGTCACGCGCGATAGCGGAAACCTCGGTGATGTCGAGCTTGTGCTTGGCGATCAGGCTCAGCAGCAGATCGAACGGACCCTCGAAGTTGTCGAGGTGGAGCTCGAACGCCGGCGCCGGATCCGTCCCTGTATCGGGTCGGGAGGCCGTGATGGTCACTCCTCGGTCAGCCGTCGGACCAGGGCACTGTCGTCGCCCTTGGCCTGGTAGTCCGCGAGCACCAACATGATCGCCTCTCGCACCAACCGCCCTCGGTCCACCGCCAGCCCCTGCCCGCTCCGCAGATCCAGGCGTGCGTGTTCGATCTCGAGCAGCTCCTCGGACGTCACGTAGACAGTCATCTTCTCGTCATGTCGGATGCGGCCGCTCGGCTTGCGCGCAGCTCCGGACTCCACCTCCGGCTCAGGATTGTCGGGGCTGTCGGGGACGGCGCGGACGCGACGCGGGTCATCAGCCGGCGCTGTTGGCCGGAACAGGTCATCGGCCGTAGGCAGGTTCACGCGTCGAGGCACCGGACCGCCACCTCCCGGGCCAGCTGACGGTAGGCCTCGGCACCGGCCGAGCCGGTGGCGTAGCTCGTGATCGGTTCACCGGCCACGGTCGAATCAGAGAACTTCACCGTCCGGCGGATCACCGTGTGGAAGACCTTGTCTCCCCAGGCCTGGACCAGACGCTCGAGCACCTCGCGTCCGTGCAGCGTGCGACCGTCGTACATGGTGCCCAGGACACCCTCGATCTGCAGCTTCGGGTTGAGACGTTCGCGCACCTTGTCGATCGTCGTCTTCAGCAGGGCGACACCGCGGAGCGCGAAGTACTCGCACTCCAGCGGCACGATCACCCCGTCGGAGGCGGTGAGCGCATTGACGGTCAGCAGCCCCAGCGAAGGCTGGCAGTCGATCAGGATGACGTCGTAGTCGGCGATTGCTGGGCCAGCACGCGCTGGAGCGTCTGCTCACGCGCGACCTCGTGCACCAGCTGCACCTCGGCGGCAGACAGATCGATGTTGGAGGGCAGCAGGTCCATGCCGGGCACGCCGCTCGGCACCACGACGTCCTTGACCTGCACGTCGCGCTGGAGCAACAGGTTGTAGATCGTCAGGTCCATCTCGTGCGGGTTCAGACCGAGACCGACAGAGAGCGAGCCCTGCGGGTCGAAGTCGACCAGCAGCACCTTGCGGCCGTACTCGGCGAGCGCAGCACCCAGGTTGATCGTCGTGGTGGTCTTGCCGACACCACCCTTCTGGTTGCACATGGAGATCACCCGAGCGTTGCCGTGCTCGGTCAGCGGGGGCGGATCGGGCAGCACCGGCATCGGTCGGCCGGTGGGGCCGATCTCGGCCTCGTCGGCAGTGTCCGCCGCTCGGTCGAAGGGAATCACGTAGGTCATCGGTTCGACCCCGACCTCGGCCGGGATCGAGTTCGGCATCGGCGTCGGCATCAGTGGGGGCATGTTCGGTGCTATGCTCCGACCGCCCGCAAGGCCGTACGGTGCTGCTCCGCCATCGCTCATTGCCGCTCCCTGCCGGTCCCCTGCGGGACCTGATCTGCCGTCGGACCTCCATCAGACAATGTCGACACGACGACATTGCGCCGACTCGCCGAGGTGAGGCTTCAGTGTCTTCACCCTCGCCGACAACCCGGTGGGAGAAACCCCCAGGCAGTGCTTCCCATCTGTTGATGAACTGTGCACGAGGCCCCGCCTGAGTCCACAGGCTGGCCAGGCCTGTGCAGCAATTTGTGGAGAGTCACAGCCGGCGCATGGCGGTGGTCGTGATCACCAGCTCGCCCACTTCGTCGGACGCATCAAGGTCGACCTCAGCCTCGATCACCCAGTCGTGGTCACCGGCGGGGTCGGCGATGGTCTGGCGCACCGGCCACCTGCGGGTGCCCTTCTCGATGGCCAACAGGTCGGGGCCTCGCGCATCGCCATCGATGCCAACGGTGTCGTGCTCGGCGTAGTACTCCTCGATCGCCTCGTCCCAGGCCGACCTGGTCATGGTGACCTCGAGGGGTGGGTCGACGCGGTCGGCATCTGCCCGCTCCATCGTCATCAGCCCGTCGAGGTCGTCGCGCGACACCAGGTCCACGCGTCGCCACATGGCGTTCCGGATCATCACGTGGAACGGCCGCTCCTGCAGGGAGATCGCGCGGGGCGCCGGAGGGGGCGCACCCTCGGCCACAGTGCGAGCAACGTGCGCGGGATCGTTCAGGGCCTCCCACTCGTCGAAGGGACGAGTCGGTCTGCCGGACGGTCTCCCCCAGCCACTCGATCAGGTCGTCGAGCTCCGGCGGGCGGTGCGCGTCCGGCACCGACTGGCGCAGCGCGCGGTAGGCGTCGGTCAGGTAGCGCAGCACCAGCCCCTCGGACCGGGCCAGTCCGTAGCGGCCCACGAAGTCGGTGAAGCTCATGCCCTGCTCGTACATCTCCCGCACGATCGACTTCGGGTTCAGCGCGTCCTCGGCGAGCCACGGGTGGCTCTGCCAATAATCTCGTACGTCACCTCGAGGTGCTCCAGCAGCGGCTGCGGCCAGCCGATCTGGTCCAACAGCGCCATCCGCTCGTCGTACTCAAGGCCGTCCGCCTTCATCTCCGCGATCGCCTCGCCGCGAGCGGCGCGCTGCTGGGCGAACAAGATCTGCCTGGGTGACTCCAGCACCGCCTCCATCACCGAGACGATGTCGAGCGGATACGTCAACGTTTCGGGATCGAGGGTGTCGAAGGCGGCCATGGCGAACAGCGACAACGGCTGGTTGAGCGCGAATGCCTCGGGCAGCTCGGCGGTCAACAGGTAGCGGCGCCCGAGGTGGTCGGGCTCGGCAAGTCGAGTGACCACTCCGGAGGCGACCAGGCTCTTGGCGAGGCGAAGGGCACGTCTGGTCAGGCGGAGCTGGCTGCGGCGGTCCTCGTGGTTGTCCTGCAGCAAGCGCCGCATCACGGCGAACGCGTCCTCCTCACGCGCCACGACGTTGACCAGCATCGCGTTGTCGACCTTCATCCGCGACACGAGCTGTTCGGGCACCCCGGCCACCAGCTTGTCGAAGGTCTGCTCACTCCACACCACGGTGCCCTCGGGAGGTTTCCGGAACTGGGGCTTGCTCTTCCTCTTCGCCTGCTTCTCCGCGCTCATGGCGGCGTTCTTCGCCGCGGACTTGGCCTTCGCCTTCTCGTTCTCGATCACGTGCTCGGGGGCTTGAACGACGACGTAGCCAGCTTGTCGAACCCAGCCCGACCGGCCCGGCCGGCGATCTGGAGAAATTCACGCGTGCGCAGGATGCGCTGTCGCGTGCCGTCGTACTTCGCCAGGGCCGTGAACAGCACCGTGCGGATCGGCACGTTCATGCCGACCCCGAGGGTGTCGGTGCCGCAGATGACGGTCAGCAGGCCCGCCTGGGCGAGCTGCTCGACCACCCGGCGGTAGCGGGGCAACATCCCCGCGTGGTGGACACCGATCCCCCGTCGCAACAGCTTGGACAGCGTCTTGCCGAAGCCGGCACCGAATCGGAAGTCCCCCAGTGCTTCCGCGATCGCCCCCTTGTCCACTGCATTGACGACCTTGCTGGTCAGCAGGGAAGTTGCGTGCTCCACCGCCGCAGCCTGGGTGAAGTGGACGACGTAGACGGGCGCCTGCTTGGTCTCGACCGCCTCGTCGAGGGTCTCGGTGAGCGGCGTCATCGCCCAGGTGAAGCCGAGCGGCACCGGGCGCTCGGCGTCGTCGACGACCGCAATCTCCCGACCATTGCGTCTGGTGATGTCGGCAGCAAGCTCGGTGACGTCGCCGAGGGTGGCCGACATCAGCACGAACTGTGCCTGCGGAAGCTCAGCAAGGCACCTGCCACGCCCACCCACGGTCGGGCTCTGCGTAGAAGTGGAACTCGTCCATGATCACCATGCCGACGTCAGCGGCCGCCCCCTCGCGTAGGGCGATGTTGGCCAGCACCTCCCGCGGTGCAACAGATGATGGGCGCATCGGCGTTGACTGCGGCATCCCCGGTGAGGAGGCCGCGTCGTCGGCGCCGAACACCTCGCAGAGGTCGAAGAACTTCTCGCTCACCAGCGCCTTGATCGGAGCGGTGTAGAACGACACGCGGTCATCGGCCATGGCGGCCATGTGCGCACCGATCGCCACCATGACTTGCCCGATCCGGTCGGCGTCGCCAACACCACGTTGTTTCCCGACAAGACCTCGATGATCGCCTCGTCCTGGTGGGGAAGCCTCGAGGCCTCGGCCGCTCGCCCACTCGGTCACCCGGTCATATACGGCGTCGGCGTCACTCATTCTCGGGCCCGCGGATGCGCTGTTGCGAAAACCTCACGCAGGTTGTCGACGGTTACCAGCGTGTAGATCTGGGTGGTGGTCACCGAGGCGTGTCCGAGCAGCTCCTGCACCACGCGGACGTCGGCCCCGCCATCAAGCAGGTGGGTCGCAAACGAGTGGCGCAAGGTGTGCGGCGAGACGTCACGGGTCACACCGGCCCGGTCGGCAGCCTTGACCAGGACCGACCAGGCCGACTGCCGCGACAGCCGGCCCCCACGCGCGTTGAGGAACAGGGCTCCTGCTGCCCCGCCGGCGATCTGCCCGCTCGGCCGGCCGCGCACCAGATAGGCCGCGACGGCGTCGCGCGCGTAGGAGCCGATCGGCACGATCCGCTCCTTGCCACCCTTGCCGCGCAGCAGCACGGCGCCCCCTGATGGCGCCGTCGGCCAGCTCGAGGTCGTCGACATCGAGGCCGACGGCCTCGGAAATCCGAGCCCCGGTGCCGTAGAGAACCTCCAGCAGGCGCGGTCGCGAGCGCCAGGGTCGTTGCCGGCCGCTCCGCCGCCTCGAGGATCGCCTCCACGTCCGCAAGAGGAAGCGCCTTCGGCAGTCGCTTGGCCGGAGTGGGTGGCTTCACCCCCGCCGCCGGATCCGAAGTAGCCAAGCCGTCAGCAACCGTGAACTTGTGGAAGCCGCGTACCGCCACCACCGTCCTGGCGGCCGAGGTCGACTACAGCGCAGAACGTTCGGTGCTCCCTCACGTAGGCGCATCAGAAATCCCGACACGGTGGCCTCGGTGATTGCCGACAAGTCGGCCACCCCGCCACCGTGGCGAGGTACTCCCGGTAGCGCCGCAGATCGCGGCGGTACGACGTCAGCGTGTTGGTCGCCAGACCCTTCTCGACCAGGAGGTGGTCGAGGTAGGTCCGGATCGCCCGGTCCAGCGCGGTGGGCTCGCTCAGACGAGTGCCTCCTCGAGCAGGACCGAATCGATGCCGACTGCTTGGGCGACAGGACCGTTGGTCAACATGCCGGCGTGGGTGTTGAGCCCGAGCGCGAGGCTGTGATCGTCGCGGCAGGCTTGGGCCCAGCCCTTGTTGGCGAGCGCCACGGCGTACGGCATCGTGGCGTTGGTCAGGGCATAGGTCGAGGCGTTCGGCACCGCGCCAGGCATGTTCGCCACGCAGTAGAAGATCGCGTCGTGCACTGGGTAGGTCGGCTCGGCATGCGTTGTCGGGTGGGTGTCCTCGAAGCAGCCGCCCTGGTCCACGGCGATGTCGACCAGCACTGAGCCCGGCTTCATCTCGGAGACCAGTTGGTTGGAGACCAGCTTGGGCGCCTTGGCGCCCGGGATCAGCACCGCGCCGATCACCATGTCGGCCTCGCGCACCTGCTGCTGGATGGCCAGCTGGGAAGACGCCAGGCCGTGGACCCGGTTGTTGTAGCGCCAGAACGACATCCGCAGCTTGTCGAGGTCGGTGTCAAGCAGGGTCACGTCTGCGCCCATGCCGAGGGCGATGTTGGCGGCGTTCTGCCCCGAGACACCGGCACCGATGATCACCACCTTGGCGTTGGCAACCCCGCCGACGCCGCCCATCAGCACACCGCGGCCACCTTCGGCCTTGAGCAGCGAGTAGGCGCCGACCTGGGGTGCCAAGCAGCCGGCGACCTCAGACATCGGGTACAGCAGGGGCAGCCCGCCGGAGGGCAGCTGCACCGTCTCGTAGGCGATCGCGGCGACCTTTCGGCTCAACAGCTCCTCGGTGAGCGGCTTGTCGGCCGCCAGGTGGAGGTAGGTGAAGAGGGTCAGACCCTCCCGCATCCGGTGGTATTCATCGGCGACCGGCTCCTTGACCTTGAGCACCATGTCCACCCCACCGTCCGCGCCCCAGGCCGCATCAGCGTCTGGAACGATCTCGGCGCCAGCAGCGACGTACTCGTCGTCGCTGATCGACGAGCCCACACCGGCGCTGTGCTCCACATAGACCTGGTGGCCATGGGCTACCAGCTCATGGACGCCAATCGGCGTGATCGCAACCCGGTACTCGTGGTTCTTGACTTCCTTCGGAACGCCGACCTTCACCAGATTCCTCCTCCGCGGCGACCCCGTTGTCGCACCCGCCGCGACCTTACCGTCAGACCAGGCCGCGCGCCCTCGCCAGGAGCACGCATGCCACCAGGGGCGCGTCGGTGAGGCGACCGGCGACGACGGCGTCGTAGAGATCGGCGAACGGCACCCAGCCGATCTCCATGTCAGCCTCCTCGTGCTGGAGCTGGAAGTCACCGCGATCGGCCGGGTGGAGACCACGGGCCACGAACAGGTGATGGACCTCTGCCGAGATGCCCGGCGACGGGTAGAGCGAGACCAGGTGGGTCCACTCGTCCGCCTGCAGCTCGGCTTCCTCGCGGAGCTCGCGGACCGCAACATCGTTGGGGTCCTCGCCGGACCCGTCCAGCAACCCGGCCGGCAGCTCCACGAACCGCTTCCCCGTCGGGTGGCGGTACTGCCACAGGCACAGCGCTTGGTCGTCGACGTCGAGGGCCAACACCACCACAGCGCCCGGGTGCTCGAGAGTCAGGCGTCGGTGCGGCTCTCCCCTCCCGTCGGGCGACATCACCTGGTCTGCGCGCAGGGCGACCACCCAGTCGTCGCGGTGCAGATCGACGCTCGAGACCACTGGCCAGCGCTCGGGCTGGTCAGCCAGCGGTGGACAGTCTGCGGCACGTCAGGCTTCGGCGTCAGGCTCGGGGTCTCGTCGCAGGCCGGTCTCGTCGATCGGGAACCTGAGCAACCCCTCTGCCGTCGATAGCCGCCCCGATCAGTCCCTTGAACAGCGGATGCGGGCGGGTCGGGCGGGAACGCAGCCCGGGGTGCGCCTGGGTGGCCACGTAGTAGGGATGCACCTCGCGGGGACTCTCACGAACTCGACCAGACCCAGCTCGGCGTTGGTGCCGGAGAAGACCAGTCCGGCACTCGTCAGCTGCTCGACGTAGCTGTTGTTGACCTCGTAGCGGTGGCGGTGTCGTTCCTCGATCTTCGCCTGGCCGTAGGCCTCGCGAACGACGGTGCCTTCGCCCAGCTCAGCGGCGTAGAGGCCGAGACGCATGGTGCCGCCCAGGTCGCCGGCTCCATCGACATACGACTTCTGCTCCTCCATGGTCGCGATCACCGGTTCGGGCAGTCCGGATCGAACTCCGTAGAGGCAGCCTTCTCCAGCCCCGCCACCGAGCGGGCGTACTCGATCACCATGCATTGCAACCCCAGGCAGAGTCCCAGGGTCGGAATGCCGCTGGTGCGCGCGTAGGTGAGCGCCCCCAGCTTGCCCTCGATGCCCCGCACTCCGAACCCGCCGGGCACGCAGATCGCGTCGACGTCATGTAGGTGACGGCTGGCGCCCGTGGGCGTCTCGCACTCGTCGGAGGCGATCCAGCGCAAGTGGACCTTCGCCTCGTGGGCAAAGCCACCGGCGCGGAGTGCCTCTGCCACGGAGAGATAGGCGTCAGGGAGGTCGATGTACTTGCCCACCAGGGCAACGGTGACCTCCTCCTTCGGATGGTGCACCCGGCGCAGGAGGTCGTCCCACAGCGTCCAGTCGACATCGCGGAACGGCAGGTCGAGGCGGCGAACGAGGTAGGCGTCGAGGCCCTCGCGATGCAGCACCTTGGGGATGTCGTAGATCGACGCGGCGTCGGCCGCGCAGACCACGGCCTCCTGGTCCACGTCGCACATCAGCGAGATCTTGCGTTTGATGCTCTCCGGGATCTCCCGGTCGGCACGGCAGACCAGTGCGTCGGGCTGGATGCCCACCTGGCGCAGGGCGGCCACCGAGTGCTGGGTGGGTTTGGTCTTCAACTCTCCAGAGGGCCCGATGAACGGCACCAGGGAGACGTGGAGGAAGAAGCAGTTGTCCCGACCGATGTCGTGACGGGTCTGGCGGGCCGCCTCGAGGAACGGCAGCGACTCGATGTCGCCCACCGTCCCCCCGATCTCGGTGATCACCACGTCGACGCCCTGCCCGTCTTCTTGGGGCTGACCCATCGCGAGGATGCGTTCCTTGATCTCGTTGGTGATGTGCGGGATCACCTGCACGGTGTCCCCGAGGTAGTCGCCGCGGCGCTCCTTCGCAATCACACTGGAGTAGACCTGACCCGTCGTCACGTTCGCGATCTGGCTGAGGTCGGTGTCCAGGAACCGCTCGTAGTGACCGATGTCGAGATCGGTCTCAGCACCGTCGTTGGTCACGAAGACCTCACCGTGCTGGAACGGGTTCATCGTGCCCGGGTCGACGTTGAGATAGGGGTCGAGCTTCTGCATGGTCACCCGCAGTCCACGCGAGCGCAGCAGCCTTCCAAGGCTGGATGCCGTGAGGCCCTTGCCAAGAGAAGAGGCGACGCCTCCAGTGACGAACACGTGCTTGGTCGGCTCGGCCATCTTCACGGGATTCGATCCTATCCCAGCACTGGCGTTTTGATGGTGTTACCGCAACGCCCGCGCGGGTTGCGCGACATCGAGCAGCTCGCGGGCGTGGGCCAGAGCCGTGTCGCTGTCGGCGAGGCCTGCCAGCATCCGCGACAGCTCGCGTTCGCGACCCTCCTCGTCGAGCACCGTGAGGCCCGAGCTGGTGACCGATCCGTCGCTCGACTTCTCGACGAGCACGTGGCTGTCGGCGTACGCAGCGACCTGCGGAAGGTGGGTGACCACGAGGACCTGGGCATTCTTGGCCAGCAGCGCCAATCGACGACCTACTTCGACGGCTGCGGCACCGCCGACACCGGCGTCGACCTCGTCGAACACGAACGTCGGCACCGAACCCGTTGCTGCGAGTGACACCTCCAGGGCCAGCATCACTCGTGAGAGCTCACCGCCGGAGGCGCCCTTGTGCAGTGGTCTCGCCTCGGCGCCGGTGTTGGCCGCGAGAAGGAATTCCACCTCGTCGACACCGGAGGAGCCGAAGCGCAGAGTCCGGTCACCGACCGGCAGGTCTCCGGCGGACTGGCGCACAGCGATCTCCACCTTGGCGTGCGGCATCGCCAGGTGGGCGAGCTCGCCCGTCACCCTGGCGCCCAGCTTCACAGCCGCAGCGGTTCGGGCCACTGACAGGGCCTCGGCCTGCTCACCGAGCGCCACACGGAGCTCGTCGCGCTCAGCACGCAGTCGGTCAAGGTGCTCGTCCGTGGAGTCGAGCTCGAGCAAGCGATCGGCCGCCTGGGCCGCCCAGGCGAGCACCTCGTCGGCTGTTTCGCCGTACTTGCGGGTCAGGGCCGTCAGCGCCGCGCGGCGCTCGGAGACGGTCGCGAGCCGGGTCGGGTCGGTGTCGATGCGAGTCGCGTAGGACGCCACGTCGGCAGCAAGGTCGGACAAGAGGTAGGTGATCTCGGCGATCCGGTCGGCGAGCTCGCCGGCTTCGGCGTCGTGGTCACGTACGCCGTCGAGGTGCCCCCGCGCGGCCGAGATCGCGCCGAGGGCATCGGGTGCGTCCTGCTCGCTGGACAGGGCCTCTCGGGCCTCCTCGGCAGCGGTCCGCAGCGTGTCGGCGAAGCCCAGCCGCATCTCCTCCGCCGCCAGTGTGCGGTCTTCCCCAGTCTCTGGGGCGACTGCTTCGACCTCGCCCAGCCCGAACCGCAGCAGGTCAGCTTCACGGGCCCGCTCCCGAGCGTTGCTGGTGACCTCTTCCAGGTTGCGCTGGACCGTCTGCAGCCGGCCGTAGGTGCCCACGTAGGCGGTCAGCAGCTTTGCGGCCTTGGCACCTGCGAACTTGTCCAGAGCATCGCGTTGGGCACGCGCCTGCAGGAGCCGGTGCTGGTCGGACTGCCCGTGCACGGCCACGAGCGGCTGGGTGACCTCGGCCAGCGTGGCTACGGGCACCGAGGCGCCACCGACAAACGCGCGAGAGCGCCCCTCGGCCGACACGTTGCGGGCGAGGACCACCCGGCCGTCCTCAACTTCACCCCCGGTCCGATCGACAGCGTCGGCAACCTCGGGCAGCTGAGCGACGGACACCACTCCCTCGACCCGGGCCTGCTTCGCTCCCGACCGCACGGCGCCGGTGTCGGCACGACCGCCGAGCAGCAGCCGAGCGCCGTCACGATCATCGTCTTGCCCGCGCCGGTCTCGCCGGTGATGGCCGTCAGCCCGGGGCCGAGCTCGAGCACCGACGAGTCGATCACGCCGAGCTGACCGATCCGGATCTCCTCGATCATCCGTCTTCCCCGCGCCGGCGACGCTGGGCCGCGCCCCGCCAACCTTCGACCGGGAGGTCGAACTTGGCCACCAACCGATCGGTGAACGTCTCGTCGTGCAACCGGGCCAGGCGCAGCGGGTGTTGGCCGCGGCGTACTTCGATGCGGGCGCCTGGAGGCAGGTCGACGGTGCGGCGGCCATCGCACCACAGCACGCCCGAGCCATCGGTGCGAGCCAGCACCTCGACGGCCACCACGGACGTCGGAGCCACCACCATCGGCCTCGCGAACAAGGCATGGGCGCTGATCGGCACCACGCACATGGCTTCTACCCCCGGCCAGACGATGGGTCCGCCCGCGCTGAAGTTGTAGGCGGTGGAGCCGGTCGGAGTGGCGCACACGACGCCGTCGCATCCCCAGCGCGACAGCGGCCGCCCGTCGATCTCGACCACGACCTCGAGCATTCGTTCGCGAGCTGCCTTCTCGACACTGGCCTCGTTGACCGCGAAGGTGCTGGACACCAGCTCGCCGTCGCGGAAGACCTGCACATCAAGCGTGAGCCGGTCCTCGACGGTGTAGCGATGGGTCACGATGGCGTCGATCGTCGACTCGACGTCGTCCATCTCGGCCTCGGCGAGAAAGCCGACATGTCCCAGGTTGACGCCCAGGACGGGCGTGAGACTCGCGTGCGTGACCTCGGCCGCCCGCAGGATGCTGCCGTCACCCCCGATCACCAGGGTCAGCTCGCACTGGCGACTGGCATCGCTCTCGGACTGGGTGATCTCGAGCGGCGGGTCGTAGGACTCGGGATCAAGACCCAGGTCGGCAGCTTCGGAGGCGAGCAGCCGGACCACGATGCCGTGGCTCGTGAAGGCCTTGCAGAACAGCTTGGCGACGTCGCGCGACTCTGCGCGCCCGGTGTGCGTGAGCACGAGCACCCTGCGGGTGCCCTCCGGGTCGCTGGTCTCAGCTGCGCTGGTCACGGATCAACTGTCTCACCCGGTACCCCCAGCGGCTCCGCACCCCGCGCGACGGCGTCGATGTCGTCTGCCCCGATCGCGGCCCGTCCTCGCCGCAGCCACAGGAAGAATTCGACATTGCCGGACGGGCCGGGCAGCGGGCTGGTGGCCACCATCTTGGCCCCCCAACCCCGCTGGTCGGCCTCGTCCGCGATCACACTGACCGCCTCTGCGCGCAGCCCGGGGTCACGCACCACCCCGCCTTTGCCTACTCGCTCCTTGCCCACCTCGAACTGCGGCTTCACCATCAGCGCCAGGTCACCGTCATCCTCGGTCACGCCGATCAGCGCGTCGAGCACCAGGCGCAGCGAGATGAACGATAGGTCGCCGACCACGAGGTCGACCTTCCCACCGATCGCCTCGACGGTCAGTTCACGCACGTTCTGACGGTCGTGGATCAGGACCCGCTCGTCGGAGCGCAGCCGCCAAGCAAGCTGCCCGTAGCCCACGTCGACGGCGACCACCTGGGCCGCTCCGTGCCTGAGCAGCACGTCGGTGAACCCGCCCGTCGACGCTCCGGCATCCAGACAGCGCCGACCCGCCACGACCAGCCCCGCTGGCTCGAAGGCTGCCAGCGCGCCGGCCAGCTTGTGGCCTCCGCGCGACGACGTAGTCGGGCCGCCCCTCTAGCTCGCTGCACCACGATGGCAACATCGGTCGTCACTGCCGGTCGCGGCCTTCGTGGCTGGAGCGCCACTCACCCGGACCCGTCCGGCAGCGATCAGCTCGCTGGCCTGCTCGCGAGAGCGCGCCAGGCCGCGGCGTACCAGCTCGGCGTCCAGCCGAAGGCGTCGCGGGGGCATCGACTCAGGGTTCTTGGTGGGGATCGGGCTCAGGGTCGTCGAGAGTCCGGCGCAGGCGCTCGTGGGCGGACTCGAAGACCTCCACGTGCTCCTGCACCGGCTGTCCCGCCAGCCGCGCGACGTCGTCGACGACCGAGTCCACGCTGTGCATTCCGGTACGGACTCGCTTGGTCTGGTCGACCGTCGTCTCGAGGTCGTCGGCGACGTCCCCCGATACCTCCTCGGTCCCGGCGCCGTCCACGGGCTCCTCAGTCATGGCGCCGAGGCTACCGGTCGGCCGCGCTGCGGGAATGAGGCACCGTCAGCGCGTCTGTGCGGACAGCCTCACCCGTCCCGTCCAGGTGACTCCAGGCTGCGGTCGCCACGCAACGCCACCAGGCGTCCAGCGAACCATTCCCACGTGCCTCGATCCGGCCACCCGAGGTCGTCACGGTCCACCCGTCACTGATC
>CAWCGY010000009.1:0-58635 GCA_963795155.1 uncultured Actinomycetota bacterium | reverse complement strand
TAGAGGGGGTGCTTGTCTAGCATCTCGGCCGAGGCGTCCTTGACCTTGTCGGCCACGCCATCAGCCAGTTGGTAGGTCGCCTTCGACGGCGCGCCCGCCTTGTTGGTGCCAGCCTGGGTGTTCTGCAGCACCTGCACGATCAGCTCGGCAACGTTGTCGAACTCGTCGTGGCCGAAGCCCCGAGTGGTCAGGGCGGGGGTGCCGAGCCGAATGCCGGAGGTGTACCAGGCGCCGTTGGGGTCAGCTGGCACCGAGTTGCGGTTGGTAACCACGCCGGCGTCCAGCAGAGCGAACTCCGCCTGCCTTCCGGTCAGCCCGAAGCCTGAACATCGAGCAGCACGATGTGGTTGTCGGTACCCCCGGTGACCAGCTTCGCGTCTCGCTTGAGGAACCCGTCGGCGAGCGACTTGGCGTTGTCCGCAATGGCCTGCGCATAGGTCTGGAACTCGGGCCGGCGCGCCTCGGCGAGGGCAACTGCCTTGGCGGCCATCACGTGCGAGAGCGGGCCGCCCAGCACCATCGGGCAGCCTCGGTCGACCGAGCTCGCGTACTCCTCCTGGGCGAGCACCATGCCGCCGCGAGGGCCGCGCAGGGACTTGTGGGTGGTGGTGGTCGTGATGTGCGCGAACGGCACCGGGTCCTCTTCGCCGGTGAACACCTTCCCCGCGACCAGGCCAGCGAAGTGAGCCATGTCGACCATCAGCGTGGCGCCGACCTCGTCGGCGATCTCGCGCATCTTGGCAAAGTTGACCCTGCGCGGGTATGCCGAGTAGCCGGCCACGAGCACGAGGGGGTTGAACTCCTTGGCCTTGGCGCGGACCACGTCGTAGTCGAGCAAGCCGGTCTCGGGGTCCGGTGCCGTACTGCTGCTGGTGGAACATCTTGCCGCTGATGTTCGGACGGAAGCCATGGGTGAGGTGACCGCCGGCATCGAGCGCCATGCCGAGCAGCCGCTGGTTGCCGAACTCGTGGCGCAGCTTTCCCAGTCGTCGTCGGTGAGCTCGTTGACGTTCTTCTTCTCGGCCTTCTCCAGCCACGGACCCTCGATGCGGTGGGCCAGGATCGACCAGAACGCGACCAGGTTGGCGTCGATGCCGGAGTGCGGCTGGGCATAGGCGTACGGCGCACCGAACAGCTCCGGGCGTGCTCCGCGGCGAGCGTCTCCACCGTGTCGACGTTCTGGCAGCCGGCGTAGAACCGGTGCCCGACGGTGCCCTCGGCGTACTTGTCGCTGAGCCAGGTGCCCATCGTGAGCAGCACGGCTGGCGAGGCGTAGTTCCTCGCTGGCGATCAGCTTCAGCGAGGCTCGCTGGTCGATCAGCTCCTGCTTGGTGGCCTCCGCGATCCGCGGCTCCACTGCAGCGATCACCTCGAGGGCCTGCTGGTAGGCGGAGCTGGTCAGGCCGGCGAGAGAGGTGGAGTCGCTCATGGCGCACAGACTAGTTGCGCGGCGCTGCCGGCTGGCAGGGCGCCTCACCATGTGACGTGGGCCGCACTGGCGCCTCGTCCACGCGCGTGGCGTGGTGGCTATCTCACATGGTGGCACGACGTCTCGCATCATGAGATTTCAAGTTGTGAGAGAGGTGTCCGATCCGTGAGACTGCTTGACATGATCAGTGCTGCAACGCATGCGCACCTCGTGGTACGGCGCCACGTGGACCTCATGCGTACCCGCAGCATGATGTGTTGGCCCCGCTGAACCGCCCCAATCAGCCCGTTCAGACTTCCGCGTCCAGCGTCGCGCGCGGCTCTCAGCGAAGGACCAGTCTTTCATGCCCGATTTGCGCTTCCAGTCACAACCGGCAGCCAGCACCGAGATCCCGCGCCCGAAACGCGCGGAAGGTCAGTGGTCGCTCGGCTACACGGAGCCGCTCAACAAGAACGAGCAGTCCAAGAAGGACGACGACCCGCTCAACGTCCGCGACCGGATCCTCAACATCTACTCGAAGCGCGGCTTCGCCTCGATCGATCCGGCCGACCTCCGCGGCAGGTTTCGGTGGATGGGCCTCTACACCCAGCGCGCTCCCGGCTTCGACGGCGGCAAAACCGCGATGCTCGAGGAGGAGGAGCTCGACGACGAGTACTTCATGCTGCGCGTCCGCTCCGACGGCCGCCTGCTGTCCAGCGAAGCCGTGCGCGCCCTCGGCAGCATCGGCGTGGACTTTGCTCGTGACACCGCAGACGTCACCGACCGCGAGAACATCCAGTTCCACTGGATCCGGATCGAGGACGTGCCGGAGATCTGGGCCCGGCTCGACGCATCGGGCCTCAGCAGCACCGAGGCGTGCGGCGACTCGCCCCGCCCCTTCCTCGGCTCGCCCGTCGCGGGCGTCGCCAAGGACGAGATCATCGACGGCACCAAGGCCCTGGAAGAGATCTTCGAGCGCTTCATTGGCAACCCGGAGTACTCCAACCTGCCGCGCAAGTTCAAGACCGCGCTGACCGGGCACCCCAGCCACGACGTGGCCCCCGAGATCAACGATGTTTCCTTCGTCGGCACGGTGCACCCGGAGCACGGTCCCGGCTTCGACCTGTGGGTCGGCGGCGGCCTGTCCACGAACCCGATGCTCGCGGTCAAGCTCGGCGTCTGGATCCCGCTCGACGAAGTCGCCGACGCGTGGGCGGGAGTCGCCTCGGTCTTCCGCGACTACGGCTACCGCCGACTCCGGTCGCGGGCCCGGCTGAAGTTCCTGGTCGCCGACTGGGGCATGGAGAAGTTCCGCGAGGTGCTTGAGAACGAGTACCTGGGTCGCAGGCTCGTCCGCTGCGACTCTCCCCCGTCGCCGACCGGCCACCGCGACCACGTCGGCGTACACGAGCAGAAGGACGGCAAGTTCTATGTCGGCGTCGCACCCTCGGTGGGCCGTATCTCCGGGAACCTGCTGCTGCAGCTCGCCGACGCCATCGACGAGTTCGGGGTTGCCGGCGCCCGCCTGACGCCGTACCAGAAGATCGTGCTGATCGGCGTCGACGAAGCGGAGGTCGAGCCGCTGATCGCCAGGCTCGACGAGATCGGTTTGTCGGCCCGCCCGTCGAACTGGCGGCAGAACACGATGGCCTGCACGGGCATCGAGTTCTGCAAGCTGGCCATCGTCGACACCAAGGAACGCGCCCGCAACTTGGTGGCCGAGCTCGAGCGCCGTTTCCCGGACCTCGACACCCCCATCACCGTCAACGTCAACGGCTGCCCCAACGCGTGCGCGCGCACCCAGGTCGCTGACATCGGCCTCAAGGGCCAGCTGGTGATGTCCGACGGCGAACAGGTCGAAGGCTTCCAGGTCCACCTCGGCGGCGCCACCGGACTGCAGGCCAACTTCGGCCGAAAGCTGCGCGCCCACAAGGTGACCAGCGCTGGCCTCGATGACTACATCACCAACGTGGTGACCAACTACTTGGCCGAGCGTGAGACGGGCGAGAGCTTCGCGACGTGGGTGGTCCGCGCCGACGAGGAATTGCTGCGCGGCGAGCGAGCGTTGGCGACCACATGAGCGAGCGCGCATTCCCACTCCACTGCCCCTACTGCGGCGACGAGGACCTGTGGCCGCACGAGGAGGCCCACGGATCGTGGGAGTGCCGAGGGTGCCTGCGTGCCTTCTCGTTGAAGATGCTCGGTTTGGTTCGTCCGACGGGTGGGGCGCGATGAGTGCCACCACCGCCTCGGCCAGGGCCTATCGCGGCACGGAGACCGAGGGCCGCTCACCCGAAGAGCTGCGCGAGCTGGTGTCGCACTGGGGTGCGGAGCTGGAGCTCGCTCCCGCTGAGCACATCATCGAGTGGGCGGCGGCCACGTTCGGTGAGCGCTTCTGCGTCACTTCGTCGATGGGCGACGCGGTGCTGGCGGACGTCGCGTCCAAGGCGGTGCCTGGCATCAGCCTGATCTTCCTCGACACCGGTTACCACTTCGCGGAGACCATCGGCACCCGCGACGCCGTCGAGGCAACCCTCGACGTCAAGATGCTCAACATCACTCCCGTGCAGACCGTGCCCGAGCAGAATGCGGAGTACGGCAACGACCTCTACAAGGCCGACCCGGACCTGTGCTGCGCGCTGCGCAAGGTCCAGCCCCTGGCCGACGCCCTCTCGGACTTCGATGCCTGGGCAACCGGGCTGCGCCGGGCCGAGACGCACAACCGCGTGATCGCGCCGGTCATCGGTTGGGACGCCAAGAAGGGCAAGGTCAAGGTCTCACCACTCGCTCGGTGGACCGACGACCAGGTGACGCGCTACATCTCCGACAACGGCGTCCTGGTGAATCCGCTCATGTATGACGGCTATCCCTCGATCGGCTGCGCCCCGTGCACCCGACGAGTGGCGCCTGGCGACGATCCGCGGAGCGGCCGCTGGGCCGGCACTACCAAGACCGAGTGCGGGATCCACTCATGACCCAGCCCACCATCCCAACCCGCCTCATCGCCGACAGCGTTGTCGACGCAACCCACGCACCACCGCGGACATTGTCCGCCGCACATGAAGGGAGGCCACGCTGATGGCTGCTCCTGCACTCATTGCACTGGCCCACGGAAGTCGTGACCCTCGATCGGCAAGAACGATTGCGGCGTTGATCGCTCAGGTGAAGCAGCAGCGTCCCGACCTGCGGGTCGAGCGCGCGTTCCTCGAGCTCGCGAAGCCCAACTTCCAGACGGTCGTCGACCGATTGGTCAAGGCCGGCTTCGAGGAGATCGTGGTAGTGCCCCTCCTGCTGACCGAGGCCTACCACGCCAACGTCGACGTGCCAGAGGCGATCGCTGAGGCCACTGCCCGCCACCCGGGACTCCGGATCCGCGGCACCGCTGTGCTCGGTCTCGAGACGTGCTTCCTCGAGGTGCTCGACGAGCGGCTGCGCGAGGCCCTCAAGATCTCACGCGTTCGTGAGCTCGACGCGTTGGTGCTCGCCGCTGCTGGCACCAGCGACCCGATCGCCAACCAAGCAGTGGCCCGCCTGGCTCGCCTGTGGGGGACTCACCACAAGCTGCCGGTCACCGCGGCGTACGCCTCGAGTGCGCCACCCGCTACGGGCGAAGCGGTGCGAGCCTTCCGGGCGGAGGGTCGCCGGCACATCGCCGTCGCCTCGCTCTTCCTTGCGCCCGGGTTCCTGCCGGACCGCGCGGCCGAGCTTGCCCTCGAGGCAGGGGCCGTGGCGGTTTCCGAACCGCTGGGCGCCCACCCCGAGGTGGCCCGCACCATCCTGGCTCGGTACGCCGTCGGCGCCGTCGAGCTCGTCCCCGTCTAGTCGACCCGGCTCTTCTTCACCGTCAGGCGGGTCGACCCGGCTCTTCTTCACCGCCAGGTGCACCCAGCTCATCTGACTGCAGTCACTCACGCCGACGGTGTCGTCCACTCACGTCGCTCGCACGTCAACTCACGCCGGGTCGACGTCGTCGTACGTCAACTCACGCCGGGTCGACGTCGTCGTACGTCAACTCAAGCCGGGTCGACCTCACTGCACGTCAACTCAAGCCGGGTCGGCAATTAGCCCACGAGAGTGTGGAGGAGATGCTCGAGCTGGCGCTCCGGATCCTCGGTGAGGCCGCCGTGGACGGGTCCGGGCTGGAGCATGGTGCTACGGGGAGCCTTGAGGAACCCGAAGCGCTGGCTCACCGGCTGCTGCGCCGCTCCCCCGCCGTTAGGACTTCCGGCGCAGACGCGATCGACGAAGGCCAGTGCCTCGCAGACCTGGTCGATGTCCAGGCGAGGATCGAGCGCGCGTAGTCGATCGGCATCGACGTTCCAAGCAGCCCTCAAGAAGTCGGTGGCGTGGCAGTAGAGCACCACACCCACGTTGACGAACTCTTCGCGGTCGACTCGTGGGACACAGCGCAGGGTGACGTACTGGTAGGCGAGCCTCATCGAGTTGCCCCCACCGTTGGCAGCCATTGACGGGTGCGCAGACGGGCGGTCAAGAACTCGACATAGGCGGCTCTCAACGCGTCCGGCGTCTCTGCGCCCGGTACGGGCTCGAGCCACCGATCGGGCACCAGCGCGACGACCGCGTGCAGCAAGCGCTCGTCGATCACGCTGGCGAGCTCGGCATCGACGGCACCGAGCCCAGCAGCTCGGCCAAGAAGGACGTGGTTGGCCGGGTCGAATGGCTGCTGCGCGAAACGCTCTGGGTCGGTCACCCCACTCGTCCATCCGTGATGGAAGTAGAGGGCAGCGCCATGGTCGATCACCCACAGCTGGCCGTGCCATAGCAACAAGTTGGGGTTGCGCCAGGTGCGGTCGACGTTGGCGCAGAACGCGTCGAGCCAGAGGACCTTGGCGGCGTCCTCCTCTCCCGCCGGTGTCTCGACGTCGAATCCGAAGGCTCCAGGCAGGAAGTCGATGCCGAGATTGAGTCCGGGACTCGCGTTGAGCAAGTCCTGCACTTCTTCGTCGGCCTCGTAGCGGGCAATCTCCGGGTCCAGCTCGAGAGCGACCAGGCGGGGGGTGTTCAGGCCGATCCTCCGAGCCAGCTCACCGACAATCACCTCGGCCACCAGCACCCGCACGCCCTGGCCGGCGCCGCGGAACTTGCAGACGTAGGTGCCCAGATCGTCGGCCTCCACCACGCCGGGCAGGCTCCCGCCTTCGCGGAGCGGGGTGACGTAGCGGGTCACCCCCACCGTGGGGATCACGGGATTGGCACCTCGTCAAAAAGTCGTGCCCGCTGCTCCTCGATGTCGAAGTCGGCAGCCGGCCACACCGGCTTCATCCGTTCCAGACCTTCGTGCAGCAGCCGCGCAACGGTGAGGTTGCGGAACCACTTCCTATCGCTGGGGACGACGTGCCATGGCGCCACCTCCGTGTTGGTGCGCTCCAGGGCGATCTCGTAGACCTCCTGGTAGGCAGCCCAATGGGCCCGCTCGTCGACGTCGCCCGGGTTGAACTTCCAGTACTTCGTCGGATCGTCCAGCCGCGCGAGCAAGCGCTCCTTCTGCTCGGCCGGCGAGATGTGCAGCATGCACTTGATGATGTGGGTGCCTCCGGCGAGCAGCTCCTGCTCGAACTCGTTGATCGCCTCGTAGCGTCGCTCGATCTCCGCAGGGTCGGCGAGCTCGTGCACCCGACCGATGAGGACGTCCTCGTAGTGCGAGCGGTCGAACACTCCGATGTGGCCCGGCTCGGGCACGGCGCGCCGGACCCGCCACAGGAAGTCGTGGCTCAGCTCCTCCTTGGTGGGTGCCTTGAAGGCGGTGATCTTCACCCCCTGGGGGTCGACCAGTCCGACCGTGTGCCGCAGCACCCCGCCCTTGCCCGACGTGTCCATGCCCTGCAACACCAGCAGTAGTCGTCGTGGAGAGCCCGTCGTCCGCTCCGCGAAGAGCCGTTCCTGAACGTCGGCGAGGTCGGGACCGAGCTCGGCCAGGGCGGCGACTCCGGCCACCTTGTCGCCATCGAAGCCTGGAGTGTCGTCAGTAGCGATCTTCGACAGGTCGACGGGGCCGGGGGGCAGCCGAAAGAGAGCTTCGACGGTGGTCGCGGTCATGGGGTCACTATCCCAGCACCCGCAGTACGTCGAGGGTGCAGCCGACCACGGTGTCGACACTGCCGTCCTCCTGCGGCTCGTCGAACCAGAGGCCCTCACTGAACCCCAGCTTGGCCAGCATTCGCAGGGACGCCCGGTTGCGGTGGTCCGGAGCCGCGAAGTACGCCGTGGCTGCGGGGAACCGGTGCCGAGCCCGCTGCATCCACGCCCAGACGAACCGGGTGCCGATGCCTCGATCGATCCAGGCGACGTCGCCGATTGCGTAGTCGATCCCGATCGCTGCCGGGTCGGGTCCCAGCACGGCGTACTCGGGATAGTCACCGATCCGGTAGTCCTGGAGGAACCCGACCGATCTGCCGTTGGCCTCGGCTACCCACATCCGAGTGGGTGTGGTGCCGTCGATGTCGGGACCATACTTCGCGGTCACCGCCTCCAGCGCCGCCTCACCGTCATCGGACCACCACTTGCGGACGTGGTCTGCGCCGCGCCAGCGTGCGACATCTGGCAGGTCTCCATAGGTCATCGCTCGCATGGTGACTCGAATGTCGTGGTCGACGACGAACCGCTTCACCTCACCCGACAGGTCGAGCGGGACCGGGTCCGCATGCATGCTCGCAACCGTTCGGCGTGCCGCCGCAGCCCAGGACTCGCCCGGATGCACGACTCCGGTGAGGGTGTGGGCGCCGTCGCGGACGGCCACGTGGACCTGGTCAGTCACGGTCAGGACCTCGGACAACGTCTCCGGCTAGGCACCGACCACGGGTGTGGGCGTCATCGGTCACTCGGGCATTCTCGCGCAGCAGTGGCCAGCTCGTCACGGACGACGGAGAAGGCCATGCCAGCCGGGTAGCCCTTGCGGGCCAACAGGCCCACGAGTCGCCGCGTGGCGGTCGTATCGTCGACCCTGGAGAGCGTGCGCAGCTTCTTGCGCACGAGCCTCCGAGCGGCGGCCATCTCGTCCCGGGGTCGATCTCGTCGAGAGCCTCGCGGGCAACTTCGTCGTCAATGCCCTTGCGGCGCAGCTCCTGTGCCAGCGCCCGGCGGGCCAGTCCTTTGCCGGGCTGACGGCTGGCCACCCACGACCGTGCGAATGCGCTGTCGTCGATCAGGCCAACCTCTTCGAACCGGTCCAGGAGACGGGTGGCAAGCTCGGCCGGCACGTCCTTCTTGGCGAGCTTGTCGGCCAGCTCCTGGCGACTGCGCGCCTGACCCGTCAGCTGGTCGAGCAGGATCTTGCGGGCCACCGACTCGGCATTGGCGTCGGGCCCCTCTGCCACCGGGTCGGGCGGAGACGTGTCCGCCCGACCCCTCATCCAGGAATCGACTCCCGCAGCGATGTCGCCGCGCCAGGGATCAGAAGTCGTCGACACCGATGGGCTCATCCGACAGGTCCGACTCCACGGCAGCAGCCTCGGCGTCGACCGTCGGCCCCACTCCGAGCGTCTCGAGGATCTTCTTCTCCAGCTCGTTGGCCAGGTCGGGGTTGTCCTTGAGGAAGGACCGGGCGTTCTCCTTGCCCTGACCGAGCTGGTCGCCCTCGTAGGTGTACCAAGCACCGGCCTTGCGAACCAGGCCGGCCTCGACGCCTACGTCGATCAGGCCACCCTCGCGACTGATGCCCTTGCCATACATGATGTCGAACTCTGCCTGCTTGAACGGGGGCGCCACCTTGTTCTTGACCACCTTGACCCGGGTCCGGTTGCCGACCATGTCGGTGCCGTCCTTGAGGGTCTCGATCCGGCGTACGTCGAGTCGCACCGAGGAGTAGAACTTCAGCGCCTTCCCACCCGTGGTGGTCTCGGGCGAGCCGAACATGACGCCGATCTTCTCGCGCAGCTGGTTGATGAAGATCATCGTCGTGTTGGAGTTGTTCAAAGCGCCGGTCATCTTGCGCAATGCCTGGCTCATGAGGCGGGCCTGCAGGCCGACATGGCTGTCGCCCATCTCGCCCTCGATCTCGGCGCGAGGCACCAGCGCAGCCACCGAGTCGATCACGATCAGGTCGAGCGCGCCGGAGCGGATCAGCATGTCGGCGATCTCGAGCGCCTGCTCACCGGAGTCGGGCTGGGAGACCAGCAATGCGTCGGTGTCGACGCCTAACGCCTTCGCGTAGTCGGGGTCGAGCGCGTGCTCGGCGTCGATGAAGGCCACGATGCCGCCGGCGGCCTGCGCGTTGGCCACCGCATGCAGCGCGACCGTCGTCTTGCCGGAAGATTCCGGACCGTAGATTTCCACCACGCGTCCCCGCGGGAGCCCACCGAGACCGAGCGCGACGTCAAGTGCGATCGAACCCGTCGGGATGACTTCGAGGGGGGCGCGCGTCTCGTCGCCGAGGCGCATCACCGAGCCCTTGCCAAACTGCTTCTCGATGTTGAGCAGCGCGGCGTCGAGGGCCTTGTCACGGGGGTCGCGGTCTCCAGCAGCCATGGGTTGTTCCGTCCTTCTTCGTCGAGGTCTGTGCAACATTTCGTCGTCTGGCCCGGACGCTAGACGGGACCGCCGACAGCATTCGATCCGAGGATGTCGAGCTGTGGATGAACACCTGTCACAGCGGAGACCAGCGTCTTGTTCGTGGCCAAACCTAGCCCGAACACCTGTTCGAAACACGTTCCTCACCCGGCGTGTCGGCGGGGCCCTGCCAACTCGCATGCAGGGACCGCTAGCACCTCACGACTGCGCGCCTGGCACCTCGTAGGTCAACTCGACCTGGTCCGCCCAGGTAGAGCAGGTGCAACCGGTGGGGTCGGGCAGTCCGGCGATGGTCGCGGCCAGCAATCCAGTGAGCCGCACGAGGTTCGCCTTGAACAGTGCGAAGACCTGCTCCTGGCCGACGCCCTCACCCGACTCCGCGCCGGCGTCCATGTCGGTGACCAGCGCGATCGCCGCGTAGCACTGCCGCATCTCGCGGGCCAGCGCCGCCTCTGGAGCACCAGTCATGTTGATCAGGTCCCATCCCTGCGCGGCGTAGTGCTGCGACTCAGCACGCGTCGAGAAGCGCGGACCTTCGATCACCACCATGGTGCCGCCGGCCGTGACCGAAGCGTCCGCGCCTACGACCGCAGCACCGACAGCGGAGCAGTAGGGGTCCGCGAAGGGCAGGTGGCAGGCGCCGCGCTCGACATACGACGACGCCCGACCGTGGGTGCGGTCGACCAGCTGGTCGGGCACGACGATGTCACCGGGAGCCACTGAATTGCGCAGCCCCCCAACCGCACACGGCGCCAGCACCTGGCGGACGCCCAGTGACCGCAACGCCCACAGGTTCGCGCGGTAGTTGATGGCGTGCGGAGGAAGCTCGTGCGCGTTGCCGTGCCTGAGGCAGGAACGCGACGCTCCGACCGGCCACGGTGCCGATCGCGACCGGAGCCGACGGTGCGCCGTAGGGCGTGTCGATGACGTGCTCGCTGGGGTCGTCCAGGAAGGAGTAGAAACCCGTGCCGCCGATGACGCCGACGTCCGCAGGCTGAAGGGGTGTGTTGCTCACCCGGGCAACTCTGCCAGTTGCGCTGACCGCACCGCCGCCAGGACTACCACCACCGCGAGGGCGAGGGTGGTCAGTGCGAGGGCTGGGTAACCGGCCTGGTCGACGATCACTCCTGCCAGGCCGCCGGCTGCCGCGGCGGTCAGGCCCATCACCAGGTCAGCGCCGCCTTGCACGTCGGTGCGGGCTTCCAGCGGTGCGTGGTCGGCGATCATCGTCGACGCTGCCACCGTTGCGAACGACCATCCGAGCCCCAGCAGGAACAGCCCGACGAAGATCTGCCACGAGCTCCCCTCCGGCGCCGACGCGCAGATCACCAACGCCAGGAGGAGCGTGAGGCCGCCGGCACCCAGCACGATCGGCCGTCCTGCGCGATCGGCCACCAAGCCGACCGCGGGCGAGAACGCGAACATCCCCAACACGTGCACCGAGATCACCACGCCGATGATCCGCAACTCGGAGCCGCCGTGCTCCATGTGAAGCGGGGTCATCACCATCACGCTGACCATCGCGGCGTGGGCGCCGGCCAGCCCTAACACGGCGTAGCCCAGCACCGGCCGCTCGCGGACGGCGGCCATCGCGCGGCCCCCACGACGTGCCGGTCGGCGGCTTGGTCGGGACGTCCGCGCTGGCCCGAGCAACCAGCAGGGGGTCCGGCCTGAGCAGGAGACCGACGACCAGCGCCGCCAGCACCATCCCGATTGCGGCCAGCGCGAACGGCCCGGTCAGTTCGGGAATGCCGAGCAGGTCGGCAAACGCGGCTGCCGGGCCAGTGAGGTTGGGGCCCGCGACGGCACCGATGGTGGTGGCCCAGACGACGATCGACAGCGACTGGGCGCGGCGGTCGGCCGCGGCGAGGTCGGTGGCGGCGTAGCGGGCACCGCTGTTGGCCGCCGTGGCGGAGCCGAGGAACACCGCGCCCACGAGCAGCAGGAGCATCGAGTCAACAACCCCGGCCACCACGGCCAGGACGGCACCGGCTGCGCCCAGCAGGTAGCCGGTCACCAGCCCGATCCGCCGACCGTAGCCCGACATCAGCCGGGCCAGCAGATAGGACGCAACAGCCGCCCCGAGCACCTGGGCGGTTTGGGCGAGACCGGCCTGGCTCTCCGAACCCGACACGTCGCGGGCCAGGAGCGACGCGGTGGCGATGCCGATCGTGATGCCGACCGCGCCGACGGCCTGGGCGAGCACCAACGTGCGCAGCGTGCGAGCCTGCACCCGCGTGACGTCGTACGTCGTGGCCGTGTCGGGCGTGGTCACCGCTCGCTCGCCGGCAGCTCGAGGACCCCCCACACGGCCCGCCACACCTGCTTGGGTGGCACGCCGGCGTCCAGCGCCTCCTGCGCGGTCCGGCTGTCGAGGTCGGCGATCACGAACTGTTGTGCCCAGACCCGGTAGTAGCCGCCGCCGAGGTGCGCCTCCATCCGAGCCCAGAACTCCGTGTGTCTCACCGCACCATCATCGACGTACGGCGAGCACGCTCAGCCACGACTCCCCGCGCAGGCCTTCACCCTGGTCGGTCTCGAGCACCTGCCAGCCGCTCCCGGCCAGCACCTCCTGCAGCGACTGCTCGCGCCAGTAGACGAATCGGCGGGGCGTCGGGATGCTGCCGTGGGTGGACCAGCCCTCGCCGTCGCCTTCCTTGACCGACATTCGCAGCAGCCCGTCGGCCCGGGTCGCCTCTGCGAGCCGTCGCAGCACGACGGGCAGGTCGGCCCGGGCGACATGGAGCAGGCTGGCGCTCGCCCACACGGCGGCATAACGCTCGCCCGGGTGAGCCGGGTCGGCGAGATCGTCGGTGAGCGGGTCGAGCACATCGGCGTCATAACCGTCGGCGCGCAGCAGGGCCACGAACCCGGGCGTGATGTCGGTGCGACGCACGCTCAGCCCAGCGGCCTCCAGCGTCGCGGCATCGCGGCCGGAGCCGCTGCCGATCTCGAGCACGCGAGAGCCGGGCGGCAGCGCCGCGATGAGTCCGTCGAGCGCGACGCGCACACTGTCGGGCAGCGTCTGGCCGGCTTCCCGGTAAGCAGCCGCCTGCTGGTCGTAACCCGCCACCGTGAGCGCCCCGGCAACGTCCCAGAGGTGGTGCACCACGTCGTGCAGGTGGTAGCGGCCGATCGACTCGATGGTGAAAGCGCTTCCGTTACTGCGGCGCCCCGGCCGCGACCAGGCGGCGTCGGCGATCGCGTCGTACGCGGCAGCGGCCGTGTCGGCGGTGGCCAGCAACTGCGCAGCGACCTCGGCCGGCTCGGCCAGGTCATACCGATTCTCGACGGCGGTCACGTCCTGGTCCCAGTTGGGGAACTCCGGGTTGACCTCGGTGAGCATCAGCGCCACCCGCTCCGCGAACAGGGCGTGCACGTCGCGCACGTGACATGCGTACTCGCTGACCGACCAGACGTCGGGTCGCGGGCGCTCGGTCACCCGCGGTCCGCCCAGTGCTGCCGACCAGGACGCCGCGTTGTCCCGGATCAGCTGGCCGAGGTCGGCGCGGTCCACCTCCCCGGCTGTCAGCCCGCAGTCAGGGCAGGGCTGCTCCAGGACCCAGGTCCAGTCCTTGGTGTCCGGCTCGATCAGGGGTGTGCTCGCCATGGATGGATTCTCCCAGTCGAGGGTCGGAACGATCGCCCTGGTTGCTGCCAACCTCAGGGAAGATGGCGCCATGCTGATCCGCCCTGCCGCCGAGGCCGACCTTCCTGCGGTGAAGGCGATCTACGACCACCAGGTGCGCTCCGGCATCGCCACCTTCGACCTGGAGCCACCGCCGCTCGACTACTGGCGGGCCAAGCTCGAGCGGTCCGGGCTCGGCGACCACCTGCTCGTCGCCGTCCGGACGAGGCGGTGCTCGGCTACTCGTACTCCGCGGCGTACCGCGCTCGACCGGCCTACGACCGCACCCGCGAGGTCTCGGTCTACCTCGCCGCCCATGCCGTCGCGCGCGGCCTCGGCCGATTGTTGTACGACGAGCTCCTGACGCGGCTCCGTACCGACGGCGTCCACACGGTGCTGGCGGTGATCGCGACACCCAACCCGGCCAGCGAGGCCCTGCACCGCGCGTGCGGGTTCGAACAGGTTGGCCTACTTCCGGAGGTCGGGCACAAGTTCGGTCGGTGGATCGACACGGCCTTCTGGGCGCTCGTGCTGGATCCGGCCCAGCGATCGGCTGGCCCCTCCAGCTCAGGTCAGCAACAGCTTGTCGAGCCTCCTGCTCACGACCAGCATGCCGATCAGGCCCATCGCGAGGAGGTAGACCACCGAAATTGCTGACGCCCACGAAAGGGCTCCGGTGGTGAGCTCGCGGCACAGCACGACGCCCCGGTAGAGCGGAGTGGCCTCGACGACCCAGCGCAACCAGCCGTCATAGGTGCTGACCGGGAAGAACGTGCCAGAGAAGAGGAACAGCGGCAGCTGCACCAGGGTGATCTTGTCGAAGTCCTGCCAGGACTTCATGAACGTGGTCAGCGCCATGCCCACCGCGCTGAACGCGAAGCCGATCAGCAGGGCGGCGGGCAACGCCAGGAGCGCCCACCATGAGCTGACCAGTCCCAGAGCGGTCATCACGAGCAGGAAGGCAGCCGCGTAGGTGCTCCCGCGCAGCTGGCCCCAGGCGATCTCACCGCGGGCGATGTCGGTGGTGCTCAACGGCGTCGTGAGCATCTGGTCGTAGAGCTTGTCGAACTTCAGCTTGAAGAAGACGTTGTACGTAGAGTCGAGGATCGCCCCGTTGAAGGCGGAGGCGGCGAGCATCCCTGGCGCCACGAACTCGGCGTAGGGAATCGCCTGCCCGTTGAACTCGAAGGTGTCGATCAGCTGTCCGACGCCGATGCCGATCGAGAGCAGGTAGAAGACCGGCTCGAGGAAGCCCGTGATGAAGAGCTTCCACGCGGCGCGGTAGACGACGTAGTTGCGCTGGATCAACAGGCCCGCTGCCTGCGCGGGGTCAGCGGTACGACGCTCACTCAGCCCACCAGCCTCTTGGTCAGGCCGGACACCGACCACCACCAGCCGAACACCGTCAGCGCCAGCAGCACCGTCACGTTGATCGCCGCGGTCGACCAGTCGACGACGTCGATGCAGAACATCCGCGAGAGGCTCACGCCGTGCCACAGCGGGGTGAGCTGCGCGAGCCGCTCCCCGATGCCTCCGAGGTTGCTGACCGGGAAGAAGGCACCGCTGAAGAGGAACAGGGGAAACACCCCGAGCCGGAACAACACCCCGAAGCCCTCCGGCGACGTGAGCCGCGTCGAGAAGCCATAGACGAGGGTCGCGAAGGCCATGCCGACCAACACCTGCCCGACATAGGCGAGCAGTGGGCCCCACCACGACTCGAAGACTCCGAACGGCGCGAGCACGAGCATGAACACCGCACAGGTCATCGCCAGGCGGACCCCTACCGCGGTGAGATGGGCGGCAGCCAGGTGGCGGGTCGTCAGCGGCGTCGCCAGCATCGACTCATAGATCCGCTCCCACTTGATCATGGCCATCACCGGGTACGTCGTCTCACCGACCGCGGTCTGCATCGCATGCGCGGCGATCAGGCCGGGCACGACGAACGCCAGGTAGGAGGTCGCGCCTTCGAGCCTGCTCGGGTCGGCGTCGATGAACCCGCCGAGCAGCACACCCATCGCGACGACGTAGAACAGCGGCGAGAGGAACGAGGCGGTCACCGTGCCACGCCAGGTGCGCTTGAAGACGGTGACCCAGTAGTCGACCTGGCGGCCGACTCCTTCGACCAGGCTCAAGCCGCCGCGGGTGGTGGAGGTCGAGAGGGCGCCCATCAGTCGACCAGCGTCCGACCCGTGAGTCGCAGGAAGACGTCCTCGAGCGTGGACCGCCGGACCAACACGGCCACCGGCTGAAGTCCCCGCTCGTGCACCTTGGCGATGACTTCCTCACCGTCGGCGGCGTAGACCAGAAGCCGGTCGGGCAGCACCTCGACGCGGTCGCCGAGGTCGGACACCCGCTCCGCCAGGGCCTCATGGGTCTCGCCGTCCGACCCGACCCCGAACCTCAGCTCGGCCACCTCTCGGGTGGAGTGCTGCCGGATCAGGTCGAGCGGCGAGCCCTCCGCCACGATCAGGCCCTTGTCCATCACCACGAGCCGGTCACAGAGCTGCTCGGCCTCGTCCATGTAGTGGGTCGTGATCACCAACGTGACCCCCGATTGCTTGAGCCGGAACAGCCGGTCCCAGAGCACGTGACGTGCCTGGGGGTCGAGCCCCGTGGTCGGCTCGTCGAGCAGCAACAGGTCGGGACGGTTGACCAGGCTCCGCGCGATCGTGAGCCGGCGTTTCATACCGCCGGAGAGGTCGTCGACCCGCGCCCTCGCCTTCTCGGTGAGCTGCACGAACTCGAGTAGCTCGTCGGTGCGCTCGGCCACCTCCGCCTTGGGGATGCCGAAGTAGCGACCGTAGATGTAGATGTTGTCGCGCACATTCAGCTCTTGGTCGAGGGTGTCTTCCTGCGGACACACGCCGAGCCGACCCCGGATGGTCGGACCGTCAACCGCCGGATCCATGCCGAGGATCCGCAGCTCTCCCCCGCTGATCGGCGAGACCGCGCCGATCATCCGCATCGTGGAGGACTTGCCTGCGCCGTTGGGGCCGAGGAAGCCGAACGCCTCACCGCGGCTGACGTCGACGTCGATGCCCTTGACCGCCTCGAAGTCACCGAACGACTTGCGCAGGCCGCGGGCCATGATCATCGACTCGTCCACGAGAGTGGAACCTATATCGGATCGCCGGCAGTCCACGACGCGATTAGGTTGGCGACATGGAACGTCGCCACGCCGCCTCCGGTTCACCCTTCGAGGCCAGCATCGGCTTCTCCCGCGCGGTTCGGGTGGGCAGGACCGTCGCGGTCAGCGGCACAGCGCCGGTGTGGCCGGATGGCTCGGTCGATCCTGATCCGGCCGGGCAGGTTCGCCGATGTTTCGAGATCGCCTTCGCGGCATTGGCCGAGCTCGACGCCCGTCCCGAAGACGTGATCCGCACCCGTCAGTACATCGTCTCCGCGGCCGATGCCGCGGCCGTCGGCGCCGTGCACGGCGAGATCTTCGGCGACATCCGCCCAGCCTCGACGATGGTGGTGGTGGCCGCTCTGCTCGACCCGCGCTGGAAGTACGAGGTCGAGCTGGATGCCGTCCTCACGTAGCCCGCGTGCGGTGATCCTGGTCGAGGGCAGGTCCGACCAACGCTCGTTGGAGGTGCTCGCCAGGCGTCGTGGTCGGGACCTGCTAGCTGAGGGCGTGGCCGTGATCCCCATGGGCGGGATCACCAATCTCAGCCGCCACCTCGACGCGCTGGCGCCGGACCTACTCGTCACCGGTCTCTACGACCGCGCCGAAGATGCCTGGGTGCAGCGGGCCCTCGCCCGGAGGGCGGCACCGGTGTGCTTGCGGGTCTGCGACGCAGATCTCGAGGATGAGTTGACCCGCGCTCTCGGTGTGTCGGCTTGTGTCGCGGCGATCGAGGAGCATGGCGACTCGGTGGCCTGGGCGACGCTGCTGAACCAGCCCTTCCACCGGAGCCGCGCGCAGCGAGACGTGCTGCACCGGTTCCTCAGTACCACCAGCGGTCGCAAGATCGAGTACGCCGGCTTGCTCACCGCCACGGCGCACGACCGCGACTGCGTGCCGGAGCCTCTGGACGCTGTACTCAGAGACACGCTCGGGCCACGTCCCGCGACGCGATGACTCGTTCGTCTCGAGGCCAGAGCTGGAGGTCTTCCAGTCAGCCGCGAAACCCTCGCGACGCGCTCGCGGGAGTGCTCAGTGCCGGCCGAGCCCAGCCACGAGCTGGGCACGGCTGGGGTGCCACGGGTCAGCTTGAAGCCGCATCCGGGCCTCGGCCGGCGTCTTGTTTCCTTTGCGTTCGTTGCAGCTCCGGCAGGCCGCGACGGTGTTCAGCCAGCTCCAGTCGCCGCCGCGCGACCGGGGAATCACATGATCGATGGTGGCCGCGTGCGCGCCGCAGTAGCCGCACTTGTGGCGGTCGCGGGCCAGCACACCGCGCTTGGTCCAACCAGCCGGCCGATGCAGCCACTTGGCCGCGACATAGCGCACCAGCCGCAGCGCCTTGGGCCACTGATAGGGGCCGATCATCTTCTCGCCCGCGGCCTCATGCACCACCGCCACCTCGCGCACCAGCATGCGGACGGCGTGGTGGAAGCTCACGTGGCCCAATGGCTCGTACGACGCGTTGTAAAGGACCACCGTGGTCATCGGTCCGCACCTCCTCTGCCGGTCTCAGCTGGTCGGGCCAGCGCTCCGCGCACTCATCTTCCGCGATTCTGCCCGGCTCGGGGAAGAGTCGGGCGATTTTGTGCCACCGCCGGGAAGCAACGAGCCGCCCCGAGATGCCCCGGGGCGGCTCACCAGCACAAACGTCCAGTCGCCCAGGTCAGGAACGACTCGGATGGCGGCCCGGTGCGCGGCGTTGACGTGCCTCGTGCCGGGTCGACAGAACGGTAGAACACACAACCGCGCCCGGGCACCTGGTTTTCAGCCTTGGTCAACCGCGTTATAGTCAGTCTGACTACATCGAGGAGTCGCCGTGCAGCTCTCTTCCGGCATGCTGACCGACCGCTACGAGCTGACCATGCTCTCGTCCTGGGTCACCGATGGCAGCGTGCACAACAGGGCGGTCTTCGAGGCGTTCGCGCGCAGCCTCCCCGACGGCCGCCGCTACGGCATCGTGGCCGGGCTGGGTCGGTTGCTGGAGCTGATCGAGGAGTTCAGCTATACCGACGACGAGGTCGACTGGCTCACGGCCGAAGGTGTGGTCAACCAGGAGACCGCGGCGTACCTGCGCGACTTCCGGTTCTCCGGCAACATCGATGCCTACCGCGAGGGCGACCTCTACTTCCCCGGGAGCCCGGTGCTGACCGTGAGCGGGACGCTCGGCGAATGCGTGGTCCTGGAAACGCTGGTGCTGAGCGTGCTCAACCACGACACGGCTATCGCCAGCGCTGCTGCTCGGATGGCCACCGCCGCAACCGGCCGCCCCTTGGTGGAGATGGGCAGCCGACGCACGCACGAGCAGGCGGCCGTCGCCGTGGCGCGTGCCGCCTACCTCGCTGGCTTTGACTCCACCAGCAACCTGGCGGCCGGTCTCCGCTACGGGATCCCGACGGTGGGCACCGCCTCGCATGCCTTCACGCTCGGCCACCAGAGCGAGAAGGCGGCGTTCCTCAGCCAGGTCGCGGCCCATGGCGCAGGCACCACCTTGCTCGTTGACACCTACGACGTCGAAGACGGGATCAGGACGGCGGTCGAGGTGGCCGGCCCCGGCCTGGGTGCCATCCGGCTCGACAGCGGTGATCTCGCCGAGGAAGCTCATCGAGCGCGCCAGCTGCTCGACCAGCTCGGCGCGACGCAGACGCGCATCATCGTGACCAGCGACCTCGATGAGTTCGTGATCACCGCGCTGGCCGAGGCCCCGATCGACGGTTACGGCGTCGGCACTCGCGTCGCCACCGGATCCGGCCACCCGACGGCGGCCATGGTCTACAAGCTGGTTGCGGTGGCTGATGGGCCCGGAGCCGACGCTGCGATGCGGTCGGTAGCCAAGAAGTCGGCCGACAAGGTGTCGGTCGGCGGTCGAAAAACCGCGTTCCGCGAGTACGCCGACACGGGACACGTCGTGCGAGAGGCGTACTCGCTCGACTCCACTACCGGCACCGGGCATCCGTTGCAGGTGCCAGTCATGCACGCCGGCGAGATCGTGCATCGCCCGACGCTCGACGAGATCCGCACCTATGCGGCGCAGGGGCTCGCGACACTCCCCGACGAGGCGACCAACGTCTCTGCCGGTCCGCCCCACCTCACCGTCACAGCCGATTCGGAAGGAGCATCACCATGACCCGGCAGCGAGCACTCATCGTCGTGGACGTGCAGAACGATTTCGTCGAGGGCGGCTCCCTACCTGTCGTCGGTGGCCGAGTGGTCGCCGCCCGGATCAGCGCACACCTCGCCGCGCATGCCGACGACTACCTCGTCGTCGTCGCCAGCCGCGACTGGCACGATCCACACAGCAGCAATGGCGGCCACTTCCACGAACCCGGGTCCGACCCGGACTTCACAACCACCTGGCCGGTCCACTGCGTGTCGAACGCCCCCGGAGCGGATTACGCCTCCGAGCTCGACCAGCGTCGGGTCACCCACCACGTGCGCAAGGGGATGGGCGAGCCCGCCTACAGCGCGTTCGAGGGGGTGGCCGACGATGGCCGGCGGCTGGCCGACCTGCTCCGCGAGCAGGGTGTCACCGACGTCGACGTGGTCGGCATCGCCACCGACTACTGCGTCCGGGCCACGGCCCTCGATGCCCGCGGCCACGGCTTCGGTGTCCGGCTCCTCGACGGCCTGCATGCCGGGGTTGCGCCCGAATCGAGCGAGCGAGCCATCGCAGAGATGGCCTCAGCCGGGGTGGAGGTGCAATGGGCATGAGCGAGCACCCGCCGATGGCGGTCGCCGTCGACCTGGCGATCTTCACGATCCGCGACGGCGCCCTGGCCGTGCTGCTGATCGAGCGCGGCGAGGAGCCCTACGCCGGTGCCTGGGCGCTGCCCGGCGGTTTCGTCGAGCCGAACGAGGATGCCGAGACCGCCGCCTGGCGCGAGCTGCACGAGGAGACCGGTGTGGCCCGCTTTGCCGGCCACCTCGAGCAGCTGAAGACCTACTCCGCGCCCGACCGCGACCCACGGATGCGAGTGGTCTCGGTCGCCCATGTCGCCTTCGCACCAGATCTACCGGCGCCCGAGGCTGGGTCAGACGCCACCACCGCCCGCTGGTGGGTGGCAGCCGATCTGCTCGACGCCGGTGACCGGCCGGAGCTGGCGTTCGACCACGCGCACATCCTCGCCGATGCCCGCGAACGCGTCCGGGCGAAGCTCGAGTACACGACGCTGGCTCGCGAGTTCGTCGCCGAGCCGTTCACCTTGCCCGAGCTGCGCCGCGTGTACGCCGCGGTCTGGGGCACCCCTCCCGATCTCGGCAACTTCCGCCGCAAGGTGCTCGGCACCGACGGGTTCGTCACGCCGACCGAGGGCCGGGGCGTCACCTCGGAGGTCGGTGGCCGCAAGGCGTTGCTCTACCGCCGTGGCCCGGCGACGGTCATCCAGCCACCCATGCTTCGCACGTCATAGGGCCACTGTCGGTGGCGTCGGCAAGGATGGACGGGTGACTGCAGAGCCAGGTCCGCTCGACTTCTTCAGCGCGCCCACCCGCGAGTGGTTCGGCGCAGCCTTCGCGACCCCAACGCCGGCTCAAGAAGGGGCCTGGGCGGCGATCGGTGCGGGCAAGCACGCGCTAGTCGTGGCGCCGACCGGGTCCGGCAAGACACTCAGCGCCTTCTTGTGGTCGATCGACCGGCTGCTGACCGAGCAGCTACCCGCCGACAAGACCAAGCGCTGCCGGGTGCTCTACGTCTCTCCGCTCAAGGCACTGGCGGTGGACATCGAGCGCAACCTCCGCTCGCCCCTCACCGGCATCCGCCACACGGCGGACCGTCTCGGCACCCCGGTTCCCGAGCTCAGGGTTGGCGTTCGCTCGGGAGACACGAGTGCGGCGGATCGGCGCAAGCTCACGACCCAGCCACCCGACATCATGATCACCACGCCTGAGTCTCTGTTCCTGATGCTGACCAGCCAGGCGCGAGAGTCGCTCCGCGGCGTCGAGACGGTGATCCTCGACGAGGTGCACGCCGTCGCGGGCACGAAGCGCGGGGCGCACCTGGCCATCTCGCTGGAGCGCCTCGACGCGCTGCTCGAGCGTCCGGCGCAGCGAGTCGGACTCTCGGCGACGGTCCGGCCGCTTGACGAGGTGGCCCGCTTCCTCGGCGGTGCCGCCCCGGTGGAGATCGTCGCCCCAGCGGCTGACAAGCAGTGGGACCTCAAGGTGGTCGTGCCGATCGAGGACATGGCTGCGCCCGACTACGACGAGGACGCCGACGAGCCGCGCAACACCAGCATCTGGCCCCATGTCGAGGAATCGGTCGTCGACCTGATCGAGCAGCACCGCTCCACGATCGTCTTCGTCAACTCCCGTCGGCTGGCCGAGCGGCTGACCGCGCGGCTGAATGAGATCGCCACCGAACGCGCGACCGGAGAGACCGCCCTCGTCGATGGCTCCCCAGCGCAGGTGATGGCCCAGTCCGGCGCCACCGGCGGCGCGGACACGGTCATCGCCAAGGCCCATCACGGCTCGGTCTCGAAGGAGCAGCGGGCCCTCATCGAGGAGGACCTCAAGCGCGGCCGGCTCCCAGCGGTGGTCGCGACCAGCAGCCTCGAGCTCGGCATCGACATGGGCACGGTCGACCTGGTCATCCAGATCGAGTCGCCACCCAGCGTCGCCTCCGCGTTGCAGAGGGTCGGTCGCGCCGGGCACCAGGTCGGCGAGACGTCGCGCGGCGTGCTGTTCCCCAAGCATCGCGGCGATCTGGCCCAGACCGCGGTCACGGTGCAACGGATGCGCACCGGTGGCATCGAGGCCCTCCGGGTGCCGACCAACCCGCTCGACGTACTCGCCCAGCAGGTAGTGGCCGCCACCGCACTGGAAACATGGGACGTCGAGGAGCTCTACGACCTGGTGAAGCGGAGCGCGTCGTTCGCCAACCTTCCCCGCTCGGCCTACGACGCCACCCTCGACCTGCTCAGCGGCCGCTACCCCTCCGACGAGTTCGCCGAGCTCCGGCCGCGGATCGTGTGGGACCGGGTGACCGGCACTCTCACCGGGCGACCCGGCTCGCAGCGGCTCGCGGTCACCAGCGGCGGCACCATCCCCGACCGCGGCCTGTTCGGGGTGTTCCTGGTCGGCGGCGATCGGCCAGCCAACCAAGGTGGCAAGCGGGTCGGCGAGCTGGACGAGGAGATGGTCTACGAGTCGCGGGTCGGTGACATCTTCGCGCTCGGCGCCACCAGTTGGCGGATCGAGGACATCACCCACGACCGGGTACTGGTGACGCCCGCGCCCGGCATTCCTGGCCGGCTGCCGTTCTGGAAGGGCGACACCCTGGGTCGTCCGGCCGAGCTGGGGGCCGCGATCGGTGCCTTCACCCGCGAGCTGGGGTCGCTGCCTCGCGCCAAGGCCGAGGCCCGGGCCCGCGACGCCGGCCTGGACGACTGGGCCGCCGGCAACCTGGTCGGCTACCTGCACGAGCAGCTGGAGTCCACCAACGTGCTGCCCAGCGACACCACCCTGCTCGTCGAGCGGTTCCGCGACGAGCTCGGCGACTGGCGGCTGGTCGTGCACTCCCCCTACGGCACTCCCGTCCACGCGCCCTGGGCCTTGGCCATCAACGCCCGGCTGCGCGAGCGCTACGGCGTCGATGGTCAAGCCGTCGCCTCCGATGACGGCATCGTGATCCGGATCCCCGACACCGACGCCGAGCCTCCGTCCGGTGACGTCGTCGTGTTCGAGCCCGACGAGATCGATCAGCTGGTGACCCAGGAGGTCGGCGGCTCCGCGTTGTTCGCCGCCCGCTTCCGTGAGTGCGCGGCCCGGGCCCTACTCCTGCCTCGGCGCGACCCCGGCCGACGCTCACCCCTGTGGCAGCAACGCCAGCGGTCCGCGGCTCTGCTCGAGGTGGCCGTGAAGTACCCGTCATTCCCGATCGTGCTCGAGGCGGTACGCGAGTGCCTCCAGGACGTCTACGACTTGCCGGCCCTGCTCGCACTGATGCAGGGCATCGACCGACGCGAGGTCACGGTCACCGACATCGCGACGCCATCGCCATCCCCGTACGCCAGGAGCCTGCTGTTCGGCTACGTCGCCCAGTTCGTCTACGAAGGCGACTCCCCCATCGCCGAGAGACGCGCAGCCGCCCTGTCGCTCGACCAGGGACTGCTGGCCGAGCTTCTGGGCCGCGCCGAGCTTCGTGAGCTGCTCGATCCCGACGTACTGGCAGAGCTGGAGGCGGAGCTGCAGCGGCTGGCTCCCGACCGAAGGGTGCGCGACGCCGAGGGCCTGGTCGACCTGCTGAGACTGCTCGGCCCGCTCAGCACCGAGGAGGCGGCGGAGCGCGCGGTCGACGGCGCTGACGTCAGCAGCTGGTTGGCCGACCTGGCTCGGACGCGTCGCGTGGTCGAAGTTCGCATGGCCGGCTACGAGCGGTGGAGCGTGGTCGAGGACGTCGGCCGACTGCGCGACGGCCTGGGAGTGGCCGTGCCGACCGGCACCCCAGAGGCGTTCACCGACCCCGTCGAAGATCCGCTGGCTGACCTGGTCGCCCGCTTCGCCCGCACCCACGGACCTTTTACCACCGAGCAGGTGGCCGACCGGCTAGGACTCGGTGCCGCCGTCGTCCGGCACACCCTGCAGCGTCTGGCGTCACAGGGCCGGGTGCTCGATGGAGAGTTCCGGCCGTCCGGGTCTGGCTCGGAGTGGTGCGATGCCGAGGTGTTGCGGCGGCTGCGGCGAAGGTCCCTGGCCCGCCTGCGCAAGGAGGTCGAGCCCGTCGAGCCGGAAGCGCTCGGTCGCTTCCTCGGCGCCTGGCAGCGGGTCAACGGCAAGCTCCGGGGCGTCGACGGCGCGGTCAGCGCGATCGACCAGCTCGCCGGTTGTCCGGTGCCTGCGTCTGCCCTGGAACCGCTGGTGCTGGGGTCGAGGGTGCGCGACTACGAGTCGTCGTACCTCGATGAGCTGACCGCATCCGGCGAGGTCGTCTGGGCCGGCCACGCGGCGCTGCCGGGGGCCGACGGTTGGGTGTCGCTCCACCTTGCCGACCAGGCGTCGCTGACGCTGCCGGAGCCCCAGCCGTTCGACGCACTCGGAACTGCATCAGGCGGTGCTCGATGCCTTGACGCCGGGTGGGGCGTGGTTCTTCCGCCAGCTTGCCGACTCGGTCCGCGCACCCAACGACCAGGCGCTTTCGGCCGCTCTCTGGGACCTGGTCTGGGCGAGCCGGATCAGCAACGACACCCTGGTGCCGCTGCGCGCACTCACTCGGTCCGGCACTCCTGCCCACCGCACTCGGCGACCGCCGCCTCGCCCCGGGCGGGTCTCGCGCACTGGTCCTCCCGAGACCGCCGGACGTTGGGCGATCCTGCCCACCGTTGATGCCGACCCCACGCGGCGCGCGCACGCGACGGCCGAGCGCCTGCTCGACCGACATGGAGTGGTGACCCGCGGCGCCGTGGTCAGCGAGCGGATCACCGGTGGGTTCGCCGCGGTCTACAAGGTGCTGTCGGCGTTCGAGGACTCCGGACGCTGCCGCCGGGGATACTTCGTCAACGGCCTTGGTGCAGCGCAGTTCGGCACCGCGGGGGCGGTCGACCGGCTGCGCACCTTCTCCGAGATCTCGACCCACGACAAGCCGACTGCGGTAGCCCTGGCCGCCACCGATCCGGCCAACCCGTACGGCGCCGCGCTGCCCTGGCCGGCGACCGAGGGGCATCGTCCGGGCCGCAAGGCTGGAGCAGTCGTGGTGCTCGTCGACGGCCTGCTCACCCTCTACGTCGAGCGCGGAGGTCGCACCCTGCTGACCTGGAGCGATGAGGCTGACCAGCTCGGTCCGGCCACCGCGTCGCTGGCGGAGACCGCCCGGCGCGGAGCCCTCGGCCGGCTTACAGTTGAAAAGGCTGACGGCGCACAGCTGCTCGGCGCCGGCTCCACCCCTCTGCGGACGGCCCTCAACGACGCCGGCTTCATCGCTACCCCGCGGGGACTGCGGTTCCGTGCCTAGGCACCGATCCGCCGATTCGCGGCGTCGCGAGCGCCCCCAGGCGGGTGGGATGGCAAGGCGCCGCCGCGAAGGCGTACTGGCCGTTCCGGCGAGCGTCGGCAACACCGCCAGCGGGCCCGCATGGTGGCGTGCAGCAGGCGAGAATCGACGGATCCGTGCCTGAGGGCGACACCGTCTACCGAGCGGCGCGCAAGCTCGACCGGGCGCTGAGTGGACAAAAGCTGGTCCGCACCGACTTCCGGGTGCCTCAGCTCGCCACCACCGACCTGTCCGGCGCGACGGTCATCGAGACGGTCTCCCGCGGCAAGCACCTGCTCACCCGGCTGGCTGCCGGCGCCGACCGCTGGACCCTGCACACCCATCTGAAGATGGAGGGCTCCTGGCACGTCTACGCTGCCGCCGCCAAGTGGAAGCGTCCCGCTCACCAGGCGAGGGTCGTCCTGGCCGTCGAGAAGCAGCGCGCGGTGGGCTTCAGCCTCGGCATCGTCGAGCTGCTCCCGAGTGCAGACGAGGACTCCGTGGTCGGCCACCTCGGCCCGGACTTGCTCGGACCTGGGTGGGACGAGGCCGACGCGCTGCGCAGGCTCCTCGCCGACCCCGCGCGACCCATTGGCCAGGCCCTGCTTGACCAGACCAACCTGGCGGGGGCTAGCGATGAGTCAAGTGTCGCGAAGACGGGCACTCCGCGCAGCATCGGAGAAGCGCTGCTGGATCAACGAAATCTCGCAGGCATCGGCAACATGTGGATGGCCGAGACCTTGTTTCTGACTGGCGTGAACCCGTACGCCCCGGTCCCTGACGTGCCCGACCTGAGCAAGGTCATCAACATGGCGTACCGGTTGCTACAGGCCAACAAGGAGCGAGCCATCCAGTCCAGCACCGGCAGCGTGCGTCGCGGTGAGGAGCGCTATGTCTACGGGCGAGCTGGGCAACCCTGTCGCCGATGCGGCACCCGAATCCAGTCCGGCGAGCAGGGCGCGCCCGGTCGTCAGCGCATCACCTTCTGGTGTCCGCACTGCCAGCCACGCCCGAACCACATGCCCGACGGATGATTGGCGTCAGGACGAAGTTGTCTCGACCGGCACGTGCTCGCGCAGAAACGCGAGCTGGTCGGCGATCACGGTGGTGAACAGCGGCTCAACGTAGGGGTCGAAGTGGCCGCCCGAATAGATGCGCACGGTCGGTGCGGCCATGCGGGCAGCCGCCGCCTCTGCGACGTGGCGCGGAGTGACAGCGTCGCTGTCGGCGATCTGGACGAGCGCCGGGCAGGTGACCCCACCGGCCCACCGCTTCGGTGAATACAATCCGACCTTCAGCGCGATTCTCGCGGCGACGGTGGCGGGGTAGTCGTCGGGCTTCAACCCTGAGTCCTCGATGAGTTTGTTCATACCGGGGATGGCGTCGGGGGAAGTCATCACGGCGGTCTCGCCGCGCTTGCCCACCGAGTTGACGTACACCGGCTCGCGGCCTGCCCAGGCACAGATCTGATCGAGGACACCGGACGGCCCTAGGCGCAGGCCGGCGAGGCCGGTGGCACGAACTGCCGCCGGGCCGCTGACGTGCGGCACTTGGGCGATGATCGCCGCTAACGGCTCACCCTGCCCAGCGACGCTGATCACGTGGCCCCCGCCGAAGGACGTGCCCCAGGCCACGACTCGCTCGGGGTCGATGCCCGGCAGGGATCGGGCATAGGCCAACGCTGCTCGCCAGTCCTGGTGCTGCATGGCCACGTCAAGCAACTGGCGTGGCGTGCCGGAACTATCCCCGAAGCCCCGGTAGTCAAAGACCGCGACGGCATAGCCCGCGACCGCGAACCGCTCGGCGTAGGCGTACAGCCGCAACGCCCGAACGGCACCGAAACCGTGCGCCATGACGATCACCGGGACCGTGTCGTCCGTGGCTGTGGGTCGGTAGACGCGTACGGCGCACTCGGTTCCCTGCGACAGGAATGTCTCGTCGGACCGGGTGTACTGCTCGTCGTTGGCGTGGCTCACTCGCGGGACTCTAACGGCGGGATTGAACTGCTGCCGGATGCGTCCGCTCATCGGCGTCGACCTGACCGGACGGGCGGTTCGGGAGCGAGCGATCTACCGGTGCCCGAGCTGCCAACCTCTCTCCACTTACAAGGTATACGTCACCAGGGGGCTTGCGGCAAGACCCCCGTCGTGCCGCACAATCGCTGGCCGCAGGCAGATCGGAGCCCCAGTGACCCCCACGTCCACCAGTACGACCACTAGTGCGTTCAACCTCCCCGACCACCTCGCCGCCAAAGCCACGCCCGCCCTGATTGCCGGCGACGAGCAGCACTTCGCGGCGATCGCACACAACCTCGATCAGTCGATCGCTGACCTGTCCGAACGCCTCGATGCCGCTCGCCGAGCTCCCGGTGGTGACGGCCAGGAGGCGATGGACCGCGACAACGAGGTCCACCGCCTGAACGCCCGGCTACGCCTCTTGCGTCGCTTCGGACTGGACCTGTGTCTGGGCCACAACGTCGGTGAGGTCGACTCACAGCCCGTGTACATCGGCCGACTCGGCCTCTCGGACAGCGCGGGTGGTCGGCTGTTGCTCGACTGGCGTTCTCCGGCTGCAGAGCCCTTCTTCGCAGCAACTCACGCCAACCCGACGGGACTGGTGAGCCGGCGAAGGTATCGCTGGACGCTCGGCCGGGTCAGCGACTACTGGGATGAGGTGTTCACCCCGGACAGCTTCGACGGGCACGCCGCCACGCTCGACGAGCAGTCCGCCTTCATCGCCAGCCTGGGTGCCAACCGGTCCGAGCGGATGCGCGACGTGCTCGGCACCATCCAGGCCGACCAGGACGCGATCATTCGGGCAGGATCGCGTGGTGCACTCGTGGTCGACGGCGGGCCGGGCACGGGCAAAACCGTCGTGGCCCTGCACCGCGCGGCCTACCTTCTCTATTCCGACCCGCGTCTGGGTCAGCGCCGCGGGGGCGTGCTGTTCATCGGCCCACACCAGCCCTACCTGGCCTACGTCGCCGACGTGCTCCCCAGCCTCGGCGAGGAGGGCGTGCAGACCTGCACCCTGCGGGACTTGGTGCAAGAGGGAGCGGCCGTGCCGATGGAGGCGAACCCCGTCGTGGCCCGTCTGAAGTCGTCCGTCGACATGGTGAAGGCCATCGAACCGGCTGTTCGACTCTACGAGGAGCCACCCACCCAGGGCATGCAGGTCGAGACCCCGTGGGCAGACATCTGGGTCAGCGCCGCGGACTGGGCCGAGGCGTTCGACGCGCCTGCTCCCGGCACCCCGCACAACGAGGCGCGCGACGAGATCTGGGACGAGCTGCTCACGATCCTGGCCGCCAAGCTCGATGACGAGGACCTGCCCGCTGACCAGCTCCGTCGGGCCCTGCGCCAGAACACTGAGCTGACCACCACTCTGACCAGGGCGTGGCCCCTGCTCGAACCGACCGACCTCGTTGGCGATCTCTGGGACGTACCTGCCTACCTGCGTAGGTGTGCTCCCTGGCTCAGTCCCGATGACGTCGCCTTGCTGCAGCGCGACGACTCCCAGGCCTGGACATCGTCCGACCTGCCGCTCCTGGATGCGGCGCGGCTGCGACTCGGCGACCCGGAGTCATCGCGGCGCCGAAACCAGCGTGCTGCGGTCCTCGAGGCCGAGCGCGAGGAGATGGACCGCGTCGTCGGCCACTTGATAGCGACCGACGACACGGACATGCAGGTGATGTCGATGCTGCGCGGTGACGATCTTCAGTCGGCGCTGGTCGACGAGGGGGCAGCACCGAGCAGCGCCCCAGACCGGCTCACCGGCCCGTTCGCGCACATCGTGGTTGACGAGGCTCAAGAGCTGACCGACGCCGAGTGGCAGATGCTGATACGCCGCTGCCCGTCGCGGAGCTTCACGGTCGTAGGCGATCGCGCCCAGGCCAGGCACGGATTCACGGAGTCGTGGCTGGAGCGGTTGACCCGGATCGGGCTCGACCATGTCAGCCTCGCGTCGCTCAACATCAACTACCGCACACCTGCCCAGGTGATGGTGGAGGCCGAGCCGGCTATCCGAGCCGCCATGCCCGACGCCAACGTGCCGATCTCCATCCGCGACGGCGACCTGCCGGTGGTCCACGGACCCACCTCGGACCTGGCCTCGATCCTGGAGACCTGGGTCGCCGCGCACCCCGAAGGGATCGCCTGCGTCATCGGAGATCCTGCGTTCGAGGCGATGCCACGCGTTCGATCGTTGACCCCAGAGCTCTGCAAGGGGCTGGAGTTCGATCTGGTCGTCCTCATCGACCCGGAGCAGTTCGGCACCGGCATCGAAGGAGCGGTCGACCGCTACGTCGCGATGACCCGAGCGACCCAGCAGCTGGTGATCCTGACCAGTTCCTGACCCAGGCCTGCGAGGATGCCCGCGGTGCTCCAAAGGTGGGCGCCCAGGTAGCGGACGGAGCACGACGTGGTGGGACGGTTCGAGGGCAAGCGGGCACTGGTCACGGGAGCGGCCGGTGGGATCGGCAAGGCGACCGTTGACCTGCTCACCGAGGAAGGCGCACGCGTGGTCGGCGTCGACCTCCGCGAAACCGAACTCGTGCAGCCGTGCGACGTCAGCGACGCCACTTCGGTCGCGGTCGCAGTCGCAGCGGCAGTCGAGGAGCTGGGCGGGCTCGACGTCGTGGTCAACGTGGCGGGGATTGACCAGTTCCGACGGTTCGAGGACCTTGACGTCGCCACCTGGCAGCGCCACCTGGGGGTCAACCTGACCGGACCGATGCTGATCAGCCACGCCGCGCTTCCCCACCTGCGCGAGAGCCGGGGAAACATTGTCACGATTGCGTCGATCGCCGGCCTGCGAGCCCAGCCCTACCAGGCGGCCTACTGCGCTTCCAAGGGCGGCGTGATCATGTTGATGAAGTCGCTCGCCCTCGAGCTGTACGCCGACGGCGTCCGGGTAAACACCATTTGTCCGGGCGGCGTCGAGACCGACCTGCCGATGGACGCCGCCGCCGAGCACTCCACCACCGTGCTGGACTGGGCCCTGCTGAGCGAGACCGCGGGTGGGCGCTACGGATTCATGCCGCCGCGCGACATCGCCGATGCCGTTGCCTACCTGGCCTCCGACGCGGCCGCGTCGGTCACCGGTGCTGTCCTCTCCGTCGACCGGGGCACCGCCTGTTGAACCGCTCCGCGGGCAGTTCCGCGTTCGGCGGGGGGCTGCAGGATCAGGCAGCGGAGGCGACGACGTCGTCGCGCTGGCGGGCCTTGACCATGATCGGGGTGGCGGCGACAGCCGCCTCCTCGATCGCCACAGCGTGGGAGACCTCGCGAAGCACGTCCGACAGTGGCGCCTCGAGCGCTCCGCACAAGGAGGCGAGCAGCTCGGAGGAGGCCTCCTTCTGACCGCGCTCGATCTCGGAGATGTAACCGAGGCTGACCCGAGCCTGCTTGGAGACCTCGCGCAGCGTCATCCCGCGCTCCATGCGGCGTTCACGCAGCACGTCGCCGAGAAGCCGACGGAACAACACCATGCGGGTCTCCTTCGGTTGCAGTCGCGGGATGTGGTGGCGAGATGTGGCGCTTCGTGTGTGGCAACGCTACCCGAGACGTGTTTCTTCCCTGCGCAAGGAGTCCACGAGCGTCGTCAACGCCTCGTCACAGGTCCGGTGCACGATCTTTGCCCGGTCGCCCACCAGCTCGAGCGACACGCTCGAGGCCGAGTCGGGGCCCGCCACCCCGACGAACACCGTGCCGGGCGGCTTGCCCTCCTGCTCGGCGGGACCGGCCACGCCGGTGGTGCTGAGCCCATATGTCGCACCGGTCAGGGCACGCACGCCCCGTGCCATCGCCATCGCACACTCGGCCGAGACGACGCCGTGGGTCTCTACGGTCTCCATGGGCACACCGAGCACCTCGATCTTCATCTCGGTCGCGTAGGAGACCACTCCCCCGACGAACGTGCTCGAGCTCCCGGGCACCTCTGAAAGCAAGGCCGACAGGCGTCCGCCGGTCAGGGACTCTGCAGCCGCCACCGTCTCGCCGCGCGACTCCAGCAGCTGGTGGGCGACGGACGGGAGACTGACCACCTCAAGATCGTACGGGCCCGACTCACCACACGCTGAAGGCTCAGTCGCGTGGCCTACGACGCCCTGCTGACCTCCATGGTCACCTTGGTGGAAGTCGGCTTGTGCGTGGAGTCACCGTCGTACTCGACCTTGAGCTTGTGCCTGCCCGGCCCCAGAGCCGTCCCCGGAATGACGATCTGGGCGTTGCCCGAGCTGTCCAGCGTCGCGCTACCGAGGACCCTTGACCCCTGGCGCACCGTCACGGTCCCTGTGGACCCGGACGGTGACACGCTGGCGCTGACCCTGCCGGGCGTGCCGTAGGTCGGCGTTACCGGGGTAGCCGATCGTGATGGTCTTTCACCCCCTCGGTGGCGAACGGACCGACGGTCAACGTGGCAGCACCAGCCAACAGCGGCGCACTGTCCACGACGTTGCCGTCGACCGAAGCCGTCACCGTGTGCCGGTAGCTTTTTCGAAGTCGGCTGCCATCGGCAGGCCATAGACGCGCTACGGGGTGTGTTCGGCCGCATCCCGCTGCGTTGCGCGCTGGCGCCTGACGTCACGGAAGAACTCGTAACCGGACCACAGGGTCATCACGACCGCTCCCACCAGGAAGACCTGGCCGGCGTAGAACAGCGCTTCGCCCGGCAGCCCGAAGCGGTCGAACTCTCCTCCGTGAGCGTCGTCGCCGTGCGGCAACGGGAGGATCAGGAGCCCGAGCGCGACGGCCTGCAAGGTGGTCTTGATCTTGCCGCTCTGGGCGGCAGCGATCACCACGTCCTTGAGGATCGAGAGCCGCAACAGGGTGACGCTCCACTCGCGGACCAGGACGACGATGGTCACCCACCACCAGACATCTCCGGCCACCGAGAGCGCGATCAGGGCCATACCGGTAATCGCCTTGTCGGCGATCGGGTCGGCGATCTTGCCGAAGTCCGTGATCAACCCACGCGATCGGGCGATGTCGCCGTCGACCTTGTCGGTGATCATCGCAACCGCGAAGATCCCGGCTGCGACGCAACGCCACAGCACCGAGTCGCCACCGTCCACCAGCAGTGCCCAGCCGAAGAAGGGCACCAGCACGATGCGCAGTGTGGTGAGCGCGTTGGGCAGGTTCCAGTTGCTGACGACTGGGGTCTCGGTCACCGGGTCTCCCCGATCGCCTCGGCCACCAGGTCGACACCGTCGGTGCCGATCACCGTCGCGGTGACCAGGTCGCCCACCCTCAGCGCCGGCGCGCCGACCACCCGTGTGGTGCCGTCGACCTCGGGACCCTGATGCTCCGCACGCCCCTCGGCCCCGTCGCTGTCCCCGATGCTCTCCACGAGCACGGACACCGTTTCACCAATCCGCTCCTCGGCCCGTTGGGCGTTGAGCTCTTCGACCAGTGCCGTCACGTGCTGAGCCCGGGCCCACACCTCGTCGTCATCGAGCTTGTCCTCATACGCCGCCGCCTCGGTGCCGTCCTCGTCGGAGTAGCCGAACACCCCGGTCACGTCGAGACGAGCGGCCACCAGGAAGTCGCAGAGGGTCTCCAGGTCCTCCTCGGTCTCCCCCGGGAAGCCGACGATCACGTTGGATCGCACGCCAGCGGTCGGGGCGAGTAGGCGCACCTGGTCGAGCAGTCCAAGGAAGCTCTCCGGGTCGCCGAAGCGGCGCATCCGGCGCAGCACGGTCGCGCTGGCGTGTTGAAAAGAAAGGTCGAAGTAGGGAGTGACACCCGGGGTCGTGGCGATCGCCTCGATCAGACCAGGGCGGGTCTCGGCTGGCTGGAGGTACGAGACGCGGACCCGGTCAACTCCGTCGACGGCGGCCAGCTCAGGCAGCAAGGTTTCCAACAAACGGAGATCGCCGAGGTCCTTGCCATACGAGGTCGAGTTCTCCGAGACCAGGAACAGCTCTCGGGCGCCCTCGGACCCCAACCAGCGCGCCTCAGCCACCACGTCACTGGGTCGACGGCTGACGAACGAGCCGCGGAACGACGGGATCGCACAGAACGAGCAGCGGCGGTCACAACCGCTGGCCAGCTTGAGCGGCGACATCGGGCCCGAGTCGAGCCGACGACGGCTCTCGGGCACCCACTCATCGACAGGCTTCGCCGCGGCCCGGTCGACCGGGCTGATCGGCAGCAACCGGCGACGGTCCTGCGGGGTGTGGGGGTGGTGCTTCTCCCCCGCCACGATCGAACGCAGCTTGGCGGCGATGTCGGGATAGTCGTCGAACCCGAGCACGGCGTCGGCCTCCGGCAACGTCTCGGCGAGGTCCTTGCCGTAGCGCTCCGCCATGCAGCCGACCGCGACGACAGCCTTGACCCGGCCGCCCCCGTCGGAGTTGGCCTTCAGGTCGGCGGCCTCGAGCAGGGCGTCGACCGAGTCCTTCTTAGCTGCCTCGACGAAGCCACAGGTGTTGACCACGACTGTGTCGGCTTCAGCAGGGTCGGCGACGAGGAGGAAGCCGTCAGCCGCCAGACGACCGGCCATCTCCTCGGAGTCGACCTCGTTGCGAGCACAGCCAAGGGTCAGCAGTGCGACGGACAGTGTCGGAGCCTGGTCTGTGGTCATGATCGCTCTCGAGTATGCCGCCCGGGGCGGTCAAGAGCCCAAAGCCCGATTGCGCCCACAGGCTCGGGTGCGTTCAGAACCGACGTCGCGCGGGGCCAAGCCGTCGAGCTCGGCTCACGGCAGGACGTAGGTGTTCTGACCCTGCTGACCAGTCGCACCGAGCGGTCCGCGATCCTCGCCGTCGACCGCCACCTCGAGCGAGCCGTCGGTGGTGCTGATCCGCACGGGGGGCGCGGCCTCGATGCTGATGGACTGCCCGAACGACAGCTGTCCGTCGTAGACGATGCCGCCGCCGGCGTCGCGGACCACTACCCGGGCACCCCCGCCGGCCGCGGTGAGCACGACCGGGACAGGGTCGGCAGCATTTGCCGCGCCACCGTTGCCCCGAGGACCGCCCGAGCCGTCGGCAAATGGATTGGGCGGGGTGACCGACTCGCTGCTGTCCATCACCAGTCGGGCAACCGACCAGACCAGGATCACCGCCATCACGGCAGCGACCAGCACCGACCAGTTGGGCCCACCGCGGGTGCTCCGGATCGATCCACCGACCGTGGCGAGCTCCGCCTGGAAGACGCGGCGGGGGTCGATCGGCGCGTCAGCGTACCTCTCGTCGTACGCCGTCAGCAGGGGCGCCACGTCGACAGCCAGGACCCGGGCCAGGGTGCGCAGGTGACCGCGCGCGTAGAAGTCGCCGCCGCACGGCGCGAAGTCGTCGACCTCGATGGACTCGATCACGTGCGGTCGGATCCGGGTCCGGTCGGCCAGCTGGTCGACGGTGAGAGCGAGTCGGGTACGGGCGGCGGCCAGCTCAGGGCCGATCACCGGGTCGGGCGCCGGCTCGACGACGAACTCGTCGATCACCAACCGCTCCACGGGTTCGCCGGCGGTAGCGATGGGGGTCACTCCCCCGGGCCAGACAACGGTGTCCTCCGCGTCGGCGTCGCGGCGCAACACGTCGGCTTCGGGCAACCGACGGGCCGACGACTCGTCGTCACTGAGGTCCAGCTTGAGGGCGTTGGCGCCGGCAGTCGCGTCGTGCTCGAGGTCGGCGCGGATCGCGTGGCGCGGCTCGCGCAACGGCGTCGGCGTCGGGCTCGCGACCACTGCCGACATGAACTCGTCGGTGGTGGGACTCGAGTCCTCCCACCACTCGTCGCCGGAACCGATCGATGGATCGATCTCCACCACCTCGGTGGTGCCACCGGACAGCTCGTCGAGCCTCGCGGACAGATCGGCCCCGTCGAGCCCGACCACTCGCGTCGAGAGGGACAGCGGCACCGTCAGGTCGTCGTCATCATCGGCGCGGGCGACGAGAATCCATCCGTCGCGTGCGAGGCCGCGGCGCGGAAGGTGCTCGATGACCTCGACATCCGACCAGGCGACACCGCTCCAACGGCGACCCTGTCGGACCCGCACTCCGAGCCGGTCGACGACCAGCAATGGCGCCCGGGCGTCGAGCAGAGCCGTGCCATACGCGCTGGCGAGCCCGGTCATCACGAGGAGCAGCAGCCAGTCGAGCCAGGTGCCACCGCCGATGACGCGGACCAGATAGGAGATCGCGACGACCGCCGAGCTCGCGGCGAGCGCGGCGGCGACAGGCGCGTTGCGGCGCACGTCGAAGGAGTCGCTGGGGTCGCTCGCGTCGCTGACCTTGCCGGCGTGGCCCGTGTCGGTAGTGTCGGTGGTGTCGGTGCTGCTCACATCTCCCCCTGGATCGTCGCGATCACGGCATCGATCTCATCGTTCTTGACCAGGACGTCGCGGGCCTTGGACCCTTCGCTGGGTCCGACCACCCCCCTGCTCTCCAAGATGTCCATCAGCCGACCGGCCTTTGCGAAGCCGACCCGGAGCTTGCGCTGCAGCATCGAGGTGGAGCCGAACTGCGTGGAGACCACCAGCTCGATTGCCTGGATCACCAGATCCAGGTCGCCGCCGATGTCGTCGTCGAGCTCGCGCTTGGTGGTCTGCGGTGCCGTGACGTCCTCGCGATAGGTCGGCTCCAGCTGCGCCTTGCAATGCTTGACCACGAGATGGATCTCAGCCTCGGTGACCCACGAGCCCTGGACTCGCACCGGCTTCGAGGCGCCCATCGGCAGGAACAGGCCATCACCCTGGCCGACCAGCTTCTCCGCCCCGGGCTGATCGAGGATCACTCGGCTGTCGGCGAGCGATGAGGTCGAGAACGCCAGGCGCGAGGGCACGTTGGCCTTGATCAGACCGGTCACGACATCGACTGACGGACGCTGAGTAGCCAGCACCAGGTGGATGCCGGCTGCCCGGGCCAGCTGGGTGATCCGGACGATCGCGTCCTCGACGTCGCGGGGCGAGACCATCATCAGATCAGCGAGCTCGTCGACGATCACCAGCAGGTAGGGGTACGGCGTCAGCTCGCGCTCGCTGCCGGGCGGCACAGTGACCTTGCCAGCGCGGACGGCCTTGTTGAAGTCGTCGATGTGGCGGAAGCCGAAGTTGGCCAGGTCGTCGTAGCGCATGTCCATCTCGCGTACGACCCAGGCCAACGCCTCGGCGGCCTTCTTCGGATTGGTGATGATCGGCGTGATCAGGTGCGGCACACCCTCGTAGGCGTTTAGCTCGACCCGCTTCGGGTCGACCATGATCATCCGGACCTCGTCGGGTGTGGCCCGCATCAGCACTGAGCAGATCATCGAGTTGATGAAGCTCGACTTGCCCGAGCCGGTGGCTCCGGCGACCAGCAGGTGCGGCATCTTGGCGAGGTTCGCGACCACGAATCCGCCCTCCACGTCCTTGCCCAGCCCCGCCACCATCGGATGGTGGTCGGTGCGAGCGTTGCCGGAGCGCAGCACGTCACCCAGCGACACGATCTCCTTGTCGAGGTTCGGGATCTCGATGCCGATAGCGGACTTGCCGGGGATCGGGCTGAGGATGCGCACGTCGGCCGAGGCGACTGCGTAGGCGATGTTCTTGGAGAGCGCGGTGACCTTCTCGACCTTGATCGCCGGTCCGAGCTCGACCTCGTAGCGGGTGACCGTCGGGCCCCGGGTGTACCCGGTCACCTGGGCGTCGATGTCGAACTCCTCGAGCACCTGGGTCAGCCGGCCGACAACCGCGTCACTGGCCTTGGAGCGTGCCTTGTGCGGCGAGCCTGGTTTGAGCACCTCGTTGCCCGGCAGGGTGTAGGCGATGTCACCAGACAGTGCGAGTTGCTCCACCCGCTGCGGGATCGGTGAGTGTGGCGGCGGCTCGAGGGCGCCGCTGGTTGCCGGATCATCGGGCGGGCCCGCGAGCGGGGCCACGATGTCAAGGCCGGCGTCCTCATCGGCGACGACGTCGATCGAGTCGGTGTCGTGGGTCTTCTTGCGCCGTTTGCGCAGCTCGCGCTCGGTGAGCACAGGGCTGTCGTAGGCAGGGTCGCCGAGATCGGGATCGATCGTGTCATCGAGGTTGCGCCCGCGACGTGTCCGGATCGGCTGGGTCGGTTCGTCGGCCCCATCGGCCCCGTCCTGCGCGACCGGAGTCCGCCCGAGCATCCGGTCGCGCAGGACGCCGAGCCGTTCAGGCAGTCGATAGAGCGGGGTGCCGGTGACTACGAGCACACCGAAGAAGGTGAGCAGGAGGAGAAGCGGAACTACGACGTACACCGAACGCAGCAGGTCGAGCAGCAGTGAAGAGACCACGAAACCGATCGCACCACCCCCCTCGCGCAGGGGCGAGGTGTCACCCAAGACGGGCTCAGGACTGCCGTTGGCGATGTGCACGATGCCGAGCACGCCGAAGGCCAGCGCCGTCCACCCGATGGCCTGTCGGCCAGCTGGCCCGTTGCGGACGGGGTCGCGCATCACCCGCCACCCGGACAGGACCACCACCAGCGGCACGAGCCAGCCGATCTTGCCTACCGATCCGGTCACCATGTCGCGAACCAGCTCCATGACGCCACCGGGCATCTCGAACCACACGGCAGCGGCCACGACGACCGCGAGCCCGAAGAGGGCCAGGCCAGCACCGTCGCGACGGTGGTCGGGGTCGAGCTCGCGTGCGCTGCGACCGATGCCGCGGGCACCGGCACCGACGCCATGGGCGAGGCCGAGCCAGACCGTGGAGCTGGCCCGGAACAGGGCCTGACCGGCACGGGCGACCGGACCAGGACCGCTGCGCACGGCGCGCGGAGGAGGACGGCGGACGGGCTTCTCTGCCCGCGGGCCGGCCGCGGTTCTTCGTGGGCTTCCGGGCGCTCCGGGATCGGGTGCTCGAGCCGCCTCGTCCCTTGCCGGCCGACGCGCTCCGGTTTCGGGTGGTGGAGGTGCTCTTGCTCCGCGAACCCGGCGGGGAAGACGTACGGGTCGCCATGGTGACCAACCTAGGTCACAGTCCCACCAGTCACACGCACCACAGATGCGTGTCGTCTCAACCGCTGCTGGACTTCCAAGATGACTAGGACGAGTAGCCCGTAATGACTAGACCTCCGGACCGGTCCCACTTAAAGTGCCCCTGAGCCGCACCCCAGTGCTCACTTCAAATCATCCACTCGGAGGGATGTTCCTGTGAAGATTTTCCGGCAAGGACTCTGCCTTGCACTCCTGGGGGCCGGCGTCGCCGTGCTGCCCGGGTTGCCAGCCGGGGCCGTGGGCCCACCGGCCGTGAGCCCCGACCGTCCTGTTGTGCAGCAGATGAGGACCGAAGCTGACGGCGATGTGAAGGTGGCCCGCGAGAGCGCCACCGGCAAGGTCGGCTTCATCCGCGCCCGCGACGCCGCCACCGACCTGTTCCCCGACGTTGCCGGTGACACGAAGACCGAGGCGGTCGACAAGGCCGACACCTACCTCGATCGGTTCGGGGCCGCGTTCGGCGCCGCCGACGGCCAGCTCGAGCGGACCGAGGTCAGTCAGAACCAAGTCGGACGTACCGTCACCTACACCCAGCAGTATCGAGGCGTCGAGGTCTTCGGTTCCATGATCCGCGCCAACCTCGACCGGTCTGGCGATCTGACGTCGGTCAACGGCTACGCCGCACCCAACCTCGACCTTTCTGTGGACCCGAAGATCTCGGCCGCCACAGCTGGCGAGCGGGCGGTGAGCACGGTCGAGTCTGACCCGGCACAGAATGCCGATGGCGACCAGGCGAACACCTCCGGCTTGAAGGCCGTCAACACCGAGCTGGTGGTCTATCGGATGGGCGCGCTGAAGGGCGAGGCCGGCCAGGCGATCTTGGCGTACGTCGTCGAGGTCACCAACGGCGACAACATCCGAGACATGGTGTTCGTCGACGCAACCACCAACAAGGTGGTCAACCGCTACTCGATGATGACCCACGGCCTCGAGCGCGAGCTGTACGAGACCTCTCCCACCACCGCGCCGGTGTGGGTCGAGGGCGATGCGTTCCCGGGCAGCCTCAACCAGGACCAGCAGAACCTGGTCAACTCGGCCGGCGAGGCCTACTGGATGTTCAGGACCGCCTTCGGTCGCGATTCCTACGACGGCGCGGGTGCCACGATGAAGACGGTCAACAACGACCCTCGGATCAACTGCCCCAACGCCAACTGGAACGGCGTGACCACCAACTACTGTGACGGAGTGACCTCGGACGACGTGGTCTCGCACGAGTGGGGTCACGCCTACACCGAGCACACCTCCGGGCTGATCTACCAGCACCAGCCGGGGGCCCTCAACGAGTCCTACTCCGACGTCTGGGGTGAGACCCTCGACCTGATCAACTCCCGCGAGGACGACGGCGAGGGCGACATCGCGGCCAAGCGAGCTGACGGCGACTGTGATCCGACCGCGCCGGCCAAGCTCCAGGTCACCATCATCTCCCCCGCGGCTGTTGCCGGCCCGTGCACGGCGGCGGCAGCCGGTTTCGGGCCGCCGTACGACACCTCCGGCGTCACAACTGACGTCGTGGTAGCCACCGACACTGCCGACGCGACCGGACCCAGCACGACCGACGGGTGCACGGCGTACACCAACGCTGCGGCGGTGGCCGGCAGCTACGCCTACGTGGACCGCGGCTCCTGCACGTTCCAGGTAAAGGTCGACAACGCAACTGCAGCCGGGGCGACCGGCATCGTGGTCGGCCACAACGCTCCGGGCCTGCCGATCAGCATGTCGGGCACGAGCACGATTCCCGGTCTGATGGTCACGCAGGCCGACGGTGGCCGCTTCAAGCAGGCCGGCACCGCCAACATCACCATCGCCGCTGAGGACACGACTGGTCGCACCCAGACCACCCGCTGGCTCGTCGGCGAGAAGTCGGTGGCCTTCGGGGGCGCGATTCGCGACATGTGGAACCCCACTTGCTACGGCGACCCGGGGAAGGTGACGGACGCTCAGTACAACTGCGACCCCAACATGTCCGACAGCGGCGGCGTGCACAGCAACTCAGGCGTGCCCAACCACGCTTACGCCCTCGTGGTCGACGGTGGCTCGTTCAACGGACAGGCCGTCGCCGGGATCGGCATCGACAAGGCTGCCAACATCTGGTGGCGGGCCCAGACGGCGTACCTGACTCCGTCGTCCGACTTCACCATCGCGGCCGACGCCCTCGAGGCCTCCTGCGCCGATCTGGTTGGTCAGCCGATCAATCGGCTGACCACCGAGGCACAGGCCACTCCTGAAGCGGCTGCCGAGATCACCGCCGCCGACTGCCAGTCGGTCGCGAACGCCATGACAGCGACAGAGATGCGCACCGAACCGGTGCAGTGCAACTTCCAGCCGATGTTCGACAAGGACGCGCCCTCGCTCTGCGGACCCGGGTTCGAGACAAACGTTGTCTGGGAGGAGGACTTCGAGGACGGCCTGGCTGGGTGGGACGCCGAGCAGCAGCTCGCGAACCTCGGCGACTACCAGGGGGGCTTCGGCGCACCCTGGGAGGCCACCATGGCCGCTCCGGGCAACCACCCCGGCGGCGTGGCCTATGGTCCGGCTCCTGACCGTGGGGAGTGCAGCGGTGACGGCGTCACCGACTTCTCGAGCCGCGACTCGATCATCGGGCCGGAGGTGACCCTGCCCGACGTGGCTGGATCACCTGCGCTGAGCTTTGACCACTACGTGGCGACGGAAGCTGGGTACGACGGCGGCAACGTGAAGTACAGCCTCAACGGCGGCGAATTCACGGCCATCCCGGCGGAGGCGTACACCTTCAATGCCCCCAAGGTCCTGGCCACCTCCGAAGCCGGCAGCACCAACCCGCTCGCCGGAGAGCCAGGCTTCACCGGCAGCGACGGCGGCAAGGTCGTCGGCAGCTGGGGTCAGTCCCAGGTTGACCTGACCGCGGTCGGCGCCCAACCGGGCGACACGCTGCGGCTGCGCTTCGACATCGGTCGCGATGGGTGCGGCGGCATCGACGGGTGGTACGTCGACAACGTCATGATCTCCACCTGCGAGGAGGAGGTCCCCGCAGTTGCCTCCGAGACCGAAGCAAAGGGTCCGAAGAAGGTGCGGTTCGGCCAGGACTTCGACGTTCGCGTCAAGGTGGGTTCGGCCTCGCCCGATGACGCGACCGGTGACGTCGAGATCCGGGCGGCCGGCGAGGTGATCGCGCGTGGCAGCCTCGAGAATGGCCGCGTGAAATTGAGGGTCCGAGACGACCTGTCCATCGGCAGGCACGAGCTCGTGGCCGCGTACCTGGGCGATGACAGCACCGAACCGAGCGAGGACAGCTTCACCGTCACCGTCCGAAGGTAACCCGCGCGACGCACGTGGCCCTGCGGTTCGCCGACAGGGCCACGTGTGCGTCTCTTGGTCTTGGGTCGAACAGGCTCTGGACCTGCGACCCATCGAGTCCTGAGGCGCTCCCGGCGTGGTCAGGGGCGGCTTGCCTACCGGGTGGGCGACGTCGCAAATCAGGCTTCGATGACGATCGGGATGATCATCGGGCGGCGTCGGTGAGCTCGACTGACCCAGCGGCCGACCACACGGCGAACCGTCTGCTGGAGCTGGTAGTGGTCGGTCACGCCCTCGGCGACGGCAGCGGCAATGGCATCGATGATCGGCTGCTTGATCTCATCGAAGGAAGAGTCCCCACCGGCAAACCCACGGGCGTGGATCTCGGGTCCGCTGGCGACCTTGCCGCTGACCGAGTCGACGACCACGATCACCGAGATGAAGCCTTCCTCGCCGAGGATCCGGCGATCCTTGAGCGACGACTCGGTGATGTCGCCGACCGAGGCACCGTCGACGAATACGTAGCCGCACTCGACCTTGCCCGAGATCTCAGCCTTGCCGTCGACCAGGTCGACCACCACGCCGTCCTCAGCCACCACGACGTTCTCGATACCTGTCTGTCGAGCCAGGGCGGCGTTGGCGAGCAGGTGACGGATCTCGCCGTGCACGGGCAGCACGTTGCGGGGCTGGACGATGTTGTAGCAGTAGAGCAGCTCACCGGCGCTGGCGTGGCCGCTGACGTGCACCAACGCGTTGCCCTTGTGCACGACGCGGGCACCCCAGCGCGACAGGCCGTTGATGACGCGGTAGACGGCGTTCTCGTTGCCGGGGATGAGGCTGGAGGCGAGCAGGACGGTGTCGCCCTCCTCGATGTGCACGAAGTTGTGGTTGCGCTGGGCGATCCGACTCAGTGCACTCATGGGTTCGCCCTGCGACCCGGTCGAGATCAGCACCTGGCGCTCCGGCGGTAGGTCGGCGAGCTCCTTGGCCTCGACCATCACCCCGCCCGGCACCCGTAGGTAGCCGAGGTCGCGGGCGATGCCCATGTTGCGCACCATCGAGCGACCGACGTAAGCCACCTTCCGGTTGTGCGCAACAGCCGCATCCAGGACCTGTTGCACGCGGTGCACGTGGGAGGCGAAACAGGCGACGATGATCCGCTGCTCGGACTCGCGGAAGACCTGGTTGATGACCGGCGTGATCGACTTCTCGGTCGGCGTGAAACCCGGTGTCTCCGCGTTGGTGGAGTCGGTGAGGAACAGGTCGACGCCCTCCTCCCCCAGTCGCGCGAAGGCCCGCAGGTCGGTGATCCGACCGTCGAGCGGCAGCTGATCCATCTTGAAGTCGCCGGTGTGCAGCACCAGTCCGGCGCCGGTGCGGATCGCCACCGCGAGAGCGTCGGGGATGGAGTGGTTGACGGCGATGAACTCGAGCTCGAACGGCCCGAGCGTCAGCTTGTCTCCCTCCCGGACCTTGTGGTGAACGGTCTCGCGCAGCCGGTGCTCACGCAGCTTGCTGTCGAGCAGGGCGAGGGTGAGCTCGGAGCCGACGAGCGGCAGGTCGCCGCGCTCGCGCAGGAGGTACGGCGTCGCACCGATGTGGTCCTCGTGGCCGTGCGTCAACACCAGCGCCTCGATGTCGTCGAGGCGATCTCGGATGGGTTCGAAGTCCGGAAGGATCAGGTCGACGCCCGGGTGATTCTCCTCGGGGAACAGCACGCCGCAGTCGACGATCAGCAGCCGGCCGTCGTACTCGAAGACGGTCATGTTGCGGCCGACCTCGCCCAGTCCCCCGAGCGGGATCACCCGCAGACCCCCCTTCGGCAGCTCTGGTGGCGCGGAGAGTTCGGGGTGGGGATGACTCAAGTCGTGTCCTAGCTCCTAGATCAGTCCGGAGGCGGCGAGGCCCACGCGCAGCGCGGCAACCTCGTCGTCGGTGGAGAGGCACCAACGGGCCCCGAACGTTGCGGTTGTTGATCACGCCGAGCAGCTGCAGAGCGGCTTTCGCGGTCGTGGCTCCGTAGTTGGGGACGCCCATGACGGCGTCGATCGCGGGGAGCAGTCGCGTGAAGATCTCGAGGGCGCCGGCGGTGTCGCCGGAGTGGAAGCAGCCCACCATCTGGCTCAGCTGGAGGCCGGCGGCGTGACCGACGACAGAGACGACCCCGGCGGCGCCGTGGGCCAGCCAACCGAGGTTGGCGACGTCGTCGCCGGAGTAGACGGCGTACCCCATCTGGATGAGCTGGATGCCGCGGGCGTAGTCACCGACGGCATCCTTCACGGCCACGACCGAAGACCACGTGCTGGCTTCGGCGTAGGTCTCCAGCTCGATGGCGGTGCCTGTGCGGCCGGGGACGTCGTAGAGCATGACCGGGAGGTCGCTGGACTCCACCACGCTGCGGAAGTGGTGGAGGACGCCCGCCTGGCTCGGTTTGTTGTAGTACGGCGTCACCAGGAGCAGCCCGTCGACCCCGATCTTGGCCGCCTGCTCGGCGAGCTCCACGGAGTGAGCGGTGGAGTTGGTGCCCACCCCCGCCACAACCGTGGCGCGATCGCCGATCGCGTCCTTGACGGCCAGCAGGATCTCGCCGTCCTCGGCGACGGTCGTGGTGGGCGATTCGCCAGTCGTGCCGCTGACCACGACCCCGTCGTGGCCGTGGTCGATGAGGTGGGTCGCGATCTTGGCGGTGCCCGCCAGGTCGACCGTGCCGTCGTCGTTGAACGCGGTCGCCATCGCCGTGAGGACGCGCCCGAACGGCGCAGCAGGGGCGTTGGTCATGCGGTCCAGGCTATCGCTCACACGTAGGGCATGACGTCCGCCGCCACCAACCGGAGGTGATCGAGGTCGTGCAGGTCGAGCGTCTGCAGGTAGATGCGTTCGCTCCCGAGGGCTGCGTACTTCGAGATCGTGTCGATCGCCTCCTGCGTCGTGCCCGCCACCCCGTGCTCTCGCAGCTCCTCGGGCTCTCGGCCGATGGCCTCTGCGCGCCGACGGAACTCGGTCTCGTCCTTGCCTACGCACAGCACCAGCGCGTTGGACCAACCCAGATCGTCGGAGTCCCTGCCGGCCGACTCGCAGGCGTCCCGCACTCGGGCGAACTGCGCCTTCGTGGTCTCGAGATCCACGAAGGGCAGGTTGAACTCGTCGGCGTACTCCGCGGTCAGCGCCGGCGTGCGCTTCTTGCCCACGCCACCGATCAGGATCGGTGGTTTGGCCTGCACCGGCTTGGGCAGCCCTGGGCTGTCGGTGACTGTGTAGTGGTGACCCTCGTGGCTGAAGCCACCCTGGGTCGCCCAGAGCCCCGTGATGATCGCGAGGTTGTCCTCAAGGAGGTTGAACCGCTCACCGGTGCTCGGGAACGGGATCCCGTACTTGACGTGCTCTGCACCGAACCAACCGGCCCCGATCCCGAGCTCGACGCGCCCGCCGCTCATCTGGTCCACGGTGGCAACGCTGATCGCCAGCGGACCAGGATGGCGGAAGGTGGCGCTGGTCATCATGGTGCCGAGTCGGATCGTGCTGGTGTCGCGGGCCAGCCCGGCCAGCGTGACCCAGGCATCGCTCGGCCCGGGCAGCCCGTCGGTGCCCATGCCTAGGTAGTGGTCGGAGCGGAAGAAGGCGCCGAAGCCCAGCCGCTCTGCCTCGAGCGCCACTGCCAACAGGTCGTCGTACGTCGCACCCTGCTGGGGTTCGGTGAAAACACGGAGCTCCATGCCTCCACCCAAGCACTGGGCCCAGGTAGCTCACCCGGCGGACCGGACTCAGTGGAGGTGGTCGGCCAGCGATCCCTGCGGTCCGAAGAGCTCCTTGGTCCAACGGTCGAGCAGCTCGGCGCTGTCGACGTCGTCGGGGTGGAAGCCGTGCTGGGTGTACGCCCGCAGATGGGTGATGACGTCACGCTCGATGAACGGCGAGTGACGGAGGCGGGCGACGCTGCGAACCAGACGCACCGGGTTGTACGTCGACCGGTCGGTGAGCAGCATCGACAGCGCCGTCGCCACGAACACCAGCCCGAGTAGGCCGACCGTCATGATCCGGAACCCCCAGATCCGCATCCGCTCGGTGCCACCCACCGCCCGGTACGCATCGAACGCCACCGATTTGTGCTCGGACTCCTCGAGCGCGTGCCACAGCAGGATCGAGCGAACCTCGGTGTCGCCGAGCAGTGCCTGCGCGGCAGGTTTGCTCAGCAATGCCTCCGCGATGGTTGCGGTGTAGTGCTCCAGCGCGGCGGTGTACGCGAGCCGCAGCTTGGGCGGCACCCGCTTCTCGGCGTCCAGCAGCGACCACTTCGACCAGTCGAGCCACGCGGTGCGTCGGGTAGCCCATCTCCGCCAGGCGCCGATTGAGCTCTCGGTGCTCGCGACCGTGGGTCACCTCCTGGCCGATGAACCCGGCCACCTGTCGTTTGAGCTCGGGATCGGTGATCTGCTCGCTGAAGTTGCGCACCGACCGCACGAAGAAGTCCTCGCCGGGCGGGAAGGTCGCGGACAGGACCGCCACCAGGTGGCTCATCACCAGGTCGCCGTCGACGTAGTGCCGGTCGAGGCCGCCTTGTGGGTACGCGAAGCGGATCCGCCGGGTGCGTACGTCGCGGTGGGGTACGGAGTGGTTCATGGACCGACCGTAGAACGCGCCGAGCCCGAGGGCAAGGGTATCTGCGACATGATGTCGCAGATTCTTTTGCGGCCAGCTCAGCCCCGGACCCACGACACCCGGTGATAGCCGTCGAAGGCCTCGCGAGAGGTGACCACCCAGTCGGCTGCGTCGAATTGTGGGTAGCGCGTGTCCCCGATCGGCGCCTGGTGGACCTGGGTCAGGATCTGCTCGTCGGCAACGGCCAGGGCCTCCGCGTAGACCGCTGCTCCCCCGACCACCATCACCTCACCGGTCAGGCCGTCCGCGATGTCCAGCGCAGCCGCGAAGGAGGCCGCGACCAGCACCCCGTCGGCCGACCAGGTGGGGTCGCGGGTGAGCACGACGGTGGTGCGCCCGGGGAGGGGCCGGCCGATCGACTCGTACGTCGCCCTTCCCATCAGCAGTGTGTGACCCATCGTGGTGGCCTTGAAGTGGGCGAAGTCCTCGGCGATGCGCCACGGGATGCCGCCATCGACACCGATCACGCCGTTGTCGGCCACGGCCGCGACGAGCACCACCCGCTTGCCGCCGGGCGTCATCTTGACGTCATCCGAACGTCATCCGCGCCACTCAGACAGCAATGGGGGCCTTGATGCCGGGGTGGGGGTCGTAGCCGTCGATCGCGAGGTGCTCGAGATCGAAGGCGTCCAGCTCGGTGACCGACCCGTCGAGGCGCAGGGTGGGCAACGGTCGCGGCTCTCGGGTCAGCTGCAAGCGGGCCTGCTCGAGGTGGTTGGCGTACAGATGGGCATCGCCGAGCGTGTGCACGAAGTCGCCCACGCCCAGACCGGTGACCTGGGCAACCATGTGCGTCAGCAGCGCGTAGGACGCAATGTTGAACGGCACGCCCAGGAACACGTCGGCAGAGCGTTGGTAGAGCTGGCACGAGAGCCGCCCGTCGGCGACGTAGAACTGAAACATCGTGTGGCACGGTGCCAGCGCCATCTGCGGGATGTCCGCGACGTTCCATGCCGAGACGATGTGGCGCCGGGAGTCCGGGTCTCTCCTGATCTGCTCGACCACCTGGGTGATCTGGTCGACGTGGTGCCCGTCGGGCGTCGGCCACGAGCGCCACTGGTAGCCGTAGACGGGACCGAGATCACCGTTGGCGTCGGCCCACTCGTCCCAGATGCTGATGCCGCGGTCCTGCAGCCACTTGACGTTCGTGTCGCCACGGAGGAACCACAGCAGCTCGCCGAAGATCGACCGGGTGTGGACCTTCTTGGTGGTGACCAGCGGGAAGCCCTCGGTCAGGTCGAACCGCATCTGGTGCCCGAAGACCGACCGGGTGCCCGTGCCGGTGCGGTCGCTCTTCTCCGTGCCGGTATCGAGAATTCGCTGGAGGAGGTCGAGGTACTGCTGCACCCATCCAAAGTACTGGTCAGAGATCGACCTGGGAGGTGATGGTCGTCCGCGTGTCACTCTGACGCTATCGACCGGTCCCGGCCAGGACCACGTACGCCGTGAGATCGGCCGTGTCCTGCCCTCGTGCGGCGCGGTCGTCGGCGTACTCGTCGGCACCACCCTCGCGGATCCTGAGCGCCTCTCGCAGCACCCGATGGAACCTCCGTGGGTAGTAGGTCAGGCCCCAGCGGCCGGCCGCTGACTTGGTCGTCATCTCGCCGGTGACGAGCAAGTGGTGGAGGCGGGCAACGCCCAGCACGCACCAGCAGCACGCTGCTTCCGCCGCACCTTCTGTCGGCATGGCCGTCAACGCCTCGGCGTTCGCGCGCCAGTAGGTGTCGAGGTTCTCGGTCGTGAAGTCGAGGAGCCGCCCACGGTTGGTCCAGACCGCGAGGTCCGCGATGGCCGGTCCATGCACCGTGGTGCCGTGCCAGGCCAGCTCGTGCCAGGCGATCACGCCGTCGTGGATGGCATTCTCGGGCTCGAACAGACCGGCCAGGGTCGTCGGGACGTCGGGCAACGAGCTCGGATCGACCGACAGGTCGGCTACGAGCACGTGCGGTCCGTCGAAGTGGACGTCGGGATGGGCGGCCGCCACCGTCGCGTGCGCTTCCCGCAGCGCGTCGAGCTCGTTCGCTGCAGGCCGTTGGGCCAGGGTCGCGACGAAGTCGACATCACTCTGGCCGGGCACCCACTCTCCGAAACCCGTCCCGCCGCGCAGGTACAGGCCGGTGACCAGCCCGGCGGGCGCTGATTCAAGGAAGACTCGGCAGACCGCCGCGACCGCCTCAGGGATCACGCGTGCAGCGACATCGGACCGTAGACCTGGCGCTCGAGCTCGAAGAGGGTTACCCCGTCAACGCCTTCGGCGGCGAGCTCGGCCCAGAACTCTCCTACCCACGACTCGGCGTCGGCCTGGCTGGTGAACCGCTGGCTCGCAAGCTCCCCCTCCACCGTCACCTCGACCCCGGCAGCGTCCTCGAGACGCCACCACCAGGGCCGCTCGGCCGGAGTGGGCTGCCGGAAGGTCGAGGGCTGCTCGGGGAGGTTCACGTCTCGCTCACCGAGGTGTCGACGAACGGCAGCCGGGTGAGCTGGAAGATCTCTCGTCGACCGCGTACGTCGACGCCCACCTCGGCTTCCGGGTTGACGACCGAGGACAGCAGCGCGAGCCCGATCCCCTTCTTCAAGGTGGGCGAGAACGTGCCCGAAGTGACCTCGCCGAGCAGCACGTCCTTGGTGAGGCTGACCCCCATGTGAGGCCGGGGGATGGCACGTCCAGTGGCGACCAGCGCGCACAGCCGACGCTTCGGCCCAGCCTCGCGCTCTTCTAGCAGCGGCTCGCGGCCCCAGAAGTCGGCCTTCTGCCAGCCCACCGCCCAGCCGAGGCGGGCCTCGTTGGGCGTGACATCGAGCGAGATGTCCTGGCCGTGCAGGGGGTAGCCCATCTCGGTGCGCAGCGTGTCGCGGGCCCCGAGGCCACAGGGCGCGATGCCGAGATCGGCACCGGCCTCCAGCAGCGCGTCCCACAGCGGCGCGGCCACCGCGTTGGCCGCGATCAGCTCATAGCCACGCTCGCCGGTGTAGCCCGTCCGGCAGACAACGACACCGATGTCCTCGCCCGCCTCGTCCTTGAAGGAGGTCTCCACGAAGCTCATGTAGTCGATGCGGGTCGGCAGTCCGAGCTTGTCGAGCACCTCGTCGGAGCTCGGCCCCTGCACGGCAAGCACGGCATAGTCCCGGTGGTGATTTCCCACCTTGATGCCCTCGGGTGCGGCTTCGTCGAGGCGGCGGACGACCTCGGCCGTGTTGGCGGCGTTGGGGACGAGCAGCAGGTGCTCGTTGTCGCGGAAGTAGACGATCAGGTCGTCGACGATGCCGCCGGTGGTGTCGTCGCAGCACAGCGTGTACTGCGCCTGCCCAGGTCTGATCTTGGCCAGGTCGTTCGACAGCGTGGCGTTGACGAAGTCGGCAGCCCCGGGCCCGGAGATCACGGCCTTACCGAGGTGGCTGACGTCGAAGATGCCCACTGCCCCTCGCACCGCGTTGTGCTCCTTGACCACTCCACCAGCGCCGCCCGAATACTCCAGCGGCATCGACCAGCCACCGAACTCGGCGAACTTCGCGCCCAGCGCCTCATGGCGGTCATGGAGCGGCGACCTGAGCAGCTCGTCGTTGTCACCCATGCGCGAAAACCTATCGCAGGCCCGCCGTTACTCTTCGTCGGTGACGACCTACGCGCTGCGCAACGCCAGCCCTGCGAAGACCCGGGCTGACGCCGTCGTCGTAGGCGTGACCGCCGGACCATCGAGCCGAGCACAGGTCGCGACCGGGGGGGAGGACGTCGCGAAGGCCTACGGACGCAAGTGGGCTCCGCTGCTCGCCTCGCTCGGGGTCACCGGCAAGTCTGGCGACGTGGTGAAGATCCCGACGTCGGGGGTCATCGGTGCTCCGCTGCTGATCCTGGTCGGTGTCGGAGCGGCCCCTACCGCGCTGGATGTGCGCCGTGCCGCTGGCGCCGCCGCGCGATCGGCGACGAACGCCGCCTCGGTGGCGCTGGCGCTGCCCGCCACGTCTCCTGAGCTGATCGCCGCGGTCACCGAAGGGTTCCTGCTCGGCGGCTACTCGTTCACCGAGTTCAAGAGCGCGCAGTCGCCCGAGGCGGTGGCCGAGATTGTTGTGCTGAGCCCGGTCGCGCGCCGCAAGGAGGCCATCACCGCCTTCGCGGAGACGCAGGTCGTCGCGCAGGCGGTAGCCACGACCCGTGACTGGGTGAACATGCCGCCCGGCGACTTCACGCCGCCGGCCTTCGCCGACGCCGTCGTCGAGGCGGGGAAGGCCCATACGCGCGGCAGGCACAAGGTCAGCATCAAGGTGCTGGAGGAGAAGCAGCTCGCGGAGCTCGGTTGTGGTGGCATCCTCGGCGTCGGTCTCGGCTCATCGGCACCTCCGCGGCTGGTAGAGCTCACCTACTCCCCCAAGGGGGCCAGACAACACCTCGCGCTGGTCGGCAAGGGCATCACCTTCGACTCCGGCGGGCTGACCATCAAGCCGGGCGCAGGCATGGGCGAGATGAAGTCCGACATGGCCGGCGCCGCCGCGGTGATCCAGGCGACCTTCGCGATCGCGAACCTCGGCCTGCCGCTCAAGGTGACGACCCATGCCGCGATGGCGGAGAACATGCTGTCCGGCTCGGCCATGCGTCCGGGCGACGTACTGACCATGAGTGACGGCACCACCGTCGAGGTGCTCAACACTGATGCCGAAGGCCGCCTGGTGCTCGCCGACGCCATGGTCCGGGCCACCGCCCAACACCCCGACGTGATCGTCGACGTCGCGACCCTGACCGGCCACATGGTGGTCGCCCTCGGCAGCCAGATCGCCGGCGTCATGGGCGACGATGCGGTCGTTCAACAGGTGCTGGCCGCCTCCGAGACCGCAGGCGAGCACAGCTGGCCACTGCCGATCCCCGAGCACATGAAGGACCGGATCCACTCCAGCAAGATCGCCGACCTCTCCCAGCACGACTGGATCCGTTGGGGAGGGGGCATCTTCGCCGGAGCCTTCCTGCGAGAGTTCACCAGCGGCATCCCGTGGGCGCACGTGGACATTGCCGGACCGGCGTACAACTCAGGCGGCCCGTCGGGTCACCTCACCCCGGGTGGCACCGGCGTCGGCGTCACGACGCTGGTGCAGCTCGCCCGCACGATGAGCGGCTGAGCCAGGGTCAGAGGCCCTGCTGGCGTCGCTGCTTCTCGCGACGGTTGTAGTCACGCATGCGCTGCGGGATGCCGACCAGGCCGGCGTCGTAGGACGGCACCTGGTGCTTGTTGCAGAAGTCGTGCGCCCAGTTGACCGACGGGACTCGGCGCCGGGTCCACTCACCGTCGTGGGCGACGACGAGCAGGGTCACCTCGCTGACCGCGGTTCGGGGTTCCACGAAGCCCTCGACACCACGTCGATTGGCGACGAACTCGTGCAGGTGCTGTTCGTCGACCTTGTCCGAGGCCCGGACGGTCGTGGAGCCGGTGCGGAACCCGTCGCCTGGCTTGCTCATGCGCTGCCGCGACCCGCGCCGGAACCTGTCCATCAAACCCATGGCGGCAATTCTGCCTTGCCGACCCGAACGGAGCACATCTGGTCCGGTTGCCGCCCGGCGGGTCGCCCCGCGAGGCTGGGTCGGTGTTGTGATGAAGATGACAAGTGTAAGGATGGGCGACGTGGCTGATGCTGACTTCGACGTACTCATTCTCGGGGCGGGTTCGGGGGGCTATGCGTGCGCGCTGCGCGCCGCTCAGCTCGGCCTCTCGGTCGGGCTGGTCGAGAAAGGCAATCTCGGCGGCACCTGCCTGCACGAGGGGTGCATTCCGACCAAGGCGCTGCTCCACGCAGCCGAGGTCGCAGACCTGACGCGCGACGCAGAGCAGTTCGGGGTCACCGCCACGCTGGATGGCATCGACATGACGGGAGTCAACTCCTACAAGGACGGCGTTGTTTCGCGCCTGTTCAAGGGGCTCACGGGCCTGATCAAGAGCCGCGGCGTCACCGTGATCGAGGGTGAGGGGCGGCTGACCGGACCGCGACAGGTCTCGGTGGGCGACACGGCGTACTCCGGGAAGCACGTGGTGCTGGCGTCAGGCTCCTACGCCAAGACCCTTCCCGGGCTCGAGATCGACGGAGAGCGAGTCGTCACCTCTGACCACGCGCTCCGTCTGGATCGGGTCCCAACGTCGGTGATCGTGCTCGGCGGCGGTGTGATCGGCTCCGAGTTCGCCAGCGTGTGGAAGAGCTTCGGCGCCGAGGTGACGATCATCGAGGCACTCCCCCGGTTAGTGGCAGCTGAGGACGAGGCGTCGTCGAAGGCCCTCGAACGCGCCTTCCGCAAGCGCAAGATCAACTTCCGCACCGGCACGCCGTTCCAGAGTGTGAAGGTGACCGACGACGGTGTCGCGGTCACCGTCGAGGGCGGCGACGTGATCGAGGCCGAGCTGCTGCTGGTCGCCGTCGGCCGGGGTCCTGCGACCGACGGACTCGGGTACGAGGAGCAGGGCGTAGCCATGGATCGGGGCTTCGTGCCCACCGACGAGCGCTGCCGGACCAACCTCGAGGGCGTCTACGCCGTCGGCGACATCGTGCCGGGGCTTCAGCTCGCGCACCGCGGCTTCCAGCAGGGCATCTTCGTGGCCGAGGACATCGCCGGGCTGGACCCCACTCCGATCGACGAGGCCGGCATCCCGCGGGTGACCTACTCGCACCCCGAGATCGCTTCGGTCGGTCTCGACGAGGCGACGGCCACCGAGCGCTACGGTGCCGACGGTGTCGAGACGCTGACCTACGACCTCGGCGGCAACGGCAAGAGCCAGATCCTCAAGACCGCCGGCTTCGTCAAGCTGATCCGTCAGAAGGACGGTCCCGTCGTGGGCGTCCATCTGGTCGGTGACCGCGTGGGTGAGCTGATCGGCGAGGCACAGCTGATCTACAACTGGGAGGCTCATCCTGAGGACGTCGCTCCCCTGGTGCATGCGCACCCGACCCAGAACGAGGCACTAGGCGAGGCCCACCTCGCCCTCGCCGGCAAACCCCTGCACGCTCACTCCTGACCTCGCACGACCCGACCCGAAGGAAGTCCATGGCCACCGAAGTCAACCTCCCGGAACTCGGCGAGTCCGTCACCGAAGGCACCGTCACCCGCTGGCTGAAGTCCGTCGGCGACGAGGTCGCGGTCGACGAGCCGTTGCTCGAGGTCTCCACCGACAAGGTCGACACCGAGATCCCATCACCCGTGGCCGGCACGCTGCTGGAGATCAAGGCGCAGGAGGACGAGACGGTCGAGGTCGGCGCTGTGCTTGCGGTGATCGGCGACTCCAGCGAGTCGTCGGGTGACTCGGGAGACGGAGATGACGCCGACTCCTCGGAGTCCGACTCCTCAGAGTCCGAGTCCGAGGCCGAGACGGAGGCCACCGACACGTCCGAGGAGGAGCCGGCGGAAGGCCGGCGGAAGAGCCGGCGGAAGAGCCGGCGGAGCGAGCCGGCGGCCGAGGATGAGGCCGCGGAGGAGCCGGAGGAAGAGCCCGAGCCGAAGGAAGAGCCGGAGGAAGAGAAGCCAACCGAGTCGGAGGGCAGCGGCAGCGGAGGCGGCGAGAGCACGTCGGTCACCTTGCCGGCCCTGGGCGAGTCGGTCACCGAGGGCACGGTCACCCGATGGCTGAAGTCTGTCGGCGATGACGTTGCGATGGACGAACCGCTGCTCGAGGTCTCGACCGACAAGGTCGACACCGAGATCCCCTCTCCGGTAGCCGGCACCCTCCTCGAGATCAAGGTCGAAGAGGACGAGACGGTCGAGGTCGGCGCCGAGCTGGCCGTCATCGGTTCTGAAGGTGGGTCGGCTCCTGCGAAGAAGGAGTCCGCTGAGGCGGAACCGGAGGCGGAACCGGAGCCTGAGTCTGAAGAAGAGTCCGAGCCGGAACCTGAAGAAGAGCCCGAACCGGAGCCTGAAGAGGAGCCCGAGCCTGAAACCAAGGCCGAGCCGGAGCAGAAGGAAGAGCCGGAGCCGCAGGCCAAGGACGACTCGAAGGAAGCCGAGCCGGCCAAGCCGTCATCAACCGACCACGGCGACGGCGCCGGCTACGTGACGCCGCTCGTGCGCAAGCTCGCTGCGCAGAAGGATGTCGATCTCTCGGCGGTCAAGGGCAGCGGCGTAGGCGGTCGGATCCGCAAGCAGGACGTGCTCGACGCGGCCCGGCCCAAGGAAGACTCTGCTGCCGGCTCGCAGTCCGCGCCGGCCCCGACGACACCCGCGGCGTCCTCCTCAGCGGGCGTCACACCGTCACCGCTTCGCGGCACCACGGAGAAGATCTCCCGGTTGCGCAAGATCATCGGCGAGCGGATGCTCGACTCGCTCCACACGGGTGCCCAGCTCACCCAGGTCATCGAGGTCGATGTGACTCGGATCGCGCGACTGCGCGACTCCACCAAAGAGGACTTCCTGGCGCGCGAGGGAGTGAAGCTGTCGTACCTCCCGTTCTTCGCCAAGGCCGCGATCGATGCACTCAAGCAGCACCCGAAGCTGAACGCGGCAATCGACACCGAGGCCGGTGAGATCACCTACTTCGACGTCGAGCACATCGCGTTTGCGGTCGACACCGAGAAGGGCCTGATCACCCCTGTCGTCAAGGACGCCGGTGACCTGTCGATCGCCGGGCTGGCCAAGAAGATTTCCGACGTCGCCGAGCGCACCCGCACCAACAAGATCGGTCCCGACGAGCTCAGTGGCGGCACCTTCACGATCACCAACCTGGGTAGCGTCGGCGCGTTGTGGGACACCCCCATCATCAACAAGCCGCAGGTGGCGATCCTCGGACCGGGTGCCGTGGTCAAGCGCCCAGTGGTCATCGACGACCCCGACCTCGGCGAGACGATCGCCGTACGCCACATGGTGTATCTGGCACTGACCTACGACCACCGCCTGGTCGACGGCGCCGACGCCGGCCGCTTCCTCCAGGAGATCAAGAAGCGCCTGGAAGCCGGCCAGTTCGAGGTCTGAGCCGACCCGGCTCTTCTTCACCGTCAGCAGCGTCGACCCGGCTCGTCTTCACCGAAGTCGAGCCGGGTCGACGGTTCCTGGCGTCAACAAGAGCCGGGTCGACGGTTCCTGGCGTGAAGAAGAGCCGGGTCAGCGGGGTGTCACGGGCATGGGACCGCCGCGCAGTGGCCTCGCACTGGCGGCCCGCTGCTCGTTGTCCCGGAACCTGGGCTCGTAGTGCGAGAAGAACACTTTGCCGATCAGGTCACGCCTACTCCGTACGCCGGTCTTGTCGAAAATGCCTTTCAGGTGCTGCTGCACGGTGTGCGCTGACACCACCAGCTCGGCTGCCATCTCTGTCGTCGACGCCCCTTGCAGGACCAACCGGGTGACGTCCTGCTCCCGCTCGGTCAATCCGAACGCGGCCATCAGCAGCGGGATGATCCGCGCTGGGTGGGCCGGCTCGACGATCACCGCGGCTCGCGGCCGCTGGTCTGAAACCAGGGTCACGCCGTGCAGCACGACCCATGTGCCGTTGCGGGCTCGCACGCGGGAGACGGCGACCTCTCCTGCGTCAGGGAACTGCGCCGAGCGAAGTGCTCGCGCCGCGACGGCGACCACCGCTGTGGGGAGCTTGCCCTTGCTCCAGTCTCCGTCGGGGAGCTCGGACAGCCATTGCTCGACACCAGGAGTCGTCGACTCGACCTCCCACTGGTCGGTGAGCACGACCAGTCCTGGCGAGTCAGGGCTGTCCGGCTCCCTGGCCTCGGCCAGCAACAGGGCCCGGCGGGCGCCGGCCGCGAGCGTTGACGCCGCGGCGGCGACGAAGGCCTTGTCATCGCGACCGAACATCGGCTCGCCGGTCTCGCGGTACAGCCCGAGGGCGCCCCACACCTCACCGCTGCGCGTCTGCAGGCGCGAGATCATCTCCTGATCGCCGCCCAGCTCGATATTCGCCTGCCAGCGCGGGCTCGAGCTGGGATCACCGTTCGTGGCCTCATGCAGGGTGGAGATGCCGGTCTCGGATCGCACGATGTCGACGAGCCTGTGGACGTCGTCGCCGTAGTACTCCCCTGCGAGCCACTCGTGCGGAAACTCCACGACGTTCTCGTTGAAGTGGCTCGTCATCAGCAGCGACGCCGGGTCGAGCGTGTACCAACAGGGGTAGTCGTAGTAGGGCACCACCTCCGCGATCACCACGGACGCCTCGCGCCACAGGCTCACCAGGTCGGGTGCCCGGCCCGCGACCTGACTGATCTTTTCCAATGCCCGCGTTGGTGACGCTGTGGCCATTGCCTCAACCTAGGCTTCAGCGGCGCAAAGCGATACTCCAGCTTTGTGGAATGGTCTGCCGGCGTCGCGCTCCCTAGCGTCGAGCCATGACCACTACCACGCATCGTGTACCCCGCGTCCTCGGACCCGGCGACGGCGACCGCTCGCGGCTCGGCGGTTGCGAAGACCGGTTCCTGATCGACGGATCGGACACCACCAACCGGTTCTCCCTCGTCGAGCAGACCGTCAACCCCGGCGCTCTCGCAGCGCCGGTGCACCGGCACCACGACGAGGACGAGTACACGTTCGTGGTCAGCGGCACCATGGGGGTGCTGCTCGGAAGAGACGACATCGTTGCCACATCGGGCGACCTCGTGTTCAAGCCGCGCGACCAGTGGCACACCTTCTGGAACCCGGGTGACGAGGTCCTGGTCGTGCTCGAGCTCATCTCACCGGCCGGGATCGAGGTGCTATTTCGGTCGTTCGCAGAGCTCGAGGCCGAGCCCGAGCCGGAACTGCTGGTCCAGATGGCTGCTCGTTACGGGTGTGACATCGCGTTCGACCAGACCATTGCGCTCTGCCAGAGGCACGGCATCGCCCTCGAGTGATCTGGCCCTGATGGGGTGCCTGGCAGGGTGGGGCCATGAGTCTGCGCATCGTCATCGCTGGAAGCTCGGGCTTCCTCGGCACCCACCTCAAGCACGAGCTCGTACGCCGGGGGCATGCCGTCACCGCGCTGACCCGTACGCCGACGTCGGCTCCCGACGAGTCGACGTGGGACCCCTACGCCGGCACCTACGACGGCGCGGTGATCGAAGGTGCCGACGTCGTGATCAATTTGGCCGGCTCCCCCACCATCGGCAACCCCCATTCGAAGAAGTGGGCACGCAACCTGCGCGAGAGCCGGATCACCACCACGCGGGTCCTGGCCGACGCGATCGCATCGTCGGATCGCAAGCCAGCCTTCCTGGCCGGCAGCGCCATCGCCTGGTACGGCGACCACGGCGACCACGCCGTCACCGAGCAGAGCGACAGCACCGGCGACAGCCTGTTGACCGGGGTCACCCGCGAGTGGCAGGCCGCGGCGGAGCCTGCCGGCGCGGCTGGTGCGCGCCTTTGCGTCCTACGGACAGCACCGGTCATGGACCGCCGGTCCGCCCCGCTCAAGCAGCTCCGGCTGCTCTTCAAGCTGGGCCTCGGCGCCCGACTCGGCGACGGCCGCCAGCGGATGGCGATGATCTCGTTGCGCGACTGGGTCGGCGCGGTCACACATCTGGCCGAGAACGACGGCGTCTCCGGTCCGGTCAACCTGTGCTGCCCGCAGACGCCAACGAATGGCGAGTTCACAAGCGCGCTGGCTGAGGCGCTGGATCGCAAGGCGTTCCTGGCTGCACCGAAGTTCGCGATCAAGCTCGGCGCCGGGTCGCTGGCGCCGGAGGCGCTCGGCTCCATCAACCTTCGTCCGGCCGTGCTCGAGGCAAGCGGCTACGACTTCCGCGACCGCGAAGTGCACGCCGTGCTGTCCTCAGGACTGCGCGGCGACGGGTAGCACCGAGGACACCTGCCACGCTCCGTGGCGCCGGCGAAGGGTGATCTTGCGGGTGGTCGCGCGGTCAACGGGTAGCCGGATGCGTCGTCCACGCTCGGCAACGACCGCGCTGGCGACGCGGTCGGTCACGATCAGCACCAACCAATCGTCCCCGCTGACCACGACCCGGGCCGCCAACACCTGGGTCTGCATCCTGCGCACCCGGAGGCCACGGTTGCGCCATGCGGTCAGCATCGCCGCGTCCCGGACGCCGACCGTCGCCCCCGGTAGGTAGAGCGTCCGCAATGCGGCCAGATCCGCATTCGCCCACGCCCTCGCCCTCGCGTCGTCCCACTGCTGGAGCACCTGCAGGGCAGCTGGCTCGTCGCTCACTGTCACTGAG
>CAWCGY010000008.1:0-25360 GCA_963795155.1 uncultured Actinomycetota bacterium | reverse complement strand
CGTTCTCGGAGGTCGAGCAGTCCAATGAGGGCGACGATCCCTCGACCCAGGTCATGCCGGTACCGACGTACCAGCAATCGCCGGAACCGGTCATGGTCGGGCAGCCAACCGATGGTGGACTCGTTGGCAAGCGACGCACACGGGTGCTGGCACTCGGGGTCGGCGCCGGTGCCCTGGTCGTCGCGGTCATGCTCGGGTTGCTGCTCCTCGACGACGGCCCGAAGGACGACCCTGTCGAGGGGCCGTCCAGCTCCGCGACCTCCGACGAGACCCAGGGCGCCGTGGCACCCACCGAAGAGGCGATGAACTCCTTCGTCGAGACCTACCTCGAGACCGCCGACAACGATCCCGCGTCCGCGTTCGACCTGCTCACACCCGGTTACCAGGCCGAGAGCGGTGGCCTGGCGGGTTATGAGGGCTTTTGGGGCGATGTCACCAACGTCCGGGTCGGCTCGCTGGACGCGAATCCCAGAAACCTCACAGTGACCTACACGTACTCCTACAACTACCGCGGCGACGGCCAGCGGGACGACACCGTGCTGATGCAGCTCGAGGAGAGCGAGGACAGCTTCCTCATTGCGGGCGCGAAGACGGTCGGCTGACTGCAGCAGGGCGTGGCAGACACTCGAATGGGGAACCGGCAGGCATCTGAGAGGAGGCCCCTATGAAGGGACTGATCGGAGCTCTTGTCATCGCCTGGCTGGTGATCGGCGTGATCGCTGCCGCCCAGCGCGGCTACTTCGGTGACGACCGCGACGTCAACTGCAAGAAGGTCGGCGACACGGTGCTCACCGTCGTCGCCGGACCACTCAACTACGTCGGAGTGAACCCCAAGATCGACTGTGAGGTGCCCCAGCCTTCGAAGTAGTGGAGCCGCTGTCGCTCTGGCGGTCAACCTCAGGCAGTTGGCACGGGTCAATGGTCGGCGCTGGGTGACAACCAACCTGCTTGGATCGGGGAATGACCTCAACGGCCGATAGCCATCGCTCAAGACAGTCGGCCGCTCCCGCACCTTCGCGCGGCAAGCCCGGCTCTCGCGCGACCCGGTGGTGGCGCGCCGCGTTCTCGCCGTTCTGGGTCGTGCCCGCCGGCTGGTGCCTGCTCGCCGTGCTGCTCGGGCTCGCGGTGCCAGCGATCGACCGAGGGGTCGGGTCGATCCCGCTCGCTTTCGAAAGCGGGCCGGAGGGAGCCCGCTCGGTGCTGTCGACGATTGCGGGAGCGATGATCTCGGTCACCGGTGTGGTCTTCTCGATCACGATCGTGGTGCTCCAGCTGGCCAGCAGCCAGTTCACCCCGCGGGTGATCACGACGTTCCTCGACGACCGGATCACCCAGCACACGCTCGGCGTCTTTGCGGCCAGCTTTTTGTACGCCCTCACCGTGCTGCGCGGCGTACAGAACGAGGAGATCGGCGGTTCGGAGGCGGTGCCTCAGCTGGCGGTGACCCTGGCCTACGTACTGGTGCTGGGCTCGGTCGCAATGTTCTTGGCCTTCATCCATCACATCACCACGGCCATCTCGGTCGACTCCGTGATCGGCAAGCTCGCCAACGAGTGTCGTCGGCTGATAGAGCGCTCGGCGACTGAGGCGCAGGACCTGCCTCGCGAACAACCTGCGTTGCCCCCGCTCTCGCACCAGATCGTGATGGCCGCGCCGCGGTCGGGCTACGTCGACCTGGTCGACCGCCACCGTCTGGTCGACATTGCGGGTCGACACGAAGTGCGCGTGGAGGTGCTGCTGCCACTGGGCAGCTTCGTCGCCGCCGGATCTCCCCTCGCATTGGTGCGTTCGGACGTGGACGTCTCCTCAACTGACTGGGCAACGGAGCTCCACGAAGGTCTCGCGGTGCGCAACCAGCGCAGCATGGAGCAAGATCTGTCGTTCGGGTTTCGTCGCTTGGTCGACATCGCAGAGCGGGCACTGTCCCCGGGGATCAACGACCCGACGACTGCGGTACAGGTCGTCCACCAGCTCCACGACCTGCTGCGTCTCATTGCCCGCTCTCCCGACGCCGTGCTCAGTGAGCATCGACGACGTCGGTGTTCCGCGAGTGGTGACCAACGAGTGGACTTTTGGCAGCTACGTCGACCTGGCCGTTGACGAGATCGCCCACTGGGGTGGCGACAGCCTGCAGGTCCCACGAGCGCTTGATCGGATGTTCGCAGACCTGGCCGCCAACGGTCCCCCCGAGCGGCGCCCGGTGCTCGACGCCAAACGCGCAGCGCTCGGTTGAGGCCGGTCCGGCGGACGGACGACACGGATAGGCCCGCCATCCCCGAGAAGCGTTTGGCGGCGATCGCGGTGGGGTACTGCGGAACGAAGGCAGTACCTGACTGAAGGAGTAAGCGTGTCGGACGACAAGAACGTCGCCAAGGAACTGGTCGAGACGTTGAAGGACGGCGAGCGCGGCTTCGCCAGTGCCGCCGACAAGCTGCGAGACAGCGACCACCCCGCGTGGGCAACCACGTTGGGGCGTCTGTCGGAGCAACGTGCGGAATTCTGTCGGGAGATCGTCGACCTCGGTGCGGAGTACCACGACGACGTCGACGAAAGTGGGTCGGTCGCCGCTGCTCTGCACCGCGGCTGGATCTCACTCAAGGATGCCCTGTCCGGTGACGACGCGGGCAGCGTTCTTGCTGCCGTCGTGACCGGCGAGGACCACGCGGTGTCCGAATACGAGAGCGCGCTCCAGCAGGACCTCAGCGCCGGCTTCCGTGAGGTCGTCACTCGGCAGCACGCGGCAATTGTGGCCGCACGCGACGACGTCAAGGGTCTTGTGGCCGCCGACTGACGGTGCCCCGCTGAAGCGGCCCCGACTACCGGGGCAGAGGGCCGCGCAAGAGGTACCACCCGGCCAGCACGCCACTCGATACGACGACTGCCAGGTAAACCGTCAGGCTGACGGCGTCCTCGGAGGTCACGTCGGGCACCCGGGCAACGAGCGGGCCGATCAGCACCACGTCGTAAGCCAAGAACCCGGCCAGCTGCCCGCCAGCGTGGGTCCACACGCCCCGAACGACGCCGAACACGAAGTAGGCGGCTGCCCCGAGGAACATCAGCCCGACTACAACAGCGACGTCATCAGAGACCGGCCACGGCAGCACCTTCGACCCGGCGAACAGCGCGACCGCCACAACCAGCAGCACCGCCGAGAACGCGGCGAATGCGCCTCGGACCACCGTAGGGGTACGTGCCGTGCCCTCGGAGGCGTCACGGAAGGCGGCCAGCAACCAGACTCCGAACGCAACTGTCGGGAGCACCGCAACCACCAGCGGCCCCCGGTCGTCGATATCCGCAACGAGCACGAAGATGATGAACGGCACCAGAATGGTGAGGTAGTCGATCCCGACCCCGACCAGTCCGGCGGGTTCGTTCGCAAGCACGCACCACGCGCTCGACGCCGAAGCGGCAAGGAGGATCGAGCCGAGGAACGTGAAGGTCAGCGGAGTCGTCCCAGGGAACGGCCAGCGGTCGATCACCGCCGGCACGCCGGCGATGACCGACAACCCGACCGCGGCCTGCGCCAGGGCGACGGCCCACACCACGCCTCGAGCGATCGAGCTCGTAAAGATTTCGGCCACCCTCGGCGTAGTCACGGCTGAAGACAACCACAACCGTCGCAACAGGCGCAGAGTTCCGGCGCAACGTCGGGTGCGACGCGCGCTGTTTCGGCCATCCGGTGTTGGCAGGTCCACGTGGGCGCAAGGATCCGTTGAGAATCCGGCTTCGCGGTGGGGCTGCTCACTTCGGTTGATGGGTGACAGATCTACTCCGGTCAGGAAATCAGCCGAAGAAGGTGTCAAGCATCAGCCGGAACACCGTCGCACACTCACCCGAAGCCAAACGTCACAACTTCAGGCGAAGGCAAACAGACGCGTGGTGGGGCGGGTGGGGCTCGAACCCACGACCCAAGGATTATGAGTCCTCTGCTCTAACCGACTGAGCTACCGCCCCGCTGCGGTCTGCGTGCTGATCAGAGGACGTACAGACCTGTGACCTTTGCGGTGAGGTCCGACGAGCAGAACTCTAAGCGCGCAGCCAGACCGCAATCGGACTGTACGGCACCGAAGATGGGCCACCGTCCGGTGGGCGATCCAGGCTCGTCAGCCGTGACAGAGGTTCTTGCGACGCTCACATCGTGTCACGCGCCCACCTGCCATGACATCCGACCGGAGGACCTCGCAGCGGACGACCTCGGTTTCCGTGCCGATGTGATCGCGGTCTGACTCAAAACCGATCCGTGCGCCGCAGCTGACGCGGTCGCCCGTCCGGGTCGTGCATCAGCGCGTACGGCGCAGAGGCGGCCACGCGAGCCAGCAGGCTGAGGTCAGGTGGTGTCGACGTTCGGAGTCGACCTGGCGGGCGAGGCCCGGTCCGGCCGCCAGCGCACCACGCATCCAGTCGGGCCGCGCTCGATGCGTACGTCGCGAACATGTCGGCCGGGTGCAGGCAGTCCGCCCTCGCCGCATCTGGATCGTCGACGTCGCGGCCCAGATGCTCGGCTGCCAACGTGAGCCGGAGACGGCTGCCGTATTCGCTCAACCGGTCGAAGACCACTGTGGAGAGTTCCGAATCGTGGGTCCAGGAACGCCGGTTGAAGTTGTCGGATCCGATCGTGGTCCAGGTGTCGTCGATGACGCACGCCTTGGCGTGCACGTAGATGGGAGTGCCCGCATCGTTCTCCAGGCCATAGATGGCTACCCGGTCGGGCGCAACGGCCAACAAGTCCTGCATCGCTCGACGTCTGCCCTCCAGCTGAGGCAGCCGACCCAGGACGCCTTCCAGGTCGGGATACAGCGGCGTGACCCCGATGATGAACAGCTCTGGGTGCCGCTCCAGGGCCTTCATGAACATGTCGCCCACGTGACGTCCCCACAGATACTGGTCCTCGACGTAGATGAGCCGACGGGCTCGTTCGATCGCCTTCGTATACCCGCGGGCCACGCTTCTCTCACCTCCCTCGGCAAAGGGATACCCCCTGCCGGACGGCAGGTCGGGATAGGTCCGCAACAGCTGCACTACGTGCGTCCCGCCGGTAACTGGTGGCGGAGGAGGCCGCTGGGCTGACAGCGGACTTCGGACCGCAGGCTCGCTACGCCGCCCCCTTCTTCGCCAGCGACTGGGACTGCCATCCAGCGGAGCCGGGTCCTCCCAGCGCTCCCTGAAAACTGTCTCAACGTCGTAGACCGCCGGACCGGTGATCTCGGCCTGGACGTCATGCCAGGGCGGGGTGGCTCCGTACTCGTTGGCCATCTCGTAGGCCTGCGGGTCGCCGCCGTGAGTCCCGTCGTCGCGACGTGAGTGGCACAGGTCGATGCCCCCCACGTATGCAACGTCGCGCGTCGCGTCGTCCTGGTGCCGCAGCACGACGAACTTCTGATGATGCGAGCCGCGATTCCGGACCCGCATGTCGAGCCACGCCTCGACGCCTTGCGCTCGCAGGCGTGCTCCGAACTCTTCGTTGTCCCCCAGGTCGCCGGCCGCTGCTGCTGGGCGCGAGTGCCACACGAGCCCTCGCACATCGACCCCTCGGGAGGCCGCACGACCCAGCACCGCCAGGATCTCGCTTCCCGGCTCACCCAACAGCTGCTCATCGGCGTCGCCCTGCCAGTCGGCGAAGACGATGACATCACCAGCTCCGGTGGCTTCGATGCGCTCATACAGCTCAGCGAAGTAGGTCGCACCATGGATCAGCGGCCGCACCACGTTGCCCTCTGACCACGCCTTCTCCCGGTGAGCGTCGTCGAGCCGCGTCTGCTCGTTGCCGCGCTCTGCGGGCAGCAACAGCCATTGGGCGGGTTCGTCCCTGTCAGCCACCCCCACACCATGCCCGACGTGGAGAGGCTGGCCGGTAGGAACGGGTATCGATCTCAGCCAGACCTAGCTGAGCTCAATGCCGAGGAGCTCGATGAACTCATCGGCCATGGCCAGCTGTTCAACGAGCCTGGCACGACGCGCGGCTGCTTCTCGCTGGATCTCGACAAGCCGGAGCTGGGCGCAATCGGCGCCCTCCCCCCGCTTTCTGACCGTCTCGATGTCGCGCATGACGGCCTTCATCTCGTCCAGCGTGAACCCGAGAGGCTTCATCCGCCGAATGACGAGGATCTTCTCGATGTCCTGCTCGGTGTAGAGACGAAACCCGCCGTCGCTACGCAAAGACGGACGGAGCAGACCGACGTCCTCCCAGTGACGAAGGCTGCGCAAAGAGAGCTCGGTGCGGGCAGCAACCTCGCCAATCTGCACGGCGGGTCCAGGAGTCGATCCCAGCCCCCCCGGCGCGCTCGATGACCTGTTGATGTTCACGCGCGCCTCTCATCTGTCGGCGAATACAAACCTAACGCAACGTAAGAGTAGGGTGCGGCTCACCGACTTCTGTTGGCGGCGACGCCAGCACGCGCACCGATGGGTGCGCACCCCAACTCTTCTCGTCACGCCAGACGGGCCTCGTCCACCGCGGGCAGACTCCTCCGGCCGCCCTCGAACGGAGCACAACCTTGACCTCCACCATGTCCACTTCGGTCACCCGACAGGAGCCGAGCGTCCTGAACGCGCTCCGCTCCCCGACCATGCTCCGCACCGAGGTCCTCGCCGGGCTGGTGGTGGCGCTCGCGCTCATCCCTGAGGCCATCTCGTTCTCGATCATCGCCGGCGTCGACCCGCGCGTCGGTCTGTTCGCCTCCTTCACCATGGCTGTGTCGATCGCCTTCCTGGGCGGGAGGCCGGCGATGATTTCCGCGGCGACCGGCGCGATCGCCCTGGTGATCGCCCCGGTCATGCGCGACTACGGCTACGACTACCTGATCGCCACGGTGCTCCTCGGTGGCCTCATCCAAATCACCCTGGGCCTCGCTGGTGTGGCGAAGCTGATGCGATTCATCCCCCGGTCGGTCATGGTCGGGTTCGTCAACGCCTTGGCGATCCTGATCTTTGTCTCCCAGGTCCCCCATCTGATCGACGTGCCGTTTCTGGTCTACCCGCTGACGGCTGTCGGCATCGCAGTCATCGTTGGACTGCCCAAGCTCACCATGGTCGTTCCCGCACCCTTGGTTGCGATCGTCGCGCTGACTGGCTTCACCGTCCTGGTCTCGCTCACCGTGCCCGACGTCGGAGATGAGGGTGACCTCCCCGACAGCCTCCCGAGCCTGTTCCTGCCGGACGTACCGGTCAGCATCGACACCCTGAAGATCATCGCGCCGTACGCCCTCGCGATGGCACTGGTCGGCCTCCTCGAGTCATTGCTGACCGCCAAGCTCGTGGACGACATCACTGATACCCACTCGGAGAAGACCCGCGAAGCCTGGGGACAGGGCGCCGCCAACGTCATCACCGGATTCTTTGGCGGCATGGGCGGCTGCGCGATGATCGGCCAGACGATGATCAACGTGAAGGCGTCCGGTGCCCGCACCCGGATCTCCACCTTCCTCGCCGGCGTCTTCCTGCTCATCCTCGTCGTCGGGTTCGGCGACGTGGTGGCCATCATCCCCATGGCCGCCTTGGTAGCGGTGATGATCATGGTTGCCGTTGCCACCTTCGACTGGCACTCCATCCAGCCGTCGACCCTGCGACGGATGCCGAAGTCCGAGACCACGGTGATGGTCTCCACCGTCATCGTCACCGTCGCCACGCACAACCTTGCCATCGGCGTTGGTGTCGGAGTGCTGGTAGCCATGACGCTCTTTGCACGCCGGGTTGCCCACCTCACCGAGACCCACCGCGAGCTGGTCCCCGACCGCGAGGGCAATGCGACGGCGGTCTACCGAGTGACGGGGGAGCTGTTCTTCGCCTCCAGCAACGATCTCTACACCCAGTTCGAGTACGCCGACGACCCTGACCAGGTCGTGATCGACCTCACCGCCTCCCACATCTGGGACGCCTCCACCGTCGCCTCCCTCGACGCCATCGCCACCAAGTACCAACGCAAGGGCAAGAGCGTCGAGATCATCGGACTCGACCAAACCAGCGCCGAACGTCACGGACGCCTGACCGGCCAGCTCACCGGAGACTGAACCCAGCCAAGGCGCTGGGCGAACACTGCTCGTCCGTTAGTCCCCAGCGGTGACGACGTCTTCGGCGTCGTCGTCGGGACTGTAGGCGCACACGTCAACGGGATCGACGGCCTCGACGTTCGGATTGTCGCGGTGCATCGCCGGCGGGCGCAGCGTCCTCTGCACGAGGTCGCGCATGTAGTCGAAGTCGGGGTCGCCCGATGAGAACTTGGCGGAGCTGCGGAAGACGACGGACTTGATCTTGGCGTCCTTGACCTTGAGTCCGAGACCGACGAACGCCGGTGCCAGCTCGAGCGGAATGTCAGTGAAGACGATTTCCTTGCCGGCCGCTGCGAGCTCGGTGTAGTGCCGGAACAGGTTCATTGGATTGGCCGCCTCGATGATCGCATCGATCATGCAGCGCTGCCGCTCCATGCGCTCGTAGTCGTCGGAGCCGTAGCGGCCGCGCGCAAACCACAGTGCGTGGAAGCCGTCCAGGTGCTGGTCAGGACCTGGCTCCAAGTAGTCGGTGGGAGGGATACCGGCGTCGGTGTCGCCGTTGATGGCCACCGGCTCGTTGACGTTGACGGTGACGCCTCCGAGCGCGTCCACGATCTCGCGGAAGCCGGCCAGGTTGACCAGCATGTAGTACTGGATCGGGATGCCGAGACTCCCAGCGACAGCCTGTTTCAGCGCGTCCGCGCCCTCGTTGTCGCTCTCACCCAGGATGCCTGGGTAGCGGGCTGGGATCTGCCCGTAGACCGCGTTGAGCATGTAGAACGCGTCGTCCTCGTAGCCGTTGTAGCCGTCGGGAAAGACGTCATGCAACGGGCTGTGCTGCGGGAACTGCGCGTTCATCATGTTGCGGGGCAGGCTGAACATCGCGGTCCGACCCGTCTTGGTGTTGATGCTGACCACGATCATCGTGTCGGTGCGGACCCCCGTGCGTCCCTCTCCCCCGTCGCCACCGAGCAGCAAGACGTTGACCCGGGGCTCACCGCCCCAAGGATCTTCTTCCGAGACATCGGTCGGCGTTGTTGCACTCTCGTTGTTCGTGTCGTTGAAGACGCTCTCGATCGCGTCGGCGTGGGCCAGTGACGCCCGGGCCGCCATCCACGAGGGCGCGGCCACCACCAGGCACACCACGATCACGGCCAGGTTGCCCAAGATGGTGTGCAGCCGCGGTCGACTCCGCGGCCGGATCAGTCGGTACGACGTGAAAACGACAAAGGCCCAGCTCAGCAGCCCGACGCCGATCACCAGCGCAGCAAGTTTCAGCTGAGTCGGGTCGAAGGCGAACTCCAGGGTCTGCTCGGTGCCGCGCAGCCCGACGTACCAGACCGCAATACCGATCACGCTCAGCCAACCGAGCAGCACCAGGGCACCGAGGAATCGGCGGCCGGCGTACAGATAGCCCGAACCCGGGATCAGCGCGCCGACGAAGGTCAGGCCCAGCGTGCCCGGCAGCCCGCGGGCGCGGCGACGACGCCGCCCCACCCGGGTCCCCCCGCCGCTCGTGACGCTGCCGCGCAGCTCCTGCCAGAACGAACGGCGGCGGCGTGACGATCTGGGCGCGCGACGGACGCCGGGGCGGCGTACGTCGCTGACCGGATCGGGCATGGAGTCCTCTATCGGGAAGGGTTCGGTGGGCGCTCGTGAGGACAGAGGCCGAGTTCAAAATATCACCGACCATGCTGCTGGGGGCTCACATCGAGGCGAGGCCGCTCAGCGGCGGGTCGTTGGCAAGGTGACCAGCCGGAGCCCACCGCCGCTGGCATGCTGCTGCCTATGGATATCGACACCTACGAGGCCCTCGACGAAAGCTGGGAACGCGCGCTGTGCGTGGTCGCCCATCCCGACGACATGGAATTCGGCGCGGCTGCAGCGGTCGCGCGCTGGACCGGTCAGGGCAAGGACGTGGCCTATTGCATGGTGACCAGCGGCGAGGCCGGCATCGACGGTCTGGAGCCCGAGGAGTGCCGTCGGGTGCGAGAGGCCGAGCAGGTCGAGTCAGCGCGAATCGTCGGCGTCTCGTCGGTGGAGTTCCTTGGCCTGCCCGACGGCGTGCTGGAGTACGGCGTGCAGCTACGCGCCGCGATCGCTCGGGAGGTCCGCAGATTCCGGCCCGACATCGTGATCACGAGCAACTTCAGGGACACCTGGGGCGGTCGCAACCTCAACCAGGCCGACCACATAGCGACCGGGCGTGCCGTTCTCGACGCCGTCCGGGACGCCGGCAATCGATGGGTCTTCAACGATCAGCTGAGCGGGGGCCTGGAGCCATGGGGCGGGGTGCGCGCGGTGTGGGCCTTCGGCTCACCGCTGTCCACCCACGCCGTGGAGGTCACCGACACCTTCGACGTCGGCGTGGCCTCGCTCCAGGCGCACCAGGCCTACATCGATGGGCTCGGCTGGGAGCACTTCGACGGTCGCGAGTTCTTGGAAGGCTCCGCCCGAGCGGCCGGCCAACGCCTCGGGGTCGCCATGGGTGCTGCTTTTGAGATCTTCCCGATGGGGTGGGGCGAATAGCTCAATTCTCGCGCTCGCGTCGCCATGGCTGACCCCGCACGTGCGTGACCGGGCTGACCGTGACCGACTTCGGTGCGGACACACGAACGGCCTGACCCTTGTGGGCCAGGCCGTTCAGGTGCTCCCCCGGTTGGACTCGAACCAACAACCCTCCGATTAACAGTCGAATGCTCTGCCAATTGAGCTACAGGGGATCGCGCCGGGACAGGTTAGCAAGGAGGGCGATCGGCTCGAAATCGGCATCAAGCGAGACCAACGTCGCCCTTCGCGGAGGCGAGCGTCTGGGCAGCCAGGAGGCGTACTTCAGGATCATCAGGGTCCACGCCCTCGTCATAACGGGTGCGCCAGAGGAGGTCGTCGCGCCGGCCCGGTGCTCGACGCGCAATCACGCGAAGTCCGCGGTTGCCGACGACGGCGACGTGTCGGTGGATCACCAAGCTGGCGGTCACGCGTTCGCGGATCAGCTCGAGCAGTCGACGCGGCTCGTCGGCTTCCAGCACCACAGTGAACGGCTCTGCATCGGTCTCGAGCACTCGCAGCGTCGACGTCTCGCTGTCCCAGTCGGCAGTCTCGACCTGCTCCCACGGGATCCGGAACGGCAGGTAGAGCGCGTCACGGGTGCCGCAGATGCTTCGACCGTCAGCCGTCATCGCTGTGGCCAGCGTGGTCTCGCCCGGCGCCACCTCGACGCTCGGCCGGGTGCGTCGCAGCCTCACGACGCTCCAACGATGCGGTCACGCAGGGTGCGGCGGTGCTGCTCGAGGGCCGCCAGCTCGCCGAACATCTTGTTGTAGTCGGCCGCCTGCTCCACCGGGTTGGTGCGCTGAAGCCGCGACTTGACCTCCTGGATCCGGCGCAGTGCGGTCAGCTCCAGCAACCGGAAGACGTGATGCCCGACGTAGCCGGCATCGGGTTCCTTGGCGGTCAGCAGCGGCTCGACGCCGAGCGCGCTGATCGCCGACGAGATCTCCGGGTCGGTGGCAGCGTCGCGCAGCCGGGGTGCCCACATCGGGTCGTCGGCGCCGGCGACGGTGCCGCCGGCCGCGGCCACCAGCTCCCACACACCGCGGTAGGTCGGGTGGGTGAAGTCATTGACGCCGATGTCGGCGGTGGTGCGCCCGATCGCCATGGGGTGCTGGATCACCAGCTTGAGGGTCTCGCGCTCGATCGAGAAGCGGGGGTCGCGGAGGTCCGGCAGCGCGCCCCGTGCGGGCGTCTCGGCCGGCGGTGCAGTCGATCTGGAAGCCCCCCGTGACACCCTGGCCACCTCCGCCTGGACGTCGACGGGGTCCATGCCGGTGAGAGCTGAGATCTCCCGGGCGAAAGAGCTCGTGGCGACCGCTGTGTCGCGACTGCTGGTCACCAGCTTGGCTGCTTCGCGCACCGCGGACACCCGGCCGTCGGCGCGATCGAGGTCGAACTGCTTGACCACGTTGCCGAGCACGAACCGGTAGAGCGGGACCCGGCGAGCGACCAGCTCACGCACGGCGGCGTCACCCTTCTTGATGCGTACGTCGCAGGGGTCGAGCCCGTCGGGTTCCACAGCGACATAGGTCTGGGAGACGAACTTGCTGTCCCCGGCGAACGCTTTGAGAGCGGCGTTCTGGCCAGCAGTGTCGCTGTCGAAGGTGAAGATCACCTCGCCGCGGAACTCGTCGTGGTCGTGCAGGAAACGGCGCAGGGTCCGGGAGTGCTCCTCGGTGAACGCCGTGCCGCACGTGGCCACGGCCGTGCCGACACCAGCGAGATGGCACGCCATCACATCGGTATAGCCCTCGACCACCACGGCCTGGGAGGAGCGCGCCATCTCCCGGCGCGCGAGGTCGATGCCGTAGAGCACCTGGCTCTTCTTGTAGATGGGCGTCTCGGGGGTGTTGAGATACTTCGCCTCGATCTTGTCGTCGTCGTAGATCCGCCGGGCACCGAAGCCCAGGACATCGCCGCTGCCCTCGCGGATCGGCCACAGCAGCCGGCCACGGAACCGGTCGTAGACCGAACGGCCCATCGCGACCAGCCCCGCCGCCACCAGCTCCTCCTGGGTGAAGCTCTTCTGGCGCAGGTGCTTGAAGAGAGCCTCACCCTCGCGTGGGGCGAAGCCGAGGCCGAAGGTGTCGGCGGCCGACTGGTCGAAACCGCGCTCGCCGAGGAACTGCCGGGCGACCACGGCATCCGGAGACGCGAGCTGGTCGGCGTAGTAGGCCTGGGCAGCGGCGTTGGCCTCGACCAGGCGGCGCCGCTGCGGTCCCTTGGGCCGTTCGTCGCGACCTGTCCCGTCCTCGTCACGCTTCAGCTGGACGCCGAACTTGTCGGCCAACCGTTCCACCGACTCACCGAAGCTGAGGCCGTCGATGTCCATCAAGAACTTGATGACGTCGCCACCGGCCTGACACCCGAAGCAGTAGAAAAGTCCCCGGGAGGGCGTGACCTGGAACGAGGGCGACTTCTCGTCGTGGAACGGGCAGAGGCCCTTCATCGAGCCCCCGCCGGCGTTGCGGAGGGAGACATACCCGGAGACGATCTCGTCGATGCGCGCCTTCTCGCGCACCTCGGCGATGCTCTCCTCGCGGATCCGGCCTACCACGTCGCGATCCTACGGCCGGGGTAGGACAGGCCGACACGGAGTCCGATCCTGCCTAGCGCAGCCCGGTCACCACGTTGGACAGAGGTTCACCTGTGGCGAAGCGCTGCAGCTGGTCACGGACCAGGCGGTAGGCGCGCGGCCACATCGCACTGCTCGCGCCGCCGACATGTGGGGAGAGCAGGAGCCCGGGAGCCGACCAGAGCGGCTCGTCGGGAGGGAGTGGCTCGGGGTCGACGACGTCCACGGCCGCAGTGATCCGCCCGGTCTGGAGCTCCGCGACCAGGGCGTCGGTGTCGACCACGGCACCTCGGGCCATGTTGACCAGGAGGGAGCCGTCCTTCATCCGCCCGAGGAAGTCGCGGTCGACCAGGCCGCGGGTCTCGTCGGTCAGGGGGACGATCAGCACGACGACATCGGCCTCGGGCAGCAGGCGTGGCAGTTCCTCTATGGCGTGTACGCCGTGCCGGGCCGAGCGCGCCACCCGGGTGACCCTGGTCTCGAAGGGCAGCAGCCGGGCCTCGATCGCCCGGCCGACGGCGCCGTAGCCAACGATCAGCACGGACTTGTCGGCGAGGGCGGGCCGCCACCGTGGCCGCCACTCGCTGCGGTCCTGAGCGCGCACGAGCTCGGGGACGCCGCGCAAGGACGCCAAGATCAAGGTCAGCGTCAGCTCGGCGGTGGAGCTGTCGTGGATGCCACGCCCACTGCACAGCGTGACACCCTCCGGGATCTGGGAACGCAGGTTGTCAACGCCCGCCGAGAGAGTCTGGACGACCTCGATGCTGCGCATCCGCGACAACACCTCGCCGACCTCCGGTCCCAACCGGTAGGGCGTCACGTACAGCGCCACCTCGCCTACCGAATCGGGCACGTGCTGGGTCGGATCAACCACCTCATAACGAAGTCCGGCAGGCGGGTCGCCGAGCTCGCTGGCGTCGAACGGCATCCAGACCAGCGGCTCAGCCACGTGTCAGCTCCTGGTGGCGGGTGAAAGCACTTGCGTCGGTGAGCGAGGCGACCTGGTCGACCACCACCCGCAACCGGGCAGCATCGTCCACAGCAACCCTCCAGTCGTCGGCGAACTGTCGGTCGAGCGCCTCCGGAGCCCGGGCGAGCAGCAGCTCCACCAGCTCGGTGATCAGCTCCCGCTGACGTTCCATCAGGATCACCCGGTCGTCGGCCCTCATCACGTAATGGGCAGCAATGCCCTTCAACACCGCCATCTCCAGCGCGGTCGACTGGGGAACCACGAGGTCGGCTTGATAGCGCACGAACGGTCCATCGCCAGCTGCGAATGTCGCCTGCTGGGCAGCGCCGCAGAACCGTCCGATCAGGTCGCTGGTCAGGTTCTTCAGCGCCGCGAGGCTGCGGCGGGTGCCGTCGTACGGCGCCGTTGGCCAGCTGCGGACCGTCTGCAGACCTGCCATGGTCTCGTCGAGCCGGTCGTCGGTGACCTCGGGCAGGTACCAGTCGCGCACGGTCTGCCACACGGCCGGCCGCTCGATGGTGGTGAGGTCGACGCGGCCGGCGACCGTGCCGTCCTCGACGTCGTGGACCGAGTAGGCAACGTCGTCGGCGAGATCCATGACCTGCGCCTCGAGGCACTGGCGTTGCCCGACGGCGTCGGTCCGCATCCACTCAAAGACCGGCAGGTCGTCGGCGTACACCCCGAACTTGGCATCTCCCGGGCCCACCCGAGACCAGGGATACTTCGTGCACGCATCGAGCGTGGCCCGAGTCAGGTTGAGCCCGGCCGACTCCCCCTCATGGAAGGTCTTCGCCTCCAGCCTGGTCAGCAGACGCAAGGTCTGAGCGTTGCCCTCGAAGCCGCCGCAGGCCTCGCTGAGCTCGGCCAGCGCCCGCTCACCGTTGTGCCCGAAGGGCGGATGCCCGAGGTCATGGGCCAGGGCAGCGGTCTCGGCGATGTCCGGAAGACTCCCCAGCGCGCGCGACAGGTCCCGGGCTACCTGTGCGACCTCCAGGCTGTGCGTGAGCCGGTTGCGGACGAAGTCGTCGGACTGCGGACCCACCACTTGGGTCTTGGCAGCGAGCCGCCGCGAGGCGGCGGCATGCACCACCCTTGCTCGGTCGCGCTCGAAAGGCGTTCGCACAGGCGCATCAACCCGCTTCGGCGGCTCGCTGACCAGCCGCTCGGCGTCAGCGTCGGCGTACCGGTCAAGAGCGTCCATCGGGCGCGAGACTACTGCCAGGCACCTACCGTGCACGGCGGTAGTTCCGTAGATCGATCAGAAGACCGAGACGTGCACGTGGTCGTAATGATTCGCGGTCGCCGAGCCTCGGCTCGACATGCCCCGCCAACCCTCGCCGGAACGCTCCAGTGACCAGATGTTCTGGGCGTAGATGACGTAGCTGACGCCGAGCTCGGAGTAGTACTTGCGGACGAATTCAGCAACCTGCCAGCCTCTGTCACCCGACACCATGATGTCGACGGCGAGGCCGCTGCCGTGGTCGCCGCCACCACCGCGGAGGGCACCATAGACGGTGATCTCCGGGAACTCGGCACACACCGCCTCGTGCACCTTGACGATGTTCGGGCTGACTCCGCTGTCCACCGAAGTGCCGTTGGTGCAGGCGCCGCCGAGGGTGAAGGGCTTTTCGTCGGTGAGGTAGCCACGGGTCACCCAGCGCGACTTGCCGTCGACGACGACCTCGTCGCGGCCGAAGAGCGTGCGACCGGTGACCAGGACCCTGCGACCGGCTTCGAGCTCGCCCCGCCGCTTGGCTTTGGCGCCGGGCTGGCTCCAGAGGTTGAGGTCACTCTCGGTCCAGAGCTTGCGGTCGGCCTTCGCGAGGGCCTTCTTCGTCTGGCCCTTTGAGAGCACCAGCTCGAGCTTGCTCGGCTTGCTCGGCTCGACTGAGACGCGGGAGTCGCCTCGAGAGACGACTGCTGTGCGCGGAGATAGCGGGACGGCGCTCATGACTGCGTCGCTGGACGTGGTCTGGATGGCAGCGAAGTCAGGAGCCTGCGGTCCGGCAGCCAGCACTCCGAGGGTCACTGCGGAGGCGGTCGCCACAAAGGCGAGCGGGCCGGCGATAGCAACGGCCCTGACTCGGGAGGGCAGGAAGCGGCGGGCATTGGTGTCCCGCATGTGGCGGTGGTCTGCCACAGCGTAGATCCTTTGCGTTAGAAGTCAGGTCAGGTGCGTTCCCGTGGGGGACAGGGCCGCACGATCAACGACTAAAGCACAGCCTCGGTGACGGTGGTGAATTACTGAACTACTTTTCCAGAGTGTTCCCGATCACCCTCCGGTGGTCTCGCTCGCGTCCTCGCGCACCAGACAGCCCACCCCGTCGGTGTCGTCCAGCCACCCGTCCGGGAGCACGACGCGCTGGCGCGGCGAGCCCTGACGCCCTCGGGGGGAGCCCAGCTCGGCCACCGGGAACGGCTCGTCAGGGTCGAGTCCAGCGAGCAGCACTTCGAGGTCCGACAGGCTGCTGACCAGGCCTAATGACTGACGCATAGGTCCCCCGGCGGCGAAACCCTTGAGGTACCAGGTGACGTGCTTGCGGAACTCCTTGCAGCCCCGATCCTCACCCATGTGCTCGCACAGCAGCTCGGCATGCCGGCGCATCATCACCGCCACCTCCCCCAGCGCGGGAAGGGTTGCCACCCGGTCGCCGGCAAACGCCGCAGCGAGGTCGCGGAACAACCAAGGCCGACCGAGACAGCCTCGCCCGACGACGACGCCTGCGGCTCCGGTCTGCTCGACCATGCGCAGGGCGTCCGCCGCCTCCCAGATGTCCCCGTTGCCGAGCACCGGGATGTCAACGTGATCGACCAGGGCCGTGATCGCCTCCCAGTCGGCCTGGCCGGAGTAGGCCTGGGCGACGGTCCGGGCGTGCAGCGCGATGGCGGCGCACCCGGCTTCCTGGGCGATCCGGCCGGCGTCGAGGTAGGTCAGGTGGTCGTCATCGAGTCCCTTGCGGGTCTTCATCGTCACCGGCACGCCGTACGGCGCCGCCGCGGCGACCGCGTGCTCCAGGATCTGGCCCAGCAGGCCACGCTTCCAGGGCAACGCTCCCCCGCCACCCTTGCGGGTGACCTTGGGCACCGGACAACCGAAGTTGAGGTCGATGTGCATGACGCCGTACTCGCCGCACAGGATCTCAGCCGCCTTGCCGACGTAGACCGGGTCCGTGCCGTACAGCTGCACCGAACGCACCTGCTCGAGGTCGTCGAAGACCAACATCCGCAAGGTGGTGGCGTCACGTTCGACCAGGCCGCGCGAGGTGATCATCTCGCAGACGTAGAGCCCGGCCCCCTGCTCCGCACACAGGCGGCGGTACGCCGCGTTGGTGATGCCTGCCATCGGCGCGAGCACCACAGGCGTCTCGACGCGCAGCGACCCGAGGGTCAGCGAGGTCGGCATGGACATGCGCCCATTGTCCGCGCGGGGGTGACTCAGGCCCAAATCACTCGCAGAACCCGGCCGTCCGGAACTAGCTCGGCCGCTTCGGGTTCCTCGGCTTTTTCGCGAGCTGCTTGATCGGTCCGGTCCAGGTGATCGGGCCGAACTCCTGGCTCGGGCGGAAGCTGACCGCACCCAGCTCACCGCCATTGGGCAGGAGGTAGACCAGACAGACGTCCTTGGTGGCGCCTGAACCGAAGGTCTCGGGAAAGACGCCGTTACCCGGGCAGGGTTCGAACTTGGCCAGGAAGCTGGAGGCCTGGATCAGGGTGTCGGTTGCGTCGAGTGCGTACAACGGCACGTCCTGCTCGCCGAGGTCGGTGTCACCCAGGTTCTCGATCGTGGCTCGCACGAAGTACGGAGTGGACTTCCTCGCCGCCGCATCCAGCTGCCAGCCTTGGAACGACTCGGCGAACGTGGTCTGCTCCAACCGAGTCACGCTGATGCCGAGGACGCCGACCAGGTCCTGTCGCGGTTGCCAAGCGACCACGGCCGGCTCCTTGAGCGCCAGGTCGCTTCCCTGCGGGGTCAGCTCGACGCCGTCGGGCACCGGCAGGTAGTCGGCCGGGTCGGTCGTCTCATCGCTCGGTTCTGTCGCCGTGGCGGGTGAGGACGGCTCCGGCGTGGACTCACCGGTCGGAGCGTCGGCGCCACCGCACCCGACGAGTGCGATGGAGATCAACACAGCACCCGCGGTGAGCGCGCCGAGACGGCGATGAGCCCTGTTCACGCGGTCATTGTGCACCGGACGCCGGTCAGCAGCCGAGCAGTCGCTCGCCGAAGTACGAGGAGATGCGGTCGAGCGAGATCCGCTCCTGCGCCATCGAATCGCGCTCCCGGACGGTCACCGCCTGGTCCTCGAGGGTGTCGAAGTCGATGGTGACGCAGTAGGGCGTGCCGATCTCGTCCTGCCTGCGGTAACGCTTGCCGATCGCGCCGGAGTCGTCGAAGTCCACGTTCCAGTTCTTGCGGAGCTCGGCAGCGAGGTCGCGTGCCTTTGGAGACAGGTCGGAGTTGCGGCTCAAGGGCAGCACCGCGACCTTCACCGGTGACAGCCGTGGGTCAAGGCGCAGCACGGTTCGCGTGTCGACACCGCCCTTGGTGTTGGGCGCCTCGTCGACGTCGTAGGCGTCGACCAGGAACGTCATCAGGCTGCGGGACAGGCCAGCGGCGGGCTCGATCACAAACGGGACGTAGCGCTCGTCGTTGGCCTGGTCGAAGTAGGACAGATCCTTGCCGGACGCCGTGGAGTGCGTCTTCAGGTCGAAGTCGGTGCGGTTGGCGATGCCCTCGAGCTCGCCCCACTCGGAGCCCGAGAACTGGAAGCGGTACTCGATGTCGACGGTGCGCGTCGAGTAGTGACTCAGCTTCTCCTTCGGGTGCTCGAAGTGGCGGAGATTGTCGGCCTTGATGCCCAGCTCGACGTACCAGCGGGTGCGCTCGTCGATCCAGTACTGGTGCCATTCCTCGTCCTCACCAGGCTTGACGAAGAACTCCATCTCCATCTGCTCGAACTCGCGAGTGCGGAAGATGAAGTTGCCGGGCGTGATCTCGTTGCGGAAGCTCTTGCCGATCTGCGCGATGCCGAACGGCGGCTTCATCCGGTTGCTGGTCACGATGTTGGCGAAGTTGAGAAAAATGCCCTGTGCCGTCTCCGGACGGAGGTAGTGCAACCCGCCTTCGTCTTCGACCACACCGAGGTAGGTCTTGAGCAGGCCCGAGAACTGGCGGGGCTCGGTCCAGGCTCCCCGCGTGCCGCAGTTGGGACAGGCGAGCGTGGCGAGGTCGACCGAGTCGGGGTCCTCGACCCCCTTCTTCTCGGCGTACTCCTCCTGGAGATGATCCGCGCGGTAACGCTTGTGGCACGACTGGCACTCGGTGAGCGGGTCGGAGAACGTCGCTACGTGGCCGCTGGCCTCCCACGTCTGCCTCGGCAGGATGATCGATGAGTCGAGGCCGACCATGTCGTCACGGCCCTGCACCATCGCCTTCCACCACTGCCTCTTGATGTTGTCCTTGAGCTCGACGCCGAGCGGGCCGTAGTCCCAAGCGGACTTGGTGCCGCCATAGATCTCGCCGCAGGGGAAGACGAAGCCTCGGCGTTTGGCGAGGGAGACGACGTGGTCGACGGTCGATGCTGGCGGCTTGGCCACGGTGGGTGAGGCTCCTGGCTAACTGGCTGGATCAAAAGGCTGGATCGAACGGGGCTGGTGGAAAACCTCAGCCTAGCGAGCGGCTCGACTCGATATTGAGCACGGTCTCTGGTTCCACGACCTCGAACGCACTGGGTTCCTCGAGTGCGCGACTGAGCAGCGGCACCACTCCCAGCTTGACGTCGTAGGCCGAGAGGGAGCGCCGGTAGGCGCCGACGTGCTCCCAGATCGTGGTCAGCACCCACAGCGTGGGGTCATCGACGTTGCGCCCGATCACCCCTGAGACGTAGCCCGGCCGCTCCGCCAACACCGTCAGGGCCGTCTCGACGTCGGCTCGAAAAGCAGGGGCATCTGCCTCGGACACGCGGAACCGGTTCACAACGAGCACGCCGACAGCGTAGGCGCAGCGGGCCGGGCCGCCCGCGGCTGGTGCGAGCAGAGTTGACAATCATTCTCACTTACCTGAGAATGATTCTCATGCGGCTCGCCTTCCTCGCCTCCCTGCTCCTGGTCACCTCAGCGTGTGCCGCCTTCAGTGACGACGCCGATCCGTCCGATGACGCGGTACAGATAGCTGCCGCCTTCTACCCCCTTCATTACGTGGCTGAGCGCGTCGCTGGCGACCATGCCGAGGTCGTCAACCTCACCGAGCCAGGCAGGGAACCGCACGACCTCGAGCTGACGGTCCGCGAAACCGCAGAGATAACGACCGCGGACCTCGTCCTGCACGAGGAGGGCTTCCAGCCAGCGGTCGATGCGGGCGTCGAGCAGAATGCCGAGGGCGACGTGCTCGAGGTGTCGTCCGTGGTGGACCTCGCGACTGCCCCCGGCAGCGACGACACCGACCCGCACTTCTGGCAGGACCCTCTACGGATGGCCGCGCTGGGCGACGCGATCGCGAAGCGGCTCTCGACGATCGACCCTGAGCACACCGACGACTACAGCGCCAACGCCGCCGACCTGCGCACGGACCTGGAGGCTCTCGACGCGAGATACGCCGATGGCTTGACCGGCTGCGAACGCACCACCGTCGTCGTGTCCCACGACGCGTTCGGCTACCTGCAGAAGTACGGGCTGGTCATGGAGTCCGTCGCCGGGCTCTCCCCCGGGGCCGAGCCCACCCCGGCCGACCTCGGCGACCTGCAGACGCTGATCCGCGACAAAGGGATCACCACCGTCTTCTCCGAGCGGCTGGTCAGCCCCGAGCTGACCCAGACCCTCGCCGACGACCTCGGCATCACCACCGAGATTCTCGACCCGATCGAAGGTCTGAGTGACGACACCGCCGACGAGGACTACCTTTCGCTGATGCGGCAGAACTTGGACCAGCTCCGAGCGGCCAACGGATGCCCGTGAACCCGATCGAGCTGACCGATGGCGCCGTCGCCATCGGTGGCCGGCCGGTGCTGCGGGCGATCGACCTCACGGTCCGCGAGGGTGAGTTCGTCGCGCTGATGGGCGCGAACGGTTCCGGCAAGTCGACGCTGGTGCGAGCGCTGACGGGACTTCGACCTCTGCTCACCGGCGATCTGCGCCTGTTCGGGACCGCGTTCGACGACTTCGGCGACTGGCACCGGATCGGATTTGTGCCTCAACGGCAAGGTGCCACGTCGGGCGTGCCGGCATCGGTCTGGGAGGTGGTCGCATCAGGGCGGCTCACCCGCCGGCGGCTGCTGCGTCCGCTGTCCCGCGCGGACCGCACGGCAATCCGCGAGGCCATCGAGATCGTCGGACTGGCCGACCGCACGCACGACGGCGTGGCCCAGCTCTCAGGCGGCCAGCAGCAGCGGGTGCTGATCGCCCGGGCGCTGGCTGGCGAGCCAGAGCTGTTCTTCCTCGATGAGCCCATGGCCGGCGTCGACCTGCCCAACCAGCTCGCGCTGGCGGAGGCGTTGGCACGGCTGAAGCGCCGCAACGCCACGATCGTCCTCGTCGCCCACGAGCTAGGGGCTATCGCCGGGCTGGTGGACCGAGCGGTGGCGATGCGCGACGGACGAATCGTCTACGACGGACCACCCCTGGCCGACCACGAGGTGCACGCCCCGTGGCTGGGAGAGGTGCACAGCCACCACCACCCACCGACCACGTACGGCGACCACGCACCGGGCGTCGCCTCCCCGTTGGAGCGGCGGCCATGAGCCCGATCGAGCTTTTCGGCACCGATTTCATGCAGCGCGCGCTGCTCGCTGCGCTGTTCACCGGGCTCGCCGCCCCCGCCGTCGGCACCTATCTCGTCCAACGTCGGCTGGCGCTGATGGGCGACGGCATCGGTCACGTCGCGGTCACCGGCGTCGCGCTCGGGCTGCTGACCGGCACCTCCCCGACGTGGACGGCCGTGGCGGTGGCCATCTTCGGCGCCGTGGTGATCGAGATCGTTCGCGAGCGCGGTCACACCAACGGCGACGTAGCCCTTGCGCTGCTCTTCTACGGCGGCCTCGCGGGCGGGGTTCTACTCACCGGCATCGGCGGTCAGAGTGCGGCCGACCTGCAGCGCTACCTCTTCGGATCGATCACCACGATCTCCGCGGTCGATGTGCTGATCACGATGGTCCTGGCGGCGCTGGTGATCGGCTTCTGCGTCGGGCTGGCCCCGCAGCTGTTCGCCGTTGCCCAGGACCAGGAGTTCGCTCGCGTGGCCGGCCTCAACGTGCGTGCCTACAACGTGGCCATCGCCGTCCTGGCCGCGGTCTCGGTGACCGTTGCCATGCGTACCGTCGGGCTGCTCTTGGTCAGCGCCCTGATGGTGGTGCCGGTCGCGACGTCGCAACAGCTCACCCGATCGTTCCGGACCACCCTCCTAGCCGCCATGGTGCTCGGGATGACAGCGTCGGTCGGCGGACTGGTGATCTCCGCGTTCGCGTCCTACCGAGCCACCGTCGCGCCCGGCCCGACGATCGTGCTGCTGTCGCTGACGGGCTTCGTGATCACCTGGCCGGTCGGGGTCTGGCTCCGGAGTCGAGCCCGGTTGCGCGCGCCATTCCCCGAAGATGCGCCGACCGACCACGACGTCACCGACCACGACCACCAGCACGGGCCCACCTGCGGTCATCTCGCCGTGACGCACGGCGATCATGTCGACTACGTGCACGACGGTCACCGCCACGCGCCCCACGGTGAGCACTATGACGAGCACTGAGCACCCTCCTCTGCGCCCGACCAAGCAACGATTGGCCGTCGCCGAGGCCATGGGCTCCTTCGACGACTTCCGCTCGGCACAGGAGGTCCATGAACTGCTACGTCGCCGCGGCGAAACCGTGGGACTCGCCACTGTGTATCGGACCCTGCAGCGGATGGCCGACGCCGGTGAGGTCGACGTGTTGCGCACCGACACCGGCGAAGCGGCCTATCGGCGCTGCTCCGGCACCCATCACCACCACCTCGTCTGTCGTGAGTGCGGCGCGACCGTGGAGGTTGAGGGCGCAGCGGTCGAGGCCTGGACCAGGTCGATCGCCGAAGAGCATGGTTTCGCCGACGTCAGTCACAGCCTCGAGATCTTCGGAACCTGCCCGGCCTGTCGCTGATGCCTCAGAGCGGGTCGGCGCTGCCGTAACGCCGGTCGCGCCGGGCGTAGATCTCGATCGCGTCCCACAGTGCCCGGCGGTCGACGTCGGGCCACAGGATGTCGGTGAACACCAGCTCGCTGTACGCCGCCTGCCAGAGCATGAAGTTGGACAGGCGCTGCTCTCCCGAGGTACGCCAGATCAGGTCGGCGTTGGCGACCTCCGGCACGTAAAGGTAGCGGGCGAAGGTTCGCTCGTCGATGCGATCGGGATTGAGCCGGCCAGCAGCCACGTCCTGTCCGATCGCCCGGGCGGTGTCGGCCAGCTCGGCGCGGCCGCCGTAGTTGACGCACATGGTCAAGGTCAGCACGTCGTTGTCGCGGGTCAGCTCCTCGGCGACCTGGAGCTCCTTGATCACCGACTTCCACAGGCGCGGGGCACGACCGGCCCAGCGCACCTTCACTCCGAGCTCGTGCATCTCGTCACGCCGGCGCCGGATCACGTCGCGGTTGAAGCCCATCAGGAACTTCACCTCGTCAGGCGAACGACTCCAGTTCTCGGTAGAGAAGGCGTAGGCCGAGATTGCCTTCACCCCGATCTCGATCGCCCCTTCGACCACGTCGAAGAGTGAGCTCTCGCCTTGCTCGTGGCCCTTGGTGCGGGCCAGCCCGCGCTCCTTGGCCCAGCGGCCGTTGCCGTCCATCACGATCGCCACGTGCTCGGGCACCAGGTGTTTCGGGATCGCCGGCGGAGTCGCCCCGGATGGGTGCGGAGTCGGGGCGCGGACGGCGCGCTTCATCGCTCGACGTACTCCATTGACCGCAGCTGCCGCTCGAGGTGCCAGGAGAGGAAGGCCGCGACCAGCCCACTGGCCTCCCGCAGGTGGCGAGTGTCGGCAACGGCCAGTGCGGTCCAGTCACCGGAAAGCAGAGCGCCCAGAACCTCGATGGTCTCCGCAGCCGGGGTTGCCGAGCCAGGCACCCGGCAGGTGACGCAGAGCATTCCGCCCATCGACGGGTTGAAGTAGCGGTGCGGTCCGGGGCGGCTGCAGTGGGCGCAGGCACCGAAGGACGGCGCATAGCCGGCGACCGACAACGCGCGCAACAGGTAGGAGTCGAGCACCTGCGAGGCGCGCTTCTCACCCTCCGTCATCGCCCGCAGCCCGCCGACCAGGAGCAGGAACTGCTGGAGTGACGGCTCCTTTTCCTCGGTGACCAGGCGCTCCGCGGTCTCCAGCATCACCGTGCCCGCGGTGTAGCGCTCGTAGTCATAGCCGAGCTCGGCGGAGAACGCGGACCGGGTCTCTGCCTGGGTCACGATGTCGAGGTTGCGGCCCTCGGCCAGCTGAAGGTCGACATAGGTGAAGGGCTCGAGCCGGGAGCCGAACTTCGAGGTGGTCCTCCGTACGCCCTTGGCGACCGCGCGCACCCGCCCGTGGTGACGAGTCAGCAGGGTGATGATGCGGTCGGCCTCCCCCAGCTTGTGGGTGCGCAGCACGATCGCCTCGTCGCGATAGAGAGGCACTCGTCCATTGTCTCCTAGGCGGTGGAGGACCGGCCTCGGCGCGCCGTACGCCCCTCGCGCCAGCAGCTGAGGGCGAAGGTCGCCGCCTCGCGGTTGAGCCGGTCCGGCCTCACCCGCCACTCCAGGATGCTCTGGGCCCGAACGAACGTCGCGCCAGACATCTCGTCGGCCAGCATCGCCGCATCGGCTGCCGGGTGGATGGGGTCGGCGGGATGCCCGACGACGAGGGCGGGGGCCTCGATCGCCCGGCGCAGCTTCGACGACGGAGCGATCCGGCCGAAGAAGAGCCCGTGCACGACCGCGGCAACGGAATCGGCCCGCTGGTCCAGGGTGTCGAGGACGATCCCGGCCCAGAACGGCACGACCCCACGCGGGATCGGACGCGTGAGCAGCCGAGCTCCGTTGACGGTGAAGGGCAGGAACCGCGCGGCGAACATCAAGGGCGCGAAGGCCAAGATGCCAGCCTCGACCGCGTTGTCGAGCACGGGCATCTCGAGGATCAACCCGCGCACTCGCTCCGGTGCGATGGCGGCGACTTCGAGGGAGACGTTGGCGCCCAACGAGATCCCGCCGATGACGGCTTGGTCTGCGCCGAGGTGGTCCAGCAAAGCAACCACCTGCTCCCCGAAGGCGGTCATCGAGTAGACCAACGGGTCAG
>CAWCGY010000007.1:0-111363 GCA_963795155.1 uncultured Actinomycetota bacterium | reverse complement strand
GGTCTTGAGCAGGCCCGAGAACTGGCGCGGGTCCTGTTCATGCGCCACGGGTGCCGCAGTTGGGGCAGGCGAGCGTGGCGAGGTCGACCGTGTCGGGGTCCTCGACCCCCTTCTTCTCGGCGTACTCCTCCTGGAGATGGTCAGCCCGGTAACGCTTGTGGCAGGACTGGCACTCGGTGAGCGGGTCGGAGAAGGTCGCTACGTGACCACTGGCCTCCCAGGTCTGCCTCGGCAGAATGATCGATGAGTCAAGGCCGACCATGTCGTCACGGCTCTGCACCATGGCCTTCCACCACTGCCGCTTGATGTTGTCCTTGAGCTCGACGCCGAGCGGGCCGTAGTCCCAGGCGGACTTGGTGCCGCCGTAGATCTCGCCGCAGGGGAAGACGAAGCCTCGGCGCTTGGCGAGGGAGACGACGTGGTCGACGGTCGATGCTGGCGGCTTGGCCACGGTGGGTGAGGCTCCTGTGTAACGGGTTGGATCGTAAGGCTGGATGGGGCTGGTGGAATGGCTCAGCCTAGCGAGCGGCTCGACTCGATATTGAGCACGGTCTCCGGTTCCACGACCTCGAATGCGCTGGGCTCCTCGAGTGCGCGGCTGAGCAGCGGCACCACACCCAGCTTTACGTCGTACGCCGACAGAGCGCGGCGGTAGGCGCCGACGTGCTCCCAGATGGTGGTCAATACCCACAGGGCGGGTCATCGAGGTTGCGCCCGATCACGCCTGAGACGTAGCCCGGACGCTCAGCCAGCACTGTCCGGGCCGTCTCGAGGTCGGCTCGGAAGACAGACGCATCTGCCTCGGGGACGCGGAACCGGTTCACAACGAGCACGCGGCCAGCGTAGGCGCTGCGGGCCGTGCCGCCCGCGCCTGCTGCGAGCAAAGTTGCAGACCATTCTCACTCACCTGAGAATGATTCTCATGCGGCTCGCCTTCCTCGCACCTCTGCTCCTGGTCACCTCAGCGTGCGCCGCCTTCAGTGACGACGTGTCCGTCCGATGACGCAATGCAGATAGCTGCCGCCTTCTACCCGCTGCATTACGTGGCTGAGCGCGTTGCTGGCGACCATGCCGAGGTCATCAACCTCACCGAGCCGGGCCGAGAACCGCACGACCTCGAGCTGACGGTCCGCGAAACCGCGGAGATAACGACCGCGGACCTCGTCCTCCACGAGGAGGGCTTCCAGCCCGCCGTCGATGCGGGCGTCGAGCAGAACGCCGAGGGCGACGTGCTCGAGGTGTCGTCCGTGGTGGACCTCGCGACTGCCCCCGGCAGCGACGACACCGACCCCCACTTCTGGCAGGACCCGCTACGATGGCCGAGCTCGGCGACGCGATCGCCAAGCGGCTCACGAAGATCGACCCTGAGCACACCGACGACTACAGCGCCAACGCCGCCGACCTGCGCACGGACCTGGAGGCGCTCGACGCGGAGTACGTCGACGGCTTGACCGGCTGCGAACGCACCACCGTCGTCGTGTCCCACGACGCGTTCGGCTACCTGCAGAAGTACGGGCTGGTCATGGAGTCCGTCGCCGGGCTCTCCCCTGGGGCCGAGCCCACCCCGGCCGACCTCGGCGACCTGCAGACGCTGATCCGCGACAGCGGGATCACCACCGTCTTCTCCGAGCGCCTGGTCAGTCCCGAGCTGACCCAGACCCTCGCCGAGGACCTCGGCATCACCACCGAGGTCCTCGACCCGATCGAAGGTCTGAGTGACGACACCGCCGACGAGGACTACCTTTCGCTGATGCGGCAGAACCTGGACCAGCTCCGAGCGGCCAACGGATGCCCGTGAACCCGATCGAGCTGACCGGTGGCGCAGTCGCCATCGGCGGCCGTCCGGTGCTGCGTGCGATCGACCTCACGCGTCCGCGAGGGTGAGTTCGTGGCACTGATGGGCGCGAACGGTTCCGGCAAGTCGACGCTGGTGCGGGCGCTGACCGGACTCCGACCGCTGCTCACCGGCGAGCTGCGCCTGTTCGGCACCGCGTTCGACGACTTCGGCGACTGGCACCGGATCGGGTTCGTGCCGCAACGGCAAGGCGCCACATCGGGCGTGCCGGCATCGGTCTGGGAGGTGGTCGCCTCGGGGCGGCTCACCCGCCGTCGACTGCTGAGACCGCTGTCCCGGGCCGACCGGACGGCGATCCACGAGGCCCTCGAGATCGTCGGCCTCGGCGACCGCACGAACGACGGCGTGGCCCAGCTCTCCGGCGGGCAGCAGCAGCGGTTGCTGATCGCCCGGGCCCTGGCCGGTGAGCCCGAGCTGTTCTTCCTCGACGAGCCGATGGCCGGCGTCGACCTGCCCAACCAGCTCGCGCTGGCGGACGCGCTGGCGCGGCTGAAGCACCGCGACGCGACGATCGTCCTGGTCGCCCACGAGCTCGGGGTGATCGCCGGGCTGGTGGACCGCGCGGTGGCGATGCGCGACGGCCGGATCGTCTACGACGGACCGCCGCTGGCCGACCACGAGGTGCACGCCCCCTGGCTGGGTGAGGTGCACAGCCACCACCACCCACCGGCCACGTACGGCGACCACGCACCCGGCGTCGCCTCCCCGTTGGAGGGCCGGCCATGAGCCCGATCGAGCTGTTCGGCACCGAGTTCATGCAACGCGCGCTGCTCGCGGCGCTGTTCACCGGCCTCGCCGCCCCCGCCGTCGGCACCTATCTCGTCCAGCGTCGGCTGGCGCTGATGGGCGACGGCATCGGTCACGTCGCGGTCACCGGCGTCGCGCTCGGTCTGCTGACCGGCACCTCCCCGACGTGGACCGCAGTGGCCGTTGCCATCTTCGGTGCCGTGGTGATCGAGGTGGTTCGCGAGCGCGGCCACACCAACGGCGACGTGGCCCTCGCGCTGCTCTTCTACGGCGGCCTCGCGGGCGGGGTGCTGCTCACCGGCATCGGCGGTCAGAGTGCGGCCGACCTGCAGCGCTACCTCTTCGGATCGATCACCACGATCTCCGCGGTCGACGTGCTGATCACGATGGTCCTGGCGGCGCTGGTGATCGGGTTCTGCGTCGGGCTGGCCCCGCAGCTGTTCGCGGTTGCCCAGGACCAGGAGTTCGCCCGCGTGGCCGGCCTCAACGTGCGTGCCTACAACGTGGCGATCGCCGTGCTGGCCGCGGTCAGCGTGACCGTCGCCATGCGTACCGTCGGGCTGCTCCTCGTCAGCGCCCTGATGGTGGTGCCGGTCGCGACCTCGCAACAGCTCACCCGATCCGTTCCGGACCACCTTGCTGGCCGCCATGGTGCTCGGGATGACGGCGTCGGTCGGCGGGCTGGTGATCTCCGCGTTCGCGTCCTACCGAGCCACCGTCGCGCCCGGCCCGACGATCGTGCTGCTCTCGCTGACGGGCTTCGTGATCACCTGGCCGGTCGGGGTCTGGCTCCGGAGTCGAGCCCGGTTGCGCGCGCCGTTCCCAGAAGATGCGCCGACCGACCACGACGTCACCGACCACGACCACCAGCACGGGCCCACCTGCGGCCATCTCGCCGTGCCGCACGGCGATCATGTCGACTACGTGCACGACGGTCACCGGCACGCGCCCCACGGTGAGCACTATGACGAGCACTGACCACCCTCCTCTGCGCCCGACCAAGCAACGACTGGCCGTCGCCGAGGCCATGGGCTCCTTCGACGACTTCCGCTCGGCCCAGGAGGTCCACGAGCTGCTACGCCGCCGCGGCGAAGACGGTCGGACTCGCCACCGTCTATCGGACCCTGCAGCGGATGGCCGACGCCGGTGAGGTCGACGTGCTGCGCACCGACACCGGCGAAGCGGCCTATCGGCGCTGCTCCGGCACCCATCACCACCACCTCGTCTGTCGTGAGTGCGGCGCGACCGTCGAGGTTGAGGGCGCAGCGGTCGAGGCCTGGACCAGGTCGATCGCCGAAGAGCATGGCTTCGCCGACGTCAGTCACAGCCTCGAGATCTTCGGCACCTGCCCGTCCTGCCGCTGATGCCTCAGAGCGGGTCGGCGCCGCCGTAGCGCCGGTCGCGCCGGGCGTAGATCTCGATCGCGTCCCACAGTGCCCGGCGGTCGACGTCCGGCCACAGGATGTCGGTGAACACCAGCTCGCTGTACGCCGCCTGCCAGAGCATGAAGTTGGACAGCCGCTGCTCTCCCGACGTACGCCAGACCAGGTCGGCGTTGGCGACCTCGGGCACGTAGAGGTAGCGGGCGAAGGTCCGCTCGTCGATGCGGTCGGGGTTGAGCCGGCCGGCGGCGACGTCCTGCGCGATCGCCTTGGCGGTGTCGGCCAGCTCGGCGCGGCCGCCGTAGTTGACGCACATGGTCAAGGTCAGCACGTCGTTGTGCTGGGTCAGCTCCTCGGCGACCTGGAGCTCCTTGATCACCGACTTCCACAGGCGCGGGCGCGCGCCCGGCCCAGCGCACCTTCACGCCGAGCTCGTGCATCTCGTCGCGCCGACGTCGGATCACGTCGCGGTTGAAGCCCATCAGGAACTTCACCTCGTCGGGCGAACGGCTCCAGTTCTCGGTCGAGAAGGCGTAGGCCGAGATCGCCTTCACGCCGATCTCGATCGCGCCCTCGACCACGTCGAAGAGCGAGCTCTCGCCCTGCTCGTGGCCCTTGGTGCGGGCCAGCCCGCGCTCCTTGGCCCAGCGGCCGTTGCCGTCCATCACGATCGCCACGTGCTCGGGCACCAGGTGTTGCGGGATCGCCGGCGGAGTCGCCCCGGAGGGGTGCGGGGTCGGGGCGCGGACGGCGCGCTTCATCGCTCGACGTACTCCATCGACCGCAGCTGCCGCTCGAGGTGCCAGGAGAGGAACGCCGCGACCAGCCCACTGGCCTCCCGCAGGTGGCGAGTGTCGGCAACGGCCAGCGCGGTCCAGTCACCGGAAAGCAGAGCACCCAGCACCTCGATGGTCTCCGCAGCCGGGGTCGCCGAGCCAGGCACCCGGCAGGTGACGCAGAGCATCCCGCCCATCGACGGGTTGAAGTAGCGGTGCGGTCCGGGGCGGCTGCAGTGGGCGCAGGCATCGAAGGACGGCGCATAGCCGGCGACCGACAGCGCGCGCAACAGGTAGGAGTCGAGCACCTGCGAGGCGCGCTTCTCACCCTCCGTCATCGCCCGCAGCCCGCCGACCAGGAGCAGGAACTGCTGGAGCGACGGCTCCTTCTCCTCGGTGACCAGACGCTCCGCGGTCTCCAGCATCACCGTGCCCGCGGTGTAGCGCTCGTAGTCGTAGCCGAGCTCGGCGGAGAACGCCGACCGGGTCTCTGCCTGGGTCACGATGTCGAGGTTGCGGCCCTCGGCCAGCTGCAGGTCGACATAGGTGAAGGGCTCGAGCCGGGAGCCGAACTTCGAGGTGGTCCTCCGTACGCCCTTGGCGACCGCGCGCACCCGCCCGTGGTGACGAGTCAGCAGGGTGATGATGCGGTCGGCCTCCCCCAGCTTGTGGGTGCGCAGCACGATCGCCTCGTCGCGATAGAGAGGCACTCGTCCATTGTCTCCTAGGCGGTGGAGGACCGGCCTCGGCGCGCCGTACGCCCCTCGCGCCAGCAGCTGAGGGCGAAGGTCGCCGCCTCGCGGTTGAGCCGGTCCGGCCTCACCCGCCACTCCAGGATGCTCTTGGCCCGGACGAACGTCGCGCCAGACATCTCGTCGGCCAGCATCGCCGCATCGGCTGCCGGGTGGATGGGGTCGGCGGGATGCCCGACGACGAGGGCGGGGGCCTCGATCGCCCGGCGCAGCTTCGACGACGGAGCGATCCGGCCGAAGAAGAGCCCGTGCACGACCGCGGCAACGGAATCGGCCCGCTGGTCCAGGGTGTCGAGGACGATCCCGGCCCAGAACGGCACGACCCCACGCGGGATCGGACGCGTGAGCAGCCGAGCTCCGTTGACGGTGAAGGGCAGGAACCGCGCGGCGAACATCAAGGGCGCGAAGGCCAAGATGCCAGCCTCGACCGCGTTGTCGAGCACGGGCATCTCGAGGATCAACCCCCGCACTCGCTCCGGTGCGATGGCGGCGACTTCGAGGGAGACGTTGGCGCCCAACGAGATCCCGCCGATGACGGCTTGGTCTGCGCCGAGGTGGTCCAGCAAAGCAACCACCTGCTCCCCGAAGGCGGTCATCGAGTAGACCAACGGGTCAGCGGGCTTGTCGGATCGCCCATGGCCGAGCAGGTCGACGGTGACGACATGGAGGCCCTCACCGGCGAGGTAACGAGCCAATGGCTGCTGCATCCGTCGGGGCATCAGCTGCCCATGGATCAGCACCACCCAGCTGTCGCCGGCGCCGTACTCGGTGTACTCGAGTCGGTCACGACCGGCCTCGCTCTCGAGGAAGAACTGGCCAATGCGTTCGGAGACGAGCATGTCCAGGAGGTTACCGAACAGGAGTGCACGAACGGTTGACCGCAGAGATCACGGCCTTCAGCGAGGCGGTGACGATGTTGGCGTCGAGCCCCACCCCCCAGAGGATCTCGTCACCGACCGCGCACTCGACGTACGCCGCAGCGATGGCGTCGCCTCCCGAGCTGAGCGCGTGCTCGGCGTAGTCCAGCACCCGCACGTCCCAGGGCTTCTCGCCGGCGGACGGCAGTTCATTGAGGGCATTGACGAATGCGGCGATCGGACCGTTGCCGGTGCCCTCGAGCGACTGCAGCTCCCCGTCGACGTACACGTTGACCGAGAGCTGGTCCTTCTCGCCGGCCGCAGAGCTGGTGTGCACGGAGTTGAGCTTGAGCGGCGTCTGACGATCGAGGTACTCCTCGGAGAAGACCGCCCAGATCTGCTCGGACGACATCTCACCGCCAGCGGCGTCGGTCCGCTCCTGGACCACCCGGCTGAACTCGATCTGGGCGCGACGCGGCAGGTCGAGGTTGTGCTCGGCCTTGAGGATGTAGGCGACGCCGCCCTTGCCCGACTGGCTGTTGACCCGGATCACCGCCTCGTAGGTGCGGCCGACGTCCTTCGGGTCGATCGGCAGGTACGGCGCCGACCACGGCAGCTGGCCGACCGGCACGCCTTGGTCGAGGGCCTGCTGGTCAAGGTCCTCCAGCCCCTTCTTGATCGCGTCCTGGTGGGATCCGGAGAACGCGGTGTAGACCAGGTCGCCGGCGTACGGGTGGCGCGGGTGCACCGGCAGCTGGGTGCAGTACTCGACCGTGCGCCGGATCTCATCGATGTCGCTGAAATCGATCATCGGGTCCACGCCCTGGCTGAAGAGGTTCATGCCCAGGGTGACCAGGCAGACGTTGCCGGTGCGCTCGCCGTGGCCGAACAGACAGCCCTCGACCCGGTCTGCGCCGGCCATCATGGCCAGCTCCGTGGCGGCCACGGCGGTGCCGCGGTCGTTGTGGGGATGCAGGCTGATCACCGTGTTGTCGCGCCGGGTCAGCTGGCGAGAGAACCACTCGATCTGGTCGGCATACACGTTGGGCGTGGCTGACTCGACCGTCGCCGGCAGGTTGAGGATGATCTCCCGGCCGTCCTCGGGCTGCCACACGTCGGAGACGGCCTCGCACACCTCGAGTGAATAGGGCAGCTCGGTGGAGGTGAAGATCTCGGGGCTGTACTCGTAGCCGATCACGGTGGCGTCGAGGTAGCTCTCGATGTTCTTCATCACGATGCCGGTGCCGCGGGTCGCGATGTCCTTGATCTCGTCCTTGCTCGCGTGGAACACCACCCGACGGAACAGCGGAGCCAGTGCGTTGTAGAGGTGGATGTTGGCGCGCGGCACACCCACCAGCGACTGCACGCTGCGCTCGATCAGGTCCTCGCGGGCCTGGGTCAGCACCGAGATCGTGACGTCGTCGGGGATCCGGTCGCCTTCGATCAGCTGGCGGACGAAAGAGAAGTCGGTCTCGCTCGCAGCCGGGAAGCCGACCTCGATCTCCTTGTAGCCCATCCGGACCAGGAGATCGAACATCTTCATCTTGCGGGCCGGGCTCATCGGGTCGATCAGGGCCTGGTTGCCGTCACGAAGGTCGGTGGAGAGCCACCGCGGCGCGGCCGTGATCGTCTGGGCGGGCCAGGTGCGATCCGGCAGGTCGATCGGTGGGAAGGCGCGATAACGCTGGTGCGGCATGCCGCTGGGCTGCTGGGGCGGGATGGTGCTGGTCATGAAGGTTCCTCGGCTATCGGTCTGGGTGCCGGGCGGGCAGCACGCTCTCCGCAGCGAGGGGTCCGGCGTGCCCTACGAACTGAGGGCTCAGACCTCGCTGCGGCAGCGAAGGAGCAGGTGCTGGCGCATCATGACCGACCCAGACTAGCGCAGGCTGCTGTGACGGGGGCACGAGCCGGTCGTCCTGACTAGGCTGCGGCGGATGGCCACGCTGCTCGTCGTCCATCACTCCCCCACGCCGACCGTCCAAGCCCTGACCGACCAAGTCGTCGCTGGCGCCAACGATGACGCGATCGAGGGGGTCGAGGTTGTTGTCCGGGCAGCGCTCGATGCCACCGTGGACGACGCCCTGGCCGCCGACGGTTTCCTGCTCGGCACCACCGCCAATTTCGGGTACATGAGCGGGGCTCTCAAGCACTTCTTCGACACGATCTTTCTCGAGGCCGGTGGGTCGTTGGCCGATGACGGATCGGCGGCGAGCGGGCGTGGTGGGAAGAAGCCGTTCGGGTTGTGGGTGCACGGTCGCTACGACACAACGGGGGCGGTGCGATCAGTCCAGGCGATCGTCCAGGCCCTGCCATGGGTGCAGTCGGCACAGGTCCTCGAAGTGATCGGCGACCTGACGGAGGAATCCGAGCAGGCGGCCTACCAGCTGGGCGGCACCCTGGCAGCGCTGCTGAGCTGAGCGGCGCCCTCTACGATCGACCAATGGTCAAGGGGGGTCGGGTCGCGGCGATCCTGGTTGCACTGTCGCTCCTGGCCGCCTGCGGAGACGACCCGAGCGTGGATCCCGACCAGGTCGACTCGGTCGAGACACCAGAGCTGGGTGCCTGCCGGTTGCTCACCCCGGACGAGGTCGCGCAGCCCAGCAACGGCACGAAGACGGTCGCCTGCTCCGAGCCGCACACCGCGCAGACTTTCGCCGTAGGCCAGCTCCCCGATCGTCTCAACGACGCCGGCTACGACGACGACAGCATGGGCGAGTTCGCGTACCAGACATGCTCGACCAAGTTCCAGGAGTTCCTGGGCGCCGACGTGAGCCTGGCCATGCGGACCATCCTCAGCTGGGCGTGGTTTCGACCGTCGGAGTCAGCGTGGGAGAAGGGGGCCCGCTGGTACCGCTGCGACATCGTGGGCGGCGGCGAGCAGTCCGAGGAGTACGTCGAGCTGCCGGAGACTGCCGAGGGGCTGCTTGCCGGGCGGCCCGAGGATGAGTGGATGGTGTGTGTCGCCGGGGAGTCGGTAGCAGGTTCGCCAAGGATTCCCTGCTCGACCGAGCACAGCTGGCGGGCGGTCACCACGATCAAGCTCGGTGAGCCGGCTGACGCTTATCCCGGAGACCGCCAGGTCGAGGTGACCACGCGCGACTTCTGCTCCGACTCGGTCGGCGCGTGGCTGAACTACCCGATCGACTACGACTTCGCCTACACGTGGTTCCACGAGGCGGAGTGGCAAGCCGGCAACCGTCGCTCGGTCTGCTGGGCGAAAACGGTCGAATGATGTCCTGGCGCGTTATTGCGATCTGCCTGGTTGCCCTCACGGTCACCGGCTGTTCCGATAGCGACCCCGAGCCGGGGGAACCTTCTTCCTCGGCGACCCCCACCCTCTCGCCCGTCACGGCGACCGAGCAGCCGTTCCCGAAGGACCGCGCCTGCTACTTGCTCGGTGTCGAGGAGGCGATCGCGCCGACGGCCGACCTACCCCCGGTCGACTGCTCGGAGAAGCACACGTCGATCACCTTTTCCGTCGGCCGGATCAACAACATCGTCGAGGGCCATCTGCTAGCCGTCGACTCCCAGCGCGTGCAGGACATGGTGGCGAGCGCGTGCCCGGCGAAGTTCACCGAGTTCGCCGGAGGCTCGACCGAGGCGCAACGGCTGAGCATGCTGCGCGCTGTCTGGTTCACACCGACCGTGGAGGAGTCGGATCGCGGAGCTGAGTGGTACCGCTGTGACGCCATTGTCGTCGCCGGAGACAACCAGCTCGCGCCCCTGCGCGGTCGCCTCGCCGGCGTGCTCGACACCCCCGCGGGGCGTGACCGCCTCGGCATGTGCGGCACCTCCGCTCCCGACGATCCCGCGTTCGAGCGCGTGATCTGCAGCAGACGCCACTCCTGGCGAGCAATCGCGACGGTCGACTTCAAGCCGGGTGACTACCCAGGCGTGGAGGCTGTCCGCTCGCGGGGCCAGGCGCCGTGCGAGGACGTCGGCGCCGAAGTCGCTGACGACGCGCTCGACTTCCAGTGGGGCTACGAATGGCCGACCAAGGAGCAGTGGAAGCAGGGCCAGACCTTCGGCCGCTGCTGGGCACCGGACTAGCCACGACACCAGCGAGTCGTCGAGCCCACGTTGTCGAAGGTCAGAACCCGAGCTTGCGCAGCTGCCTGGGATCGCGCTGCCAGTCCTTGGCGATCTTGATCTGGAGGTCGAGGTAGACCGGAGTGCCGAGAAGGGCCTCGATCTGTTTGCGGGCCGCCGTGCCGACCTCGCGGAGGCGGGCGCCCTTGTGTCCGATCATGATCCCCTTCTGCGAGTCACGTTCGACGAAGAGGTTCGCGTAGATGTCGAGCAACGGCTTGTCGGGATCGCGGCCCTCTCGAAGGCCCATCTCGTCGACCACGACGGCGATCGAGTGAGGCAGCTCATCGCGCACGCCCTCGAGCGCAGCTTCGCGGATCAACTCGGCCACGATCGCCGCTTCGGGGGCGTCGCTGAGATCCCCCTCAGGGTAGAGCTGTGGCCCCTCGGGCAGCAGGGCTACCAGCAGCTCCTCGAGCAGCTTGACCTGGTCGTCGGCGCGTGCGGACAAGGGCACTACCTCGGCCCATTCGATGCCGATCTCGGTGCCGAGGGCCTGGATGTCCAGCAGGTGCTGGCCGATCTGTTCGGGAGTCGCCAGATCGGTCTTGGTGGCAACGGCGACCTTCGTCGTCCGCTTGATCTTCGCCATCTCCTTGACGATGAAGCGGTCGCCTGGACCCACCTTCTCGTTGGCCGGGAAGCAGACGCACACCACGTCGACCTCGGCCAGCGTCGTCTTGACCAGGTCGTTCAATCGCTCACCCAGCAACGTGCGCGGCCGGTGCAGTCCGGGCGTATCGACCAAGATCAGCTGGGCGTCCGGACGGTGCACGATGCCACGCACCACCGTGCGGGTGGTCTGCGGCTTGGAGCTGGTGATCACGACCTTGGAGCCGACCAGGGCGTTGGTGAGCGTCGACTTGCCCGCGTTGGGTCGCCCCACGAACGACGCGAAGCCACTCCTGTGTCCGGTCTCGCTCATGGGGTCCTTGCGTTGTCGTAGTCGGCCCAGATCTGCTCGTCAGTCTTGCCTGCTGCCTTGCCAGCGCGATAGACCGGGCCGGGATCGACGGCTCGAGGCTGTCGTTGCGCTCCGCCTCGCCAGTAGCCCATCACGTCGTACGCCGTGCCCGGCAGCTTGATCTCCCGCATCAGGTGCCTGCGGATCGCGCGCATCTGACCCGACTCACCGGCCATCCAGAAGTAGCCCTCGCCAGGGGGCCAGTCAAGCCCTTCGACGACCTCGGCCAGCCGTGACTGACCGTCGCCGGGTTGCTCGAGCCAGGTGATGTCAGCACCGCCCGGGAAGTATCCGGGTGGCTCCTCGGGGACCTCGGCCCAGATCCGGGTCGGCACGTCGATCGTTGCCACGATCCGGGCCATCGCGGGCGTGGCGGTCAGGTCGCCGACGAGCATCAGCCACCCTGCAGTGGGCGGCATGGCGAAGGAGCCCTTGGGCTCAGTGATCGTGACCGTCTCCCCCACAACGTCGCGCGCCGCCCACTCGGTCACCAGGCCGACGTCATGCACCACCACGTCGAGCACCAGCTCGCCCTCGGCGTAGGAGACGACGGTGTAGTAGCGACTCTGGAACTGCCCGGGCACCACCAGTCCTACCCACTCGTCCGGGATGTCGGTCGAGGCAAAACCAGCAAGCCCGGGACCGCCTAGCGTCAGCCGCACCAGGTGGGTGGAGAGCTGCTCGCGGCGTCGCACCTGGGCGGCGTAGTGCTCGGCTCGGGTGCTCACCCGTCCACGGTAGTCACCACGTCGGGTGCAGAGGGAATCCGTTGCTGCCGCTCTCATCGGGGCGGACGGCCAACACCTGGTGCAGCTGGATGTCGTTCTGCTCGAAACCGATCCGACACACGGCCATGTAGAGGCCCCACACTCGCGCGGTGCCGACACCGACCTCGTCGACGCAGGCGTCCCAGTTGGCGACCAGGTTGTCGTTCCACGCGTGCAGGGTCTTGGCGTAGTGCGTCCGGAGGTTCTCGCTGTGCATCACCTCGAGGCCGGCGTCCTGAGCCTCGCTGATGATGGTGCCCGATCCGATCAGCTCCCCGTCAGGGAACACGTATCGGTCGATGAACGGGCCGGTCTCCTCGCGTCGGTTGTGGTGGCGCGTGATCGAGTGGTTGAGCAGCCGGCCCTCGGGGCGCAGGTGGTCGCGGAGAAACCCGAAGTACGACGGATAGTTCCGCACCCCGATGTGCTCGGTCAGACCGATCGAGCTGATCGCGTCGAAACTGGTCTCGAACACGTCGCGATAGTCGAGGTGGCGTACCTCGGCCAGGTCGCCGAGGCGGTCCCGGTCGATCGACACCTTGCCCCACGAGGCCTGCTGGGACGACAGGGTGACCCCGAGCGCCTTGACGCCGTACTCCTTGGCGGCGTGGCGGACCATGCCTCCCCAGCCGCAGCCCACATCCAGCAGGCGCTGGCCGGGCTTGAGGTCGAGCTTGCGGGCAACGAGATCAAACTTCTCGCGCTGTGCCTCTTCCAGCGTTGCGGTGTCGTCGGGGTAGACGGCGCAGGTGTAGGCCATCGAGGGTCCCAACACGTGGCGGTAGAACTCGTTCGAGACGTCGTAGTGGTGGTGGATCGCCTCGGCGTCACGAACCATCGAGTGGCGCAACCCCTCCATCGCCCGTCGCCAGCGGGGTAGGTGCTCCTGGGGTGGCGGCGGCGGCGGTTTGAGGTTGCTGACCCCACCCAGGCCGCGCACCAGCGCCACCACCTCGGCCGCCGACGGCGTGCGGAAGGCCAAGCGGTCCTTCAGGTGCACCATCGCCTCGTATGGGTTGCCGGGGTGGACCCCGTGCAGGACCAGGTCTCCACTCACGTACGCCCGTGCCATGCCCAGGTCGCCCGGGGCCGTGAGCATGTAGACCAGTCCGCGCTGGCTGGTCACCTCGAGTCCGAGCTCGGCATCGGGCGGACCGGCCGAGCTGCCGTCGTACGCCGTGAGCCGCACGGTGAGCTCGTCGCGCAGCAGGTCCGCAATCGCATTCGCGATCTTCATCGTTGTCGCACCGCCTTGTCATAGAGGGTGGTGAGCCGGTCGTCCGGGTCATAGCGCGCCTTCACCTCGGCCAGGTGCGGCACGTCGTAGAGCCGGTCGAAGGTCTCGCGGTCGTAGAACGCTTCGGAGTAGAGCGACTTGTGGCCGCCGAGCTCGTGCACCTTCCGCTCGATCGCCCGGTTGCGTGGCCGGTCCACTGCGCCGGGGCCGACGTGGACGGTGCCCCAGAACCCGACGTTGACGTAGGTGGCTCCAGGTTCGAGCGGGTACGTCGGCCAATCACGCTGGGCGACCAGCGGGCACAGCCACACCGGACGCATGCCGACCTCGTCGTCGAACCACTGCAAGAACTCGGGCAAGCGGTCGACCGGCACCTCCACGTCCTGAATCACCCGCTCGCGCTGCGGGCGACCGGCCCAGCGGTCGAGCCGGTCGGCTATGCCGAACCGCCGATCCAGGCCGAGCAGCTTCATGTAGACATCCGACCGTCGGCGGCTGCGCGGCCACACGCGGCGGATGGCCCGGTGCTGGGCACCAAAGGCCCCCGAGCACCAGAACCAGTCGGTGTCCCAACGCCAGAGGTAGGCATCAACCGTCAGCAGGTCGGTCTCGCGCTGCTGGATCGAGCGAAAGTAGATGTCCTGCCCGGTGTAGTCGGAGGTCGTTCCGGCGGCATCGGTCCAGCGCGCGAGCGTGAGGTAGTACTCGCCCGGCTCGAACGCGACTCCATCGAGCCCGTCGACCCGATCCCCGTCGTGCTCACCCGAAGCGACGATCTCGGCGACGGCCTTGGCCAGCAGGCCCAGGTCGTCGAACCGGAGATGGCGCAGGGCAACGTGCGACGGCACCGGCTCCAGCTCGATCCGCAGCCGGGTCGCGTAACCGAGTGAGCCGTAGGAGTTGGGGAAGGCGTCGAACAGGTCGTCGCCCGGACGGGTGGTGACCACCTCGCCGGCGCCGGTGAAGACATCCATCTCGGTGACGGACTCGTGCGGCAGCCCGTTGCGGAAGCTCGTCGACTCGATGCCGAGGCCGGTGACCGCGCCACCCAAGGTGATCGTGCGCAGCTGCGGCACCACCGGCGGCATCATCCCGTGCACCAGCGTCGCGTCGACGAGGTCTTCATAGGTACACATGCCCTGCACCTCGGCCGTGCGAGCCGTGGCGTCCACCTCGATCACCCCGGTCAGCCCCGAGACGTCGAGCCCAGGCGCAGAGGTCGCCGCGCGGGGGCGGAAGAGGTTGGTCGTCTGCTTCGCCAGCCGGACCGGCTCGCCTTCCGGGATGGCGGCATACGACGCGCGCAGCTGCTCGACCGCACGATCATGTGCGGTCCAGCTGAGTCCGGTGACATCACTCCCGAAAGTCACCCGCCAAACGTACTCCAGCGCGGCGTTGCCGGCGTCTCAGGAACTCGTGGTCCCGGTCAAAGTGCCTCGAGGGTCGCCGAGGTGCACGACGACACCCGGCCCGCTGAAGTCGGACAGTGCCGCTCGATCGTCGTCGCCGAGCACGGCCTTCTCGGTGAGCAAGACGGCCGCCTGCAACCCCTTCGACCCCGAGGCGTGGGCCATCGCCACGCAGACCTGGAGGGCCGACAGGCTGAGCGACGGCAGCGCCACCGTCGCAGCGGCGTAGGTGCGGCCGTCAGTGTCGCGAACGGCGGCACCCTCGGCGGCGTTGGTGCGGGCCCGGGTGGCCCGGGCCAAGGTGACCAGCTTCTGGTCTTCCGACGACAGCTCACTCACGGACCGTCTCCATCTCCGTCGAGGTAGCGGGGTCGGCCGGCCGCTCGACCCGCCGGATCAGCACGGTCCCGATCTTGTTGCGGCGACCAGCGGTCTCCTCAGCGACGAATCGGAGCCCGTGTGCCTCGACTGCCGAGCCAGGGATCGGCACCAGTCCGAGGTGCTTGGCCATCAGACCGACCACGCTGTCGACGTCTTCCTCCTCGACGTCGAACCCGAACAGCTCGTCGAGGTCGTCGATCGGATAGCGCGACGGCACCCTCACGGAGCCGTCGTCGAGCTGCTCGACCTCGACTTCGTCGGGGTCGTACTCGTCGGTGATCTCGCCGACGATCTCCTCGAGCAGGTCCTCGATCGTGATCAGGCCAGCAGTGCCGCCGTACTCATCGACCACGATCGCGATGTGCTGGCGGCGGGCCTGCATCTCTCGCAGCAGCGCGTCGACGGGCTTCGACTCCGGCACCCAGTGCACCGGGCGCATGACCTCTTCGACGCGCTGGGTCAGCTCTGCCCCGGGGGCCTCGAAGTCGCGGCGCACGATGTCCTTGAGGTAGGCGACGCCGCGGATGTCGTCGAGGTTCTCACCGATCACGGGGACCCTCGAGAACCCGGAGCGCAGGAAGAGCGACAGGGTCTGGCGGAGGTTCTTGAAGTGTTCGATGAAGACCACATCGTTGCGAGGCACCATCACCTCGCGCACGGTGGTGTCACCGAGCTCGAAGACCGAGTGGATCATCTTGCGTTCGCCGGACTCGATCAGCGCGGACGCCTCGGCGATGTCGACCATCTCGCGCAGCTCGGTCTCGGTCGAGAACGGCCCGTCCCGGAAGCCCCGGCCGGGTGTGATCGCGTTGCCGACCACGATCAGCAGCTGCGGAAACGGCCCGAGCACCGAGGTGAACGCCGCCAAGGGCCCAGCAGTCAGCACGGCCACGCTGTCAGCGTGCTTGCGACCGAGCGTGCGGGGCGCGACCCCGATCACCACGAAGGAGACGAGCAGCATCACGCCGACAGCCGTCAGCACGCTGATCCACCAGGAGCCGTCGACCGCCTCGTCGATCTGCAGAGTGACCAGCACGATTGCCGAGATCTCACACAGCAGCCGAAGAAAGAGTGCGGTGTTCAGGTAGCGAGGGGCGTCGTCGAGCAGCTCCACCAGCCGCTTGGCACCCGCGCGCCCCTCCGCGACGAGCTCGGCGGCTCTGGCCTTCGAGAAGGATCCCAGAGCAGCGTCGATCCCCGTGAACACGCCAGCCAGGAGCACGAGCAGGGCTGCGATCACGAGCAGCCAGACGTCACTCATCGCTCAGTCGGGTTGCTCGCACTCCCGCCTCTCCACTCCCCCAACAACTCGTCCTGCAGCCCGAACATCCTGGTGTGCTCCTCGGGCTCCGCGTGGTCGTAGCCAAGCAGGTGCAGGATGCCGTGCACCGTCAACAGCTCCAGCTCAGCATCGGCGCCATGGCCTGCCGTCTCGCCTTGACGAGCAGCGATCGCGGGACACAGCACCAGGTCACCGAGCACGCCCTCCTCGGGCTCCTCGCTCACCAGGCCGGGCCGCAGCTCATCCATCGGGAACGCGAGGACGTCGGTTGGCCCCTCCTTGTCCATCCACTGCTGGTTAAGCTGAGCGATCGTCGCTTCGTCGACAGCCTTGATGCACAGCTCGGCCATGGGGTGCACCCGCATGCGGTCCATCACGAACCGACTCAGCTTGGCGAGCCGCTGCACGTCGAGCTCCTGGCCTGACTCGTTGAGCACCTCGATGCTCATCGGCGAGTCACGGACGGTCTCGTCGCGGGCCGGAAGACGAGCTCGACGGGTGTGCCGATTTCGCAGACTGAACGCCCCCGTGAGCGTCGAACTCCTCGTACGCCGCCACGATCTTGCCGACGAGCCGGTGGCGGACCACGTCGTGCGCGGTGAGCCGGTTGAACGAGATGTCCTCGACGTCGTCGAGGATCCCCTCGATCACCCGCAGCCCCGAGAGCGTGCCATTGGGTAGGTCGACCTGGGTCACGTCGCCGGTCACCACGATCTTGGATCCGAAACCCAGCCGGGTGAGGAACATCTTCATCTGCTCCGGAGAGGTGTTCTGCGCCTCGTCGAGGATGATGAACGAGTCGTTGAGCGATCGCCCCCGCATGAAGGCCAGCGGTGCGACCTCGACGGTGCCCGAGGCGAGCAGCTTCGGGATCGACTCCGGGTCCACCATGTCGTGCAGGGCGTCGTAGAGCGGCCGGAGATAGGGGTCGATCTTCTCGCTGAGGGTGCCGGGTAGGTATCCCAGTCGCTCCCCGGCTTCGACCGCGGGACGCGTGAGGATGATCCGGTTGACGCTTTTCGACTGCAGCGCCTGCACGGCCTTTGCCATCGCCAGGTAGGTCTTGCCGGTGCCGGCCGGGCCGATGCCAAAGGTGATCGTGTGTTTGTCGATGGAGTCGACGTAACGCTTCTGGTTGAGCGTCTTGGGTCGGATCGACCGCCCCCGGTTACTCAGGATGTTGAGCGACAACACGTCGGCGGGACGCTCGGTGGTGTCGGCGCGCAGCATGGTCAGGACACGCTCCACGGTCTCGGACGTCACGCCCTGTCCGGTCCTGATGATCGTGACCAGCTCGTCGAGCAGCCGCTCCACCAGCGCTATCTCACCCGGCTCACCGTGCATCGTGATCCGGTTGCCGCGGACATGGATCTCGGCCTCGAAGCTGCGCTCGATCAGGCCGAGGTGCTCGTCACCGGGCCCGAGCAGGCTCACCATGTTGATGCTGTTGGGCACCACGACCGTGTGCTTCGTGCGGCGCGAGGCCCGAGCGGGGTTGGTCTCCCCTTGCTGGTTGCTGTCGGTCATGGGTGCTTTCTCGAGTGGCGGACGGACACGACCACTTTACGTGAGCCATCTCGTGGGTCCACCGAGTAATGGCCGAACGCCGTCGGCGCTAGCCGGCGCTGAGTAGTGGGCAGCAAGATCAAGTGGGCCGCATCGGCATCCGCGTACGGTTGCGGCATGGAGCGGGACGACTACGACGAGGATCTCGACCCGGAGCAGCCCGACGCCGTGCCTTCGTGGTTCGCTGGACAGCACCTCCCGCCCGATGCCCGCACGATGGGACTGACCGCGCTGGTGCCGGATGGCGCGCTGCTGGACTTCGCCGGCCGACTCGACGCCAGCAAGACCAAGCACAAAATCACCGCCTGGCTGCTGCTCTTCGTGTTCGGGATGCCGGTGGTGTTCTACCTCCTCCGGCTGACCAGCCTGGTGCTGGGAGCCTGACGGCTCAGCGATAGGCCACCGAGAGCATCCCGAGGCACATCTCGTCGGTGGTGCCCTCACCCCATACGACGTACTTCTCCTCCTGACCCTCGAACGCCGGCAGCAGGTCGCGCAGCCACTGCACGTGCTTGCAGGTGACCTTGACCGTCTGTCCGGGTTCGAGATCGACCGGATCGATCGGGACGGAGCCTTGGTTGTCGAAGTCCCAGATCTTGATGTCCAGGACGGTCTGCGCCTCGGGGGTGTCGGGGTCGACCTCGATCTTGATCTGGCGGCCCAGGAGGTGCATGTGGCCGGCGACGCCCAGGATCGTCATCGGTCGAGAGATCGTGCGGGTGCAGGATGAGGTCTCGGTCGGAGCAGCGCTGGACCGGCAGAGCAGGTGCAGGAGGTCAGCGGCACTGCCCGGACCCTGACCGACGCGCTGCTTGAGATCGGCGAGGGCGGCCGCCCGCTCGCACAACGGCCCGTCGTCGTGCGCGGGTCGGCATGGCAGCTCGACCGGGGCCGGCAGCAGGAACGTGTGCAGCGGCGTGACGGCCGCCGAAGAGCCGGGCCCCGCCTTGGGCGTCACTCGGAGCTGGGTAGAGCTCATGTCGGGCGACTGGCCGGCGAGCAGGTTGTAGTGCACCTGCATCACGATCCGCGAGCCGCGCGGCAGCTCGACTCCGTAGCCAGCACGGGTCACCGTCTCACCGCCGCCAGGCGCCCAAGCCCCCAACCAGTTGGCGTCGTCGACGTTGGCGAAGTCGCCAGGCAGGCCGCTACCTCCGAAGCAGGTCCACCCGGGGTCGTCGCTGTCGGCGTCCAGACTCTCGGCGTCGTCGACCTGGTCGGGGGCGACCCGGAACAAGATCACGTGGTGCACGACATCGACGTTGCCCGGCACCACGTTGGTGCCGGTGAGGTAGCTGTCGTGATCGAGCTGGGGGTCCAGCAAGAAGCAGCGGTAGTCGTCGGTGCCGACACCGGTGGGCGGCGACGGCGTGTAGGCAGTCGGCATGGTCAGGGTGAGCCGGTCCTCGCCCTCGCGGAGCGGGAGGCGCCGGCCGGGCTTGCCCGGCTCGGCGTGATGATCGGTGGGGGCTTCCTGCGGCTCGCCGGCAGTAGCCGTGGGACTCGAGTCCAGCCCGGGGTCGGGCGGTGCCTGGGCGGAGCTGCTGGGCTCACCACTGGCGCTGCACCCGGCCAGGACCAGCACCGCTGCAGCCAGCCCGGCCAGCCACGGCATCCGCCTCATCCGGGAGGCCAGCTCATCGAGCGTCCCGCAAGTACGTGAACGTGGACATGAAACACGGTCTGCCCGACGCCGGCCCCGGTGTTGAACACCAGGCGGTAGTCGTCGTAGCCCTCCGCCGTGGCAACCGCCGCGGCGGTGGTGACCAGCTCTGCGACCGCGACTGGATCACCGGCCGCCAGGGCAGCGGCGTTGCCGTAGTGGTCCTTGGGCACGACCAGCACGTGCAACGGTGCCTGTGGGTTCATGTCGCGGAACGCGACGGTCCGTTCGGTCGAATGCACGACCTCGGCCGGTACGTCGCCGGCGACAATCTTGCAGAACAGGCAGTCGTCCATGGTGTCCTCCCGGGCCCGATCCTTGCATGTGCGCGAAACGGCCCAGGCGCTCTGGACGTCGAGCCCGGCTCGTGACGCCACGTGGTAAAAAATCTTCGCCGTGAGAACGAATTGTCGTCTCGAGGCGTCAACCGTTGGGCACCGTGCCACGTGCTACTAGCGTGACTGTCCATGCAATGGCCGCCGACAGCTCCCCGGGAGCGGCGCTGAACCGCGAGCGCTGGACCGCAGACGAGGCGGTCGAGCAGCTCTACGCCGCCCACTGGTCGCAGCTGGTGCGCCTTTCCGTGCTCCTGGTGCGCGACACCGGCACTGCGGAGGAGATCGTGCAGGACGCGTTCGTCGCCGTGCACGGGCGATGGGGCAAGCTGCGTGAGCCCGAGAAGGCGTTGGCCTACCTGCGCCAGGCAGTGGTCAACCGGAGCCGCTCGGAGCTGCGCCATCGCGCCGTCGTGCTCCGTCACTCCGCACGTGAGGCCAAACCCGCGGTGACGCCAGGTGCCGATGAGGAATCGCTCACGACCGACCGTCGCGGTGCCGTGCTCGACGCCCTGCGCGAGCTCCCTCGACGTCAGCGCGAGGTCCTGGCGCTCCGCTACTACCTCGACCTTTCGGAGACCGAGATTGCCGACACCCTCGGCATCAGCCGCGGCTCGGTGAAGGCGCACGCCTCTCGTGGCTCGACCGCGCTACGCGACCTCCTGGACGGAGCAGACCTGTGACCAACGAACTCCCTGACAGCCAGATCCGTGAGCTGCTCACGGATGCGGTCTCGGATGTCGAGCCGACCCACCGTCTCGGCGAGATCCTGGCCCGCACGGCGGGACCGACCCGGCGGTCGCGCTGGCAGCTGGCCGGTGGGGCGGTCCTCGCCACCGCCGCAGCGGTCGCCGTCGCCGTCGTGGTCAGCACCCTCCGCGGCACCGAGAGCGCGGCGCCTGATCCGGCCTCCGACCCGACGACGGCTGTCGAGACGAGGGCGGTGCCGGCGTACTACATCGGCGAGACGCCGGGCGGTCAGCGTCTCTTCCGGGAGTTCGCCGACGTCGATGCCAGCATCCCTCAGCTCGACGCAGCGCTTAACCTCCTCGAGAACGGCGCACTGGATCCCGACTACTCGACAGCGTGGGCACCGGACTCCTTCGCCGGCGCGGCGGTCCAGGACGACATCATCTACGTCGATCTGGCTGATGAGTCGCTGCACGACCGGCCGCAAGGCATGTCCAAGCAGCAGGCAGCGCTGGCCCTCGACCAGGTGATCTACACCGTCCAAGGCGCAGTGGGCCAAGGGCGGGTACCCGTGCAGTTCCGGCTGAACGGCAATCCCATCAACGAGGTCTACGGCGAGTTCACCAGCGAGCCCCTGGGCAACCGGCCGCAGTTCGACGTGCTGGCTCTTGTCAACATCTCCGACCCTGCCGAGGAAAGCGTCGTCAGCGATCGCTTCCTCGCCGAAGGTGTGGCCAGCTCGTATGAGGCGACCGTGCCGTGGCAGATCCGGGACGTCAACGGCATCGTGGTGGTGGACGGCTTCGCGACCGCTGAGGGCTGGATGGGCGGGCTCTGGCCCTGGCAGGCTGAGATCGACGTCTCGACCCTGCAGCCCGGCCGCTACACGTTCGTGGCCATGACCGCCGACGGGTCCGGTGGAGCCGAGGGATTCGAGCCGACGTCCGACACGCGGACCGTCGTCGTCGAGTAGGTCCACCACCACACACCCCGACCAGAGAAGGATGGCGCCATGACTTCCCCCCGTTCGCGTTTACTCTTCCTGACCGTTGCGGCCACCGCCGCGACTGTCGTCCTCACCGGGTGCGGCAGCGACGAGGTGAACAACACCGCGTCCGACCCGGGAGTCGGTGATTCCTCCTCGCCGCGTAACGTCGGGTGAGGTGTCACCGGACCCGACCGCGTCGGAGACGGGCGCCAGCGGGCAGCCCGCCGGTTCAGTGGCCGTGCCGATCTACTTCGTCGGCGACGGGCCGCGAGGCCCGGTGCTCTACCGGGAGTTCCGTTCGGTCGAGTCCGACAATCCCATGGCCGAGGCACTCGCGCTGTTGGCTGCCGGCGACACCCTGGACCGCGACTACCGCTCGCCCTTCCCTGCTGGAGCATCCTTCGGTGAGGTCACCTATGACGAGTCAATCGTGGTTGAGCTCGCCGACGACGTCGTCACCGAACGCCCGCCCGACATGACGAAGGCTGAGGCGAAGCTCGGCCTCCAGGCGATGGTCTACACCCTGCAGGGTGTCCTGCAGAAGCGCTTGCCGGTCACGGTGGTGCTTGACGGTCAACAGACCAGCGTGCTCGGCATCGACACCTCAGCCGGCATCAAGGCCGCCCCCCAGCTCGACGTGCTGACCCTGATCAACGTGACCGCGCCCGAGGAGGGGGCCACAGTGAGCTCGACCTTCACCGCAACCGGTGTGGCCAACTCGTTCGAGGCGACCGTGCCGTGGGAGATCCGCCAAGGCGACCAGGTCGTCCAGACAGGCTTCACGACTGCTGAAGGGTGGATGGACAAGCTCTACCCGTGGGAGGCAGAGGTCGACATCTCCGGCCTGGCACCAGGTGAGTACACGTTCGTCGCGATGACCGACGACCCTTCCGATGGCGAGGGGTTCGGTCCGAGCGAGGACGGCAAGACCATCATCGTCGAGTGAGGCTCTCCCGCCGCCGACTCAACCGGACCCTGCTCCTGCGCCAGCACCTGGTGGATCGGGTGTCGATGTCCGTGTCCGAGATGAGTCGACACCTGGTGGGGCTCCAGGCGCAGGAGAACCTCCCGCCGTTCCTGTCGCTGGCCGCTCGACTCACCGACTTCGATCCCCACGACGTCACCCGCGGGCTCGAGGACAGGTCACTGGTGCGGTTGCTGACCTTGCGCGGCACCGTGCACCTGCTGGCGGCCGCCGACGCTTTGACGCTGCGCTCCTGGACCGCTCCGGTGCACGAGCGGGAGATCAAGATCAGCCAGAGCATCGGGGCGGCGCGCGCCGTCGAACGCGAGGCGTTCTCCGGTGCCGTAGCCGAGCTCCTCGGCGGCGCGCCGATGGCCCAGCGAGACCTGGGCGCGGCTCTCGCCGAGCGCTTCCCGGCCTACCCGGCGACCCAGCTCGGCCAGCTGGCCAGGTCGGTGGCTCCGCTCGCCCAGCTCCCGCCCCGCGGCACCTGGAAGGGATCGGGAGGCGTCGTCTACCAGCACGTGGACCGCTGGGTCGGACGACCGCTGGTCGAGCCCGACCCGACAGACATCGTGCGCCGATATCTGCGTGCCTTCGGCCCGGCGACTGCCGCCGACGTGACGGCCTGGTCGGGGGTGACCCGGCTTGGACCGCTGGTCAAGACGATGGATGACCTGGTGCAGCACCAGGACGAGACCGGCAGGGTGCTCTACGACGTCGCGCAGGCACCCTTGGCCGACGAAGACGCACCGGCGCCGGTCCGACTGCTCGGCACCTACGACAACCTCTGGCTCTCCCATGCCCAGCGCGATCGGGTCACCGAGCCCGCGAAACGCAAAGCGTGGATGGGCGCGAACGGCGCTTCGGCGATGGGGTTGTTCGTCGACGGCTGGCTCGAAGGTCTGTGGCGGCTGGACGACGGCAGGGTGCTGGTGATCGAGCTGATGCGGCCGCTCACCAAGCGGGAGCAGACGGAGCTCGAGGAAGAGTCGTTGAGGGTCGAGGCGTTGCTGACCCGCTGACCGGCCCCTCGCTGGCTCCGGCTGAGATCCGTCCCCGATCAGCGACCGATGAAGTTGGGCGGACGCTTCTCGGCGCGGGCGACGGCGCCCTCGCGGACGTCGTCGCTGGCCCAGCAGGCTGCAAAGGACTCTGCGATCGCGGCGTCGTGGGTCGTGTCGATCATGCCCGTCAGCACGCGCTTGTTGTGGGCAAGGCTCAGCGGCGCGAGCTGAGCGATCTCGTGCGCCCAGGCAAGAGCTGCCTCGACGTCGCCTGGCCGATCGGCGAGGCCACAGTGCAGCGCCTGGTCGCCGCCGATCGTCTCAGCAGCGATCATCAGCCGTCGGGCCATGCCGCCGCCAGCGATCGCGGCCAGCGCGCGGATGGTCCAGGCGTCGACCGCCATGCCGTTACGTGGCGTCGGCACCGCGAACTTCGCGGTCTCGTCGACCACCCGAAGGTCACACGCCAAGGCGAGCTGGGTTCCGGCACCGATCGCCGGTCCGTTGACGGCCGCGATCACCGGGACCGGCAGCCGGGTCAGCCCGTGCAGCATGTCGTAGAGGGCCTCGAGGAACTCCTGGCCGTAGACGCCGCCAAGATCGGCCCCCGAGCAGAAGGCCGAACCACGCCCAGTCACGACGAGCACCCGCGCTCCCGCGTCGACTTCGGTGGTCGCAGCTAGCGCGATCGCCCGGCACTGGGCGAGGTCGAGAGCGTTGCGGCGGTCGGGACGATTGAGCTCTAGGACGGACACCGATCCGTCCCGTCTGGTCTCCAGCACGCCCGTCAGCGTAAGGCGTCGAGACCTACTGCCAACGAGGGGTGCGGCTCAGCAGAGCGCTGATCGCAGCGAGCCCTGCCGTCGAGGTGCGCAGCACCTCCTCGCCCAGCCGGACCGACCTAGCGCCGGCCCCGGCGAAGAGTGCAAGCTCAGCGTTGCTGAGTCCGCCCTCTGGTCCGACGACCACGATCACCTCGCCGATGTCCGGCACCCCGAGGCTCGCGAGCGCGAGGTTCGCCTCCTCATGAAGCACCACCGCAAGGGCCGCCTCGCGCAGCAGCTCGACCACCTCGTCGGTGGCGGCGAGGTCAGCGACCTCCGGATGCCAGGTGCGACGCGACTGCTTGGCGGCCTCCCGAGCGGTGGAGCGCCAACGCGACAAACCCTTGAGGATCCGCTCCCCCTTCCACACCGCAATCGAGCGCTCGGCTGCCCACGGAACGATGCGCGCGACGCCGACCTCGGTGAGCAGCTCCACCGCCAGCTCGCCGCGGTCACCCTTCGGCAACGCCTGCACGACCGTGATCACTGGCTGCGGCCGGGGGTGGACCTCCACGCTGGTCGCCTCAACCGTGAAGACCCGCTTGCCAGTGCTGGTGACCGAACCGACCAGCGATGCGCCGGCCCCGTCGGTCAACACCACCGACTCGCCCACCCGGAGCCGGCGTACTGCCACGGCGTGATGCGCCTCGTCACCATCGATGGTCACGACGTCACCGGCGCGAACCCCGGCCAACGTCGAGACGTGGTGCAGCGGCAGGGTCATCCGATCAGTGCGGGTTGAAGGCGTCGCGAAGTCGGCCGAATACCGACTTGGAGCCGGGCTGCACCTGACCGGTCGGCGTCTCCTCGCCGCGGATCGCCGCCAGCTGGCTGAGCAGCTCCTCCTGCTGCGGGTCCAGCTTCGTGGGGGTCTCGACACCGATCGAGACGATCAAGTCGCCGCGTCCGCCGCGAAGTCCCGGCACCCCGCGTCCGCGCAGCACCTGCTCGGTGCCGGACTGCGTGCCGGGACGGATCTCCAGCTCGAACGACGTCTCGACACCTGACCCCGCGCCCTGGTCGACGTCGGCCTCGAGGGTGGGCAGCGTGAGCGTGGTGCCGAGGGCGGCCGCCGTCATCGGCAGCGCGACCTGGCAGTGCAGGTCGTTGCCGTGGCGGGTGAAGGTGGGGTGGGCAGCGACATGGATCTCGACATAGAGGTCGCCGGCCGGTCCTCCACCGGGGCCGACCTCGCCCTGGTCGCTCAGCTGGACCCTGGTGCCGTTGTCGACGCCCGCCGGGATCTTGACAGTCAGCGTCCGGCGCGACCGCACCCGGCCGTCGCCGGAGCACTCCCGGCAGGGGTCGGAGATGATCACGCCGAAGCCACGGCAGGCCGCGCAGGGGCGCAGGGTCCGGATCTCGCCCAGGAAGGATCGCTGCACGTGGGCCACCTCGCCCTGGCCGCGGCAGGTCTCGCACGGGATGGGTTCACTGCCCGGGGCAGCCCCGTCGCCATGACAGGTGGTGCACAGCACAGCCGTGTCGACCTTGATCTCGCGGGACACCCCGAAGGCCGCCTCAGCCAGCTCGACCTCGAGCCGGATCAGCGCATCCTGGCCACGGCGTACTCGCGAGCGCGGGCCACGCCCCTGGGCCGCCCCTGGCTGGCCTCCGAAGAAGGCATCCATGATGTCGGTGAACGAGAACCCCGCGCCTTGTCCGAAATCGGCGCCGTTGCCGAACGGATTGCCTCCGCGGTCATACGCTGCTCGCTTCTGCGGGTCCGACAACACCTCATAGGCCTGCGACACGACCTTGAACCGCTCCTGCGTCTCCGGGTCCGGGTTGACGTCGGGGTGCAGCTGGCGGGCGAGGCGTCGGTAAGCCTTCTTGATGGTGTCGGCGTCCGCGTCGCGGGCCACACCAAGGAGGGCGTACAGGTCCTGGCTCAACGTTGGGTTCCTTCAGGTCGATGGGGATTCGGGGAGAGGCTCAGGCCTCGTCGAGGATGCGTGAGACGTAGCGGGCCACCGCGCGGACGGCGGCCATCGAGCCGGGGTAGTCCATCCGGGTCGGACCGACCACCCCGAGAGTGGCCACCGCATCGTCATGGGCGCCGTAGCCGGTGGCGACCACACTGGTCGAGGAGAGCTCCTCGTAGGGACCTTCGTGGCCGATACGCACCGTCACCATGCCGCCGGTGGACTCGCCGAGCAGTTTGAGCAGCACCACGTGCTCCTCGAGAGCCTCGAGCAGCGGCCGGACCGCGGAGTCGAAGCTGTCGCCGTACCTGGCCAGGTTGGCCGCACCACCGACCGCGATCCGCTCGTCGGAGCGGTGGTCGCTCATTGCCTCGACCAGCGACTCGACCACGAGTGGTACCGCGTCGGCCGGCGCCGGAGATGCCGTGACCAGAGCGCCCAGCGCGGTGACCGCCTCGGCGATGACCTGCCCGGCGGCGGCCCTGTTGAGCTGGGACCTGAGGTCGGCCAGGTCGGCCTCGCTGATGTCGGCGCGTAGTTCGACGATCCGCTGCTCGACCCGACCGGTGCTGAGGATCACCACGACGAGCAGGCGGTTAGGAGCAAGCGCCACCAGCTCGACATGTCGCACGGTCGAACGCGACAACGTGGGGTACTGCACGACGGCGACCTGACGGGTCAGCTGGGACAACATCCGCACCGAGCGGTTCACGACGTCGTCGAGGTCGACGGCACCGTCGAGGAAGCTGGCGATGGCGCGTTTCTCGGCCGTGCTCATCGGCTTGACCGTGGTCAGCCGGTCGACGAACAGTCGATATCCCTTGTCGGTGGGCACCCGCCCGGCGCTGGTGTGCGGCTGGGTGATGTAGCCGTCGTCCTCGAGCGCCGCCATGTCGTTGCGCACCGTCGCCGGCGAAACACCGAGCCGGTGCCGCTCGACCAAGGCCTTCGATCCCACCGGCTCCTCGGTGGCCACATAGTCCTCCACGATGGCGCGCAGCACGGCCAGTCGGCGGTCCTCCTGCATCTCGCCTCCTTGGTGGCTGTCCTGGCACTCGTTATCCCCGAGTGCCAATGCTACTAGGCGAGGCGATCGAGCTCCGGACTCACGGTGCAGACCCACACACAGCCGGTCTCCGCGGATCGATCCACCGCCGCGCCGTACGCTCATCGGATGCCGTTCACCGAGGTCGCCGATCGCGTCTGGGTCTCTCGCTACGAGTGGTTCGACGTCAACGTCTCGCTCGTCGCAGGCGACCGCGGGGTGCTGGCGGTCGACACGCACGCCAGCGCAGCCGCCGCGCGGGAGGTGATCGCCGACATCCGGCGACTCGGCATCGGCGAGGTGGTCGCGGTGGTCAACACCCACCGACACTTCGACCACACCTTCGGCAACGGCCAGTTCCGCGGCACCTACGGCGCTGAGCTGCCGATCCACGCCCACGAAGAGGCTGCCGCGCAGACTGTCCCGGCTGGCGAGCTGCTGAAAGCGTCCTACGACGACCAGCCGGACGACCCGCATCGCGAAGAGGTGCAGTCCACCGAGATCGTCCCGGCCGACCACACGTTCTCCTCGGCGGCGGCGCTCGACCTCGGCGACCGGATGGTCGAGCTCGTGCACCCCGGTCGTGGGCACACCGACGGCGACCTGGTGGTCAGGGTGCCCGACGCCGACGTGCTGCTTGCCGGTGACCTGGTCGAGGAGTCCCTCACGCGCAACGGCGTGCCGGGGTTCGGTCCCGACTGCTATCCCCTCGAATGGCCGATCAGCCTCGACATGGTCCTCAGCCTGACCACGCAGGCCTCGGTCGTGGTGCCAGGTCACGGGGCCCCGGTCGGACGTGAGTTCGTCGAGGACCAGCGCAACACGATCGGCGTCGTTGCCGAGACCATCCGCGACCTGGCCACCCGCGGCGTACCGCTGGCCGAGGCGCTCGAGACCGGCCAGTGGCCCTATCCACGTGAGGAGCTGGCGGAGGCGGTCCGCCGGGGTTATGAGCAGCTGCCGCGCAGCCAGAAGCGGCTGCCGTTGATCTGATGGGGTACCGGCCGTCATGAGCAACTCCGAGAACGAGAATTCAGACGACCTGGGCATCGATGACGAGCAGCTGCCGGACGATCTCGTGCCGGGTGACGACAACCCGCTGGCCGAAGGTCTCGAAGACGGCGAGACCGTCGAGGACCTGATGGACGGCGGCAAGCCTGTCGAGCGGTCCAGCGACGACGAGAGTGACGATCCCGACAGTGAGGGCTCCGGCGCGTCGTAACCGATGCGGTCAGGTGTCACACCTACGGTCGTAGGTGTGACGAATCGTTACGGCACCGACGTGCTCGCCGGAGACTGGCGCAAGCCCAGAGGTGGCCGTGCCGTCGAGACCGCCGCGCGGCTGGGCGCCGTGGTCGAAGAGGTGATGACCGACTGGTGCGGTGAGATCGTGGCGATCGACCGCGACCTCCACACCCTCACCCTCGAGGACCGCCGCCAGCGCCGCCGTACCTTCCCGCTCGGCCCGGGATTCTTGCTCGACGGCAAGCCGGTCATCCTCACCCCGCCGGCAGGTCAGCCGGCGCCGGCCCGGCCGACGCGCACAGCCTCGGGCTCGGTCGCGGTGCCTCATGCCAGGGCAAGGGTGGCCCGAGCCAGCCGGATCTTCGTCGAGGGTCGTCACGATGCTGAGCTGGTCGAGCGCGTCTGGGGCGACGACCTGCGCATCGAGGGCGTCGTGGTCGAGTACCTCGGCGGCATCGACGACCTCGCGGACCACCTCGCCGATTTCGGCCCAGCCAGGAGCGCAAGGTCGGCGTGCTGGTCGACCACCTCGTGCCGGGGTCGAAGGAGAACCGGATTGCGCAAGGCATCGCCCAGTCCGAGCTCGGCCAGCACGTTCTGGTCGTCGGCCACCCGTTCATCGATGTCTGGGCGGCGGTGAAGCCGGATCGGATCGGGCTGCAGCGCTGGCCCGATGTGCCCCGGTCGATCGAGTGGAAGAAGGGCATCTGTGAGCACCTCGGCTGGCCGCACGGCGACCAGGCCGACATTGCCAGGGCCTGGCAGCACATCTTGTCGCGGGTCCACTCCTACGACGATCTCGAACCAGCTCTCCTGGGTCGGGTCGAAGAGTTGATCGACTTCGTCACCGTGGCTGGCCAGCCCAGCTAGGGCAACAGTTCGCGGACGACGGCGTCGGCGAGCAGCCGGCCCTGCTGGGTGAGCACGAGGCGATCGCCGATGAGGCCGACCAGGCGGCGCTCGGTCAGGTCGGGCACCGCGGTCCGGCCGGCCTGGTCGAGGAGGGCGAGCGGCATCCCCTCACGGAGCCGGACCTCGAGCAGCACCCGTTCGGTGCGCCGGCTCTCGGCGTCGAGGGTCTCGCCCTCGTGTGCCGGGCTCAGCTCGGCAGCCAGGCGGTCGGCGTAGGCAGCGGGGTGCTGGACGTTCCACCACCGCACGCCGCCGACGTGGGAGTGGGCGCCGGGGCCCACGCCCCACCAGTTGCCTCCGGTCCAGTAGCCCAGGTTGTGGCGACACCGCGCGGCGTGGTCGCGAGACCAGTTCGAGACCTCGTACCAGCCGAGGCCGGCTGCCTCGAAGCTCGCGTCAGCGACGAGATACTTGTCGGCGAGGTCGTCCTCGTCCGGCATCGGCAGCTCGCCGCGCCGTACCCGCCGGGCCAGCGCGGTGCCGGCTTCAACGATCAGCGAGTATGCCGACACGTGGTCGGGAACGCAGGCCAGGGCCGCGTCGACCGTGGTCACCCAGTCGGCGGCTGACTCCCCCGGTGTGCCGTAGATGAGGTCGAGGCTGACCTGATCGAATCCCACCCGCCGGGCTGCGGAAACCACGTCGGGCACGCGGAGCGGGTCGTGGGTGCGGTCCAGCGTGCGGAGCACATGGTCCACGGCCGACTGCATGCCGAACGAGATCCGGTTGAACCCCGCCTGACGCAGCCCTGCCAGGCGGCGCTCATCCACGGAGTCCGGGTTGGACTCGGTGGTGATCTCCGCGTCGGAGGCAAGACCGAACTCCTGCTCGATCGCGGCGATCACGGAGCCCAGGTCGCCCGGGCTCAGCAGGGTCGGGGTGCCACCGCCGAAGAAGATGGTCGAGACCGGAAGATCCACCTCACCGAGCACCTGCCGGGCGCGGCGCACTTCCTCGATCGCGGAGACCGCATACGTCGAGCGCGAGACGCTGGTGCCGAGCTCCGTGGCGGTGTAGGTGTTGAAGTCGCAGTAGCCGCACCGGACCGTGCAGAACGGCACGTGCACGTAGACACCGAACGGCCGCAGCCCCAGCTCCGCCAACGAGTCGGCCGGCAACGAGCCGTCGGCCGGCACCGGATCACCAGCGGGCGGGGCGGACGGCATGCCGTCCATTGTCCGTCAGACGACACGTCGAGCCACACAGGGAGTAGCCCTCGTCGAGGTATCTACAGAGCTCAGGCGTAGAAGGCGGAGATCCGGTCCTGGTTGTTGGTCTCGACCACGTTGCGCTTGACCTTCATCGAGGGGGTGAGCTCGCCCGACTCGATGGTCAGGTCGTGGTCCAGGATCTCCCACTTCTTGATGGTTTCCCAACGGTTCAGCTTGGCGTTGAGCTCCTCGACGTAGCCGGTGACCAGCTGGTGTGCGGCGTCAGAGCGGACGACCTCGGTGTAGTCCTTGCCGGCCAGGCCGTTCTCGGCCGCCCAGTCCTTCATGGCATCCGGGTCGAGGGTGATCAACGCGACCACGAAGTTGCGGTCGTTGCCGAAGACCATGAACTGGCTGGCGTACGGGCAGATGGCCTTGAACTTGGACTCGATCGCCGACGGAGCGATGTACTTGCCGCCCGAGGTCTTGAACAGGTCCTTGATCCGGCCGGTGATGGTGAGGAAGCCGTCGGCGTCGAGGCTGCCCTTGTCCCCGGTGTGCAGCCACCCATCCTCGGTGAGCGTCTTCGCAGTCTCTTCGGGCAGGTTGTGGTAGCCGGCCATGATGTGGGGGCCTCGGAGCAGGACTTCGTCGCCCTCGCCGATCTTGACCTCGCTGCCGGGAAGCGCCGGACCGACCGTGCCCATCTTGTAGTCGTCGGGATGGTTGACCGTGGCGCCGGCAGCGTTCTCCGTCATGCCGTAGCCCTCAAGGATCAGGATGCCGGCCGCGTGGAACCATGCCGCGATCTCGGCGTTGAGCGCAGCGGAGCCGGAGATGAAGAACTTCACCCTGCCACCAAAGCGGGCGCGCACCTTGCTGAAGACCAACCGGTCGAACACCGCGTGCTGCAGCTTCAGGAGCATGGGGACGGACTTGCCCTCACGGCTCAGCTCGTCGACCTTCATGCCGACCTCGAAAGCCTTGTTGAAGAGCTTTTCCTTGGCCCCGCCCTCGGCTTGTTGCATCATCACGATCCGCGCGTGCGCCTTCTCGAAGATGCGCGGCGCGGCGCCCATGAACGTCGGCTTGACGATGCCCAGGTTGTCGACGATCTTGTCGACGCGGCCGTCGATCGCCGTGGCGAAGCCGCAGGCGAGCTGCGCGGAGAGCAGCACCTTGCCGAACGAGTGGGCCATCGGCAGCCACAGGAACTGCAGGTCAGTCTCGTCGAGGATGTTCTGCGCCTCGATGGCAGCGCCTTCGTAGACCCAGGCCTTGTGCAGCAGGCGCACGCCCTTGGGCCGCCCGGTGGTGCCGGAGGTGTAGATCAAGGTGGCGAGCTGGTCCGGCGAGATCTTCTGAGCGGTCGTCTCGATGACGCTGGGGTGGCTATCCAGGTAGGCGTCGCCCAGCTCGGCCAGGGCGTCCATAGTGATCACCCACGGATCACCGTCTCCCGACGCTTCTGCGGTGCCGTCAAACGTCACCACCTTCTTGAGCTGCGGCAGGTCCGAGCGGTGCTCCGCGATCTTCGCGATCTGCTCGTCGTTCTCGGCGAAGACGATCTGGCACTCGGAGTCGCTGAGGATGTACGCCGTGTCGTCGCCGTTGGTGCTGGGGTAGACGGTGGTGGTCGCCCCGGACGCGCACATCACCGCGAGGTCGGCAAGGATCCACTCGTAGCGGGTGCCCGAGGCAATGCCGACACGTTGCTCGGTCTCGATGCCCAGCGCGAGCAGTCCGGCGGCGAGGCGGGCGACCCGATCGCCTGCCTGCTTCCAGGTGACGGACTCCCAAGCCTCGCCACGTGGGTAGCGGAAAGCCTCGGACTCGGGCGACTTGGCCACCCGGTCCAGGAACTGCACCGCGACGTTCTGAGGAAGATGATCGACGAAGCTGCTGTCGTGATTGACGGGCATGGCTCTCCTGCATCGGGCCTAGACCTGAATGGATCAGCCGGCGACATCCCAGGTGCAGCCGCCGTTGCGAAAGTAACCTAGATCACGAGCGGTACCGACCGGTAGCCGACCCACGAACAGTCCGTGGAGAGAGACCAGTCGAGCGCTAGTGACGGGCGGCGAGCCGGCGTACGACACTGCGCCGCGCCTTCTCTCCCAGCTCCTCGATCTCCAGCAGCTGCGGCAGCCGGGCGGGGTCGGTGGTCAGCGCCCGGAACATGTTCGAGACCGTGACGCCGTGACCGGGCCGGCCGACCACCGTGATCTCGTCACCAGCCTCGACCAGACCAGGTTCCAGCACCCGGAAGTAGGGACCCGGACGGCCCACCGCCCCGAACCTCTTGACCCAAGCCGTGTTGTCGAACCCGCTCAGCCCCATCCACATCTTGAAGTCGTTGCACGGAGTCCGGACACCAGTGATCTCCAGCAGGACCTCGCCAACGCGCCAGCGTTCGCCGATCTCGGCCTCGTTGCCGTCGATCCCCTCGGTCGTGAGGTTCTCCCCGAACTGACCATCGCGGATCGACAGCCCCAGCTCGCCCGACCAGAAGTCGAGGTCCTCGCGAGCGAAGGCGTAGACCGCCTGGTCGGGGCCGCCGTGGTGCCGGGTGTCGGCGGGCTGGTCTCCCTCGGGACCATCAATCCCGACCGACACCGGGCCGAGCAACGGGCTCTTGTCGATCGAGGTGCTCCCGATGGCCGCCCAGGTCACCTCGCGCGGGAGCCCGACATTCACGGAGCGGACGCGGGCCATGCCGGAAGTGTCGCAGTGGCCGGCTCGTCAGTCATCGGATTTGTCACCGACCGACGGCCATGGACCGACCGACCGGGCGTCCGCATCGAGTCGGCCCTACTTTTTGGGTTTGTCCCCGGCGGGACCAGAGGTGGAGAGCGCGGCGATGAACGCCTCCTGGGGGACCTCGACGCGACCGACCATCTTCATCCGCTTCTTGCCCTCCTTCTGCTTCTCCAGCAGCTTGCGCTTGCGAGTGATGTCGCCGCCGTAGCACTTGGCAAGGACGTCCTTGCGGATCGCGCGAATGTTCTCGCGGGCAATCACCCGGGCGCCGATCGCGGCCTGGATCGGCACTTCGAACTGCTGTCGCGGGATCAGTTCCTTGAGCTTGCCGGCCAGCATCACGCCATACGCATAGGCCGCGTCGCGGTGCACGATCGCGCTGAACGCGTCGACCGGCTCGCCCTGCAGCAGGATGTCGACCTTGACCAGGTCAGCCACCTGGTCGCCCGACCGTTCGTAGTCGAGCGACGCGTAGCCCTTCGTCCGCGACTTCAGCTGGTCGAAGAAGTCGAAGACGATCTCGCCCATGGGCAGGGTGTAGCGCATCTCCACGCGGTCCTCGGAGATGTAGTCCATGCCCTCCAGGTTGCCGCGCTTGCTCTGGCAGAGCTCCATGATCGTGCCGATGAACTCAGCCGGGCTCAGGATCGTGGCCTTGACCACCGGCTCCCGGACCTCGGCGATCTTGCCTTCGGGGTACTCGCTCGGGTTGGTCACCTCGACGCCAGACCCGTCCTCCATGTGCACCTCGTAGACCACGTTGGGCGCGGTCGAGATGAGATCCAGGTTGAACTCGCGCTCGAGCCGTTCCCGCACGATCTCCATGTGCAGCAGGCCGAGGAAGCCGCAGCGGAAGCCGAAGCCCAGCGCACCGGACGTCTCCGGCTCGTAGGCCAGGGCGGCGTCGTTGAGCTGGAGCCGTTCCAGAGCATCGCGCAGGGTCGGGTAGTCGTCGCCGTCGATGGGGTAGAGACCGGAGTAGACCATCGGGTTGGGGTGCTTGTAGCCGCCCAGCGGCTCGGTGGCGCCGTGGTGCTGGGAGGTGACGGTGTCACCGACCCGGGACTGGCGGACGTCTTTCACCCCGGTGATCAGGTAGCCCACCTCGCCGACCCCGATCTCGGTCGACTTGACCGGCTCGGGGCTGATCACTCCGACCTCGAGCATCTCGTGGACGACGCCGTTGGACATCATCTTGATCCGGTCGCGGTGGCTGAGCTTGCCGTCGACCACCCGGACGTAGGTGACCACGCCACGGTAGGTGTCGTAGACGGAGTCGAAGATCAAGGCCCGGGCCGGGGCGTCGGCATCGCCGACAGGGGCTGGCGTCTGTCGCACGATCTCGTTGAGCAGCGCCTCGACGCCGAGCCCGGTCTTGGCCGAGGTTTGAAGCACGTCGCTGGGGTCGCAACCGATGATGCCGGCGAGCTCGGCGGCGTACTTCTCGGGCTGGGCTGACGGTAGGTCGATCTTGTTGAGCACCGGAATCACGTGCAGGTCCGCCCCCAGCGCGAGGTACAGGTTGGCCAGGGTCTGCGCCTCGATGCCCTGCGCGGCGTCGACCAGCAGTACGGCGGCCTCACAGGCCTCCAGGGACCGCGACACCTCATAGGTGAAGTCGACATGGCCAGGGGTGTCGATCATGTTGAGCACGTAGCTGCCCGGCTCGGCTCCCTGCTCGTTGTCGCCAGGCACCGTCCACGGCATCCGCACGGCCTGGCTCTTGATGGTGATGCCGCGCTCGCGCTCGATGTCCATCCGATCGAGGTACTGGGCCCGGGCAGCCCGCTCGTCGACCACCCCGGTGAGCTGCAGCATCCGGTCGGCGAGAGTCGACTTGCCGTGGTCGATGTGCGCGATGATGCAGAAGTTCCTGATGATCGCGGGGTCGGTGTAGCCCGGGCGGGCCGTGGGAGTGACAGACATGTTGTGCCCAGTGTCCCAAACCTCGGGTCGTGCACGAATTCGTTGACGACCGGTTGCGGGCCCGACCCGTGCATCGGCTGATAGGCCAGTGCCCCAAGATGGGGCGGTGATCCCGTCGCCCGTGCCCCACGGCAAGACCGCACGCCGCCTGGAGTGGCCCCACCTCCCGAGCCACATCCGCGGCTTGGTCGAGCTGCGGTGCGGCTCTGCGGTGACCAGCGCCGCCTCGCAAGGTGGTGGCTTCACGCCGGGCTTCGCCTCCGTCCTGACCTGTGCGGACGGGTCGCGACACTTCGTGAAGGCGGCCTCGCAGAAGGCCCAGCGAATGTTTGCCGAGTCCTATCGCGAGGAAGCGCGCAAGCTTGCGCAGCTGCCTGAACAGGCACCGGCGCCGCGGTTGCTCTGGTTGCACGACGCCGAGGACTGGGTGGTGCTCGGCATCGAGTACGTGGAAGCGCATCCCCCCAAGCGGCCCTGGCGCGACTCCGAGCTGACTGCGGTGCTGGAGATGCTGCTGCAGGCCGCTGCCACGTTGACGCCCGCGCCCGAGGAGTTGGCGCTGGACGCCATTGGCACCGAGCTCGCCGACTGGCCGGCGTACTGGGACTACGTGCGCGTCGCTCGTCCGGACCTTCATCACCTGGACGAGGCGGCCGCCCTGGCCTCCCGCTTCGCCGGCGTCACCGCCGGCGAGACCGTGGTGCACACCGACATCCGCGACGACAACCTGCTGCTCTGTGACAACGGCCGGGTGCTCCTGTGCGACTGGAACTGGCCGGTGGCCGGTGCCGACTGGGTGGACTCAGTGCTCTTGATGATCGGCCCGCGCGGTGACGGTCTCGACGTCGAGGCCGCCCTCGCTGCGCACCCGCTGACCTCAGACGTGCCGCCCGAGCACATCGACGTGTTTCTGGCGTTGGTGACCGGCTACTTCCTCAAGTCGGCTGACGAGCCGGTGCCGCCGACGTCGCCCCACATCCGCGACCACCAGCGTTGGCAAGGCGACGTCTGCTGGGACTGGCTCAGCGAACGGCGCGGGTGGCCCCGCATCCAATGAGGCGTCAGCCTCGGCCCGCGGGCGGGGCCCACCAGGCGTGAATTTGGGTGCGTGAGCGTGCCCTTGGTATCTTTTTCCGTCGCGTGTCCGGCTGTTGCCTACGCCGACCGCACCCGGAACTTTCACTGAACGATCCAACACACCGAGGACAAAGGTTCACCAGTGGCGAACATCAAGAGCCAGATCAAGCGCAACAAGCAGAACGAGAAGCGTCACGAGCGCAACAAGGCCGTCAAGACGGGCCTGAAGAGCGCCGTACGCAAGTTCCGCGAGGCCGCCGAGGCCGGCAACAAGGACGAGGCAACGACGCTGGCCCGCGACGCCGCGAAGAAGCTCGACAAAGCTGTCTCCAAGGGCGTCATCCACAAGAACCAGGCGGCGAACCGCAAGTCCTCGATCGCCAAGAAGGCCGCTTCTCTCTGAGCGCACTGTCTGTTCGTTGACCCGTCGGAAGACCTTCCGACGGGTCAACTGCATTTCACGACCTGCAGCGAGGCAGCGGTACCTCAGCGCGGGTCGCGAAGACCGGCAACGACGAGCACCAACCGCTCCAGCGTGTACGACGCGTCGCTGGCCGCGCCCTTGATGTCGGCGTCGGCTTGGGCGACGGCGCGGATGACCCGGGCGATCGCGGCGTCGGACCACGACCGAGACTGGTCGCGGATGGTACGCAGCTTCCACGGCGGGACGCCGACCTCGCGCGCCAGGTCTGCCTCGCGCATCCCCTTGGCCGCCCCCTTGTAGCGGGCCAGCCCCCGTGCACTGCCTGCGAAGGCCGAGGTGACCAGAACGGGGGCAGTGCCGCCATCCAGCGCCCAGCGCAGCTCCTCGAGCGCCACCTCGCGACGACCGGCGAAGGCAGCGTCGGCCACGGCGAAGGACTTCGCCTCGGCCCGCCCGCCGAAGTACTGCTTGACCTTCTCGACCGTCAGCGGCTCGCCCGGGAAGTCGTTGGTCAGCTGGTGCGCCGCCGCAGCCAGAGACCGCAGATCTTGGCCTACTGACTGCACCAGCACTCCGGCGGCTTCCTGATCGATCGTGGCGCCGTAGCCCCGCACCTCTGCCGAGACGAAGCCGGGGTACTCGGAAAACTTGAGCTCGCCGGACTTCGACTCGCTCACGGCCGCGAGCTTCCGGAGCTTGGCGAGCACCCCCGACCCCTTGGGCCCACCGCCGTGGACCAGCACCAGCGCTACGTCCTCAGCCGGGTCGGCGGCATAGGTCAGCAGGCCGTCGACCGACTCGTCGGGCAGCTGCTCGAGGTTGCGCACGACCACGCAGCGGACGCTCGAGAAAAGCGAGGGGGCCGACATCTCGCCCAGCGTCGCGAGGGACAGGTCTGAGGCGCTGGTCTCGGTCAGCTCCGACTCGGGGTCGTGCGCACGGACCAGCTCCCGCAGCGACCTGACCGTTCGTTCGTTGAGGAACTCCTCCTTGCCAGTCACCAGGGTTACCCGCCCGAGGACCTCTGCGGCGCGTGGAGACGACATGGCGCCACCTTCCCACAGCCTTCCGACGGCGCAGGCGCACGGTCAGCCGCGCGCTCGCACGACGATCTCGCCTGAGTCGACACTCACCAGCAGGTCGCCCTCGAGATCGGTGCGATGGACTTCCGCACCGGCCGCGGTCAACCCGTCCAGCACCTCGCCCGCTGGGTGTCCGTAGGTGTTGTCGGCACCGACCGACACCAGCGCCACCTCTGGGTCGAGCGAGGTCAGCCAGTCGAGGTCCTGGTAGCGGCTGCCGTGGTGCGGCACCTTGAGCACGTCGATGTCGAGCCCCGGCAGCAGGCGCGCCAGAGCGGCCTGGCCCTCGGGCTCGACGTCACCGGTCAGCAGGATGCGGACGCCCTGCACGTCCACGAGCAGCACCACACTCGCGTCGTTGGCCAGGCTGCCATCGCCGGACCCGCTCAGCATCGGCCCGGGAGCCGGCCACAGTGCCTGCACCTGAATGTCGCCGACCTGGCGCGTCGTGCCCTGGGTCGCCGAGAGCACGGCGAGCTGGCGCGTGTGGGCGATCTCCACGACGTCTTCAACGCCTTCGGGCGGATCCAGCGCACGGGTTGTCTCGATCACTCCGATCTCTCGCTCGTCGAGCACCCCCGCGAGCCCGTCGATGTGGTCTGCGTGAAAATGGGTGAGCACGAGCAGCGGCACCTGCGACACCCCTAGTCTGGAAAGACAAGCGTCGACGACCCTCGGGTCGGGTCCGGAGTCGACCACGATCCCTGCGGACGGCCCGGCGCGCACGACGAGTGCGTCGCCCTGGCCGACGTCGCACATGGCCAGCACCCAGCCGTCGACAGGCCAGCCGGGCGTAGGCAGTCGCACCGTCACCGCGGCCACGACCACGACAGCGCAGGCAAGGCCGGCGATGGGTCGACGCAACACGTGCGGGCCCACCACGGCGAGCGCGATACAGATCGCGCTCAGCGCGATCAGGGCGACCACCCCGGTGCCCCACTCGGCCGAAGCAGCCGGAAGGTCGGCGCCGTGACGGGCCACCATCAGGATCCAGGCAACGCACCAGCCAGCGAGCGTACCGAGCAGCCGCCCGACGCTGTCGGAGACCAGCGTGACCACTCCGGCCGCCAACCCGCACACGGTGGCTGGGCCGACCGCTGGGGCCACCAACAGGTTCGCGATCACCGCAACCAGGCTCACCTGCCCCGAGATCGCGGCGACCAGCGGCGTGCAGGCCAGCTGGGCAGAGGCGGGCACTGCGATCGCCTCGGCCAGCCACCGGGGCATCCATCGGGCAAGGGCGTCGCGCCATCCTGGCGCGACCAGCACGATGCCACCCGTGGCCACCACCGACAGCGCGAAGCCCGCGCTCACCGCGAGCTGAGGTTGGACGAGCAGCAAGACCAGCACCGCTACCCCCAGCGCCCGGATCGCCCGGTTGCGACCGTTACCGCTCAGCGCGAGCAGGCCCACCGAGCCCATCACTGCCGCGCGTACCACGCTGGGTTCGGTGCGTGCGAGGAGGACGAAGCCGACGATGCCGGCCGCGCCGATCACGGACAGCCATCGGCCCCTCACCCGGCACCACCTGGCCACGACCAGCAGAAAGCCGACGACCAACGTGAGGTTGGTGCCCGAGACGGCGGTCAGGTGGGTGAGTCCGGTGGTGCGGAATTCCTCCTCAAGACTCGGTGACAGGCCTGCGTCGTCGCCGTCCACCAATGCCGGCACCAGGGAGCGCTGGTCTTCAGGACGATGCGCTACCGACTCCCGGATCGCGGCGCGCACGGCGTCGGCTCCGCGCCACCACACATCCGGGCGAGTGACCAGATCCGGGGCTCGAGCCGACACGACGAGTGCCGCCAGGTCGCCGTCATCTGCCGGCACCAGCCGACCCGACGTTCGGACTACCGCCCCTAGGTCGACGTCGGCCCACTCCAGGCCGCCGACCACCAGCACCGGTGTCGCGAGCTCGTGAGTCCACCCGCGACCGGTGACCGAACGCAGCTGGAGCCGGACCACAACTTGGTCACCGAACCGCCCTGCCACCGGACGAGGATCAGCGGCCACCGACCCCTCCAGGTCGACGACCGCCCTGGCATGAGAGAGCGCCGCCACCGGTCCGCCCGACACCGCCAGCTCGCGAACAGAGGTCGCGCCGGCGACGGCCGCCGCGGTCATGATCAGGCCGCTCAGCGTCAGCGCGAGAGCCCGCCGAGCCCGCAGCCAGACCCCGAGGAGGACGACGACGACGCCCGCCGCTACCCCGACCAGCGGCCAGCCACCCAACGTCTGGGCGGTGAGCGCGCCCGCCCAAGCCGCAGCGCCCAGCAACGGCGCTCTGAGGTCTGGCGGGACAGCCATGGCCTCGGGCTCGCCAGCGACGTCAGGACCGTCATCGGCCACCTCAGATCGTGACGAAGGGTGCGATCTGACCAAGCGTGGTCTCCCCGATACCGTCGATCTCGAGCAGCTCATCGACTGCGGAGAACCCGCCGTTGGCCTCGCGCCAGGCAATGATCGCCGCGGCCGTGACCGGGCCCACCTCCGGAAGCGACTCGAGCTCTGAGACTGTTGCCACGTTGAGGTTCACCAGCTGGCCGGGGGCCGACGTGGAGCCGTCCTGGCCCGGGATCGCCGCCGACTCCGCCGCTGCGACGCCGACCAGGATCTGCTCACCATCAGCGAGCACCCTGGCCAGGTTGAGCGACGACAGATCGACGCCGTGGCGCGCGCCTCCAGCCGCCTTGAGCGCGTCGACCACCCGAGCGCCCTGATCGAGCACGGCGATACCGGGACGACGCACCTTCCCGGCCACATCGACGGTGACCGAACCCGTCTGACCCGCCGGCACGCCAGAGGCCCGCCCCGCTGACGGCTCCGTCGAGGGCAGAGCGACCACCTGGCCACCAGCGGTTGGCGCCGCCATCGCCACCACGGGCTGAGCTGGATCGCCGCGCACCACAGTCCATGCGGTCGCCCCCATGCCGAGCGCGACCACCAGGGCGACCACGGTCAGCGGGCCCGGCCCCAGCAGCACGCGGCCGCGCAACGTCGCCGGGACCACGACGTCAACCAGCCGGGTCGCACGCCGCGGCGCAGCATGCCTCCCCGGCACCGGCACCAACGGCGGAGCGGGATCTGCCGAGGAGTGGGTCGGCGTCGAGACCACGCGCTGGTCGGGCGAGATTCCCCGGGTGGGGTCGTTCCACCACCCGCCCCCGGACGCCGGCTTGACGGACTCCTCGCGGGCGGCCTCCAGCTCTGCTGAGAGCTGCGCTAGGCGTCGGGCCACCGCCTCCTGGTGCGCCGAGCCGGCACGTCGTGATCTCATCCTGCGACGCTACGAAGATCGGCCGCCCGGAAGAAGCCTCATCGCTGTGACCTGTGGACAACCGCCGACCGAGACCTGACTGTGCATGATGTGTGGGCCGACCCGCCTGGTGGGTCGGTGGCGCTACAGACGAGGTGCGACGCAGACCGCGATCATCCCCGGCCCGACGTGGGCCCCCAGCACGGCTCCCAGCTCGCCGCACCACAGCTCGCGTCCACCGAGGTTGGCGGCCAGCCGCTCCCCCAGCTGAGCAGCAAGCTGGTCAGCACGCTCAGGATTCGCCAGGTGCGCCACGCACACATCCACTGGGGAGTCCCCCGCCGCCTCCACCGCCAGCTCCTCGAGCCGGGCCAGAGCGCGGCCGGAGGTGCGCACCCGCTCCAGGGAGCCCACGACACCGTCCGTGATCTGGAGCAGCGGCTTGACCGCCAACGCACCACCGAAGAGGGCCGCAGCCGCTCCGATCCGTCCCCCCCGACGCAGGTACTCCAGCGTGTCCACGTAGAACAGCGACGAGCTGGCGATGGCCCGGGCTCTCGCCGCCTCGGCGGCGGCCTCGACCGACCGGCCCTCGTCGATCGCGTCCGCCGCTGCCAGAGCGGCGTAACCGGTCGCCACGCCAACCTGTCGGCTGTCCACGCACACCACCCGGACCGGGGCGTCCCGCGCTGCGAGCTGCGCCGACTCGAAGGTGCCGCTCATGTCGCCGGAGATGTGCACGGACACGACCTGCTTGGCACCCATCCGGGCTGCAGCCTCGTAAGCCTCGAGCATCACTGCGGGAGCTGGTCGCGAGGTGCTGACCGGTCGAAACTCCCGCAGAGCCGCCGCCACCTTGGCCGGCGTGGCCTCCGGTGACCCCTCGTCGTAGGCGTCGGCGCCGATCACCACCTGCAGGGGCACCACGACGATCCCGCGCGCCTTCGCGATGTCGGGTGGCAGGGTTGCGGTCGAGTCGGTGACCACGGCGATCGACATGGCCCGAAGGTTAGTGGTTGGCAAAAGTCAGACGACGATGTTGACCAGCTTGGGCGCACGCACGATCACCTTGCGGACCTCGCGCCCGTCCACAGCCTTGACCACGGTCGGGTCGGCCATCGCCAACGCCTCCAGATCGGCCTCGGTGATCTCGGGCGAGACATCCAGCCGGGCCTTCACCTTCCCCTGGATCTGCACAACGGCTACGACCGAGTCCTCGACCAGCAGCGCCTCATCGACCACCGGCCACGCGGCTGCCGCCACGCTCGGCTGGTGTCCCAGGCGTTCCCACATCTCCTCGGCGACGTACGGAGCCACCATCGACAGCAGCACCGCGACCGTCTCCGCGGCCTCGCGTACCGCGGGGTCAGCCGGCCCGACGCCGGAATCGATCGTCTTGCGGGCGGCGTTGACCAGCTCCATGACGCGGGCCACCAGCACGTTGAAGCGGTGCCCCTCGACCAGCGTTTCGGCGTCGCGGACCACCTGGTGGGTGATCTTGCGCAGCTGCATGTCGCCCTCAGCCGCGGACGAGCCGGGCGCGGAGGTCACGTCACCGCTCAGCCGCCATGCGCGCTGCAGGAACTTCAGCGATCCGGCCGGGCTCATGTCGGCCCAGTCGATGGAGTCCTCGGGCGGACCCGCGAAGACGAGGGTCAGCCGCACCGCATCCACGCCGTAGGCGTCAATCTGGTCCCCCAAGCTGACGCCGTTGCCCAGCGACTTGCTCATCTTCTTGCCCTGGTTGATCACGATGCCCTGGTTGAGCTGGGCGGCGAACGGCTCCTGCACGTCGACCATGCCCATGTCGGCGAGCACCTTGGTGAAGAAGCGGGCGTACAGCAGGTGCAGCACCGCGTGCTCGACGCCGCCGATGTAGAGGTCCACCGGCATCCACTTCCGCGCCAGCTCCTCGTCAAACGGACCCTCGACGTAGTCGGGTGAGCAGTAGCGCAAGAAGTACCACGACGAGTCGACGAAGGTGTCCATCGTGTCGCTGTCGCGCTTGGCCGGGCCGCCGCACGTGGGGCAGTCGACATTGACCCACTCCTCGGCGGCAGCGAGGGGCGAGACGCCCTTCGGCTTCAGGTCGGCGCCCTTCAGCTCGGGCAGCTCCACCGGCAGTTGGTCGAGCGGTACGTCGACCTCTCCGCACGTAGCGCAGTGGATGATCGGGATCGGGGGGCCCCAGAACCGCTGCCGCGACACCAGCCAGTCGCGCAACCGGAAGTTCACGGCACCCTTGCCGTCGCCCCTGGTCTCCAGCCAGTCGATGATGACCCGCTTGGCCTCCTCGACGCCCATGCCGTCCAGCGAGATCTCGTCGTTGGTGGAGTTCGTGGCCGGGCCGTCGCCGGTATACGCCATCTTGTCGGGGCCCTCCCAGTCCTCGGGCGGGGCGACGGTCCGCACGATCGGCAGGTCGAACTTCACGGCAAAGTCCCAGTCGCGCTGATCCTGGCCGGGCACCGCCATGATCGCTCCGGTGCCGTAGTCGGCCAGCACGTAGTCGGAGGCCCACACCGGGATCTGCTGGCCGGTCACCGGATTGGTCGCGTGCACACCTAGGAAAACGCCGGTCTTGGGCCGATCGGTCGTCAGCCGGTCGATGTCCGTGGCCGTGCGTATCTCGGCCAGGTAGGTCTCGTAGGCGGGTCGCTGCTCGTCGGTGACCAGCTCGCCGGCCAGGGCGGCGTCGGCGGCCACCACCATGAAGGTGGCACCGAACAACGTGTCGGGCCGCGTCGTGTAGACGCTGATCGGCTCGTCGCGTCCTTCGACGGAGAAGCTGACATGGGCGCCCTCGGAGCGACCGATCCAGTTGCGCTGGGCGGAGACAACGCGGTCCGGCCAGGTTGGCGCCAGGTCGTCCAACGAGTCCAGCAGTCGCTGGGCATAGTCGGTGATCTTGAAGTACCACTGGGTCAGCTCGCGCTTCGTGACCTCGGCTCCACAACGCTCGCAGCGGCCATCGACGACCTGCTCGTTGGCCAGCACGGTCTGGTCGTTGGGGCACCAGTTGACGGGGCTGTTCTTCCGGTAGGCCAGTCCCCGCTCGCGAAACTTCAGGAACAGCCACTGCGTCCAGCGGTAGTACTGAGGGTCGGACGTGTGCAGCCGGCGTGACCAGTCGAAGGCCAGACCGAAGCTACGCATCGACGAAGCCTGGGTCTCGATGTTCGCGTAGGTATAGGTCGCCGGGTTTTCGTTGCTGCGGATGGCGGCGTTCTCGGCCGGCAAGCCGAACGAGTCCCAGCCCATCGGGTTCAGCACCTCGTAGCCGCGGAACCGCCAGTAGCGCGCGATCACGTCGTGCAGGGCGAACACCTCGGCGTGACCCATGTGCAGGTCACCGCTCGGGTAGGGAAACATCGTCAACGCGTAGCGCTTCTCCTTGCGCGCTTCGATGACGGAGCCGTCGTCGGCCCGGAACAGCTCGAGCTTCTCCCAGACCGGCTGCCACTTGGCCTGCACAGCGGACACGTCGTAGGTCGCCGCCTCGTTCGCTTCGGTCTGACTCTCGTTCATCACGCTCTCCTGCTCGGGCACCTGGTTGTCCTGGACATGAAAAAACCCCTCGCATGGAGGGGTGGCCGCGCGATCCGGTGGATCAGCGCGGCTGGCCAAGAAGCAGGGTCGTGGTCCGCATGAGGTGAGGATACCGCGATCACGGACCAGCCCGCGACCCAGATAGTCGCGCCGATGCGAGAAGATCGACGGGTGGCTGCTCGCACTCGCCTCGCCAAGGTCGCCATGACCGCACTAGCTGTCCTCGCGTGCGTCGGGTGTGCTGGCGACGACCACGGCCCGGCCCGGCCCGTCACCTGCTCCTCGGATGCTCCGTCCGCGGGCAGACCAACCGCCCCTGGAATGCTGCTGTGCGTCGGCACGGCCGGACGGGTGCCGTTGACCGACCGGAACGACCGCCTCCACTTCGTCCGGGTGACCGTGACCGGGCTCGACCGGGTGCCTCGCGCGGAGGTCGACTTCTTGTCTGCGCAGGACCTCGGCGCCGACGTCGACCCCACCAGCATCGACATCTACGCCGTGCATGCACTGGCCCGCCTCAGCAAACCGGCCGACCTGGACCCGCTGCGTGACCTGCTGATCTATTCGAGGGAGAACGACTTCGCCGACCCGCACGTGCTCGCCACCTGGGCGCCCGAGGGATGCCAGCACCGTAGGTTCACGCCGGCGATGCCGGCGGGCACGTCGATCCGCACCTGTTCCTGGGTCTGGGTCACCCGCGGGGCAGACCTGACCGGCGTGACCATCGGCTCTGAGATCGACGACTACGCGGTCTACGGCGGCTACCCGGTGAGCTGGTCCCTGCGTGACGACCATGGTGATCAGTAGATTGCGCCCATGACTCTCACCGACATGTTCCGACTGGACGACAAGGTCGCCGTCGTCACCGGCGCCTCGAGTGGCCTGGGGGTGGCTTTCGCCCAGGGTCTGGCGGAGGCTGGCGCCCACGTGGCTCTGGGTGCTCGCCGCGTAGACCGCCTTGGCGACACCGCCGCGTTGGTCGAAGCAGCCGGTCGGCGGGCCCTGACTGCCGGCACCGACGTGGCCGACCCGCAGGCGTGCACCGACCTGGTTGCACTGGCGATGGAGGAGTTCGGCCGCGTCGACATCCTGGTCAACAACGCCGGCATCGGCACAGCCGTGCCTGCTACCCGCGAGACACCCGAGCAGTTCCGGCAAGTGATCGACGTCAACCTCAACGGCTGCTACTGGATGGCCCAAGCCTGCGGCCGGGTGATGCAGCCCGGGTCGAGCATCATCAACATCAGCTCCGTGCTCGGCATCACGACGGCAGGCCTCCCCCAGGCGGCGTACGCCGCCTCCAAGGCAGCGTTGATCGGCCTGACCCGTGACCTCGCCCAGCAGTGGACGGGTCGCAAGGGCATCCGGGTCAACGCGATCGCGCCTGGATTCTTCACCTCGGAGATGACCGAGCAGTACCCGCCTGGCTACCTCGAGTCGCAGAACGCTCGGATCCCCTCCGGCAGGAAGGGCGACCCGGCGGAGCTCGCCGCCACCGTGGTCTTCCTGGCCTCCGCTGCCGGCGGCTACATCACCGGCCAGACGCTGGCCGTCGACGGCGGGATGACGATCACCTGAGGTGGCTGGGTCCTCGATCTTTCGGGGTAGTCCCGGGTCAGTGGCGGGTCGATTCGGGGTTTTCAGCCGCCACTGACCCGGGACTACCGGCGAAAAGCCGGGTGCCCCACTCCCCCGTGGGCGCGGCATGCGCCTAGTTTCATCCCATGGGTACTCGCGTGATCATCATCGGAGCCGGCTTCGGCGGCCTGGGCGCTGCCCGCGCCCTCCGTGAGCAGGGCATCGACGACATCCACATTCTCGAGCGAGCCGACTCGGTGGGCGGTGTCTGGCGCGACAACACCTACCCCGGGGCAGCCTGCGACGTGCCCTCCCCTCTGTACTCGTGGTCGTGGGCTATCAACCCCAGCTGGGGTCGCCGCTACTCACCGCAGCCCGAGATCCTCGACTACCTGCGTTCTGCCGCGAAGCGCGAAGGCGCTGGTGGACCTGGTCCGCACCGGCGTCGAGGTGGCTGCGTGCCGGCTGGACGACGCGACCGGGCGGTGGCGACTGCTGGACACCGACGGCACGGACTATGAGGCCGACGTCGTCATCTCGGCCGTCGGCCAGCTCTCGCAACCCGACGGTCCCGGTGATTCCGGGCGCCGCGTCGTTCGCTGGCCCCGCCTTCCACTCCGCGCAGTGGCGTCACGACGTCGATCTGGTCGGCAAGCGGGTCGCGGTCATCGGGACGGGGGCCAGCGCCATCCAGTTCGTGCCCGGGATCGTCGATGAGGTCGGCTCGATGACGGTCTTCCAGCGATCGGCGCCCTACGTCGTGCCCAAACCCGACCAGGAGTACCGGCCCTATCACCACCGGGCCTTCCAACGGTTTCCCGCGTTGCTCACCGCAGAGCGCCGCGTGGTCTTCTGGCTCACCGAGCGGCTCAACAGCGCACTCGCAGGCGACTCCCCCCTCTCCCGGCCACTCCTCGCCACCATGCGGAATGCCTGGAAGCTGCATCTACGCCGCCAGGTGCCGGACGCCGCACTGCGCCGCAAGCTGCGCCCGGATTACGAGATCGGTTGCAAGCGGGTGTTGTTCTCCAACGACTGGTATCCCGCCCTGGCCCGCGACCACGTCGACGTGATGACCGAGCAGATCAGCGCGATCGAGCCGTCCGGCATCCGCACCGCCGACGGTCGGCTGGTCGAGGCAGACGTGATCATCTGGGGCACCGGCTTCGCGGCGACCCAGTTCCTGGCGCCGATGGAGGTCACCGGCAGCGGCGGCGCCGATCTGCATCGGCTGTGGTCGGACGGCGCCCGGGCTCACCTGGGTGTGTCCACCCCCGGGTTCCCCAACCTTTTCCTGATCTACGGACCCAACACCAACCTCGGCGGCAGCTCGATCATCGGGATGATGGAGGCGCAGGCGACCTACATCGCCCAGGTGGTGCGGCGGATCGACGAGGGGGGTGCCCGCCTGGTTGCCCCGCGGCCAGGGGTCGCCGATGCGTACGACCAGGAGATGCAGTCACGCCTGCGCACCTCGGCGTGGGCCGGCTGCGACAGCTGGTACGTCGATGGCCCGCGGATCACGACGAACTGGCCCGGCCGGGTCGGGGAGTATCAGGAGCGTCTGGCCGAGGTCGACTGGGACGAGCTCGAGGTGCGGACGTGACTGCCGTGGAGGCAGCCCTGGCGCGTGCCCACGATCACGCCGTCTCCTGGCTGGCGTCGTTGGCCGATCGCCCGGTGCCACCGCAGTCGTCGGTCGAGCAGATCGTCGCGCGTCTCGGCATCGGTCTGCCGGACGGTCCCACCGCTCCCAGCGAGGTGGTTGACCTCCTCGCTCACGCCTGTGAGCCGGGTCTGACAGCGATGCCGTCGGGACGCTTCTACGGAATGGTGATCGGTGGTAGCCACCCGGCCGCATTGGCTGCCGACTGGCTGACCAGCGCGTGGGACCAGAACGCAGGACTACGCGACCTGACCCCCGCCCACTCCGCCGTCGAGGACGTCGCCAGCGGCTGGCTGCTCGACCTGTTGAGCTTGCCCCCCACCAGCGCGGTCGGTTACGCGACCGGCGCCACGATGGCCAACTTCACCTGCCTAGCCGCAGCTCGGGGGGAGGTGCTCCGACGCGAGGGCTGGGACGTCGGCCGCGACGGGCTCACCGGTGCGCCGCGGGTGCGGGTCATCGTCGGGGCCGAACGCCACGACAGCATCGACCTGACCCTGCGCTACCTCGGCCTCGGTGCCCCCGAGGTGGTCGACGCCGACAGCGAGGGCCGGTTGGTTCCCGGGGCGCTGGCCGCTGCTCTCGCCGCCCGGCCAGCGGGGCCAACGATCGTGCTGCTGCAGGCGGGCAACGTGCACTCCGGTGCGCACGACCCATTCGCCGAAGCGATCGCGCTTGCGCACCAGCACCGCGCCTGGGTGCATGTCGATGGCGCGTTCGGTCTCTTCGCGGCGGCATCGTCGGGCCATCGCCACCTCACGAGCGGTTACCAGGAAGCCGACTCCTGGGCGACCGATGCCCACAAGACGCTCAACGTGCCCTATGACTGCGGGCTCGCCATCGTGGCTGACGCGGTCGCCCTCCGCACCGCCATGAGCATGCACGGCGACTACCTGATCCAGAGCGAGGCCGGCGACCCCTTCGAGAAGGTGCCTGAGCTGTCGCGTCGGGGACGGGCGATCCCCGTGTGGGCAGTCCTCCGGTCGCTGGGGCGGACCGGCGTCGGAGACCTGGTCGATGGTTTCTGTCGTCACGCCACGACGTTCGCCGAGGCAATCTCGTCGATCGAAGGCGCAGAGGTGCTCAACGACGTCGTGTTCACCCAGGTGTGCGCGTCGTTCGGCAGCGACGAGCGCACCCAGGCCGTCATCCGCAGCATGCTCGCCGACGGCACCGCCTGGATGTCGGGGTCCCGATGGCGAGGACGCGCCGTGCTGCGCATCTCGGTCAGCAACTGGGCCACGACCGACGACGACGTACGACGGAGCATCGCAGCCCTGAAGCGGGTGGCAGCGTCGGTCTAGGCGGACCCGACCTGTGCCGTCGCCCAGCGGTAGTCGGCCTTGCCCGCCGGTGACCGTTGCATCTGGTCGACCCTCACGATCGCCTTGGGCACCTTGTAGCGGGCCACATGGGTCGAGGCCTCGGCCAGCAGCTCCGCGTCGGTCACCGTGCTGTCCTCCCGGATCTGGACCACGGCCACGACCTCGCTGCCCCAGCGCTGCGATGGGCGCCCGACCACGACGACGTCCTGCACGGCCGGATGCGCGGCAACGGCGCGTTCGACCTCTTCGACGAAGATCTTCTCCCCACCCGAGTTGACGGTGATGCCGTCGCGTCCCAGCAGCTGGATCCGACCGTCGTCGAGCAGGTTGGCTCGGTCTCCGGGCACCGACCAGCGCTCACCACCGATGACCGGGAAGGTGCGGGCGGTCTTGGCCTCGTCACCCAGGTAGCCGAGCGGGATCCGGCCGCGACGGGCCAGCCACCCGCCGCCTTCTCCCGGCGCCAGCTCGCGGGTCAGCTGATCATCGACCACGGTGGTGTCGGCCTGGGGGCTGAACACGGCGGTGTCGGCCTCGGCGTCCTTCGCTGAGTAGTGGTTCATCTGGATGCCGGTCTCCGACGAGCCCACGGCGTCGAGCAGCATGACGTGGGGCACCAGCTCGAGGAGCCGGGTGCGCACTCCGGGGGTGAGCGGTGCACCACCGTTGTTGAACGCCGCCACACCGGACAGGTCGTACGGCGCCCCTGCCGCCGCGGCCCGCTCGATCTCGTCGAGCAGCGGCCGCGCCACGGCGTCGCCGACAACCGGGATGCTCACGCACTTCTCCCGGATCGCCGTGCCGAGCGCCTCGGCTGGATCAAGGTGGTCCACCACGTCGGGGATCACGATTTTCCCGCCGCCGGTGATCATGTGGAAGCTCGACCACTGGGCCGCACCGTGCATGAACGGCGGCAGCATCAGCAAGGTGAGCCCACCGCCGGCGTCGCGGGCAGCCTGGGCGATCTCCTCATAGGTCGCGTAGGGCCGGGTACCGCCGAACGGCAGGCCGCCCATCGCCGAGATGAAGATGTCGTCGTGTCGCCACAGCACGCCCTTGGGCATGCCGGTGGTGCCGCCGGTGTAGATGATGAAGAGGTCGTCACTCGATGGCACCGGCATGCCAGCGGCCGGCGGAGGTGCGCCGATGATCGCGTCGTAGTCGACCGCGCCGTCGAGAAGCGCGTTACCGCTGTCATCGGCGACCTGGATGAGCACCCGGATCCCCGGGAGGCGGTCACGCAGCGCGGCCACCTGGGGGGCGAACTCCGCGTGGTAGACCAACGCCGTGGTCTGGGCGTCGGCGAGCAGGTAGAGCAGCTCTTCCTCGACGTAGCGGTAGTTGACGTTGTACGGCGCCACCCTGGCCCGCCACGCACCGACCAGGGTCTCGAGCCACTCATTGCCGTTGCGCAGGTAGATGCCGAGGTGGTCCTGCCCCGACTCGTGGCCGGACAGGTGCCGGCGCTCGGTGTTCGTGCCGAGACCCTGCTCAGCGAGGAAGTGGGCTATCCCGTCGATCCGGGCGTTCGCCTCGGCGTAGGTGAACCGTCGGTCGCGCCAGACCAGCACTTCCTGGTCGGGCACCGCCTTGGCGACGGTGTCGAAGACCGTGGACAGGTTGAAACCGGACACCGATGCCTCCTGGCTAGAACAGGTTCTAGCCAGGGTACGACGGTGCCCGGTCGTCCGATCAGCTGTTCGGAGGGCGGATGGCCACGATGGTCGGGCTCACATCGGCCCGGCAGCCGGGCTTGGCGCTGACCTTGGCGAAGAACTTGCCTTCCTGGCCGGTATTGCCGGTGTTCCAGGTGTACGGCGCGGGGCCGGTCTCGTTGGTGGTGTCGGTGGCGAACAGGTGCGGCTCGCCGCCGACGACCTTGAACACCTTGACCTTCCGGTTGGCGGCGCACAGCGCGGGGTTGCGGCTCTTGACCACCCCGGAGAGTTCCACGCCCTGGGCCTGGATGGTGACGGTGACCCTGGCCTTGGGTGCGGCCTCAGCGGTCGCCACCAGACCGGTCAGTGCAACGGCGGCAAGGGTCCCTCCGCCGACGATCCCGACAAGGGTGTTCGTGGTGATGGTCATGATGTCCTTTCCCGGAGCGAGTCTCACCCCTTCACTGGACCTGACAGTAGGGAGCAGCGATCGCCCGCGTCTGTAGTCAAAACCCACTACGGATATGAATGGCCGGCGGAGAAGACCCGAGGCAACCGTGGGTGTCGAGACGTGCGGGACCCAGGGCCGATGCCTGCATCCGAAGAGTGGAGCTGAGGGGACTCGAACCCCTGACCCTCTGCATGCCATGCAGATGCGCTACCAGCTGCGCCACAGCCCCTCGTGTTGCCCGCAGGCAACTCGCGGAATCCTAGCCAACGGCGAACAGCATGCGAAATCCGGGTCTCAGCAGGTCCGGTTGTAGGCACCGAGCCGGAGTTCGGCGACCTCGGGGTGCTCTTCGAGGACCACCCAGCCGCCGTTGTCGAGCCCGCGCAAGGTGTGGAACTGGTCGTCCGGCCAGCCGAGCACGGCACCCACGCTGACTCGGAGCGCGGCGCCGTGGGAGACCGCGACCCCGGTCTCCCCCGGTCCGAGCGTGGACAGCAGTTCCAGCAGCACAGCTCGCATCCGGGCCCGCACCTGGTCAGTGGGCTCGGCACCCGGCGCCGCGTCGTAGTAGCCGCGGCGGAACTGGTCGAACTCGACCTGGTCGGCGGCGGCGTACTCCTCGTGGGTGAGCCCCTCTCGCTCACCGAGGGAGAACTCGCGCAGCCGCGCGTCGAGCACGACCTCCAGGCCGGTCGCAGCGGCCACCGCGAGGGCAGTGTCGTGAGCGCGCGAGAGGTCCGATGACCAGAGCAGGGTCGGCTCCAGCTTCGCCAAGGCGGCGGCAGCTGCCTCGGCCTGGGCCCGCCCGACGTCGTCGAGCTGGGCGTCGAGCTGACCCTGGACGCGCTTGGCGTGGTTCCAGGAGGTGCGGCCGTGGCGTAGCAGGACCAGGCGCCGCCCGGTCACCGGTCGTGCGACACGATGTCGGCCGGAAGCGGGATGGCCGGACAGTCGCGCCAGAGGCGCTCGAGCGCGTAGAACTGCCGCTCTTCTTCGTGCTGGACGTGCACCACGATCTCGCCGTAGTCGATCAGCACCCAGCGACCGTCCCGTTCGCCCTCGCGGCGCACCGGCTTGGCGCCGATCTCGCGCAGCTTGTCCTCGATCTCGTCGACGATCGCCTTGACCTGGCGATCGTTGGTGGCGGAGGCAAGGACGAAAGCATCCGTGATCGCCAGCTGCTCGCTGACGTCGAAGGCGATGATCTGCTGGGCGAGCTTGTCGGACGCGGCACGCGCGGCGGCGTGCACGAGCTCGACGGCATGGTCGGTGGCGGTCATATTGCTCCCACAATCAGGGCTGGTCTGCGGAGTAGAGCTGGTGCTTGGTGATGTATTGGACGACGCCGTCAGGCACGAGGTACCAGACCGGCTGGCCCTGGCGCTGGCGCTGACGGCAGTCGGTGGAAGAGATCGACAGTGCGGGGATCTCCAGCATGGTGACCCTCTCGGCCGGGATCGAGCGCAGGGTCTCTGGGTCCATCTCGGAGCCCGGCCGGGTGCAACCCACGAACTGGGCGAGCGCGAACAGCTCGTCGTGGTCGCGCCAGGTGAAGATCTCGGTCAACGCGTCGGCGCCGGTGATGAAATAGAGGTCGACGTCGGGCATCTGCGTCGTGAGGTCGCGCAGCGTGTCGATCGTGTACGTCGGCCCCTCGCGGTCGACATCAACCCGCGAGACCCGGAACCGTGGGTTGGACGCGGTCGCAATCACCGTCATCAGGTAGCGGTGCTCGGCCGGGGACACGACCCGGTCGGACTTCTGCCAAGGCTCCCCGGTCGGCACGAACACGACCTCGTCGAGCCCGAACCACGCCTGGGCCTCGGATGCGGCGACCAGGTGCCCGTGGTGGATCGGGTCGAACGTCCCGCCCATCACCCCGACCCGTCGAGGCACGGAGGTGGTGGGGTCGGAGGGGATCGCCAGCGGGGTGCTCAGCTGTGCTCGCGTCCCCCGCCGAAGGAGACCAGCGCGACCAGCAGCGCCAGCAGGATCCCTAGGGCGATCCCACCCACGATCCACGGGTTGATGACCTGCTCGTGGTGCTCCTCGGCGGCCTGGGTCAGCAGCAGCGCGGTCTGGCTCAACGACATGGGCAGGATCTTACTCAGTGGGAGTGGTAGCCACCGGGTCGGTAGTACTTCTTGTACATCGTCCGCTTGAACAGCACCCCACCCAGCGGGCCGAGGTACTTCAGCACCGCCCGCATGTGCTTGTTGTCGATCAGCTCGATCAGGTTGCCGTCGGGGTCCTTGATGAAGAAGAACGTGTGGCCGTGGGGCGACTGCTCCACTGGTGCCACGATCTCGACTCCCTTGCTCTCGAGATAGGCCTGCCACTTCTTCGTGTTGCGTACGTTCACCGAGAAGTGGTGAATGCCCTGGCGGTTCCAGGTGACGTCCTCGTAGGGCTCGGACGGGATGAACTCGAAGACCTCGATCGTGGCGCCGCCGGGGATCCGGATCCAACCGATCTTCAACGTGGGGTCGGGAGCCCCCTCGGGCACCTCCACCCCGAAGAACGTCTTGATCCGTTCGGGCGGGGTGTCGGAGACCCCCACCACCGGGGCACCGAAGATGTCTGCGTACCACCGCACGGTCCGGTTGAAGTCGGCCACGGTGATGGCGACGTGGCTGAACGAGAGGGCCTTCATCTTGGGCATGGTGTCTCCACTAGTTGATGCTGTCGTTGGTGGTGAGGCTGTGGTTGAGCACGTTGCGACGCAGGTGGTCGGCGACGCGCAGCGACTGGGCGATGATCGTCAGCCCAGGGTTGACCGCTGCCGACGACGGGAAGAACGACCCGTCCACGACATAGACGTTGTCGACATCGTGGGTGCGGCACATCGTGTCGAGCACCGACGCGCGCGGGTCGTCACCGAACACCGCGGTGCCGCACTGGTGCGTGGTGTTCTCGTTCTTGAACCGGTGCCGGACGACATACCAGTAGCCGAGCCGGCGAAGAGCCTTGGCCATCTCCTTCACCAGCCGCTGGTGTGAGGCGAGGTTGTTGACCTGGTAGTCGAGCTTTACCTGACCCGATGGGGTGAGCGTGACGCGGTTGTCGAGGTCCGGCAGGTCCTCGCTCATCGCCAGGAAGTCGACGCCGCGGTTGACCCACGCCTCGGCCATCCGCAACGGCACGAACGGCACCACCCCTTGGACGATCCCGGCGTGGGCCCGTCCCTGTGACTGGATGTGCCCCAACGGGAAGGGACGGCCAGGTCCGGCGGCGTAGAAGTCGTTGATCATCACCGTCTTCGCGAACGACGTCGGGTTGCGCCAGCGCGGGTGCACCGCTTCCATCATGGTGGCGATGTGCGCCATGTAGCGACGGCCGAGGAGGTCCGAGCTGTTGGCCAGCCCACCGGGGTGCTTGTCGGTGGCGCTCCGGAAGAGCAGGGCCGCGGAATTCACGGCTCCAGCGGAGAGCACGAAGGTGTCGGCGTGCACCAGCACTCGCTCGCCGTCACGCATCACCTCGACCGCATCGACCCGGTTGCCGGACGCATCGGTCAACAGCCGTTCCGCGAAGGCTCCCGTCCACAGCGTGACGTTGTCGGCCTTCACCGCATCGGTGACGCAGATGACGTCGGTGTCGCTCTTGGCCCGAACTTGGCACGGGAAGGAGTTGCAGGTGCTGCACAGGATGCAGCCCCCGGGTTCGCCAGGCGAGATCATGCCGAGCGGGAGGTACGACGGGTGCAGGCCCTGATCGCGTAGCCCGTCGACGACTTCGAGCATTCGCTGCTCGTGCGGGACGGGCGGGTACGGATAGGGGCCGCGGGGCGGCTCGGACGGATCGCCGACCTCGCCGTGCACCTGGTAGAGCCGCTCGGCCTCGTCGTACCAGGGGGCCAGCGTGGCGTAGTCGATCGGCCAGGCGGGTGACTGCCCTGCGGCATGGTCGACGACGCCGAAGTCGGTCTCTCGCAGGCGCAGCAGGGCGGCGCCCCAGACCTTGGTGTTGCCGCCCACGACGTAGTGCATGAACGGGCGGAACTCCTCGCCCTTCCGATTTACCCACGGGTCGTCGGCTCGGTAGCGCAGCTCCTGCCAGACAGCGATGGGGTCGGCGTTCTGGGCTTCCATCGGCAGCCAGCCGCCGCGCTCCAGCAGCAGCACACTGACCCCGGAGTTTGCGAGCGCGTGCGCCATCGTGCCGCCGCCGGCGCCGCTGCCGATGATGACGACATCGAAACGCGCGTCAGACACCACGCGCGGCCTCCATCAGCTGGTGGTCGACCAACGCGCGCTCGAGGCTCATCTCGGGCTGGGTGCCGCTTCGGATCGAGCTGGCGAGGTCGCGGTACATCGCCTGGTAACCGCGGATGTCGCGGTAGCCGGGGAGCACGACGCGGGGCACCCCACGGAGCCGTCCCCCACCTCGCACGATGACGGCCGCACCGTTGGACTCGAAGGTGATGACGCCGTCGCGGCCGTAGAGCTTCGAAGCACGCAGGCCACGCAACAGCGACGGCACCTCGCGTGAGTAGAACAGGGACCCCACCGCTCCGTTGTCGTAGTCGAAGGCCACCAGCATGCTGCGGCCGCGGCGGTCGGTGAGCCGCTCGACGTCGGCAGCCGGTCGAGGGCGGTGACCGCTGATCCGGGTGATCTGAGGCCCGAGGCTGGTGGCCAGATGGAGCCAGTGGATCCCCTCCTCGAAGAAGGCATCGCCGCCAGCCATGGTCTCGTCGTTGCGCCAGTCGTCGGCAGGTTTCGCCTTGTCCGCGACGGTGACGAACGAGGCCATCACGAGCTCACCGATCGCGCCCTCGGCCAGCAACCTCCGCAGGGTCACGGCAAGCGGCTTGTAGTGGTCGTTCTCCCCCACCAGCACCACCCGGCTCCCGGCATCGCGGGCGGCCCGGACCGTCTCGAAGTCAGCGCTGGCCGGGTAGGCGGGCTTCTCGACCAGGACATGCTTGCCAGCCGCGATCGCGGCAAGGCTCAGCTCGAGGTGGTAGGCCGGCGGTACCGCGATCACGACGGCGTCGATGTCGGCGTCGGCGAGAGCGGAGGAATAGTCGCCGTAGGCCCGCTGTCCGGAGTACTTCTGCCGGAACTGCTCCGCCTTGGCCGGATCGCGGCTCGCGTAGCTCGCGATGATCTCGTCCGGTGATCCAGCAAGCGCGCGAAGGTGGCGGCTGTGGACGCCCGTGATGAAGCCACAGCCGAGGAACGCCACGTGGATCGGCCCTGACACGGCCGCGAACCTATCACCGGGCCACCGGTCGCATGGCGCCGTGGTCCCCGCCTGCGGCGCTACGCCCTCTACAGTGAAGCCGTGATCTGGCTGGCGATCGTCTTCGCTCTGACCAGCGCCTTCTTCACGGCTCTGTCGACGTCGGTGCAGCACCAGGCAGCGGGCGCAGCACCCGACTCGATCGGCGGTCTGTGGCACCTTCTCTGGCATCTGACGCAGCGGCCGGTGTGGGTGTTCGGGCAGGCCCTGGGCGTCGCCGGGTTCGTCGCTCACGCTCTGGCCGTGATCAACGGTCCGATCTCCCTGGTCCAGCCCATCATCATCACCGGCATCGTCTTCGCCGTGCCGATCCGAGCTGCCATCTCGCGTCAGCTGCCGGAACGACGAGAGCTCGGCGCCGTGCTTCTCACCGCCTCCGCCTTAGCGATCTTTCTGCTAGCCAGCAACCCGTCGGAGGGCGATGGCCACCCTGGTGGGGTGTCGTTCTTCCTGCTGGTCGCCGGTTGTGCGTCCCTCGGGGTGCTGGTTTTCGTGCTGACACGACTGGTACAGACCGGCAACCTGAGAGCCTTCCTGCTCGGGGCCTCGGCCGGGCTGCTCCTCGGCCTGGTGGCGGTGCTGGTCAAGGCGGCTGAGGCTGAGCATGCCGAAGGTGGCATCACCCAGCTGCTGTCGAGCTGGTCGGTCTACGCACTTGTCGTCACCGGCCTCGCAGGGGTGGCGATCAACCAGGTCGCCTACCGCTCGGCACGGCTCTCCGCATCGATGCCGATGCTCAACGTGGTCAACTGCCTGGTCGGGCTGGGTTTCGGCTACCTCGTCTTCCAGGAGATTCCTCGCCTCACCCCCTGGGCGGTCACCGCCGAGCTCGTGGGCCTGGCGGTGCTCAGCGTCGGTTTGTGGCTCCTGGCCAACTACGAGGAGCAGCATTCGGAGGAACTCCTCGTGCTGTCCGTGGAGGCGGATCAGCGCACGTGACCCTCGCCGGTGACGACGTACTTGGTGGACGTCATCTCCGACAAGCCCATCGGGCCGCGGGCGTGCAGCTTCTGGGTGCTGATGCCGATCTCGGCGCCGAAGCCGAACTCGCCGCCGTCGGTGAACCTCGTGCTGGCGTTGATCAGCACCGCTGCTGAGTCCACTTCTGCTGCGAACCGCCGAGCGGCGGTCTGGTCCTCGGTCACGATCGCGTCGCTGTGCTTGCTCGAGAAGCGACGGATGTGGGCAATGGCGGCGTCGAGGTCAGCCACGACGGCCGCTGAGATATCGAGCGAGAGATACTCCCGCGCATAGTCGTCGTCCGTCGCCACCTGCACGCCGCCGTACTTCTGGAACGCTGCGTCGCCGTGGATGGCCACGCCTGCCGCCTGCAGGGCGGCCACCACCCGAGGCAGGAACGTCTCCGCCAGATCGGCGTGGACCAGCAGCGACTCCGCGGCGTTGCACACGCTGGTGCGGTGGGTCTTGCTGTTGAGCACGATGGCTTGAGCCTTGTCGAGATCGGCTGCGCTGTCGACGTACACGTGACAGTTGCCGACGCCTGTCTCGATCACGGGCACGGTCGACTCCTCCACCACAGACTGGATCAGGCCGGCACCTCCGCGCGGGATGAGCACGTCGACGTCACCACGGGCACGCATCAGCGCCTTCACGCTGTCGTGGGAGTCGCCTGGCACCAGTTGAAGGATGTCGGGGTCGAGACCGGCCGAGGCCGCGGCATCGCGGAGCACGGCCACGATCGCCGCGTTGCTCGACCGGGCGCTGGAGGAGCCGCGGAGCAGCACCGCGTTGCCGGACTTCAGGCAGATCCCCGCGGCGTCGGCGGTGACGTTGGGTCGGGCCTCATAGATCATCCCAACCACGCCGAACGGCACCCGCAGCTGTCGGAGCTCGAGTCCGTTGGGGAGGGTGCTGCCGCGCACGACCTCGCCGACCGGGTCGGGGAGCCCAGCCACGTCGCGCAGACCCTGGGCCATCGATGTGAGGCGATCCGGGGTCAGCCGCAGCCGGTCGACGATGTTGGCCGGCGTACCCTCGGCCGCGGCGCGGGCGACGTCGTCACCGTTGGCCGCGAGGAGCTCGTCGGAGCGGTCGAGCAATGCCTGGGCCATGGCGTAGAGCGCCTGGTCCTTCTCGGCCCGGGTCGCCAGGGCCAGTCCAAGGCTCGCCGCGCGGGCCCGGGTCGCGACCTCAATGACCTCTTCGTGAACGCTCACAGGGTCGAGATTAGACAAACTTCGAGGCACCCCAGCGGATCCGGCAACCAAATGGTGGGATCGAACGTCACTCAGGTGACAGGAAACCCTTTGAGAGAAGCGAGAACGTCGTGCCTCGTCGTCGCCAACAGGTCCTGGCCGCTACTGCAGCCCTGGCCCTCACCCCCATCGTCGCCTTGGCGACGAGCACGTCCGGAGTGGCCGCGCCGGCCCCCGTCGCCGCCTCCGGCTCGGGGATGAAGATGTGGGCGCCCACCAACGTCGTTGGCTATCTCTACGGCGATCGGAAGCACACCCGCGTCGAGATCGATGCCCGGCTGGTTGCAGGTTCGGAGCCGTTCGAGCTGTGGTCGAACCGCTCGTCCTACGAGCAGCAGATCAAGACCGTTTGGCGCTCCGCGAGCGGGGACGTGACTCTTCCTCTGGGGTCGATGTCGGACTTCAACGCACTCGACAGCTTTGTGCGGGTCTCGGTGAAGAATCTCGCCACCGGGAAGAAGCTGAAGTCGCGCACCATGGATGTGTGCCTCAACGGTCAGGGCCAGCGGATCCGGCCCGATGCCCCCGCCAGGTCGCCGTACCCGCAGTACTGCTTCGCGAACCCCTACAGCCTCGGCTCCGTGCAGGGCATCCAGGCCGGTTGGTCCAACCCCCTGCTGGCTGTCGACGCGCACGGCCGTGGCGGCGTCCGACTAGGTGCCGGCCGGTACGAGGTGACGATCTCCATCACGCCGGTCTTCGCGAACCTCCTCGGGATTCCCGCAGCAGACGCCAGCCGCCAGGTCGAGGTCAGCGTCCAGCGCGAACAGGACCACGACCACGCCGACCACGAGCACGGCCCAGCCGAGCGCGGCGATGACGCGCGACGACAGGCGGCCGAGCACGCCGCCGGTCCGGCGGCCCGGGCTCCCACCGGCCCCGAGCTCGAGCAGGTCGCTGGACCGAGGCCCAACCTGAGGTCATTGCCGGCGTGGGGCATCAGCGTCGCCCCCAACGGGAACTTCCTTCGGTTCGCCGCCACGGTCTGGAACGCCGGCGACAGCCCGCTGGTGGTTGACGGCTTCCGCCGCGAGGGCGAGCCGAGGATGGATGCCTACCAGTACTTCTTCGACGGCGACGGCGAGCAGACGGGGTACCAGCAGGTCGGTGAGTTCGAGTTCGACAACAAGCCGTCACACGAGCACTGGCACTTCCGGGACTTCGCCAGCTACACCCTGCTGAGGGCGGACAGGACAACCGCGGCAGTGTCCAAGAAGGAGGCGTTCTGCCTCGCCAACACCGACTCCATCGACCAGACGGTGCCGCAGGCCGACTGGAACCCGGAGAACACCGACCTCTCCACCGACTGCGGCCAACCCGGTTCGCTGTCGCTGCGCGAGGTACTGGCAGCCGGGTGGGGTGACACCTACGCGCAGTTCCGCGCCGGCCAGTCCTTCAACCTGAAGAACCTGCCGAACGGCACCTATTACATCGCAACGACCGCTAACCCCCAGCACCGCTTGGTCGAGTCCAACACTGCGGACAACGTCTCCCTCCGGAAGATCTACCTCTCCGGCAAGGACGGCGCCCGCAAGGTCGAGGTACCCAAGATCGGCGTGATCGTGGAACCCGACCAGCAGTGGTGAAAGTGGTTTCGAGCCACCAAGTCAGCGCTGACCCGTCGGAAGATCTCCGACGGGTGAGCGCGATTTGAGCTGGATCAGCCCTTGCGTTCGGTGATCTTCTCCGTTGCTGCAGGGAGGACCGTGGTGAGGTCGCCCACGACGCCGAAGTCGACCAGCTCGAAGATCGGGGCTTCTTCGTCCTTGTTGACGGCCACGATGGTCTTCGAGGTCTGCATGCCGGCGCGGTGCTGGATGGCACCGGAGATGCCCGCGGCGATGTAGAGCTGCGGCGAGACCGTCTTGCCGGTCTGGCCGATCTGGAAGGTGTGCGGAATCCAACCGGAGTCCACGGCGGCGCGAGAGGCACCCACAGCCGCACCAAGCGAGTCAGCCAGGCCCTCGATGGGCTCGAAGTTGCCGCCGGTGCCGCGACCACCGGAGACCACGATCGCGGCCTCGGTGAGCTCCGGACGACCGGTCGACTTGCGCGGCTCGGAGGCGACGATCTGGGCCTTCTTCGCGGAGTCGGAGATGGTGGCCGAGAATTCCTCGACCGTGCCCGCTCCCGCGGTCTCCTCCGGGGCGGTGGAGTTGGGCTTGACGCAGATGATCGGCGTGCCCTTGGTGACCTTGGCCGTGACGGTGTAGCTGCCGGCGAAGACGCTCTGCGTGGTCTCGCCGCTGTCGGAGACGTCGGTGGCGTCGGTGATCAGGCCGGAGTCGATCTTGATCGCGAGGCGGCCCGCGATCTCCTTGCCCTCGCCGCCGGAGACCAGCAGGATCGCGGCCGGTGAGGCCTTCTCCACCAGCTGCTGCAGGACCTCGGCCTTCGGGGCCACCAGGTAGCCCTTGATCTCGTCGTCATCGACGACGTAGATCTTCTCGGCGCCGAACGCCGTGAGCCGCTCGGTCGCACTCGAGGCCTGCTCGGAGCTGCCGATGAAGACGGCCGACGGCTCGCCGAGACGCTTGGCCAGGGCGAGCAGCTCGAGGGTGGGCTTGCTGACGGTGCCGTCGACGTGGTCGACGAGTACCAGAACTTCAGACATGTTCGCTTCTCCCTATCCGGCCGGAGCTCAGATGAACTTCTTGGACGCCAGGAACTCGGTCAGCGCACTGGCGCCCGACCCGTCCTCGTCCTTGACGATCTCGCCGGCGGTGCGCGGCGGACGCTCGGTGGTCCCGGAGACCTCCGACCATGCGACGGACAGGCCGACCTGGTCGGAGTCGACACCGAGGTCGCTCAGCGACCAGGTCTCGACCGGCTTCTTCTTGGCGGCCATGATCCCCTTGAACGACGGGTAGCGCGCCTCACCGGACTGGTCGGTCACCGACAGCACCAGCGGCATCGTCGCCCCCAGCACCTGGGTGGCCGTGTCGCCGTCGCGCTTGGCCCGCACCTGGTCACCTTGCGTCTCGACGACGGAGGCCAGGGTGATCTGTGGCAGGTCGAGGCGCTCGGCGAGCATGGCCGGCACCACGCTGCCGACACCGTCGGTCGACGCCATGCCGCACAGTACGACGTCCGGCGAGCCGATCTTCTTGATGGCCTCGGCGAGCACCAGCGAAGTCGCGGCGTAGTCGGAGCCAGCAATCGCCTCGTCGCTGACGTGGACACCCTCGTCGGCGCCCATCTGCAGGGCCTTGCGCACCGCGTCGGCAGCCTTCTCGGGGCCGACGCAGAGCGCGGTCACCTTGGTGTCCTCGGGGTTCTCGGACTTCTCCTTCAGCTGCAGCGCCTGCTCGACGGCGTACTCGTCGAGCTCGGACAACAACCCGTCGACGCCGACGCGGTCGACCGTGTTGTCGTCCTCGAACCGCCGGTCGGCGGTGGCGTCGGGCACGTGCTTCACACAGACAACAATGTTCATGGTGGTGTGGCCGGGATCGGCCCCTCCTGTGCATTCGTGTGGGCCAACCCGGGCCGGGTTGGCGGCGCTGGCCAGGTTACCGGCGAGTCACCGACGTTTCGACACCGGTCCGCGGTGGACTATCTCACAACGTCACGGTCGTCACATCGCGGCTGGCACCGGCTCACATCGGGGTCAGGGGTGGATCAGCTTCTCCACGACCCGACCCACGATCAGGTAAAGGATCGCGCCGATGCCGTAGTTGAAGAGTGCTGTCTTCCGCACGTCCAGCTCGCCATCGTCCTTCTCGAAGTCCTTGATCGGATTGTCGTTGATGTCGAAGAACCCGAGATCAACCTTGTCGGCGATCGTCTGGAAGACGTTGACGAGGTTGTTGTCTTCGTTGGCATCGAAGGAGTACAGCAGCGCGGCGACCGCCAGCGAGAAGGCGCAGGTGACGAAGACCAACCATGCCACGCGCGACCCGATGATCCTGAGCTTGTCCGCGTCGTACCGAGTGCTTGTGGGATCTACCTTCTTCCCCGGCGCCTCGCCAGCCATACCTACCGTCCTTCGAACTGTGCTTTGCCGGGGCCCATCTCGATGAAGGATGACATACCAATGGTGCGGTCCGTGGTCGCAAACAGAGAAGCGAACTGCTGCCGCTCGATCTCCAGGCCGGTCTCGAGATCGACCTCGAGCCCCCGGTCGATGCTCTCCTTTGCCGCGCGCAGGGCATACGACGCCCCGCGAGAGAACTGCTGGGCCCAGGCGACGGCCTCGTCGTAGACGGCGTCGCTCGGCACCAACCGGTCCACCAGACCGATCGCCAGCGCTTCGTCGGCCTTCACGAACCGGCCGCTGAAGATGATGTCCTTGGCCTTGCTCGGTCCCACGAGACGGGTGAGCCGCTGGGTGCCACCGGCACCGGGGATGATGCCAAGCAGGACCTCAGGCTGGCCCAGCGTCGCGTTGTCGGCCGCGATGCGGAAGTCCGCGCACAGCGCGAGCTCACAGCCACCCCCGAGCGCGTAGCCGGTGATCGCCGCGACCACCGGTTTCGGGATCCGGGCGACCGCGCTGAACGAAGACTGCAGGGCGCCGGAACGCTTCACCATGTCGGTATAGGACATGTCGGCCATCTCCTTGATGTCCGCCCCGGCGGCGAACACCCGCTCACCGCCGTACACCACGACCGCCTTGACGTCGTCGCGGTCGGCCGCCTCGGTCGCCACGGCCCGGATCTCCTCCTGGACCTGCACGTTGAGTGCGTTCATCTTTGGTCGGTCCAAGCGGATCGTGCCGACACCGTCGGCGACCTCGAGCCGTACGAATTCCATCAGCTGTCTCCTGTCGGTGCGTAGACCCGCATTGTGCCGCTCCCAGGTTCGGTCAGTAACAATGCCTCCCGTGAAGGCTGGCCTGTGGCGCAACCTGGGTGACCGAGCCCCGGTGTGGCCCGGACGGAGCTTCCCGCTGGGTTCGACGTGGTCACCGGAGTCGACCAACTTCGCGGTCTACGCCCCCAACGCCGCCGCGACCTGGGTCTGCCTCTTCGACGGTGACGGCGCCGAGACTCGGCACCAGCTGACAGAGCACACGCTCGGCATCTGGCACGGCGCCATCCCCGACGTCGAACCAGGTGCTTGTTACGGCTATCGGGTCGATGGCCCGTGGGAGCCGCACCAAGGGCTGCGTTTCAACCTGGCGAAGCTGCTGCTCGATCCGTTCGCGCGAGCGGTCAGTGGAGCCGTGGACTACCACCCGGCGATCTTCGGTTACGCGCTCGAGCAGCCGGACGAGCCCAGCTCGCTGGACTCCGCGTCGCACGTCCCCCTCAGCGTGGTCGTGGGCGACGACGACTTCGACTGGGCCGGCGACCAACCGCTCCGGCACCGATGGCATGACACCGTCATCTACGAGGCGCATGTCAAGGGCATGACTCAGCTGCACGACCGGGTCCCCGAGCACCTGCGCGGAACCTACGCCGGGCTCGCCTCCCCCGCGGTCGTCGACTACCTCAAGGACCTCGGCGTCACCGCCGTGGAGCTGTTGCCGATCCACCAGTTTGCCTCCGAGCCTGAGGTCGTGAGCCGTGGTTTGACGAACTACTGGGGCTACAACTCGATCGGGTTCTTTGCCCCTCACAACGCCTACTCATCTTCTGGCGACCGGGGGCAGCAGGTGATGGAGTTCAAGGCGATGGTCAAGGCACTCCACGACGCTGGGATCGAGGTGCTGCTCGACGTCGTCTACAACCACACCGCAGAGTCGGCACCGGATGGCCCGACCTTCTCGTTCCGCGGGCTGGACGATCTCGGCACCTACCACCGGGCGAAGCGGGAGTCCACCGCCGATCCGCTCGAGGACACCGTGGGGGACACCTTCGAGGACACCTACTGGGACGTGACCGGTTGCGGCAACACGGTCAACGCCGGCACTCCGTTCATGCTGCGGCTACTGCTCGACTCGCTGCGCTACTGGGTCACCGAGATGCACGTCGACGGGTTCCGCTTCGACCTGGCATCGGCGCTGACCCGCGTGGATCACGACGTCGACATGGACTGCCACCTGCTCGCCGCGATCGGCCAGGACCCGGTGCTCCGCCACGTCAAGCTGATCGCCGAGCCGTGGGACGCATCGATGGACGGCTACCGGGTCGGCGAGTTCCCGCCGCCGTGGGTGGAGTGGAACGACCAGTTCCGCGACGAGCTCCGCGACTTCTGGCGCGGGGAGTCCTCGGGCATCCGCGTGGTAGCCACTCGGCTCGCCGGATCTTCGGACCTGTACGCCGACGACGGCCGGTCGCCCTACGCCTCGATCAACTTCGTGACGGCCCACGATGGGTTCACCGTGCGCGACCTGGTGAGCTACGAGGAGAAGCACAATGAGGCCAATGGTGAGGACAACCGCGACGGCACCGACAACAACCGGGCAGACAACCACGGCATTGAGGGCGAGACCGACGATGAGCAGATCGGCGCCTTGCGGCGTCGCCAGGCGGCCAACTTGATGACCACTCTGTGCCTGTCGAACGGCGTGCCGATGATCACCGCGGGAGACGAACGCGGCCGCACCCAGGGCGGCAACAACAACCCCTACTGCCAGGACAACGAGATCTCCTGGATCGACTGGCGCGCCGACGACGCGTGGCTCGATGTCTACGAGGCAACCAGGGCAGCCCTCCGGTTGCGGCGCGAACACCCTGCGCTGCGCCAACGCCACTGGTTCGAGGGCCGGCCTACCGTGCGCGGTGGACCCAAGGATCTTGCGTGGTTGCATCCCGCCGGGCGCGAGATGACCAGCGATGACTGGCACGACGCCAGTCTGGCGACGCTGGGGATGTTCGTCTCCGGGCGGCCGCTGCGCTCCCCCGGGCCCCGCGGCGACCAACAGATCGATGCGTCGTTCGTGCTGTGGCTGCACTCAGGCGAGGACCCGGTCACGGTGCAGCTGCCCGACAACGACTGGGTGCACGCCGGGGAGGTGGTCCTGTCCACCGATCCAGGGCTGAAGACCGGCACGCCGGTGACGATGGGTGAGCGGATCACGCTGAGCCCACGAGCGGTAGCGGTGTTGCGGGAGACCTGACCCGCTCACCGTGAACGGCACGCCGACCGGGTCCGTCAGGCCATCGCCACGACGCCGAGCTCGGCCGACGAGGTGAGCAGCCCGTGGCGCGGGATCACCCGCACCGTGTAGCCGAACGCGCCGCTGGTCGCCAGCGTGATGTCTTCGTCGAACCGGTGCCGGCCACCGTCGTAGCTCTCCACGAGCCGCAGCTCGTCGATAGTCGTGTTGGTCAGCTCGTCGTCGGCATTGATCTTGCCGTGCACGATCTGGACCGAGACGTCGCCGGCCGACAGCTCGCCGAGGGAGACGAAGGCTCGCACGTTCATCACCGCGCCGACCTCGGGAGCGTCGCCGATCCCGCCGCTCTCGACGTGCTCGACGCGCACCGACGGCCAGTTGGCACGCACCTTCGCCTTCCAGGCGGCGAGCTCGCGGGCACCCCGGTAGTCCGCGTTGAGTGATCGCGAGACCTCTGCGGCCGGGGCGTAGAGCTGCTTGGTGTAGTCGCGCACCATCCGGGTGGCCAGCACCTTGGGGCCGAGCGACTTCAGCGTGTGACGGAGCATCTCCACCCAGCGCGTCGGCACACCCTCGGCATCGACGTCGTAGAAGCGCGGCGCTACGTCGTTCTCGATCAGCTCGTAGAGCGCAGCCGCCTCGAGGTCGTCGCGCTTGTCGATGTCGGTGACGCCGTCAGCCGTGGGGATCGCCCATCCGTTGTCGCCGTCGTACCACTCGTCCCACCAGCCGTCGAGCACCGAGAGGTTGAGGCCACCGTTGAGCGCAGCCTTCATCCCGGAGGTGCCGCACGCCTCGTAGGGACGCAAGGGGTTGTTGAGCCACACGTCGCAGCCGGGGTAGAGCGGCTTCGCCATCGCGATGTCGTAGTTCGGCAGGAACACGATGCGGTGTCGGATCGCGGGGTCGTCGGAGAGCCTGACGATGTCCTGGATCAGCTTCTTGCCACCGTCATCGGCCGGGTGAGCCTTGCCGGCGATCACCAGCTGCACGGGTCGCTCGGGGTGCAGCAGCAGGTTCTTCAGCCGCTCGGGGTCGCGCATCATCAGCGTCAGCCGTTTGTATGACGCGGCCCGACGGGCGAAGCCGATGGTGAGCACGTCGGGGTCGAGGGCGTCATCGATCCAGCCGAGCTCGGCCTTGGCGGCGCCCCGCTTCTCCCACGAGCGGGTCAGCCTTTTGCGGGCGTCGACGACGAGGCGCTGACGCAGGGCACGCTTGACGGCCCACACCTCCACCCCCGGCACCTTGTCGACCGCGGCCCAGTAGGCGTCCGGGTCACCGGGTGCCGAGTCGGCGCCGTGGGCCACCGCGAGGTCGAACATCTCACGCGCCACCCACGTCGGGGCGTGGACGCCGTTGGTGATCGAGCCGATCGGCACCTCGGCCTCGTCGAATGCCGGCCACAACCCGTTGAACATTCCTCGGCTGACCTCGCCGTGGAGCCGCGAGACGCCGTTGGCACGCTGGGCGAGCCGGAAGCCCATCACGGCCATGTTGAAGACCGCCGGGTCACCGCCGTCGTAGTCCTCGGTGCCAAGTGCCAGGATCCGCTCGACGGGCACACCGGGGGTTGCCCCGCCCTCGACCGCGAAGTACTGCTCGACCAGGGAGCGCGGGAAGCGGTCGATGCCGGCGGGCACGGGTGTGTGGGTGGTGAACACCGTGGAGGCGCGGCCGACCTCGATCGCGGTGTCGAGGTCGAGCTGCGGGCCGTCCTCGGCCACCGTCAGCTCGCGGATGCGCTCGACACCCAGGAAACCTGCGTGCCCCTCGTTGGTGTGGAACACCTCCGGGTCGGGCGAGCCGGTGATCCGCGAGTACGCGCGCAGGGCACGCACGCCGCCGACACCGAGCAGCAGCTCCTGGCGCAGCCGGTGCTCCGAGTTGCCGCCGTAGAGCCGGTCGGTGATCTCGATGTAGTGATCCGGGTTGCCCTCGACGTCCGTGTCGAGCATCAGCAGCGGCACCCGGCCGACGCTGGCAACCCAGATGCGGGCAATCAGCTCAGGCCCGTCGGGCATCGAGATGGTAATAGTGACGCGCGTCCCGTCGGCCTCCTGCAGCTGCGAGATCGGGAGTCCGTCGGGATCTAGGATCGGGTAGGTCTCCTGCTGCCAGCCTTCGCGTGACAACGCCTGTTTGAAGTAGCCGTGTCGGTAGAGCAGCCCGACTCCCACGATCGGGACGCCGAGATCGCTGGCTGCCTTGAGGTGGTCACCGGCGAGGATGCCGAGGCCGCCGGAGTACTGCGGCAGCACCGCAGTGATACCGAACTCAGGGGAGAAATAGGCAATCGACTTCGGGCCGTGCTCCGGGCCACGGACCTGGTACCAGCGGTCCTCGGTCAGGTAGCGGTCCAGCTCCGCCTTCGCCGCGCCCAGGCGGTCCCGGAAGCCCTGGTCGGCCGCGAGAGCGTCGAGCCGGCCGCGGCCGACCTCACCGATCAGCCGCACCGGATCGTTGCCGCACGACTCCCACAGGTCGGGGTCGACCTCCTCGAAGACGTCCTGGGTCTCCGGGTGCCACGACCAGCGCAGGTTGCCAGCGAGGTCACCAAGGGCGCCCAGGGCATCGGGCAGGACCGGACGGACGGTGAAACGTCGAATTGCACGCACGCAGCCGACGCTAGCGCCGTTGACTGGATCGTTCCAAATGACGGTGCATAGTACGTGTCCGGACGTGCTCCCCCGTAACAATCTGCGCCTCGCCTACGTTGTAGCACCATGAACTGGATCTCGCCGCGCATCGCTGGCACCCCCGCGGGCAAACGCGTGCTTATCGCGACCGCCCTCTTGACCATCACCCTGATGCCCGGCCTTACCCAGCTTCCTGCCCTGGCCGACGCCCCCGTCGCTTCGGCGGCCGTATCGCCGACGGCTGCGCCGGAGGGACCCGATGCGCTGCGAACGATCGGTGACCCGGTGGCCGGCTTGTCCGATCTCGATGTGCGCGGGGCGGTGCTGCCCACATTGCGACAGCGCCAGGCTGCCGCCGGGCTCGATGCGATCAGCCTGCGCTGGAACCAGTTCGGCACTCCGGCCTCCATCCTCCCCGGCGACGGCAGCCTCGGCCGGGCCACCTCCGACGACCCAGCGGTGGCTGCCCGCAACTGGCTGCGGTCCAACTCCGCGATCTTCGGGCTGTCCTCTGCCCAGGTCGGCAATCTCGAGCTCGTCAACAGCCAGGAGCTCGTCGGCAGTGGCGCCCGTGCGGTGCTCTTCCGCCAGCGGTTCGGCAGCCTGTCCCCCGCCCTCGGGAGCATGGTCACCGTCGGAGTAGCCAACGGCGAGATCGCCTACGTCTCGTCGTCGATCACCAGGACGACCGGCACCCCGGCTCGACCCGCCCTCGGACCGGGAGCCGGCTGGCTCAAGGCCGCTGTCTCCGTCGGCCGCCCCGTGAGCGAGGCCGACCTCGCGCGGAGCACCGTCGAGACCAGCGACGGCTGGCTGCGGCTGCAGGTCCCGGGTTTCGCCCAGGAGCAGCAGTCCCGGCTGCGAGCACTGGCGATGGCCGACGGCTCGGTCCGCCCCGTCATCGAGGCCAACGTGGTCGACGTGCAGGGAGGCAGCGCGTTCGCGTTTACCGTGCTGGTCGACGCTGTCACCGGCAAGGTCCTGCACCGCCACAACCAGGTCGACAACAGCAGCGACGCCTACCAGTTCACGGGCTCGGTCACCGCAACCACCTGTGGTCCCAAGCACCCCTTCGAGCTGACCGACGCCAGAACCAAGCAGATCGTGGCAGTCGCAGCGGCGGCCAACGCTGCCAACGACATCGAGGTCAAGATCTTCAGTCCCTCGGGTGCCCTCCTGGTCACCGGGGACCTCGGCACCAGCCCGGAGACCGCGACGTACTCCGCCGACTCGATCCCGGCTGGGGTCTACACGATGCAGGTCTGTCCGTTCGACTCGCCCACAGTGCCGTTCCTGCCCCCCGGCAACTACGCCGCTTCCGTGACCACCAGCGACTTCGCCACCCCGGGCGCCGACCTCCTGAGCACCGAGCCTCGCTGGCGCTTCTTCCCGGCGAACCCGACGCTGGACTCCCCCAGTCAGATCCCGACCAACTCGCGCATCGGCTGCTGGATCAGCGGACCGGGCTGCAACCTCGAGACCGGGCCGCTGACCAACGTCCAAGCACCCGGACCCTGGGACGTTCTCACCAATCTAGGCGTCCCCTCGCTGACCACCGCCGGCAACAACGCGCTGACCCGTGAGGCTTGGGCGAGCCCGCTCACGCCCGGCGGACTGGCCCAGGCGCCCATCTCGCCCACCCAGGACTACACGACGCCGTTCACCGATGCCTGGAACAACTCCCGTTGCAATCCGGCCGAGCTCGTCCCCGGCGGCAACGACATCATCGCCTCGGTGACCAACCTGTTCGCGGCGCACAACCGGATGCATGACTACTCGTACTACCTCGGCTTCAACGAGCGGAACTACAACATGCAGCTCGACAACATCGGCCGCGGCGGCCTGGACAACGACCCGGAGATCGGCAACGCCCAGGCAGGGGCCTTGACCGGAGGTCAGCCCAGCTATCTGGGCCGGGACAACGCCAACCAGATCACGTTGCAGGACGGGACACCCGGCATCACCAACCAGTACCTGTTCCAGCCGATCGCCGGTGCGTTCTACGCTCCCTGCACCGACGGTGGGCTGGACATGGGCATCGTCGGGCACGAGTACACCCACGCGATCAGCAACCGGATGGTCGGCGGTCCTGACGAGGGCCTCACCTCCGAGCAGGGCGGCGCGATGGGCGAGTCGTGGAGCGACCTGGTCGCCGCTGAGTACCAGTTCAGCCATGGCTACAAGAACGGCGGCAACATCTGGGCCGTCGGCGCGTACGCCACCGGCAACCTCCAGACCGCGATCCGCGACTATGCGATCAACAAGAACCCGCTCAACTACTCCAACTACGGGTTCGACAGCACGGGCGACGAGGTGCACTCCGATGGCGAGATCTGGAATGGCACGAACTGGGAGGTTCGTCAGGCGCTGGTCGAGAAGTGGAACAGGTCGTTCTCGTACCAGAACGCGGGTCTTCAGCTGAAGTGCGCCCAGGCTGGGCGCAACAAGGGCGTCGTCCGACCGCAGCAGTGCCCCGGCAACCGGCGCTGGGTCCAGCTGATGTTCGACGCCTTCCTGCTCCAGCAGGGCGCGACCTCGATGCTCGATGCGCGTGACGCATTCATCGCCGCGGACCGGATGCGGTTCGGGGGAGAAAATCGCAAGGTCATCTGGGACGCCTTCGCCCGTCGCGGCATGGGCACCAAGGCCAGCACCCCGAATGCCGACTCGGGAGACGTGACCGCGAGCTTCGCCTCCCCCGGGTCCAAGAACGTCAAGGTCACGTTCAAGACAGGCGCCAAGGGTCAGCTGTACGTCGGAGACTACGAGGCACGCAGCACTCCTATCGCCGACACCTTGCCGAGCACGAAGCGGATCAAGAACACGACCACCATGACGCCCGGCCGTTACCGGATGCTCTTCGTGTCCAAGACCCATGGCTTCACACGGTTCACGCTCAAGGTGAGCTCGTCGCGGGGCAAGAAGATGGTCTACCGAGTCAAGACCTCGAAGAACTACGCAGCGGCCAGCGCCGGCGCCAAGGTGATCGGCGCGACCGCCGGCTCACGCAACCCGGCCTTCCTCATCGACGGCACCGAGGCCACCAACTGGGGTGGCGTCACAGCGGCCAACGTCGACCGGTCCCGGCCGACGGTGACCGTCGACCTCGCTGGCGGCAAGCACACGATTCGAAGGGTCCAGGTGAGCGCCATGCTCAACCCGGCTCCGGCAGGTCCCCTGGACGAGGTGCCGCTGTTCGCAGGCCAGGCTGCCGACCCCGACTCCGGGTCACGCTTCACCGCCCTGCGTCAATTCGCGGTCGAGGCCTGTGTGTCGTCGTGCACGTCGGCCAATGCGCGGTGGAAGCGCATCTACGTGTCGCCGGCCAACGCGTTTCCTTCGGTCCGACCCCGCCCGGTGGCCCCGACCCTGATCATGCGTTCCTTCAAGGTCAAGCCCACGCGGGCCGCAGCTCTACGCCTGGTCGTGCTCGAGAACCAGTGCACCGGGTTCGCCGGGTACGCGGGTGAGATCGACGCCGACCCCCTCAACGACACCGACTGCAAATCGGCCTCCGACCGCGGCACGATCGTGCACGCCGCAGAGTTTCAGGCGTTCTAGCACCGGGTGCAGTGGACGCTCGCTAGCGCCCACCGAGTTGCATGGTGGGGTGACGTTCGCGAGTGTGGGGGGATGGTCGGACGCATACCCATCCTGGATGTCATGCCTCTGGTCGATCTCGGGAGGCAACCTGCCAAGACGACCGTCGGTGAACCCTTCCCTGTCCAGGCAACGATCTTCCGTGAGGGGCACGACAAGCTCGCGGCAGAGGTGGTCCTGATCGCACCCGATGGCACCCGCCGAGCCGCCGGTGCGGATGGCGAAGCTGGACGCACCGGTCGATCGCTACCTCGCCTGGGCCACCCCCGACCGGGAAGGCGCGTGGACCTTCGAGGTGCAGGCGTGGTCCGATCCGATCGCCAGCTGGCAGTACGCCGCGGGTCTCAAGATTCCCGCAGGTGTCGACGTTGAGCTGATGTTCACCGAAGCGGCACTGCTGCTGCAGCGGGTGCTGGACGAGATCGCCCCAGCCAAGCCGCAGCGAAAGGCCCCGTCGGTCGATCCTCATCAGGAGCGAGAGCGAGAGACCCTGGTGGCTGCGATCGCGGCCGCCCGGGACACCACGCGTCCGGTCGAGGCGCGGCTCGCCCAGCTGCAGTCCCAAGAGGTCTCCGACGTGCTGTCGGCGAACCCGCTCCGCGAGCTGATCACCGTCGCCGGGCCGCATCCGGCATACGCCGATCGTCGGCTGGCGCTGTTCGGCAGCTGGTATGAGTTCTTCCCACGTTCCGAGGGCGCGACGCGCGACGCTCAGACCGGCCGGGTCACCAGTGGAACGTTTCGCACCGCCGCCCAACGCCTCGAAGGTGTTGCCGCGATGGGCTTCGACGTGATCTACCTGCCGCCGATCCACCCGATCGGAGAGGTCAACCGCAAGGGTCCTAACAACACGCTCGATCCGGGCCCTGAGGACACCGGGTCCCCCTGGGCGATCGGCTCCAAGGATGGCGGACACGACGCCATCCACCCCGAGCTCGGCGACTTCGACGCGTTCGACGCATTCGTCGCGAGGGCCCGCGACCTCGGTCTGGAGGTGGCGCTCGACCTGGCGTTGCAGGCGGCGCCTGACCATCCGTGGGTGACCAGCCACCCCCAGTTCTTCACGACGCGGGCCGACGGCACCATCGCGTACGCCGAGAACCCGCCCAAGAAGTACCAGGACATCTATCCCATCAACTTCGACAACGACCCCGCCGGCATCTGCCGCGAGGTCCTGCGGGTGGTCCGGCTCTGGATCAGCCACGGCGTCCGGATCTTCCGCGTCGACAACCCGCACACCAAGCCGCTGCCGTTCTGGGAGTGGCTGCTGGCTGAGGTCCGCCGCACCGACCCTGACGTGCTGTTCCTTTCTGAGGCGTTCACGAAGCCACCGATGATGCACGCTCTCGGCGCGATCGGGTTCCACCAGTCCTACACCTACTACACCTGGCGCACTGCGCGGTGGGAGCTCGAGGACTACCTGCGAGAGGTGTCGTCGGAGTCGGACCACCTGATGCGTCCGAACTTCTTCGTCAACACTCCCGACATCCTCCACGCCTACCTCCAGTACGGCGGGCCGGCAGCGTTCAAGATTCGCGCCGTCATCGCGGCCACCAGCGTGCCCAGCTGGGGCGTGTACGCCGGCTATGAGCTGTGCGAGCACGTTGCGGTCAAGCCCGGCAGTGAGGAGTACCTCGACTCCGAGAAGTACCAGATCCGGATCCGCGACTGGGAGGCTGCCGAGGCCGACGGCCGGAGCCTGGCGCCGTACCTGACCCGCCTCAACGAGACCCGACGAGCGCACGTCGCGCTGCAACGTCTGCGCAACATCACCATTCACTCCAGTGAGGACGAGAACATCCTGGTGTTCAGCAAGCGGGCCGATGACGACGTCGTGATCGTCGTGGTCAACCTCGACCCGCACGCGGCCAGGGAGAGCACCGTCCACCTCGACCTGCCCTCGCTCGGATTCGGTGAGGACGACTCGTTCGACGTACGCGACGAGATCACCGGCGAGACCTGGCACTGGGGCCGGCACAACTACGTGCGGCTCGACCCGCACGTCGAACCCGCGCATGTGCTGGCGGTGCAGCGGTGACCGACGAGACCCCAGTGGCGCCGTCGGCGCACGACACGACCCCTGACTGGTTCAAGACCGCGGTCTTCTACGAGGTGCTCGTTCGGTCGTTCCGCGACTCCAACGGCGACGGCACCGGTGACTTCAAGGGGCTGACCGAGAAGCTCGACTACCTGGAGTGGCTCGGGGTCGACTGCTTGTGGGTGCCGCCGTTCTTCACCTCCCCGTTACGCGACGGCGGTTACGACGTCGCTGACTTCACCAACATCCTCCCCGAGTGCGGCACGGTCGAGGACTTCCATCACTTCCTCGACGAGGCACACAAGCGCGGCATCAGGGTGATCATCGACTTCGTCATGAACCACACCAGTGACGCGCACCCGTGGTTCCAGGCCAGCCGTGAAGACCCCGACGGTCCCTACGGCGACTTCTACGTCTGGTCCGACACCGACGAGCTCTACCAGGACGCCCGGATCATCTTCGTGGACACCGAGCCCTCCAACTGGACCTGGGACCCGGTCCGCCAGCAGTACTACTGGCACCGCTTCTTCAGCCACCAGCCGGACCTCAACTACGACAACCCCAAGGTCCACGACGCGATCCTCGAAGCGATCTCGTTCTGGTTCGACATCGGACTCGACGGCTTCCGCCTCGACGCCGTCCCCTACCTCTACGAGCGTCCGGGCACCAACGGCGAGAACCTTCCGGAGACTCACGAGTTCCTGCGCAAGGTCCGCCGGTTCGTCGACGAGACGTATCCCGGCAAGGTGCTGCTGGCCGAGGCCAACCAGTGGCCCTCCGACGTCGTCGACTACTTCGGCGACTTCGAGTCAGGCGGCGACGAGTGCCACATGTGCTTCCACTTCCCGGTCATGCCGCGCATCTTCATGGCAGTCCGGCGCGAGTCGCGGTTTCCGATCTCGGAGATCCTGGAGCAGACGCCACCGATCCCGCACGGCTGCCAGTGGGGCATCTTCTTGCGCAACCACGACGAGCTCACGCTCGAAATGGTCACCGATGACGATCGCGACTACATGTGGAACGAGTACGCGAAGGACCCGCGGATGAAGGCCAACATCGGCATCCGACGACGCCTGGCTCCCCTGCTGGACAACGACATCAACCAGATCGAGCTGTTCACCGCGCTCTTGCTCTCGCTGCCGGGCTCCCCCGTTCTCTACTACGGCGACGAGATCGGCATGGGCGACAACATCTGGCTCGGTGACCGCGACGGCGTTCGCACGCCCATGCAGTGGACCCCCGACCGCAACGCCGGCTTCTCCTCGGCCACACCCGGAAAGCTGCACCTGCCGGCAATCCAGGACCCCGTGTATGGGTACCAGAGCGTCAATGTCGAAGCCCAGCTCGAGAACCCGTCATCGCTGCTGCACTGGACCCGTCGGATGATCCATGCACGGCGGCGCCACCATGCCTTCGGCCTCGGCACGTTCTCCGACCTGGGCGGGTCCAATCCGACCGTGCTGTCGTACGTTCGCGAGCACACTCCTGATCCCGGGGGCGACGGTGACGAAGGCGCCGACGTCATCGTCTGCGTCAACAACCTCTCCCGGTTCCCGCAGCCGGTCGAGCTCGACCTCCGCAAGTTCGAGGGCATGGTGCCGGTCGAGCTGCTCGGCGGCGTGCCGTTCCCGGCGATCGGCGAGCTGCCCTACCTGCTGACCCTCGGCGGCTACGGCTTCTACTGGTTCCGGCTCACCGACCCCGACAACCTCAAGGGTGGCGTCATCTCGTGACCTTCGACTCCATCAGTGATCCGATCCCAAGGGCGCTCAAGGACTATGTGGGTGGCGCCCGTTGGTTTGGCGGCAAGGGACGTGAGTTCGAGGTCACCGAGGTCCGACGCTTGGCCGAGCTGCCGATGCCGGCCGATGGTGTGCGCCTCTTCGTCAACCTGGTTGAGATCGGTTACGGCTCCGACGACATCGAGATCTACCAGGTGCCGCTCGCCTGTTACGACGACCCACAGCATCGGCTCGACCACGCGTTCGTCGGCTGGTGGGAGGAGCCCGACCTCGGCTGGGTACACGCCTACGACGCTCTGCACGACCGCGACGCCATGGCCGCCTGGCTGCACGCGTTCGCGGAAGCCGAAGGCAGTGACACGGGTCTGAGCTTCCACCGGTTGCCCGGCTACGAGCTCGACCTTGAGGCGCAGGCGTCGCTGTTCTCCGGCGAGCAGTCCAACTCCTCGGTGCTGTTCGGGGAGGACTCGATCCTCAAGGTCTTCCGGAAGATCACTCCCGGCATCAACCCGGACATCGAGATCCACGAGCGGTTGACCCAGGCCGACCCCACCCACATCGCGGCGCTCTACGGATGGGTCGAGCACGAAGCAGACACTGAGGTGCTGCAGCTCGGAATGCTGCAGCAGTTCCTCCGCACCGCCACCGACGGCTGGGACCTGGCGCTGGCGAGCGTGCGCAACCTGTTCGCCGAGGAGGGGTTGCACGCCCATGAGGCGGGAGGCGACTTTGCCGCCGAGGCGACGCGGCTCGGCGAGGCCCTCGGCGAGATCCACAGCGCGCTGGCCACGGTGCTCCCCACCGAGGACGCACCGACCTCGGCGGAGATCGCCGCGAGCATGACCCAGCGGCTCGAAGCGGCGCTACCGGTCGTACCCCAGCTCGCCCAGCACGCCGACAACCTTCGTGGCCTCTACGCAGCGGTGGCCACCCTCGAGGACGTCCACGTGCAGCGGGTCCACGGAGACCTGCACCTCGGCCAGACCATGCGCACTGCCCTGGGCTGGAAGATCGTCGACTTCGAGGGTGAGCCGGCCAAGCCGCTCGGTGAGCGTCGGCGCCCCGACTCGCGATGGCGCGACGTGGCGGGGATGATGCGCTCGTTCGACTACGCGGCCTATGCCGTCGAGCGGACGCTCTCGGACCATGATGCGGAAGCTTCTCAGCAGAGGACGTTCCGGGCCCAGGAGTGGGCGCACCGCAACCAGAACCACTTCTTCGTTGCCTACGCCGGCGGCGAGCTGACCTCCGAGCAGCGCACCTTGCTGAACGCCTACGTCGCCGACAAGGCCGTCTACGAGTGCGTCTATGAGACGCGCAACCGTCCCGCCTGGTTGTCGATACCCCTGGCCGCGGTTGCGCAGATCGGGGGCGTCGCGTGAGCCGGCTCGTGCCCCGCGAAGAGGTCGAGCAGATCATCCGCGGCGAGCACGGCCATCCTCACGACGTACTCGGACCCCACGTCGTCGACGGCCAAGTCGTGGTGCGGGTCTACAAGCCCCTTGCCACGGCGGTCGTGCTGCGCCACCCGGGTGGCGAGAGCCCCATGGAGCACGCCCACGAGGGCCTGTGGACCGTCCTTCTGAAGCAGTCCGACGTTCCGGACTACCGGCTCGCGGTCGCCTACGGCGACCTCACGATGGTCGTCGATGATCCGTACCGCTTCCTGCCCACGCTCGGTGAGATTGATCTGCACCTGCTCAACGAAGGGCGCCACGAGGAGCTCTGGTGCGTGCTCGGCTCCCGCGTGCACCACTACGAGACCTCGTCCGATCAGCTGGGGGGTGGCGACACCGTGAGCGGCACGTCGTTCGCGGTGTGGGCGCCGTCGGCCCGCGGTATTCGGGTCAAGGGCGACTTCAACAACTGGGACGGCCGAGAGCATCCGATGCGCCAGCTCGGGCAGTCCGGTGTCTGGGAGCTGTTCGTGCCCGGCGTGGGTGCCGGCACCGGCTACAAGTTCTGGGTGCTGGGTGTCGATGACGTCTGGCGCGAAAAGGCTGATCCGATGGCGTCCTTCGCCGAGGAGCCGCCGAAGACTTCGTCGCGAGTCTTCGAGTCGACGCACGTCTGGGGCGACGATGCCTGGATGACGGCTCGGGCGGCGAAGCAGCCGGTGGCCGAGCCCATGTCGACCTACGAGCTGCACCTCGGATCGTGGAAGCGCCACCCGGACGGTAGCTTCTGGTCCTACGACGAGCTGGCCGACGACCTGGTGCCCTACCTGGTCGACCTGGGATTCACCCACGTCGAGCTGATGCCGGTGATGCAGCACCCGTTCGGCGGTTCCTGGGGCTACCACGTGACCTCGTACTTCGCCCCGGACTCACGGTTCGGAGACCCGGACGGCTTCCGACGACTAGTGGATCGGCTGCACCAAGCTGGCATCGGAGTGATCCTCGACTGGGTCCCCGGACACTTCGCCACGGATGCGTGGGCGCTGGTGGAGTTCGACGGCACGCCGCTCTACGAGGATCCCAACCCACAACGCGGGTGGCACCAGGAGTGGGGCTCCCACATCTTCAACTTCGGTCGGCACGAGGTGCGCAACTTCCTCTACGCCAACGCCGTCTACTGGCTCGAGGAGTTCCACGCCGACGGCCTGCGCGTCGACGGAGTCGCCTCCATGCTGTATCTCGACTACGCGCGCAAGGAAGGCGAGTGGACACCCAACAAGCACGGTGGCCGCGAGAACCTCGAAGCCGTGCAGTTCCTCCAGGAGATGAACGCCACCGTCTACAAGCGGGTGCCGGGCATCGTCACGATCGCGGAGGAGTCGACCTCATGGCCTCAGGTCACCGGACCCACCTCGAGCGGCGGGTTGGGCTTCGGGCTGAAGTGGAACATGGGCTGGATGCACGACACCCTCGGCTACCTGGAGCGTGAACCCATCTACCGCTCCCATCACCACCATGAGCTCACGTTCGCGATGACCTACCAGTGGACCGAGAACTTCGTGCTCCCGCTGTCGCACGACGAGGTGGTGCACGGCAAGGGGTCGCTGCTCCGCAAGATGCCAGGTGACCGCTGGCAGCAGCTGGCATCGCTGCGCGCCTACTACGGCTACATGTGGGCACACCCCGGGAAGCACCTGCTCTTCATGGGCTGCGAGATCGGGCAGGAGTCGGAGTGGGCCGAGTCGCGCGAGCTCGACTGGTGGCTCCTCGAGCACCCGGAGCATCGCGGCCTCCAGGCATGCGTACGTGACCTCAACGGCGCCTACACCGACACCCCGTCGGCCTGGCAGCTCGACAGCACGCCCGAGGGCTTCCAGTGGATCGACGCCAACGACGCCGGGCGCAACGTCTACTCGTTCCTCCGCCGGTCGCCCGGATCACCCGATCTCGTGTGCGTCACGAACTTCTCGGCGGTCCCCCACAGCGACTATCGGCTCCCCCTCCCCTCGACCGGCGCGTGGACCGAGCTGCTGAACACCGACGCTGCGGCCTACGGCGGCTCGGGGGTGGGCAACCTCGGCTCGGTGACCGCCGCGGAGGCGGACGCTCTCGACGCCGAAGCTCCCGGCGGGTTGCCGGCGTACACGACGGTCGTGGTGCCGCCCTTGGCGACAGTGTGGTTCCGAGGTCCGGTCACGACGGCCGGTCGGGCCACCCCTGTCTAGGCTGTCGCCGTGACCGAGCAGCCGACCTCCGTGACCACCGTCGCGGAGGGTGTGGCCCGGATCAGCTGGAGCCGCGACCTGTCCTCGGACGGGTGGATGGCCGCGGTCGATGTCGTCCGCCGCGACGTTGCGGCAGCACTGCAGGACCACGCCCGCGTCGAGGCACTGGTGCCGGCCGAGGACGATGCCGCCCAGCGCGTGGCCACGTGGTCGGGAATGCGGCGTGAAGGCGTGATGCGCAGCGTCGATGGCGACCAGATCGTCTATGCCCGACTGGCGACCGACGCCCCGGTCAACGAGCCCGGAGGTTTTCGCGCGCTGCTCAACTCGTTCCTCCCCCGCAAACGCGCGATCAGCCAGATGTTGATCCGTGACACCGCGGGGCGGGTGCTGTTGTGCGGCCTCACCTACAAGCAGGACTGGGATCTCCCCGGTGGCGTCGTCGAGGTCGGCGAGTCCCCTCAGCTGGCCGTGGCTCGGGAGGTCGAGGAAGAGCTCGGACTGACCGTGCCGGCCGGCCCGCTGCTGCTCACGGACTGGCTCCCGCCCTGGGGCGGCTGGGACGACGCGCTCTGCTTGGTCTTCGACGGAGGCACTCACGACCCCTCTCTGCTCGACCAGGTGGTCAAGCAGGCACGCGAGATCCGCGAGGCGGACTGGTGCACCGTGCAGCAGGTGCACGAGCGTGCGGCCGACTTCACCGCGCGACGAGTCGAGGCCGCGCTCGCGAACCTGGGCGGTGGGCCGGCCTACACGGAGTCCGGCCGCTGAAGCAGCGCCTGGCGACCCTGCCTGGCGACGACCCTGGCGACGGTCAGGTCAGAACAACGCCGAGGCGAGCTTCTGCCGGCCCTTGAGAACCCGGGGATCGTCGTTGCCCACGGCCGCGAACAGGCCCAGGAGGTGCTCGCGCACCCGGTCGCGCTCGTCACCCTCCACGCGCCGGATCAGATCGACCAGGCGGTCGAAGGCGTCGTCCACGTGGCCGCCAAGTAGGTCGAGGTCGGCCACCAGTGTCTGGGCGTCAACGTCGTCACGATCCGCTGCAGCGGCGTCGCGCGCGGCAGTGAGGTCGACGTCTTGGGTGCGCTGCAGCACCTGCGCCATGGCCAGTCCGGCCGCAGCCTCGGCGTCTGCCGGATTGGCGTCGACCAGCTTCTGGTACTCGGCGACCGCGCCTTCGATGTCGTTGGCCGCCAATGCGTCCTGCGCCGGGACGTACCTCGGGTCGACCTGCGGTTCGTCCGAGTCTGGTGCCTCCTCAGGCACCGCGGCACCGCGCGGCTGGTGGCGCCCGGTGATGCCCTGCGTGGTCAGCTGTTGCATGACCTGGGTCAGCGCAGTCCGCAGCTCCTCCAACGGCACGGCGTCCTGCAGCAGGGGGGCCGGACGTCCATCGATCACGGCCATCACGTAGGGCACCGACGGCACCTGCACGGCCTGGGCGATTGCCGGAGAGTCGTCGACGTCGACCAGGCCGGCCAGGAACTTGCCCTCGAACTCTCCGGAGAGGGTGGCCAGGTCGTCGGCCAGCTGGCCGCTCGCCGGCATCCGGGCGCGGGAGAAGAAGACGAGCAGCACGGGGGCCGTCATCGACGCTTCGATGGTCTGCTGGAAGTTCTGCTCAGTGACATCGACCCAGTACGACGAGCCGCCCTGGGCGCCCGCCTGAGCGCCGCCCGGGGCGCCGGCCGGGGCCGCGGGTCGCTTGAGCGCCGAGAGATCGATCGCGCCAGGTCGGGAGAAGGGCTGTTGCGTCATGGCGCCAATCCTAGGGAGCCGTGGTCTCCCGAACCGGTGCGGGTTCCGGGAGTGCGCGGCGAGGCCTGCTGCGGCTCGTCATGGCCACCAGCACACCGACCACCAACAGCGCTCCGCCGAGACCTTCCGCGGAGTTGGGCCGTTGGCCCAGGAGCAGCCAGGCGGAGGTCATCGCAACAACTGGGGCGAGCAGCACCCACGGCACGACATAGGCCGACTCGTTGCGCGCGAGGAGAGAGTTGAACACGGCGTACCCGACGAGCGAGGCGAGCCCAGCGGTGTACAGCGTGGACAGGGCTGCCTGCCAGCCGAACGCGGCGAAGCCGGCCGACACAGCGTCCGGACCGTCCACTACGAGCGACAAGAGGAGGACCGGCACGGGCACGACCGCCGCCGACCACACGGTGATGGACAGCCCCCCAACGACACCAGCCGAGCGGGACACCACGTTGCCGATGCCCCACGACAGCGCGGCCATCAGGCAGAGCGCCAGGGCCACCGCAGTGATCTCTCCGCCGCGGCCGAGGGCAACCACGAGCAGACCCACCGACCCGAGAGCCACTCCGACCACCTGGGCCCGCGTGGGAGGTTCGCGCAGCACGCCGGCGGCGATCACGATCGTGAAGATCACCTGGGCCTGGAGCACCAGGGCGGCGAGCCCCGGAGTCAGACCGGCGTCCATCGCGACGTACAGAAAGGCGAACTGTCCGAGCGACATGAACAGACCGACGGCGGCAACCGTTCGCCAGGGCGCGCTCGGCGCCTTCACCAGGAAGATCGCCGGCACCACGACGGCGGCGAACCGGACGGCGACGAACACCAGTGGCGGCACGCCGTCCATCCCCCAGTCGATCACCACGAAGTTGAAGCCCCAGATGGTCGCGACCAGCGCAGCCAGGAGGGAGTCACGACGGGTCATGGCGTTATTGTCGACCACCTTCACCGTGAAGATCCAGCGAATACTAGCGCCCATCACCAGGTAGCATTGCTTCATGATTGATCTGGCTGGATTGATCTCATTGCGAGCCGTCTCCACCCACGGCTCGGTGATCGCTGCCGCGGAAGTGCTCGGCTACACGCCGAGCGCGGTCTCTCAGCAGGTCAAGCGGCTCGAGAGGCAGGCTGGCGTCCCCCTCCTGGAGCGGGTTGGCCGTGGCGTGATGCTCACCAGCCATGGTCGGCACCTCGTCGTCGCCGGAGGTCGGCTGCTCAACGACCTCGAAGCGATCGAGGCCGGCCTGCACCAGCAGGCCGAGGCCGTGGCCGGGCACGTGCGGATGGTCGCCTTCTCCACCGCGATGCGCGGACTGGTGGCGCCTGCCGTGGCGGACCTGCTCACGACCCACCGCGACCTCACGATCGGCCTGTCCGAACGCGAGCCCTGGGACACGATCGACCTGGTCGGCTCTGGACAGTGCGACCTCGGCATCGTGCATCGCTGGGGTGACGTAGCCCTGGCGATCCCCGAGCACCTGTGCCGGACCTCGATTGCCTCCGACGAGGCTGACGTGATCGTGCCCCGGACTCATCGCCTCGCCGATCGAGCTCGGGTCACCCCCGGTGACCTCGCCGACGAAGGGTGGATCGCGACTCCCGAGGGCACGATCTGCCGCCAATGGCTGACTCGCATGTATGCCGGAACCGGACGCCTCCCCCGGATCGCACATCAGTCGATGGAGTTCGACTCACACCTGGCTCTGGTGCGGGCCGAACTAGGGGTCGCCCTGGTGCCCCGCCTCGGCCGGCAGCCGCTAGGCGAGGACCTCGTCGCCATCCCCGTCCGAGACCCTGTGCCGACTCGAGAGATCATCGCGCTGCACCGGAGCAGCATGTCCGAGTCGCCGGCGATCCAAGCCGTGCTGGCCCGACTGCGTAGCGCCTAGAAACTGGCCTGCTCGCGATACTCGCCCCACTCGACACGCAGGGCGTCGCAGATCTCCCCAAGGGTGGCCTCGGCGCGGGCAGCCTCCAGCATCGAATCGATCATGTTCTCGTCGGTGCGGGACACCTCGATCATCCTGGCTAATGTCTTGGCCACCAGGTCCTCGTCACGGGCTGCCTTGCGCTCGGTGAGGGCGCGCACCTGCTCGACCTCGACCTCGTGCGAGACCCGCATCACCTCAAGGTCGTGGGTGACCGACTCCTCGTGGCAGTTGACACCGACGACGCGCTTCTCGCCCTTCTCGAGCGCGACCTGGTAACGGAACGCGGCGTCGGCGATCTCGGTCATGAACCAGCCGTCCTCGATGCCACGCAGCAGGCCCTTGGTGACGGGCCACTCCTGGCGCGTCATCGCCTCGGCCAGCGCCTCGGGCTGGTCGTGGGTGAGCGTCGAGCCGCCGAGGGCCAGGATGGTGTCGAAGATCCGGTTGGCCTCGGCCTCGATCTTGTCGGTCAGCGCCTCGACGTACCAGGAGCCGCCGAGCGGGTCGGCGACGTTGGTCACTCCGGTCTCCTCCATGATCACCTGCTGGGTGCGCAGGGCGATCTCCGCGGCCATCTCGCTCGGCAGCGCCAACGTCTCGTCGAGGGCGTTGGTGTGCAACGAGTTGGTGCCGCCGAGCACTGCCGACAGCGCTTCGACACCGGTGCGGACCACGTTGTTGTAAGGCTGCTGGGCGGTCAGGGAAACGCCGGCGGTCTGGGTGTGGAACCGCATCCATTGCGCCTTGTCGGACTTCGATCCGAACACGTCGCGCATCCAGCGCGCCCAGATCCGGCGGGCAGCCCGGAACTTAGCGATCTCCTCGAAGAAGTCGACGTGGGCGTCGAAGAAGAACGACAAGCCGGAGGCGAACTCGTCGACGTCGAGTCCTCGCGAGAGGCCGAGCTCCACGTATCCGAAACCGTCGGCAAGTGTGAACGCCAGCTCCTGCGCGGCCGTCGAGCCTGCCTCGCGGATGTGGTAGCCGGACACCGACAGCGGCTTGTATGCCGGGATCCCGGTAACGCAGTGTTCCATCAGGTCGCCGATCAACCGCAGGTGCGGCTCAGGCCCGAAGATCCACTCCTTCTGAGCGATGTACTCCTTGAAGATGTCGGTCTGCAGAGTGCCGTTGAGGATGCTCGGGTCAACGCCCTGACGCTCAGCGGCGACGATGTACATGCAGAAGATCGGGACGGCGGGCCCGCTGATCGTCATCGAGGTGGTCACCTCACCGAGCGGGATCGAGTCGAACAGGATCTCCATGTCCGCCGCACTGTCGATCGCGACCCCGCAGTGCCCGACCTCGCCCAACGACTGGGGGTCGTCGGAGTCCCTACCCATCAGCGTTGGCATGTCGAAAGCCACGCTGAGACCGCCGCCACCGCGGTTGAGGATCATCCGGAACCGCTCGTTGGTCTGGTGGGCATTGCCGAAGCCAGCGAACTGTCGGATCGTCCAGGTGCGACCCCGGTTGCCCGTCGCGTGCAGCCCGCGGGTGAACGGGAACTCACCAGGCCACTCGGAGTCGTCTGTGCCGTAGGCAGCATCAACCTCCAGCCCGCTCAGTGTCGTGAAGTCGACGTCGCGTACGCGGGACGCGTCGTAGCGGGCCTGCCAGCGGGCGCGTGCGGTGTCGTGAACGGCCATGACTCATATACTAGGACGTCCTAGTAAATGACCACAAACCTGGTCCGCCTCGACAGCTAGCACCACCGGTAGAGCTGCCCGTTGCGTACCTCGACGGTCCGCGGCGGTCGGGGCGTGGGGTGCTCGTGCAGGTGTGCCAAGACGTTGGAACGGCCGGCGACGGTGGTGCCTTTCGCGGTCAGGTGCATGTGGGGATGCAGCAGCGGGCGCAGCTCGCCCCACTCCTGCTGCTCCATCAGGGTCCAGGCCTGCGCCGTAGGGGCGGGCAGCTCGGGCAGCTCATGGAGCATCTGGGGGACGCACATCCGCCAGGCATCGGTCACCAGCTCACGCATCTCCCGCTCGTCTAGACGTGGGAGGTTGGCACAGACCCACTGGTAGCGCAGGTCGGAGGTAGGGGGCAGGAAGAACGTCTCGGGAGCGGACGCGATCAGTCCGTCACGCTCGACCTTCGGGTAGCCGAACCCCATGACCAGCTCGTCCTTCGAGAAGGCGGCATAGACGATCTGCTTGACCTTCAGCTTCCACCGGCCGCGGACGATTCGCTCATAGGTGCGCGGCAGCCCCAGCGCGACCCGGCGTACATCGTCAGCCGTGGTCATCTTCGAACTTTGGCTCAGAAGTCGCCGGCCGCGCCGCGGATCGGCCGAAGAAGCTCGGAGATCCGGTTGAGGTCGGCTTCGTCGAGCACGCCCAGACCGAAGCTGCTGTTGACGAGGTCGGCCGTGGCCTGCTCGACCAGCTGGCGGCCCTTGGGAGTGATCTCGGCCAGCACCGCGCGCCCGTCGTCGGGGTGCGGAAGCCGGTTGACCAAGCCCGCCGACTCCAGGCGGCGCATGATCGAGGTGATCGAGGTCGGGTGCACCTGCAACCGCTCCCCCATCTTCCCCAGTGGCAGCGACCCTCGCGAAGAGAAGGTGAGCAGCACCAGTGCCTCGTAGCGAGCGAAGGACAGCCCGTGCGGCTTCAGCATCGAGTCGAGGCGTCCGATCACCAGCTGCTGGACGCGCATCAGCGAAGTGACCGCGTGCATGGCAGGAACTCCGCGCCAACGCTCGCCCCACAGACGGGCGGCCTCGTCGATCGGGTCAAAGGGCAGGGTCACGGCCCGGACCCTAATTCACGACGCGCGGGCCGCGGAGACCGGAACGCTGGACGACCCGCTGGATGACCAGGTCACGCTGATCGGGTGCACCGACGTACCTGATGTCTCGCAGGCCCTGCTCTTGGGCCGCGGACTCGAACATGAAGTGACCGAAACCGAAGATGCGCCCATGCAATGGTCTCTTCACGCTGATGTCGAGGATCCGGATGAGCGGCATCGTCGCCAGATGCGTCGACAGCACGCCGTGAACGCGGAACACGCGCATGTTGGTGATCACGAAGCGGTCGCGGTGCTCACGCAGAGTCCCCCAGGTCGCGTGAAGGACCAGCCCGAACGCCATGATCAGGAAGAGCCAGGCGACGTTGACGTTGACGAACGGAGTGGCGACGAGCAGGGGGACTGCGGCCGCGCCTTCGATCGCCGACAGCCAGTAGGCCATCCAGTGGTGGCGCACTTCGTCGACGATGACCTCTCCTTCTTCACGAAGCAGGTGCTTGCCGATGTTGGGGTCGCCGAGCGACGCGATCAGACCCACGAGCCGGGTCCGTTATCCCAGTGCGCTGAAGAAGTCGATGACGGCTCCGAACAGCTGCTGTGTCCACTCCCACGTCTGTCCGCCCGCTGACTGCGCTGAGTCGGCCAAGCCGCTGGGGTCGGTGAACATCCAGAAGCCGAGGAACACCACGACTAGGGCGATGATCGCCTTTTTCATCGTGCGATCTCCTTCTGGGAGTTGAGGGGGAAGGGTCCAGGCATGGCTCAACACCCTTCGTACCAGGCTTGCGTCGCTACGCCGAGGAGGCGCGCTGCTGGGCGATCCAGTCACTGGTGGCGTCCCAGAGACGCGCGCCCGCCGCAGCGTCGCTGGCCTCGGGCGAGGGCGCTACCACGGCCGACCGGACGTGGTAGCCGCCGGGCACCGGATCCGGCGAGGTCGCGCAGAACACCGAGGTGCTGGCCCCGACCTCCGGCGACGCAAGGGCCCGCCGCTCGAGCGGTGCGGCGAGCTTGCGCAGCCGGGCCAGCATCGGAGCCGTCTCGAGACCTCGGTCGGCGACGTTCGTGTAGACCGAGCCTGGGTGCAGGGAGAAGCCATGGAGGCCGCGGCCGCCGTACCTGCGCTCGATCTCGGACGCCTCGTGGACCAGGGCAAGCTTTGAGGTGCCGTAGGCCGCCCAGGAGTTGTACGGCGTCACAGGCCTGAAGAGCCACTCGTTGCGCCCGCGGTCGTGCAGCTGCGAGACGACGTTGACGACCCTGGCCTCCCCGTGGGTCTTGGCCGTGCGCAACAACATCGGACGCAGGAGGCGGGTGAGGTGCGCAGTGCCGAGGTAGTTGGTACGCCAATGCACCTCATGGCCGTCGACGAGCTGCGGCGTGCGCCACTTGCTGCGCAGGTCGAGGTGGATGCCGGCATTGTTGACCAGCACGTCCAGCCGATCAGTGGCGCTCACCAGCCAGTTCGCGAACGCCGTCACGGAGTCGAAGTCTGACAAGTCGAGCGAGTGGAAGTCGGCACTGGAAGGCCCTGCACGGCGCGTCGTGATCACTCGGCCATGCGCGCTGAGCTGGGCGGCCGTCGCCTCCCCCAACGACCCAGGTCCGGCTCCGGTCACCAGGAAGACGCGGGCCTCAGCCATTGGTCCGCACCGCGTCGAAGAACTCGCGCATGAGTGGCCCGATCTCGGCCAGCTCTATGTACGGCGCACCAGCCGTCGCGCAGTCGAGGTAGGCGAACTCGATCTCCCCGCCCATCATCGAGCCCCGCATCGCAACGCTGTGACCGGCATCCTCGGCCCGGGCACACGCGGCCTCGACGTCGTCGGTCCCGAAGCAGACGTGGTGGAGGCCGGGTCCGTTGGCGGCCAAGAACTCGGTGTGCACACTCTCTCCCGAGACCGGCTGGATCAGCTCAAGCTGCAGATCACCGGCGTAGGCGAGCGAGATGTGGGCGACGAACTCGGCTGGTCGTCCTCGGTACGTCGTCGAGGCCGCCTCGAAGGTCACATCCGGGATCCGCGTCCACGCGCCGGCGCCGAACTGCTCGCTCAGAAGCAGCTCGGTTGCCTCGATGTCCTCGACCACCCAGGCGACCTGGATGATCGGTCCCTCCGCGATCACTGGGCAATCACTGGGCAATCACTGGGCAATCACTCGCCCACGGACTCGATCAGCACGTCCGCCGCCGCATAGGGGTCGGACTCCCCCGCCACGACGGAGGCCGCCAGCTCGTCCAGCTCGACCCGGCTGTGCACGTCGTCCCACCGGGCACGCAACGCCGTCACCGCGATCGCCTCGATCTCGTCGCGAGCACGACGAACCCGACGCTTCTCCATCTCGCCGGAGGACTCGAGCCAGACGCGGTGGCGATCGATCTCGTCGACGACGTCCTCGATGCCTTCCCCGGTCTGGGCGATCGTTTTGAGGATCGGTGGGCTCCAGGCCCCTTCGGGGCGATCGCCTAGCGCGATCATCGAGCGAAGGTCACGGCGGACCTGGTCGGCACCGTCACGATCAGCCTTGTTGATCACGTAGATGTCTCCGATCTCCAGGATGCCGGCCTTCGCCGCCTGGATCCCGTCACCCATCCCCGGGGCGAGCAGCACCATCGTCGTGTCAGCGAGGCCGACGATCTCGACCTCACTCTGGCCCACGCCGACCGTCTCCACCAGGATCACGTCACAACCCGCGGCGTCGAGCACACGAAGGGCTTGGGGTGTGGACCACGCCAGCCCACCCAGGTGCCCTCGGGAGGCCATCGAGCGGATGTAGACATCGGGGTCGAGCGCGTGGTCCTGCATCCGGATCCGGTCGCCCAGCAGCGCTCCTCCGGAGAACGGCGAGGACGGATCCACGGCCAGCACCCCGACCCGCTTGCCCCGGGAACGCAGCGCGGCAACGATCGCGTTGCTCGAGGTCGACTTACCCACTCCGGGTGAACCGGTGACACCGATGACCTGAGCGTTGCCGGCGTGCGGGGTCAGCGCCGCCATCACCTCTCGGAGCAGGGGCGACTCGTCCTCGACCAGCGAGATCAGCCGCGCGACGGCGCGCGCGTCACCCTCGCGGGCCCGGGAGACGAGATCGGGGACCGACGCGGTAGAGCGACGGCCTCCGCCCTCAGGCAGAAGGAACCTTGACGATGAGCGCGTCACCCTGTCCGCCGCCACCGCACAGCGCTGCCGCACCGATGCCGCCGCCGCGGCGCTTGAGCTCCAGCGCGAGGTGGAGCACGACGCGGGCACCGGACATGCCGACCGGGTGGCCGAGCGCGATGGCGCCGCCGTTGACGTTGACCTTGGCCTCATCGAGGCCCAGCGACCGAGCCGACTCGATGCCAACTGCGGCAAACGCCTCGTTGAACTCGATCAGGTCCAGGTCGGCGGGGGCGATGCCTTCCTTGTCGCACGCCTTCTTGGTGGCGTTGGCGGGCTGCATCTGCAGTGTCGAGTCGGGTCCCGCAACCATGCCGTGCGCGCCGATCTCGGCCAGCCACTCCAGCCCGAGCTCTTCTGCCTTCGCCTTGCTCATCACGACGACCGCGCAGGCGCCGTCGGAGATCTGCGAGGAGGATGCAGCGGTGATGGTCCCGTCCTTGGAGAACGCCGCACGCAGGCCGGACAGGGACTCGGCAGTGGTGTCACCGCGCACGCCCTCGTCCTGGGAGACGACGACCGGGTCGCCCTTGCGCTGCGGGATCGAGACGGGCACGACTTCGTCGTCGAAGACGCCGTTCTTCCACGCCGCCGCGGCCTTCTGGTGGGAAGCGGCGGCGAACTCGTCCTGCTCCTCGCGGGTCAGCTTGGTGCCCCCGGCGTTGCACTGCTCGGTAAGCGCGCCCATTGCCTGCTGGGTTGCCTGGTCGAACAGGGCGTCGTAGGCCATCGAGTCGACCAGCGAGGTGTCGCCGTACTTGAAACCCTCACGCGACTTGGGCAGCAGGTGGGGGGCGTTGGTCATCGACTCCATGCCGCCGGCGACGATGATGTCGGCCTCACCGGCTCGGATCATCTGGTCGGCGGTGGCGATCGCGTTGAGCCCGGAGAGACACACCTTGTTGACGGTGATCGAGGGCACCGTGAGCGGCAGGCCCCCAGCGATGCCGGCCGCGCGGGCGGGGTTCTGGCCGGCGCCAGCCAGGATGACCTGGCCCATGATCAGGTAGTCGACCTGATCGGCGCTCACACCTGCCTTCTCGAGCGCGCCCTTGATGGCCACGCCGCCGAGGTCGGCCGCAGACAGTGACTTGAAGCCGCCCAGCAGGCGGCCGATCGGGGTGCGTGCGCCGGCGACGATCACGTTGCTGGACATGGGTTCCTCCCGGAAGATTCGGTAACGCTGTGACGATACCCACCGGTCACTCGGGTGGCGAGGGTGTCCGCCGCAGGACGATGAGGAAAAGGTCACACCGGGTCGCGGCGATCGCCGCGGCGTACGACGATGAGCGCCATGACCGCACCCCTCGACATCCCTCAGCACCTGTTCACCGCCATCGATCACGTCGGCATCGCGGTGAGCGACCTCGACGAGGCGATCGCGTTCTACCGCGACACGTTCGGCATGGAGCTGGCCCACGAGGAGGTCAACGAGGAGCAGGGCGTGCGCGAGGCGATGATCGCGGTGGGCGACTCGGGCTCCTGCATCCAGCTGCTCGCCCCGCTCAACTCCGACTCCACGATCGCGAAGTTCCTCGATCGGTCGGGGCCGGGCGTGCAACAGATGGCCTACCGGGTGACCGACGTGGAGGAGGTCAGCGCGATCCTGCGCGAGCGCGGTGTCCGCCTGCTCTACGACGCCCCGCGCCGCGGCACTTCAGACTCCCGGATCAACTTCATCCATCCGAAGGACGCCGGTGGAGTGCTCGTGGAGCTGGTCCAACCCGCGACCTCGGGGCACTGATCCTGTTACCCACGGGTAATCTTTCAGACCGCTCGACCCCCCCGATCTAGTCAGGAGCTCCAAACGTGCAGCACATCCTCGACGCCATCCAGGCCGCCAGCGAAGATCCAGCCGGTACCTCGAGCGAGGACTTTGCCAATCTCGATCTGCCCGAGTCCTACCGCGCCGTGACGGTGCACAAGGACGAGGTCGACATGTTCGAAGGTCTCGAGTCCCGCGACAAGGATCCACGTAAGTCGCTACATGTGGAGGAGGTTGCGCTCCCCGAGCTCGGCCCCGGCGAGGCGTATGTAGCGGTCATGGCCTCCGCGATCAACTACAACACCGTGTGGACCTCGATCTTCGAACCGGTCTCGACGTTCGGGTTCCTGGAGCGTTACGGCCGGCTTTCCGAGCTGACCAAACGCCACGACCTGCCGTACCACATCGTTGGTTCCGACTTGGCGGGCGTCGTGCTCAAGACCGGCCCTGGCGTCACGAAGTGGAAGCCCGGCACCGAGGTCGTCGCCCACTGCCTCTCGGTGGAGCTTGAGGACGCCGACGGCCACGACGACACGATGCTCGACCCGCAACAGCGGATCTGGGGCTTCGAGACCAACTTCGGTGGCCTGGCCGAGGTTGCGCTGGTGAAGTCCAACCAGCTGATGCCGAAGCCGGCGCACCTGACGTGGGAGGAGGCCGCCTCGCCCGGGCTGGTCAACTCCACTGCCTACCGCCAGCTGGTCTCCAAGAACGGCGGCGCCATGAAGCAGGGCGACAACGTGCTGATCTGGGGCGCTTCCGGCGGACTCGGCGGATTCGCCACGCAGTACGCGCTCAACGGTGGTGCCACCCCGGTCTGCGTGGTGTCCAACGAGGAGAAGGCAGCCATCGCCCGCTCGATGGGCGCGGAGCTGATCATCAACCGCTCCGAGGAGGGCTACAAGTTCTGGAGCGACCCTCACACGCAGGACCCGCGAGAGTGGAAACGCCTCGGCGCGAAGATCCGGGAGCTGACCGGTGGCGAGGACATCGACATCGTTTTCGAGCACCCCGGTCGGGAGACCTTCGGGGCCTCGGTCTTCGTGACCCGCAAGGGCGGCATCATCACTACCTGCGCCTCGACCTCGGGCTACATGCACGAGTACGACAACCGCTACCTGTGGATGAATCTCAAGCGGATCATCAGCTCGCACTTTGCGAACTACCGCGAGTCGTGGGAAGCCAACCGGCTCATCGCCAAGGGCATGATCCACCCGACCCTGTCGCGCACCTACGGGCTCGAGGAGGTCGGTCGGGCAGCTCTCGACGTCCACCAGAACGCCCACCAAGGCAAGGTCGGCGTGCTCTGCCTGGCACCCGAGGAGGGTCTCGGCGTACGCGATCACGAGCTGCGTTCTCAGCACTTGGACAAAATCAACCGCTTCCGCGGCGTCTAGACACTCATCTTCGCTGCCCCGTCGGAAGCTTTCCGGCGGGGCAGCGGCGTTTTGTCAACGATCGCACCGAAACGCAATGGAGCCGGGGTGGGTTCTGCTAACTGCATCGGCGATCATGGTCCAAGCCGCCCCCGATCAGAACGAGGTACTCCACCCATGAGCGACCAGGGTCTGTCCATCTTCGACGACCAGCCCGAGAGCAACGCCGACACCCCGGCGCCCGCAACGCAGCACTCCGAGGCGGACTCGGAGAAGACCCAGGTGATCCCAGCTCAGGCACCGGTTGAGCAGAAGTCCGCCGAGGCGGCTGACAACGCGGCCAAGGATCGCCCCGTGCTGCCGCCACTGCCCGAGGCCACCAAGGAGCCGCAGCGCCCCCCGATCCCCGGCTCCCCCGCCGCGAGCCCGAAGCCTGCCTCCCCCCCTCGGACGCCGGCGCCGGCGCCGGCAGTGGCCACCAGCTCCGATGGCTTTCCTGTGGTGCGTCGCAACGGCTACGACCGCGCCGCGGTCGACGCCCGGGTGCGCCAGCTGAGCAGTGAGAAGGCCGGACTCAGCGCCAGCCTGACCGAGTCCGAGCAGCGGGTGATCGAGCTCGAGCGAGAGGTCGAAAGTGCCCGCAACGAGATGTCGGAGATCGAGCGACCCTCGTACGCCGGCCTCGGCGGTCGGGCCAGCGCCATGCTGCGACTCGCCGAGGAAGAGGCCGACGAGATCCGACAGGTAGCGCAAAGCGACGCTGACGAAATCCTGACCCAGGCCAACCGCGATGCAAAGGCGATCCGCTCCGACGCGGCCCGCGAGGCGGAGGACATCCGCGCCGCCCAGCTGCAAGAGCTGGAGGAGACCCGCGTCCGCCTGCTCGCCGATGCCGAGCAGGAGCGCGCCCTGGCCAAGAGCGAGGCGTCCGACCTCGTCGCCGCTGCCCGACGCGAGGCCGACCAGCTGCGGCTCGCCTCACAGCAAGAGACCTCCGAATTGCGCACCGCGGCCACCCGCGAGGTCGAGCAGGCGCAGGCGGCGGCCGACCGCGAGGTGCAGGAGGCCAGACGCACCCTGGCTGTGGAGAGGGAGCGTCTGGCCCGAGAGGCCACCGACCACCACAACAGCGCGACCGCTGAGACGCGTCGTCTCGTGGAGGAGGCCGAAGACCGCGCGTCTGCGGCCGAGAACCGGGCCAGCGAGGCGGCCAAGCAGGCCAGCGAACATCGCGCGGCTGCGCAGTCCGAGTCCGAGGCGCTGCTCACCAGAGCCCGGCGCGAGGCGGAGCAGATCGTCAACTCGGCCCGCACTCAGGCTGAGTCGATCTCCTCAAGTGGCGACGCGGAGGCGCAGCGAGAGATCGCTGCCACCAGGGCGGAGCTGGACCGGCTCACCAAGCGCCGCGACGCGATCACCGCACAGCTGTCGTCACTGCGTGACGTTGTCGCGGGTTTCGGCGAGGACGAGAGTTGACCGACCAGTCGACGCCGGCGCCGGGCTCTGAGCCTGTCGTCGACATCGACGGGTCGGTAGCCGACACCGAATCGGGGACCGACCCGACCCCCGGAGATGACGGCTACGGGGAGCCCGGCGAAGCCTTCGACCGGCGCTCACCTTTCTACTTTGGCTTCTTCTTCGGCCTCGGCGCGCTTGTCGCCTTCTTCTTGTTCACCGCCATCACCGGCATCGGCTCCGTGCTGATGTTGGTCGTGGTCTCGTTGTTCCTCGCCAGCGGACTCAACCCCTCGGTCGAGTTCCTGGAGCGTCGGGGTCTGCGTCGCCCGTGGGCGGTCTTCGTCGTGATCATCGGAGTCTTCGCCGCGCTGGGCCTGTTCCTGGTGGCCATCGTCCCGGTCATCACAGACCAGGTACAGACGCTGAGCGACAACGTGCCCGGATGGCTCGACGAGCTCCAGCAGAACAAGCAGGTACAGAAGCTCGACGACGAGTACCACCTCATCGACAAGCTCAAGGACTACGTCGCCAACGGTGACTTCCTCAGCAGCCTGTTCGGCGGCGTGCTCGGGTTCGGCTTGCGCGTCCTGTCCGCGCTGTTCAACGCGTTCATCATCGTCGTGCTGACGCTCTACTTCCTGTCGTCGCTCGAGCTGACGAAGAACGCCCTCTACAAGCTGGCTCCCGCCTCGCGCCGCGACCGGGTCAGCCGCCTTGGCGACAAGGTCATCCACAACGTCGGCGGCTACGTCTCCGGCGCCTTCGTGGTCGCCATGTGCGCCGGCATCTCGTCGCTGGTGTTCCTGATGGTCATCGGCCTGAGCAAGTACGCGGTGGCACTCGCCTTCGTGGTGGCCGTGCTCGACGTGATCCCCATGATCGGAGCAACCCTCGGCGCAGTCATCGTGACGGCAATCGCGTTCGCGACCGACATCAAGATGGGCATCGCCTGCGTCATCTTCTACATCGTGTACCAGCAGGTCGAGAACTACGTCATCTACCCACGGGTGATGAAGCGGTCGGTCGACGTTCCCGGCTCGGTGGTGGTGATCGCCGCCCTGGTCGGCGCCGCCCTGCTCGGCATCGTCGGTGCGCTGCTCGCCATCCCCACCGCCGCAGCGATCCTGCTGATCATGCGCGAGGTCGTGGTGAAGCGACAGGACACTCGTTAGCCACCGACGATGGTTGAGGTGCGAGCCTGCGAGCCTCGAAACCACCACACCGTGACGTGTGGTTCCGAAGCTCGTCGCTATCGCTCCTCACACCGCAACCACCGTTAGCCCGGCAGGCGCCTAGCTCAAGCCGGGGTGGGCTCCGGGCGAACAGTGGCCTTCTCGCCGAGCTTGACAGCCACCACGCCCGTAAGGATCAGCACGCCACCGAACAGCTGGATCGGCCGGGGCAGCTCGTCCAACAGGACCCAAGCCCAGACCACCCCAGCCACGACCTCCGTCAGCGCCACGAACGACGCGACCCGGGAGCCCAGGCGACGGATCGCCGCGATGCCGGTCACGTAGGCGATCGCGGCGGTCACCACGCCCAGCACCACGAGTGGCACCCACCAGGCGACCTCTGCGCCGGCGTAGGTCGTCGCGGAGGCGTTGGCCGCCATCGGCAGCAAGCCGATGACGGCAAGCAAGCCGAGTGCAACGGCGCCGACGACCAAGCCACCACCGGCGAGCGCGATCGGAGGGATGCCAGTGCTCTCGTCGGCCGAGATCAGGAAGTACGCCGAGGCACCGACCATGGCGGCCAGCGCCCACAGCACACCGGGCACGTTCACAGAGGCGCCGGAGACGACATCCAGCACCAGGACCAGGCCGACGGCGGCCACCCCGGCACCGACCAGCGTGACTGCACCCGGACGCTCGCCCTGACGCAGCCACAGCCACCCCACGACCGCCGCTGGGGCCGTGTACTCGATCAACAGCGCGGGACCGACCTGCATGTGTTGGACGGCCGAGAAGTAGCAGAACTGGGCGCCAGCCACGGCAAGCAGGCCGTAGGCGACGACCGTGCGGGCATTGCGCCGCAGGGCGTCCCAGCGGCCCCCGAGTGCGACGATCGCGAAGGGCGCCACGATCACGGCAGCGATGCCGATCCGCACCAGCACCACCGCACCCGGGCTCCAGCCGGTCTCGAGCAGGCCGCGCGCGAGCGCGCCAGACAGGCCGAAAGTGACAGCCGAGATGAGGGCGAAACCAAGGCCCGACGCAGCACGCGCCTCCACGCTCGACGACATCTTGTCATTCGTCACTGTGGGCATGGCACATGACAGTACGGTCCGATGAAGTAACCTGTCAATGTGCCTTTTGCCTATGACACTGAGCTATCCCTGCAGGCTGCCGTGGTCCTGGCCAACACGGCCGAGCCCCCCGACACTCTTGACGCGGTCGAGGAGCTCGACAACTTCTACGCCGGTTTCGGCTACACCGGCCGCTACGAGGGCTCCGAGGCCGAGCTGGACGCCATCCGCCGGATCCGGCCTCGACTGCGGTCCCTGCTCACCGCCGACCGGGACGAGGCCGTGGTCATCGTCAACGACATGCTGACCCACGCCAAGGCGCTCCCCCAGCTGGTGCGCCACGGCGACTACGACTGGCATCTGCACGCCGTCGATGACGAGCAGCCCCTAGCGACCAGGATCGTCGTCGAGACCGCCATGGCCATGATCGACGTGATCCGCACCGACGAGATGTCGAGGCTAGGCGTCTGCGCGGATGACGACTGCAACGGCATCGTGCTCGACCTTTCCCGCAATCGCTCCCGACGGTTCTGCTCGACCACCTGCGGCAACCGCAACGCCGTGGCTGCCTACCGCGCCCGACAGCGGTAGCCCCAATCAGCTAGTCAGCAAGGAAGCGTCTGAGCACCTCGAGGAAGATCTCCGGCTGCTCGGAGTGCACCCAGTGGCCGGCGTCCTTCACGATCACTTTGCGGTTGCGAGGGAACCAGCGGTCCATCGCGGTCTCATGCTCAGGTTTCACGTAGGGCGACCGCTCGCCGCCCAACCACAACACGGGACCGTCGTACGCCGCCAGCTCCGCGAGGCGGTCCTCGGGCCAGTCGGTGATCTGGTCCAGATCGCGGCCGAGCAGCTCGAGGTTGAGCCGCCACTCCCAGTGCGATTCCTCGCGCCGCAGGCTCTGGAGCAGGAAGCCGCGCACCATCGCGCTCGGCACGGCGTCCTGTAGCGCTTCGTCGGCCTCGCTTCGCCGCTCCAGGGCATCGAGGTCGATGGCGCGCATCGCGTCGATGTAACCGGCGAACTCTTCGGCGTGGTCGTAGGCCACGGGTGCGACGTCCACGACCGCGAGCCGCGTCACGAGCTCGGGGTGGTGCAGCGCGACGAGCATCGCGATCTTGCCGCCCATGGAGTGGCCGACGAGCGTGACCGGGTCGGCTGCGGGCAGGAGGCTCGCGACCTGCTCGGCAGCCTCCACGAAGTCGAAGTGCTCGCTCCACGGCGACTGCCCGTGGTCCGGCATGTCGACCAGCACCACTTGATGGTCCTCGGACAACGCCTTGCCGATCGCGGTCCAGTTCTTGCCCTGGCCGAACAGTCCGTGGCAGAAAACGATGGGCGGGCCCGCCTCACCAAGGGTCGTCGTGTGCAGCTCGGTCACGACGTCAGCACCCCCCAGTGCACCCCAGCGAGCCACGGCCCCTGTGCCTCCGCCGGATGACTGGTCAAGACCAGTACGACGTCAACGGTCAACTGGGTGACAGGAGACCCGGAGGGCGGCACGCTGTCACCGTAGCCGGGCTGATCCTTCACCCGGCGAAGTGGGTAGATCGGGCTCGCCCTTGCCACCACCTTTTCGATCGGAGCGACATGACCAAATTCCGTACCCTCTTCGTCATGGCCATCGCGGCCGTTCTGGCTGCCGCGTCACTCACCGTCGCCTCCAGCGCAGGCGCTGCTGCAGCTGACCAGAGCCAGCGCGTGCGCCTCTATTACGGAGCGATCTCCCTCGCCTCCGACGGAGCGTTCGGCTACTCCTACGACTTCGGCACCAAGCGGGCCGCCCAGAACGCGGCGCAACAGCGGTGCCGCCAGCACTCGGACTACCCGGGCACCTGCACGCAGGTGGGCTGGTTCCGCAACGCTTGTGGCGCGGTGGCTGTGAAGTACGACCGCGAGGGTTTCGTGAGCCGCTACAAGTTCGGCTGGGGCACCACCAAGCCACGCGCCGTAGCCCAGGCGAGGCAGAACTTCGGCGGCACCATCCGCACCTGGGTGTGCACCACTCGGCCCTGACCGACGGGAGCAGCTCGACCGGGCTGGGACCCTATCCGTTACTCGCAGGAGTCGTTGTTCGTCACATTGCGGGGGTACCTTTCGAGAAGTACCCCCGCATCCGACGTTCGAAGGCCTCATGACAGTCCTGCAGAAGAAGCTCGACAACCAGACCGCGCATCTGAGCGCTGAAGAGATCGAGCAGATCGGCGAAGAGCTCGACGCACTACGGCAGCAGATCCTGGACAGCCTCGGCGAGCGGGACGCGGCGTACATCCGACGGGTGATCGACGTCCAGCGCAAGTTGGAGCTCGGCAGCCGGGCGCTGCTGCTGGCCGGAAAGTACCCGCCCGCCTGGATCCTGGGCACGATCGGGCTCTCCGTGGCCAAGATCCTGGACAACATGGAGATCGGGCACAACGTGCTCCACGGCCAGTGGGACTGGATGCGCGACCCCAAGATCCACTCCACCACCTGGGACTGGGACCACGTCTCACCGCCTGAGCAATGGAAGCAGTCGCACAACCAGACGCACCACAAGTACACGAACATCATCGGCCAGGACAACGACCTCGGCTACGGCATCATGAGGGTCGACGAGGACCAGGAGTGGACACCCCGCTACCTGTTCCAGCCGCTGCACAACTTCATCACAGCCTGCATCTTCGAGTACGGCATCGCCATGTATGACCTCGACCTCGGCGCTCACCTGCGCGAGAAGAAGGGGGTCACGCCGGTGCTCAAGAGCCGACTCAAGAAGGCCCTGCGGAAAGTCACCCAGCAGGTCACCAAGGACTACGTCGTGCACCCCGTGCTGGCCGGACCGGCGGGATACCGGCGCACGCTGGCGGCGAATGCGATCGCCAACCTGACCCGCAACCTGTGGAGCCACTCCATCATCATGTGTGGCCACTTCCCGGAGGGTGTCGAGACCTTCGAGCAGGAAGGGATCGACCCCAATGAGACTCGCGGACAGTGGTACCTGCGTCAGATGCTCGGCTCGGCCGACATCTCCGGTGGCAAGTTCATGCACCTGATGAGCGGGAACCTCTCCCACCAGATCGAGCACCACCTGTTCCCCGACCTTCCGAGCAACCGCTACGCCGAGATCGCAGTGCAGGTCCAAGACCTCTTCCAGCGCTACGGACTCAGCTACAACGCCCGTCCCCTGGTCCCGCAGGTGGCATCGGCATGGCACCGGGTGGTGCGTCTCTCGCTGCCGAACGGATGGCTGGCCGCGACGTCTTGGTCCAACGCGCCCCAGCAGCTGCGCCTGCTCGGCAGGATGGCGCTCGGACGCGAAGACTCCTTCGCGGCGCTGCCCGCTGGATCGTCGGCCTAGCGGGCTCAGCCGAAGGCGCCCCAGCAGATGAGGTAACGCGTTCCCTTGTCGGTCCTTCCGGTCGCCCGACTATTGAAGCTGCGCTGGAAGGCCTTCAGCACCCGCTCGGTCTGCGGGCCGAAGCTGCCGTCGACCGCGATCGTGGCGCCGCCCGCTCGCAGCGCCCGCTGCAGCACCACAACGGCATGGCCTCGATCACCGCGCTCCAACGTGCGGGCCGGTAGCTGACAGCCGTACAGCATCCCCCAGAAGGCGGGCCCGATCTCGCCGGGGTTTTCCGCGCCGCCCTCGAAGTTGGCCTCGATCCGAGCAACGGCACGCCGGGTTTGCGGACCGTAGTAGCCGTCGACCACGACCTGTCGGCCGAGGTCGTTGAGTGCGCACTGCAACGTGCGGACAGCCGGACCCCGATCTCCAGGATGGAGGGTCGGATAGGTGGCCAAGGTGCGCCGACACTCGGCAGCCGCAGCCGGTGCGTCAGCGTACGACGGTGCCGACGCGAGCTGCGGCGCGAGCGCAATCGTGCCGAGCATCAACAGCGAAAGCAGACGTTGCCTGAGTTGGGTCATGCTCCTGAGACTACGAAACCGGCGCGTTTGTTGTTCAGCGACGCGTGTAGTCGCGGAAGCCGCGCTTGGTCTTGCGGCCCAGGTAGCCCGCCGTGACCAAGTGCTCCAGCAGCGGTGCTGGAGCGAAGCCGGGCTCGCGGAACTCCAGGTAGAGCTCCCGCTGGATCGCCAGCGAGACATCGTTGCCGACGACGTCGAGCAGCTCGAACGGCCCCATCGGCAGGGCGCAGCCCTGCTTCATGGCGAGGTCGATGTCGTCAGCTGTCGCGTAGTGGGCCTCGAGCATCTTGACCGCGTCGTTGAGATAGGGGAACAGCAGCGCGTTGACGATGAAGCCGGCCCGGTCTGCGCACGAGACGGCGACCTTGCCGACCTTTGCGCACAGGGCACGCGTGGTCTCGGTGACGTCCTCGTCGGTAGAGACAGTGGAGACCACCTCGACCAGCTTCATGATCGGCGCCGGATTGAAGAAGTGCATCCCGACGACGTCCTGCGGTCGCTTGGTCGCCTGGGCGCACGCGATGATGGGGAGCGACGAGGTGGTGGTTGCGAGGATTGCGCCGGGCTTGCAGATCTCGTCGAGGTTCTCGAACAGCGTCGTCTTGATCGCGAGGTCTTCGGCTATCGCCTCGACCACGATGTCGACGTCCTTGAGGTCGTCGAGGGAGATGGAGCCGGTAACCCTGGCCAGGACCTCGGCCTTGGCCTCCTCGGTCGCCTTGCCGCGCTGGATCTGCTTGTCGAAGTTCTTCGTGATGGCGGCGACCACGCCATCGACCTTTTCCTGACCCCGGCCGACGACGAGCACGTCGTAGCCGCTCTTGGCGAAGACCTCGACGATGCCGCTGGCCATGGTGCCGGTGCCCACCACGCCGACGAGCTTGATGTCGTGCTTGAGCTGCGGCTGCTCGTCAGGCGACGGCGTCTTGTCGTCCGAGACGACGACCGGGCTGTCGGCGCCCTCATAGGTGTAGAAGCCGCGCCCGGTCTTGCGGCCCAGCAGGCCGGCGGTCACCATCTGCTTGAGGATCGGGGAGGGGGCATGCAGGCGGTCGCGACCCTGGCGATACATCGTCTCCAGGATCTCGTACGCGGTATCAAGACCGATCAGGTCGAGCAGCGCTAGCGGGCCCATGGGGTAGCCACAGCCGAAGCGCATCGCGGCGTCGATGTCCTCGCGGCTCGCATACCGACTCTCGAACATGGAGGCAGCGTGATTGAGGTAGCCGAACAGCAGCGTGTTGGCGATGAACCCTGCCTTGTCGCCGCAGACCACCGGGCTCTTGCCGAGCTTCTCGACCAAGGCTGTCACGTCCGCGAGGACCGTCGGCTCGGTGACCACGGTGCGCACGATCTCGACCAGGTTCTGCACCGGCGCCGGGTTGAAGAAGTGAACCCCGACCACCCGGCCGGGGTGGGCGTTCGCGGTGGAGATCTCGGTGACCGAGAGCGACGAGGTGTTGGTGGCCAAGATGGTCTCGGACGACACGATCGCCTCGAGGTCGCGGAAGACTGACTTCTTGACCTCCAGCGACTCGACGACGGCCTCGACCACGAGCTCGGCGTCGGTCAGGTCCTTCAGGGACGTCGTGAGGGTGATCCGTCCAAGCAGCTCCGCCTGGTCCGCCTCGGTCATCTTCTCGCGCTTGACCGCCCGAGCGGTGGAGTGCTCGAGGTACTTGCGACCACGCTCCACTCCGTCCTCGTCGAGCTCGACTCCGACCACGGTGTAGCCGTTGCGCGCGAAGACCTCGGCGATACCGGCACCCATGGTGCCGAGGCCGACGACGCCGATGGTCGAGAAGGTTCGGGTCGAAGTGGACGCGGTTTCCTGGGCCGTCTCTGTCATGGCGCGCATCATTCCATGCTCGATCCGGACGCCGTCGCCATGTTCACTGGCCGGTAACTTACGGGCAGGGGTTGGGCGAGCCCTGTTCGTCGGTGCCAGCACAGTTCCGCAGCCGTTTGAGCTCCTGGACCATCCCCTTGATCATGGCCCAGGTCGGCTTCTGCTCCTTGGACAGCTCCGACCACAGGAGGTTGCGCTTCATCCCAGGGTCCTCGTAGTACTCGCGCCGCCAGAGCCGTCCCGAGCGGTAGTACTGCACCAGCGCACGGTTGCCGTCCCTGAGCATCGCCCAGGTCGGCACCCGGAACGGCGAATAGCCGGACTCACGCAGCACGAGGTTGGAGCGCTCGTTGGCGAACTCGAGCACCCGGCCACGAGTCCGCACATGGTCGCCGAGGAGGGAGTGCCCGTCCACGACGTGGCCGGGCACGACGTCGAAGATGTCGTAGATGGTGGGAGCGATGTCGATCAGGTCCACCGGCCGAGTGTCGTGGCCGGGTTCACCGACCCCCGGCGGCAGATACGCCAGCAGCGGGACGTCGACGGAAGCTGGGTAGGGCACCGCCTTGCCCTCCCAGCCGTTCTCGCCCAAGGCGTAGCCGTTGTCGCTGGTGAAGATGACCGCTGTGGTCTCGAGGCGGTCGTGATCCTCGAGCAGCTCGAACAGCGCGGCGACCTGGTCATCCACGTCGTAGAGCGAGCGGACGCGGGTGGCCTGCTTGGCGCGGAAGTACGGCAGGCCGTGCTCCAGGCTCTGGAACGGGAGCAGCTTGTCGCGAGTGTCCAGCTCCGGTCGGTAGTCGAACTTCGGCACGGGTCGCCCGGCGTTCGCAGACGTCGGGCTGGGCAGCCTGCCCTGGCCCTGGCCGGTCTGGTCGTGCGGAGCAAGGAAGGCGCCGTAGGCGAAGAAGGGCTGGGCTTCCTCGACCTTCTGGGCCACAAAGGAGCGCAGGTTGACGCCTGTCCGCACGGTTGTGTGCACCCGCTCCGGCGGCGTGTAGCGGTGCCCGTCGTCGTCGATCAGGTCGTAGTTGAGGTAGTCGTAGTGGTTCCAGAAGTCGGACTCTGCGAAGCCGCTGTCGAACTCCCCGTTCTTGAGCGCGGCGGGGTCCAGTCCGTTGAGGAACTTGCCGGTGCCGTATGCCGCGACCCCGGCTACCCCGAGGTCGTGCTGCATCGTGTCGGCCGCGATCAGCTGGTCCGCCTCGTTCTGCCTGCGGACGCCGTTGTTGTGGGGCAGCTGGCCGGTCATGATCATCGCCCGGGCGGGGCAGCAAACCGGGTCCGCGACGGTGGCGTCCTCAAAGCATCTGCCCTGCTCCGCGAGCCACTTCGAGCTGCGGGGCAGATAGAGATGGGTGTCGTGGCAGGTGAAGTCGTCCATGTCGTCGACGACGATCACGATCGCGCTGGTGGGACCGATCGGCAGCTGCTGGGGGGCGCCGGCGGGACTGGGCGCGCGCAGCAGCAGGGGCGTGGCGACGACTGCCAGCCCCAACAAGAACACCAGGGCCCGCCGAGTCACTCGCGTACTTTACCTGGGTACATTTCGACTCGTGCGACTAGTGGTGGCCCGGTGCCAGGTGGACTATTCAGGACGCCTGACTGCCCACCTGCCGATGGCTACTCGCGTGCTGATGATCAAGTCGGACGGCTCGGTGCTGGTCCACTCTGACGGTGGCTCGTACAAACCCCTGAACTGGATGTCCCCACCCTGCACGCTTCGCGAAGGGGTCACCGAGGACGGTCAGGTCGAGTGGACGGTGACGACGAAGACCGACGACACGCTCCGGATCTTGATCGACGACATCGTGCACGACTCGCAGCATGACCTCGGCATTGATCCCGGCCTGCAGAAGGACGGCGTGGAGAAGCACCTGCAGGAGCTCCTCGCCGAGCACCCCGCGACGCTGGCAGACGGGCTGAGCCTGGTCCGCCGCGAGTACCCCACCGCCATCGGACCGGTCGACCTGATGTGCCGTGACACCTCCGGCGCCAGCGTGGCCGTGGAGATCAAGCGCCGCGGGGAGATCGACGGGGTCGAACAGCTCACGCGCTATCTCGAGCTGCTGAACCGCGATCCGCTGCTCGCTCCGGTGCGCGGCATCTTCGCCGCCCAGGAGATCAAGCCTCAGGCTCGCGTCCTCGCCGCCGATCGCGGCATCGCCTGCGCGGTCGTTGACTACGACGCATTGCGCGGACTCGACGACCCGAGCCACCGGCTCTTCTGATGCAGATCTTTCACATCGCGACGGTCGCCGACTGGCGGGGCGCGCAGCGAGCGGGGAGCTACACGACGTCGACCCACGGGGTCACGCTGGCCGACGAGGGCTTCATCCACGCCAGCCGGGGCGACCAGTGGCAGGGCGTACGCGGTCGCTTCTACAGCGAGGTCACCGAGCAGCTGGTGCTGCTGTCGATCGACACCGACCGTTTGACCGCACCCGTGGTCGAAGAGTCACCACCAGGAACGGACGAGACCTTTCCGCACATCTACGGGCCACTGAACCCCGACGCCGTCGTACAGGTGATCCCGCTCGGTACTGGAACGGAACCTCGGGCCGCTGGCGAAGAGAGCTTCAACCTCCGTCGGCGCTGACCAGCTGGACCACCTCTTCGGCGCACCCCCAGCTGAGAGTGACTCCCGCGCCACCGTGCCCGTAGCAGTGCACCACCCGCCCTTCGCGCTCGAGACGCACCTCGGGGCGAGCGGGTCGTAGCCCGACCTTGTGTCGGAGCACTGTGGCCGTGGCCAGCTCGGGCACCAACGCCGCGGCACGGGTGAGCATCTCCTGGGCGATCTCCGGCGACGGTGTGCGACTCCAGTCGCCCACCTCGTCGGTCCCACCGACGACGATCTCGGTCGGCCGCGGGATGACGTACGTCGGCCCCCCAGCGTCTAGCCACCACGAGTCGAGACCAACCTGTTCGACGACGACGACCTGCCCGCGCACGGGACCCATCGACTCGTCGCTCGCGAGGAGGCGCGCTCCCATGCCCGAGCAGTTGACCACCACGTCCCCACCCTCAGGCAGCGCACCCAGGTTGAGCCGTGTCATCGTCCCGCCTAGCTCCAGCACGCGCGACGACAGCCAGGCCAAGTACGCCGGCATGGCGATCACCGGTGCCACGAACGACCACCCGTCGACGTACCCGGCTGGAAGGTCGCTTGCTCGCGGCAGCGCTGGGACCGCGGAGCGCCACCACGGGTCGACGGCAGGAGCCGACAGCACCTCCGTCCCTGCGAGCATTCGCACACCACTCTCAGGCGCGACGAGTGCGAGCTCCGCGAACACCTCATACGCTTTCGCCGCCCAGGCGGTCACCCGGTGTTGCGGCAGGGCGCGATACGGGTACCAGAGCGCCGCTGCGACCACAGAAGTCGTCTCCAGTGGCAGGTCCCTGGCCACGACGTCGACCCGATGACCCGCCTCGAGCAAACGCACCGAGCAGCTCAAGCCGACCACTCCTGCGCCAACCACGATGATCCGCTGAGGTGCGCCCATGTCGATGCAGTCTGCTGTAGTCGTAACCTGCGCCACAATCCGTTCGTTGGTGGCCTAACGGAAGGAACTACATGCACCGCTCCGCACGACTTGCTCTGTCCTGCCTGCTCGTCCCCGGGCTCCTCCTGTCGGCACTGGCCCTGGCGGGGCCCGCCTCGGCCCACGAGGAGCGTCCGGCGGGCTTCCCGAGCGGCAAGGGGAAGGTGCCGCACTTCCTGGGTTACGACAACCCCAGGTCGCGCGTGGTCTGTGCGCCACAGAGCAAGGCAGCGATCAAGCGGATGCCGGCCGGCCGGCTCAAGCGGATGAACCAGAAGATGCTCAAGCAGTGCAAGTTCCGCTCCATCCAGGACGCTGTCCTGTCCGTCGACAAACGCAAGACGTCGATCTACGTGCTCCCCGGCGTGTACGAGGAGCGCAAGTGGGGCCAGCGCGCTCGCAGCCAGTACTGCTCCCACCTCGGTACCGCATCGAACGACCCCCTGGCGACGCCGCAGTACATCGGCAGCATCTCCACCCAAGGCATCCCGGATCCCGACGGTCAGGCTGAAAGCGCCGAGGCGGAGGGACCAGGGACCACCAACCCGGTCGGCCTCTCCTACGCCGACCAGCGGAGGTGCCCCTACAACCTCAACCTGATCTCGGTGTTCGGCGATCGCACCCCCGGCAACAAGTCGATCGCCTGCGACAGCAAGTTCTGCGGCATCCAGATCGTTGGCACCGGACGCAAGATGACCGACGTCATCATCAACAACGACTTCCAGAAGCTCAACGCCATCCGTCTTGACCGCGCAGGTGGTGCGGTAGTGCGCAACATGACCGTCCAGCAGGCGGAGTTCAACGCCATCTACGTGCTCGAGACCGACGGCTTCCTCCTCGACAAGCTGGTGACCCGTGGCAACGACGAGTACGGCATCCTCGCGTTCGCCAGCGACCACGGCCTGATCCAGCGCACCGACAACTACTTCAATGGCGACTCGGGGATCTACCCCGGCTCGGGTTCCGACCTGAACGCGAACAACCCCAACGTCAAGGCCACCCGCTACGCCATTGAGATCCGCTACAACCGGAGCCACCACAACACGCTGGGCTACTCGGGCACGGCGGGCAACTCGATCTGGGCCCACCACAACAAGTTCTACGAGAACGCGACGGGCATCGCCACCGACTCACTCTTCCCCGGGCACCCCGGCCTCCCCCAGGACCACGCCCGCTGGAACCACAACGAGATCTTCAGCAACAACAACAACTGGTACACGAGGTTCGTCGACACGGGAGTCTGCGCCCGGCCGATGAAGGACCGTGGCTACATCAACGGCACGGTCTGCCCAGTGGTCCCGACCCCTGTCGGCACCGGCATCCTGATCGCCGGGGGCAACGCGAATCGCACCGACCACAACTGGATCTACGACAACTGGTACGCCGGAACCATGCAGTTCTGGGTGCCGGCGCCGCTGCGCGACGAGCTCGATCCGGCCAAGCTCTACGACACCTCCCACCAGAACCAGACCACGGACAATCACATGGGTTCGACCAAGTCCGGCAGGGTCCTCGAGAACGGCATGGACCACTGGTGGGACGACCAAGGCAACGGCAACTGCTGGGAGAACAACCACTACGCCGACGGCCAGCAGGACGACAACTTCGTGATCCCACCCCGGTCCTGCGCCGCGGGAGGTTCGTTCTTCCTGCCCGGGCTCAGCGTCAAGGACGCGGGATTCCTCACCTGCAGCCAGTACGACCGCAACGACCCGGTCCTGCGACACCCGCCGCTCTGCCAATGGTTCGAGAGCCCGTCGAAGCCCGCCGCACGGGCTGCCGCGCAGCCTGCTGCGGCTCGTACCTCGGTCGACGAGAGTTCAGCCGCAGTACCGTTGCTCGGCCTGAGCGGCGGACTCGTCCTGGTGTTCGGCCTCGGCCGGCTCCGGCGGACCCGTGCTGCGTAGGTTTCTCCTCCTGGCAGGCCTCATGTCGGTGATCGTGGCTGGTGGCGGGATCGCCCTAGCGCGATCGACACCGTCACTGTCCACGGACGGCCCGACGGCAGTGACCGGAGTGGAAACCTCCCCCGGGTTCCAGGTCGCGGACCGGACGATCCGTCAGGTCCGTTACGTCGATCTGGGCACCCTCGGCTACAGCTTCAAGGTCTACAACGACGGGCGGCTTCCGGTGCGACTGCTCGGGCTCGCCGACGACCAAGTTGACTCGAGGCTGTTCACCCTGGTCGACCTGAGCACCCCGACGATCGCCGGCGGTGAGAGCGCCGACGTCACGCTGACGCTGAGCATGAGCGGCTGCGAGACACTATCGTCGCGCTCTGGCGCGTTCGTGACCACCCTGCGGGTCCGCACCGAGCAGGCGGGCATGTTCGAGGACACCGTGGAGCTCACGCTCCCGGAGGAGATCCACACCGGATCGCCACGCGAAGTCTCCTGTCCGAGATCGACTGCGACCTCGAGGCCGCAGGGCTGAGGCCTAACCTCCGGCGGCCCTAGGAGCGGTGGGGTCGTCAGCGGTGACGCCACCCTCACGAGCGACGTACTCCTCGATGTCCTCGATGTCGTCGCGGTTGCGTTGCACCACGGCCAGCAAGTCGCTCATCCTGGCGACCTCCTCGACCTGTTCCTTGATGAACCACTGCATGAACTGCTCGGAAGCGAAGTCGCTCTCCTCGCGGGCGGTCTTGAGCAGGCCGTTGATCTGCTCGGTCACCCGCTTCTCCTGGTCCAGCGCCAACCGCACCGGAGAGACGACGTCATCGAACGAGGCGGTCGGCGCCTCGACGCCCGCAATCACGACGTCGGCATCGGTGTCGAGGAGGTACTGCACCATCATCATCGCGTGCGTGCGCTCCTCCAGCGCCTGACCGTAGAAGAAGGCCGCCATCCGCGGCATCGTCAGGGCGTCGTAATGCACGGCCACCGCAAGGTACTGGTTGTGGGCGGCCAGTTCGTTGCCGATCTGTTGGTTGAGCTGGTCGGCAAAGCGCTGTGCTGGCACCTGTACTCCTCGTTGTGACGGCTGGTCGCCGACGAGGCGTCAGGCGACCTTGGCGAGCTTCTTCTTCTTGACCTTCTTGCCGTCCACGCGGACGAGCTTGCGCTTCTTGACCGTATACCCCTCGGGCAGGCTGCCTTCTTTGAGCATCCTGATCGGGCAGCGGTCGCACCGCTTCTTCGACACGCAGCAATTCACCTTCGGAAGCTTGCGTACAGTGCCCTTCGCCACCCGACGAAGATACCAGAACTTTAGGGTTGCCTTACCTCAGATGTGACGAGGATCCCGTCCGACTGAGGTGAGCCCGTCGCCGACGGGGCTTCAACCGAGTCCATTGGCCCTGCGGATCACGTCGACGATGCCGCCCATGATCTCGGTCAGGCCGAAGTCCTTGGGTGTGTAGACCGCAGCCACCCCCGCCTCCATCAGCTTGCGGCCGTCGGAGTCGGGGATGATGCCGCCGACGATCACCGGCACGTCGGCCAGCCCTGCCGCCCGGAGCCCGTCGAGCACCGCCGGCACCAGCTCCATGTGTGAACCGGACAGGATCGAGAGGCCCACGCAGTGCACGTCCTCGGCCACCGCTGCGGCCACGATCTGGTCTGGAGTCAGCCGGATGCCCTGGTAGATCACCTCGAAGCCGGCGTCGCGGGCACGTACCGCTACTTGCTCGGCACCGTTGGAGTGACCGTCGAGGCCGGGCTTGCCGACCAGGAGCCGCAGTCGGCCGCCGAGCTCGTTGCTGGTGGTCTTGACCTTCTCGCGGACCGCACTCAGCTCGGAGCCGGCTTCCGCAACGCCGACGGCACCGCCGACACCGGTTGGCGCCCGGAACTCCCCGAAAACACCGCGCAGCGTGCCTGCCCACTCCCCCGTGGTCGCTCCCGCTCGCGCGGCTACCAGAGTCGCCGCCATCAAGTTGGTATCGGTCTTGGCAGCCTCGGTCAGTGCAGCCAGCGCATCGGCGACCTGGGCCTCGTCACGTTGGGCCTTCCACTCCTTGACCGAGTCGAGTGCCGACTGCTCGGCCAACGGGTCGGCGGCCATGATGGCCCCGTCGAGATCGGCCGTCAGGGGCGACGGTTCGGTGGTTTCGAACCGGTTCACCCCAACGATGATCTCGTGGCCACTCTCGATCCGAGCACGGCGGGCGGCGTGGGCGGAGACCAGCTCCTGCTTCATGTACCCGGACTCGACGGCAGCGATCGCACCGCCCATGGCTTGCACGCGGTCCATCTCGGCCCGAGCGCCGTCGACCAGCTCGGCAACCTTGGCGGTGATCACCGTCGAGCCCTCGAAGATGTCGTCGTACTCCAGCAGGTCGGATTCGAACGCAAGTACCTGCTGCAGGCGCAGTGACCACTGCTGGTCCCACGGGCGCGGAAGACCGAGAGCCTCGTTCCAGGCCGGCAGCTGGAGCGCGCGAGCCCGCGCGTTCTTCGACAGCGTCACGCCGAGCATCTCCAGCACGATCCGCTGCACGTTGTTCTCCGGCTGCGCCTCGGTCAACCCGAGTGAGTTGACCTGCACTCCGTAGCGGAACCGGCGCATCTTCGGGGTCCTGGACGCCGTAGCGCTCGCGGGTGATCTCGTCCCAGAGCTGGACGAAGGCGCGCATCTTGCACGTCTCCTCGACGAACCGCACTCCGGCGTTGACGAAGAAGGAGATCCGACCGACGACCTTCTCGAAGTCCCCCTCCGAGACCTGTCCCGATTCCTTTACCTCGTCGAGCACCGCGATCGCCGTGCACAACGCGTAGGCGAGCTCCTGGGTAGGCGTGGCCCCCGCCTCCTGCAGGTGGTAGCTGCAGATGTTGATCGGGTTCCATTGGGGTATCTGGTGGACCGTGTAGGAGATCATGTCGCTGATCAGGCGCAGGGAGTGCTCAGGCGGGAACACATAGGTTCCGCGGGAGAGGTACTCCTTGATGATGTCGTTCTGGGTGGTGCCGGTCAGCTGTGCGGCGACCTGCTCGGGGGAGAGATCGGGGTTCTGCTCCTCGGCAACGACCTGGTACATCGCCAGCATCCACATGGCCACCGCATTGATGGTCATCGAGGTGTTCATCTCGGTGAGCGGGATCTGGTCGAACAGCTTGCGCATCTCGCCCAGGTGCGGCACCGGCACACCGACCTTGCCGACCTCGCCGCGCGACATGATCGAGTCGGGGTCGTAGCCCGTTTGGGTGGGCAGGTCGAACGCCACCGACAGGCCGGTCTGGCCCTTGGCGAGGTTGCCGCGGTACAGCGCGTTGGACGCGGCCGCCGTCGAGTGGCCGGAGTAGGTGCGCATCACCCAGGGCTTGTCCTTCTGCGGACGCTCGGAAGCCATCTCGGTCATGCTTCCGAGGGTAGTCGGCGACTACCCATTGGTAACCGGTTGGGCGTGTGGCTTATCCGACACGCGCCTGCGGCGCTTCAGGCGCTGGCGGCGATCCGCTCAACCTCGACGACGCGAATGAGGCGGCTCATGTGCAGCAGCCGACGGACGGCGCCGTTGCAACCGCGCAGGGTGAGGTGATGACCGCTCCTGCTGGCCTGGCGGGTGGCCACCGCGAGGACGCGCAGAGCCGTGAGGTCGACGAACTCGACGTCCGTCAGATCGATCACGACATCGCGGTCGTGCCGCTCGAGGTGCTCGTAGATCGCGGTACGAACCTGCCAGGTGCTGCGGCCGTCGAAACTACCGCTCAGCACAAGGGTCGAGCCCTCCGTGACGATGTCCATGTCCCCTGCCCTCCCGAGTTCCTTCCCTAGTACCCATAAAGACGCCGCGGCAGGCATATTGGTTGCGTTACACCACGCACGAGTTCGAAAAGACGAGATCCTCCCCGCCGATCCGCGAGCTCGGCATCGGCTGGGTGCCAGTCCGCTACCTCGAGGAGAACGTAGGCGCGGCTGACGTTGACCTGAGCCAGCGCGACCTCATGGCGCTGGACAATGCCATGCCGCGTGACTCTGTGGTCGGCGAGCGCTACCGCGACATGAGCTCGA
>CAWCGY010000006.1:0-165016 GCA_963795155.1 uncultured Actinomycetota bacterium | reverse complement strand
AGCGGTTCGCGATTGCGCGGATCGAGCAGCTCTACCCGCGGCCGGTCGACGCCATCAAGGACGAGATCGCCAAGTACCCGAACCTGAAGCTGTTGTGCGCTGGGTGCAGGACGAGCCGAAGAACATGGGACCGTGGCCGCACTACATGCTCAACGTGTGGCCAAGGGGTCGACGCGACGGTGGAGCCGATCACCCGGGGCGAGTCCTCCTCGCCTGCAGTTGGCACCGCCAAGCGTCACACCGAGGAGCAGAAGGACCTGCTCGCCCGGGCCTTCGCGTAGGTCGGCGAGGATGTACTTCACCGATCGTGGGATCGAGGAGCTCGAGAAGCGGCGGGGTGACGAAGAGGTCACCGTGGCGTGGGTGGCCGAACGCTTGCAGGAGTTCACCGACATCCACCCGGAGTTCGAGACCGCGGTGGGGCGATTCGCCGCCTGGCTCGCCCGGCTCGATGATCCGGAGGACTGACCATGTCTGCCGACGCTTTCCCCGCCTCCGACACCGGCGACTACATGTCGTACGCGCAATGGGGCGAGGACTTCTTCCAGACCGCAGTCTCGGCCGAGCGAGTGCTTGCCGGGGTCAACGTGCTGGCAGGTCAGGTGGTCGACGTCGGGCCGATGGGCGTCGGTCCGGGCCGGGTGGTCAAGGTGACCGCGAAAGGTCAGATCGGCACCGCGGTCGGTGAGCGCGTCTCCGACGATCCGGTCAGCTTTCGGGTGCAGCTCCCGGTGTCCCTCGAGTTCGCGATCAACCTCGGTGTCGACACCCACAAGTTCATCGCCGACATCGTGGTGCCCCTGGTGCTCACCGCCCGGGCTCGCGCCGACCTGGCGATCGTGCTCGACGTCGACCCGCCCACGGCAGCGCAGGTCATCGTCCGCCTCAAGGCCAAGGGTCTGCGCGCCTCCATCACCCAGCACGCTGCGAACGTAGAGGGTGAGCTCAAGCGGTTCGTGGCCAAATACGTCGGCCGCGAGATCGAGAAGCCCTACGTGAAGGCGGCGCGGCTGATCGACGTGTCCGGAGCCATCGACAAGGCGGTCTCCACCCTGGGGCCTCGTCCACCGCGGGCCGAGGAGATGACCTCCGACCTGCCGAGCGCGCTCGAGGCCGAGATCTTGGAGCACGGTGACCTGTTCACGGACGAGACGCTTGCCGCTCCCGACGAGAAGCGGGCCTAGGCTCAGCGCATGGCTGAACGCGCTTCCGAACCAGTGACTTATCCCGCCGCTCCCTGGCAGATGGTGGGCTCCCTCTGGCTCTCGCTCTTCAAGCTCAACACCGGTGTCGACGAGCTGCGTCCAGCGGGGATCTACGGCGCCGCATTCGTCTCCTACGAAGAGGGCAGCCCACTCACCTACTCCGAGCTGCTGGTGGCCCGGCCGATCAAGTCACCCGAGCACGGTCGCCGGGTGAGCATCACCGACATCTGGGTCGACTCCCCGGCCTCAGTAGCAGGCGGACGCGAGCTGTGGGCGATCCCGAAGGGTCTGTGCGACTTCACGTTCGAGAGCAGCCACACCGGCCCCGTCTCGCGGACCGAGTGGTCGGCCTCGCTCGAGCGCAGATCGATCGCAAGCGCCCGCTTCACCGATGTATCCCGGGTCGCGCCGCGGCTGCCGTTCAGAGGTGGCACCTGGCAGCCAGGCATCGACGACACCCACGGCGAGGAGCGCACCGCGACCCTCAAGGGCTCGTCGAAGACGCTTCCGGCTCGAGGTGTGTGGGACTTCAACGCGGACGGCCCGCTCGGCTGGCTCCGCGGCGCCCGCCCGCTCGCGTCGTTCCGGCAGGCAGCCTTCAGGATGTCGTTCGGCTGAGCTGCGCCTTCACAGCGATTCCGACGGATCAGCGTCCGTCGCGGCCGGCATCTCGGTCTCATCTGACCCGACCTGCTCGTCGGACGCCTTCTTGGCGGCGTCACGGATCTCGTAGACCTCCGTGGCGAAGCCGCCGACCGCGCCAGCGACGTCCTGCACCGCCTTGGTGATGATCTTCGCGACCTGGCCGACCGTGTCGGCCGCGGCCTCGACGGTCGACTGGACGGCGTCCTTGCCGATCTCACCCTTGCTCAAGTGGTCGCTCATGGCTTCAGTCTGACCGGTCGCGGTCACGCGGCCAAGGCGGGCTCGGTCACAGGAGCTTGATCATCCTGCTTCGGGGCGCGGTTCGGAAGCGCGAGCCGGAAGATCTTCCGAGCGACGCTGCCGAGCTGCCGGTGCAGCGGGCCGGTGTTGTAGTCCAGCCCGTACTTCTCACACAGTGCCTGCACGTCCGCTGACAGCTCCGGGTAGCGCCGCGCGGGGATGTCAGGGAACAAGTGATGCTCGATCTGGTGGGAGAGGTTGCCGCTCATCAGGTGGAGCAGCTTGCTGCCGCTGATGTTGGCCGAGCCCAACAGCTGCCGGTAGTACCAGTGACCGCGTGACTCGTCCTCGCACTCCTCCTCGGAGAAAGTCGCGACGCCCGCCGGGAAGTGACCGCAGAAGATGATGTTGAACGCCCAGATGTTGCGGACCAGGTTGGCGGTCACGTTGCCCGCCAGGGTGAGCGGGAAGAGCGGGCCGGTCAGGGCCGGGAACAGCAGGTAGTCCTTGAGTGCCTGTCGCCGGACCTTGCGCATCAGCCCGGCGTGCAGCTTCTTGTTCTCCGACAGCTTGCGCTTGCCGGCCACGATGTTCTCGACCTCGAGGTCGTGCATCGCGACACCCCACTCGAAGAAGACCATCAGCAGGAACGCATAGACCGGGTTGCCGAGGTAGTAGGGGTGCCACTTCTGGTCCTCGTCCATCCGGAGGATGCCGTAGCCGATGTCGCGGTCCTTGCCGAGAATGTTCGTGTACGTGTGATGGATGTAGTTGTGCGAGTACTTCCACTGCTCACCTGGGCAGACGTTGTCCCAGTCGTACATCCTCGAGCTGAGCTTCGGGTCGCCCATCCAGTCGTACTGGCCGTGCATGACGTTGTGGCCGATCTCCATGTTCTCGAGGATCTTGGAGACGCTCAGCGCAGCGACAGCGAGCGGCCACGCAGGGGGCAGGTAGAAGAGCGCGCGCCCGGCGACCTCGAACTGCTGCTGGCGCTTGACGACGTTGCGGATGTACGCAGCGTCCTCCTCGCCCAGGTCGGCCAGGACGCGCTGGCGGATCGTGTCCATCTCCTTGCCGAACTCGTCGAGCTGGTCAGCGGAAAGCTTGGTAGTCATGATGCTTCCTCTCTCAGAGGTTGATCGTGCAGTCGCCTTGAGGGGCGCTGACGCAGATGCGGATCTCTTCGTCGGGCAGCGAGCTCTCCTCGCCAGTGAGGATGTTGCGCACCGTTCCCTCGGTCTTGGTGGTCACGCAGGAGAAGCAGATGCCCATCCGGCAACCGGAATCCGGCTTGAGCCCGAGTGCCTCGGCTTGCTCGAGCAGGCTCTCGCCGGTGTTGGCCGCGGTCCGGCCGGTCCGGGCGAACGCGACCTCGCCCTCGGTCGTGCCGCCGGAGATGCGCGGCGGCTTGAAGAACTCGAGGCGCAGCTTCTCGGAGCTGGCGTACGCCGCCCTGATCAGGTCGATCATGGCGCCCGGACCGCAAGCCCAGGTGTCGGTGGTCACGTAGTCGGGCACCAGCCGGCGCAGCTCGAACTCGCTGAAGATCTGCTCGCCGTAGCGCAGGTGCACCTCGATGTCGTTGTCGGCCTCGGCGATCTCGGCGAGCTCGTCGGCGAAGATCTGGTCCTCGGGACTGCGAGCAAAGTGGAGGAAGGTGACCTTGCGGTTGGCCCTCCCGTCGTAACCGTCGCGCAGCAGCGTGCGGATCATCGACATCGCCGGCGTGATCCCGGAGCCGCCGGTGATGAACACCAACGGGTAGGGGCTCGGTGTGGATGGGCTGCCCGGGAGCGTGAACTCACCGTCGGCCTGGCTCAGGTGCAGGATCTGACCGGGCTGGACATCGTTGACGAGAAAGCTCGAGACCTGACCCGTTTGATGGGCGCGGATCGTCAGGGTGAACCGCTCCCCCGGCGCCGAGGCAGCCGAGGAGATGGAGAAGCATCGCGTCAGCCGCTTGGCCGAGCCGGGCAGGTCGACGCCGACCTGGACGTACTGACCGGCGCGGTGTCCGCGCCAGGTGACCGTGGGCTGCAGCGTCAGGGTGGCAACAGGGGCCGTGTCTGCTCCTGCGGTCTCACGGCGTACCTCGACGACGCGGGCCCGCACCTCGTGGGCAGCCCACATCGGATTGACCTGCTCGAGGTAGCGGTCCACTCCGTGGGGCGAGGCGAGAGCGGCAACGGCGCGTGAGCGGAGAATGCCCCGGCCGAGCCCTGCCAGCGGTGCTGTCGCGCTCATCCAGACTCCTTCGCGAATTTCAGTGAACGTTCGTACACTGAAACTATGGCCAGTATCGACCGGCGCGGTCAAGTGCTCGCCGGTGTGCCCGTGAACACATGTCCACCGACTAGACTCCGGGCATGACGGCGACCCGCGGTGAGCGCAAGGAGCGCACCCGCCGGGCCATCCTCGACGCCGCGCTGGTGCTGTGCGAGGACAGCAGCCTGGTCGCCCTGTCGCTACGCCAGGTGGCCAAGGAGGTCGGCATCGTGCCGACGGCGTTCTACCGCCACTTCGACTCCATCGAGGCGCTCGGACTGGCTCTGGTCGACGAATCGTTCGCCTCGCTACGGGCCATGCTGCGCGACGTCCGCCGCGGCGACCCGGACTTCAAGGACATCGTGGACCGCTCGGTCGAGGTGCTGAGCGAGCACGTCCTCGCGCAGCGGCAGCACTTCGCGTTCATCGTGCGTGAGCGCGCCGCCGGGCCACCTGGGGTGCGGGTGGCGATTCGGCACCAGATCGAGCTTTTCGAGCGCGAGCTGGCCACGGACCTCGACCGCCTGCCGGGCACCGACCCCTGGTCGGCCGAGGACCTCCGGATCCTCTCCAACCTGATCGTCACCGCGATGGTGGCGACGGCCGAGGCACTGATCGTCGTCGGTCGGGGACCAGAGCAGCAGGTCATCGAGACTGCCCGCACCCAGCTACGGATGGTGCTGGTCGGCGCCCTCAACTGGCGCCGTCGCTAGCCGAGACTCAGGCCTGGTTCGGCGCCGACCCGACGTCGTCCGGGAGCCGACCCGGCAACACGAACGCCAGCGCCACCACCACCAGCGACAGTGCCGCGCCGACTACGAAGGCCAGCTGCAGACCGCCGACAGCCGCGTCGAGCGCAGCCTCGCCGCCCGCCAGCAGGGAGTCGGCACGAGCCGTCATGATCGTGACCACCAAAGCGGTGCCGAAGGCTGCGGCTACCTGTTGGAGGGTGCCCAGCATCGAGCTGCCGTGGGAGTAGAGGTGCATCGGGAGCGCGCCGAGTCCCAACGTGAAGACGGGCGTGAACAACGCCGCCAACGAGATCATCAGTAGGACATGGACCCCCAAGAGCTGCCAGTACGGCGTGTCCAGCGACACCTGGGTAAGCGCCGCCAGGGCCGTCACGATGCCGAACGATCCCGGGATCACCAGCACCCTGCCGCCGAGGCGGTCGAACACCTTGCCCACCCGCGGTCCGAGCAGACCCATCGCCAGGCCCCCAGGCATCACCAAGAGGCCGGTCTGGAGCGGACTGAGCCCGCGCACGTCCTGGAGGTAGAGCGGCAACAAGATCATCGAGCCGAGCATGGCCATGAACGCGACCGCCATCAGGAGCAACGCCAGGGTGTAGGTCCGGTGGCGCAGCACCCGCAGGTCCATCAGCGGCACGCCGTTGCGCTGGAGCCACAGCTGCCTGAGCACGAAGATCGCGATCAACCCCACCCCGGCTAGGACGATGCCGACCGGGGCGAGGCTGACGCCCTCACTGAAGCGACTGAGACCGAAGACCAGGCCGCCGAACCCGAGGGCGGCCACCACGACGCTGAACCAGTCGACGGTGCCCGCCTGTGTCTCGCCCACGTTTTCGAGCTTGCGCAGACCGACCCAGCTGATGCCCAGTGCGATCGGGAGCACGAGCAGGAACATCAGCCGCCACGAGCCGATCCCCAGAACGATCCCGGACACCGCAGGACCGAGGGCGGGGGCCACAGACATGGCCAGGGTGACATTGCCCATCACCCGGCCCCGGTCGTGCTGGGGCACCACAGTCATCAGGGTGGTCATCAGCAGCGGCATCATCACCGCCGTGCCGCCGGCCTGGATGATGCGGGCACCGAGCAGGACCTCGAACGTCGGCGCGACGGCCGCCAGCGCGGTGCCGGTGCAGAAGACGGTCATCGCCGTCGCATAGGCGCTGCGGGTCGAGACCCGCTGAAGGAACCAGCCGGTGACGGGGATGACGGCGGCCATGGTCAACATGAACGCGGTCGACAGCCACTGGGCAGCGCTAGCGGTCACATTCAGGTCGGTCATCAGACGCGGGATCGCGTTGATCATGATCGTCTCGTTGAGGATCACGATGAACGTCGCGAGCACCAGCAGCCGGATCACGGCCGGGGTCCGCTCAACGCGTACGGGTGCGACGTCGGTGGACGTCGCGGGGGCAGGGGTCGTCACAGGGCGTTCCTCGGGTGGGGGTCGCACATCGTCATTCAGGTCTGACTCGAGCGGCGACGCTAACTCATCGGCACGACCGGCATCGACCGGTTTTCGGGTCCCTCGTGACACGTCACACCCAACACCACTTGCAGTCCGGCGCATTCCCTCCTTCGCCGGTCGTCACGCCCCTGGACGCGGCTGCATCGGCCTGATCGTGACCTCGGGGATGGTCGCACCGTCCGGCAGGTCAAGCACGTGCAGCACCGTGTCGGCCACCACGCTCGCCGCAATCCACCGTGACGAGTCGTAGGTGCGCCCCTCCTGCTCGTGCACCTTCTCCTGCATCGGCGTGGCGGTCCGGCTCGGGAAGATGGTCGCCACGCGCACGCCGTTGTCCATCTCCTCCGCGCGCAACGCATCGGCGAATGCGCGCAGCCCCCACTTCGACGCGGCGTACGCCGACCACTGCGGGCTTGCCACCAGCCCGGCCGAGGAGTTGACGAAGACATAGGTGCCACGGGCCCGTCGGACCGCCGGGAGCGTGAGCCGGGTCAGCACGGCCGGGGCCACCAGGTTGACCTCGATCTGCTCACGCAGCTGGGCTGCCGGTTGCTCGGCGACCGAGCCGAGCTCGACGACGCCGGCCACGTGGAGCACTGAGTCCAGGACATCCAGCTCGGGCAGCGTCAGCGACTCGGGGACGGCAAGGTCTGCGGCAAACGTCAGCGATCCCGGGTAACGGTCAGCCAGCTCAGCTGCTCGCGCTTCGGTGCGCGCGAGCAGCACCAGGGAGTCGCCGCGCTCGTGCAGCCGGTGGGCGACTGCGGCCCCGATGCCAGAGCCCGCACCGGTGATCAGGTGAGTCGTCATCAGCGACTAGCCATTCGTGAAGACGATCTTCCCGAAGACGTCGCCCGCGGCCATCGCCGCGAAACCCTCCCGAGCCTCGGCCATCGGGAGAGTCCGGTCGATGAGCGGCCGAGTGCCCGACGCGTCGAGCAGCGAGACCAGGGAGGCCAGCTCGGTGCTGGAACCCATGGTCGAGCCGATCACGCTGAGCTGGAGGAAGAAGATCCGGGTGAGCTCGGCATCGTCCAGCTGCGGGCCGGACGTGGTCCCCGAGATCACGATCTTGCCGCCCGGGCGAAGCGCGCGGATCGAGTGCGTCCAGGTCGCTCGGCCCACGGTCTCCATCACCGCGTCGACCTTGATCGGCAACCGCGTGCCCGACTCGAAGACCTCGTGAGCCCCGAGCTCGAGTGCCTTGACCCGCTTCGCCTCGTCGCGGGAGGTGGCTAGCACGCGCAGGCCGCCCGCTCGGGCCAGGGCGATCAGGGCTGTGGCCACCCCTCCACCCGCGCCCTGCACGAGCACCGTGTCGCCGGCGGTCAACGAGCCCTGCGTGAACAGCATCCGGTACGCGGTCAGCCACGCCGTCGGCAGGCAGGCCGCTTCCTCGAACGACAACGACGAGGGCTTCGAGATGACGTTGGCCCGGGGCACCACGACCTTGTCGGCAAACGTGCCGTGGTGGCGCTCGGACAGGATCGACCGTTGGGGGTCGAGCGTCTCGTCGCCCCGCCACGACGGGTCGGAGACGATCGCGTGGACGACCACCTCGTTGCCGTCCTCGTCGAGGCCGGCAGCGTCGCAGCCGAGGATCATCGGCAGCGCGTCCTGCTTCAGCCCGACACCGCGTAGTGACCAGAGGTCGTGGTGGTTGAGCGAGGCGGCCTTCACCGTGACGGTCGTCCAGCCGTCGGGCGCGACCGGATCGGGACGCTCCCCGACCACGAGACCGGCGAGGGGGTCGTCGGTGGAGAAGGACTCGGCATAGACGGCAAACATGTCGGCCACGCTAGCGGGCTTGCCGCGCAGGCCGGCCGATGGTCAGCGGCGAGCGACACCGTCGCGCCTGGCCGCAGCCGCCACAGCGCTGGCCACCGCAGGTCCGACCCTTGGGTCGAAGGGCGAGGGGATCACCATCTCCTCGCTCAGCTCGTCGCCGACCAGAGCGGCCAGCGCGGTAGCAGCGGCGAGCTTCATGCCCTCGGTGATCGCAGTGGCATGCACGTCGAAGGCGCCGCGGAAGATGCCGGGGAACGCCAACACGTTGTTGATCTGGTTCGGAAAGTCGGAGCGTCCGGTGGCGACGACCCGCGCGTGCCGGTGGGCGACGTCAGGGTGCACCTCGGGCGTGGGGTTGGCCAGACCGAAGATGATCGCGTCGGCCGCCATCGTGGCCACGTGCTCTTCGGGCACCATGCCACCGGAGACACCGATGTAGACGTCGGCGCCCACCAGGACGTCGGCCAGCGACCCGGTGCGCCCGAACTGGTCGGCCGTGTCGACCGCGAGCGCTCGCTTGACCGGGGTGAGGTCGCCGCGCTCGGAATTGAGGACGCCCTTGCGGTCGGTGACCGCGAGGTCCTTGATCCCGGCCTCGAGCAAGATCCTGGCGACGGCCACTCCGGCCGCGCCGGCGCCCGAGATGACAACGCGCGTCGACTCGGCGTTGCGGCCGGTCAGCTTGAGCGCGTTGGTCAGGGCAGCCAGGGCGACCACAGCCGTGCCGTGCTGGTCGTCGTGGAAGACGGGGATGTCGAGCATCTCCTTCAGCCGCGCCTCGATCTCGAAGCAGCGGGGGGCGGAGATGTCCTCGAGGTTGATGCCGCCAAAGCTCGGGGCCAGCCGAACGACGGTCTCGATGATCTCGTCGGTGTCGGTCGTGGCTAGGCAGATCGGCACCGCGTCGACGCCGCCGAACTGCTTGAACAGCACGGCCTTGCCCTCCATCACCGGCATCGCGGCAGCGGGCCCGATGTCTCCGAGTCCGAGAACGGCCGTGCCGTCGGTGACCACGGCGACGGTGTTCGGCACCCAGGTGTAGTGCTGGGTCAGCGAGGGGTCGGCGGCGATCGCCTCACACACCAGCGCCACGCCAGGGGTGTAAGCCATGGAGAGCTCGTCACGTCCGGTCAGCGCCACGGTGGAGACGACCTGCATCTTGCCGCCCGCGTGCAGGTCGAAGATCGGGTCTCCGGCGTGCGGGTGTGGGGTGGGATCAGCGGCAGGCACGGTGAGCAATCCTTTCACAGCCTCTGCCCCCGTCTCACAGTCGTCGCCGCGGTCGGGGCCAGACCCGACCCAGCGCGACGGCTTCCACTGCGGGGACCGGGCCGCGATGCCGTGAGTCGACGCCCTTGTCCGGGGTCGTCGCTCAGCAGCCACCAGCCCGAAGTTCGCCGCTCGGCGACGCGCTTGACGGCCAGCGTCCCGTCGGCGAACCGAGCTACGACCACGTCACCCTGCTTCGGCATTCGCCGGTAGGACACCAGTAGCCGATCACCGGGTCGCAGTGCCGGTGTCATCGACTCGCCGCGCACCCTCGCGAAGCCGATGAACGCCCTGTTAGTCGGGTACCCCACGACTAGTAGTGTCGCAACCGTAGGAAAAATCGAACCGAGAGGACCCGCATGTTCGCGCGAATGTTCGCACCAACCATCGAGGTTTCGGCCCACTGCGACCTCCCCTGCGGTGTCTACGACCCCGCCCAGGCCCGCATCGAGGCCGAGTCGATCAAGGGAATCATCGCCAAGGTCGCCGACAACGACGATCCGGACTTCCGGACCCGCGCCATCCTGATCAAGGAGCAGCGCTCCGAGCTGGTCAAGCACCACCTGTGGGTGCTCTGGACCGACTACTTCAAGCCTCCGCACTTCGAGAAGTACCCGCAGCTGCACACGCTCTTCAACGAGGCCACGAAGCTCGCCGGCGCCAGTGGCACCAAGGGCGAGCTCGACGCCGGCAGGGCCGACGAGCTGCTCGCCAAGATCGACGAGATCGCTGAGATCTTCTGGGAGACCAAGAAGGCCTGAGCAGACCGAACGCCGCCTCCTACGTCGATCGAAGGGGGCGGCGCTTCGCGTTCAGCGCACCAGCCAGCCGTAGCTGTAGACGAGTCCGGCGAACCCACCCAGGGTCATCCAGAAGGCGTGGCGCACCGCAAGGTAGGCCGGTGCGAGCGGCAACACGGCCGCCGTGTCACTGACACTGGCGTACGACACGGCGAAAGAGCGGCTGCTGTGGTGGGCGATCAGTACGTCGAATCCGGTCCATGCCTGTTCAACGACGAAGATCAGCCGGCGTAACGGACCTGGAGGTCGGTGATGCCGTTGATCCAGCCCGACCGGATACGCGTCGGCTCACCGGCGCGCGCGATGTCAGGACACTGGTCGGCCAACGCTTCGAAGATCAGCTTGACCTCGAGACGGGCCAGGTTGGCGCCGATGCAGTAGTGGGCGCCGTGGCCGCCGAAGGCAAGGTGCGGGTTGGGCGAACGGGTGATGTCGAACCTGTAGGGGTCGGTGAAGACGTCCTCGTCATGGTTGGCGCTGGCATAGAAGATCCCGACCCGCTCGCCGGCCTTGATCTGCACGCCGCTCAGCTCGACGTCCTCCAGGGCCGTGCGCTGGAAGGACGTCACCGGAGTGGCCCACCGGATCACCTCGTCCACCATCGTGTCGGGGCGCTCGGCCTTCCACAGGTCCCACTGACCCGGGTTGTCGAAGAACGCGTTCATGCCATGGGTGATCGCATTGCGGGTGGTCTCGTTGCCGGCCACCGCCAAGGCGATCACGAAGAACCCGAACTCGTCGTCGGTCAGTCCGCGCCCGTCCTTGTCGGCATTCACCAGCTTGGTCACGATGTCGTCGCGCGGGTTGGCCTTGCGATCTGCGGCGAGGCCCATGGCATACATGAGCAGCTCGGTCGAGGCAGCTTGGGGATCGATGCCAGAGTCCGGGTCGTCGGTGGTCATCTGGTTGGTCCAGACGAACAGCTGGTGCCGGTCCTCAGGGGGGACGCCGAGCAGGTCCGCGATGGTCTCGAGCGGCAGCTCCGCGGCCACCTGATCGACGAAGTTGCCCTCGCCTTGGGCAACAGCATCCGCCACGATCCGCTTGGCCCTCGTCTCCATGATCTCGTCGAGAGCGCTGATCGCGCGCGGGGTGAAGCCGCGCGAGATGATGCTGCGGGTCTGGGTGTGCTCGGGGGCATCCTGGTTGATGATCACGAAGCGGGTGAGCTCAACCGATTCGCGGGTCGCCGTCTCGGGGTAGCGGATGATCGCGCTGTTCTCCCTGCTGGAGAAGACCTTGCTGTTCTTGGAGACGGCCGCCACGTCGGCGTGCTTGGTCACCGCCCAGTACCCGGTGCCTTCCATGCCCGCCCTCGCCAACGGCTGCTGCTCGACCCAGGTGATGGGGGCGGTTTGCCGCAGCGCCTGGAACTCCTCGTGCGGAACGGCAGCGAGATTGACGTCAGGGTCGGTGGGGTCGAACGCTACGGGGACGGCGAACGCGGTCACGAGTTCCTCCAGAGAATACCATTCACATTTGAGAAGATGGATGAACAGAACCACGAAAGTGTATGGTCGTCAAGGAATGGGGGGTCCGGTGAGATCACACGGATGGGCTGGCCAGCCACCGCGCGACGGCGTGGAGGCGCGGCAACGCGTCCTGCGGGCGGCGCGAGTGCGTCTCGCCGAGAGCGGGTCGACCACGACCGCCGAGGTCGCCGAGATCCTGGGCGTCACTCGGCAGACGGTCTATCGCTACTTCCCGAGCACCGAAGATCTCCTGAACGCCGCGGCCATGGACGCCGTGACCGACCTGATGTCCCAGCTCGCCGAGCACGTGAGCGGTCACGTCTCGGCCACCGGAGGCGACGCGGGAGACGCGGTGGTCGAGGTGGTGGCCTTCGTCTACGAGCACCTGCGTGACGACCCCGCCCTCAACCATCTGATCGCCCCAGGGCGGATCAGCAGCACCATCTCCGGCCTGACCGCGCCGACCTCCATCGCACTGGGCCGTACCCTGCTAGCAGGATTCCCGATTGACTGGGAGGGCGCCGGGCTCCAGGCCGACCTGCAACGCGAGCTGGTCGAGCACCTGCTCAGGGTGCTGCAGTCCTTGGTCCTGGACCCGGGCGATCCTGAACGATCTGCCGCCGAGCTCCGCGCCTACCTGCAACGCTGGGTGGCGCCCGCCCTACGCACCACCGCTGTCTCTGGCTCCTCCAGCTGAGCCGACGAAGACGCCACCCCCACCCGGCAACCGGGCGAAGGCGGCGTCCACAGGCATCTGAGAACGAGCTCCCCTGTCGCACTCTGTCTGCCCGTCACCGCCGATTCAGGCGGAGAGTCGACTCATTGTGGATGACGGACCTGAGATTTTCCTGTGCACTGCCCCAGAGTCTGGGCTCAGCGGCGCTTAGCCCGTCGGGTCGTCGCCCAGCGCAGCGACGCTGCTCGGGTGCAGCATCCCGGCCAGCACGATCAGGGCAGCGACCACCAACAACACCGCCACCAGGACCACATCACGAAGGTTCCAGGCCAGACCGAGCTGGATCAGCTGAGTGAGCAGCACTGGCCCACGCGCCCAGCCCTGCCGCCTGGTCAACGCTCCAGCGCACAGCACGAGGGCGAGGCCGTAGATCACGAAGAACACCGCCGTCGACACTCCCAGCGAGATTCGGTCGGAGGAGATGCTGGCGAGCTCGAGCACGCCGAAACCGAGCAGCAGACCGCCCTGGATCACGACCAGAGAGGCGGCCACCGTGAGTGGCGCGGGGTTCACGAGACGGGCGGGCACCGCTGCAGCCTAGGCAACAAGTCCGCGTTGTGACCCAACCGACCAGGCCAAACGCTTGATCCGGAGCCGATTAGTTGAGAGCCTGGGGGGTGCGCTCGTGAAAACGTTCACATTTGCACGTACCAGCGCGCCCGTAGGCCTGAGCACCCCTGCCTGCACACAAGCAGAAAGAGAGATCCACCAGCCATGGATTGGCGCCACCGTTCCGCATGCCTCGACGAGGACCCGGAACTGTTCTTCCCGATCGGCAACACCGGTCCGGCCATCCTCCAGATCGAGGAGGCCAAACAGGTGTGTCGACGCTGTGATGTGCGCGAGCAGTGTCTTGCGTGGGCGCTGGAGGCTGGTCAGGACCACGGCGTGTGGGGTGGCCTGAGCGAGGACGAGCGGCGGGCGCTCAAGCGCCGCAACGCGCGGTCCCGAGTGCGCTCGGCGTAGACGTCCGTCGGAGCTATTCCAACGGCACATCGACGACGGCGCGAGTGCCGCCGTGGGGTGCCGCGAACAGCTCCAGCTGGCCGCCGAGCTCCGACTCCACCAGGGTGCGGACGATCGACAACCCCAGGTTCGTGGACTCGTCCAGATCGAAGCCGACGGGCAGTCCGCGACCGTCATCGTCGACCGTGACGTGCAAGCGGCCCACCAGCCGGCGCACGGTGACCACGATCTCGCCCGAGATGGTGATCGGATCCTGCGCTGGGTCGTCGGTCGGGTCGGGTGGGTAGCCATGTTCTACGGCGTTCTGCAGGATCTCGGTCAGCACCATCGCCATGGGCGTGGCGGTCTCTGAGGGCAGCTCGCCGAAGCTGCCGTCGCGCCGCACCCGGACCTGGCCTGCCAAGGCGCTCACCTCAGTGACCATCACCCCGAGTCGATCGGCGATCTCGTCGAAGACCACGCTCTCCTCGACTGCCTGGCTGAGGGTCTCGTGGACGATCGCGATCGAGCCCACCCGGCGCACCGCCTCTTCGAGAGCCGACTTGGCCGAGGGTGAGTCGATCCTCCGGGCCTGGAGTCGCAAGAGTGCCGCCACCGTCTGGAGGTTGTTCTTCACCCGGTGATGGATCTCGCGGATGGTGGCGTCCTTGGTCACCAGCTCGCGATCCCGGCGGCGCAGGTCGGTCACGTCGCGCACCAGGATCAGCCCCCCGATCAGCTCGCCGGTCGGTCGGAGCGGGATGGACCGCACGATCAGAGTCACCTGGTCGTTGCCGATTTCGGTGTCTCGGTGCGCGCGCGCCCCGAGCACGGCGCTGAGAGTCTCCTCGTCGGGCCGCCGCCGTGGCGGCACGAGGCCGCGCGTCAGCTCGGCGAGCGACTGTCCGTCGAGGTCGCCAGAGACTCCCAACCGGCGATAGACCGACAATGCGTTGGGGCTCGCATAGACCACGCGTCCCGCGGCGTCGACCCGGAGGAAACCGTCTCCGACCCGAGCAGTGTCCGCGTGGTCGCTGCGCTGACCCGGCGAAGGGAAGTAACCAGCGGCGATCATCTGGGTCAGGTCGGCCGCGCTCTGGAGGTACGACAGCTCGAGCCGACTGGGCGTCCGCACCCCCAGCAGGTTCGTGTTGCGGGCGATCACCGCGATCACCCGGCCACCGTGCCGCACCGGGATCGTCTCAACCCGCACCGGCACGTCGTCGCGCCATTCCGGGTCGCCGTCGCGGACCAGTCGCCCCTGCGAGTACGCCGAGTCCAGCATCGGTCGACGTCCGGTCTTGACGAAGGTGCCGACGATGTCGTCGACGTACGCCGTCGGACCGGTGGTCGGGCGCATCTGCGCGGCGGCCCAGAAGCCGGCGCCCTTGCTGTCGGGGAGCCACAGCACCAGGTCGGCGAACGACAGGTCGGCGACGATCTGCCAGTCCGCCATCAACAGCTGCAGCCACGCGACGTCTCCGGGCTCGAGGTCCGTGTGGCTGCGCACCAGATCGGCGAGGGTCGGCACCTGGCCAGGGTAGGGGGTGCCTCAGATCACCCCAGCAGCTCCGATCGCGATTCGTTTGGCAGGATGGCCGCCATGTTCTCGGCATACTGGGGGAAGGTCCTCGGAGGCGATCTTGCGGTGCCCACCGATCGCCCCCTATCTGACCTGACCGCTGAGCTGACCCAGATGCTCGGTGATCCGGACCCCTACGTGCGCGACGACCTCGCGTTCCCGACTCTGTGCGCGTGGATCGGCCGAGGGGTGTACGACGACCTCCTGCCCGGGCTTGGGGACGGCATGGCGGCCGGCCTGCGCACCGGTCTCGGCCAGTCCGGCACCGACAGCGTCTTCCGGCGCAGCTTCTCCGCACTGATCCTGGCCAGGTGCATCGCCCGCGACGCTGAGCGACCACTGGTGCCCGGCGGAAAGGTGCTGGAGTGGGGTGATCGCATTGCGACCTGGATCCTTGAGGAGCAAGACCTGCGAGGGTTCGTACCCGGCAAAGGCTGGGCCCACGCCGTGGCCCATGGCGCCGATGCCCTGGCCACGCTCGCGAGCTCGCCTCATGTGGGCAAGGCGGAGCTGACCGTCGTGCTCGACGTCATCGCCGAGCGGCTCGCGCTGCCGGTCGCCCGGCTCTTCGCGCACGGGGAACCCGATCGGCTGGCCACGGCCACGATGGCGCTGCTCCGGCGCGACCGAGTGCCGATCGAGACCCTGGAGACGTGGGTGTCCCGGCTGGGCCAGATCGCTCGACGTCAGTCCACGAACGGTGATCCCTACCTGATGAGCGGCAACACCGAGGCGTTCCTCAGGGCCCTCTACCTGCAGCTCGCGCTGGGTCCGCGACCCCCCGGCGTCCGAGCCGACCTCCTGCTGCTTCTGGTGGACGAGCTCCGCACGACCAACCCGGAAACGCTGCGCCCAACTGCACGGTAGCCCGCTGAGCCCGGGCTATAGCCTGCGGTCATGACCGAGACCCTCGAAGGCCACAGTGGAGAGCTGGCCGTCGCCGTCGCCCGCGCGCACGGCGTGGAGACCATGTTCACGCTCTCGGGGGCCCACGTGTTCCCGATGTACGACGGGGCGGTGAAGGCCGAGCCGCCGATGCGGCTGCTCGACGTGCGTCACGAGCAAACGGCAGCATTTGCCGCAGAAGCCACCGGCAAGCTGACCCGCGTGCCGGGGCTGGCCGTGCTGACAGCGGGCCCGGGGGTGACCAACGGCGTGAGCGCTATCGCGCAGGCGCAGTTCGCCGGATCACCCATGGTGGTCGTCGGCGGTCGCGCCCCGGCCAACCGCTGGGGCAGCGGGTCGCTGCAGGAGCTCGACCAGCCGCCGATCGTGGCTTCGGTCTCGAAGCTGGCGCGAACCTTGCACACCGCCGGCGACGTCCTCGGCGGCATCCACGAGGCGTTCACCGCTGCCGGCTCCTCACACCGCGGCCCGGTCTTCGTCGATGTGCCGATGGACGAGTTCTTCAACGTCGCCCAAGGTCAGCTGCCCGACGTGAGCTCGCTGCGTGGCGCGGACCCCGACACCGATGCGATTGACCGGATCGCCAGCCTTCTGTCAGGGGCGTCGCGGCCGGTGGTCATCCTCGGCACCGACGTCTGGGCAGACCGGGCCGACGAAGCCGCGCTGCGGTTCATCGAAGCCGTGGGGGTGCCGGTGATCACCAACGGCATGGGACGCGGCGTGATCCCAGGCGGCCACCCGTTGCTGTCGACCAAGGCGCGCAGTCAGGCTCTCGGTGGCGCCGACCTCGTGGTCGTGGTCGGCACGCCGCTCGACTTCCGCCTCGGCTACGGCATCTTCGGTGGCAAGGAGGAAGGGTCTCCCCCGGCTCAGGTGGTGCACATCGCAGACTCATCCGGACAGATCTCCGGCCACGCCACCCTGGCTGATTCGGTCTCGGGTGACCTGACCTCGGTCTTCGATGGTCTCCAGTCCGCCCTCGAGCGCGGCCCCAAGCCCGACTGGTCCGCCTGGGTGGGCCAGCTGCAGGACACGGTGAAAGTCGCGATCAGCCGCGACCTCGAGCTCCTCGGCGCGGAGGCCGACCCGATCCATCCCGCACGCATCTATGGCGAGCTGGTGCCGCGCCTCGCCGAGGACGCGGTAGTGATCGGTGACGGCGGCGACTTCGTCAGCTTTGCCGGCAAGTTCGTCGAGCCCCAACGGCCCGGGGGCTGGCTCGACCCGGGCCCCTATGGTTGCCTCGGCGCCGGCCTCGGCGCAGCGATCGCAGCCCGGTTGGCGCGGCCGTCGGCCCAGGTCGTGCTGCTGCTCGGAGACGGGGCCGCTGGCTTCTCCCTGATGGACGTCGACACGCTGGTGCGCCACAACCTTCCCGTCGTGATGGTGATGGGCAACAACTCCGCCTGGGGCCTGGAAAAGGGCCCGATGCAGATGCTCTACGGCTATGACGTCGCCGCCGACCTCGCCGAGCGCACGGCGTACCACGAGGTCGTGAGGGCGCTCGGCGGCGCGGGCGAGATGGTGACCGACCCGAAACAGATCGGCCCAGCGCTGGACCGCGCCTTCGCCTCGGGTGTCCCTTATCTGGTCAACATCATCACCGACGTCGACGCGGCGTACCCGCGCAACACCTTCGGGATCTAGCCCGTGCAGATCAGGCGCGCCCGACCGGCGGAGTATGCCGAGGTGGGTGCGCTCACAGTCGCGGCCTACGAGCCCTTCCTGACGGGCTCGGAAGACCACTATCGCGATCAGTTGGGCGATGTCGAGGCCCGCGATAGGGACGCAGAGGTCTGGGTCGCTGCAGCGCAGGTCGGCGACACCGTCCTCGGCAACGTGACCGTCTGCCCCACTGGGTCAGCGTGGCGAGAGATCAGCCGGGACGACGAGGGCGAGTTCCGGATGCTCGCCGTCGCTCCCGCAGCCCAGGGCCAGGGTGTCGGAATGGCGCTGGTCGAGATGGTGGTCGAACGTTTCCGCTCCGCAGGCGCCAGCGCAATCGCGCTCTCCAGCCTGGAGTCGATGGCCGGGGCTCATCGCATCTACGACCGGCTCGGGTTCCGCCGCGTGCCCGAGCGGGACTGGTCGCCCGCACCCGGCGTCGACCTCATCGCCTACCGCTTGGAGCTGTGATGCAAGCCAGCTTGACCTTCACCGTCACCGAGGCCGACACCGCGGAGGCCGTCGGCTCCGGCAGCCTGCCGGTGCTCGGCACACCCCGCTTGCTGGCGTGGTGCGAGGCGGCCACCTGCGCTGCAATCAACCCGACCCTCGAGGTCGGCTCGACCAGCGTCGGCACCAGGGTCTCGTTGGAACACGTCGCGGCCAGCGCGATCGGCCAGGAGGTCGAGGTCACTGCTTCGGTGGTGTACGTCGACGGCCGACTGCACCGCTTCACCGTCGGCGCCCGCAATGTCGGCGGAGCCCTCAGCCCGAACGGCAAGGTGATCGGAACCGGCGAGATCACCCGGGTGGTGGTCGACCCCGAGAAGTTCCTCTCACGCCTCTGACCCGATTTCGCGACTCGGGACGAACCTGGGAGGATGACTCGATCTCGATCCAGGAGGAACACCATGGGCAAGACCGGCCGCAAGCGCCGTTCGCGTCGTAAGAAGGCTGCGAACCACGGCAAGCGCCCCAACAGCTGAGCGCTGAGATACGTCGAACCCCCAGCCGTCAGGCTGGGGGTTCGTTGCTCTTGCGGGACGTCGTCAGCCTTCGCTGATCTCGATCCGAACCTCACGAAGGCGCAGCATCACCCGGGCCCGCAGCTCGTCGGGCGCCGGCTCCGAGCAGGAGCGCGCGACAATGGACTTCATCGTCCGCTGGAGGTCGTACTTCTCCAGGCACGGGTTGCAGGTGTCCAGGTGCTTGCGGACCTCACTGCAGTCGGCCTCGTCGAGCTCGTTGTCGATGAAGTAGACGATCCGCTCGAGATAGTCGGCACACTCTGCGGCCGAGAGATCGTCGCCATGGGGGTGGGTCATGACTTGGCCTTCCCGGAGAGAGTGCCCGCGGAAAGCAGGTCGTTGGCCCGGACGTAGTCCGACAACATGTCGCGCAGCTGTCGGCGGCCGCGGTGCAGACGGGACATCACGGTCCCGATAGGGGTGTCCATGATCTCGGCGATCTCCTTGTAGGCAAATCCTTCGACATCGGCGAGGTAGACGGCCATCCGGAACTCCTCGGGAAGGCGCTGCAGTGCATCTTTCACCTGCGAGTCAGGCAGGTGCTCGAGTGCCTCCATCTCGGCGGACTTCAGGCCCGTCGAGCTGTGCGACTCCGCCCGGGCGAGCTGCCAGTCTTCGACGTCCTCGGACATCGACTGCTGCGGCTGGCGCTGCTTCTTGCGGTAGGTGTTGATGAAGGTGTTGGTCAGAATGCGGTAGAGCCAGGCCTTGAGGTTCGTGCCGGGACGGTACTGGTGAAAGGCGGAATAGGCCTTCGCGAAGGTCTCCTGCACCAGGTCTTCGGCGTCTGCCGGGTTGCGCGTCATCCGCATGGCCGCTGAATAGAGCTGGTCCAGGAAGGGCAACGCGTCGCGCTCGAACCGAGCCGTGCGCTCGGCGTCAGTCTCGGACGCTACGTCCACGTCAGGAGAATCGGTCACCGGTGAGTCAGTCATCGAGTCCCAGCGTACGTCGGACGCGGGACGTTCCAGCAGTGCCATCACGTTGGGGAGAACACAGACCCCTGGTGGGTCATTCCCCGACGACCTCGCGGACGATCCAGTCAAGGGTCGACTGGACCACGATCTCCATCGCTTCTTCCTGCGAGATCGGCCCTCGCTTCGGCACCTTGAAGCCGTGGTCGGCCTGGGGCACCACGGCCATCTCCACATTGTCCGGGAACGCCTCAGGGCGGCCCATGCTGTCCTGCTCACCTTGCACGACCAGGGTCGGCACCTGCGCCCCCACAAGCTCGTGGAGCCGTGACTTTTCCTGCCGTCCGGGAGGATGCAACGGGAACGCGAGCGCGAGACAACCGACCGCGCCCAGGCGCTTCGCACAACGCGCTGCGGACCGGGCACCGGCCGACCGACCCCCGAGCACGAGCGGGGTCCGGATGCGGAGCCGGCCGTGCGCCGCGACCAGCGCGGCGTCCAGCGTGGCGGGCGGCGTGGCCACCTTGCGACCGGCGAGCCGCCAGGGCTGCTCGAACCGGACGACGCTGATCCCGTTGCGAGGCAGGTGACGGGCCAGCGCCTCGAGGTCACGTGCTTCGATGCCGTTGCCGGCGCCATGGCTGAGCAGCAGCGTCGCTATCGGCGATCGCGACCGGTCGGTCACGAGACGACCCACGCCGTGGGGGGTGTCGACCCGGAGCTCGGTGCTCATCCGTCGGGCTCCAGGGGCAGCGGCTCCAGCAGCTCAGGACCGTTGTTACGCACGTTGCCGACCAGAGTCGAAACCGGGTAGGCCTCGAGCTGGCCCGGGGCTGCCGGCACGAGCAGACCGAGCAGGTGGTCCTTGGCGGTGCCCGGGTTCAGCCAGGCTTCCCAGCGCTCCGGCTCGACCATCAACGGCATCCGGTCGTGGATGTGGCCGACAGCGTCTTCCGCCTCGGTAGTGAGCACGGTGCACGTCCACCGGAAGCGGTCCGGGTCGTCCTCGGCCAGCTCGGGGTCCCGCCAGATCTCGTAGAGCCCCGCCATCGCGATTGTGCCGTGGTCCTTGGGTCGGATGAAAAACGGCTGTTTGCGTGGCTTGCCGGCCGCAGTGAGCTCTTCGGTGGGGTACCACTCGAAATAGCCGTCAGCGGGCAGGAGACAACGGCGCACGGCGAACGCCCGGCGGTAGGCAGGCTTTTCGGCCACCGTCTCCATCCGGGCGTTGATCATCCGGTTGCCGATCTTCGGATCCTTGGCCCAGGAGGGGATGAAACCCCAGGTCAGGGTGCGGAGCTGGCGCACCGGAGCGCGATCAGTTGCCGCCTCGGAGGACGCCTGCGACGAGCCGCCTCGCAAGCCGCGCTCCGACGGCGGCCGCTCGACCACTGCGTACACCTCCTTGGTGGGGGCCACGTTGTAGTCGGGCGGCAGCGCGGTCACCACTCTGTTGTCGACGACCTCGAACTCCTCGACGAGATCTTCAGGTCTCCGGCTGGAGGCGTATCGGCCACACATGTCGTCACCATAGTGCCGGTGTCGGACACCCCAGGAGGGCTCTCAGCGGTGACAAAATTCGGCTCCGAAGCGTCACGATGTGGTGCTTCGAGCGTTTGCATGATGTGAGGACCATTTTCCCCGTGGGGCCCCCGGCACCCAGCGACGCCGAATTGATCTCGGCGACGCGGGCCGGGGACGCCGACGCATACGCCCAGCTTGCCGCTCGGCACGCTGACTCAGCCCGCCGGCTGGCGCGCATGCTCGTGCCCACGGACCACGTCGAGGCCCTCGTCACGGACACGTTCGCGAAGATCGAGCTGGTCCTGCAGCGCGGCGACGGCCCCAGCCTCGCCCTGCGTCCCTATCTGCTGACAGCCGTGCGCCGACTGGCCCCAGACCACGGCCAGACCGGAGCGCAACCCGTCGCAGCACCCCAGGACCCTGCCGCCGCGCGAGCGTTCACCTCATTGGCCGAGCCTTGGCGTCTGGTCCTCTGGCACACCGAGGTCGAAGGCGAAGAACCCGCCGACATCGCCGTCCTGCTCGGGGAGCCGGCCGACCACGTCCCCCCGCTCATCGCTCGAGCGCGCGAAGGCATGCGCAGCGCATGGCTGACCATGCACGAACCCGCGGCCGACCAGGACTGCGCATGGACCCGACGCGCCCTCGGCGCCTATGCCCGTCAGGTCTCCTTCCAGGACGACACCGCGCGTGTGGAGCTGCACCTCGAAGGGTGCGACGAGTGCAGCGCGATCCTTCGCGAGCTCACTGACAGCGGCTCCAATCTTCGCGCCATCCTCGCGCCGCTGGTGCTCGGTGCCGCGGCCGCGACGTACCTCGACTCGACCAAGGACGGAACGGCGGCCTCTGGCAAGCCTTCCCGGCTAGCCGCCGGCCGGGCAGCGGCCGTTGGCGCCATCGCCGCTGGCTTCGGCCGCATCGGAGCCAGCAGCGCTACTGCCGCCGGACGCGTGGGCGAGCAGTTCGCCAAGGTGAAGGTGTTGACGGCCAAGCGGACCGCAGCCGTCGCCATTGCCGGTGTCGCCGCGGTCGCCGTCATCGCCGGCGGCACGTTCATCGTGGTGCAGACCGCGGACGGGCCGGTCGAAGCGAGCGCAGAGGCTCCGGGCGACATAGCGCTCGAGGAGGATTCGTCAGTTGGCGAGCCCCAGGCCACCGACGACCCGGTGGACCCCGAGGCGAGCGACATCGGAGCCGCCGCATCCGCATCTAGCTCGGCGAGCGCCTCTGACGACCCGTCGAGCAGTGCCTCGTCTCTTCCCACCGACAGCACGACCGACGGCCCCTCGGACGCACCGTCGCAGGATCCCACTCGCCCCGGCCAGCCCACCCAACAGCCCTCGCCAGACCCGACCCGCCCCGGTCAGCCCACCCAGCAGCCCACCCGACAGCCGACCCGCCAGCCGACCCAGCAGCCGACCCAGCCTCCTTCGCAGACGCCCACGAGTACGCCGACCCAGGCACCGCCGCCCACCGATCTGAGCATCGCTGCCTCCAGCAACAACCTGGCCGGCACGTTCTACGCAATCGACGTACGCATCACCGGACTCGGGTCGGGAGCGACGGCGACGCTGACCGTCCAGTCCAGCGGGGGCAACAGCTCCGGACTGACCATGGACGGCAGCCGCTGCACGCAGACGGCGGGAGGCGGGGCAACCTGTCGGGTGACCTCGAACCCGGAAAGCTTCCGGTTCCGGGCCAACGCGCTCTCCGGACGCTCCAGCACGCTCACGTTCACGGTCACCCCCGACAACGGCTCGGACGCCAACCCCAGCGACAACTCCACGTCGGTCACGATTCGCCCGTAGCTGCTCATCGTCGTGGTGCGCTGCTCGCACGCGTCAGGCTCGACCACATCGGGTACTAATGGGGCATGTCACTCAGCAGACTCGTCGCCCGTCCGATGCTCTCGTCGATCTTCGTGGTCGGCGGAGTCCACGCCCTGCGCAACGCCCCGGCTCTGACGGCGAAGGCTGCACCGGTGCTCGACAGGTTGGTCCCGTTGCTGCAGCGTGCAGCACCTCAACTTCCCATCCCCACCGATCCGACCCTGCTGATCCGGACCAACGCTGCGGTCCAGATTGCCTCGGGCCTGACTCTTGCCACCGGAAGGGCACCCAGGCTCTCCGCGGCCGTCCTCGGTGCGACGATCGTGCCGACCACGTTCGGCGGACACCGGTTCTGGGAGCTCGACGACGCGACTGTGCGCAACCAGCAGCGACTGCACTTCTTCAAGAACCTGAGCCTCCTGGGTGGGCTAGTGATCGCCGCTGGTGACACCGACGGCAAGCCAGGCATGGCCTGGCGAGCGCGGCGGGTCGCCAAGGACGCGCGTCGCGAGGCCAAGCACCTCGGCAAGGCCGCACGTCGGGAGACCAAGCTCGCGAAGGCGCAACTGACCTAGAATCGGGTCAAATGACTTCTGCTCCCGGCCCGTGGCTCGCCCCGCGCGCGTTGCAGCCCGTCGACACGGCGGTTTCCTTGCCCGGCAGCAAGTCCCTCACCAACCGGGCGCTGGTGCTCGCTGCCATCGCTGACGGTCCCTCCGTCGTACGCCGCGCCCTGCGCTCGCGCGACACCGAGCTGATGGCCACGGCGCTCACCGCACTCGGCTCGGCCGTCGACACCTCGGGGGATGACTGGGTGGTGCGGCCGGGCGCGTTCGTGGGCGACGCGGATGTCGACTGTGGTCTGGCGGGCACCGTGATGCGGTTCGCGCCGCCCCTGGCCGGGCTCTCGAGGGGCGTCGTGTCGTTCGACGGAGACCCCCACATGCGCCAGCGGCCGATCAGTGAGGTGCTGAACGCCTTGCGGACGTTGGGGGTCGAGATCGACGACGACGCACGCGGAGCACTCCCCTTCGCCGTGCGCGGCACCGGGTCGGTGACCGGTGGCACCGTGGTCATCGACGCCTCCGCCTCGTCGCAGTTCGTGTCGGCGCTGCTGCTCGCAGGCGCCCGCTTCGAGCGAGGTGTCGACGTCCGCCACGACGGCGAGCCCATGCCGTCGTTGCCTCACATCGAGATGACGGTGGCGATGCTGCGCGAGCGCGGGGTGGAGGTCGACGACGCCGGCGCGAACCGGTGGTTGGTCTCCCCCAGCGTGATCACAGCCGTGGACAGCGTGATCGAGCCCGATCTTTCCAACGCAGCGCCGTTCCTTGCCCTGGCCGCGGTGTCGGGCGGATCGATGACAGTCCGCGACTGGCCGCGTGCCACGACCCAGCCCGGCGACTACCTTCGCGACATCCTGACCCGGATGGGGTGCTCAGTCGACTGGGTCGCCGATGGTCTACGAGTCACTGGTCCCGACGTGCTGCAGGGCGTCGACCTGGACCTGCATGATCAGGGTGAGCTGACACCAGCCGTGGCCGCTCTGTGTGCGCTGGCCGCAAGCCCGTCACACCTGCGTGGCATCGCTCATATCCGAGGCCACGAGACCGACCGGCTGGCCGCCCTGGCCACAGAGCTGGGTGGGCTCGGTGCCGACGTCATCGAGCATCCCGACGGGCTCGAGATCCGTCCCGCACGGCTGCGCGGCGGCCTCTTCCACACCTACGCCGACCACCGGATGGCACACGCCGGCGTGATCGTCGGCGCCGCCGTCGACGGTGTGCTGGTGGAAGACATCCACACGACCAGCAAGACATTTCCCGACTTCGCCTCGTTCTGGTCCGGGCTGCTCCGCTGATGTCCGGACGCTACTCGGACCAGGACGTCGAGCACTACGACCGCCCGCGCCGGCGGACGCGGCCACGGACCAAGGAGCGCCCGACCTACGACGACGCCGTCGACGGTGTCGTGGTCACCGTCGACCGAGGTCGCCTCACGCTGCTCGTGGGCCGCATCGTGGTGCTGGCCGTCAAGGCCAGGCCGCTCGGACGCAAGGGCGTGGTCGTCGGTGACCGGGTACGCGTGGTCGGCGACGTCTCCGGAGCCAGCGGATCCCTGGCCCGGATCGTGGAGGTGCAGCAGCGAACGACGACCCTTCGGCGGACCGCGGACGACGACGACCCCGTCGAGCGCATCATCGTGGCCAACGCCGAGCAGCTGGTGATCGTGACCGCGCTCGCCGACCCAGAACCCCAGCCACGACTGATCGATCGCGCTCTGGTCGCGGCATTCGACTCGGGCATGCAGCCCTTGCTGTGCCTGACCAAAGCGGATCTCGCGGATCCCGAAGCCCTGCTGTCGACCTATCGCTCCCTCGGCGTGCCGTGGGTGGTGACCGCGCGGGGCGGCGACCTCACCGAGGTCCGAGAGCGGCTCCGAGGCAGGACCAGCGTGCTGATCGGCTCCAGCGGTGTCGGGAAGTCCACGCTGGTCAACGCTTTGGTGCCCGAGGCGCATCGCGACGTGGGTGTCGTCAACGCGGTGACCGGACGGGGTCGGCACACCTCGACGTCGGCGTACATGCTGGCCCTCCCCGACGACGAGGGCTGGATCATCGACACGCCAGGCATCCGTTCTTTCGGCCTCGCGCACGTGCAGCCGGGGCAGCTGATCACGGCGTTCCCCGACCTCGACGCCATGACCACGAGCTGTCCTCGCGGCTGCACTCACGGCGACGACGAGCCGGAGTGCGGACTAGACGATGCGGTCGCAGCACAACAAGCAGACCCCGAGCGGGTGGCATCGTTCCGACGGCTGTTGGCGGCTCGCAGCGGATCCGACTACTAGGTCGGCGGGTAGACCGCCTTGGACCCGGCCTCGCCCGTCAGGACGACGTAGACCAACGTGGCGATCGCGCCGGTCGCCAGGAGCACCATCAGTAGCACTCGGACGGCTCCCTGCCGGCTGTGGAGCCACGCCGTCACCACGGCGACCAGGCCGAAGCCGCTGACCGCCCAGCGCAGGTTGTTGGCGAGCTCCTCGTGCTCGTCGAGCTGCGCGGCGAACGCCCCCGAGGCCGCAGCGAACCGATCGTCACGCAGGTCGCCGCCAGTCAGGAAGGCGACCCAGATGAGCAGCACCGACAGCAGCGCCAGCATCGCGACCGGCCAACGCAGGTGCTCGCGAAGTTTCGGCAGGAGGTAGAGCAGCGCCGTGACACAGGCGATCGGGGTGAAGACGACGGCCGCATGAACCACCAACGGATGCAGCGGAAGACCGTTGATCTCCATAGGTGAACGCTAGACCAGCCGGTCCGAATAGTGTGAGAGGCGTGAGCATCGATTACACCGACGACCTCCGCCTTGCGCACGTGCTCGCCGACGACGCCGACTCGCTGACCACGGCCAGGTTCCAGGCGCTGGACCTGCACGTGATGAGCAAGCCGGACCTGACCCCGGTCACCGACGCGGACCAGGCCGTCGAGGAGGGCATCCGGCGGACCCTCTCTCGGGTGCGCTCGCGCGACGCCATCACCGGTGAGGAGCAGGGCAGCTCCGGCAACAGTCAGCGGCGATGGATCGTCGACCCCATCGACGGCACCAAGAACTTCGTCCGCGGCGTGCCTGTCTGGGCCACGCTGATCGCGCTCGCGGTCGACGACGAGGTCGTGCTCGGGGTGGTCTCGGCACCCTTGCTGCAACGGCGCTGGTGGGCGTCCAACGGCAACGGAGCCTGGACGGGCCGGTCGCTCCTCAAGGCAAAGCAGTGCCAGGTCTCCGACGTCCGTCAGCTCGCGGATGCCTCGCTCTCCTATGCCTCCCTGATCGGCTGGGAGCAACGCGACCGCCTCGACGACTTCATGTCCCTCATGCGGCGCTGCTGGCGCACCCGGGCCTACGGCGACTTCTGGTCCTACATGCTCCTCGTGGAGGGCGCTGTCGACCTGGCTGCCGAGCCGGAGCTCGAGGTCTACGACATGGCTGCGCTCGACGTCATCGTCCGGGAGGCGGGTGGCCGGTTCAGCTCGCTGGACGGCACCGACGGCCCCTGGGGAGGCAACGCGCTCGCCTCCAACGGGCACCTCCACGAGGCCGCGCTGTCGTTCTTGGGCGCCATGCCGGACCGCGACGACCCCGACTGGCCGGCCACCGAAGGGGGCACCGTGTCCGACCTGCGCTCCCACCGAGTCCGACCCGTGGACGATGAGACCAGGTGACGCTAGTCAGTGACGCGGCTCATGAGTACCGTCAGTCCCATGCGTATCGGCGACATCCTCAACGCCAAGGCCAGCCAGAACGTGGTCACCATCTCCTCGGACGCTGGCGTCCGGGAGCTGATCGCGCTCCTCGCTGAGCACAACATCGGCGCCCTGATCGTCAGCAATGACGGGTCGACGCTTGACGGCATCGTCAGCGAGCGCGACGTGGTGCGCCATCTGCACAGCGACGGGACGGTGGTCAACAACACCGTCGCGGCGATCATGACCGAGGTGGTGGAGACCTGCGCTCCCGACGATGACCTCGACGCGGTCATGCAGACCATGACCGAGCGTCGGTTCCGCCACATCCCGGTCGTCGCTGGCGGCGACCTCGTCGGCATCATCAGCATCGGCGACGTGGTCAAGCACAAGATCGGCCAGCTCGAGTTCGAGCGCGACCAGCTCGACGGCTACATCCACCAGGGTTAAAAGGCCCTCGCTCGGCACTGACGCGCCAACGAACCGTTGTGTTCGGGTCGATAGGGTTTGCTGCATGGAAAAGCCTGAGATCGACTTCTTCGACCCCGAGCCCCCGAGCGACCTGGTCATCACCGACATCACGCACGGTGACGGCACAGAGGCCGCCGCCGGCAACACGGTGTCGGTGCACTACGTCGGCGTTGCCCACTCGAGCGGCGAGGAGTTCGACGCGTCGTACAACCGAGGCGAGCCGCTGCAGTTCCGGCTCGGCATCGGCCAGGTCATTGCTGGCTGGGACACCGGTGTGCAGGGCATGAAGGTCGGCGGTCGTCGCCAGCTGGTAATCCCTCCGCACCTCGGCTACGGCGACCGCGGCGCCGGTGGCGCGATCAAGCCCGGTGAGACCCTGATCTTCGTGGTGGACCTGCTCGAGGTGCGGTAGTCCCGACCTCGGGAGTCCCATCGCTGGCTGGTCAGCTATGGGTAGCTAAGCGGGCAGCTACCAGGGCAGGTTGTCGCCGCCCTCGCCACCGACCTTGGCGGACTTCGCCGCCACCGACACGACGTCGCCCTTCTCGAGCTGACGACCCCTCCGGGTCTCCACTTCACCGTTGACGCGGACCACGCCGCCGGACAGCAGCTGCTTGGCCTCGGAGCCCGAGTCGACGAGGTCGGCCAGCTTCAGAAACTGGCCGAGCTTGATCGACTCGTCGGAGATCGGGACGTTCTGCGGATCGCTCACGACATCACTGTCCCAGAAATCCTCCGCAAAGGCTCAGTCCACGAGGACCGCGATGGTGTGGATCAGCACGCCGACCAGGCCGCCGACGAGGGTCCCGTTGATCCGGATGAACTGCAGGTCGCGACCTACGTGGAGCTCGATGCGGCGAGCCGCCTCCTTGCCGTCCCAGCGCTCGATGGTGTGGGTGATCACGGCGGTCAGCTCCGCGCCGTAGCGGTCGACGATGAAGACGGCCGCGTCGGTAGCCATGCCGTCGAGCCGCACCTGGAGCTGCGCGTCCTTCGTGAGTCGCTCCGCGAAGGCGCACACCTCGGCCAACAGGCGCTGTCGCACCGCTCCCTCGGGATCACCCAGCGACTCGGTGAGCGCCCTGCGCAGCGCGTTCCACAGCGAGATACCGGAGGTGATCACGGCCGGGTGCTCGAGCAGGCGATCCTTGAGCCGTTCGGTCCGCTGCTGGGTGTCCGGGCTGTCGAGCATGTCGGCGGCGAGCTGGAGAAGCATCGAGTCCAGCGCCAGCCGGGCGTGGTGCCGGGGGTCGGACCTGATGTCACCGACCCAACGGACCATCTCCAGGTGGATCCTCGCCGTGACGCGCTCGTTGATGGTCTGCGGCGCCCACCAGGGCGCCCGCTCGCCCAGCACCTCCTGCACGGTGCTCGGGTTCTCCTTCAGCCAGTCGTGCAGCTCCTCAAGGGCCAGGTCGACCAGTCCGTGGTGCATGTCGTCCTGCAGCGCCTCGGACAGCAGCCCACCCAGCAACGGCGAGATCGGCTCCTCCCGAAAGCGCGGCACCAGCGCGTCGTTGACCAGGGAAGCGATGTGGTCGTCGCGCACCTTGCCGAGCGCGATGGCAGCCACTTCAGCCACTTCATCGACGACCCGGCGGGCGTTGGCGGGTTCGGCTAGCCAGGTGCCCAAGCGCGCCGACGGCGTCGCGGCGGCCAGCCGCTCGCGGATGATGTCCTCCTGCAGAAAGTTCTCCCCCACGAACTCCTCGAGCCCCCGCCCGAGGTCGTCCTTTCGCTTCGGGATCAGTGCAGTGTGCGGAATCGGCAGACCGAGCGGATGCTTGAAGAGCGCCGTGACGGCGAACCAGTCGGCGATCGCGCCGACCATCGACGCCTCGGCGCCGGCGTTGACGAAGCCCAGGAATCCGTCCTGGTCGAGCGTGAGGACGTACACCGCTGCCGCCACGAGCAGCAGTGACACCGCCACCGTGCGCATCTGGCGCAGCCCGCGCCTGCGTAGCGCGTCGGCTTCTGGATCCGCGCTGATCATGGTCGCACTCGTCGTCGCACTGGGGCTCGCCATCACGGTCCATCCTTGCGCAATATCGACGGCTCTCCGTGCCACACTGGAATCCATGTCTTCCCCGACACACCGAACGGTCATTACGTTCGGCACCTTCGACGTGTTTCATGTCGGACACCTCCGAGTGATCGAACGAGCCGCAGAGCTTGGCGATCGTCTGGTGGTCGGCGTCTCAGGCGACGAGCTCAACCTGCGCAAGAAAGGTCGCGAGCCGGTGTTCAGCCAGGCCGAGCGCCTGGCCATCGTCGCTGCGCTCAAGCCGGTCGACGAAGTGTTCATCGAGGAAAGCCTCGAGCTCAAACGCACCTACATCGAGACCTATGCCGCCGACGTGCTCGTGATGGGCGACGACTGGGCTGGTCGTTTTGACGAGTTCCGTGACATCTGCGAAGTGGTCTACCTATCGCGGACGCCGGCAATATCCACTACGGCACTGATCGAGAAGATCTCAGCGACCAGCTGACCCGACTGGCTGACCCGACCGGGTCACACCCGGTCGTCATCTCGAGGACGAGGAGCATCATGCGCCGCACGCCTGCCGTCGCCACCCTGGCGTTGGCCCTCGCCGCGACCACCCTGCTTGCCGTCACCGGCCAGGCAGCGGGAGCGACGTCGAGCCCCGACGACGACAGGCGGGCCGTCGGTGAGCCGGCAGAGCTGGTGCTCTCCAAGGCGCTGCGCATCATCGATCCGTTGCCACTGGTGCCGGTCGCGGCAAACGGGCACGCGTCTGAAGTCTTCCGTGAGCTCTTCGACTCGCTCGCGGACCTCGAGGGCGACGAGCGGGTGCTGGCCGAGCGGATCCTGGCGCGACCCTCCGACGGCGCCAGCGACCCACGCGGCTACGGCTACACCACGCGCTCGGTGAAGAGCTGCCGACAGAAGGTGTGCGTGCACTGGGTGAGGTCCACTGCGGACGCACCGCCGGACGACGCGTGGGCGAAGAAGTCCCTCGCGGTGCTCAACCAGGTCTACAACCTGGAGGTCGGCCAGCTCGGGTTCCGGCGACCTGTCGCCGACAAGAATCACGGCGGCAACTCCAAGTTCGACGTCTACCTGAAGGACCTTCCCACCGGGCTCTACGGCTTCTGTGTGCCCGAGTACTACAAGCCGGGTAGCCGCAAGGTCGCCTCCGGCTACTGCGTGATCGACAACGACTTCTCCCGCGCCGAGTTCGACGGTCGCCCGTTGGCCAACCTCAAGGTCACCTTGGCCCACGAGTTCTTCCACGCGATCCAGTTCGCCTACGACATCAACGACGACCCGTGGATCTATGAGTCCACCGCCACCTGGATGGAGGAGCGCTTCGTCGACAGCGCCAACGACAACCGGCAGTACCTCAGGCTCGGCCAGGTCCGTCTGTCCCACATCCCGCTGGACACCTTCGCCGATCCCGGCATCCACTACGGCAACTGGGTCTGGTGGGAGTACCTCAGCTCACGATTCGGCAACGACATCGTGCGGAAGGTGTGGGCTCGGCTCGACGCCAACAAGGGCGAGCCCGACATGTACTCCACGCAGGGCTTGCGGGCGGCCCTGAAACCACGCGGCGGCTTCACGAAGGTCTTCGGCGCGTATGCCGCCGCCAACACCGTGCCCGCCAGGTTCTACGCCGAAGGGAAGCGGTGGCCGGCGGCAATCCTCTCGGGCGGCGCTGTGCTCAGCAAGAGCGATCGACGGGCACAGTTTCACGCGAGTGTGGACCACATGGCCTCGCGCAACTACGCGCTGAAGCCGAACAGCACGCTGAGAGGCACCTGGCGGATACGGATCAAGGTCGACGGACCGAGCCGGTCGTCTGCCCCGGCTGCGTACGTCGTCGTGCGGAAGAAGGGCGGCCAGGTCGAGCGCCACGCCATCGAGCTCAACCGCAGAGGCGTAGGCCAGACCAAGGTGGCTTTCAGCAGCTTGCGGGTCGAGCGCGTCATCGTCAGTGTTGCCAACGCATCGACCGGCTTCACCTGTCGCCGCGGCACTGACTACTCGTGCCGCGGCGTCTCGCGCAGCGACAAGCGGCGGTTCACGATCACCGCTGCGGTCGTCAAGTAGTCGACCACCGGTCGACGCTCGGCTGGGATCGCGTAGCCAGCGCCTAGGCGGTCCCGCGCTCGAGCAGGGACTTGAGCCGCGCCAGGTCCTTCGTGGTGGCCCGCCGCATCGCGATCTTCATGACCGGTGCGGCGAACCGCGAGAACCCGGCTGGGTTGCCCCGGTTGCGCAGGGTCATCTTGGTGGCTGCCTGTCCCACCGGATCCCAGGTGTAGGTGGTCTCCATCGGGAACGGGCCGTCCGCGGTGCGCATCACCAGTCGGTGCTCGGAGAGCTCAGCGACTTCGTAGGTGTAGGCCAGACGTCTCCCGAGGAACTGCGCCACGAAGTCCATCCGGGAGCCGATGGCTACAGGTGGCGGCGTACGCCACTCGACGGACTTGATGTTGGCGTACCACCGCGGCGCATTGGTGGGGTCTCCTGCGAACGCCGCAACCACGCCCGGCGGTCGCTCGATCGTGGTCTCCACGGTGACGTCAACACTCATAAGCACATCTTCGCTCCTCGTCGTCCAACCTGCGCATCGCGCGGCAACTCCACAGCTTCGGGGTCCATCACCAACTGCCTTCACCACGGTGGGGGCACACTGGTGGTCATGCTGGTCCGGTTCTGCGCTTCGGCGCTGCTGTTGACGTTGCTCACCGCTTGCGGCGACGACTCCGGGCGGGCAACAGGCGTTGTCAGCACACCGTCAACCCCTGCAGGTCAGACCGACACGCCCACGCCCCCAGCAACCAACGAGCCAGCACCCTCGACCGCGTCCACCACGGCACCTGAGCCCCCAGCGCGCGGAGCCCGCATCATGGCCGCCGACAGCGAGTTCGGAGAGATGCTGTTCGACGCGACCGGGCAGGCGATCTACCTGTTCGACGTCGAGACGACTGCACAGCCTGAGTGCTACGGGGAGTGCGCGGTGGCGTGGCCGCCGGTGCTCACTAAAGGGGAAGTGGTTGCGGGGCGCGGGTTGGACGGGTCACTGCTCGGCACGACCGAGCGCCGTGACGGCACCAGGCAGGTCACCTACAACGACCATCCCTTGTACTTCTACGCGCACGAAGCCCCGCGCGAGGTGAGGTGTCACGACGTCTTCATGAATGGCGGCAACTGGTACGTAGTACGGCCCGACGGCGATCCGGCACCCCCTGGCTGACCCGGTCCCGGCGGACCGTACGTGGTCCTCGGCGCACCTCCGCGATATGTGAGACTCGGCAGCGCGAGCTGGCTGTACCGCTGTCGTCATCGCTACTGCGATTAGGAAGCTGTCCATGGTGTCTGAAGCAATCACTCACGAACCGGCAACGCGACTGCGCCGCGAGAACGCGGTCGCGGCCGTCATCCACCTGGGTCAGGCGATCCTGGTCATGGCTCTCGCGACCGGCTTCTCGCTACCGGTCACGGCCGCCTACCTCGAGGGCCCACCCGGCACGGCGCCACAGGAGCCGGTCGTGCTGTTCGACATCCCGACCGGACTAGCGGTGGCGGGCTTCCTGGCGCTTTCGGCGCTGGCCCACGCGATCATGTGCACGGTCTGGTGGCGGCGGTATCTCTCCGACCTCGAGGGCAAGCGCAACCCTGCGCGGTGGGTGGAGTACTCACTTTCGGCCTCTCTCATGATCGTCTTGATCGCCCAGCTCGTCGGGATCTCGGACATCGCCGCTCTGGTCGCCCTCTTCGGCGTCAACGCGTCGATGATCCTGTTCGGGTGGCTCCAGGAACGTTACGAGGAGCCGGGAGGGGGCGGCTGGTTGCCGTTCGGCTTCGGTTGCGTCGCCGGAGCAGCGCCCTGGTTGGCCATCGGCATCTACCTGCTGTCCCCGGGCTCGGACTCCTCCGCCAGCCCGCCAGGATTCGTCTACGGGATCTTCATCTCGCTCTTCATCTTCTTCAACAGCTTCGCGGTCAACCAGTGGCTGCAGTACCGCCAGCTGGGCCGGTGGCGCAGCTACTTGTTCGGCGAGCGGATCTACATCCTGCTCAGCCTCACCGCCAAGTCCGCCCTGGCCTGGCAGATCTTCGCCGGCACCCTGGCCAGCTGATTGGGAGCGCATCTCCTCGCTGCTCAACGGCATTGCTGCCACCGCACGATCTCGTGTGCTCACTGGCCGCGACTCCTACATTCGCTACCCCGGCGGCAACGCCACCCCCAGCTGCTCCCACAACAGCTCGTGGTCGGCCTCGTGCCAGTGCTCGGCGACCAAGCCGTCCTCGAACTGGAAGACGTCGACGCCGCTCACCTCGATCACCGCTCCCTGGGTGTCCACGCCCGCCCAGCCGCCAGCGTAGGTCCCGCGGAACAGCACCCGGCTCACCACGACGGCGTCGAACTCCAACAGCCCGATGACCTCGGCCCGGAAGTCCGGGAAGTACTCCCGGAAAGCAACCACCGCTTGCGCGTGACCATCCGGGGTTCGATCACGGTCGTTCTCGCGATACGACGGCGCGAAGAACTCATGCGCAAACGCTACGTCGCTCTCGCTCCACACCCGACGCCAGAAGTCCCGGACCAGCTGTTCGTGCCTCATTGATCAAACGTAGTCCCGCACGCGATCCAGCGCAGCCCTCCCGACGCGGGCTGCCAGATGACGGTTTCGTTGAGCCAGTCATCGTCAGTTCCTCGGGATTCCTATCTCGCGTTGAATGCTGTAACGCACCCGCTCCACCCGCATCGTCGAAGAGCGTGGTACCGCTTTGTGGTGACCTCGACTTCGGCAGCGGGCCGAAAGGCCGAGCTCATCGGCGGCCGCGACCAGGATCGGCAGGGTGACACCGGTACGCCGCTGGGGGTTGAGCTCCTCGTAACGCGCCGCGAGGCGCCGGGACTCCGGCAAGCGAGGCAGGGAAACGGCATCTGCCCCGTGGGCCCCGCACCACGCCCTGGTCGACATCGAACGACGTGGGGCAGAAGGCGAGGGCAAACCCGGCCAGCGCTTGTCGAGTCCGGGGTGGGGTGGCCTCGTCTCGCCGTGACCAGGTTCGTCCGGAGGTCCGCGTGAGGGAGACCTAGCTCTGCGGATACGCCGTCGTGACGAAGTGCAGGCTGCGCAGGCCGAAGGTGCGGACCGCGAATAGGCCTCGTCGCGCTCGTCGACGACAGCATCGCAATGGTGAGGAAGCCACCCACGTTATGGCAGCGCGTGGTACCTCTAGGTGGTGACGGCGACTTCAGCAGCGGGCCGGGATTCAGAGCTCATCGGCGGCCGCTACCGCGTCGGTGACCTCTTGGGCACCGGCGGGATGGCCGACGTCTACCGCGCCACCGACGAGTTCCTGCACCGCCAAGTAGCCCTCAAGCTGCTCCGACCGATAGGCGGGGGCGAGGATGGCCGCGCTCGCTTCATCGCGGAGGCGCGGCTGTTGGCCAGCCTGACCCACACCGGGCTGGTGATGGTGCTCGATGCGGGGTTCGACGCTGAGCGTCCGTTCCTGGTGATGGAGCTCATCGAAGGATCAAACTTGACCGGGGTATGCGCCGCTGGGTGCGACGCACAGCGAGTGGGATCGATCGGCGTCCAGATAGCCGAGACGCTCGACTTCGTGCACAGCCGCGGGATCGTGCACCGCGACGTCAAACCCGCCAATGTGCTCCTAGGGCCAGGTGACCAGGTCAAGCTCGCCGACTTCGGCATCGCCCGCCTGATTGATCAAGACTCCGACTTCACGCGCACTGGCTTCGCCATGGGCACCGTCGCGTACGCGTCGCCAGAACAGGTGCGCGGCGAGAAGGTGACCGGCGCCGCTGATGTGTACTCGCTCGGGCTGCTACTGCTCGAGGCGCTGACCGGCAATCCGGAATACCCCGGCAACGATCTCGCGTCGGCCCAGGCTCGGCTCACCCGCGAGCCTCGAATCGATGATGCCCTTCCCGACCCTTGGCCACGACTACTGCGGGCGATGACCGCGCTGGACCCGACGGCACGACCCACGCCCACTCAGGTCGCCGAGCGGATTCGGGAGTGGCCCACCGGCCAGATACCTGTGACCAGACGTCTGCCTGTAGATCCGGCGACCGTGCCGCTGCTCCAGCCCGCCCCGTCGCGCGGGGCCCCACTCACGGACCGGGCCGGCGATGCGCTGGGTGAGCTGGCGCAGCGCGCCGGACGTCGGGTGCTCGACCTCTCGCAGGCACAGCGCGCCTTGATCGGAGTCGGAGCGGCCATGGTGGTTCTGCTCGTCATCGCGGGTCTTGCGAGCGGCACCCAAGATCCGGATGGGCCCGCGGTGCCGACAGACATCCCCAGCGAGCTCCGCGTTCCGCTCGGGGATCTCCATGATGCGATCAATGGGGATGACTGACATGCGCCTGAGGCGTCCCAGCAAAGCGTCCCTCGCCGCAGTGCTCGTCTTCCTTGCACTGATGGTGACGGCTTGCGGACAGGAAGGTTCTCCCGCCCAGACCGTGCCGGCACTGGCAGATCGCCTGGAGCAGGTCGATGCCGCGCTCGCGGAGGGCCAGACCTCCAGAGCGCGTAAGGCCATCGACGACCTCCTCGACGAAGCCGCTCAAGCCCGTTTGGACGGAGCGCTCACCGCCGACCAAGCCGATCGAATCCTGCGTGCTGCCACGGAACTGATCCGGGCCCTCAACGATGACAGCTCCGATCGGCCCGCACCCACCGACACGTCCATACCCGAGCCTCTGCTCGACCCGCCAGACACCGACGACACTCAACCGACGGATGAGAAGCCCAAGAAGCAGGACGATGACAAAGACGACGAGAAGGACGACGAGAAGGACGACGAGAAGAAGAAACCCGATCGTGAGGGCGACGACGACTAGCGTCACGAGGTCATGCGAGCCAGTTCTGTCGCGGTGCGTTCGACTTCGAGCACCGGCGGGTAGTCCCCGATGCGAGTGCCGATGTATTGCCAGCAAACAGTGCCCTGGCGGTCGAGGATCACCACGCCCGGGGACCTCACGGTGTCGCGGGTGATCTTCTGCGGACGGAAGCCGTTGCGCAGCGAGCGGGCGTACGCAGCGGCACCCTTGGGGTTGAGCATGCGCATCCCGAGCGGCCTAGCCGCACCGACGGCGTCGCGGAATCCCTGACTGGGGTCGAGGAGGAGCGGCATGGAGACGCCGCGCTCGTCGCGCAGCCATCGGGCCTGGTAGTCCGCGGACCCGCCGATGGCGGCGACCGAGATGTCATCCTCAGCGAGCCGGCGGCCGGCGCTGTCGAGCGCGGTGAGCCACTCCTGGCAGGGCAGGCACCCGAAGTACCGAACCAGCTGGACGACGGTGAGGCGGTGGCTGAGCAGGGCAGACAGGGTCGTGGACTCGCCCTCGGGGGTGAGTAGGGCAAGGTCAGTCGGGACGGTCGTGAGATCGGTTGGCACAGTTATCTCTCTGTCGTGTGGGTGTGACTCGGTGCCTTGACTTTGCCGTCGCTGGTGGTCGCGGTGTCCGAGACCTTCTGCACTCGGACTCCGTTCCAGAATGCCACCCGGCCCTTGATCTTGCGGGCCAGGAACGATGGGTGCGGGTAGTACCAGGCGGCGTCGCGGTGGGTGATCCCGTCGACGGTGACCGAGTAGTAGGAGGCGAGCCCCTTCCACGGGCAGAGGCTGCGGGTGCGGCTGCGCTCGAAGTGCCTCATGTTGAGCGAGTCGGGCGGGAAGTAGCGGTTGCCCTCAACGACAACGGTGTCGGGGCTGTGAGCGAGCACAGCGCCGTTCCAGACAGCTTGATACTCCATTGGTCTCCTTGGGTGAGGGGCAAGGACACCGTAGGCGCGGGTCACGGCCGAGTTCGGTGAGCACGCTTACGTTCGGGTGTCCCGCTGAGGCCCGCTGGGGCCCGCATCATGACGAGGCTTCGTCGTCTGAGATTCGCCTCGCTGTGTAAGCGCGCTCACCGAGTCTGACGCACCAACGCGGAAGCATTCACTGAGTCAGACACGAGATCGACCAAAAATGTCGACATCGACCGGTGCCAACTCAAGGAGACCCTCATGACCCGTACGACCACGCACAGCAGCCTCGGTCGGGCTGTCCTCATCGGAGCCCTCGCCGGGGTGATCGCCTCCGTGGTGATGGCGATGTACGCAATGATCGCCGCTTACGCCAAGGACACGGGATTCTTCACCCCGCTGTACCACATCGCCTCCCTGGTCACAGATGACTCGAACATGATGACGTCGATGAAGGCTGACCAGATGAACGGTGATGCGTTCAAGTTCCTCATCGGTCCCGGAGTGCTCGGTGCGATGATCCACATGATGACCGGCGCAATGTACGGCGCCGTGTTCGGCCTCATCGCGTCGAAGCTGCGGCTCGGTTTCGCTGCCCTCACAGGTGTCGGGATGCTCTACGGCTTCGGTGTCTTCGTGGTGAGCGCCTATCTCGGCCTGCCGCTGGCGGCCTCGCTCTTCGACAGCGGTGACCCGATCAAGAACATGGCCGAGATGGCCGGCTGGGGCACCTTCATCGTCGAGCACCTGATGTATGGCGTGGCACTCGGCGCCCTGGTGGCCGTCGGCCTCGCCCGGGGCTCATCGTCCCGCCTGCCGACCAGCGCTGCCGCCTCCGCCCAGCACTGACTTCATCCCGAGGGGGTCGGGCGCTGCCGATCGTGGCGTCCGACCCTTCTGAGCACGTCCGCGGGACGACGCCTCGAAAGGGCTGAGATGCTGGGACCCGAACCGCACAGCTGCCTGTCCGTCGTTAACCCCGAGGATCTGGCCGGGGGCGCCCGCCCCTGGTCGCCGGGCCGCAGAGAGGAAGACGTGGACGTCGAGCGCGCCGCCCGATCGGGCCCGGACAAGCTCTGGTGCATGTCCGAGGTCGACATCTTCTGCGACCTCGATGTCGCCGAGATGGACGCCATGGCGCAGGCCGCACCGATGAAGACCTACGCGTCTGGGGAGCTGGTCTACACCCCGCACCAGCCGATGGAGACTCTGTTCATCCTCAAGAAGGGCCGGATCCGGATCTTCCGTGTCTCCCCCGACGGTCGTGCATTGACCACCGCGATCATCGCGCCCGGCACGATCTTCGGTGAGATGGTCGTGGTCGGCCAGCAGATGCACGACAGCTTCGCCGAGGCCCTCGACGATGTCGTCGTGTGCGTGATGACGAAGACCGACGTACGCCGACTACTTCTCGGCGACCCCAGGATCTCGGCCCGGATCTCCGAGGCCCTCGGCCGTCGCATCGGTGAGCTGGAGCAGAAGTTCTCCGACGCCGTGTTCAAGTCCGTGCCCGAGCGGATAGCGGGCGCCCTCGTCACCTTGGCCGCGGCATCGTCGGAACGACCCCTGGGTCGGGGTGTCCAGGTCAAGCTCACCCACGAACAGCTTGCTGCGCTGGCCGCAACCTCCCGCGAGACCACCACCAAGATCCTCGGCGAGCTCGCTGACCAGGACCTGATCACCCTGGGCCGCGGCCGCATCACCGTGCTGGATCAGGAGCGACTCCGCCTTCTCGCCGGGTGAGACCGGGTCGTCCCACCGCAGGCTGTCCTGGGCTGTCCTCGTCTAACCCGGCTGTCTAGGCCAAGAATCCTTGGCCTAGACAGTTGATCTACATTTTCAGCGCAAGGCTCGGAGCACGACCTAGAATCCTCGGAACCTTCTCCCCCGAGTCGTCCAGGAGCCTCCATGTCAACAGCCCGCCGATTCTTCGCTGCCGCATCGGTCGCAGCCCTCACCCTGACGTTCGCCGGCTGCGGCAGCGACGACTCCGACTCCGCGGACGGACCCACCTCCTCGTCGCCAAGCACTTCGGAATCGCCTTCATCAGCATCCTCCGAGACGCCGTCCGCCGAGAACACTGCTGCCTGCGAAGCGCTGTGTGGAATACCAGCAAACCATGGCAGCGAGCGCTGGCGGCCCACCCGACAAGAAGACCATCAAGAAGATCCAGACCCTGATGACTGTCATCGCGGCTGGCACCGAGGGCGAAGCCTCGACCAGCGCGCAGAGCGCCGCCGACACGATCACCGAGGCGTTCGAGACCAACAACATGAAGCTGCTCGACTCCGACGAGTTCTTCGGCAACTTGATGGTCCCGGCCGCCGCGGGAAGGGACTGTGGTTTCACCCCCATCGATCTCACCATCGAGGAGATGCCCGGTGCGACGAAGGCCGACAACCCCATGTATCACTACAAGGGCTTGCCCGAAGAGCTCACCCCGGGCATCTACAGCATCGGCATGGCGAGCGAGAGCAAGGCTTTCCACGAGGGCATCGTGGTCAAGCTCAAGGACACCTACACGGGCACGAAGGACGAGTTGCTCGAACTTCCTGAACCCAAGATGATCGCGCAGTTTGACGGCGCGCCTACCGTCGGCTTCGCGCCGCCAGAGACCACGGGTTACGTGAACGCCGACATGAACGCTCCGGGCCGATACCTCGTCTTCTGCCACATTCCGCTCGAGGGCAAGGGCGGCAAGCCGGTCATGGGCGCGAACGGGCCGATCTGGCACTTCTTGATCGGTATGGCGGAGGAAGTGACCGTCGGCTGAACGTGAACGGAGGCTGGACGCGCCGTGGACTGCTCACGGCGCTCGGCAGCTCCGCTGTCGGCGTCACCTCCTCGTCGCTGCTCAGCTCATGCTCGAACCACCAACGGCCGTCGGCGGGCCCGCTCGAGCCGGGCCCGCCTGCCCCGATCACCCCAACAACGTCGATACCCCTGGGTTCTGGCCCATTTGTTGGGGAGACGGAGTTCGCCCAGACCGGGGCCCGACTGCTCAGCCAGTGCGAGTTCCCGGAGCCGTTCACCCGTCCGCTGGTAGTACCGACACCGCTCAAACCGGTCGGGGTCAGCGCCGGTCGCGATGTTTACGAGGTGACCGTGCGCCCGGGCGAGGCCGAAGTCGTGAGCGGCTACACCACGCGGGTCTGGGGGTACGACGGCCAGTTCCCGGGCCCCCTCTTCGAAACCACCCGCGGACGCGGCGCCAGCGTCCGGGTGCGCAACGACTTGCCCGTGCCCATCGTGCGCCACCTGCACGGCGCGCTGACGCCGTCGCCGTCGGACGGCTACCCGCTCGACTACGTGCTGCCAGCGGCGGGGTGGGACCACCACCTGCACATGGTCCGGACCGTTCACGAGGGCGAGTTCACCTACGACTACCCGCTCGACCAGCGGGCCGCGACGCTCTGGTACCACGACCACCGCATGGACTTCAGCGGCCCGCAGGTGTGGCTGGGCCTGGTCGGAATGCACCTTCACCGCGACGAGGAGGAGGCGGCACTGGGCCTGCCCAGCGGTGACCGAGAGCTCCCGCTCCTCGTCTGCGACCGATCGTTCGGTCCGTCGGGCGAGCTGCTGTATCCCTCGCGCGATCCTGATCTGGTGGCACCCCACGGTGTGATCGACGACTTCAGCAACGGCGTGCTCGGCGACACCGTGCTGGTCAACGGCACCTGGGCGCCGTACCACGAGGTGAAGCAGGGCAGCTACCGCTCTGCGCATCGTCAACGCGAGCAACGCTCGGCACTACCGGCTCACCGTCTCCCCGCTCCCGGGTGCTGGCGAACCGTTCGTGCAGATCGGCACCGACGGCGGCCTGATGGCAACGCCCATGGAGGTCCGCAGCCTCCTCCTCGCGCCTGCGGAGCGGGTCGATGTGGTGGTCGACTTCTCCCAGTACGCCGTCGGAGACGTCGTCATCCTCACCAACGCGGCTGGATCAGATCGAACGGCCGACCTTGTGCAGTTCCGGGTAGTCGGTCCGGACGACCGCCCGAGCTGGGTGCCACCACCTCAATTGTCCGAAGTGCCCGTGCTCTCGACCAATCAGGCGGTCCGCACTCGCCGCTTCACGTTCTCACGAGTGCCCGTCAGGGGCGGCACCGAGTTTCACGTCGGGCACGCAATCTTCGATCCCGATCATGTGGCGGCCGACCCCAAGCAGGGGGATATCGAGATCTGGGAGTTCGCCTCAGATCTCGCCCATCCGATCCACGTGCACAACGTGCACTTCCAGATCCTCGGGGACAGCGGACCACCGGCATGGAAGGACGTCGTCAGCCTCAGCGCCAACGACACCGCTCGCGTCATCGCTCGCTTCGACAGCTACCGGGGGATGTACGTCCTGCACTGTCACAACCTCGAGCACGAAGACATGGGCATGATGGCCAACTTCCAGATCCGCTGATCTTCTTCAGGTCGCCGATCGCAATCTGACCGCTGGAGCGCCGGCCTCGCAGTAGCGAAGCCTGTTGGGTCGTCATGGAGTCGGTGACTTGACTCGTTCTCACTCTTGCTGGATACCCATCGATCAGCGGCCATCAGTGAGATGCCGCTGGCGGGGTGGCCGCCTCCTGCGCTAGCGTCCGGAACCGAGGAAAAGTCCATTCGGGGGTGACCATCATGCAGGTCCAAGGACGCGGACGCAGTCGACAGTTCGTCTTTTGTTTGGCCGTCATCATCTGCGCAGCGCTGGCGACCGCGCTGCCTGCGGGCGCCGAGAAGGGCAACGGCGCCGAGCGGTCGAGGACGGTGGCGCTGCGGATCCTTGCGATCAACGACTTCCATGGCCATATCGCCACGTCGTCTAGCGCGTTCGGGGGTACCGGACGCGCGGACTACCTTGCAGCCAACATCGCTGCCGCGGAGGCCGGTGCCGAGAATGCCGTTTTCGTCTCTGCCGGCGACCTGATCGGCGCCTCGCCTCTGATCTCCGCCCTCTTCCACGACGAGCCGACCATTGAGGCCATGAACCTCATGGGGCTCGACCTCAACGCGGTCGGTAACCACGAGTTCGACGAGGGAGCCGCAGAGCTGCTACGGATGCAGAACGGCGGCAGCCACCCGGTCGACGGCGACCTCGACGGGGACGGCTTCGCCGGCGCGGACTTCGAGTTCCTCGCTGCCAACGTCGAGGTCGAGGAGACCGGCGAGACGCTGTTCGCGCCCTACAGCATCCGCAACTACCAGGGCGTCCGCGTTGCCTTCATCGGCATGACCCTGGAGGGCACCCCCTCCATCGTGACGCCGTCTGGAGTCGCGGGTCTGACGTTCCGGGACGAGGTCGAGACCGTCAACGCGCTCGTGCCCGAGCTGCAGCAGCGCAACGTCGAGGCGATCGTCGTGCTGCTGCACGAGGGCGGTCTCTCCGACGGTGGCCAGAACGACTGCGGCAGCGGCCTGACCGGTCCCATTGCGGACATCGTGCCCCAGCTCGACGATGCGGTCGACCTCGTGGTCGCTGGCCACACCAATGACGAGTTCATCTGCGAGCTCGACGGCAAGTGGGTGACGATGGCCGACAACGCCGGTCGGCTCTTCACCCAGATCGACGTCGAGCTCAACCGCGCGACGAAGGAGCTCACCGTCACCTCCGTCGCCAACCTGCCCAACCTCCAGTCCGTGACTCCCGATCCTTCCCTCAGCGCGTTGATCGACCGCTACGACGCGCTCTCCGCCCCGCTCGCCAACCGCGTGGTCGGCACCGTCAGCAGCAGCATCTCGCGGACTGCGAACGCGGCAGGGGAGTCTGCGCTCGGTGACGTCATCGCAGACGCCCAGCTGCACGCCACCGAGGAGCCCAGCTTTGGAGACGCGGTCGTGGCGTTCATGAACCCAGGCGGCATCCGTGCCGACGTGACGTACAGCCCCTCGGGATCGGAGGCCGCCGGCGAGGTGACCTATGGCGAGGCGTTCTCCGTACAGCCGTTCGGCAACAGCCTGGTGACGATGACCCTGACCGGCGGCCAGATCCACGACTTGCTGGAGCAACAGTGGGCGGGTCAACCGTCCCCGCGCATTCTCCAAGTTTCCCAGGGCTTCAGCTACATGTGGTCGGCCAGCGCACCGCTCGGAGACCGCGTCGACCCTGCCTCGATCTCGATTGACGGCGTGGTGGTGGACCCGGGTTCGAGCTATCGCGTCACCGTCAACAGCTTCATCGCCGACGGCGGCGACAACTTCTCAGTACTTCGGCAGGGCACTGATCGTCTCGGCGGCGAGGTAGATCTTGACGCACTCGTCGCTTACTTCGGCGACAGCAGCCCGGTCTCGCCCGGACCGCGGGACCGGATCACCCGACTCCCCTGACAAGCTGACCAGCCCGAGGAGTGATTGCGCCGACGCGGGCAACCGCGGGCTCCTACCAGGATCCGCGCAGACTGCACGAGACCCGATGGCTTGTGGCCCGCGCGGGTGCCGAAGGTGCGGAAGTTCGACCCCGGAAGGTGCATCACAGCCGAGAAGCGATCGAGCTCGGTCAATGGCCGGAGCGAAGACGGGGCAACGGCCGATGCCTCCCGGCCGCATCGGGTCCCGCACGCCGAGGTCAAGGCCGTCGTCGACGACGACTGATCTGGCGGCTACGTCGGCTGCGGAGGCGTCAGACAGGCGGTCATGGTCGAGGCTGGGTGCTGGCGACGAAGTCAGCGAGAAGACTCGCGAACAACTCGGGGTCGTCCTCGTGAGGATAGTGCCCCGCACCCGGAACGAGCTCGAACCGGCAGTCAGGGACGAGATCGGCAGCCGCGGCACCGTGCGCGCTCGGGATCATCCTGTCGTCCTCGCCCCACACGATCAGGGTGGGCAGCCCGGCCGCGAGGTGGAGGCGGTCGCTGGCATTGATTCCCTGACCGCCGACGTCGATGACCGCGTTGATCGTCGCCAGAAAGGCCCGCCGGGTCTCGGGGTCGTCGAGAGTCGCCATCTGTCGGAGCATGTAAGGCAGGTCGTTCCAGATCCTGCTGGCCAGCGGGCGTGCCAGCCGCCCGGCAGCCGCGACGTAGCGATAGTGCTGGACTCGCGCCGCACCGGCGAGGGCCGCCCCGGCTCCGGGCACCGTGAGCGCTCGCAGCATCGGTGTGACCTCACGCCCGAGTCCGCCGCTGCTGACGAGGACCAGTCTCTCGCAGCGCTCGGGGAACTGGTACATGAATTGCAGGGCGATGCCGCCGCCAAGGGAGTGCCCGACGATGGTGGCCGTCTTGACCTCCAGTGTGTCGAGGAGGTCGCGGACCGACGACGCCAACGACCCGAGCGAGTAGTCCCCTCGTAGCCGCGAGGATTCTCCGTGACCGGGCAGGTCAATGGCGATGACGTCGCAGGTCTCGGAGAGCTCGGCGAACACCGGGTCCCAGGTGGTGAGCGATCCAGCCATGCCGTGGACCAGGACGACCGTCGGGCCGGCGCCGGCGCGCCGAACGGCGAGGTGTCGCCCGTGCCAGGGCACCCGTTGAGTCGGCGCAAGCGCCATGCATCGCTCCAAAGTGTTGTCGGGAAACCGGAGACCTGTTGCTGCTGAGCGTGCGATCGACGCGAACTTTCAACCCAGGGTTTGACCTTACTGGGCTGGCGGTGGCCGACAGATCGGGCTGCGCTTCATCTCCTACCTGTTTCTGCCTTTCGTCACGATCGGCATCATCTACGGCGCGCTGTTCGGCCTGCCGGAGGCTGGGCCAGCCGGTTTCGGCGGACAGCGCTTGCCCCGGTTGCGGTCGCTACACACCTGGGCTGTCGAACACGAGCCCCAGCATCCCGCCGTTCGGGTGAGAATCCGGTGCTGGTCGGAGAGCCCCGGATCGATGAGCCGGGACCCGAGTATCAGTCGAGGAGCTGGGCATCGGGTTCGAAGGCGACCCAGGCGAACCAGAACGTGTCGAGGTGCGTGTGCGGCTGGAGTCGGCGGCCTTCCAGTGGCCCGGCGATGGCCTCACCGAGGACGTTCCAGGTCGAACCGGTCTGGTCGTCCCGGAACCCTTGCCCGTCGCCGGTGAAGGTGAGGGTCCGGCGCCCCACCGTGGGGTCGAAGACGCCGATGGTCCCGATCTCCTTGCCCTCGGCGATCTCGTCGGCATCGAGGGCTGAGTGCTGTCCCGGCCGATGCCACACCACCAGGTTGTGGCCGCCGACGGTGACCTTGACTACCCCGTCCTGGGCGATGCGGGACCGCCGGATGGCAATGGCCTCCTCCCCTGCCTGGATACCGATCACCCGTTCCTTGACCGGCAGCCGGGGATCGCGTGGGCCGGGCGGCTCGACGAGTAGCGCTCCGTCGGGGTCGTCGTACCCCGCGTAGGGGTTGCGGCCGTAGTCGCGGGTATGGCCGGTGTCCCGGGTGAGCACGAGCGAGTCCGGGTGCGCGGCGAGAAACTGTGCCCAGCCGACCACTCCCATCGGGATGGCCTTCAACTGGGTTCCGGTGAGCGCGCCGACCGAGGCCTGGCCGGTCAGCTGGGGCCACAGCGACTCGGTCTGCCGGTCGTACATCACCAGGTTGTCGGCGTAGAGCTTCCCTGAGGTGCCGAAGTCCAGCAGCCGCTCACCGACCTGACGGTGGAACGCGACGCCGGAGTTGCACAGCGGACAGTAGGTGACCGCCACCGGGACTCCACCGACGGTGTCATTGACGATTTCGTGCCAGGTCATCACCTGCAGCGGATAGGCGCGGGTCTCTCCGGCCACCGTGAGGGAGAGCACGGGTTCCTGCCCGTCCAGCCAGTCCACCGCTGCTGCGTCCGCGAACCTGGGGTTGTCGATGGGCGGGATGCCGTCAGGTGGTGGGCCGCCAGAAACCAGATGGTCCAGGTCGATCAGTGCGTCGGGGAATCCGGCATGGCGGGGGTTGTCCAGGGCGGAAGCGACGTCCTCACGAGGACTCGCGCTGGCTGGCCCGTCCGTATCCCGGTCGCTGTCGGGGCTGGCGCAGGCAGCCAGCACCAGGAGCGCTGCGGAGGCCAACACGCGACCCGGCCGGGTTCTCATGAGCGCAGCCTGCACCGCACGAGGCATGCGTTCGGTAACCGTGCTCACAGTGTGCCTTGGCGCGTGGCGGGAGACTGGCCTCATGCGTATCGCCTTGCTGCTCGCTGCCACCGTGCTCGTGTTGTCCGGTTGCGGGGCCGAGAACAGCCCAGCCGCCGTGGATGCGAGTGGTCAGGTGACCGGCACCGGGAAGACCGCGGACTACGACTTTACCGGGAGCACGTTGGACGGAGAACCGTTCGCGGGCGCCGCGCTGGAGGGGAAGCCGGCGGTGCTGTGGTTCTGGGCGCCGTGGTGCCCGACCTGCCGCGCCCAGAGCGCCAACGTCTCGCGGTTGGCCAAGGAGTACGGCGGCGAGGTCGCAGTTGTCGGGGTCGGTGGGCTCGACAGCCAGGACGCGATCCGCGAGATGGCTGCCGACATCCCGCACGCGACACATCTGGTCGATGACGACGGTGAGGTCTGGAAGCACTTCCGGGTAACTGCCCAGAGCACCTACACCGTGATCGGCGCGGACGGAGAGATCAAGGCCGAGGGCTACCTCGACGACGCCGAGCTGAATGCCCTGGTCGAGCAGCTGGTGGGCTGAGGCGACGTGTTCAGCGATGGGGCCCTCGCACTGGCCCTTGCCGCCGGCGTCGTGGCGGCACTCAATCCGTGCGGTTTCGCCCTGCTTCCGGCGTACCTCTCGCTGTTCGTGCTGGAGGACCAGCAGTCCCGTCCGAGGGCGGTTGCGCGGGCACTGCGGGCGACCGCGGCGATGACCGCCGGATTCGCCGGGGTATTCGCCCTGTTCGGGCTTGCCGTAGCTCCCGTCGCCTCGACCGTCCAGCTGTACCTGCCGGGCTTCACCGTGGTGCTCGGCGTCCTGATCGCCGGAGCCGGCGGGTGGTTGTTGGCAGGTCGCCGGCTGCCCGCGCTGCGGCCCCGCGGCGGCCGCGGCGGGCGTCCGCTGACGGCCAGCCTCGGGTCGATGGCCGGGTTCGGTGCCTCCTATGCCGTGGCCTCCCTGGGCTGCACCATCGCCCCGTTCCTGGCCATCGTGGTCACCGCGTTCCGGACCGGATCCACCGCCCAAGGCGTGGTCCTCTTCCTCGTCTACGCCGGCGGTATGGGTGTGGTCGTCGGCACCGCTGCTGTCGGTGTCGCGTTGGCCCGCACCAGTCTCATCGGCCGGATCCGCAAAACCGGTGACTCCTTGCCCCGGCTGGGAGGTGCCCTGCTGCTCCTCGCGGGTGGGTACGTTGCCTGGTACGGCGCCTGGGAGCTCCGGGTGCTGCACGGCAACGCCGGAGCCGACCCGGTCGTCGACGCCGCAAGCCGGTTGCAGCAGTGGATGGCTGGCAACGCCCAGGCGCTGGGGGCCCTCACGTTCGTGGCCGTCCTCGCGGTCCTGTTGCTGCTCGCGGCTTTGCCGCGACGCAAGAAGTCCGCCGATGCTGTCGAGAGCTGCGGACTGCCGGAACGAGAAGACGAGGCAAGGTAGGCCGGCGCAGTTGGCTAGCCGGGCGGCGGCTGTGCTGAGGTTCTATGTCTCCATCGCGGGGGGGGCGACCTCGCTCGAGGATGGCTTCTATTCTCAGAACTCTTCGATGACGATGGCGCTGGCATCGGCATCGGCCCTCATCTTGACAGTCACTGTCAGACGGCAGAACACTAGCCGCATGATCCTCGACAGCTTCGCGGTGACCGACAAGGTCGCGATCGTCACCGGTGCGGGCCAGGGCATCGGTCGGAGCATCGCGATCGCGCTCGCCGAAGCAGGTGCCGACGTCGTCGTCGCGGCTCGCACGTCCACTGATCTCGACGAGGTCGTGACGCGCGTCGAGGACATCGGCAGGCGGGCCCTTGCGGTCCAGACGGATGTGATGGAGACCGACCAGCTCGAACACCTGGTGGCTGAGACCCTGCGCGTCTTCGGTCGGCTCGACATCCTGGTCAACAACGCCGGGGGCACGGCCCCGCGACCAGCAATGATGACGTCTGAACGCTTCTTCCGCTCAGCAGTCCACTTCAACGCGATCGCGCCCTTTCTGCTGACCACGATGGCTGCGCAGGCAATGGTCGACACGGCAGGCGGCGGCAGCGTCGTCAACATCTCCTCGCGCGCCGCTGACATGGTGCTCACCTCATTCGTCGCCTATGGCGTCGGCAAGGCGGCCCTGACCCACATGACCAAGAACCTTGCCGCGGAGTTCGCGCCCCTCGTGCGCATCAACGCCATCGGGACCGGCGCGATCGACACCCAGGCGCTCGCGACTGTGCTGCAAGATGAGCAGATGCACAACGATCTCCTGGCCCGCACACCGATGGGGCGCGCCGGAAAGCCCGAGGACATCGCCTGCGCTGCCCTCTACCTAGCCTCCCCTGCGTCATCGTGGGTGACCGGCAGCATCCTGAACGTTGACGGTGGCTCCACCGTGCCCGCCGTGCAGATCCCCGCTCCACCCCTCGAACCGCGAGCGGCGAGGTAAGCATGCCCACCACTCGCCAGGAGTCTGATCAGACCGAGGAGAGAGCTCCCGTCCCGCTGCGAGAGCGGCAACGCAACGCACTCCGCGCAGACATTCAACACGCGGCGTTGCGCTTGTTTGCTGCGGACGGTTTCGACAACGTGACCACCGAAGCGATTGCGGAAGAGGTCGGCATCTCACCGAGCACGTTCTTCCGACACGTGCCGAGCAAGGAGCACCTCTTGCTGGGAGCCACCCAGCGCGGCCGGGCCCAGATCGTCGCCAACTTCCGTGCTCGTCCACCCGAGGAGGAAATCGCGGAGTCCATCGCAGCGGCCATCCTTGCTCGCACCTCGCAGTTCGTGAACGACGACGAGACAGTGGAGCTGTGGCGTCGGGCGATGGCCTCGGCGCCGACGGAGCTGCGTCGTGCTTCCCTGCTCAGTCGCGAGGACTGCGACGAGCTCGTCGACGCCGTCTCCCTCCGGCTCGACCAACCCGTCAGGTCGGCGGACCTTCGGGCTGGTGTGCTCGTCCGTGCAGCCGTCGCAGCGGTCGAGTACGCCTATGAGTGGTGGCTCGCCAACGACCAGACCGAGTCGTTGCACACTCTGACCGAGCGGGCACTCCAACTGGTCACCGACGGGATCGCCGCACCGCCGGCACGTCGGCGACGAAAGTAGCTGTCAGGCTCGTCCTATGCCGCGGTAGAAGCCGCGCCGGACAACCCATGGCAGGAGCCTGCAGGGTCGGTCACGCCTCACCGGCTCGGCCGCAGCCGAGGCACCGGCACATCCATGGCCGGCCGCTCGCAGCCACCGTCGACATGTAGCAGCGAACCGGTGACCCACGCTGATGCCGGTGAGGCCAGGTAGAGGGCAGCACAGGCGATGTCCTTCGGCGTTCCCGGCCGTCCCATCGGGGTATTGGCTTCGAACTGCGCGCGGAGCTCGTCATCCGTCAGCACGACCTCGAGGCCCTGGGTCGCAACGCCGCCGACCAGGATCGCGTTGACGCGCACCAGCGGTGCGAACTCGGCGGCAAGGTTGCGAGTCACCATGTTCAGCGCCGCCTTGCCCGCCCCGTAGGCGGCGAACGAGCTCAGCACCATGTCCGAGGACCGCGAGGAGATGTTGACGATCGCCCCGCTCCCCGCGGAGTCGACCATCGGCTGTGCGACGAGCTGGCTCATCAGGAACGGGGCGGTGACGTTGAACTTCATCGCCATGTCGATGAACCGTTCGGAGGTCGTCATCGCGGATCGGGGCCCGGTGCCGCCGGCGTTGTTGATCAGCACGTCGAGTCGGCCGAACCGGTCGACTGCAGAGTCAACGAGCCGGCGCCGGTCATCATCCACGAGCACATCGGTCTGCACGGCGAGCGCCTTGCCTCCAGCCTTCTCGATGAGGGCGACCACCTCGTCGAGGTCGGCCGTGGTGCGGGCTCCGACCACCACGCTGGCTCCGGCCTCTGCCAGACCGAGGGCGATGCCGCGGCCAATTCCCTGTCCGGCCCCGGTGACGATGGCGACGCGGCCGTCGAGCCGGAAATCGTCGAGGATCACCTGGCGCGCCTGTGCCCGACCTGTGGGGCTGCGCGACCGGCCAGCAAGGGAAGATCGAGGTAGGTCTTGATGCCGGGATCGGCAGCGACGACGTACGGGATGGCACTGACGCAGTGGTTGGCGGTGACCACCACCCCGGGATTGCGGATCAGTCCTTCCTCGATGGTTTCGGGCTGGAGGCCCTTGAAGGTGAGCTTCACGTCGGGGTCTCCGGTGATCTCGACCTCGAACCGCTCCCCCTCGGGGCCGAAGCTCCAACCCGGGTCGAGATGTTCCTCCCCCATGAACCAGTTGACACTCGCGGTGACCACGGGCGTCCCGTCGACCAGTGCTCGCCAGTGGAACTTGCGCGCTGCGACCTGGCCGGGCTCGATGATGCCGACGGGTGCATCGATGGGTGCGGTCGCGACGGCAATCTCCTGGACCGTCTCCAGATCTGGGTCGACGTCGAATCCCATCTCCGCCACGATCATGCGAACGGAGGCTTTGAAGCCGGCGCCGAGCAGGTCGACGATCGGACCGGACATCGCCTCCTCCGGCGTCACGCCGAAGCCCATGATGTGGCGCACGACATCGGGAGCGTTGTAGGTGCGGATGTCACTGAACTCCTCCGCCCGCACGTGAGTGACCTGTGCGCTCAGCGCCGACACCATCAGCGGGAAGCGCTCCGTGATGCCGCCCGGGTGGATGCCGGTGCCGTGCAACGTGCTGCCACCCTCAGCGCAGGCATCGAGGATTGCCTTGCAGTGGTTGAGGTCGGGATAGACCCACCCGACCGGCGTGACCACGTTCTTCCCCGACCGCAGGAGCGCCACCACCTCGTCCTCGCTGGGCAACAACGGGCTGTAGACGACGCAGTCAGCATCGAGCGCGAGGATCTCGTCCGCGCTCGTCGTGGCGCGAACGCCGATCGGATCCAGACCGACGAGCTCGCCGGCATCCTTACCGGCCTTTTCCTCCGAGTGCACCCAGACGCCGGCCAGTTCCAGGTCGGGGTGAGCCAGCACCCCCTCGATCGCCGCCTTGCCCACGCCACCGGTCGCCCACTGCACCACGCGAATCGTCATGGCCCTGATTCAGCCATTCTTGACAGTTACTGTCAAGATTCAAGAAACTGTCAGAATTGTCGGGTAGCGGATGCCGTGATCCCTGACTGGACGACCCGCGGTCCACCACCACCGAGGAGACAGTGTGACCCGAGACCGGCTCGACTACCTGTTCCTGCCCTTCTTCGTGATCGGCATCATCTACGGCGCCCTGTTCAGCCTGCCGGAGGCGCTGGGCGTGCCGGTTTCGTCCGACAGCCCGTGGCCACCGTTGCGGTCACTGCACACCTGGGCTGTGGAGCAGGAGCCGCAACACCTCGACATCCCACCCGCGCTGCAGGCCACGATCCTTTACGACGGCTTCGTCCAGCTGCCGCTCCTCATCGTGCTGACCATCGGCCTTTGGCGGCTCAAGTCCTGGCCGTGGCTGAGCACCCTCGGCCTCGTCTACGCCGTCAGTGCGGTGGTCAACATGTACTTCTACTTCATGCAGACCTTCCTCGGACCCGACAGCCCCCCGCACCTCGGGACCTACCTGCCCTTGAACCTGCCCTGGCTCATCGTGCCGATACTGCTCGCCTACCGCTGCTGGCCGCGGCAGGGTGAGCCTTCGGCAGCCTGAGTCGACCCACCCTCGACCGTCACCTACCGCCAACCCCAGGGCCAATGCGGACCTGCGTCGGTCAGCTCGTGCGGTCAGCGCCGGCTCGCGGCATCAGCCGCTGACATGCCGTGTCGCTAACGTGCGACAACGCTCCGACCGGGCTGAGCGCTCGTTATCGCTCAACTTGAGCGTCACTGCGTGTCGCCCGGGTTCACCAGTCCCAACTCGTAGGCGAGAATCACCGCCTGCACGCGGTCTCGCAGCTCGAGCTTCCGCATGAGGTGATGCAAGTGCGACTTCACCGTCGACTCGCCGAGGAACATCGCGGCCCCGATCTCGGCATTCGACAGCCCCCGGGCCGCGTGACGCATCACGTCCAGCTCACGCTCAGTCAGCTCAGCGAGGGCTTCGAGCGCGGCCGAGCTCGGAGGTGACCGGACGTAGCGCTGGACCAACGCCCCGACCACCTCGACGGAAACCGCTGGTCGCCCGGCAGCGACGCCGCGGACCGCCTCGCGAAGCTCTTCTGCACGACAGGTCTTGAGCAGGAATCCAGCTGCACCGGCCCGGAGGGCCAGGTAGATGTTCCGTTCGTCGCCAAAGGTGGTCAGGACGAGGACCCGGATCCCCGGATCATTCGCGAGGAGGCGTGGGATTGCGCCGAGACCGTCGAGGCGCGGCATCTGGAGATCCAGCAGCACCACCTCCGGGGACAGCTCCCTGGCCAGGGTCACCGCCTCGACGCCATCGCCTGCCTCGGCGAGGATCTCGATCTCGGGATCGGCCTCCAGCACCAGGCGCAAGCCGCTGCGCACCAACGCCTCGTCGTCGGCGAGCAGGACCCGGATCATGTGGGGTCCCCCAGCGGGAAGACCGCGCGGACCTGCCAACCGGCCGAGGTGCGGCCGGCGGAGAAGGTGCCTCCGAAGAGCTCGACACGTTCCGCGAGTCCCTTGAGGCCCCGCCCTGTACCGGCCAGGACGCCTCCAGCCCGTCGCCTCGGCTGGTCGGCGCGCGTTCGATGGTCGAGCACGGTGACGACGAGACTGTTGGGCTCCGTCGTGACGGCCACGTCCACCTGCTCTCCGGTTCCGTGACGGAGCGCGTTGGTGATGGCTTCCTGCACCACGCGGTAGGCCGAGAGCTCGATGCTCCGATCCATTCCGGCTGGTGGTTCGCACAGGTCTATCGACACGGGCACACCGGCCCGACGTGTCTGGTCGGCGAGCTCACGGACGTCGTCAAGACCGGCCGTGGCGCGGGCCCCACCGGCATCAGGACGCGAGAGCATGCCGAGCATCCGGTGCAGCTCGGTCATCGCTCGTCGACCGGACTCCTCGACCACGTCCAGGGACTCGGCTGCCTTCACCGGATCCGGGGCCGACCGGGCCGCCCCGGCGTGCAAGACCATGAGCGCCAGGCCATGGGCCACGATGTCGTGCAGCTCTCGCGCCACCCGTGCCCTTTCGAACTCGAGCACCTCCCGCTCCCGACGCTCCTGGTCGAGGATGACGCCCTCTCGCCGCTCGCGCTGCACCTGCACGGCCCTCGCCAGGCCCCACACGGCCACGAATACGGCGATGTTGCCCACCTCGTCCTCCAGCCGGACCGGCTCTTCGCTGACGAAGGGGTAGACCTCCACGCCGATCATCATCACGATCAGCCCCGCCCACGCACGGGACCGCACCGGATGGGAGCCGGCGGCATGCATCGCGACCAGCAGCGCGACGAACTGCGCCGAGGCTCCGAACACGTCGCCGCCCCAGATCGTCTGCGCCGCCAATGCGGAGCCAGCCAACGACGCACACACCAGCGGCATCTCCCGGCGGAAGGCAACCGCCAGAGTCATAGAGGCGAAGGTCATGTGGTTCAGGAGGACCGCGCCATCGACGAACTCAGCGTTGGTCAGCTCCCACTGGTTCCAGGCAGTCAGCGCGAGCGCAAGAGCCCCATCCTGCATCCAGACCCGCCGCGTCGCGCCCATGAGGAGCAGCGTACGGATCGGTGGCCCCCGGCGACCTCCATCCAGCGATGGACCTGCTCTCCATCGCCAGGTTGTCCAAGCGCACCCCGACGGCGGAAGATTCCCGATCCGCCGCCGAGCACGGTAGTGACATGAACCCTTTCCTTCGCACGACGGCCGTTGCCCTGCTCATGCTCAGTGTCCTCGTCGCCTGCGGCGACGACTCCACGAACCGAGCCGAATCACCCTCCGCAAGTTCGGCGAGTCCTTCCACCTCCAACGACACAACGGAGGAGGTGATCAATCCATGCTCACCCGAAGCGTCACCGGACGAGACGGCGCTCGAAGGCGAGACCGCCGCCCCGGGCACCCCGATGGTCGACGTCAAAGCTCACGACGAGGGCTACCGCGGCGTCCCCGCGACCCTGCCGGCAGGCCCCCGCGGATTCCGCCTCGTCGGCGCCGGCGACGAGTTTCACGAGATGGCGCTCATCCGTCTCCAGGAGGGTGAGAAACGCTCGGTCCTGGACCTGCTCGACCTACACGAATCCACCAACAAGGACCCGTTCGAGTACGTCGGCGGCGTGACCGCATGTCCCGGCGACACGAGCGAGGCACTCGGCGCGGATCTGACGCCGGGACGCTACGCGCTCGTGTGCTTCGTCCCGGCCGGCACCACCCCAGACCTGGAAGGACCGGAACTCCTGGCGGTCTACGAGCGGCCGCCGCACTATCAGACCGGCATGCTCGCCGAGTTCGTCGTGAACTGAACCGCGCAGCCATTCCACGGGCCGCCGACCTTCGAGTCGGCGGCCCGTTCACTGTATCCGCCGCCAATGCTCGTGACCTCTAGGTCAGCGCTGCCCTCCGCTCTCACAGCAGGGCGGCGCGTGGTCGTCGGCGTTCATGGTGGGCATCCTGATTCACGTGCTGACCATCGGTTTCTGGAAGCCCAAGTCCTGGTGTGGCTGCGCACGGTCGGCCTCGCCCACGCCGTCAGCGCGGTGGCCAACATGTACTTCTACTTCATGCAAACCTTCCTGGGTCCCGACAGCCCCCGCCCCTCGAGACGTCCTTGCCACTGAACCTCCGTGGCTCCTCGTGCCGATGCTGCTTGCCTACTGCTGCTGGCCACGCCGGGACGAGCTTCGAGCAGTGCTTGTGAGAAGGGAAGTAGCCGCCCGGCATGGCTAGCTGCGGCAGACAGCAACCGCCCGTGATCCGGATAGCAGCACACCACCCGGTGCAGGACCACGACATCGGCCTGCCCGACCTGCTCCGGCTCGCTGGCGCCGTCAAGGACCCGACGCCGAGGTCGGAGTGCTCGGCGCAGAGTCTCTCCCGAGCCGGTGACCCGGGCCAACGCAGACCACCCTGCCCGAGGGTTGTCGCCACCGCCACCATCAGATCGATCGGCTTCGCCCTTGCGGATCAATCAGCTGGCTGCGCCGACCCTGGCTGAGTCCGACGAGGTGGCCAGCCACGACGACGGGGCACGTGGGGGTCGCCCGCGTCACACTCACGCCGGCTCATGCGTCAGTCAGGTAAAAGCCTCGAGATGAAAGGGTGGTCGATGTGAGTGAGACAGAGCTCTTCGAGGCGGAGCGGCCACGTCTGATGAGGCTCGCCGCGGGCGTCTTGGACGACCACGCTGAAGCCGAGGACGTCGTGCAGCAGGCATGGCTTCGGCTGGCACGGACGGACACCACCATCGAAAGCCTGCCGGCGTGGCTGACGACGGTGACCACCCGGCTGTGCCTGGATCGGCTGCGGTCTCGGACTCCGGTGCCGGCGGAGGATATCGAGGTCGAACAGGTCGCGCCCGACATCGCGGACCAGGTGTGCCTCGCCGACACTGTCGGCGTCGCCCTTCAGTTGGTGTTGGATCGCCTCTCACCGCAAGAGCGGGTGGCGTTCGTCTTGCACGACAGTTTCGGGTTCGAGTTCACCACTATCGCCAACATCCTCGACACCACAGCTGTTGCTGCCCGCAAGCTCGCCTCACGAGCCCGTGGCAAGGTGCGCGAGTCGGCACCTGAGGACCAGCTGGCCGACTGGGAGGTCGTCGACGCGTTCATGGCCGCCGCGCGCAACGGCGAGTTCAAGCGCCTGGTACATCTCCTCGCACCGGAGGCCGTCGTGACCGCCGACGCTGCCGCTGTCCTCGCCGGCACGCCCGAGCGGATAGTTGGCCGAGCCGCGGTGGCGACGTTCTTCAACGGCAGCGCGCACGCTGCGCTGCCCGTGTATGTCGATGACCGGGCCGCCGCCGCCTGGTTCCATCGGGGGAAGGCGAGGGTGGTCTTCGATTTCGTTGTAGACGACGGGTTGGTCAGTGCCATCACGTTTCGCGCTGAGCCGGACCTGCTCGCCTGTGTGTCGCGGCGCGACGCCGCAGAGCGACGGTCCTAACTCAGGGCGGTGGTCACATTCAGTCCGCACCGTTCGTCAATCAGGTAGACGACTATGCAACCGCTGGGAAGGGACCGAACATGAAGACCATGACCTGCCGCCAACTGGGGGGTCCGTGCGAGCTCGCACACCGGGGCGAGACCGCCGATGACGTCATCAAAGCCCATGACCGTCACCTCCGGGATGCGGAAAAGGCCGGTGATGCGTCTCATCAGCCGGCGCGCGACGAGATGAAGGGCCGCTGGCGGCATCCCAAGAAGTCGCTCGGCTGGTACCGGGAGGCGAAGAAGACCTTTGCCGACCTCCCCACAGCTTGAACCCGCCCCTTCGTACGGACCACCCGAAGCGAGAGCCACATGACACCAGCGATGCGACCCACGGCTGCGCCGAGCACCAGCCGGGACTTGCCCGGCGGGGTGGTGCACCGGCTACCCGCTGACCTGCGTCAGGCGTTGCTCGGCAACAGTTCTGGGCTCAGTGCCTGGCACGACATCACACCCCTGGCCCGCAACGAGTTCATTTGCTGGGTCGAGGACGCCAAGCAGGAGACGACCCGTCAACGCCGCATCCGCGTCGCCGTGGACAAGCTGCAGAATGGACAGCGCCGGCCATGCTGCTGGCCGGGGTGCAAGCACCGGGACCGCACCGGGAGGTAGGCCAGTGCACATCGTCACGTACCCGGGTCGTCGAGCGGGATGGGCCCAGTGGCGACCGGTCCGCAAGGGTTATGGGTGCGACGGGACGGCGTACGCCCAGCGACCACTTGTCGAATCACCCAGCCTCCGCGGAGAGGGAGTCGAGCGCATCACACCCACTCGAGTCGGGTCGCTCACCATCGAGGAAAGCGACGACGCGGGGCACTTTCGGATCCTACGACTGGCTCTGTGAGGGCGGGTCTGCCTCATGCTCGGTGCTGTCGTCGCCCGGCTCAGCAAGGGTGACCGTGAGCTGTTTGACCCGGCGGTTGTCCATCTGGGCTATCTCGATCCTGGCCTCGCCCACCTGCACGGCATCGCCGACCTCAGGAATCCGCCCGAGACGGGCAATCACGTAGCCCGCCACTGTCTCGTACGCACCGTCGGCCAGCTCCACCCCGGTCTCCTCGGCGAAGTCCGCAATCGTGAGACCACCTGCGACGACCACAGGACCTGATGCATCAACGCGCTGGGGGTATTCGACGTCGTACTCGTCGCGAATGTCGCCGACGATCTCCTCGACGAGGTCTTCGAGGGTGACGATGCCGTCGGTGCCGCCATACTCATCGACAACGACCGCAAGGTGGGTGCCTGCTTGTCTCAGAGTCGAGACGGCGGGCAACACTCTGTTGGTGCCAGGCAGCAGGAGAATGTCTCGACGGACGTCGGCGACGGAGCGCTGATCGTTGTTGCCGACATCGAGCAGGTCGCGGACGTGCAGAAATCCCGTCACCTCATCGAAACTGCCATCGATGACGGGGTGGCGGGAGTAGGGACGATCGCGCACCCAGCCGACCGCCTCGATCAGCGGCATGTCCTGACGAAGAAATTCGACCTCACCTCGGGGCCGCATTACCTCCTTAACGGTGCTACCGGTGGCGCCGAAGACATCGGTAAGGATGCGCCGCTCATCGTCGCCCAGACCCTCGTGGGTGGTCACGATGTCGCGCAGCTCCTCGTGGCTGACCTGTTCGCTAGTCGCGTGCGGGTCACCGCCGAGCAGCCGGACGAGGACGTCGGTGGAGACCGACAACAGCCAGATCACCGGCCTCATCAACGTGGCGAACCGGTCCAATACCGGCGCGGTGACCACAGCGAGACCGGCAGCCCGTTGGAGCGCGAGGCGCTTGGGCACCAACTCGCCCAACACCAGCGACAAGTAGGCAATGAGCAGGGTCATCGCCACCAAAGCAACCGCATCGGCCGCGTCCTCTCCGAGACCGACATCAACCAGGTAGGGCGTCACGTCCGGTGCGAGAGTGGACCCACCGTAGGCGGCGGAGAAGAAGCCCGCGACGGTGACACCGATCTGCACAGCGGCGAGGAATCGGTTGGGGTCGCGCGCCACCGCAGCGACGCGGGCGCCACGGTCACCCCGCTGCTCAATCTGGTTGACCTGGCTCTCGCGAAGCGAGACCAAGGCAATCTCGGTAGCAGCAAAGACCCCGCCGACGAGCACGAAGACGATCACCAGTCCGAGGTTCAAGAACGTCTGGGTATCGATCACCGTTCACCCCCTCCATCGCTTGAGGATGAACGGTTCGGACATCGGGGGTCATCCATGCGACTAAGCATAGGCCGGTCGAGATGTACTCCGACCTTGTGCAGCTTCTCCTTGTGGTGGGGGTGAATCGCTCGGGATGAGCGGTGGTTCACCCGGCGACGGTCGTCGGCGGGACGATGTTCTGGTTGAGCCGCAGGACGTTCTCTGGGTCCCACTGCTGCTTGAGTGCGACCAGGCGCGAGTAGGACGCGCCATACGCCTCGCGGACCCGCTCGGCGCCTTCGTCGCCAAGGTGGTTGACGTACGTGCCGGTCGACCAGGGCCGGAGCTCGCGCCACAGCGACCTGGCCCACTCGACATGGGGTGCGGCCGTCTCGCTGGGGTCGGTCCAGATCGCGGCAATCGTGACCATCCAGCTGGCGTCCCGGTTCGGGAACGCGGTTCCGCCGGCGGGCTCGCGGGCGAAGGCGCCGCCCATCTGGTGCAGAAGGATCTGGCAGTGAGGTGACGTGGCTTCGGCGTGGTGCCGACCGAGTATCTGCAGTGCCTCGTCGTCGAGCGGACCGAGGAAGTCTGACTTCACGTATGCCGAACGGCCGGACGGGATCATCGGGTCGACGCTCTGCTGCAGCTCGACGTAACTGAGCTCGCGGAGGGTATCCAGGACCGGCGGACCGAATGCGCGGAGACGCTCCAGCGCCGTGCGGCCGTCCTCGACCGTCCCACAATGCGCTGCCGCGAACACGCAGATCGGCTGTCCTTGTGCTTCCGGAGGAACGAACGGCGCGGCCGGTGCGGTGACGAGCGCGGCCATGAGCCGCACCTCATCCGGCATCTCGGATGCCTGGGCGGTCAGGAACCTGAGCGCGGCGTGGTCGCGGAAGCCGGGGTGGATCAGCTCGCCTCCGAACAGCGTCGGCCCGACCGGGTGGAGGTCGAACTCGAGCTCAGTGATGATGCCGAAGTTCGCGCCGGCGCCCCGGATACCCCAGAACAGGTCAGCGTTGTCCTCGTTCGAGGCCCGGACGATCTCGGCCGACGCGGTGATCAGAGTGACCGCTAGCAGGTTGTCGCAGCTGAGCCCGTGCTTGCGACCCAGCCAGCCGATCCCACCGCCGAGCGTCAGACCGGCCACACCCGTGTCGGAGATCTCGCCACCCGGGACCGCGAGGCCATGCATCTGGGTGGCTGCGTCCAGCTCGCGCCAGATGACGCCTGGCTGGACGGTCGCGGTCCGGCGTACGGGGTCCACCTGGATGTCCTTCATCGGGGTGAGGTCGATGACCGCGCCGTCGTCGCAGACCGACAGCCCGGCCATACTGTGCCCGCCCGCGCGGACAGCGATCACCAGCCCGGCCTGCCGGGCGTGCGTGACCGCGGCCTGGACGTCGGCGGTGCTGGTGCACCGCAGGATGACCGACGGGTAGCGGTCGATGTTGTGGTTCCAGACGCGACGCGCCTCGTCGTACGCCGTGGTGTTGGGGTGAAGGATCTGGCCGCCGAAACCGGCGACTGCGGAGGACTGCTCTGTGGTGGTCATGCGACGAGGTTCGCCGCACGCTCGGGGAGCGGGTACCCCACGTTTCTGGGGTCCTGCGCGGTCGACGTGGCCCTAGGCTGACGCAATGACGGCATCAGAGGCCCATCGCCGGGCGCGCGGCCGCATCGAGCATGCGGCGGATTCCGCGACCACCGTCCCAGGCCTCTTCCGTAGCGTCGCCGAGGCGGTCCGGTCGGCCATTCCGGCTGAGGGATGGTGCGGACACACGCTGGACCCGGCCACGTCGATGCCGACCGGGGGTGATGCGCACAACGGCTACCGGGCCGAGCTGGTGCCGCGCCTGCTCGAGATCGAGTACGTCGACGGCGACGTCAACCCGTTCAACGAGCTGCTCCACCGCAAGGAACCGGCAGGGTCGATCCACGACGCGACCGGGCATGCTCCGCAACTCAGTGCGCGCTACCGCGAGGTGGTCAAGCCGTCCGGTTTCGAGCACGAGCTGCGTGGTGTCTTCCGCCACCAGGGACGGCCGTGGGGCGCGCTCGTGCTGATGCGCACGCCGGACCAGCCTGCGTTCACCGCCGCCGACAACGCGCTGCTCGCCCAGGTGAGCACCTTCCTCGCCGAGTCGATGAAGCGGGTGCTGCTGCGAGGTCACGTCGACGGCGGAGGCGTGCCGGACCACGCCGGACTGCTGGTCCTCGACAGCGCCGGGTCGATCGAGACCGTCACGCCCGCGGCCGAGCACTGGCTGGTCGAGCTGAACGACCACGACGGGCCCGTCCCGATGACAGTGGTCGCGCTGGCCGCCACGGCTGGAGAACGGGGAGGGACGTCGGTCCGGACCCGGGCCCGCTGCGCCTCCGGCACTTGGGTCACGCTGACGGCTTGGTCCCTCGAGAACCGAGTCGCCATCTCGATGGAGTCGTCGGCACCACACGACCTCACCGCACTGGCGCTCGCGGCCTACTCGCTCTCCGAACGCGAGCGCGCGGTCGTTGAGCTGGTGCTCCTCGGCCACTCGACGAGCCAGATCGGCCAGCGGCTGCACCTGTCGCCGTTTACCGTCCAGGACCACCTCAAGGTCGTCTTCGAAAAGACCGGCGTGCGCTCAAGACGGGAGCTCGCCGCGGACCTGTTCTTCAAGCACTACCTGCCGCGGATCGAACGCGGCTCCGAACTCACCGCTGACGGCTGGTTCAAAGACTCTCGATGACGGCAGCTCACGCCACCTGCACGTTGCGTTTCCATGGCGGACTCGGGAGCCAGACACCGGAAGAATGAAACTCGCGCTGAGGGTCGACGCGCGTTTGTCCTGCCACTTCAATTCGCGTCACACCGCCGCGAGCCGGACGCCCGGATCTGCCGATGAGCGGACGCCGGTCGTCGTTTCACATCTCGTCGGTCCAGCTCGTTGTGCGACGTCGATCTCGGACACGGGTTCTGAGACGACTCTCGCTTCTTAAGCCGAGCTGACGGGGCGTGAGACAGTAACGTCCGGCTGCGGGCACCGTTCGAATCGCAGCAGTGGCGCGCAGCACGGTTGGATCAGCAGACCGGTCCACGGACTCTCCCGGGGCCTGTACGCGATGAGCTGCTCAGCGACGTCTGCTGGCACAGTGACGCGTTCGGCCCGATGGTCTGGCTTCCGGTACTCAAAGGTGTTCTAACAGGGTCGGGGAGCGGGGTCGTGGTTCTATCCTTCTGCCATGCGTCGCCTTCGTCTGCGGTTCGAGGACTCCGAGCTGGAGGCGTCTTTTTTGGCGAAGGAGGGCCGAGATGTCTTGCCCTCGGTACGCCTCGGGCTGCTCGCAGCACTGGGCCTGACGCTCGCCTTCGTCGCGATCGACGCACTCGTGGCTGAGCATCGGCTGCTCCAGGCCGAGTTGATCCATGCGGCCGACATGGTGGCGATCGTCGGGCTGGTGTGGGCGACCTTAGGGGCGGATGCGGATTTCGCGATGGCCGGCGACGTCGAGGTCTTGGCTGACGGGGTCGCCGGCGGTGTCGGTGCCGCGCCGCCAGGTGAGGCGGTGAGGACGGGTGGTGCGCTTTTGGCGGTGGGGACGGAGTAGCGGACGTGGAGTGAGCCGGTGCCCTCGAGGGTTGTAGGTCGCCGTTGTGTTCGTTGCGGGTCCAGATGAGAATGACGAGCATGTCCCGACTGACAGCACTGTCCGCGGTCTGCGTCGCCGTCATGGTTCTCGCCATGCCCACTCCGACAGCGGCGGCCACAGTCTCGTTCGAAGACAAGTCTGGCGACGCCCCTGCCAGGTTCGACATCACACGCGTGACGTTCGTGAACAGTGCCAAGGTGATCTCGGTGAAGTCCCGGTTCCGAGACCTGCGCGCGGGCGGCACCCAAATCTTCGGCACCAGCCTTACCGTCAAGGGGATCGACGGCAGCTACACGGCGTCCACGGTGCGACGCGCCAAGGGGGCCATCACAGCAGAGTTGTGGCGGCACGACGGTGACGGGGCCGCGCAGGTGGACTGTGACGTTCGTGCACGTTGGCGCCTCGGCCGCGACGTAATCCGTCTCCGCTTCCCACAAAGCTGCCTAGCCGATCAGGGTCGAGTCACCGCCAGCGCCTACGTGGCCGCCGGCGACGGCTCCGCTGGGGACCCAGCTGACTGGACTCGAACTGTCCCCGTCCCCTTCGACTAGAAGTCTGTTTGGCGGCCCGAAGCGCACTTGCCGAGAGCGGGACCCCAGGCGCCACCGGGGACGTCTCCTCGACGCACGCTCATGCACGATCCTGGCGCCGGCCGACCTGCGTCATACCGCCGCGAGCCGGACGACCGGATCTGCCGATGAGCGGATGATGACGCGAACTAAGCGGAGCGCGGGGCGTACATGATGACGGCGACTCCGACCAAGCAGACGAGTGCGCCAACAACGTCGTATCGGTCGGGCTTGAACCCGTCGACCACCATGCCCCAGGCCAGGGAGCCGGCGACGAACACACCGCCATACGCGGCGAGAATACGACCGAAGTTGGCGTCCGGCTGCAGGGTCGCCACGAAACCGTAAATGCCTAGCGCGAGGATGCCCGAGCCGATCCAAATCCATCCGCGATGCTCGCGGACGCCCTGCCAGACCAGCCAGGCACCGCCGATCTCAGCCAGCGCCGCCGCGACGAACAGGATCAGCGAGCGGGCGAGGTTCATGCGCCGATCCTCTCAGGGCATAGGTGCGGTCACGGCGTCGCTTTCGTAGGACGAACGCCACGAGACTCATGATCCCCACGACGACCGCGAAAACTGTCCAGCGAACACTGCTGTTGCCGCCGTCACCACCGTGCCCGCCCCAGCGATGCCAACCAGTGCCAGGACTGGTGGAGCGCAACACACCGCGCACGCGGCGGCAGCTCCACCCACGTCGATCCGCTTGGATCCCTTCGAGTCGCTCATCGCGTCCCCACCTGGACATCGGCCAGGTCCACGAACGGGATCGGGCAACAGTCCGAGGTCGCGCACCGGTGCAGGTCGTCGCACCCGGCGTCGATGGCCGCGAGCAAGTTGGCTTTGATCAGAGCCAGGTCGGCCATCCGTTCCTCGATCTCTTCGAGCTTGGATGCAGCACGGGTCTGAAGGCCCGCATCGCGCCCTCGGGGCTTGCCGAGTGCTAGGAGTTCGGCAACTTCGTCGAGAGTGAAACCCAGCCGCTGGGCGGCTTTGATTACGCGCAGTGTGACCACTGCTCGATCGTCGTAGACCCGGTGGCCGCCGGGACTACGGTCCGGCCTGGCCAGCAAGCCGCGGCGCTCGTAGTACCGAAGTGTTTCCCGGTTGACGCCAGCAGCCTCGGCCACCTGTCCCGCGCGCAGGGTCACGCGCTCAGTTCCTCGGCGCGAGCGGCGAGCGCGTCGAGGATGTCGCGGCGCTCGTCCGGTACCGACACGTCGAGCACCAGGTCGTCGTCGGTGCCCTCGATCGCGAACGTGAAGAAGGAGCAGCAGGCTGTCTCTCGCTCGGTCAGGTCGCGAACTCGCTCACGGAGACCGGCCTCACCGGCCAAGTGCATCCGCACTACGCCCCCGCTACGAGTCACGTGTCGCACAGATGTGGTGAACAGCGCATCAAACTCCGCGAGGCGTAGGGGCCGCTCGGAAGTCGGCAGCGTGCAGGCTTCTGTCGTCATCAGATCGTCCATGACACTAACGGTAAACGTGGACCTAGGTACCGGATGCAAGTCCGCTCAACCAATGCCCGCTCAGGCAGCGGTCCGCACGGTCATGCCGGCATATCCGTACGTCCGACGCGGCGTTATGACGTGCCTGTAGAGAGCCCGTCGTCACCCCACGGTCGAGGTGCCTTGATGTTGGGGCCGGGTTCGGTCGGGTCGCTTGTCTGACTCAGTCGCGCTGGCGACGCTGGGTGCTCTCGAGCATGACGAGGTCGTCTCGGACTGCCCAATGCTCGACGAGCTTGCCTCGCTCTACTCGCAAGATATGTACCTGCGGCCAGACGACGTCTTCGCCAGCGACGTCGAGGTTGACCATTCGCGGGAACGCGTTCCCGATATGGACCCCATGCATGGTGAACCAGACCAAGACCCGGTCGTCGTCGGTCATGGTCGAATGATGTTCAATCCTGCGATCAGAGAAGCTCGCTTCAAACCAACCGCCTACAACATCGAAGACACTGACCCCCATCCCGCTGACGTTGTCGTGGAACTCGGGCGAGCAGAGGTCCTTAATTGATTGGTCGCCCTCAGCCACCCAGCACATGTAGGCGTCTGCGATCTCTGCGGGAGTCGGAGTCATGTTCGGACTCTAGGGTCAGGGACAGGTCGACGTAAGGCCGTCCGCTCGCGCAGGGCCGCCTTCGAAATCTATGACCATCGGGCAGGTGCGCCCCGCTCGCCGGCGCAAGAGTGCGTCCGCTTCGCGGCGAAATGACGCATGCGGACCGCGGGACGTCCGGACGGTGCGCGAGCGGCGGCCGGATGCGTGCCGCGCAACTCGCCGTACTATGGCGGCCGAGAGGAGGCGGCGATGGCCGATCCGGTCGGCGACATCATCGGGGACTATCGGGCGTTCGCCGTGCAGCAGCACGACCGCTTGCTCGATCGGGGCATCGACATCAGCCCATACCCGCTCAGCCACCTCGCCGTCCGCGTGCCGGAGTGGGACCAGTACACGCAAGTGCGAAACCTGCTCGAACGCCACGCGGTCGCCAATCGCGAGAACGTCTGGAACGGCCGCCCGATCTCCTTGATCGTTCCCGCCGAGCCGCTCGAAGTCCTCGATGGCAAGGTCGTCCCGCTCATCGAGCTCATCCCGCCCGTGCACCAGCGCGTTTACAAGATGGGGTTGGAGCACCTCGGCGTCGTGCTCGGCGACACTTTCGACGCGTTCGTTGGAGCCCACAAGCCCATCCTGACGGGACAACAATTCCAGGGCCCCAACAGCACACCCGACCCCGTCTACATCTTGTTCGAGGACTTCACCCACGTGAAGTTCTATCGTCTTTCCCTGAGAGCATCCGTCGAGGTCGATGCTGGCCCGTTCGAGGACGGGTTCCATCATGTCGACGACTGGGTGCCCCAGCGGCTCGTGACCGCGACCGGCCCGAACCCTCTGCCGCGCTGAGCGACGCCCGGAACTCGGCACGACCGCAATCAATCCGCGGCGGTCGGTGTTGGAGACGCTTGCTTGCTCGTGCTCGTGCTCACGGCGCGGCCCGACCGGCGGGACGCGCCCTGTCTTCGGCAGATCCGGACGCCGGAAGGCGGCGATGTGACGCGCCACTCGCAGCAGGCGAGCGCAACTTGAACGGGTCCCAGTTAGGGCGACGGGAGTTCCGGAACATCCGGGATAACAAGGCCAATGGCTTCCAGCCAGCGACGCCATGCGACCAGGCCGTCCCACCCGATGTCAACAAGTTCGCGGTAGTCAGCATCGCCGTCTTCGGCTTCGATAGCTGCGGTGATACGCACGCGCGCGATCGAGTCGGGATCGTCAACGTCGCCTGACCCGAACCAGGCGGCATGCCCGATGGTTACGCCGTTCGTCCGGCGCGCATTGAGCCAGGAGTGCTTGGTGCCATTTGCAACATCCGCAACTAGCTGCAGTGCCGGATCGTCGACAGCAAAGGCCTTCAATTCTTCAGATGGCAGCGCAATCCGTGGATCGTTGTCCAGCCAATCCCGAAGATGCCACACCGCTTGCACAAAGGCCTCAGAGAAGTCAGCGGCGTCGAGCGATCCTTTGCCGGTCTCGCGGCCGGTGGCATCAAAGGTGCGTACGTACCAACGGAGGGCGCGCACCCATTGGTGCTCCCACCTGTCGAAAGCGACTGCGCGTTCCAACGGCATACGTAATGCTCCACCCCGACAACTCGTCGCCGCTCGCATTTTGGCAGATGGCTACGTCAATCTGGGCGAAGTGGGCTTCAGTACTCATTGAGCCGCGAACTCGCGTCAGCCGATGGCACGCTGGTGGCACGCTGGTGGCACGCCCATAAATTGAGAACCGCCCCCTCCCGGCATTTCTGCAGGTCAGAGGCGGTTCTCTACTTGTAGCGGGGGCAGGATTTGAACCTGCGACCTCTGGGTTATGAGCCCAGCGAGCTACCGAACTGCTCCACCCCGCGTCGGTAAATGCAACGTTACGGCATGGATTGAAGCCCGGACAAATCGGGTGGCTCAGCCGGCGGGTGCGGACTCACCCTCTGTCGGTGACGGATCGGCGGACGGTTCTGCCGAGGGGTCTCCGCCATCCGGGTTCGCCGCTTGATCGCGTCGCGCGTCGAGAGCGATGGCCTGCCTGATGAAGCGCTCAGCGTTGCCGATCCGCTCCTGGTAGAGCGCGAGATCACCAGCTGCGAGTGCCTCATCGGCCGCGTCGAAAGCAGCCTGAGCCTGATCGAGCAGCCGCGAAATCTGCTGGTCGATGGTGCCCGTCGGCTGGTCAGGCCCGTCCGGCCCGTTCGGCCCGTCCGGTTTGTCGGGGTCAGTCGGCTCTGTCGGAACATTGGTGATGCCGAGCATGTCTTTCAGCGACTCGGTCAGCGAGCCGCCGATGCCGACCTGGTCACCATCGGAGACCAGCACGAACTGCAGGATCGGGAACCCGCCGCTGGAGCCGGACCGCACGGCGTACACCGGCTCGATGTAGATGAAGCCGTCCTCGACGGGCAGCGTGAGCAGGTTGCCGAAGATGGGTGGGGTGTTGCCGGCGTTGAACTCCAGCAGGCGATCCCGCACCTCCTGGTCCTGCTCGAACTCGTTGGCGATCAGTCCGGGACCGTCGGTGGTGGTGTCGTTGAGCTCGAGCACCTTCATCTCACCGTAGGTCTCCGAGGTCGCATCGGAGTCGACCGACATGAAAGAGGCGAGGTTCTCCCGCTGGAAGGGCGTGAAGACCGAGGTCAGCGCCCAGGTGCTGTCGGTCCCGCCGCTCTGGTTCGCGAAGAGACGGTATGGGGGCTGCAGATCGCCCCGGTTGGAGTTGGGGTCCTTCGGCACCTGCCACCGGTCGTTGCCCTGGTACCAGTCGCTGGCGTTCTCAACGTGGTAGCGCGCGAACTGGTAGCGCTGGACCTTGAACAGGTCCTCGGGATAGCGCAGGTGCGACATCAGGTCATCGTCGATCTCCGACGACGGCACCACGGTGTCGGGGAAGGCGCCCATCCAGGTCTTCAGGATCGGGTCGTCCTCGTCCCACTGGTACAGGGTCACCGTGCCGTCGTAGGCATCAACCGTCGCCTTGACCGCGTTGCGCATGTAGTTGATCTCGTCGGTCGGGAGGGTCTGCAGGCCCACGTCCTCCTGCAGGGTGTCGTCGGTCATCGTCTCGAACGACTCACGCTGACTGTTCGGGTAGCGGTCGGTGGTGGTGTAACCGTCCAGGATCCAGACGACCTTGCCGTCCACCAGCGCCGGATAGGCGTCGTCGTCGACGGTGAGCCACGGCGCGACCTTCTCCACCCGTTCGTGCGGATTCCGGATGTAGAGCAGGTCGCTGTTGCCGTTGACCCGGCCCGAGAGCAGGAAGTTGGGCTCACCGAACTTGATGGCATACATCAGCTGGTTGAAGGCGCCACCCACCGGCACCCCGCCCTCACCGTCGTACGTCGTGGTGGCTTCGCGGTCGGAGTCGGAGCCGGCGAGTCCGAGCTCGACCGACTGCGAGTCCGCCTTTGCCTTGCCGACCACTGAGTACTCGGGGCTCTGCTCACCGAAGTAGATCCGGCCTTCGTAACCCTCCGGGTCAAGGGTGGCCAGGGCGTCCTGGCCGGGCTGCAGGCCCTCGGCCCAGGTGATGCCGCCACCCTCGGTGTCGGTCGTTGCTGAGCGCTCCTGGTTGGTGGCGGTCCGCTGGTTGGCGTAGGCAGCGATCACGCCGTTGCCGTGGGTGTAGACCGTGTGCAGGTTGGACCAGTTCTTGTCGCCGTCGTTGAGCCCGTCCTGGTCGAGCTCTCGTACGCCGAGCACCAGCGCGCGTTCGTCACCGCCGAAGTCGTAGCGATCGACATCGAGCACAGGGGCCACCGAGTAGTAGGCGCGTCCCTGCTGGGTCTGCTGGAAGGTGTCGCGGACCAACCGGGGGTCGATCAACGGCACCGTCGAGAGCTGAGACAGCACCTGGTTGTACTGGTCCTCCTGGACCGTCGAGCTGGTGTACTCCTCGGTCTCGACGTCGGTGAGGTCGTAGGCCGCACGGGTCGCATCGATGTTGGTGGCGATGTAGCTGTCCTCGCGGTCTGCCTCCGAAGGCTTGACCTGGAACTGCTGGACGATCGCGGGCCAGATCATTCCGAGCAGGATCGATGACAGGGCCAGCAAGGCGAGGCCCACCCCGGGCAGCTGCCAGGTGCGCCGCCAGATGTTGAGGAAGAACAGCACCGCACAGATCACGGCGACCACGAGCAAGATGTTCTTGGCAGGCAGCACGGCGTTCTCAGCGGTGTAGTTCATACCGGTGAAGAGCCGGTTGTCGTCGGCGACCAGGTCGAATCGATCCAGGTAGTAGTCAGCGCCCTTGGCGAGCACGAAGACCCCGAGCAACACCGACAGCTGCACCTGCGCGGCGCCCGAGAGGCGATCGCGGCTTGCCTGGAGGCGGAGTCCGCCATAGAGGTAGTGGACGGCCGCTCCGGCGATCAGCGCGACCACTGCTGCGGCCATCACGAAGTCGACGAGGTAGTGCAGCCACGGCAGCTCGAAGACGAAGAAGCCGATGTCGCGGTTGAAGTAGGCGTCCTTCTTGTCGAAGGGGACCGAGTTGCGCCACAGCAGGAAGTTGCGCCACTGACCCATGCCGGAGCCGCCCGCGAAAGCGCCGATGACCAGGGAGACACCGATCAGCAGCCAGGTGCGGATCGGGGTGACCGCGTCGCGATAACGATCGAGGTTGGTCTGCTCCGGCGATTGGGGTCGGAACAGCGGCCGGTAGCGGTAGGCCACGAAGATGCTGACGCCGACCGCGATCGCCATCAGCAGTCCGAAGGCGATGAAGAGCAGAACGCGGGTCCACAACAGGGTGCTGAACACCTGGCCGTAGTCGACGGACTTGTACCAGAGCCGGTCGGTGTAGATCGAGGCGAAGGTGCTGAGCGAGAAGAACGCCACGATCAGCACCACCCCGGTGATCACCAGGGCGCGCGACCGTCGCGAGGGTCGGACAGGTTCCTCCTCGCGGGGGTCGTCGTCGAAGAGCTCGCTCACCATTCCTCCTGCGGATCCTGCTGGTCAATGGATGGGTCAGCCGGGTCGTCGGTCAAAGTCGCCCCGAGCAGGGCCAGCAGCCCCGGCACCAGGTCGGCACCCCCCACGACCGACTGGTCGTCGTCGTGGGCGCGCAACCGTAGTGCACAGTACGTGGCGCCGTGCCGAGTGGCCCCGGCGACGATGCGCACCTCCTGCCGGTCGGGATGCTCGCGAGCGAACTCCTGGGCCTCAGCGGGGTCAGCTGGGAGCGCCTCGTCGGCGTCCGGCGGCAGCACGAGGCGCTCGACCACGGCAGCGCAGCCGGTGACCTCGTCGGGCCACACGATCTGCTCGAGCACGTGCTCGAGCAACTGGTCGGGGTTCACCTGGTCCTGCTCGATCGGAGTCAGCGACCCCTCCTCGGACGGCGCATCCAGTCCCATCGCGGCCGCCAGCTGCGGCTCACGCTCCACGAGCTGAGCGGTGTCGACCAAGGCATAGAGACGAGCCGGCTGGTCCCAGCCGTTATCGGCGATGTGCGACTCGATCTCGAGCACGGCCGCTGCCAGGGCTGGATCGACGTCGAGCGCGGCCGACAGCTCTGGATCGGTGGGACCGGTCACGGCTGCGCCTCGGCGTTGTCGAGATCGCTGCACTTCGGCAGGTCGGCGTTGCGGTCCTCGACCCAGGCGCCGAGTGCCTCCACCACATCGTGCATGGTCTCGGCCAGCATCAGCCTCATGTCGCCGTTGTCGACGTCCTCGACGTCCGGGCAGTTGGCCGGCGGCACCAAGAACAGCTGGGAGCCTTCCTCGCGGGCACCGGCGATCTTCTGGGCGATGCCGCCGATGGGGCCCACTGACCCGTCGGGGGCGATCTCGCCGGTGCCGGCCACGACCTGATCGCCAGTCAGGGAGCCGGGGGTCAGGGTGTCGTAGATCGCCAGCGAGAACATCAGCCCGGCGCTGGGCCCGCTGATGCGGGGATTGATGTTCACCGTGACGTCGAACGGGAAGTCGAAGCCTGGCCCAAGACTGATCCCGACCCGCGGACTGCCGTCGACGCTTTCGGGGACCAGGGAGACGCGTCGCTTGATGTCTCCCCGGCGGACCAGGAAGCCGACCTTCTCCCCCGGCGATGTGCCAGATACCGCCTTGCTGACCTCATCGCTCGTCGCCACCTTCGCACCGTTGACCTCGAGGATCATGTCGCGCACCTCGAGCCGGCCCTCGGCCGGAGAGCCGGGGGTGATGGCCTGCACCTCGACCAGCGGCTTCAACTTGTAGCCGAAGCTCGGTGAGCGCGACCGCGATGGCCGAGTCCTGTGACGACACCATCTGGGCCGCACCCTCGACATCGTTCTGCTCCGGCGTCTCGTCCTCCTGGTAGACGGCGTCGTACGGCAGCACCGCATTGTCGCCGTTGAGCCAGGTGGCCATCAGCTCGAGCAAGCTGTTCTTCTGCTTGGGCTGGCTCACGATGACCGTCGTCATCCGGAGCTGGCCGGCGTCGCGGTAGGTCTGGTGACCCTGAACCTGGATGATCTCCTTGCCATCCTCGGCATTGCCCAGCACGTCGAGCGTGCCACCGGGTCGGTAGGTGACGTAGGGCAGCGGCGCGAAGGCCGCGAGGGCCAGCAAGACAGCGACCAGTGGCGCGGCGACCACGGCAGCGATCATCCGGCGGCTCATGGCGTCAACCTTCTCATCAACGCCAAGCGTGCGAGCGAGCGGTTCGGTGGCTCAGGAGGCGCGACGAGACGGCCGGACGGCGATCCCGGTGCTGCGGTCACGCTCGCGTGGCTTCGCCGAGTAACGAGGCCGCTGCGGCTGGCGACTCAATGCCTCGCCCAGGCGGCGTACGGCGAGCTCTCGGTCAACCTCGCCGCGGCGCTCGCGGCCGATCCAGCCGACCCAGACCATCGCCACCAACGTCACCACAGCGGGCGGCACGAGCCAGAGCAGGATCTCCACCCTGCGAGGGTAGGTCCGCCGAGCGCCACCGACCGTCCGACACGCGCTCAGGGAGCGCCGACCCACTCCTCGGTGCCGTCGGCGAAGATCTGGTGCTTCCAGATCGGCACCTCGGACTTCAGGGTGTCGATCAGGTCTCGCGAGGCCGCGAAGGCCTGGCCCCGGTGCGCTGCGGACGTTGCGACCACGACGGCAAGGTCGCCGATCTCGAGATGCCCGGTGCGGTGCACGGCGGCCACGCCGCTGACCTCGTGACCGGCCGCGACCCGGTCACACACCTCACGGAGACGGTCCATCGCCGATGGGTGCGCGGAGTAGTCCAGCCCCTGCACGCCCTTGCCCGCGTCGTGGTCACGCACCTTGCCCACGAACAGGGTCACTCCCCCGTCAGCTTCCTCCTCGAGGCAGGCGAGCACCTCCGCGACGTCGAGCGGTGTCTCGCGGATGTCGACCAGGCGTACGGCGGGGTGGGCCACGCCTCAACCCTACGGGTCTGTTGTCCGGCGCAGCCACCAATCCCGGCCCTGCTGCACCACGCTGGCTAGGCAGCGCTGCCTTGCCGCCGCGGCGTACCGTTGACCCATGAGCAACACACCTGGTGACGATCCCGACGAGGGTCAAAACCCCTTCAAGGGCACGCCTTTCGAGCAGTTCTTCAAGGGTGCCGCTGGCGGTCTCGGGGGTCTCGGCGCGGGCATGGGTGGCATGGACATCAGCCAGATCTTCGGGCAGCTCCAGTCGCTGATGCAGCCCTACGACGGCGCGCTGAACTGGGACGTTGCGGCCGACCTGGCACGCAAAGCAGTGTCCGCATCGCCCGATCCCTCTTCCTCCCAGAAGGAGCGTGACGCCGTTGCCGACGCCGTCCGGCTCGCCGACCACTGGCTCGACGACGCCACCGGCTTCGCATCCGGGGTGTCGTCCACCGCGGCCTGGAGCCGGGCAGAGTGGATCGTCGGCACCCTCGAGGTCTGGAAGGTGCTGGTCGAGCCGGTCGCCGAGCAGTCGGTCAAGGGCATCGGCAACGCGCTACCTGCCGAGGCCCAAGCCACGGCCGGCCCGTTGCTGGGCATCATCGGCAAGGCGATCGGCGCCATGCTCGCCACCCAGGTCGGCTCGGGTCTCGGAGCGCTGGCCGGCGAGGTGCTGACCGTTTCCGACATCGGGCTCCCCCTCGCCGCACCCGGCAAGGCCGCCCTGGTCACCTCCAACGTCAAGGTCTTCGCCGCTGGCCTCGACGTGAGCGAAGACGACGTCATCCTCTACCTCGCTCTCCGTGAGGCGGCACACCAGCGGCTGTTCGCACATGTGCCGTGGCTGCGCGAGCACCTGATCGGAGCGGTCACCGCCTATGCCCGCGGCGTAGAGATCAACGCCGAGAGCCTCCAGCAGCGGATCGAGGAGCAGCTGCGTGGCGTCGACCCGACCAACCCCGACTCGATGCAGCAGCTGCTGGAGGGCGGACTATTCGACCTGCCCAGGTCGGCGGCCCAGGAAGCCGCCCTGCAGCGGCTCGAGGTGACCCTCGCCCTGGTCGAAGGCTGGGTCGACGAGGTCGTGGGTCAGGCCACCGTCGAGCGGATGCCGGCCGCAGCCAAGCTCCAGGAGGCGGTCCGCCGGCGTCGGGCGGCCGGCGGACCGGCCGAGCAGACGTTCTCCGCACTGGTCGGGCTCGAGCTGCGACCGCGACGGCTGCGTGACGCCTCGACGCTGTGGGGCTCTCTGCGCACCCGGCAGGGCACCGAGGCCCGCGACGGCGTGTGGATGCACCCCGACCTGCTGCCTACGTCGGCCGATCTCGACGACCCGCTCGGGTTCCGCGAGGACGCTGCCGCGCCCGAGGACCTCAGCGAGGTCGCCTTCGACGCCGAGCTGCGCAAGCTTCTGGACGGTCCTGCGGAGCAACCGCCCGCCGACGAGGAGTGAGCCTCCACTCCGACGCGCTCGCGGTGCTGCGAGCGTGGACCCCGCCGAGCCGGGCCCAGGGGCTGCTCCGCGAGCGCTATCGCGCGCACCTCGAGCAGCACCCAGACGGGATGTCGCGCACCTGCCTGCCCGACCACGTGACCGCCAGCACCCTGGTCTTCAGCGCCGATGGCACCCAGGTCCTGCTGACCCTGCACGCGAAGTCGGGACGGTGGTTCCAGTTCGGTGGTCACCCCGAGGCCCACGACCAGACGCTGGTCGCCGCCGCGCTGCGTGAGGCGCTGGAGGAGTCCGGCCTGGCTGCGACCGACCTGACCCTGGGTCCGGAGCCGGTGCTGCTCGACGAGCATGCGGTCCCGTTCTGCGCGCCGGGAGCCGGAGTGCACCACTTGGACGTGATGTTCCGAGCGGTGGCGCGCGAAGGAGCCCGGCCTCGGGTGAGCGAGGAGTCCCTCGACGTGGCGTGGTGGCCGGTCGATGCCCTGCCCAACGACGAGCTGGTGGGTTTTGTCGCCCTCGCTCAACCGTCCGAGGAAGGCGGGTCCAGCCGGGCCGAGGCTGACCAACCGAGCAGGTAGCCCTTCGCCTTCTCCGCCTGCGGATACTGGTCGACCCACGCCCAGAACTTCGCGTCATGCCCGGGCTCGAGCAGGTGCGCGAGCTCGTGCACCAACACGTAGTCGACCACCCAGGTGGGCATGGCCTGCACGCGCACCGAGAGTCGGATCGATCGGTCGCTAGGAGTGCACGAGCCCCAGCGGGAGTTCTGGTTGGCGACCCAGCGCACTGTCTTCGGCTTCGCCAGGCCACCGAGGTAGTCGTCGTTGAGCCGCAGCGCACGCTCCAGCAGGTCGTCGTCGGAGAGCAGCGCCTTGCGTTCGGCCTTCTCGATCCGAGCCACCATCGTCTCGACCCACTCCGCCTCCTCTCGGCGTGACAAGGACGCCGGGATGAGGATCACGATCCGCTCACCGTCGCGGTAGGCCGACACCGTACGGCGGCGGCGCTTCGAGCGGCGTACCTCCACGTCGTCCTGAGTCATGAACAGAAACTAGCCGTTCGCCCAGCTCAACAAGCGCTCTTCTGCCCAGGTGTTGACGATTCGCTCGGGGTCGATGCCGGCAGCCTCGGCGCGTTCGCAACCCAGCACCTGGAAATCCAGCTGGCCGGGTGCGTGCGCGTCACTGTCGATGCTGAACAGGCAGCCGCTGTCGCGGGCCAGCTCGAGGAGCGCCGTGGGTGGGTCGCGCCGCTCGGGCCGTGAGTTGATCTCGACGGCGACGTCGTGGTCAGCGCAGGCCGCGAAGACCGCCTTGGCATCGAACTGTGACTGGCCACGCGTGCCGCGCCCTCCGGTGACCAGCCGGCCGGTGCAGTGGCCGAGCACGTTGGTGTGCGGGTTGCGGATTGCCCCGATCATCCGCTTGGTCATGTCGGCCTTGTCCATCTTCAGCTTGGAGTGGACGCTGGCCACCCGCAGGTCGAGCTGCGACAACATCTCGTCGGTCTGGTCGAGGCCTCCGTCGTCGAGGATGTCGACCTCGATGCCCTTGAGGAGCGTGAACCCGACGCCCGCAAGGTGCTGGTTGACCGCTGCGACGACGCCGAGCTGTTTGGTGAGCCGCTCGACGCTGAGGCCGCGAGCAATCGTGAGCCGTGGCGAGTGGTCGGTCAGCACGAGGTAGTCATGGCCGAGCTCGATCGCGGTCATCGCCATCTCTTCGATCGGCGACCCGCCGTCGGACCAGTCCGAGTGGGAGTGCAGGTCGCCGCGCAGCTGTGACCGGATCTCGGCTCCCCCACTGGTGAGCGGACCACCATGCTCCTGCTCCGCCTTGGCCAGCCGTTCGGGCAACACGCCCTGCACCGCGTCCGCGATCACGGCGGCCGAGCTGGCGCCGATGCCGGGGAGCGCGGTCAGGGTGCCCGAGTCGACGGCCTGGGCGATCTCGTCGTGCGACATCGGCAGGATGACGTCGGCCGCGCCGCGGAAGGCCTTGACCTTGTACGTGTCCTCGCGGGCCCGCTCGAGCAGGAACGCGATCCGACGCAACGCCGCCACCGGCCCCCCGTCGTACGACATCTGGTCAGACATGCGCCAACTTTCTTCTCTCCACATCCGGTGGAAACACATTCTGGCTGGTCAGCGGTCAGTACACCGCTCGCTCCGGCTCGTCATCCACAGTTGATTCCAGGCTTTTCGCCACTCCCTCCACCGGCTCGGGCGCCATATCCACAGGTTTGTCCACAGCGTTATCCACAGGCTGCCCGGCGATTCGTTGACCTGGGTGACCGCTGGTCCCTAGCGTGCTCCCCAGATGAGGCCCCCGGCCCGCCATCGACATTCGCAAGGGGAAGGCAAATGTCGAGAAGCAGGACGGGGGCCTCAGCTTCATCTGCCCTGAGGTCACCGGCCGGTGAAGTGCGGGGGTCGTTTCTCCTGGCTGGCTCTGATGCCCTCTTGCAGATCTGCGGTGGCGAGGGTGACCGGTTGGGCCAACGCCTCCCACTGCAGGCAGGCCTCGAAGTCCGCGTGACCACCGTCGGCGAGCGCGACCTTGGTGAGCCGACTCGCGATCGGAGCGGTCGCGGCGATCCCGGCTGCGGTCTCCAGCACCTCGTCGAGGAACCGGTCGGTGCCGATGACCCGGGAGACCAGCCCCAGGCGCAGCGCCTCGTCGGCATCGACGATCCGTCCCGTCAGCAGCAGGTCGCGCGCGTGCGCTTCGCCGACCACGTCGGGCACCAGGTACGTGCTGGCCATCCCTGGATGCATGCCCAGCTTCACGAACGGCACGCCGAGCTTTGCCCCCGAGGCGGCGTACCTGATGTCGCACGCGAGGGCGAGGCATAGCCCGGCGCCGATGCCGGCTCCGTTGATCGCGGCGATCGTCGGCACCTCCAGCCTCCGGATCGAGAGCCAGGCGCGGTAGAACCCGAGCATCCGGGCGCGGAGGTGATCGACCGTGGCGTCGGGCTCGCTGGCGATCCAGCTGGTGTCGCCACCCGAGCAGAAGGCCGAACCCTCCCCAGTGACGACGACCGCCCGCACCGAGCGATCAGCAGCGAGCTGATCGACGGCGGTGACCCACGACGCGGTCATGTCCTCAGACATCGCGTTGCGCTGGTCCGGGTTGTCGAGCACGAGCAGGGCGACGCCGTCGGAAGGGCGTTCGAGGCGCAGATGGATGAGCTCAGGCATGTCCGAACCCTACTGAGCGCACGACTCGGACTCCCGAAACTGGCTACTTGCTCACAAAGACTCGCTGAGCGCGACCTGGGGTGCCTCCCACGCCTACGCCCCCCCGTGTCGTAGGGTCGTGAATGGTTCTGAGGCAACCGACACAGAACTCCGGCGGGCTTCCCCCGAATCCCCGCCGCGACGACCGAGAGTGACAAAGCAAGGAGGCCGTCATGGCGGAAACCTGGAGCGGCGAGTTCTACTGCGTGAAGTGCAAGGAAAAGCGCGAGGCTGAGGGCGAGGTTCACGTCAACGACAAGAACACGCGGATGGCGAAGGCCATCTGCCCCGTCTGCGGCACGAAGCTCAACCGAATTCTCGGCAAGGCCTGAGCCCAGCGTTCAGCTAGCTCGCCGACGAGAGCTTTGCGGCGGTACCACCCCTCGGGGTGGTACCGCCGTTTGCATTCGCTCTCCGCGTGGCTACCCGGCTGTGGATGAGCCCAGCGAGCGATCGGTCGCTCGTGTGATCCTGCGGAGATGGAGCTGCCGGACCTACCTCCGCGCCCACGGCTGCGGCCGGGGCTCCACGTCGTCCGACGCGACGCCACGACGCTGCAGATCGGCGTCGACCCACCTGCCCGCGTGCTCGCACCCGACACCGACGGCGTACGTAGGATGCTCGCCGCCTTGCGGGTGGCGCGACCGCAGGAAGAGCTGTCGACGGATGCGCTTGCCTGTCTGATCGACCTGCTCGCGGCCGACCTGGTCGTGGACTCCGACGGATCCGGTGCACTGGCGGCCCAGTTCGGCGCCGCGGCCCCGCGGCGCGCTAGGACTCGACAAGCCGCGTCCGTCGAAGTGAACGGCTGCGATCCCTTGGCCCGCCAAGCCGCCGATGCGTTGATCGCCGCCGGGGTCCGGGCGCCCCTGCGTGCGGAGCCGCCCACCGCCTTCCTGGTGCTGAGTGAGGGTGAGCCGACCCGCGCGCCGATAGACGAGCTCGTACGCGAGGGAGCCCCCCACCTGATGGTGGCCTCGCGGGCAGGGATCCTGGAGCTCGGGCCGTTCGTCTCACCCGGTCGGACTGCGTGCATGCGCTGTGTCGACGCCCACCGCGCCGAGCCCGACCCACGGCGCCAACTCGTGGTGGAGCAGGTCTCGCAAGCGGTGGCGGGCGGTGCGTCCGAGCCTCGCGACGCGCTGTTGTGGACGCTCGCCCTTGCCTGGGCCGTGCGCGACCTGGTGCGGTTCGCGGAGGGCGACCAACCGTCGACCTGGTCGACGAGCTATGAGATCGGGCCGCTCGATCCGCCTCGTCGTGTCGAGTGGACTCGGCATCCGCACTGCGGCTGTGCCTGGGATGCCATGGCGGCCTACTAGCCGAGTCACCACCACTGGCTGTCGAGCTTGCCCTCCATCGCGCGCAGGTGATCGCGTGAGCAGGCATCGCAGTAGTGGCGCCGCCGGCCGTTCTCTACCGAGGTGGTCCAGGTGAGCGCCAGCGCGTCGTCGGTCTCCTGCCGTCCGCAGAAGTCGCACGTGGTCACCCCACCAGGGTGCCGCAAGACGCAAGGAAGCCGGGTACGACGCGACGTGAGTCTGCGTCGTACCCGGCTTCGTGGTGTCACCCGCGATCAGGGCGTGGAGGCGAACCTCCGACCTCTCTTACAGAGCGCGGGCGAGGGCGAGGCGAGCCTGCTGCGCTGCCTGCTCTGCCTTGCGGCTGAGCCGGCGGGCACGGGCAAGACGATTGCCCGCGCGCAACTGATGCGCCTCTCCCAGGCGCGCGGCCATATGCGCGCGCGCTAGGTCCTCATGCATGAGGTTGTTCATCTCGGTGCTCCCATTCGTGTTGGTCTTCATGGTGTGTCGGTGTGTTCTCTCGATGGCTGGACGTCGGACTGCTGCCTGGGCTCAGGCGGCGGACTCGTTCTTCCGAGGTCGGCCGCGCGGGCGCTTGCGGGGAATAACTGCTCCCTGCAGGAACAGCTGCCCTCCCCAAACTCCCCAGGGCTCGCGGCGTTCGAGTGCGCCGGTCAGGCACAGCTGCTGGACTGGGCAGTCCTGGCAGAGCACCTTGGCAAACTCCACGTCGCCGGGAGATTCGGCGAACCACAGCTCTGGATCGTTGATTCGGCAGGGCAATAGCTCGACGTCCACCATGCCCGCTTGGTCGTGCAGCAGCCCCAGTGTGGGCTCCTGCACAGCACCATCGGTGCGGTCGAGGACGCTGATGGTCATGTGTCACCTCCTGTCGTTGACCTGATCGCGTTGTGCTGGATTTTCTGGCGAGGTCCGCGGCATCTGTCCGAAGAAACAGAAAGGCCGCGGATCCCTTGGTGGGTTCCGCGGCCTGGAGGTGCCGGTCTGCTGATAACACTCAACAGAGAGGCGGACTCCAGGCGGTGGTCCCCGGGACGTAGGCGAGATCGAGCTTGGTGGCGTGACCCACGTGTCCCTTGGTGACGACCTCAACGGCCACGATCTGACGCTCAATGGCCGTCGCCGCAAAGGCGGACGTGCCGGAGACGCCGGAAGGCGTGGTCGTCGAACCGAAGGCCAGGCCACAGGTGGGCATAGCGATCTGCTCGTTGAGCCACTGCTGGGCCATCGGGATCGTCTGGTTCTTGATGTTGTCCACGGGTGCCACCTCCTTCGGTGCGTCAGGCGCCGGCTTTGTCAGGGCCGTGGTGCGCGATGTGTACGTGCCGGAAAAGTTACCGGGTCGCTGATGTAATGAGCAAACCATTTTATGGGTATTTCCGAAACTTTCTGAGAGATCTGCCTAGACCACCGCTCAACTGACGATCTGGAGCACCTCGTCGCCGTACTTCTGCAGCTTCTCCGGACCGATCCCATTGATCTCCAACAACGCTGCCGGCGTCTGCGGCCGATGTTCGGCCACCTCCTCCAGGGTGCGGTTGCTGAAGACCATGAACGCCGCGACCTCGTCGGCCTGCGCCCGCACCCGGCGCCACTCGCGCAGGCGGTCGAACAGCGCCTCGTCGTAGGGGGCCGGGCACCCCTCGCACCGACCCCTGGACTTCTCGGCCGAGCTGGTCAGCGGCTTGCCGCACACCGAGCACATCCGGGCGCGCCGGCTCGCGGCCCTCGGGGTCCGGATGAGGGCTTGCTCAGGGAGCAAGGGTGCGAGGAACCGAGATGGCTTGCGCCGGGCCGCCTGACCGGGGTTGCGCGCCTGCGCCCACGACAGGGCCAGGTCCTCGCGGGCCCGAGTCATGCCGACGTAGAGGAGCCGCCGCTCTTCCTCGAGCGCTTCGGGCGTGTCGGCGTAGGTGATCGGCAGGGTGCCGTCCTGCAGGCCGACCAGGAACACGGAGTCCCACTCGAGGCCCTTCGCGGCGTGGAACGTCGCAAGAGTGACTCCCTGGGCGACCGGCGCATGCTGCTCGGACGCCCGCCGGTCGAGGTCGTCGACGAAGCCGTTGAGGTCTGCGGTCTCCGGCTGGACGGCTGCGTACTCCTCCGCCTGGCCGACCAGGGCCTGCCAGGACTCCCAGCGGTCGCGGGTCTGCCCGCGCGACTCCGGAGGGTCGATCGTCCAGCCCATCCCCGCCAGCGTCGCGCGGACGATGTCGACCAGCTCACCTTCGGACTCTCCGCCGCGGGCGGCGCCGCGCAGACGGGTCACCGCCTCACGCACCTCGGCCCGGTCGAAGAAGCGTGCGGCGCCGCGGATCACGTACGGGATCTTGTGATCGGTCAGAGCCTCCTCGTAGGCCTCGGACTGGGCATTGATGCGGAACAGCACCGCGAACTGGTTCAACGGACGTCCGGCGTCGCGCAGCCTGGTGATCTGGGCCGCGACCCCCTGCGCCTCGGCAACCTCGTCGGACCGCTCGGTGTAGACCACGTCCGGACCTGCTGGTCGCTGCGACCTCAGCTCCACGCCGCGACTCGTCGAGCCGGCGAGCAGGCGGTTGGCAGCGTCGACCACCTGGGGTGTCGAGCGGTAGTTGCGGACCAGCTCGATCGACGTGGTCTTCGGGTACTTGGCGGGAAAGTCGGAGAGGTAGTTGGCGCTGGCGCCGGCGAAGGAGTAGATCGTCTGCGCGGGGTCGCCGACGACACACAGCTCGTCGCGTCCGCCCAGCCAGAGGTCCAGCAGGGCCGACTGCAGCGGCGAGACGTCTTGGAACTCGTCCACCACGAACCACTTGTACTGACGACGCACCTGGGCGGCGACCCGCTCGTCGTCGGCGAGGATCCCCGCCGCCAGCAGCAGCACGTCCTCCATGTCCATCCGGCCCTGTCCTCGCTTGACCTCCTCGTAGCTGCCGAAGACCCGGCCGACGGACTCAGCATCGAGATTGGCCACCGTGCGGCCGCGCTGCCCAGCGAGCCGGGCGTAGTCGTCGGGGTGCACGTTGCTGACCTTCGCCCACTCCACCTCGGAGGCGAGGTCGCGCAGCATGGCTTGGTCGGTGTTGAGCCGGTGACGCCGGGCGGCAGCTGCGATCATCGCGATCTTCGACTCCGTGAGCGTCGGGAGCTCGGTGCCGTGCACATGCGGCCAGAAGTAGCGCAGCTGACGCAACGCAGCGGAGTGGAAGGTGCGCGCCTGCACGCTGCCCGCGCCAAGTCGGCGTAGCCGCCCACGCATCTCGCCTGCTGCGCGCGTGGTGAAGGTCACTGCCAGCACCTCGGTCGGCGCGTAGACCCCCGTAGCCACGCCGTAGGCAATCCGATGGGTGATCGCCCGGGTCTTGCCCGTGCCAGCGCCCGCCAGCACCCGCACCGGCCCGCGTAGCGTCTCCGCGACGTGGCGCTGCTCAGGGTCGAGCGCGGCCAGCAGCTCGTCGGCGGGCTGGGACATGCGGGGAACAACTCCTTGTCCGGGGTGGTTGAGTAAAGGAAACCCTAGATGGCGGAGGCGACACCCCAGATGTCCAGCGACACGAGCACCGAGAGCAGCACCCACCACACCACCGACAGCCGCGACGTGAGCGCTTCGTTCACGATGTACACGACTCCGTGGTGTGGTTACTGCCACCGGCTGAAGAGCCAGCTCGACCGCGAGGGCGTCAGCTACGACATCGTCGATATCGAGGCCCAGCCCGATGCCGCGGACATCGTCGAGTCGGCCAACAACGGAAACCAGACGGTGCCCACGTTGGTCTACACCGACGGCACGGCTCAGACGAACCCGTCGATGGCGCAGATCAAGGCGAAGCTCGCCTCGTTGGCCTGACGGCGTCACCACTGTCCCGGTAGCTGGCCGCCGTACCAGTGCTCCACCAGTGAGCGACTGATCGAGATCCCACCGGGCAGCACCAGCGTGCCGGCCTCGGCCTCGGCCTTCATCTCGGCTCGGGTGAACCAGCGCGCGTCTTCGATCTCGTGCTGATCGACGACGAGCTCGGTGGTCTCGGCGTGACCGATGAAGCCGACCATGAGGCTGGCCGGCAGCGGCCAGGGCTGGTTGCCGAAGTAGTCGACCCTGCCGACCACGACGCCGACCTCCTCGAGCACCTCCCGGCGTACGGCGTCCTCGAGGCTCTCCCCCGGCTCGCAGAAGCCGGCAAGTGTTGAGAAGCGCCCGGGAGGCCACATCGCCTGGCGACCGAGCAGGCAGCGTTCATCCTCCGAACCTGGGTCGCCGGAACTGACGACCATGATCACCGCCGGGTCGGTCCTCGGGTACTGCGCGGTGCCGCACTGCGTGCAACGCAGCTCATGGCCGGCCGCGCGCGGCTCGAGGCTGCCGCCGCAACGCGAGCAGAAGCGGGTCACCCACAGCCATTCGGCGATGCCGAGGGCGTGGAACACCAGCGGCGCCTCGGACGCCGACTCACCGGACAGCACCGGCAGCAAGCCACGCAACGGGAACCACGCCTCGGGCTCCGACTTCGCCAGTGCAGGCTCGGTGACCACGGCGAACCAGTAGCTGTCGTCACGCTCGCCCAGGAGCACCCTGGTGCCGTCGGGAGCCTCGGCCGGGCTCACCCACTCCAGATTGCCCTCAACCGGCCGCACCCGCGTGCCCGAGACGACGAGCACTCGCGTCGACGGATCCGCCCACCGCTCGTCGAGCCAGCCCTCATCGATGCGCCGCAGTGCGGTCCGGTCGTGGGGGTTCGCCGTCAGCACCAGGTGCGGGTAGGTCACGAACCAAAACTCTAGGTGCTCCTAGGCTGACATCCATGAGCACCCACATCGGCGCGGAGTCCGACCAGATTGCACCGTTGGTGCTGATGCCCGGCGATCCACTGCGGGCACGCTGGATCGCGGAGACCTTCCTTGATGACGCCGAGTGCTACAGCGAGGTGCGCAGCATGTACGGCTACACCGGCACCTGGCGTGGCCACCGGGTGTCGGTGCAGGGCTCCGGGATGGGCCAGCCCTCCCTGGCGATCTACCTCAACGAGCTGTTCACCGAGTACGCCGTGGAGTCAGTCATCCGGGTCGGCTCCTGCGGTGCACTGACCGAGAGGCTGGCGATCCGCGACATCGTGATCGCCAGCGGCGCCTGCACCGACTCCTCCATGAACCGGATCACGTTCGAGGGTCTCGACTACTGCGCCGTCGCCGACTTCGGATTGTTGCGCGATGCCGCCGCCGCGGCACCCGAGGCGCACGTCGGGTTGCTCTTCAGCAGTGACTCCTTCTACGCCTCGCGGCCCGAGCTCACCTCACGGATGGTCGAGTACGGCGCCCTCGCGGTCGAGATGGAGGCCAATGCCCTCTACACACTCGCGGCGAAGCACGGCCGGCGGGCGTTGGCCGTCTGCACCGTCTCGGACCACATCGTCACCGGTGAGGCGACAACTTCGCAGGAACGCGAGCAGACCTTCGGTCGGATGGTCGAGATCGCGCTTGACGGCCGGGCGCTCGGCCCGCTGGGTGACCTGCGCCGGGGCAGGCTCGAACAGGCTCCCCGTCTCGCGGCGCCCTGCGCCATGTGGTCGGGTGCGTGCACGCCTCGCTGCCCGAGACACCCGGCTCGGCCATTCCCCCTGCGGTCCGAGCTTCTCGCTGACGCGTGGTGGTGGTTGGGGTGCGGGGCGACCGTCCTACGACTCCACCCCACCCCAGCGCTGGCGAGAAGCGGGCACCCTCATGGGGTCTGGCAGGAGCCAGGGCCACCTCGCGGGGGCCAAAGCGCGGCGTGGCGCGCATCAACCCAACCCGACCACCGCTCGAAGTAGGCGCGACACGGCAAGCCTGTCCACCGCGAGGTGCGTCCTGGCGCAGGACAGCCCCACTGACGAGCCCGTACGAGTCCCGGATCCAGACCTCAGCTGTCCGGGGCTCGGTCGCGGACGTAGGCGGCGAAGCCGGGCATCGTGAAGCGGACCAGGCCGTGGCCTACCGGTTCGATCACGCCCTTCTCGATCAGGCGCTCCCTCGGCACGCTGATCGAGCGCGAGTCCTGACCGAGCTCGGCGGCGATCGCGGCGCGGGTGACGTTGTCGGTGCCGACCGCGGCCATCGCCCGGATGAAGGCGCGCTCAGCGGGAGTGGCCGAGGACCAGCGGGCGCGGAACATCGCATCCAGCTGGTCGCGGGCGGCCGGGATGCCGGCGTGCACGTGGTCGGCGGTCAGCGTGCCGCCGGACTGCGGGCGGGCCGCCTGCCAGGTGGCGCTGCCCATCAGCTGGAGCAGGTAGGGGTGGCCGCGGCACTCGGTCGCGAGCAGGTCGAGCGCCTCGGCGGACCAGGTGACCTCGAGCGCCTCGGCCGGCACGGTGAGCAGCGAGCGGGCGTCGGCGTCGCTGAGGACGTCGAGAGGCACGAACGAGCTGCGCTCGCCGAACGTCGCGGCCCGGGTGATCGCCTCCGGCGTGACCGGCAGGCCGGCGGTGACCACGGCGAGCGGGTTGTCCTCGCGTTCGCCGTCGAGGTTCTGGACGGTGTTGAGCAGGATCGAGAGATCGTCGGCAGAGGCCGTGTGCAGCTCGTCGAGGAACACGATCAGGCCGGCGCCGTGCTGGCCGCGCGCGAGCGTGGCCGCGCCGTGCAGCAGGTCCTCGAGCGCTCCGATCGGCGCGGTGTCCGCCGTCGAGCGCCCGTCGGACGGCGCGGGCCGGGTCACGACGTCGCCGCCGATCTTCAGCCCCGGCACGCCGAGCTCGAGGGAGATCTTGTCGAGCCGGGTCCGCCAGCGCTTCCCGTCCGAGGTGCCGCTGGGTAGTCCGGCGCGCTCCAGCGCTCGTGCGCGTTGCGTGCACCAGCTCGGGCAGGAACGGGCGGTCCCGCGAGCAGGCGACCCACACCGAGAGGAAGCCGAGCTCGACGGCCTGTCGCTGTGCGGTGCGAAGCAGGGAGGTCTTCCCGATCCCACGCGGGCGCATGGAAGACCAGCAGCGGGCCGCCGAGCTCGCCGAACGTGGCGACCCTGCTGATCTGGTCGCGGATCCGGCCGAGCTCGGCCGCGCGGCCAGCCAGCACTCGGGGCACCTGGCCGGGCGTGTACGGGTCGGGGGCGTCGCTCACCCGCTCGCCTCCCGCCGGGCCCTGCTACATCGTGATACCTGCCGGAAAGTATAAAGAGCCATCATGGTCCGGCCACCAGCTCCTCCAGCCGGGACCGGTCCGGCAGGTCGTCGGGCACGACCACCTCACCGGTGCGCACGTAGTAGAACGCCGCCCGCACCCGCTCGAGCGGGATCCCGTGCAGCTCGGCCCAGGCGACGCGGTAGATGCCGAGCTGGAGCGGGTCGGCGTCCTGGACCCGGTTGGTCTTCCAGTCGACCAGCAGGAAGCCGTCGCCATCCTGGTAGACCGCATCGATCCGACCGCGGACCACCTGCCCGCCGAGCACCAGCGCGAACGGCGGCTCGACGGCGTGCGGCACGCGCTCGCCGAACGGCCCCTCCTCGAATACCTTGATCAGCTCACGGAGGTCGGACTCGTCGTCGATGTCGGCATCGCCCCGGCCCGGCAGCTCGTCGGGATCGAGCAGGACCTGCTGGCCGAACCTGGCTTCGACCCAGGCGTGGAACCGGGTGCCGAACCGGGCCGCGGTCGACGGCGGTCGCGGCATCGGTCGGGCCAGGTCGCGGGCGAAGGTCGTCAGCGTCGTCGCGCAGCCTGGCCAGCGACGTGGCCGACAGGCTCGGCGGCAACGCCACCTCGATGTCGGGTGAACGATCGCGGACGGCCTCCTCGAGCAGTCGCTGGATCTCGTCGTCCCACTGCTGGACGCGGTCGAGCTGGAGCACGTCCTCGATGCCGTCGGCTTCGGCGACGTCGACCGCCCGCACCCTGGCCGCCGCCTCGAGTCGCCGCTCCACCTCGGCCGTGTGGTGCGAGATCGGCCAGGGCAGGTCGGGCGAGCGGTCGGCGTAGGGATTGGTCTCGCCCTTCGCCACGCACTCGCGCCACGCCTCGGGCACACCGGCCCAGGCGGCCATGGCCTCGCGAGTCCGGACGAGGTACGCCGACGGGCCCTGCCCTCCCTTGAGGTGGGGTGCCCAGCACCACGCCGAGACGGCGAGCAGGTGCCGGGCGCGGGTCCACGCGACGTAGCCGAGCCGCAGCTCCTCCAGGGCCTCGTGCTCCTTGGCCGCCTTCGCGAACGCGATGATGTCCTCGGGGGTGTGACCCGCCAGCGCGGGCAGGTCGCGGGCGTCTCCGCGCAACGCGGTCGGCATCACCGACGGGCACGGTCAGCCAGCTGGAGCGGCCCCGGTTGGTGGGGAACTTGGTCTCGGTCACCCCGACCAGGAAGACCGCGTCCCACTCCAGGCCCTTGGCCCGGTGCACGGTGAGCAGCTTGACCGAGTCGGCCTCGGACGGGGTAGCGACGTCGAGACCCTGGCCGAACTCGTCCTCGGCCTCGAGCCAGGCCAGGAGCGCGGCGAGCGTGACCTGTCCGTCGACCGCCTGGAACTCCGAGACGGCCTGGACGAACAGGTCGAGGTTCTCGCGCCGGGCCGCGGCGGCCGGGCTGACCGACGACGCCAGCTCGACGTCGATGCCGGTGGTGTCGATGATCCGACGAACCAGGTCGAGGATCGGCTCTCCGATGGCCCCTCGGAGGCGGCGCAGCTCCGCTGCGAGCAGGGCGAACCGGTCGCGGGCCTCGGCTGGAGTAGTCGAGGTCGCCGGGATCGTCGAGGGCGTCGCACAACGACGAGATCTCGGTGGGATCGGCCCCCTCGACGGCTGCGAGCAGCTGGGCGTACACGTCGTCGTACGTCGCTCCCCCGCCCTGGCCCCCGGCGAGGTCGCGAGCGCGCCGCCCGAGCAGCGCGAGGTCGCGCGGACCGATCGCCCAGCGCGGGCCGGCCAGCAGGGTGAGCAGCGCGGCGTTGGCCGTGACGTCCTGGACCAGGTTGAGCGTCGCGACCACCTCCGAGACCTCCGGCAGCCGGAGCAGGCCCTTGAGACCGACGATCTCGACCGGGATCTCCCGGTCGCTCAGCGCGTCGAAGACCGCCGCGGCGTGGGAGTTGTCGCGGGTGAGCACGCCGATCTCGCGCCAGCAGGGCTCCTCGGTGCGCGAGGCGACGGTCGGCATGGGTGGCCAGCACCTGGTCGGCCAGCCATCTCGAGCTCGTCGTCGTAGGTCTCGTGGACGACGGCCACGACGGTGCCGTCCTCGGCGCCGGGCTTGGGCTCCAGCGGAAGCAGGTCGGCCCGGCTGGCGTAGAGATCGGCGGCCAGGTGGTTGGCGGTGGCGAGGATGCGCGCGTCGGAACGCCGGTTGACCGTGAGCGGGTACGTCGTCCCCGCACCCGACGCAGGCGGGAAGTCGCTCGCGAACTCGAGGATGTTGGAGACCGAGGCGCCGCGCCACCCGTAGATCGCCTGGTTGGGGTCGCCGACGGCGGTCACGGGGTGGCCGAGGCCGACATCGGGCGTCGGTCCCGAGAAGAGCCGGCTCAGCATCAGCGCCTGGGCCACGGAGGTGTCCTGGTACTCGTCGAGGAGCACCACGCGGAACTTGTCCCGCTCGGCGGCACCGACCTCCGGGCACTCGGAGGCCAGCCGCGCGGCCAGCGCGATCTGGTCGGAGAAGTCCATCAGACCGAGATGGCGCTTGAGCTCGCGGTAGCCCTCGACCAGGTCGAGCAGCTCGGCCCGGCGGTCGATGGCCGAGATCGCCTTCTCGTTGCGCTCGCGGTAGGTCTTGCGGCTCTCGTCCGCCAGGCCCGCCTCGAACAGCGGGCGCTCGGCGGCGTCGTGGGCGCGCACCGTGTCGGGCGTGACGAGGTGCTCGGTGAGCTGGCCGTCGAGCGCGAGGAGGTTCTGTACGACGGTGGGCGGATGGTCGCTGAGCTGCTCGACCGCGCGGGTGTGCCGCTGCACGGCGCGGGCGGCGAGCTGGTAGCGGCTGGCGTCGGCGATCAGCCGGGTGTCGGGCTCGTGGCCGATCCGCAGGCCGTGCTCGGTGAGCAGCGAGGCGGCGTACGCGTGGTAGGTCGCGACGGTCGGCTCCTCGACCTCCTCCTCGTCGTCGGCGCGCGGCCCTCGGTCGGGCAGCAGCCCGGCGGCGTGCAGGCTGTCGCGCACTCTGGTCTGGAGCTCGGCGGTCGCCTTGGTGGTGAAGGTGAGGCCCAGGATCTGGCCGGGCGAAACCCTTCCGGTCGCGACCAGCCAGACCACGCGCGCGGCCATCACGGCGGTCTTGCCGGACCCCGCGCCGGCGATCACCACCGCCGGCTCGAGTGGCGCGGTGATCGCGGTGAACTGCTGCTCGCTGAAGGTCCAGTCGACGCCCAGCAGGTCGCGCAGCTGCTCGGGGGTGTCGATCGCGAGGCCGGTCACCTGTGCACCGCTCATCCCAGCACCGTGCCGGCGGCCTTGTCGGGGCAGATCGCCTGAAAGGCGCACTGTCGGCAATGGGTGCCTGGGCGAGCGACGAACTCCTCGGACCGCAGCACCGTGGCGGCGGCCATCAGCTGCTCCTGCACGAGCCGAGGACCGTCGGCGACCGGACGCGACTGGTGCTGGACCTTGGGAAGGACGTCGCCCGCCCTGAGCTGCACCAGCTCGGCACCACCCGACGTCACCGGGCGTCCGACGAGCTCGTCGGCGGCGCCGTGGTCGACGGCGAGCTGGTAGAGGCCGAGCTGGGAGTGCTTCTCGACGTCCCTGTCGACCGGCATGTACTTGCTGGTCTTCAGGTCGACGACGACCACCCGGCCTTCCTCGTCGAGCTCGAGCCGGTCGGCGTAACCGTGCAGCCGCACGGTCTGGCCGTCGGGGAGCGTCACCTCGACCCTCAGCCTGGGTTCGACCGCCACGACCGTGCGAGCCCCGGGACGTTGGTGCCACGCGACGAACCGGGCCAGGGCGGCGTACACCGCCTCCCGCTCCCGCGACCGGGACCAGGGAGTGCGGAACTCCATGCGCCCCCACACCTCGTCGACCAGCGGCATCAGGTCGGCCTCGACGTCGACGTCCGGGCCGAACTCGCCGCGGTGGACCCGCTCGGCGACTGCGTGCACGATCTTGCCGAAGCCCTGGCTGGTGGAGCTGACCACCTCACCGCCGGCCTCCCGCTGCAGGAACCACTGGGCCGGACAGGTGAGCAGTCCCTCGAGGGCACTGGCCGAAAGAGTCACCGGCTGGTCGTCGGGCCGGACCGGCCGCTCGGACCGGCTGGGGCTCCGCAGTCCCCACCAGGTGGAGGGGTCGGCGCTCGCGGCGACCGGTCGGCCGTTGACGTCGGTGTCGGCGAGCAGCCGCAGGCGCTTGGCGGCGGCCCGGCGCATCGGCTCGGGCTGCTCCGGATCGGCGAGGGTACGCCGGAGCTCGGAGACCAGCCCCGCCATCGACAGCGGCCGCCGCGGCCTGCCGATGCGGTGCTCGGTGTCGCGTCCGAGCTCGTGGACGAAACGCGACGGCTGCTCACCGTCGTCGTCCGGGGACCTCACCGCCGTCACGACCAGCCGCTCGCGGGCACGCGTGCTGGCGACGTAGAACAGGCGACGCTCCTCGGCGAGCATCGCCGTACGGGTCAGCGGCGGGAGCAGTCCGTCGGCTCCCAGTCGGTCGGCCTGGAGCAGGGTGTCGCGTCGACGGAGGTCCGGCCACGCTCCCTCCTGCACGTGGGCCACCACGACCAGGCGCCACTCAAGGCCCTTGGACCGGTGCGCGGTGAGCAGGCGCACTGCGTCGCCACGGACGCCGCGGTCGGCGAGCGTATCGGCCGGGATCTCCTGGGCGCGCAGGGTGCCGAGGAACTCGCGGACGCTGGTGTGGCCCTTCTGCTCCTCGGCCCGGGCGGCCGCCTCGAACAGTGCACAGATGGCGTCGAGGTCGCGGTGGGCCAGCCGGGCGGCCTGGCCACCGGTCTGGGTCGCGTGGCGCAGCCGGCTCCCCCAGTCGGTGCCGTCCCAGAGCGTCCACAACGCCTCCTCGGCGGTGGCGCCGTCGCGGAGCTCGGTGCGGGCGCGCGACAACAGGTCTCGCCAACCGCATCGCCCGTCGAGCAGGTTCGCCCTCGACCCCGTCGAGCACGGCGGGGTCGAGCACCGCCCGCCGGACGAGGTCCCTGGCGGGTGCCTCCGGGTCGCGTGCGCGCAGCGCGCGGGTGAGGGCACGGACGTCGGTCGCGTCGAGCCCTCCGAGCGGTGAGGTGAGCAGCGCCTCGGCCCGGTCGGCTCCGACGAAGGAGATGTCGGCCGGGTCGTCGACGTCGGCATCGAGCGTGACGGCTAGCGCCCCGAGCAGCGGCAGCACCGCAGGCTCCCGGACCAGCGGGGTCTCGTCGCTAGCGACCTCGACCGGCACACCCGCGGCGGCGAGCGATCGGCGTAGACCGGGGATCGAGCCTCGCCCGGACCGCACCAGCACCGCCATCTCCGACCAGCCGACGCCGTCCTCGAGATGTGCCCGGCGGAGCAGGTCGGCGACGTGCTCGGTCTCGGCACGAGCCGTGTCGAACGTGAGCACCTCGACCGTGCCGGGTCCGAAACTCGTTGTCGGCCGCCGTCGGCTCGCGGAACGCGAGGTAGTGCTCGCGCGGGATCGACCCGGTCACGCCGATGGAGGCAGCGATGGAGCGGGAGGCGCGCAGCAACCGCGACCCGAACCGCCGCGTGGTGCCGAGCGCGATCACCTCGGCGGCGGATCCGTCGGCGCGCGGAAACTCGACCGGGAAGTCGAGGATGCCGCGCACGTCGGCTCCGCGGAAGCCGTAGATGGACTGGTCCGGGTCGCCGACGACGGTGAGGTTGCGGCCGTCGCCGGCGATCGCCCGCAGCAGCGCCACCTGGCTGGGGTCGGTGTCCTGATACTCGTCGACGAAGACGTGGGAGAACCGGGCCCGCAGCTCGTCGCGATGCACCTGCGCCTCGATCACGGCGCGGGCGATCAGGTCGGGGTAGTCGATGGCGCTCAGGTCACCGAGGACGTCGAGGTACTGGCCGAGGAAGTGTCCGGCGGCGACGAACTCAGTGATCTGTTCCCGCTCGCCGAGCGCGATCAGCTGGTCGGGGTCGAGGCCCCGCTCCCGGGCCCGGGCCAGCACCGTGTGGACCTCGCGGGCGAAGCCCCGGGTGCCGACGGCGCCGCGCAGCGCCTCGGGCCACCGGACGGACTCGGGGTTGTCGGTCAGCAACTCCTGCAGGACGACGTCCTGCTCGGGCGCCGACAGCAGCCGCAGCGGTGCGGCGTAGAGGTCGGTCGGCGCGTAGCGGCGCACCAACCCGTAGGCGAAGGAGTGGAACGTCGAGCTCAGGCTGGTCGACATGGTGCGACCCAGCCGGGCGGTCACCCGGTCGCGCAGCTGCTCGGCGGCCTTGCGGGAGAACGTGAGGGCCAGGACCTCGTCGGGCCGCGCGCCTCGCTGCTCGACCCGGTCGACGATCGCCTCGACCAGCGTTGTCGTCTTTCCCGTGCCGGGACCGGCCAACACGAGCAGTGGGCCGCCCTCGTGGTCGACCACCCGCTGCTGCTGCTCGTCGAGCCGGGGGACCGCGGCGGCGACGTCGGGCCGCACCAGGCGGTACGTCGTCTGCGGGGTCTTCGTGCTCATGTCCTCACCTCATCACAGCGGACCGACAGGGCTTCGGAATCCGCCGACGGCGGGTCGTGCTGCAATAGGCGCATGGCCCGTGACTGGCACGCCTGGTACAAGCGCTACGACGATCCGAGGTACTCGCTGTCCAGGCGACTTGCCGTCGTGCGCGAGCAGCTGGCCGCCGTGCTGGAGGTCGCTCCGAGGCCCGCCCTACTGATCAGCATGTGCGCCGGTGACGGCCGCGACACCCTGCCCGTGCTCGCCGCGGTGGCTCCGGCCACGCGCGCGACCCTCGTCGAGCTGGACCCCACCTTGGCCGAAGCTGCTCGTGCGAGCGCCGAGCGCCATGAGCTCCCGAACATCGAGGTGCACACAGCCGACGCCGGCACCTGCGAGAGCTACCGAGAGGCCGCGCCCGTCGACGTCCTGCTTGCCTGTGGGGTGTTCGGCAACATCACCGATGCCGATGTGGCCACCACCGTGGCTCACCTGCCCAGCCTGCTCGCGCCCGGAGGCGTGGTGATCTGGACGCGCGGACGGAGGGTCGATCTCGACCCGACCGAGCTGGTCGGTGACCCGAGCGAGCACGCTCGCGACCTCTTCGAGGACAGCGGCTTCGAGGAGATCGCCTTCTCAACCCGCGGACGCAGGGTTCCGCGTCGGAGTGCACCGCCTGGTGGCAGACCCGGCTCCCTTCGTCGCGGATCGCCGCCTGTTCTCCTTCGTTGCCGGCTAGTCCGCATCAGCCCAGGTCGACGATGGCGGCGACCGGGCCTCCGCCGTCCGGACCCTGGTGGGCCGCGGAGACCGAGACGAAGACAGCGGGGTCGCCGGTGACTGCGGCGGTGACACCGCCGACCGCTGCCTTGATCTGGCGGTGCCAGTGCACGTCGGAGTCGTCGAGCATCGCGTTGCGGCGACCGCGGACCTGGCCGTCCTGGGAGACCTCACACTTGAGGAAGACGTTGACCAGCCGGCCGTCGAGGTCGGAGGTGTGTGGTCGTTCGGGCAGGTCGAGCCCGGCGGAGCGGATCGCATCCCAGATGCCGTCAGCGTCGAGCGCATCCTTCATCACCGAGTGGCCGACGCGGTAGCGGCCGCCAACGCCGGTCGCGTTGCCGACCACCACTACCTGGGCCAGTCGAGCTCCACGCCTGATCGAGCACGACGCGACGGCCGAGAAGAGCGACGCGGTCGTGCATGACGTCTGCATCGCTCGGCATCTCGATCTCGCCGAGCGCGACCGCGATGCCGAGCGCCGTGCAGCCGTTGGAGAGGTCCATCGACTCATGGGTGTGTTCGGTCCAGACCGTCTTGCCGCGCGACTTGGCGTCGCGAATCGTGTGCACCGTCAGCAGCGGCGTCTTCGTCTGGACGTAGTGGACGTCAGCGACGTCGGTGATGCCCGCACGCTCCATCGCCACCTTTACCGCGTCGGCCACCTTGGCCACCATCGCCACCCGCCCGATGTCCTCGGGCAGCAGCACCTCGCTCATCGCGAACCCGACGGTGAGCCGCGGCTCGTCGCTGGGCGGTCGGAGCGTCGGTGGTGGCGAAGATCGTGGCGTGCGGGCTGATCACCCCGTCGGTGCCGCCCGACCAGACGATCGGGATCTGCTTGACCTGGTCGACCGGGGCACCCTTGGCGACCAGCACCTCGCGGAAGGCGCGGTCGGAGATGATCCGCGTGTAGTCGTTGACCCCGCCGTTGCCCTCGGTCTTCCCGATGATGGCGATCACACGGTCGGCGTCCATCACCCCGTCGTCGATCAGCCGCGCGAGCTCTGAGGCGTCCGCCACGGAGTGGATCGGGACCTTGCGGACTTCGATGGCCCTGGGTCGATCTGGGGAGGGCATGCGGTTCCTTTCGAGAGAGTCAGTCGGGCAGGACGACGGTGCCGGAGCCACCGTCCAACGCATTGGTGATGTTGTCCAGGTTGGTGATCACGCCGCGCTCACCACCGTGCTCGACGAACCGGCAGACCGCATCGACCTTCGGACCCATCGACCCGCTCGCGAAGTGGCCTTCGGAGGCGTAACGACGCAGCTGCGAGACCGAGACCTCGCCGATCGGCTCCGCCTCCGGCGTACCGAAGCTGAGCACGACGTTGGGCACGTCGGTGGCGATCAACAGCACCTCGGCCTCGACCAGCTCGGCGAGCAGGGCAGCGCTGAGGTCTTTGTCGATCACTGCCTCCACGCCGCGGAGATGGCCGTCCTCGAGGACGACCGGGATACCTCCGCCTCCGGCCCCGATCACCACGAACCCGGCCTGGACCATGGCCAGGATCGCTGGAGCATCGATGATGTCCATCGGTTCGGGCGAGGCCACCACCCTCCGCCAGCCCTTCTCGCCTCGGTCCTCCCAGGTCTCGCCGTGCTCCATGAGCACACCGGCTTCGTCGGCGCCGAGGTAGCGGCCGATCGGCTTGGTCGGCCGCTCGAAACCCGGGTCGTCGGTTGAGACCAGCGTCCGAGTCACCACCGTGGCGGTGCGGCGCTCGACGTTGCGCGCACCCAGCGCGGCCTGCAGGGCGTTCATGAGCACGAAGCCCAACGTGGCCTGCGTCTGCGCGCCACACCAGTCCAACGGCACGGGCGGCACCACGGCGGCGGCCACCTCGTTCTTGACCAGCAGGTTGCCCACCTGCGGACCGTTGCCGTGGGTCAGCACGACTTCGACGTCCTTCTCGAGCAGGTCGGCCACCGCAGCCATGGCAACTTCGGCGGCAGCGATCTGGTCCTCGGGTCGGGCCCGGCCGTCGGCGTTCGTCATCGCATTGCCTCCGAGCGCGACCAGAACCCTCATGTCCAGACCTTAGGTCCCTCGTGCGCAACCATCACTTCACGCCGGAGGAAGCAGCTCGAAGTCGTCGAAGTCGAACCCCGGCGAGACCAGGCAGCTCACCAGCGCGTCAGTGTCCGAGGCGATCGTGCGCTGCCATACCCCCGCCGGCACCAGCACCTGGGGCAGGGCCTGGTCGACCACGGTCTGCGTGGGCGTCGCCGGCGTTTCGTCGTCGCCGCCGAGCTCGAGGGTCACCGCTCCGGAGTGTGCCAGCCAGACCTCGTCAGAGGTGACCCGGTGCCATGCCGACGACTCCCCGGCAGGCAACAAGAAGAAGATCAAGGTCGCGGTGGGTCGCACCCGCCCGTCGGGGAGGGTCACGGCCACGGATGAGGCCCAGGTCTGGCGAAACCAGCCGCCCTCGGGATGTGGCTCGAGGCCGAGCGCCTCGACGAGCGCTGGACGCTGCACGGCACGGAACATCCGGTGGTTGGGGACCATGATCGGTCCGTCCGGCCCTTCCGCTGGGTAGTCGAACAGGCCTTCGTCCGACCAGCCCTCGCGCTCGTAGAACCGCCGAGCCCGGAGGTTTCCGGCCGCCACCGCAAGCCACGCCCGCGCGTGCCCGGCTCGGGCCACCTGGCGTAGCCCCGCCGCCATCAGTGTCGGCGCCACGCCGCTGCCGCGGTGGGCTGCGTCGACGAAGACCTGCTCCAGCTCGTCGTCGTGCACGACCACGAAGCCCGCGAGCTTGTCGGCCACGAGCGCGACCGTGGTCTGCGGGATCCGCGAGGCGGTCCGGGCGCGGAACGACTCCGGCGTGCGCACCGCAGTCAGCTCGTCGGGCACGTGCCCGTCGTGACCGTCGTGCCAACCGCTGTCCCAGATCTGCGCGATGTCCTCGGTCTCTTCTGGTCGCGCCGCCCGCAGCTCGATGTCGCTCACGGCACCAGGTCCACGTCGGCGTGGGTCGCGCCGCCCGACAGCCGGGCGTAGCCGGGGCCGCGGTCGAAGAAGGTGGTGGGCCCCCGCTCCGCGGCCAGCCGGACCCGCAGCTCGCGGGTGGCGTTCTCCTCGTGACCCAGGGTGTCGCTCTCGAGGGCGCCGCTGAGCACGACGCCGTACTGCTCCTCGGCAGCGAGGGGTGAGACCTTGCGCCACACCACGTCGCGTACGACGAGGGCTGGGTCGCGCTCGAGCGGGTCGCCCCAGCCGCCCCCGCCCGTGGTCCGGATCCGGATCACCTCTCCGGCGCGCACCGGCTCGGCGTCGGCCAGCGCATCGACCTCCCGCTCGTTGGGTCCGCCGACGTCGACCGACACCGAGAACGGCTGGCCGGCGAGGCCGCCCCTGACACCCCAGCAGGCCAGGATCGAGCGATCCGCGATCGACATGAAGTGGGCGTCCTCGAGCATCCGGATGTGCTTCTCGTAACCGAGTCCGCCGCGGAACTGACCGGCGCCGCCACTGTCGATCGCCAGCCCGAGCGACTCCACCCGGAACGGGAAGCGGGCCTCGGTGAACTCCGACGGCAGGTTGCGGGAGTCGGGCACCACGTGGATCGTGTCCTCGCCGTCGGCGTAGTAGCGGCCACCCGAGCCGCCGCCCAGCACCTCGCGCATCAGGTAGGGCCGGCCATCGCGGTCGTCGCCGTACACGCCGGTGTAGCGGATGGTCTCCTGGTCAGCCGGCATCCGACCGTCGACCGCCTTTGCCACGACACCCGCGAGCACCCCCAGCAGCCGCAGGATCACGAACGTGCGGGCGTTGGTGGGCGCCGGGAAGACCGGCGTGAGCAGGGTGCCGGGCGGCGGGAACCGCATCTCGATCAGCGGCACGATGCCCTCGTTGACGTCGAGCTCGGCCATTCGCTCCGGGGTCTCGGCCAGGTTGCGCAGGATCGGCGCCAGCCACTTCTTCAGGAAGACGCCGTCGCTGTAGTCGCCGCAATGGTTGATCGGGCCCTTGGCCTGCGGACCGGTGCCGTCGAAGTCGAGCACCAGCCGCTCGCCATCGGGGTCGTCGACCGCCGTGTGGGTGAGCGTGATCCGCTGGGTGTGCAACTGCGGCTCATCGACCCCGTCGTGCTCGGCGTAGTCCTCCCAGGTCCAGGTGCCGATCGGGATCTGGCTCAGGATCTCGCGGCGGTACGTCGTGGTGGTCCGGTCGAGGATCGCGTCAAAGCAGGACTCGACGGTCTCGACGCCGTAGCGGTCGAACAGCTCGGTGAGCCGTCGGGCGCCCATCAGACAGGCGGAGCACTCGGCGTCCAGGTCAGCGGCCAGACTCTCCGGCATCCGCGAGTTGCGGGTCATGATGGCCAACGCGGCCCGGTTGGGGCGGCCCTCGTCCCACAGCTTGATCGGGGGGACCATCAGCCCCTCGGAGAAGACGCTGGTCGCATCGGATGGCATCGATCCCGGCACCGCGCCGCCGATGTCGTCGTGGTGGCCGAAGGCCTGCACGAAGGCGACCACGCGGCCACCGCTGAAGACGGGCACCGTGACGCACAGGTCCGGCAGGTGGCCGATGCCGCCCTCGGAGCGGTAGACGTCGTTGTGGAAGAACACGTCGCCCTCGCGCATCTCCTCGATCGGGAAGTCCCGCGCCACCGGGTGCACCAGGGCCGAGTAGGAGCGGCCGGTCAGCTTGCGGAGGAGCCGGTCGTGGATGCCGGCCCGGAAGTCGTGCGCGTCCCGGATCATCGGGCTGCGGCTGGTGCGTCCGATCGCGGTCTCGACCTCCATCTCGACGCTGGCCAGCGAGCCCTGCACGATCTCGACGAGCACCGGGTCGGCACTGGCCCCCCGGTCGTCGGTCAGGAAGCCATAGGGAAACTGAGTGGGTGCTCTGCTGCTCATGACGGCGACCTTGTCGGCGACCGGGTGACGATGATGTTGCGGAACTCGTCGATGCGGGCGCTGAACCCCGGGTGGAGGGGCACGGTTGAACCGAACTCCTCGATCACCGCCGGGCCGGCGACGGTGGCGCCGGGCCGCAGGTCGGGCCGCCAGTAGACAGGGGCGTCGGCGTACCCCCGCTCGGCGTTGAAGCACACCGGACGGCGCCTCGCTTCTTGGCTTGCCGCGGGATTGTCGGCGAGGGGCTCCCTGCTGATCTCGGGGCGGGTGATCGGACCGATGCCAGAGACCCGCAGGTTGACCCACTCGACCTGTTGGCTGGAATCCTCCGAGAAGTCGTAGCCGTAGAGGCCGCGGTGGGCCTCGTGGAAGGCATCGCCCACGGCGCGCAGGACGGTGGCGTCGACGCGACCCTCGGGCACGGAGACCCGCACCTCGAAGGCTTGCCCGAAGTAGCGCAGGTCGGCCGTCCGCCCGAAGCGGTGCTCCTCGGTCGAGAACCCCTCCTTGCTCAGTGCGTCGCCTGCCCTGGCGGACAGCTCGTCGTACCTGCTGCCGACATCGGCGGCGTCCAGCTTGTCGGCGAGCGCCACATGGGTCTGCACGTAGTCGTTCTTGACGTCGACCGTCAGCAGACCGAAGGCCGAGACGTTGCCAGGGTCCGGAGGGACCAGAACCGTGGGGATCGCGAGCACATCCATCAGTCGGCACAGCAGCAGTGATCCGGAGCCGCCGAACGTGGTGAGGGTGAAGTCGCGAACGTCCAGGCCCCGTTTGACGGTGACCTGGCGCAGGGCGTTGGCCTGGTTCCAGGCCGAGATCTCCAGGACTCCGGCAGCGCACGCCTCGGGAGAGAGTGCCAACCGGGTGGCGAGGGCGCGGATGCCCCGGTCGGCGGCCTCGACGTCGAGCGGGATCTCGCCGCCGAGCAGGTGTGGCGGGATGCGGCCGAGGAACACGTGGGCGTCGGTGATGGTGACCTCGGTGCCGCCCTTTCCGTAGCAGAGGGGGCCGGGATCGGCGCCCGCCGACTGCGGTCCGACCTTGAGCGTGCCCTCGGGTGAGAGCCAGGCGATCGAGCCACCGCCCGCTCCCACCGTCACCACGTCGATCATCGGGATCTTGCTGGGGAACGAGCCGACCGATCCTTCGGTGGTGAGGGTCGGTTGGCCGTCGATGACCACGGAGACGTCGGTCGACGTACCTCCCCCGTCGCAGGTCAGCACTTTGTGGAAACCGGCCACCTCCGCAATCAGTGCCGCGCCAAGCGCGCCCGCCGCCGGCCCGGAGAGGACGGTCGTGATCGGTTGGTGCACCACCTCGTCGGCCGACAGCACGCCGCCGTTGCTCTTCATCACGTAGAAGGGCGGGCTGCCGTACTCGGCGAGCCGGCTCTTGATGTTCGTGACATACGCCGACAGCCGCGGTTTGACCGCCGCGTCGACCAGCGTCGTCATGGCGCGCTCGTACTCGCGGTACTCGCGCAACACCTCGCTGCTGATCGAGACGACTGCAGCGGGATGCTCCTCGGCTAGAACGGCACGCATCCGCTCCTCGTGCGCGGAGTTCGCATAGGAGTGGAGGAAGCAGACCCCGAGCGTGTCCACCCCCTGGTCGCGGAACCAGCGGGCGACCTGCCGGGCGCCGTACTCGTCGAAGGGCTGTACCTCCGCACCGGTGAAGTCGAGCCGTCCCTCCACTCCCTTGACCAGGTCACGCGGCACGATCCGGTCGGGCTTGACCCAGAAGTACGAGTTCCCGTAACCGTCCGGCACCGACTGCCGGGCGATCTCGAGCATCGCCTCGTAGCCGGTGTTGGTCACGAACCCCAGTCGGCCGACCTTGCCCTCGAGCAGCTGGTTGGTGGCCACGGTCGTGCCGTGACTGACGGCGGTGATGGCGTCGCCGTCGGTGTCCACCAGGTCCAGCACCTTCGCGATGCCGGCCAGGAACCCGTCGGCGGGGTTGCTCGGGGTGGACGGCGTCTTGGTGGTCACCAGCTCGCCGCTGTCCTCGTCGAAGGCCACCACGTCGGTAAAGGTGCCGCCGGTGTCGATGCCGATCCTGATCCTGCTCCGAGCCATACCTAGATCCAATACCGTCCTGTCAACCCATGCACGCCGACCCGGCTCGACTTCACCCCGAGACACCTCGACCCGGCTCGACTTCACCCCAAGACACCTCGACCCGGCTCGACTTCACCCCGAGACACCTCGACCCGTCGTCAACACAAGCCGGGTCGACCCTTTTCCACGTCAGCACGAGCCGGGTCGACCGTTTCTGACGTCAACACGAGCCGGGTCGGCGTTCAGGCGTCGGGAGCGTGGTCGTTGTAGACGCCGGCCGCTTCCTGGCCGGACAGGGCTTGAATCGCGCTCATGATCTCGTCGGTGACCTCGCGCCGGGCGCGGCCGAGGGGTACGCCCTCGAACCGGCCGACCACCCTGATCGGGGCACCGAAGGCGATGGTCAGCGGCACCCGCTTCGGGAATCGACTGCCGACCGGTTGCAGCTCGTCCGTGCCGATCAGGCCGACCGGCACCACCGGTACGCCTGCAGTCAGGGCGAGGTGGGCGACTCCGGTGCGGCCGCGGTACAGGCGACCGTCGCGCGACCTGGTGCCCTCGGGGTAGATGCCGAACGCCTCCCCGCGGGCCAGGACTCTCAGCGCCGTGTCCAAGCTGACCAGAGCAGCCTTCTTGTCGTCGCGGTCGACCGGAAGCATGCCCATCCCCTCGAACCACGCTTTCGACATCGCGCCCTTGACACCGGTGCCGGTGAAGTAGTCGGACTTGGCCAGGAATGCGACCTTTCGTGGCACCACCACGGGGATCACGACCGAGTCGGCGAAGCTCAAGTGGTTGCTGGCGAGGATCACGCCCCCGCTGCTGGGCACGTTGTCCAGGCCATGCACCTGGGGTCGCCACAGAGCCCTCGCCACGGGCGGCACCACTGAGTGCAACAGCGCGTACATCATCGGCCGCGCACACCCCCGTCCGGAAAGCTCATGCCCCAATCGTAGGCGTGCCAGTCGGGACCGTCGTGGGCGCGATGTCGCTCACCCGGAAATAGGCGAAGGGCCCTCGCAAGTATGAGTTGCAAGGGCCCTTCAAGCGGCCGGTACTGGTGACGCTCCCGACCGATCCGGCTCTCAGTCAGATCCCGGAGGCTTCGTCACCCAGCCTCCGCCGCGAGTTGCCCCGTGGTGCGGATCCTTCTTCCTGCTGATCCCGCCTTCCCGAAGGAGGACGTGAGGGAAGTTCTATGCCCTCCGGACCATGCTCCGCAAGAGGAATCCTCAAGTATTTATGGGAAATCTTGGGCAACGGCGTGTCCTCCACAGTTCTTGCGGATTCGTCCACAGAACATCAGCTCGTCTCCACAGAACATGGACGAACCTGTGGATGAGCGACGCCGGACAGGCGGACAGTTGGCCCGGACAACGACACGACATCGGCTCGACATCGGCACGACGTCGGCACGAGAAATAGGCGAAGGGCCCTCGTAGGTATGAGCTACAAGGGCCCTTCAATTGATCGGTCCGGTGATGCTTCCGATCGACATCTCTTCGACTCCGGCCCCAGCAGCCTCATCACCCTGCTGCTGCGGCGGGTTGCCCCGCCGTGTGGACCCTCGTCTCCGAGTTGCCCCGCCTTCCCCGGAGGGAGTGCGTGGGAGAAGTTCTATGCCCTGACCGACGGTCCGCGCAAGACATTGCGGAGACATTCTTACGGTTCAACAGACGAACTGCGTGTCGTCCACAGATAGCGGCTCCTCGTCCACAGCCAGGTAGTGCTTTCCCACAGGTTCGCGCACAGGCATGTCTCGCCCTCCGGAGATCTAGAGGGCTGCAGGACCACCTTCGAGGAGCAGCCCGAACCCCGCCTCGTCGAGGATCTTGACCCCTAGCTCCTCGGCCTTCTCGGCCTTCGAGCCGGCGTTGTCGCCGACCACGACATAGTCGGTCTTCTTCGATACCGAGCCGGAAGCCTTGCCGCCGCGGATCAAGATCGCCTCCTTGGCTGAGTCGCGACTGAAGTCTTCGAGTGATCCGGTCACGACGACACTCAGCCCCTCGAGCGTGCGAGGTGTGGACTCGTCGCGCTCGTCCGCCATCGAGACGCCGGCCTGCTCCCACCGATCCACGATCGCGCGGTGCCAGTCGACGTCGAACCACTCGGTCACTGCCTCCGCGATCGTCGGACCCACTCCCTCGGCTGCGGCCAGCTGCTGCTCTGAGGCTGCCCGGATGGCTGCCATCGACCCGAACTCCTGGGCCAGTGCCCGTGCGGCGGTCGGGCCGACGTGGCGGATCGACAGTGCGACCAGCACTCGCCACAGCGCCACCTGCTTGGCCCTGTCGAGGTTGGCGAGCAGGCGCCGCCCGTTGGCGGACAGAACCGGGTCGCCACCCTCGCCCTTCTTTGGGGCACGGGTGAACAGCGGCGCCTTCAGCAGAGCGGCCTCGTCAAGGTCAAACAGCTCACCCTCGTCGGCGATGACTTTCGCGTCGAGCAGCGCCGCCGCAGCCTCGTAGCCCAGACCCTCGATGTCGAAGGCGCCGCGCCCGGCCACGTGAAAGGCGCGTTCGCGCACCTGGGCCGGGCAGAAGCGATGGTTGGGGCAGCGCAGGTCCTTGTCGCCCTCCTTCTGCTGGGCAAGCGGGGTGTCGCAAGCCGGGCAGCTCGTCGGCATCTTCCACGGCCGGAGCCCCTTCGGGCGCAGTGCCAGCACCGGGCCGAGGATCTCGGGGATCACGTCACCGGCCTTGCGAAGGATGACCGTGTCACCGGGCCGGACATCTTTGCGTTTGACCTCGTGAGCGTTGTGGAGCGTTGCGTTCTCCACGGTCGAACCGGCGACGAGAGTCGGCTCCATCACGCCGTACGGCGTCGCCCGACCGGTGCGTCCGACGTTCACCCGAATGTCGAGCAACGTGGTGTTGACCTCTTCCGGGGGGTACTTGAACGCAATCGCCCAACGCGGCGCTCGGCTCGTGGACCCCAGCCGGCGTTGCAGGGCGACGTCGTCGACCTTGATCACCACTCCGTCGATGTCGTAGTCGACGATGTCGTGTCGGTGCTCGCCTGCGTGCTCGATGAACTTCTGGACCTCCACCAGACTCGACAGCACCTTCACCTTGTCGCTGGTGGGCAGTCCCCAGGCCGCCAGGGCGTCGTAGGCGTGCGACTGCGCCTTCGGCTCGAACCCTTCGCGGGCGCCGATGCCGTGGCAGACCATGCCGAGGTCGCGGGTAGCGGTGACCCGCGGGTCCTTCTGGCGCAGCGACCCTGCAGCGGCGTTGCGCGGGTTGGCGAACATCGGTTTGCCGGCATCGGCCATCGAGGCGTTCAACCGCTCGAACGCGTCGGCGGGCAGGAACACCTCGCCACGCACTTCGATCAGCGCGGGGACGGGGAACTCGTCGGTGCCCGTCAGCCGGTGGGGAATCGAGTCGATGGTCTTGACGTTCGGCGTGACGTCTTCGCCAGTCGAGCCATCACCGCGGGTCAGGGCCCGGACGAGTCGACCCTGCTCGTACAGCAAGTTGATGGCCAGACCGTCGACCTTGAGCTCACACAGCAGGTCGGGGTCGGCAACACCGTCGCGCCCCAGCCGGGCGTACCAAGAGTCGAGCTCGTCGTAGGAGAAGGCGTTGTCGAGGCTCTCCATGCGTCGCAGGTGATCGATGGCGGTGAACTCCGTGGAGACCGCTCCGCCGACCTTCTGCGTGGGCGAGTCGGGTGTGCGGAGCTCGGGATAGGCCGACTCCAGCTCCTGAAGCCGGCGCAGCTTCTGGTCGTAGGCAGCGTCGGACAGGGTCGGCTCGTCCTTGACGAAGTAGCGCCACCGCGCGTCCTCGATCAGCTCGACGAGCCCTTGGTGTTCCTCGCGCGCCTCTGCGGTGGCCGCGGCCGGGGCGGGGGTGGGCTCGGTCATGGCCCTATCTTGCCGGGTCCCGCCGACATGCAGTCGACCGCCAAACGGCAGGTCGGAGTCGCTGGTCCAGACCAACGAGAAAATTCGGTTTGAAGGGAATGCCGTGCCGACCTAGTCTGTTCGATGAAACGAAACCGTTCCGTTTCATCCACGCAACAGAGGACCCGGATGACTCCCAGCGAAGCAGCCGCCGCCACCAGGCCGCGCATCGAAGGCGACCGCGAGCAAGAGATCCTGGCCGCGACCCTCGACGTGCTCGCCGATGTCGGCTATGACCGACTGACGATGGACGCCGTCGCCACGCAGTCCCGAGCGTCCAAGGCGACGCTCTACCGTCGCTGGAACGGCAAGGTCAGCCTGATCATCGACGCGCTGCTCTCCCAGAAGGGCCAACCGACGGTGCCTGACACGGGCACGCTGCGCGCTGAACTGCTCGAGTTCTTCTGCGGGATGGGCGGTCTCACCGACCGGAGGCAGATGGCTGTGCTCGGCAGCGTGATCACCGCGATCTCCCGCGACGAAGAGTTCGCCACTGCGTTCCGCGAGCGGTTCATCGGACCCAAGGTCGCGGCCGCTCGCTTGATCTTCGAACGCGCCATCGAGCGCGGTGAGATCCGGGCCGACGTAGACCTCGACATTGTCACCGCCGCCCTTCCGGGCATCGTCCTGCACCGCCAGTTCATCCTCGGCGAGGCGCCTGACAAGGACCTGATCGCGCGGGTGGTCGACCAGATCATCCTCCCCGCCGTACTCACCCGCCACCCGTTCCCCAACGGCTCGAACAACGACAAGGAAAGCCTGTGACCGACACGACGACAACCGAAGAGACGACCCCCGGAACGCCACCAAAAGAGCTGCACCTGGGTTGGGCGCTGGTACTGATCTCCGTCGCGCAACTGATGGTGGTGCTCGACAGCACCATCGCCAACATCGCGCTCCCCTACATCGGTAGAGACCTGGGCATCAGTGGCGCCAACCTGACCTGGATCGTCACCGGGTACGCGCTCGCGTTCGGCGGCCTGTTGCTGCTGGGCGGGCGACTCGGCGACCTCTACGGCCGCCGGCGAGTCTTCGCCATCGGCCTGATCATCTTTGCCGGGGCATCGGCCATCGGCGGCGTCGCTCAGAGCGAGGTCATGCTGCTCGCCTCTCGTGCCCTGCAAGGCCTCGGCGCCGCACTGGCCGGTCCGGCTGCGCTGGCGCTGATCACCACGACCTTCCCTGCCGGTCCGCAACGCAACCGCGCCTTCGCCGTGTACGCCGCCATGTCCGGCGCCGGAGCGGCCGTCGGCCTGATCTTGGGCGGCTGGCTGACCGGTCTCACGGGCGTGTTCGGCATCGAGCTGAGCGGATGGCGACTGACCTTCCTGATCAACGTGCCGATCGGCCTGCTGGCAGCCTTCCTCGCTCCCCGGTTCCTGAAAGAGTCTGCGAGGAACGTCGGACAGCTCGACGTGCCTGGTGCCATCACCGGCACCTTCGGACTGCTCGGTCTTGTCTACGGACTCACCCGGGCCGGCGAGGAGCAGTACGGCTGGGGCGACCCGTGGACGATCGCCAGCCTCGCGGCCGGTGTCACCCTTCTGGTCACCTTTGCCGTCATCGAGTCGCGGGTGGAGCACCCATTGCTACCGATCCGGATCTTCCGTAACCGGACCCGGGCGGCGAGCTTCTTGGCGATGATGCTGGCTCCGGCCGCGATGTTTGCGATGTTCTTCTTCCTGAGCCTGCTCATCCAGCAGATCGTCGGCTACAGCTCGTTGCGCACCGGTTTTGCGTTCCTGCCGTTCTCCGTGGGCATCGTCATGGGTGCGGCGCTGTCGTCCAACCTGGTCAACCGGATTGATGCCCGCTTCATTGCCGGCACCGGCACCTTGATGGCGGCGTTCTCACTGTTCATGTTCTCGCGAATCCCGGTCAACGATGGTCCGGCTGACGTGCTCAGGGCGCTCGGCAACAGCGGTTTCGCCGGCTCGGACCTCAACTACTGGGCGCACATCTTCCCGTACGTGATGACCATGGCAATTGGCATGGGGCTGACCTTCGTGCCGCTGACGCTCACGGCCGTGCATCACGTGCGCTCTGAGGACTCCGGCATCGGTTCAGGGGTGCTCAACACCATGCAGCAGGTCGGTGGCGCGTTGGGTCTGGCCATCCTCAGCACCGTCTCACTGCACTTCATCAACAACCGCGAGGACCTCGTCCGGGAGCCGCTGGCCGCCGGTCTGCAGGGAGCGAGCCCGCAGCAGGTTGACTTCGCCGTCTTCCAGGCGACGTTCGCCGAGGGCGCGACCCATGCGTTCCTGGTCGCCTCCATCCTGATGCTCGGAGCTTCCTTGGTCGTCTGGCTGTTCCTCGACGTCAAGCACGAAGAGCTGGCCACCGACGGACCAGAGGCCGTGCCCGTCGTCTAACCCGAGCTCGTGCCCCTCACCGTGCGCCCCCGCGCACGGTGGGGGGCACGAGTGCGCTCAGGACAGGTTGCCTGCCACCGCACGCGACAGCACGATCGCCTCCCGCGACCAGGCCTTGCCCGCGCCGGCCAGCCCGCAGGTGGCCGAGATGCCGAGCCGCGGGTGCACCAGCCCCTGGTCGAGACCGACCATGTCCAGCCAGCGCAGCACCCGCTCGGTGAGCGCCCCGTCGTCTCGTGGCGTGGCCGGCTCGACGGAGGAGACCACACCGAGGACGACGCTTTCACCCGCATCGAGCGCCTCGGCCAGGACCTCGTGGTCCCCTGCGGACATCTGGTCCAGGTCCACGGAGAGCCCGCGAGCACCGGCACCGCGCAGGAGTGAGAGTGGTGTCTCAGCAGCGCAGGAGTGCACCCAGGGCTCGGCTCCTTCGAGGTTGATGGCCTCCAGCAACCAACCCAGCGAGTCCGAGGCCTCCGGGGGATGGATGCTGCGGTGCCGGCCGAAGCCGGACGCGGTGGGCACTCGCGCGGCGAGCACGTTCGCGAGCATCGGCTCGTCAACCTGCACCACCAGACGATCGACCCTCGGCACCCGACGGCGTACGTCACGGATGTGGTCGCGAACGCCCTCGGCCAGGGCCTGCGCAAGCTCCCGCCGCGCGCCCGAGTCGCTGAGGACCTTGTCGCCACGCGGCTTCTCCACGGTTGCAGCCAGGGTCCACGGGCCCGCCACCTGGATCTTGAAGCTGCCGGCGTAGCCGTCAGCGCGCTCCTCCAGACCGTCGAGGTCCTGAGCCAGCAGGCTCCGGGCCCGACGATGGTCGACGCCGGGAGCATCTGTCAGCCGCCAGCCCGAGGGCTGCAGGTCGGCGCCCAGCGAGGCCATCACCGCCAGGCCGCGTCCGGTCATCCCGGCGGTCACCCCGCGACCGGGCAGCTCCGGGAGGTGCGGCAGGTCCGGCAGCTCGTCAAGCACGAGGCGAACCGCCGCGTCGTAGGCAGGCTGATCGTCGCCAGGCATCGAGCCGACGCCGGTGGCAAAGGTCATGCAGTCACTCGTTCGGTGACGGCGATGGTCGCCGAGCCGACCACCCGGGTGCCGTCGTAGATGACCGCGGCCTGACCCGGAGCGATGCCGTACGCCGGATCGAGCAGCTCGATCTCGACCGCCTCACCATGAGTGGCCACGCGCGCCCGGTGCTCGGCGCCGTGGGCCCGGAGCTGGACGGTCCCATCGAGCGTCGCCGGCACGGTGCCGCACCAGCGTGGCTTGATCGCGCTGAGCCGATGCACCGCGAGCCGGTCGCGTGGACCGACCGTCACCGTTCCGGACACCGGCTCGATGTCGAGGACGAACCGCGGTTTGCCGTCGGCCGCAGGAGTGCCGAGGCGCAGCCCCTTGCGCTGGCCGATGGTGTAGGCGTAAGTGCCCTCGTGTTGCCCGAGCACCTCTCCCGACGACTCGTCGACAATGTCCCCACCGTGGTTGGGGGCGCGCTCCCCCAGCTTCTCGCGCAGCCAGCCGGCGTTGTCGCCGTTGGCGACGAAACAGATGTCATGGCTGTCGGGCTTGTCGGCAACCAGGAGACCTCGAGAGGCGGCTTCGCTGCGGATGACGTCCTTGGTGGTGTCCCCCAGCGGGAACATCGAGTGGGCGAGCTGGCGCTGGTCGAGCACGCCGAGCACGTACGACTGGTCCTTGCCGTGGTCGACCGCCCGGTGCATCTCGATCAGCCCGTCGGTGCCCGTGCGCAGCTGGGCATAGTGGCCGGTAGCCACCGCGTCGAAGCCCAGCCCGAGCGCCCGCTCGAGCACTGCCGCGAACTTGATCTTCTCGTTGCACCGCAGGCACGGGTTGGGCGTGCGCCCAGCGGCGTACTCGTCCATGAAGTCCTCGACGACATCCTCGTGGAACCGCTCGCTGAGGTCCCAGACGTAGAAGGGGATGCCGATCACGTCGGCCGCGCGGCGCGCGTCGTTGCTGTCCTCGATCGTGCAGCAGCCGCGGGCGCCGGATCGGTACGACGCGGGGTTGCGCGACAGGGCGAGGTGAATGCCGGTGACGTCGTGACCGGCATCGGCGGCTCGGGCAGCAGCGACGGCCGAGTCGACGCCCCCGGACATGGCGGCGAGGACCTTCACCGCGCCGCCGCCGCCCGAGCGCGTTCCACGCAGGGTCCGATCGCCTCGACGAGCGCGGCGACATCGACGGCCGTGCTGGTGTGCCCGAGGGAGAACCGCAGCGAGCTGCGCGCCTCCTCGTCGCCCCGACCCATCGCCAGGAGCACATGGGACGGTTGGGGCACACCGGCCGAGCAGGCCGACCCGGTCGAGCACTCGATGCCGCGGGCGTCGAGCAGCATCAGCAGCGAGTCGCCCTCGCAGCCGGGGAAGCTCAGGTGAGCGTTGCCCGGCAGGCGTTCGGTCGCGTGTCCGTTGAGGACGGCGTCGGGGACGACCTGCATCACTCCGCGCACCAGCTCGTCGCGCAGAGCGCCGACCCGCGCAGCATGCTCGGCCTGATGCTTGACCGACACCTCGATCGCCGCCGCCAGTCCGGCGATGGCCGGTGTGTCGATGGTGCCGCTGCGAATCTCGCGCTCCTGGCCGCCGCCGTGGACCAACGGAGTCACGGCAAGCTCGCGGCGGACGATCAGCGCACCGACGCCGTACGGTCCGCCTACCTTGTGTCCGGTCAGGGTCAGTGCGTCCACGCCTGACGCCGCGAAGTCGACCGGTACGGCGCCGATCGCCTGCACGGCGTCGGTGTGCACCGGGATGCCGTGCTCGGCCGCGATCGCGACCACCTCGTCGATGGGTTGCAGCGTGCCGACCTCGTTGTTCGCCCACATCACCGAGATCAGCGACACCGGCCGCTCTGACACGAGCGTCCGAAGCTCCTCGAGGTCGATCCGGCTGTCCTGGTCGACACCGAGAAGTCGCACCTCGGCCTCGTCGCCGTCCTGCAGCCAGCCGAGCGGATCGAGAACTGCGTGGTGCTCCACCGCGGTCGAGACCAGCCGTGCCGCCGGCTCGAGCTCGGCCTGCCGGGCCCAGTGGATGCCCTTGATCGCCAGGTTGTCGGCCTCGGTGCCGCCGGAAGTGAAGACGACCTCACCCGGCCGGCAGTTGAGCGCCTGCGCAATCGTCTCGCGGGACTCCTCGACCACCCGCCGGGCGCTCCGTCCGGAGGCGTGGAGCGAGCTCGGGTTTCCGACATCGCGCAGGTGCGCGGTCATCGCCTCCACTGCCACCGGCAGCATGGGCGTCGTGGCAGCGTGATCGAGGTAGACGGGCATGGCCTCACCAGCGTACGGCGTGGGCTGGGGCGATGCCGACTCCGTGACGCTGATCAGGGTCGGCCCCAGGCTCCAGGGATCAGCGCCGGGCGACGACGGCAACGACCGGCTTGTGGTCGGTGCCGTCGATCTCGACGGTCTGCGTCGCTGTCACCGTCCAGTCGTCGCTGACCAGGACGTGGTCGATGGGCGCAACCGGTCCGAGGAAGCCGATCAGCCCGAAGAGACCGTTGACCGGCCAGGTCGGCTGGAAGCCAGCGTTGGCGACGTCCGCGGAATCGCGGTAACCAGCCTCGTCGAGGGCCCGCATCGGCCGATGATCCGGGGTCGCGTTGAAGTCACCGGCCACCAGGTCAGGGTCGTACTCCTGCACCGCGGCGAGCACCGTGTTGTGGTCGTCGCGCCAGCCGTCCGGCGAGACCGGTGACAGCGGGTGGACCGCGATCAGTCGGAGGTCGCCCGTGTCCACGACCAGACCGCCCAACTGTGTGTCGAGCACGTCACGCAGCACCGTCGACTGGGTGCTGAACACCATCGTCCCGGAGCTGGCGCCGTCGGCAGCAGGGTTGCCCTCGCGGAACGGCAGGAGCTCCCTCAGGCCGGCCCGCTCCAGGTCGGCCAGGGACGAGATCGTGATCTCGTTGACCACGAGCAGGTCGACATCGCCCTCACGCACCCGATCCATCAGCTCGGTGCCGTCGGCGGCGCCGCGCAGCAGATTGCTGGTCATCACGACCACGGACTCGGCATCGGCTGCGGCCCGCGGAACGTCGCCGACGAGCTGAGGAGCGAACCACGCGGCGTGCAGCGCCAGTCCGCGAGCGCCATCCCAGCGGTGACCGAGTAAGTCGCGGCGTAGGTCCGACGGACGAACATCATCGCCACCAGCAGCGCCAGGGCCGCGGCGTACAAGAAGGTCGCGAAGGGCGTGAAGGTGACTGCCTGGACCAGTCGAGCCGGCGTCGGGTCGGTCAGCCGGAGCAGCGTCAACAACATGGCCGGCGCCAACAAGCTGACCAGCACCACCGCCAGCACGGCGGTGCGAAACCTCACAGGAGGGCGAGGGCGTCGCGATGCACGACCTCGCGCTCGTAACCGGCTCCGAGCGCGCGCTTGAGTTCTTGTGAGGAGCGACCGACCAGCTGCGGGATCTCGGCAGCGTCGAAGTTCACGAGTCCCCGGGCGAAGGGCTGACCGTCAGGGCCGGCCAGATCCACCGGGTCTCCGGCGACGAAGCTGCCGGTGGCACCGGTCACCCCTGCAGCGAGGAGCGAGGCCCGTCGATCGACCACGGCGCGCACCGCGCCCGCGTCGAGCAACACGGTGCCGCGGGGTTCGGTGGCGTGGGCCAACCACAGCAGCCGCGTGGGGCGTCGCCGTCCGGTGGTGTGGAAGAGCGTGCCGACCGGGTCGCCGGCCAGAGCGGCCACCGCGTGCTCCGCCGCAGTGAGCACCACCGGGATGCCGGCCCCGGTCGCGATCTGGGCAGCCTGCACCTTGGTCTGCATGCCGCCGGTGCCGACTCCCTCGCGGCCCTGCTTCCCGATGCGTACGTCGGCGAGGTCGTCGAGCGAGGTCACGTCGGACACCAGGGTGCTGGCGGGGTCGCTCGGGCGCCCGTCGTACAACCCGTCGACGTCGGAGAGCAGGACCAGCAGGTCGGCGTGCACGAGATGAGCGACCAGTGCCGCCAGCCGGTCGTTGTCACCGAACCGGATCTCAGAGGTCGCGACCGTGTCGTTCTCGTTGACGATGGGCAGGACGCCGAGCTCGAGCAGCTTCGCAAAGGTCTGGTAGGCGTTGCGGTAGCTCGAACGGCGGGTGACGTCGTCCAGGGTCAGCAGGACCTGCCCCGCGATCACGCCATGGCGAGCCAGCTCGTCGGTGTAGCGGTGGACGAGCAACCCCTGGCCGACCGACGCGGCAGCCTGCTGAGCCGCGAGCGACTTGGGTCGGCGCTTCAGGCCAAGTGGCGCGAGGCCCGCGGCGATTGCCCCGGATGACACGAGCACCAGCTCGAGGCCACGCGACCGACCTTCGGCGAGTGCATCCACCAGGGCCCGCAACCGTTCGGGGTCGATCCCGCCGGCAGCGCTGGTGAGCGACGACGACCCGACCTTGACCACGACGCGGCGTGCCTGGGTGACCTGTGATCGTCGCGTGGCGCTCATGCGTCGGGGTCCGACTCAGCCCAGTCCGGGTCGTCGGCCGAACCCACCTCGTACGCCATCGGCCCGGTCTGCTGAGGGCGGTCGAGGCGACGGGCCACGTCGGCCCGGGTCTCGCCGTCCTCACGCTCCGGCATCCGCTCGTCGATCTCCTGACGACGGCGGGCGGCCGGACGCTTCTCCTCGAACCGTTGGTCCTCTCCCCGGCGGGTGAGGATCTCGGCGCCCGCATCGATACCCGGCTTGAAGTCGAACACCACGGCGTCGTCGGGGTGGCCGATGAGCACGGCGTCTCCCTCCTCGGCGCCGAGCTGTTGCAGCTTGGCTTCCACACCGAGCCGGTTCAGCCGGTCCGCGAGGAAGCCCACCGCCTCGTCGTTGGCGAAGTCGGTCTGTCGCACCCAGCGCTCCGGCTTGATGCCGCGCACGCGCCAACCCTCGCCGGTTCGTTTGATCGTGAAGTCGTCGCCTCCGTCGGCGCTCGGGGGGCGGATGATGATGCGCTCGGCTACCGCCACCTCCCGCTCGGCGCGCGCGGCGAGCACGATCTCCGACATCGCGAAGATGAGCGGCCGCGTGCCCTCGCCCGATGCGGCGGAGACCGGGAAGACCCGGAGTCCGCGCTCACCCAGCTCGTCGACGACCATGTCGGCGATCTCGCGGCCGTCGGGCACGTCCACCTTGTTGAGGGCCACCAGTCGCGGACGGTCCTCCAGACCGCCGTAGCGGGACAGCTCGCGTTCGATGATGTCCAGGTCCTCCACCGGGTTGCGGCCGGGCTCCATGGTTGCGGTGTCGATGACGTGGACGATGGCAGCGCACCGCTCGATGTGACGCAGGAAGTCGTGGCCAAGCCCTCGCCCGTCGCTAGCACCCTCGATCAGTCCGGGTACGTCGGCAACGGTGAAGGTCACCTCGCCTGCAGAGACCACCCCCAGGTTGGGGACCAGCGTGGTGAACGGATAGTCAGCGATCTTGGGCCGCGCCCGCGAGATGGCGGCGATCAGGCTGGACTTGCCCGCGCTCGGGAACCCGACCAGCCCGATGTCGGCGACGACCTTGAGCTCGAGCACGACCTCCAGCTCCTCGCCCGGCTCGCCGAGCAGCGCGAAGCCGGGGGCCTTGCGCTTGGACGACGCCAGAGCCGCGTTGCCGAGCCCACCCCGCCCGCCTGCCGCTATCACCATCTCGGTGCCCGGTCCGACCAGGTCGGCGAGCACGGTGCCGTTGGGCAAGCTGACGACGGTGCCCTCAGGCACCGGAAGGACCAGATCGGAGCCGTGGGCACCGTTCTTGTGTCCGCCGGCGCCGTGGCCTCCGTTCTCGCCCTGCCTCTTGCGGCTGTGGTGGTAGTCGACGAGCGTGGTGACGTCGGGGTCGACCCTCAGGATCACCGAACCGCCCGGACCGCCGTTGCCGCCGTCGGGCCCGCCCAGGGGCTTGAACTTCTCGCGGTGCACCGATGCCACGCCGTGACCGCCCCGGCCGGCGCTGATGTGCAGCGAGACCTGGTCTACGAACGTGGGTACTGCCATGAAGTGCTCCTGGTTCAGGGGAATTCTGTACCTGCTGGCTTCTTCCCTGCTCCGAAATCGGCGAAAGGCGTCCCGAGAATGGGGACGCCCTTCGTCAACGCGTGTGGGTGAGCGTCAGTTACTCACCCGGGACGATGTTGACGACCTTGCGGCCGCGCTTGCGTCCGAACTCGACCGCACCTGCGGTCAGAGCGAACAGGGTGTCGTCGCCGCCGCGGCCGACGCCGCTGCCCGGGTGGAAGTGGGTGCCGCGCTGACGGACGATGATCTCGCCGGCGTTGACCTGCTGGCCGCCGAAGCGCTTCACGCCGAGGCGCTGGGAGTTGGAGTCGCGGCCGTTCTTGGTGGACGCGGCGCCCTTCTTGTGTGCCATTTCGGTGATCCTTCGTGTGAGAGCCCAGAACGTGTCAGCGGACTCAGAGCTTGATGTCGGTGACCTTGACCTGCGTGTACTTCTGGCGGTGGCCCTGGCGCTTCTTGTAGCCGGTCTTGTTCTTGTACTTCTGGATGATGATCTTGGGGCCCTTGGTGGCGCCGAGCACCTCGACCGTCACCGAGGCCTTGTCGAGGCCGGTGCTCGTGACGGTCTCGCCGTCCACAGCCATGACCACCGGCAGGCTGATCGACTCGCCGACGGCGGTCGAGACCTTGTCGATCTCGATGACGTCGCCGACAGCGACCTTCTGCTGCTTGGCGCCTGCGCGCACGATCGCGTACACCGCGGTCTCCTTCATCTGGCTCTTGCGTCTGGGTCTGCGGCACACCTCGTACCTCATCGAGAGGATTGGGTTGCCTTGCAGAGAACGGGCACGCCGGAACGTGACCTGCGGATCAATGGTACGGATCGGGCGCCTGCACGGCAAAACGAGGTGCCCGACCCTCGCACTCAGCGCTTGCGGGCGCCCTTCTTCTTGATCGGAACGTGCTCTACTGCAGGAGCATCGCCCGTGGCAGGGCTGCCATCGCTCTCCGCTAGCGCGGGCGGGCCGGCAGCGCGGCTGGCGCTTCGGCCACGGGTCCGGGTGACCACTTTGGGCGGCTCGACCGGGCCAGCGGTGTCGTCGTCGCCTGAGCCGCTCGCGACGTCGGTGGACTGCAGCGGCACCTGTACCGACTCCGCAGGCTCCGTGGCGCGGACGGGGGTGCCCGCCGGACGACTGGCACTGCGCCTGGTCCTCGTGACCACCTTTGGTGCCGCCGCCACGGGTGGTGTGACCTCGGCGCCGACGGCCTCACCCTCCTCGGTCGCTGGGACCGGCTCCATGACCGGCGCCTCGCGCGGCTCGATCTTGTCGGCGCCGCCGGCTTTGCCGGTCTTGGCCCGGGTGGCGGGCTTGCGGGTCCGCGTGGTGACCACTACCTCGGCCGGAGCGTCACTGGCTGTCCGCTCAGTGACCTCGGGAGTCTCGGTCGGCTCCCGGCTGTCGCTGGTCGAACCGTCCGGCTCGGAGGGCTCGGAGGGCTCGGAGGGCTCGGAGGGCTCAGCAGGCTGAGCGGCCCGGGCCATGGCGGCGATGTCCTTGGGCGACGGCGCAGTGAGCTTGGGGGGGCTCGAGTCGTTGTCGTCATCCTGGCCGCGGCCGCGACCTCCACGACGGCGGCCGCCGCCACCGCGACGCTGATCATCGTCGGACTTGGCACCCTCGACCGGCATGTCGTGCATGACCAGGCCACGACCCTGGCAGTGGGGGCAGTTCTCGCTGAAGGCTTCGAGCAGGCCGGTGCCGATCCGCTTGCGGGTCATCTGGACCAGCCCGAGCGAGGTGACTTCGGCGACCTGGTGGCGGGTCCGGTCGCGACCTAGGCACTCAACCATTCGTCGAAGCACGAGGTCGCGGTTGGACTCCAAGACCATGTCGATGAAGTCGATGACGATGATGCCGCCGATGTCGCGCAGCCGTAGCTGACGCACGACCTCCTCGGCCGCCTCGAGGTTGTTCTTGGTGACCGTCTCCTCGAGGTTGCCGCCTGAACCGGTGAACTTGCCGGTGTTGACGTCGACCACGGTCATGGCCTCGGTGCGGTCGATGATCAACGACCCACCGGACGGCAGCCAGACCTTGCGGTCGAGCGCCTTGGCGATCTGCTCGTCGACGCGGAACGACGCGAAGATGTCGGAGTTGCCGCCGTCGTACTTCTCCAGTCGGCTCTCGAGGTCCGGGGCGATCGACCTGACGTAGTCGGCGACCGAGTCCCAGGCGTCGTCGCCCTGGATGACCAGGCGGGTGAAGTCCTCGGTGAACAGGTCGCGGACGACCTTCAGGGTCAGGTCCGGCTCACCGTAGAGAAGCTTCGGCGACTGGCCCTTGGTCTTGGCCTCGATGTCGTCCCAGCGCGCCTTGAGCCGCTCGACGTCGCGGGTGAGCTCTTCTTCGGAGGCGCCCTCGGCAGCCGTGCGCACGATGACGCCGGCGGTGTCGGGGACGATCTCCTTGAGCAATGTCTTGAGCCGGTTGCGTTCGGTGTCGGGCAGCTTGCGCGAGATTCCGCTGGTGGTGCCGTCGGGCACGTAGACCAGGAAGCGACCGGCCAGGCTGACCTGGCTGGTGAGGCGGGCACCCTTGTGGCCGACCGGGTCCTTGGTGACCTGTACCAGGATCGTCTGGCCGGAGCTCAGCACCGACTCGATCTTGCGGGGCGCGCCGTCCTTGTGGCCCAGCGCCGACCAGTTCACCTCGCCGGCGTAGAGGACAGCGTTACGGCCCTTGCCGATGTCGATGAACGCCGCCTCCATGGAAGGAAGCACGTTCTGGACGCGGCCAAGGTAGACGTTGCCGATCAGCGAGGTCTGCGACTCGCGGGCGACGTAGTGCTCGACCAGCACCTTGTCCTCGAGCACGCCGATCTGGGTCAGGTCGTCGCGCTGCCGGATCACCATCACGCGGTCGACGGACTCCCGGCGCGCGAGGAACTCTGCCTCGCTGACGATGGGCGCACGACGGCGACCGGCCTCGCGGCCCTCCCGGCGTCGCTGCTTCTTGGCCTCCAGGCGGGTCGACCCAGCAATAGCCGTGATCTCATCCTCAGCCGTTCGCGGCTTGCGGACGCGGGTGACGGTGTTCTGCGGGTCGTCGCCGCCCCCGGAGCGGTCGTCTCCCTCGCGGGTGCGCCGCCGGCGTCGGCGGGAGGTGCCCTCGCCACCTTCGCCGTCCCCGGACTCACCGGTGTCGTCGGAGGGACCTGACTCGTTGTCGTCGCCGCCACCCTCCCCGTCGCCGGGCCTGCGGCGACGGCGGCCACCACGTCGCCGACGTCGACGGGATCCGCCCTCGCCACCGTCGCTGAAGTCGTCGCCGTCGGCGGAGCTCCCAGTGGGGTCCCCGTTGGAGTCAGCGGTGGAGTCGTCGTCCTCGGTCTGTTTGCCGCCTGGCTTGGCGGCGGTCTTCTTGGCCGCCGTCTTCTTCGCAGCGGTCTTCTTCACGGCCGGCTTCTTGGCCGGAGCCTTGGCCTCGGGCTCGTCGCCTGAGTCGCCAACTTCCCCAGCGCCGGTCTCGACGACCTTGCGTGCCCGCGCGGGGCGCGAGGTGACCTTGTTCGGCTCCGGGGCCTTGAAGAGCAGCATGGTGCCGGGGCCCTGGTCGGCAGTCTCGTCAACCGGAGATGGTTGGTCGGTCTTCATGCTTGCCGTCTTGCTGCCGGTCTTGCTGCCGGTCTTGCTGGCTGGCTTCTTGGCCGCGGTCTTCTTGGCGGGCGCCTTCTTGGCGGGCGCCTTCTTCGCCGCCTTCTTGGCCGGCGCCTTCTTGGCGGCCTTCTTGGCGGGCGCTCCGTCCTGCGTCTCAGGCGCCGAACCGCCCTCGGACGGGGAATCCGCCGAGATCTCTGTGGGCGGGGTGAAGTCGTCGTCAGCCATTGCTGCTCCTTGGCCCGGGTTCGCCGATGGCGCCCGGGATTGTCTGACGCCGCGAATCCGTGTCACTGCCGGATCGACGACGCAAAGCCTTCTGTCGGTACGCCGACACCCTCCGCGGTGCGCCACTGGATACGGGTCTGGTCACCTGCCGCGGTCGTCGGCACCCATCCTGGTCCGGCCTGGATCGCTGTCACCGATCCAGATCCGACTCGCGGAGGCCGCGTCGCGGTCTGGCAACGACCTGCACCCACCGTGCCGACCTCCACAACTGCGGAGAGACCGGCGAGAACGTCGTCGGGTCGAGTCAGGTGGCAGATTCACCACGGTCCTCAACCATCGGCAGTATCGCACAGCGGTCGCGGGACGGGATCATTAGCGCAGCGGGTCGCCGATCGTTCCCGTCTGCTCATCCAGGGGACCCTGGGCCAGTCGGGTGAGCAGCGGCGCACCGGGCGAGGCGAGCCCGCCCACCTCCGCCAACCCCCGAATCACGTCGTCAGGACGGACGGCAGGCACGGCGTGCCGCAGCACCAGCTCCATCCGGGACCCGTCATCGCGGGCGGCCACGGTTAGGGACACGACCGCCGTCCGACAGTCGAACTCGCGCAACCCCTTCTTGGTCATCCGCTCGACTGCGATGCTCTCGGCAGCGAGGAACGCCGCCACCGCGGGAGCGCAGACGGCTTCGGGCAGGTCGAGGTCCATCACCCAGTAGCTGGCCTCGAGTCGATCGGCCACCCCGCCACCGGGCGACTCCACCACCTCGACGACGTCGAGACCGTCGGGAAGAGCCTCATCCAGCGCGGCGTGGACCCCGGCCGGATCGACCGTCTCGGCCAGCCCGATCTCGAGGTACTCCGCCTCGCTGGCCGCGCCGGTAGGCGACGCGCCGGCGTACGAGATCCGCGGGTGGGGGTTGAACCCCGACGAGTACGCCATCGGGATCCGGGCTCGGAAGATCGCCCGTTCGAAGGCCCGGCTGAAGTCGCGATGGCTGGTGAACCTCAGCCGCCCACGCTTGGCGTAGCGGATCCGGAGCCGCTGGACCGGAGGTGCCTGCTGCTCAGGCTGGTCGCGGCTCATCCGGGGTGGTTCCGAGCTTGTCCGTGCTTCATCGCAGACGAAGCGTAGACGGTGCCGCCGGTCTGCCCGCTCTTCGTTGCAGCCGGGCGCGCAGCATCGGCGAATTCCTGACGTGGATCTAGCCCCACCTCTAGTGTGTGGGCCGAGCACCCACGCTCGCCGCCAACGATGAGGAGCCGAACCGTGTCCGAGAACCCGCCGCCTCCTGGATCAGACCAACCGACCGGCTCGGGCGAGAACGTGCCGCCGCCGAACCCATACGGCGCCCCGACACCGCCCCCCGCCGACGGCACGCCCGCTCCTTACGGTCAACCCGCTCCTTACGGTCAGCCCGCCCCCGGACAACCGCCGGCCGGACCGGCCTACCCGGCATATGGGCAGCCAGGCGCACAGCAGCCCGGAAAGGGCCTCGCGATCGCATCGCTGGTGCTGGCGCTGATCCCGTGCATCATCACCAACCTGGTCTCCTTGGTCCTGGCGATCGTTGTGCTGGTCGGGAAGAAGGGCGGCAGGGGCCTTGCCATCGCCGCCATCGTCATCAACGTCCTCGTCCTGGTCGGCTGGGGCGCGTTGATCGCTCTAGGTGTGGTGCTCGCGGGCACGCCTATCGACGATCTGGAGTCCGGGGACTGCTTCACGGCCGAGGGTCTGAGCAGCTCGGACAGCGGTGTCTCCCAGATCGAGGTGGTCAGCTGCACCAAGTCGCATGATGGTGAGGTGCTGGCGGTCAAGACGCTCAACAGCGACGAGGCCGAGGCCTATAAGGATCAGTCCGGGAGCGAGGCCTGCGGCCCGCTCATCGATGTGGCGGTCATCGCGGCACTTCCCGCCGAGGTAGCAGTCACCGCGCTCACCCAGAGCGAGGAGCCCGAGTCGGGCGACCACGTGGCGTGCGTGGCCTATCGCGACGACGGCAAGAGCCTGACCGAGAAGCTCGGGTAGACGAGTCCGGCGGCGACCGTGTCCGAGCCTGCCGACCCTTCGGGCTCTGCTGAGCCGGGCCCGGCGCCGCCCGAGGACTACCCGACATACCACCCGCCCGGCCAGGCTCCGGTCACGCCGTGGCAGCCTGCCCCACCCGCGGGTCCAGCCCGTCAGTCGGCCGGCGTCCGCGCCTTCGTGCTGGCGCTGGCGCCTCTGCTGGTGACCAACCTGGTCTCGGTCGTGCTGGCGGTGCTCGTGCTCAGCAGGCCTCGCGACGCTGAGGACCAGGGCCGAGGCTTCGCCATGGTCGCGCTGCTGATCGACGTGCTGGTTGTGGCCGCCTGGGCGCTGGTGCTCATCCAGGTGCTGGGCTGACCCTCGTAAACGATGACAGCGACGTTGTCACAGTTGACCTGTCATCGAGAGTTCGAGAGGGTCAGCACCGTGCCTATTGCGTCCCCGACCACCCATCCCATATCGCGGCGAGGCGTGCTGGTCGCCTCCGGTGTCGCGGGGACTGCCCTGCTCCCCGGCGGACAGGCGCCAGCCTTTGCGTCGCGCCCGGGACGTCGGGTGGCGGTCATGGGTGGCGGGATGGCTGGCCTCACCGCCGCCCACGAGCTCGCGGAGCGCGGTTTCCAGGTGACCGTCTACGAGCCGAGCGCCTGGGGCGGCAAGGCCCGCAGCATCCCGGTCCGCGGCACCGGGCGCGGTGGCCGAAGAGATCTTCCCGGTGAACACGGCTTCCGGTTCTTCCCGGGCTTCTACCACCACATCCCGAACACGATGCGCCGGATTCCTTACCGAAACGGCACCGTCGGAGACAACCTGGTGGATGCGACTGGCGGGAAGTTCCTCCGCGGCGGAGGTCGTGCCGACGGCTTCATCTTCGGCATCGGACCCGACCCGGAGCAGGTGCTCACCGTCGAAGGTTTGCGGAGGTACCTGACCGACAACCTCAACGGATCCACGGTGCCACCGCACGAGCTGGCCCACTTCGTCACTCGGCTGATGGTCTTCCTGACCAGCTCCGACGCTCGGCGATACGGCCAGTGGGAGCACGTCAGCTGGTGGGACTTCGTGGGCGCTGCGCGACGATCGAAGGAGTACCAGACAGTGCTGGCCGCGGGGCTGACCCGCAGCCTGGTCGCCGCTAAGGAGACCATCGCTAGCACCCGCACGATCGGAAACATGGGCGAGGCCTTTGTCTACAACATCATGGGCCGGGGAAACGACGGTTCGATCGACCGTGTTCTCGACCTGCCGACCAACGAGGCCTGGATCGACCCGTGGCTGCGTCACCTGACCTCGCTGGGCGTGCGGTTCGTCCGGGGTCAGGGGCTCGAGCGCTATGAGATCAAGCGTGGACAGATCCGGGCTGCCTGGCTGCGCAACGGCGCCGGAAAGCGCACTCGGGTCGAGGCGGACTGGTTCGTGAACGCCATGCCAGTCGAGCAGGTCACCAAGACCTTTACCCCGGACCTGCTCCGGCTCGATCCCTCGCTCCGGCGACTCCGCCGGCTGCACCCCGACTGGATGGTCGGCATCCAGTACTTCCTACGTAAGCCGATGGAGCTGACCCGCGGCCACATCACCTTCATCGACGCCCCGTGGGCGCTGACCGCGCTGACCCAGGGTCAGTTCTGGGAGGACCGCGACATTGCGCGCGACTACGGCAACGGTGAGGTCATCGACATCCTCTCCGTCGACATCTCGAGCTGGGATTCGCCGGGCCTCGGCAACCACCGGTCGGCGAAACGTTCGCGGTCACACGAGATCGCCCGAGAGGTCCTGACTCAGATCCGTTACCACGACACGGCCGGAGCGGCGCTGCCGGCGGACGCGGTCCACTCCTGGTTCCTCGATCCCGGCGTCCAGTGGGACCCGCGGCGGGGCCGCAACACCAACCGAACGCCGTTGCTGATCAACACCGTCGGCTCCTGGGCTGACCGACCCAGCGCCACCACGAGGATCCCGAACCTGTTCCTGGCCGGCGACTACGTGCGCACCGACATCGACCTCGCCACGATGGAGGGGGCCAACGAGTCTGCCCGGGTTGCCTCGAACGCGATCTTGGACAGCGCCCGCTCGCGCCAGTCCCCGGCCGAGACGTTCCGCCTCTACGACCCGCCGGAGTTTGCCGCGATCAAGGCGCTGGACGCCCAGCTGTACGCCGCCGGCCTGCCCAACGCCTTGGATCACCAGCTGCTCGAGTAGGACAGCCCAGGCCCATGGCTAGAGCAGATGATCAGACAACAGCGAGCGGCAGCAGCGTCTGGCCGGTGGGGCCGATCTGGATCTCGGTGCCCATCTCGGGACAGACGCCGCAGTCATAGCAAGGCGTCCACCGGCAGTCCTCGACCTCGACGTCGGTGGACGGGTCGATCGCGTCCTCCCAGTCGGCCCAGAGCCAGTCCTTGTCGAGGCCGGAGTCGAGGTGGTCCCACGGGAGCACCTCGTCGTAGTCGCGCTCGCGGATGGTGAACCAGTCGAGGTCAACCCCGGTGCCAGCGAGCGCCTGGTCGGTGGCCTCGACCCAGCGGTCGTAGGAGAAGTGCTCGCTCCAGCCATCGAACCGTCCGCCGCCCCGCCAGACCTGCTCGATCACTGCGCCGACCCGACGGTCGCCGCGCGAGAGCAGCCCTTCGATGATGCCGGGCTTGCCGTCGTGGTAGCGGAATCCGATCGCCCGGGCGAACTTCTTGTCGTCGCGCACGGTGTCGCGCAGCTGCTTGAGTCGCCGGTCGGTGGTCTCGTGATCGAGCTGGCCGGCCCACTGGAACGGCGTGTGCGGCTTGGGCACGAACCCGCCGATCGAGACGGTGCACCGGATGTCGTTGCGACCAGAGACCTCGCGGCCCTTGGCGATCACCTTGCGTGCCAGGTCAGCGATCTGGAGGACGTCGTCGTCTGTCTCGGTAGGCAGGCCCACCATGAAGTACAGCTTCACCTGCCGCCAGCCGTGCGAGTACGCCGTGGAGACGGTGCGGATCAAGTCTTCCTCGGTGACCATCTTGTTGATCACCTTGCGCATCCGCTCCGACCCCCCTTCGGGGGCGAAGGTCAGGCCGGAACGCCGACCGTTGCGGGAGAACTCGTTGGCCAAGGTGATGTTGAACGCATCGACGCGGGTCGAGGGCAGCGACAGCGACACGTTGGTGCCCTCGTAGCGGTCGGCCAGCCCTTTGGCCACTTCGCCGATCTCGGTGTGGTCGGCCGAGCTCAGGGAGAGCAGACCGACCTCTTCGAAACCGGAGGAGCGGATGCCGTTCTCGACCATGTCGCCGATGGTCTTGATCGACCGCTCGCGGACCGGACGGGTGATCATCCCGGCCTGGCAGAACCGGCAGCCACGGGTGCAGCCGCGGAAGATCTCGACCGAGAAGCGCTCGTGCACGGTCTCGGCCAACGGCACCAGCGGTTTGCGCGGGTAGGGCCAGGCGTCGAGGTCCATCAGGGTGTGCTTGGTGACCCGGAACGGGACGCCGGGGCGGTTCGGTGCCACGGCCTCGATAGACCCGTCGGGGGCGTACGCAACGTCGTAGAACTTCGGGACGTAGATGTTGCCGGTGACCGCCAGCCGCCGCAGCAGCTCGTCGCGACCACCCGGACGTCCTTCGCCCTTCCACTCCCGCACGACGTCCGAGATCGCCAGCACGACCTCCTCGCCGTCGCCGAGGACTGCGGCGTCGAGGAAGCCGGCGATGGGCTCCGGGTTGAACGCCGCGTGACCACCGGCCAGGACGATCGGGTCGTCATCCCCGCGATCGACCGCGTGCAGCGGGATGCCGGCGAGGTCGAGGGCATTGAGCATGTTGGTGTAGCCGAGCTCGGTCGAGAAGCTGAGCCCGAAGACGTCGAAGTCGCGCACCGGACGGTGGGCATCGACGGTGAACTGTGGGATCGGACCGGCGCCGTCGCCGGTGCGCATGACGTGCTCCATGTCCGGCCACACCGAGTAGGTGCGCTCGGCCAGGATCCAGTCCCGCTCGTTGAGGACCTCGTAGAGGATCTGCACACCCTGGTTGGGCAGCCCGACCTCGTAGGCGTCGGGGTACATCAGAGCCCAGCGCACGGTCTCGCCACCATCGGGGGCGCAATCCCAGTCCTTGACCGTGGAGTTGAGCTCGCCACCGACGTACTGGATCGGCTTGGAGACCTCATGCAGGCGAGGCTCGAGGCGAGGGAAAACGCTGGTGGACATCCCGTGAGTCTACGAGGGGATCGACCGGACCCCCATTCCGAGATCCAGCTGTCGTCACCCTCGAGGCCCCTTCCCACGGCGACGACAGCGACCCGGCAGACTGTGGCGATGAGGTCGAGGTGGTGGGTAGCCCTTGCCGGCGTGTTGTCATTCGGCGCCCTGACCGCCTGCGGCGACAGCGACGAGACGCCCGTTGACCCCGAGCGGGTCGTGCTCGCCCCGGCCGAGCCGGGCTCGGATCACACCCATGGCACCGGTGACCAGACCCAGACGATCGGCGACGGCACCACGCCAACCGCCGGCGGCTGGTCGATGACTGATCTCCGGCTACCTCAACGAGCCGGGGAACCCGGTGACCTGAGGTTCCGGGTCGTGGACGCTGCGGGTGACCCGCTGCTCGCCTACACCGAGGAACAGACCAAGCTGCTGCACCTCTACGTCGTGCGCAACGACCTGCAGGACTACCGACACCTCCATCCGACCATGGCCGCCGACGGCACCTGGACCGCTCGGGTCAACCTGCGCGGACCCGGTCCCTACCGAGCGATCGCCGAGTTCGCCCCCGCCACGAGTGCCGAGGGACGGCGGGTGGTTCTCGGGCGCTCTGACATCGTCCCGGGCCGGTGGGCGCCGGAGGCCATACCGTCGGACGCAACCGGCGACGACGGAATCGTGCGCGTGGAGGCGCCGGAGACCGTGTCGTCGGGGCCCGATGGGCGGATGACGCTGAGGTTGACCGACGTCGCCAGCGGCGGCGCCCTCCGGCTCGGCAGCTTTCTCGGCACCTTCTCGCACCTGACCGGTTTCCACGCCGAGACCGGCACGTTCACCCACGTCCACCCGTACGGCGAGCCCGTGATGGGAGACGACAGCACCGACCTCACGTTCCACACGGAGTTCTCGGAGCCGGGGCGCTATGTGTTCTTCGTGCAAGTGCGCGTCGACGAGTTCGTGCACACGGTGCCGGTCGTCACGACGGTCGCGTGATGACCCGCTATCGGACTGTGGCGTCGCTGGTAGACGCCCGCCTCTCGGCAGACGCGGGGACAACCCGTCAGGCGGGCTGCATCTCCTGCAGCGAAGCCGAGTCGAGAAGCTCGGCCGCTCGAGCGACCAGCCTGTCGTTTTCCTCGGTGAGCCGCAGGATGAGGGACTCGAGCTCGGCCACACGCGCACGGAGCCGAGCGTTCTCGGCGGTGGTGCGGGGGTCTCGCAGGTCGCTGTTCATGTAACCGATCAGCGCCTTGGCCATGTGAAGAAAGCCTTCCGATCAGAGGGGGTGGCCCAAGCGGTTGTGGGCCGTCTTCAAGAGTCCCACCAAGCAGGCTCTTGGTCAATCCGCGAGCGTGACCGAAGACGCCCGACGCGCCCTCGGCACCGGCTGACATCTCGGGCAGAAGTACGACGAGCGGTTCATGAACGAGATCCGCCGGATCGCGGTGCCGCAGCGTTCGCACGGCTCGTCCTGGCGTCCGTAGGCGCTCAGCGACCGCTCGAAGTAGCCGGACTCGCCGTTGACGTTGACGTAGAGCGAGTCGAAGGAGGTGCCTCCCTGAAGCAGCGCCTCGGACATGACCGTGCGAGCGTGGCCGAGCAGGTTGCGCACCTGTGTGGCAGTGAGCCGATCCGCCGGGCGGTTGCCGTGGATACGGGCGCGCCACAGGGCCTCGTCAGCGTAGATGTTGCCGACGCCTGAGATCAGACCTTGGTCGAGCAACAGCCGCTTCACGCTGGAGGACCGCTTGCGCGACCGCCGCACGAAGTCATCGTCGTCGAACTCAGGATCGAGCGGGTCCCGAGCAATGTGGGCGATCTCCTGCGGGAGGTCGGCACCGCCGGACGAGACCAACAGACCTCCGAACATGCGCTGGTCGGCGAAGCGGATGTCCTGGCCGCCGTCGAGCACGATCCGGACCCTCAGGTGGCGTTCGGGAGGGGCGTCCGTGGGCTGCACGAGCATCTGCCCGCTCATCCCGAGGTGGCCCAGGAGTGCGTCGCCGTTGTCGAGCGGGAGCCAGAAGTACTTGCCCCGCCTGCGGGCGTCGGTGATCTGGCGCCCAGCCAGCGCCTCGGCAAAGCCGTGGGGCCCGCGCGGATCGCGACGCACCGGTCGGGGATGCAGCACCTCGACCCGTTGGATGGTGCTCCGGAGCACATGACGGGCTAGTCCGGCCCGGACGACCTCGACCTCGGGGAGCTCGGGCATCGTTAGCCCGTGGTGGTGCCGGAGCTGCTCGCGCCCACGTCGGCGATGCCGAGCTCGTCCGCGATCGCCCGGTAGGCCGTCTCTGCGGCGGACTGCTCCGCTTCCTTCTTCGAGCGTCCTACGCCGTTGCCGTGCATGCGACCGGCGACGCGTACCTGGGCGGTGAAGGTCTTCATGTGGTCGGGTCCGTCGTCCTCGATGACGTACTCAGGGACCCCGAGGGTTTGGTCGGCAGCCAGCTCCTGGAGCGACGTCTTCCAGTCGAGCCCGGCACCGAGGGCCGAGGCCGCCTCGATCAGCGGGTCGAACAGCTTGTGCACGACCAGGGAGGACGCTTCGATGCCGCCGCTCATGTGCACCGCGCCGATCACCGCCTCGACCGTGTCGGACAGGATCGAGGCCTTCTCGCGACCGCCCGTGCTCTCCTCGCCGCGCCCCAGCTTGATCTGGCGACCGAGCTCGATGACCCGGGCGACCTCGGCGAGCGCTCGAGCGTTGACCACGGCGGCGCGCAGCTTGGCCAGTCGACCCTCCGACAGGTCCGGATGCATGACGTACAACGTCTCCGTGACGACCACGCCGAGCACCGAGTCGCCGAGGAACTCCAGGCGCTCGTTGGTCGGCAGGCCGCCGTTCTCATAGGCCCACGAGCGGTGGGTCAGAGCGCGGTCGAGCAGCTCGGGGTCCAGAACTGGATCCCCCAGCGCCGAGCGAAGCTCGCTGTAGTCGGTGATGCCTGGGTCCGCGAGCTGGGTCAGAGGACCTGGCGGCGGTCGGCCCGGGCGCCGTACTGGCCGCAGGTACCGCAGGCTCGGTGCGGCAGGTGCTTAGCACCGCACGCGGGGTTGGCGCAGGTCACCAGGGACGGCGCGACGGCCTTCCACTGTGAACGCCGGTGGCGCGTGTTGCTGCGCGACATCTTCCGCTTCGGGACTGCCACTGTCTTCTCCTCAGTTGCTGTGTTCAGGGCTGCTGTTGTCGGTGCGGGGCTCGAGCTGGGCCAGCGCCGTCCACCGGGGGTCGATCGCAGGTTCGTGCGCGTGATCCGGATCATCTGCCAGGCGAGCGCCACATTCGGCGCACAATCCAGGACAGTCGTCCTCACACAACGGCTGGAACGGTAGTGCGAGCACCACCGCGTCCCGCAGCAGGGGTTCGAGGTCGAGCAGGTCGTCCTCGAGCGTGCTGACCTCGTCATCCTCCTCGGAAGGACTCTGGTCACGGCGATCGTTGTACACGAACAGCTCCTGGAACGTGACCTCGATGTCATCTGAGATCGGCTCCAGGCACCGCGCGCACTCGCCGTCGAGGGCGGCCAGCGCCGTCCCCGTGACCAGAACACCCTCCATGACCGCTTCCAGGCGCAGGTCCAGCTCGACCGGCGCACCTTCAGCGACACGAAGTACTTCGATGCCTAGATCTGCTGGAGCCGGAACCGTCCGTGACACCTCGCGTTGGGACCCCGGGCGGCGGCCGAGCTCGCGGGTGTCGAGCACGAGCGGCGCTCTCGGGTCCAGGCTGCTCAGGGGTTCACTTCCGGGTCCGGGCACAAACAGATCGTCTAGAAGCGTATCCGGCAGGTGACCGTGGGAGCAAAACGCTGGCGCGGGGCCCGCTCAACCCTCGGCGCGCTCGGCCTTCCGCTCGGCCAGCCGGGAGGTGAGCCGGGTCAAGACGAAGTCAGGCACCAAGCCGGAGACGTCGCCGCCAAAGGCGGCGACCTCCTTGACCAGGCTCGAGGCCAGGAAGGAGTACTCCGGGCTGGTGGGGATGAACACCGTCTCGACGTCGGTCAGGGAGGCGTTCATCTGGGCCATCTGCAGCTCGTAGTCGAAGTCGCTGACCGCTCGCAGTCCTTTGACGATGGCGTGGATGCCGTTGTCCTGGCAGAACGTCGTGAGCAGGCCCGAGAAAGCGTCGACGCGGACGTTGTCGAATCCCGAGCACGCCTCCTGGAGCATGGCGATCCGCTCATCGGGCGAGAACAGTCGGCTCTTCGACTTGTTGACACCCACCGCGACCACCACCTCGTCGAACAGCGCCGACGCTCGGGCGACGATGTCGATGTGTCCGTTGGTCACCGGGTCGAAGGATCCGGGGCACACGGCTCTGCGCACGGTCAGTCGCCTTCCATCTCGGGTGGGTCCATGGGGGCTGCGTGACCGTACCAAAGCATGGTCTCGCCGTAGCGCTTCGAGCGCGCGTCGAGCAGTCCTTCGGGCCACTGCGGCTCGGGGCTTCGCGAGGACCGCTCGACGACCACCATCGCGTCCTGCGTCAGCCAGCCGTGCTGGCGCAAGGCCGCGAGGTCGGCCGCGACGGCCGCCTCGTCGAGCGGGTAGGGCGGGTCGAGAAAGACGATGTCGTACGCCGCCGCAGGCGGTCGGGTGAGTGCGCCGGCGACGGCCGCGACCCGTACATCGGCGGTCGTGCAACCAAGCGCCCGCGCATTCGTCCGGATCAGGTCGGCGGTACGCCGATCGTGCTCGACCAGCGTCACCGCTCCGGCCCCGCGCGACCATGCCTCGAGGCCGACGGCCCCCGACCCGGCGTACAGATCGAGGAAGCGCAGCCCGTCGAGGGAGCCACATCGCGCCTCGATCGCGGAGAAGAGTGCTTCCCGGACCCGGTCGCTCGTCGGCCGGGTGCTGTCTCCACGCGGCGTGGCGAGGCGGCGGCCGCCGGCCGCTCCCCCGATGATCCGGGTCACGACTTGTCCATGAACTCGGACTTCTGCGAGTCCTCGAGCATGCTCACCTTCTCGGCAAGACCGGGTGCGGACCCGAGGTCGGGATCCTGGTCGAGCATCGCCTCCGCGGCGGTGCGGGCCTCGACGATGGTCTTCTCGTCGCGCAGCACGCGCAGGTTCTCCAGGCCCGTCCGGAAGCCCGACTGCGACTTGCCGAGCACGTCGCCCTCGCGACGTTGCTCGAGGTCGACGCGGCTCAGCTCGAAGCCGTCGGTGGTGGCGGCCACCGCGTCCAGCCGCTCGCGGGCAGGCGACTCGAACTCGGCCCGGGAGACCAGCAGGCACAGCCCGGGATGTCCACCTCGGCCGACCCGGCCGCGCAGCTGGTGGAGCTGCGAGACACCGAACCGGTCCGCGTCGAGGAGCACCATCGCGGTCGCGTTGGGCACGTCGACACCGACCTCGATCACCGTGGTGGCAACCAGCACGTCGATCTCCCCCGCAGCGTAAGCGCGCATCGACGCTTCCTTGTCCTCGGCCGGCATCCGGCCGTGGAGCATGGCGACGCGCAGCCCGGACAGCGGGCCCTCGGTCAGCTCGACGACGACGTCCTCGACCGCAGCGAGGGACAGCTTGGGCCGCGGCACCTCGTCTCCGTCGGGGTCGAGGTCGAGCTGGTCGCTCTCGCCCTGCTCGAGCTCGTCGCCACTGATCCGGGGGCAGACGACGTAGGCCTGGTGTCCCTTCTCCACCTCCTCGCGGACCCGCTCCCAGACGCGGCCGATCCAGGAGGGGTGGTCGACGAGGTTGACGACGTTGGACTGGATCGCCGCCCGGCCGGCCGGCAGCTCGGTCAGGGTGGAGATCTCGAGGTCGCCGAACACGGTCATCGCGACCGTGCGCGGGATGGGCGTTGCCGTCATCACCAGGACGTGGGGCGGCTCCCCCGCCTTGTCGGTGAGGGCCGCGCGCTGCTCGACGCCGAAACGGTGCTGCTCGTCGACCACGACCAGGCCGAGGTCCGCGAACGAGACGTGCTCCTCGAGGAGGGCGTGGGTGCCGATCACGATGCCTGCCTCGCCGCTGGCGATGTCGAGCAGCGGCTGGCGGCGTTGGCTCTTGGTCATCGAACCGGTCAGCAGGGAGACGGTGGTGGCCTCGGCTGCGCCGCCGAGCATGCCGCCCGAGGCCAGGTCGCCCAGCATCGCCGTGATCGAACGCAGGTGTTGCTGGGCGAGCACCTCGGTCGGTGCCAGCAGGGCCGCCTGCCCGCCCGAGTCGACCGTGCGCAGCATCGCCCGGAGAGCCACTACGGTCTTGCCGGAGCCGACCTCGCCCTGCAGCAGACGGTTCATCGGGTGCGGCTGCGCGACGTCGTGGGCGATCTGCTCCCCGATCTCGCGCTGTCCGTCGGTGAGCTCGAACGGCAGCCGCTGGTCGAACGCGGCCAGCAGGGCGCCGTCACCCCCGTCGCGGGCCTGCGCGCCCAGCGCCCGGACCTCGCGCCGTCGACGACCCAGCACCAGCTGGGTCACCAGCGCCTCCTCGAACCGGAACCGCCGCTGCGCCTGCGACACCTGCTGGAGGTCGTCGGGGGCGTGGATCCAGTCGTAGGCGCTACGCGCGTCGAGGACCTGGTGGGTGCTGAGGACGGCCTCGGGCAGCGCCTCCGGGATGTCGAGGACGGTGCGGGCGAACGCCACCGCCCGCTGGATGTCCCAGGACTCGACGCCCTTGGTGAGCGGGTAGATCGGGTAGTAGGCGCCGACGTCGAGGATCTCCTCGTCGTCGTCCTCTCCGAACAGCAGTATCCGGGGGTTGGTCAGCTGCCACTGACTCTGGAACCGACCGGCCTGGCCGAGGAAGAGACCGCGCCGCCCGATGGGAAGCCTGTTCTTCTGCCAGTCGGAGGTGTGCTTGCTCTTGGCAAAAAACGTCATCCGCAGCGAGGGCCCGTCGGTCTCCAGCATCGTCTCCAAACGGAACGCCGGCCGGCCGGTGCGACGGTCCGTGTAGGTCTTCAGCTCAGCGGATGCGATCTCCCCGACGACGGTCAGGATCTGCCCCTCGGCGAGGTCCTCGACCCGGGTGAGCTCGCCGGTCTTGAGGTAGCGCCGCGGGAAGTGCCGCATCAGGTCACCCACGGTCGCGATGCCGAGCTTGTCCTCCAGCTTGGTGCGCTTGCCCTTGGCGTCGCCGAGCACCGTCGCGACGGGCGAGTCGAACGTGATCACGGGATGCTCCGATCACTCCACGGACAGCAGCAGCGGGTACCGCTCCTGCCCACCGTCGTACACCACGACGTCGACATGGGGGTGCTCCTGATCGATCCACGACGCCGCCCGGTCAGCCAGGTCGTCGGAAGCCTCGCCGGCAACCAGCGTGACCAGCTCGCCACCTCCGGCGAGCAGTCGGCCCAGCACGCCAGTGACGACGTCGTAGAGGTCATCGCCCACCACGGCGAAGTCGCCCTCGATCACGCCGAGGACGTCGCCGGGCTCGCAGGGTCCGGCCATCGTCATCGCCTGCTTGGCCGCGATGGTCACTGCGCCGTGTCGGGCGTGCCGAGCCGTGGCGGTCATCTCGAGGATGTCCTGGTCGAACGCGCGGCCCGGCTCGTGCACGGCCAACGCCGCCAGCCCCTGGACCTGTGCCTGGGTCGGGATCACCGCGACCCGGATGCCGAGGTCTGCCTCCGCGGTACGGGCCGCGATCTCGGCCACCCGCACCGAGTCCTGGTCGTTGGGCAGGACCACCACCTCCGCCGTCGCGCAGCTGGAGATCGCCTCGAAGATCTGTCCTGTCGACGGTCGGCGGCCCGGGCCTCCGGACACCACGACTGCTCCCGCCTCCTCGAAGAGCGACTGCAGGCCCGGACCTGCCGCCACAGCGACGATCGCGCGCCCGGTGGGCTGTCGGGTTCGCGACTCTGTCGACCGGCCGTCGGCGGCATCGGCGATCTGCTCCGCGAAGTGGGTCACGCGGACCCGGTGAGGACGACCGGCCTCGATGCCGGCCTCGATCGCGGCGCCGACGTCATCGACGTGCACGTGGATATTCCAGAGGCTGTCCCCGCCGACCACGACGAGCGAGTCACCCAGCGCTCCCAACGCGGATCGGAGCGCGGGGATGTGGGCGTCGGTCGCCTCGAGGAGGTACATCACCTCGTACGCCGGACCGTCGGCCGTGAGGTCACGGTCAACCTCCCCCTGCCCAGCACCGTGCGCTGCGCATGCGCCTGCGTATGCGGGATCGGGATCTGGTGCTGGCCGAGCGGACTGTGGACCGGCATCGGGCGGCGGCCGGTCAGTGCCGTCTCGGCGGCGTCGAGGATCACGCAGATCCCCCGCCCACCGGCATCGACGACACCCGCATCGCGCAGCACCTGCAGCTGTTCGGGTGTGTGGGCGAGCGCCTCGCGGGCCGCCAAGGCTGCGGCGGTGAACACGTCGCGGGCGCGGGCCTTCGGCTGGTTCGCCTGCGCCTGGGCGGCTTCCGAGGCGGCCCGACAGACGGTCAGCATCGTGCCCTCGGTGGGCTCCCCCACCGCGGCGTAGCTCGCCTCGGTGGCGCTCCGGAGGGCGGCGGCCATGACCGACGCGTTGCGCTCATCGGGAGCTGCGGCGACCATCCGTCGAGCGATCGCCCCGAGCATCTCGCTGAGGATCACCCCCGAGTTGCCGCGCGCGCCGAGCAACGCTCCCCTAGCCATGGCTGCCAGCGCCGCGTCGCGGTCCGGCTCCTCCGTGCCGTTGACGGCCTCCCGGATCGCGTCACGCGCGGCGGAGATGGTGAGGTACATGTTCGTGCCGGTGTCACCATCGGGCACCGGATAGACGTTGAGGGCGTCGATCTCCTCCCGTGCGCCGGCCAGCGCGTCGGTGGCTATGTCGACGAAGCGCAGCACGACGGTCAGCTCGATACTGCCGCCGCGGGGTGCCTCTTCCATGCGCCTGCCTCGGAGTTTCGGTGAGCCGGAGCCCACAGGGTAATGGGAGGGTGCGGGCAGCTGGCGCAGCGAGGGCGTCGTGGTGGCGAGGCATCCTTCGCTCGATTTTCGATGACGCGGTCGGTTCGGATACTCTTGCTCGGTTGCCCGCGCTACGGGCCATCACCCCATCTTTCTAGTTTCAGGAGTCATCGTGGCTGCCGTGTGCGACATCTGCGCGAAGAAGCCGACCTTCGGCAACAACCGCCCGTGGTCCCGCAAGATCACCAAGCGTCGTTTCAACCCGAACATCCAGCGGGTCCGCGCCACCGTCAACGGCACCCCGAAGCGCCTCAACGTGTGCACCGGCTGCCTCAAGGCCGGCAAGGTCACCCGCTGAACCCACCTCAGACCTGAGGGAGCAAGCCGAGGCCGTCACCCACTGGGGGCGGCCTCGTGGCTTGCCCGGACCCAGCTGGGGTCAGGATCAGAAGTGGGTCCAGCCCGAAGTGCCCTCGTACCGCGCACCGTCGAGCGTCACGCTGCCGGGCTCCCCGTCGGAGACCGCGCCGATCACAACCCAGCCGGACGGCACGCTCGCCACGTCACCGAAGGTCGCGAGCAACGCGTGATCATCGCCGCCGCCAAGGATGAACTCGATCGGATCCGCCCCGATGGCCGCACCGACCGCTACCAGCGGCTCCGGCACCTCGAAGGAGGCCCGGTGTACGTCGATCGCCACTGCTGAGGCTGAGGCGATGTGTCCGGCCTCGGCCAGCAACCCGTCAGAGATGTCGATCATGGCGGTGGCGCCGGCCTCCGCGGCCGTCGCGCCCGCGTCGTAGGGAGGTTGCGGGCGTCGGTAGGCCTCGACCAGGACCCGAGGTGAACGGAAGCCTCGACCCAGCACCGCCAGGCCACCCGCGGCCCAGCCCTGGCGCCCGGTGATGGCGAGCACATCGCCCGGCGTCGCGCCTGACCTGAGCACCGGAGCCTGGGCGCAGGCTCCGATCACGGTCACCGCGACGACGATCTGCTCGGCACGGGTCAGGTCGCCGCCGACGATGCTGGCCCCGACCAGACCGCACTCGTCGGCAAAGCCTTGCGCGAACTCAGTCGCCCAAGCGACCGGCAGGTCGGCAGGCGCCGCCAGACCAATGGTCAGCGACGTGGCACGTCCTCCCATCGCGTTGATGTCGGAGATGTTCTGGGCTGCCGCTCGGTGCCCGACGTCGGCCGCTGTGGTCCAGTCGCGACGGAAGTGGCGACCTTCGACCATCAGGTCTGTGGACACCACGACATGGCCGGACTTGATCCGCAGCACCGCTGCGTCGTCACCGGGACCGACCAGGACGTGCTCGCCCTGCGCAAACAGCCGGACCAGGTCAGCGATCAGGGCGAACTCACCGACGTCGCCCAACGTCGGGTCGGGGTCGGTGGCCATGGCCCCATCCCAGCAGACCCTGGTGTCCGGTGAACGGCACTCCCTATCGACACGCAGGCTGCGAGGGGTAGTTTGGGCGCCGCTGTACCTCCACGGGATCCATCCCGTAGGGACCAAGTCGCAACGACGCGAGGGAGAGCACATTGGTCGTCCAGGCGTACATCCTGATCCAGACCGACGTCGGCAAGGCGGCTGAGGTCGCCAAGGCGATCGCCCAGGTGAAGGGCGTCACCCTTGCCGAGGACGTCACCGGTCCGTACGACGTGATCGTGCGCGCCGAGGCCCGCAACGTCGACGAGTTGGGCAAGCTGGTCGTGTCGAAGGTGCAGAACCTCGACGGCATCACCCGCACGCTCACCTGCCCCGTCGTCCATATCTAGCCTCATCTAGTTCTGCCCAGACTGGTCGAACAACGCCGACGCCCCGGGCCAGCCCGGGGCGTCGTGCTGTCCTGCCTGGGCGTTGCGGCCTCCGTGTCACTCTCCGGCTGCGCCGCGGGGCCCGTGCGCATCGACACCGCCGACCTCGCCCCCGCTGACCGGACGGCCTGCGGTGCCTTCCTCGCCGACCTGCCTGACGAGCTCGCCGAGGAGAGCCCGCGCGACGTGGAGCCTGCCGACTCACTGGGCGCAGCGTACGGCGACCCGGCGATCGTGATCACGTGCGTCGACGCCGCACCCACGGGCTTCGACGAGCTCGCCGCGTGCCAGCAGGTCAACGACGTGGGGTGGTACGTGCCGGACGAGCAGGTGGCAGACCAGGAGGCCGAGGCGGTGCTGACCGCACTGAGCCACAGTCCGTTCGTGCAGGTCGAGATCCCCGCGGACTATCGGCCGGACGGAGCCGCCGCGGTGCTGGCCGAGCTTTCGCGGCCCATCTCCGAAAACCTCGCGCTGGTCGACGAGTGCCTCTGAGAGATCAGCGGAGACCGGTGCCGCGGGCCAGGGCGAGCTGGATCAGCCGATCGACGAGCTGGCCGTAGTCGAGCCCTGTGGCGGCCCACATCCTCGGGAACATCGACAGCGGGGTGAACCCCGGCATGGTGTTGATCTCGTTGACCACCAGCGCGCCGTCCGGCATCAGGAAGAAGTCAACCCGGGCCAGTCCCTCGCACCCGACCGCCTCGAAGGCACGGGCCGACAGCGATCGGATCTCGGACGCGACGCGGTCAGGGATCTTGGCGGGCACGTCGAGCTCGGTTGCCTCTTCGGGCAGGTACTTCGCCTCGAAGTCGTAGAACTCGTGCTCTCCGGTGATCCGGATCTCGGCAGGCACGCTGGTCTCGATGCCTGGCGCAGAATCGGCGGTCTCAGGCAGACGCTCGAGCACACCGCACTCGATCTCACGAGCGCCCTCGGCACTGACCTCGACCAGGACCTTGGGATCGTGCTGCAAGGCGCCGTCGAGGGCACCCGCGAGCTCGGAGGCGTCATGCGCCTTCGAGATCCCGATGCTGGAGCCACCGCGGGCAGGTTTGACGAACAGGGGGTAGCCCACGGACTCCACCCGGGCGTGCACCTCGGCGGGGTCGAGGCGCCACTGGGCGGCAGAGACCGTCACGCTCGGCATCACGGGCAGGCCGGCCGCGGTGAGCACGACCTTCATGTACGCCTTGTCCATCGCTACCGCGGACGCGAGGACTCCCGCACCGACGTAGCGCACCCCCGCCATCTCGAGCATGCCCTGGATCGTGCCGTCCTCACCCCACGGCCCGTGGAGCAGCGGGAACACCACGTCGACCTCGCCCAAGGTGCGCGGCGGCTGGGACGGCTCGTGCACGGTCAGGTCGGTAGAGCTGTCGGCCCGGGCGAGCGTTACCGGGGCCCGCTCCGCGTCGACGGACGGCAACCGGTCGGCACTCTCGATCTGCAGACGCTGCGGGTCGCCGGACTCCAACACCCACCGACCGTCGAGGGCGATCCCTATCGGCACGACGTCGTAGCGGTCGCGGTCGATCGCCTGGAGCACACTGCCGGCTGTCACGCATGAAATCGCGTGCTCGTTGGACCGGCCCCCGAAGACGACGGCAACCCGCGGCTTGCGGAACTCGTCAGGCGCGTTCATCGAGATGACCCTATCCACTTAGAGTTCCCGGCATGACCGAGGACGCGCCCGAGCTCAGCCCGGCCACCATCGCCGTCACGGCGGGCCGCCCACCGCACGAGCCGGACGCACCGCTCAACGTGCCGATCACCATGGCCTCGACGTATGTCGCCGGCGGCGACCTGGAGTACGGCCGCTACGGCAACCCGACGTGGACCGCCTTCGAGGAAGCGTTGGGGCTGCTCGAGGGTGGCCGGGCCCTGAGCTTCTCCTCGGGCATGGCCGCGGTGAGCACGGTGCTCGACCTCGTCGGCAACGGCGCCCTGGTCGTAGCGCCCCACCATGCGTACAACGGCAGCACGATGGCGCTGGCCGATCTAGAAGCTCGCGGACGCCTGAGGACCCAGCTGGTCGACATCAGCGACACCGAGACCACGGTCCGCGCCTGCGACGGCGCTGCCCTGGTCTGGCTGGAGTCGCCGACCAATCCGGCCCTCGAGATCGCCGACCTGGAGCCGATCATCGAAGCGGCCCACGCCGCCGAGGCTTATGTGGTGGTCGACAACACCTTTGCCACGCCGCTGCTCCAGCGTCCGCTCGACCTCGGCGCCGACATCGTCCTCCACTCGGCCACCAAGTACCTCGCCGGCCACAGTGACGTGCAGATGGGGGCGATCGTGACCCGCGAGGACGAGCTGTATGCCGTGCTCAAAGGTCGTCGCGACCTCGCCGGCGCCGTACCCGGTCCGTTCGAGGCGTGGCTGGCCCTCCGTGGCCTGCGCACGCTGCACCTGCGCGTCGAACGCGCCCAGACCAACGCGACCGAGCTCGCCCGCCGACTCACGGCGCACAGCGCGATCAGCGAGGTGCGCTACCCAGGCTTCGGTGGCGTCGTCTCGGTCGTGCTTGCCGAGGGCGCACTGGCGGCCGACCTGTTCACCCACCAGACGAAGCTGTGGGTCCACACCACCTCGCTGGGCGGCGTCGAGTCGACCCTCGAGCGACGCCGACGGTGGAAGGCCGAGCCGGCCACCATCCCGGACGGCCTGGTCCGGCTCTCGGTCGGCATCGAAGACGTCGAGGACCTCTGGCGCGACCTGGTCCAGGCCCTCGACACCCTGACCTGACCGGTCAGTCAGTCGGTCTCTGCCTTCGTGTCGCGGGACAAGAAGGAGTCCATGCAGTCCATGGCCGTCATCCGGCCCGCGACGACCTCGTCGACGTTCTGTGCGATCGGGGCATCGACCCCCGACTTCTCGGCCAGCTCACGCAATGACGAGCACGACTTCGCGCCCTCGGCCACCTGTCGGGTGGAGGCGTAGATGTCGTCGACGGTCATGCCCTTACCGAGATTCTCACCGAACGTTCGGTTGCGCGACAGCGGCGAGGAGCAAGTGGCCACCAGGTCGCCCAGCCCCGCCAGTCCCATCAGGGTCAGCGGGTTGGCACCCAGCTTCATCGCTAGCCGCGCCGTCTCGGCCAAGCCGCGGGTGATCACCGAGGCCGTGGTGTTGTCGCCGAAGCCCAGCCCGACTGCCATGCCCACCGCCAGGCCGACGACGTTCTTGTAGGCGCCCCCGAGCTCGCAACCCAGCACGTCGACGCTGGTGTACGGCCGGAATGCCGGCGAGTGGCACCGTCCCTGCAACATCTCGGCCACCTGCGCGTCCTCGCAGGCGACCACGGAGGCGGCCGGCTCGCGCCGGGCGATCTCCTTGGCCAGGTTGGGTCCACTGATCACGGCGATTCGCTCTGGACCAGCGCCGGTCACCTGGTGGATCACTTCGCTCATCCGGTTGAGCGTGCCCAGCTCGACACCCTTCATCAGCGAGACCATCACGGCGTCGGGCTCGATGAACGGGGCCCATTCGACGAGGTTGTCGCGCAAGGTCTGCGACGGGGTCGCGAGCACCACCACGTCGGCGTCGTGCAGCGCCTTCTCGACGTCGTGGGTGGCACGCACCGTGGCAGGAAGCTCGACCCCGGGCAGGTAGTCGGGATTCTCGCGCTGCTCATTGATCGCCTCGGCGACCTCCTCGCGGCGCGCCCACATGGTGACGTCGTTGCCGCCGTCGGCGAGCACGATCGAGAAGGCCGTGCCCCACGAACCGGCCCCGAAGACCGCAACCTTGCCAGAGCTCACGATGCGTCCTTCCGGGACTTCTTGGGTGACTTGTGGGGGTTGCCGATCTCGCTCACCCCAGCACGGCGGATGTCGAAACGTTCCTTGGGCGCCTGCTCCCCGCGGATCTCCTCGACGAGCTGCGTGATAGCGGCCATGATCCGGTCGGTGGCCCGCTGCACCACCTCCGGGGTCCGTTCCAGCGCGATCAGGTCGCCGAGGTCGACCGGGTCACCGGCCAGCATCACGATCTTCTTGCGCGGGAACAGGTCAGGCTTCTTGGCGTACGGCGCGAGCAGGTGCTGCGCGCCCCACTGGCCCACGGGGATCACCGGGCACTCGGTCTCGAGCGCGATCCTGGCGGCACCGGACTTGCCCGTCATCGGCCAGAGGTCGGGATCACGGGTGATGGTGCCCTCGGGATAGACGACGACGCACTCGCCCTCGCGGACCGCGGCCACGGCAGCGTCGTAGGCGCCCAACGCATCGCGGGAGAGCCGCTCCACCGGGATCTGACCAGCCGAGCGCAGGAAGTAGCTGAGCATCCTGTTTTTGAACAGACCTGACTTGGCGAGGTATCGAGGCAGCCGACCGTGGTTGTAGGTGAAGTGCGCGGCGGTCAACGGATCAACATGAGAGAGATGGTTGAGCGCGACCACGCAGCCGCCAGTTGCCGGCAGCTTGGTGCCGTCGCGCCACTCGGGTCGGGTGGTGAGCAGGAAGAGTGGTTTGAGGATCGCGACGCCGATGACGAAGGGCCAACCTCGTCTCTGCTGCAGCTTGCGGACCACCACGGAGCGAACGCTACCGCCATCTCGAGCCGGTGCCGCGGTGACATCGCGCCCGGCTGGCCTGAGAGGATCGGATCGTGGATCGGAAGTACGTCGCTGTGGTGCCCGTCAAGCCCCCGACCATCGGAAAGTCCCGCATCCTTGGTCCTACCGACCTGCAGCGACGCCAGCTAGCCGAGGCATTCGCGCTGGACACGGTGGCTGCCTGCCTGACCAGCGGGCGAGTCGCGGAGGTGCTGGTCGCCACCGACGACGCGGCGTTCTCGACCAAGTTCGCTGCGCTGGGGTGCGCCACCATCCCCGATGGTGACACGACCGATCTCAACTCGGCTCTGCGCCAAGCCGTGGCGGAAGCCCGGCGGAGGTGGCCATCCCTCACACCGGTGGCGCTGTGCGCCGATCTGCCGTGCCTGAACTCAGCCGACCTGGACACCGCACTCGCCAGTGTCGCGGGTGACCCGGCGTTCGTAGCAGATGCTGCCGGTTCCGGCACCACGCTCTACCTGGCGGCGTACGACGCCTTCGAGCCGCACTTCGGTGTCGACTCACGACGTCGGCACCTGTCCGCGGGAGCCGTGGAGATCACCGGCGACCTGAGCACCCTGCGGCACGACGTCGATGACATCGACGACCTGCGTGCGGCAATGGCGTTCGGCGTTGGCGCGGAGACGACCCGCCTCGTCGGCACTCTGACGGAGCTCTGACAGGTCGCCTTGAAATAAGCTCCGGGCCGCCCTCCCAGAGGAGGGCGGCCCGGGGGTCGGGTCCGCGGACTAACGCTTGGCGGCCTTCTTGGCCGGAGCCTTCTTGGCGGCCTTCTTGGCGGGTGCCTTCTTTGCCGCGGTCTTCTTGGTTGCGGCCTTCTTGGCGGGTGCCTTCTTTGCCGCGGTCTTCTTGGTTGCGGCCTTCTTGGCGGGTGCCTTCTTTGCCGCGGTCTTCTTGGTTGCGGCCTTCTTGGCGGGTGCCCTTTTTGCCGCGGTCTTCTTGGTTGCGGCCTTCTTGGCGGGCGCCTTCTTTGCCGCGGTCTTCTTGGCAGCCGACTTTTTGGTCGTCGCCTTCTTCGCGGTCTTCTTAGCAGCCGATGCCGCCTTCTTGGCCGGTGCGGACGCCTTCTTGGCCGCAGGGGCTGCTGCCGCAATCGTGAGCTTCGGGAGCTTCTTCGCCCCAGAGACCACGTTCTTCAGGTCGGCACCTGCGCTGAACTTCGGGACCGACGTCTTCTTCGCCTTGATCCGCGCGCCGGTCTGCGGGTTGCGGACCCACCGGGCTTCGCGAATCCTCTTCTCGAACGATCCGAAGCCGGTGATAGCGACCTTCTCGCCCTTGGCAACCTCGCGGGTGATCGTGTCCAGGACGGACTCGAGCGCATGCGCGGCTTGCTTGCGGTTCCCCTGATAACGCGCCGAAAGCGCGTCGATGAGTTGAGACTTGTTCACTAGCAGTCCTTCCAACGAACCGGTGATGCCGAGCCTGTGCCCGACTTTCTTCAAGGCACGCTAGGCATTGGTGGCTGTTGTGACAATCACCACGCCGGGGAAGCCCCGATTCTTTTTCGGTGGCCGAAGTCCGCAAAGTGGCTGAGAAAGCCCAGCCAGTACTGGCTGAACTCAGCCGAGAAGTCCCTATCGCAGCGATGCGGCAATTCGGATCTATCGAGAATCCTCAACGCAGTAAGGGTTTCAGGCCCTGATCGTTGCGGGCTTCCAACTTGGTCGCGTCTGCTCGTACGCGGTGATCGCCGAGTCATGGCCCAGCGTGATGCCGATGTCATCGAGACCTTCGAGCAGTCGCCAACGTGTGTAGTCGTCGATGTCAAAGGAGTCTTCGATCGCGTCGGGGCCCTCACCAGCGCGCACTGTTCGCGACTCGAGGTCGACGGTGACCGTGGCGCCGGGGTTGGTCTCGAGGTGGTCCCACAGTCGCTGCACGACCTTCTCGTCCACCTGCGCGGCCAGCAGTCCGGACTTGCCGGAGTTGCCCCGGAAGATGTCGGCGAAGCGAGCAGAGATCACGGCCTTGAAGCCGTAGTTCTGCAATGCCCACACCGCGTGCTCGCGAGACGAGCCGGTGCCGAAGTCGGGTCCAGCCACCAGGACCGAGCCACCGGCGTACGCCGGGTTGTTGAGCACGAAGGCCGGGTCGTTGCGCCACGCAGCGAACAGCCCGTCCTCGAAGCCCGTACGAGTCACGCGCTTCAGGTAGACCGCCGGGATGATCTGGTCGGTGTCGACGTTGCTGCGACGCAGCGGGACGCCCACGCCGGTGTGCGCTGTGATCTTCTCCATGTCAGTTGCTCCCGATGGGTGCGAGGTCAGCGGGCGAGGACAGCGTGCCCCGGACCGCGGTGGCCGCAGCGACCGGGATCGAGACCAGGTGGGTGCGTCCGCCCTTGCCCTGCCGGCCCTCGAAGTTGCGGTTGGAGGTCGAGGCGCTGCGTTCTCCCGGCTCGAGGGTGTCCGGGTTCATGCCCAGGCACATCGAGCAACCGGCGCCCCGCCACTCCGCACCCGCCTCCAGGAAGATCTTGTCGAGCCCCTCGTCCTGGGCCTGCAGTCGCACCCGCACCGAACCGGGAACGACCAGCAGCCGCGTGTTTGCGTCGACCTGGTGTCCCTTGATGATGTCGGCCGCGAGCCGTAGGTCCTCGATGCGCCCGTTGGTGCAGGAGCCGACGAACACGGTGTCGACCTTCACCTCGCGCATGGGGGTGCCGGCCTCGAGCGCCATGTACTGCAGCGCCTTCTCGCAGGCGATGCGATCATCGGCGTCGTCGAAGTCATCCGGCGACGGGACGCTGCCGCTGAGCGGCACGCCTTGGCCGGGGTTGGTGCCCCACGTGACGAACGGCGCCATGTCGGCTGCGTCGAGCACGATCTCGTCGTCGAACTCGGCGTCCGCGTCGGTGACCAACGACTTCCAGTGCTCGACTGCGACGTCCCAGTCAGCGCCCTGCGGCGCCTCGGGTCGACCCTCGATGTAGTCGAACGTGGTCTGGTCGGGAGCGATCAGCCCCGCCTTGGCGCCCCACTCGATACTCATGTTGCACACCGTCATCCGGGCCTCCATCGAGAGCTCCTCGATCGCCTGACCGCGGTACTCGACGATGTAGCCCTGCCCACCACCGGTGCCGGTGTGCGTGATCAAGGTCAGCACCATGTCCTTGGCAGTGACCCCTGCCGGCAGGCTGCCGTTGATCGTGACCGCCATCGTCTTGGGCTTGGCTTGCATCAACGTCTGGGTCGCCAGCACGTGCTCGACCTCGGAGGTGCCGATGCCGAACGCGATCGCGCCGAACGCACCGTGGGTGCTCGTGTGGCTGTCGCCGCACACGATCGTCATACCGGGCTGGGTCAGGCCGAGCTGAGGACCGACGACATGCACGATGCCCTGCTCGATGTCCCCCAGCGGGTGCAGTCGAACGCCGAAGTCAGCTGCGTTCTTGCGGAGCGTGTCCACCTGGGTCTTCGAGACCGGGTCGGCGATCGGCTTGTCCCAGTCGACGGTCGGGACGTTGTGATCCTCGGTTGCCAGGGTGAGGTCCGGGCGACGCACAGAGCGGCCGGCGAGTCTCAACCCGTCGAAGGCCTGAGGGCTGGTCACCTCGTGGATCAGGTGGAGGTCGATGTAGAGCAGGTCCGGCTCGCCGGATGTGGAGCGGACGACGTGTTCGTCCCATACCTTCTCTGCCAGCGTCCTGCCCATTGCGCACTCCCTCTGTTCTCGGCGGCGCCGCCGCCACCTCCTTGCTATGTCACCCAGGCTAACGCTTGCATCCCATGATCTGAGACGGCAGTATTGCCATATGGACAACTCTAGCGGGGTCGGCGTACTCGACAAAGCGGCCCTGGTACTCACCGCTCTCGAGTCCGGTCCGGCGACGCTCGCCGGCCTGGTGGCGGGCACGGGACTGGCTCGGCCGACGGCTCACCGCTTGGCCGTCGCACTGGAGCACCACCGCCTCGTGGCCCGCGACATGCAGGGACGCTTCGTGCTCGGTCCGCGGCTCGCCGAGCTGTCCGCTGCCGCCGGTGAAGACCGATTGCTAGCGACGGCCGGCCCTGTGCTGGCCCGGCTGCGCGACATCACCAGCGAGTCTGCCCAGCTCTGGCGCCGTCAAGGTGAGCACCGCGTGTGTGTCGCTGCCGCCGAACGTCCGTCGGGTCTGCGCGACACGATCCCCGTTGGTTCGCAGCTGACCATGCGCGCCGGCTCCGCCGCCCAGGTGCTGTTGGCGTGGGAAGACCCCGAGCGCATGCACCGCGGACTGCAGAACGCCGCGTTCTCCGCGGCCGCCCTCTCCGGTATCCGTCGGCGCGGCTGGGCGCAGTCGGTGGGCGAGCGCGAGCAAGGCGTCGCCTCGGTGTCGGCACCGGTGCGGTCCCCCGGCGGGAAGATCATCGCGGCAGTGTCGGTCTCCGGCCCCCTCGAGCGGCTTTCCCGCCAACCCGGGCGGATGCACGCCCCGGCAGTGCTCGCCGCCGCGGAGCGCCTCTCCGAGTCCTTGCGCCGCGCAGCCGCGGAGTAGCCGACCCGGCTCGTCTTCACCGCTGAACCCCTCGACCCGGCTCGTCTTCACCGCTGAACCCCTCGACCCGGCTCGTCTTCACCGCTGAACCCCTCGACCGCGGCTCGTCTGGTCACCCCCACGCGTGAACACAGCCGGGTCGACGTCCCTGCGCGTGAGGACGAGCCGGGTCGACGTCCCCACGTGAACACAAGCCGGGTCGACGTCCCTGTGCGTGAACACAAGCCGGGTCGACGTCCCCACGCGTGAACACAAGCCGGGTCGACGTCCCCACGCGTGAAGACAAGCCGGGTCGACGTCCCTGTGCGTGAACACGAGCCGGGTCGACGTCCCTGCGCGTGAAGACGAGCCGGGTCGGCGTTAGAAGAGGGCGTCCTGCTCGAGCTCCAGGAGCGTCTGCTTGCGGGGTAGGCCGCCCGCGTAGCCGGTGAGGTTGCCGTCGGCGCCGATCACTCGGTGGCACGGGATCACGATCGGGATCGGGTTGCTGCCGTTGGCCGTGCCGACGGCGCGCGAGGCGGCGTTGCTCTTGCCGAGGCGCGCCGCGATCTGTCCGTACGACGCGGTCTCGCCATAGCCGATCCCGAGCAGCTGGTCCCAGACCGATTTCTGCCAGGTAGTGCCCTGCGGTGCCAAGGGCAGCTCGAACTCCTTGAGGTCATGGTCGAAGTACGCGGTCAGCTGTCGCCTGGCCTCAGCCAGCACCGGGTGAGCGTCGTCGCGGTCGCCGAGGGGGCGACCGTTCGCCTGACGGTAAGGCGAGAACTCGATCGCGGTGATCGCTCCGCCCTGCTCGACGATCCTCAGCTCGCCGACGGGTGAGTCCATCAGGGTCCACATGTCAGTTCTCCTCGTTTTCACGGTGGTCGCGGTGGTCGTGGTGGTCGGTAGGCGTGAGGCTCTGCCAGAGGTAGAGCTGGGCATAGGAGCGCCACGGGCGCCACCCCTCGGCCAGGTCGGCCGCCCGGGTGGGGTCACTGCCAGCAGCAGCCAGGGCATCGCGAACCCCGATGTCGGTCGGCAGGAACACGTCGGGGTGGCCCAAGGCCCGCATCGCGATGTAGTCGGCCGTCCACGGCCCGATGCCGGGCAGCGACAGCAATCGATGGCGTACGTCGTCGCGGTCCGGGCCGCGGTCGAGTGCCACGGCTCCAGAGGCCAGGGCCTCACACAGCCCGATCAGCGCTCGGCCGCGCGAGCGCGGCATCGGCAGCTGCTCGGGATCAAGGGCGGCCAGCACCTCGACCGACGGGAAGAGGCGGGTGAGCTCGCCTTCCGGCGCGGGCAGCGGTGGGCCGTGGGCTGCGACGAGCTGGGCGGCAACGGTGCGTGCAGCAGCCACCGAGACCTGTTGGCCGAGCACGGCGCGCACCGCGATCTCGTTGCCATCGACGTGACCAGGCACCCGGAGCCCCGGCCAGGTCCGCACGAGGGGACCGAGGAGCGGGTCGTCCAGAAAAGACTCACCCACCGCCACCGGGTCACAGTCGGCGTCGAGCAGTCGCCGGGCGCGTTCGGTGGCCGCTGCGGTGTCGCGCAGATCGGTGAGGCGGAAGGTTGCCGTCACGAACGCCGTCTGTCCCGACATCCGGACGTCGGGCAGGCCAAGCTGCATGGTGCCGCTGCCATGGGGCAACGAGAGGCTCCGCGCGTACCACCCAGGACCGGCCGCCTCCACACCCGGGATGGCGCGTCTGGCGAGGAAGGCATGCAGCGCACGACCGGCGTATGGCGTGCGTACCGCCAGCCGCATGGTCACCGTGCCGGCCCCGGCGAGTCCGCCGCGTCGTCCGCGGAGCTGGGTCGGGCTGGCGGCGTAGACCTCGCGCACCGTCTCGTTGAACTGCCGCAGGCTGGAGAAGCCAGCCGCGAACGCAACATCGGTGTAGTTGAGGTCAGTGGTCTCGATCAGGACCCGCGCAGTCTGCGCCCGTTTGGCCCGAGCCAACGCCAACGGCCCAGCACCGAGCTCCGAAGTGAGGATCCGGGAAAGGTGCCGCGGCGTGTACCCGATCCGGACAGCCAGGCCCTCCACCCCCTCGCGGTCAACGACGCCATCAGCGATCAGCCGCATGGCGCGCCCGGCGGCAGTCGCGGCAACGTCCCAGTCAGGGCTGCCGGGCGTCGCGTCAGGAAGGCACCGCTTGCAGGCGCGGAAGCCGGCAGTCTGGGCGGCCGCCGGGCTCGGGTAGAAAGTGATGTTGGCAGCTGCCGGAGTTCGGGCCGGGCAGGACGGGCGGCAGTAGATGCCCGTGGTCCGAACGCCGCAGTAGAAGACGCCGTCGAAGCGGCGGTCCCGCGACTTCACGGCGCGGTAGCACGACTCCGGGTCGAGCCGCTCGATCGTCTGCATGCACCCATCATGGAGCACACCGCCGACAGGTTCTCGCGGAAATCGGACATCGCCGTGGGACCAATCCTGCTGGATTTCCCCATCGGCAACCAGCCGTTTGGGATGATGGTCCGGTGGCCGGCGACGCGGAGCCGCCGGTTGCGTCGGTGGACACCAAGCCCCGACTGGCGCGCCCGCACCGCCACGCCGTCATCGTGGTCATCGTCGTCACCCAGCTGGTGCTGGCCGCCATCACCGCGGCCGGCGTGTACTGGGGTTACGACAACCTCAACGGCAAGATCAGGGACGGGCTGCCGATCGTTCACGCGGTCCTGGAGCCGGCGGCCGACGACCCCGGCCAGAACATGCCCGTCAACATCCTGGTCATGGGCGACGACACCCGGTCCGGCGAGGGGAACGACATCGACGAGGAGACCGGCGCCGGCGGGTCCGACACCACGATCCTGCTGCACTTCTCGGCGGACAGGGAGCGGGCCTACGGCGTCAGCCTCCCGCGTGACGCGATGGTCGCCCGACCGGAATGCCAGGCGGGTGATGAGACGATTCCGGCCGAGGACCCCGCCATCTGGAACTCGGCGTTCGCCGTCGGTGGGCCGCGATGCACAGTCAAGATGGTGGAGTCGCTCACCGGCGTCTACGTCGACCACTTCGTGGTGCTGGACTTCAACGGGTTCAAGGCCATGGTCGACGCCGTCAAGGGCGTCGAGGTCTGCATTCCCGAGGACGTCGACGACGACCGGCACGACATCCACTTCGAGGCGGGCACCCAGGAGCTCGACGGAGCCGAGGCGCTGAACTACGTGCGCGAGCGCTACCAGCTGTCGGTCACCGGCGACATCGGCCGGATGAAGCGTCAGCAGGCGTTCATCGCCTCGATGACCAACAAGGTGTTGTCGGCCGGCACGCTGTCGCGGCCGTCGCGGGTCTACGACTTCCTCAGCGCGGTCACCGAGTCGATCCGGGTCGACGACGACCTCGACTCGCTGGCGAAGATGGCCGACCTCATGATGGACCTGATCGGGCCGGGGCTTTCCGACATCAAGTTCTTGACGGTGCCGATCGCGGAGTACGAGCCGGATCCCAACCGCCTGATGTGGACCGACGCCGCGAAGGACCTGTGGCGCCGGATCAAGAACGACAAGCCCCTGGGCCCGACGTTCAGCAAGGACAGCGTCAAGCCCGGCGACCCGGTCGGCTCCGCCAGCCCCTCACCCGAGGAGACCGAGTCGCCCACGCCCGGCTCGAAGGCAGAGGAAGAGGCCGAGGAACGACTGGCGAACGGCCTGTGCGCCTGAAGGCAGCGGCCGGATGTGGGAACCTTCGCAGATGGCGGAGAACTACTGGGACCTGCTGACCAAGCCGCAGCGGATGGCGCTCGGGCTGGCGGGCGAAGCCCTCAAGACCCTGCAGCGCACGGTGGTCGCCGGCACGACCGGACCCGAAGAGCTGGTGCGCCACGTCAGCGCCTTGTTGGACGCCGCTGGTGGCTTGGCGACCGCCACCGCGCAGCCGCTCCAGGACTTCGTCGTGCGTCAGCGGGAGCTGGCTGACACCATGGCCTCCTTGGCGGTCGCGCAGGCCGAGCTGGCCGGGCTGGTCGCCACCCTGGCGCAACGGCATGCCGAGGCGGTTGCCGCCCTGGAGAAGGTCACTGCGCCGGCGTTCGGCCTGATGGGCACCCTGTCGCGCGACGAGGCGACCGCCGCCAAGAAGGCATCCGAGAAGCCGCCGAAAAAGCCGCGCTGAGCTTTGCTGGTCGGTTGCGGACACGGGCCCCGACTGGCCTTCGACTGGGCAGCGACTGGGCAGACGAAAGGCCCGGCACCTTGGGCGCCGGACCTTCGACTTGGGTACCCCCGACCGGATTCGAACCGGCGCTAACGCCGTGAGAGGGCGCCGTGCTAGGCCGCTACACAACGGGGGCAGAACTACCCAGACACTCTATCGAGCAGCCGGAACCGCGACAAAATCGTGGCTTGTCCGCTGGGATACTAGGACTCGAACCTAGAATAACTGGACCAGAACCAGTCGTGTTGCCAATTACACCATATCCCACTGACTTACTGGTGTTCGGCCCTTTCTGACATCGTCTTCGGAGCCGACAGAAACCTTACACGCGAGGCGTTGACCCCTCCAAAACCCCTCGCTCGGTGCGCGTCCGAACTCCCATCCGCCGGGCGACGTAGACCGCCAGCCCGAGGTAGACCAGCGACTGGGTGAGCGTCACCGGGATGCTCCACCACGACCCTCCGGACGGATTCAAGGCGGAGTCCATGTCGCCGAAGGCCAGGGCAATCCCGAAGGCCAACCAGTTGTTGAGCACGTGCATCGCGATGGCGGCCTCGAGGCCACCGGTGAGGATCACCAGCACGCCGGCAACGGCCCCGAACGCGAGCCGGTCGAAGAAGATCGGCGCATCCTGCGCGCCGTGTGCCAGCGCGAACAGGAGCGACGGGATGCCCACCGCCAACACGGCGCTGAGCTTGGGCGAGGCGAAGAACCCACCGATCGCCTGAGTGAGGTAACCACGGAAGACGTACTCCTCCCCCGCGGCTTGTAGTGGCGTGAGCAGCACGACGACCAGCAGGTAGTCGCGCGTGGTCGTCGTGAACGCGTTGAGGTCGCCTGACATCTCGCCGTTCGCCTGCTCGGGGATCAGCAGCGAGACCACGACCGTCGCGATCAGGGCGACCAGCGCCAGCCCGAAGCAGACCGCGAACCATCGCCAGCGGATGCGCGGCAGGACCGAGGACAGCCAACCAGGCCGCAACCCATGCAGCGTTCGCTGCAACAGCCACACGACCGGGATGGCCAGCGCCCAGCCCAGGTTGACCGCCAGGAGGAAGCCCGGGGTGACCGGATCTCCCGTCATCCGCGACTCAGCCTCACCGAAGGTCAACCCCTGCAAGAGGTAGACCAGCGTCAGACCTACCAGGACGACGACCTGGACGAGCAGCACCAATGCGACCAGGCACCCCAGGCCAACCAGCCCGCGCCACCACCCGTGGGCTCCCCATCGGCCACCGCGGTGGAGCCGGTGGTACTCGAGCTCGGTCACCTCAGCGCGGACCGGAGTCGTGACAGGCTTCGGTCGCGGCCCAGCAGCTCCATCGATTCGAACAGCGGTGGTGACACCCGCCGTCCGGTGATCGCCACCCGCACCGGCCCGAACGCAACTCGAGGCTTCAGCTCGAGCTCGTCTACCAGCTTGGCCTGCAGTGCTTCCTGGATCGCGCTGGTCGACCAGGAGTGCAGGTCGACGACGGCGTCGTACGACGCCTGCACGATGGCGCGTCCCTGCTCGTCGAGCAGCTTCTCGACGTCGGCGGCGTCGCGGCTGAACGACTCCTCGTCGACGAACAGGAAGCCGAGCATGTCGACGGCTTCGGTGAGCTTGTTGATCCGCTCACCGACCAAGGGCATCGCCAGCTCGAGCAGCTGGGCGTCGGAGTCGGAGACGGGGTCGCTCACCACACCGGCGTCCTTGAGGAACGGCAGCACCCGGTGGGTGATGTCATCGATGCTCAGCAGGCGCATGTGGGAGGCGTTGATGGCGTCCGCCTTCTTGAGGTCGAAGCGGGCCGGGTTCGGGTTGACGTCGCCGATGTCGAACGCCGTCACCATCTCGTCCAGGGTGAAGATGTCGCGGTCGCCGGAGATCGCCCATCCGAGGAGAGCGAGATAGTTGAGCAGACCCTCGGGCAGGAAGCCGGCCTCGCGGTAGCCGAGGGCGTTGGCCTCCGGGTCGCGCTTTGACAGCTTCTTGTTGCCCTGGCCCATGACGTAGGGCAGGTGTCCGAACTCGGGCGCGCCCGTGCCGATGCCGACCTCGGCCAGCGCGGCATACAACGGGATCTGCCGCGGCGTGCTGGACAGCAGGTCCTCGCCGCGCAGCACGTGCGTGATCTCCATCAGTGCATCGTCGACGGGGTTGACCAGGGTGTAGAGCGGGTCGCCGTTAGCTCGGGCCAGCGCGTAGTCGGGCACATGATCACTGTGGAAGCTGACCCGGCCACGGACGAGGTCGTTGAAGGCGATCTCACCGTCGGGCATCTTGAAACGCAGCACCGCACCCCGACCCTCAGCCTCGAAGGCCGCCACCTGGTCGTCGGTGAGGTCGCGACAGTGCCGGTCGTAGCCCATCACCTTGGATCCGGACGCCTGACGACGTGCCTCGACCTCCTCGTTGGTGCAATAGCAGGAATAGGTGTGTCCGGAGGCGGCGAGCTTGGCGAGCGCGTCCTGGTAGAGGTGCCCTCGTTCTGACTGCAGGTAGGGACCATGGTCACCACCGACCTCAGGCCCCTCGTCCCAGCCGAGGCCGAGCCAGTGGAAGAGGTCGAGCAACGCGTCGTAGGACTCCTTGGTGTTGCGCGAGGCGTCGGTGTCCTCGATGCGGAACACGAACGTGCCGCCGTGGTGACGTGCGAAGGCCCAGTTGTAGAGCGCGGTACGGACCAGGCCGACGTGGGGGCTACCGGTCGGGCTGGGCGCCATCCGGACGCGGACGTTCGTGGTCAACGCTGGGCCACCTTGTTCGTCAGGACTCCGAGGCCGGCGATCGAGACCTCGACCTCGTCGCCGACCTGCATAGGACCGACACCCTCAGGGGTGCCGGTGAGGATCACGTCACCGGGCAGCAGCGTCATCACGCTGGTGACGTGGGCGATGAGTGCGGGGATGTCGAAGATCATGTCGGCGGTCGAGCCGTCCTGGACCACGTCTCCATTGAGGTGGGTGCGAACCGCCACCCCGTCGATGAAGGTCTGCGGGTCCAGGTCGGTCTCGATCCACGGCCCGAGCGGGCAGAACGAGTCGAAGCCCTTGGCCCGGGTGAACTGCACGTCGGAGCGCTGCAGGTCGCGGGCGGTCACGTCGTTGGCGATGGTGTAGCCGTGGATCACGTCGGTGGCCTGCTCCGGCGGCACGTCACGACAGATGCGGCCGATGACGACGGCGAGCTCCCCCTCGTACTGCACATCTTGACTCTGCCGTGGGTAGAAGATCGGGTCGCCGGGTCCGGACACGCTGGTGTTCGGCTTGAGGAACATCAGTGGCTCCGTAGGTACCTCGTGGCCGAGCTCGGCGGCATGGGCGGCGTAGTTGCGGCCGATACCGACCACCTTGCTCCGGGGCAGCACCGGCGCCAGCAGCCGCACGTCGCCGTAGCGGTGCTCCTGGTCGAGCAGCTTGATGCCGACGTACAGGGGATCGCCGGAGAGCGCGACGATCACGCTGTCCGGGGCCGGCTCGCCGTACTCATCGAGATCGCCCGTGACGACGCCATAGGCTGGCTCTTCACCGGTCGTGAACCTTGCAATACGCACGGGTCGACCCTAGCGACCCCCTCGGCACCTAGCCTTGGGCGCCATGGAGGTGCTGGAGGTCGCCGAGTGGCGGGAGCGCGCGGACAACCATGCGGCGCGCGTCGACGCTTTCGTCGGCCCGCACCTCGCCCGCCGCGAGAGCCGGACCAGCCATCCGGTCCACGACTTCCTCTTCACCTACTACTCCCAGAGCCCCGCGCAGCTGCGCCGCTGGCACCCGGGCTACGGCGTGGGTCTGGTGGATGGTGAGCCCTTCCGCGGCTACGTCGTCGTCGACGATGTGGCGACGGTCTCCGAGGAGCACGTCGCCTCGCAGCGTCCACTCATCGCGTCCCTGCACCGGCTGCTCACAGCCACCGCCTCCCGGCCAGCCAACTTCGGATGTTTCGGGATGCACGAGTGGGCGATGGTCTACCGGCTCCCCGAGTCCCAGACCCGACACGCCGACTGGCCGCTGCGGCTGGGATCGGACGGCACCGACCGCGTGGTGGAGTCGCACCGGATCGCCTGCTCCCACTTCGACGCGTACCGCTTCTTCACCGAGCCTGCACAATCGCTCAACCTGCTCTCCCCCGGTCCCGACGACCGACCCGATCACGAGCAGCCCGGCTGCCTCCACGCCGGCATGGATCTGTACAAGCACGCCTTCCGGCTCTCACCGATGATCGGCACGGACCTGGTCGCCGACTGCTTCGAGCTGGCCCGCGACATCCGCGTCCTCGACATGCGCGCGGCGCCGTACGACCTTGCCGCCCTCGGATTCGAGCCGGTGCAGGTCGAGACACCCGAGGGCAAGGCCGAGTACGCCGCGGCTCAGCGCGGCTTCGCCGGGCGTGCGGCGCCGCTGCGGCAACGGCTGATCGAGGAGTGTGACCGGTTGCTGGAGTACGAGACGGCCAGGCCGCTACTCGATAGGGTCCGTCCATGACCGCTGTCGATCGGCACAACGTCACCGTCACCGGGCCCGCCGACGGGCAGCCCATGCTTTTCGCCCATGGGTTCGGCTGCGACCAGAACATGTGGCGCCTCGTCGCGCCGGCATTCGCTGAGGACTTCCGGGTGGTGCTGTTCGACTATGTGGGCAGTGGCGAGTCCGACCTGGCGGCCTTCGACCCCGAGAAGTACTCCTCCCTCACGGGGTACGCCGACGACGTGCTCGAGATCATCCGCGAGCTCGATCTCCACGACGTGGTGTTCGTCGGCCACTCGGTCTCGGCCATGGTGGGCGTGCTGGCCCAACGAGCCGAGCCCGAGCGCTTCGCGAGCCTGGTCCTCGTCGGGCCGTCTCCGCGCTACATCGACACCGACGACTACCGCGGCGGTTTCAGCGAGTCCGACATCCACGAGCTGCTCGTCTCACTCGAGAGCAACTACCTGGGTTGGTCGTCGGCGATGGCTCCCGTGATCATCGGCAACTCCGACCGCCCTGAGCTGGGACAGGAGCTCACCGCCAGCTTCTGCCGCACCGACCCAGAGGTCGCCCGCCGGTTCGCCCGGACCACGTTCTTGTCCGACACTCGCGATGAGCTGCCCAGCGTCAGCGTTCCCACGCTGGTGCTCCAGTGCAGCTCCGACGTCATTGCCCCGCTCGAGGTGGGCGAGTACGTCGACGCCGCGATCCCTGACAGCACGCTGGTCGTCCTGGAGGCCACCGGCCACTGCCCCAACCTGAGTGCACCCGACGAGACGATCGCCGCGATCTCTGCGTTCGTCCGCCCGACGGCGACCTGACACCTACCGTCGTCCCATGTCCCAAGACAGAGCCGCCGACGAGTTTCAGGAGGCTCTGCTCGAGGACGACCCGGTCCAGCTGTACGAACGTGCCCCGTGCGGCTACCTCTCGACCACCCCCGATGGCCGGATCATCAAGGTCAACGCCACCTTCGCGACCTGGACCGGATTCGACGCGTCCGAGCTCGTTGGTCGGCAGCTGGTCGACCTCCTCTCGGTCGGCGGTCGGATCTACTACGAGACCCACTACGCACCGCTGCTCCGGATGCAGGGGTCGGTGCGCGAGATCGCTGTCGACGTCGTCCGCGCGAGCGGCGACCGCCTACCGGTGCTGCTCAACGCCCGTCTCGACCGTGACCCCGCCGGCGAGCCCCAGGTGGTCCGGATCGCGGTCTTCGACGCTACGGAGAGGCGTGCCTACGAGCGTGAGCTCGTCCTGGCCAAGGAGGTGGCCGAGACTTCGGAACGCCGGGCCAGCTCGCTGGCCAGGACCCTGCAGCAGACGCTGATCCCACCTATGCCCCCTGCCATCCCGGGACTGGACATCGCCGCCGCCTACCGCCCGGCGGGCGACGGCACCGAGGTCGGGGGCGATTTCTACGACGTCTTCCTGGCCACCGAGGAGCACTGGATGCTGGTGCTCGGGGATGTCTGCGGGAAGGGAGCCGAGGCGGCCGTCGTGACTGCGCTCGCCCGCTACACCGTCCGAGCGTTCGCGGGTTCTCACAACCAGCCCAGCGACGTGCTTGCCCGCCTCGATGACGCCATCCAGCGACATGGCACGGACCGCTTCTGCACGCTCGCACTCGTGTGTCTGGAGCGTGATCAGGACGGCTGGTCGGCCACCTTGAGCTCGGGTGGCCATCCCCCGCCGGTGCTCGTGCGCGCCGGGCAGGACCCGCAAGCCTGGGTGGTGCCGGGGACCCTGGTCGGGGTGCTTTCCGAGCCGAGCTTCCGGGATTGCAAGCTCCGGCTCGAGCCCGGCGACACGCTGTTGCTCTACACCGACGGGGTCACCGAGGCTCGCAACCCGGACACGGGATACTTCGGCAACGACCGCCTGTTCGACGCCGTACGCCGTCACTGCCAGCCGTCCTCGTCCGGGCCCGTGACCGAAGGGCTGGTCCAGGGGCTCGTGACCGAGGTGCTGGACTTCCAAGAAGGCCTGCCGCGCGACGACATCGCCGTGCTCGCGGTGTCCCTGCCGCACTGACCAGCTGGGTGGTGGCCCAACCTGGTGGAAAGCAGGGCAACCCAGCCGTGGACACCTCTGCCTGCACAGCCGCAGCGACTCGGCATACTTGGACGCGATGCCCACCGTGCCAGGAGTCTCCATGCCCACGTCGTTCGACCAGCTCGCCACCAGCATCCTCGAGGGGAAGCCGGCCACCGAGGACGACGCGCTCGCTGTGCTCCGTGCCCACGACGACGAGCTGTTGGCCGTCGTCGCCGCGGCCGGTCGGTTGCGGCGCGAGCACTTCGGCAACACGGTCAAGGTCAACTACCTGGTCAACCTCAAGTCGGGGCTGTGCCCGGAGAACTGCAACTACTGCTCGCAGGCGCTGGGGTCGACGGCCGACATCCTCAAGTACACCTGGCTCAAGACGGACGAGGCGCTCGACCAGGCGGCTGCCGGGCTGCGCGGCGGCGCGACCCGGGTCTGCATGGTGTCCAGCGGTCGTGGTCCGACGGACAAGGACGTCGAGCGGGTCGCCGACATGGTCGGCGCGATCAAGGGTGAGCACCCGCAGGTGGAGATCTGCGCCTGCCTCGGACTGCTCAAGGATGGGCAGGCCGAGCGTCTCCGCGACGCAGGGGTCGATGCCTACAACCACAACATCAACACCGCGGAGTCCCACCACGACACGATCGTGCAGACCCATACCTACGCCGACCGCGTCGACACCGTGACCAAGGCGAAGACCGCCGGACTGTCACCGTGCAGCGGTCTGATCGCGGGCCTTGGCGAGAGCGACGAGCAGCTGGTCGAGGCACTGTTCGCGCTGCGCGACCTCGAGTCCGACTCCATCCCGGTCAACTTCCTGATGCCGTTCGACGGCACCCCGTTCGAGAACACCTGGGAGCTCTCACCCGCGCGCTGTGTGAAGATCCTGGCGATGGCCAGGTTCGTGTGTCCCGACCGGGAAATTCGGATCGCCGCTGGTCGCGAGATGCACCTGCGGTCGATGCAGGCCATCGCGCTGCACGTGGCCAACTCGATCTTCCTGGGTGACTACCTGACCTCCGAGGGCCAGGAGGCCGAGGCTGATCTCGAGCTGATCCGCGACAACGGCTTCGTGGTCCTCGGCTCCGCAGAAGACGCCGCCGCTCAGGACCTCGATGGCGAGGGTTCGCACGACCCGGCCAAACGTCGGCGCGGCGCCGGCACGGCCGCGCTGCCCAATGCCTGAGCGCCATGGCTGACCTGCTCGCCTGGGACCGCGAGCACGTGTGGCATCCCTACACGTCGATGACCGACCCCACGCCGGTCCGGATGGTGGTGGGTGCCGACGGCGTGCGCATCCGGCTGGCTGACGGCACCGAGCTCGTCGACGGCATGTCCTCGTGGTGGGCGGCCATCCACGGCTACAACCACCCGGCCCTGAACGCTGCGCTGACCCGGCAGGTCGGCGAGCTGGCGCACGTGATGTTCGGTGGGCTCACCCACGAGCCGGCGATCCGGCTCGCCGAGCGCCTGGTCGAGCTGGCGCCCGACGGGCTCGAGAAGGTCTTCCTCGCTGACTCCGGCTCGGTCTCGGTCGAGGTGGCGCTGAAGATGGTGCTGCAGGCCCAGCGGGGCCGGGGTCGTCCCGAGCGCACCCGGATGCTCACGCTGACCGGCGGCTACCACGGCGACACATTTGGCTGCATGAGCGTGTGCGACCCCGTGGGCGGCATGCACTCGATGTTCGCCGCGACCCTGCCCCCTCAGGTGTTCGCACCTCGCCCACCTGCCGATGATGCCGGCGTACCCGCGTGGGCTGCTGAGGTCGAGCACCTGGCATCGACACACGCCGACCAGCTGGCCGGGATCATCGTCGAGCCGCTCCTGCAGGGTGCCGGTGGCATGCACATCTACCCCGCCGAGTGCCTACGGGTGCTACGGCGGGTGGCCGACGAGCACGGGTTGGTGCTGGTCTTCGACGAGATCGCGACCGGCTTCGGCCGCACGGGCACGATGTTCGCGGCCGAAGGCGCGGGCGTCCGCCCGGACATCATGTGCGTGGGCAAGGCACTCACGGGCGGCTATCTCTCCTTGGCCGCGGTGCTGAGCACGCGGGAGGTCGCCGAGGACCTCTCGGCCTCCGAGTCCGGGGTGCTGATGCACGGTCCCACTTACATGGGCAATGCGCTGGCCTGCGCTGTCGCGCTGGCCAACCTCGACCTGCTGGCAGCAGGCGACTGGGCCCCCGACGTACGCCGCATCGAGGGCGAGCTGGCCGAAGGGTTGCTGGACTGCGGCGCTCTAGCCGGCGTGGTCGACGTGCGCACGATGGGTGCCGTGGGAGTCGTCCAGCTCGACCACGTCGTCGACGTCGTGAAGGCGACCGATGCCGCGATCAAGGAAGGTGTCTGGCTTCGACCGTTCCGTGACCTGATCTACACAATGCCTCCCTACGTCACCGCGCCTGGTGACGTAGCCCGGATCTGTGCAGCCATCCGGCGAGCCGTGGAGGCCGGATGAGCTGGGACGCGTGGCTCGAGCAGCAGGCAGCCTCCCGTGAAGAAGCCGGCCTGCGACGGGTCCTGCGCCCGCGCCCGGCCACCGACGACCTCATCGACGTGGCCGGCAACGACTACCTCGGGCTCTCCCGCGACCCGGCGGTGACGGCGGCGGCCGCGGAAGCCGCCCTGGAGTGGGGTGCGGGTGCGGGCGCCTCGCGGCTCGTCACCGGCTCCCTGGAGCTGCATCAGCAGCTCGAGCGCGACCTGGCTGACTACCTCGGCCAGCCGGCCGCCCTGGTGTTCTCGACGGGTTACCACGCCAACCTGGCGGTGGTCAGCGCCTTGGCGAGCCCGGACACCCTGGTCGTCTCGGACGCCCATATCCACGCGTCGCTCGTTGATGCCGTGCGGCTGTCGCGAGCCCGGCTCGAGGTAGTGCCCCACAACGACGCAGCCGCGGTACGCCGCGCGCTCGCCGGCACAACCGGCCGGGCGATGGTCCTGGTCGAGTCGGTGTACTCGGTGCTCGGAGACCAGGCGCCCCTGCCCGAGCTGGCCGCCGCGTGCGACGAGCACGAAGCGCTCCTGGTCGTCGACGAGGCACACGGGCTCGGTGTCCACGGGCCGGGCCTGGTCCACGGTCTGGGCCTGGCCGGGATCTCCCAGGTCGTGGTCACCGCGACCTTGTCCAAAGCCCTCGGCAGTCAGGGCGGAGCGGTGCTCGGCTCGCCTGCGGTGATCGACCACCTGGTCAACCGCGCGCGCACGTTCATCTTCGACACCGGACTTGCCCCGGCCGCGGCGGGAGCCGCCCTTGCCGCCCTCGTCGAGATCCGGCGCCGCCCCGAGCTGGCCGACCTGGTGCGCAGCCGGATGAGCGACCTGGCCGCTTCGCTGGGGGTCGAGCCCGCTGCCGGCGCGGTGCTCTCGGTGCCGATGCCGTCGCCACAGGCGGCGGTCGCCGCGCAGGCAACCGCGCTGGAGCACGGTGTGCGCGTGGGATGCTTCCGCCCACCCTCTGTGCCCGACGGCATCTCCCGGCTGCGGATCACGGTCAGTGCTGGCATCGGCGACGCGGACTGGCGCCGGGCGACCGAGGTGCTGGTCGCTGTGGCGAAGGAGCACGGGTGACCGGTCGGGTCGTGGTGGTCACGGGCACCTCGACCGGCGTCGGCAAGACCATGGTCACCGCCGCCATGGCGGCCACCAGTCGCGGCTCCGTGGTGGTCGTCAAACCGGTGCAGACCGGGCTCGCCGACGGCTCCCCGACTGACGCAGACGAGATCCAGCGACTCACCGGCGTCGCCGTCATCCAGTACGCCGCCCTCGACGAGCCACTCGCGCCCGAGACCGCAGCCCGCCGAGCCGGCGTCACGATTCCGTCGGTGAACGAGCATGCCGACAAGATCCGCGACCTCACCCGGGCGCACGGTCTCGTGCTGGTCGAGGGTGCGGGCGGCCTGCTCGTCCGCCTCGACGCTGCCGGGGGCACCTTGCTGGACCTCGCCGCCGACCTCGCTCAGAGCCTGACCGTGGACGTCGTCGTGGTGACGGCTGCGGGCCTTGGCACCCTCAACCACACCGAGCTGACCGTCGGCGCCCTGCGCGCCCGCGGGTTGGAACCGCTGGGGCTGGTGATCGGATCTTGGCCGGTCGCGCCCGGGCTGGCGGAGCAGTGCAACCTCGAGGACCTGCCGAGGGTCACCGGCCTGCCCGTGCTCGCCGTGCTGCCCGAGGAGTCCGGGTCGCTGTCCCGCGAAGAGTTCCTCGCCCGAGCCGAGGGCTGGTTCACGATCTCCTAGCCCGGCTGGCTGCTCACCAGCCGGGCGCCTTCCGGTCCGCCCAGGGAGCGGCAGCCTCGATCTGCGCCGAGAGCGAGAGCAGCAGCTCCTCCTCCGCAGGGCGGGCCGCCAACATCACCCCGACCGGCAGGCCGTCCGGCGTCCAGTGCAGTGGCAGCGAGACCGCCGGCATGCCGGTGACGTTCCAGGCCGAGGTCCACGGGGTGAAGGCCTTCTGGGCCTCGAAGTCGGAAGCTGGGTCTTCGTCGTTGCGGATCGCGCCGACGGGCAGCGGCGGGACAGCAAGCGTCGGGGTCAGCACGGCGTCGTACGGCGCAAGCGCCTCCAACGCCCCGGCCGCGAACCGGCGCATGGCCCCTAGCGCGAGCCCGAAATCGGGCCCGCTGACGGTCCGTCCTCGCTCGGTCAGCCATCGGGTCAGCGGTCGCAGCAGGTGTTCCTGGTCGGGCGGCACCACGGACAAGGCCGTCAGCACGGCCCAACAGGTCTCGAAGACCGGCACCGCCTCAGGTGGCAACGGCACCGGCACGTCGATCACCTCGTGCCCGAGGGCGTCGAGCAGGCGTGATGCGTCGTCATAAGCCTGCACGCACTCGCTGTCGACGGGAGTGTCGGCAATGACCGGTTCGATGAAGCGCGCGATCCGGAGGTGGCCCGGATCGCGGTCGCAGGCCGAGAGGAATGTCGAGGAGGGAGGTGGCGCCCACGACGGATCACCGGTGCGACGACCGGCAAGCACGTCGAGCAGCGCGGCCGCATCGCTCACCGTGCGCCCGATAGAGCCGGCAGTTGCCAGGCCGACCGGGTCGCCGTACATCGGGTAGCCACTGATCCGGCCACGGGTCGGCTTGAGCCCCACCAGACCGCAGCACGACGCCGGGATCCGGATGGATCCGCCGCCGTCCGAGCCCTGGGCGACCGGCACCAGCCCGGCTGCCACGGCGGCGGCCGCACCGCCGGACGAGCCCCCGGCCATCCTGGTCCGGTCCCATGGTGTGACGGCGGCAGGTGCGCCCTCCGGCTCGGTGTAGCACGGCGAGCCGAACTCAGGGGTGCTGGTCTTGCCGATGCTGATGAGCCCGGCTGCCTCGATCGCCAGGGTGACCGCGTCGGACACCTCGGGCACGTAGTCGGCGAAGACCGGTGAACCAAAGCTGGTCCGCGTCCCGGCGGTGAGGTTGAGGTCCTTGATCGCCGTGGGCACCCCCCGCAACGGCGAGGCCGAGTCGGGCAGACCGACTGCCCGCCCACGGGCCCGCTCGGGGGTCAGCGTGACGAACGCGCCGACCGAGTCGAGACTGCCGGCGCGCTCAAGGTAATGATCAACGAGCTCGGCGGAGGAGATCTCTCCTCCTCCGACGAGCTCGCCCTGCTCCAACGCGGTCAGGTCGTGAAGTTCACTCACTCCTCGAACCTAGCTCCACGGCAGTGCCAGATCAGGCCGCAGCTTCATCGCGCCGAAACTCCACCAGCGTCGCTACGACAGCACGCAGCCGGGCGAGCACGTCCACATCGCTCAGCACGTCGACCTCGAGCGCGGACTGGGACAGGCTCGCGCCCTCGACCACCAGCGCGCCAGCGATGCCTGCAGAACGCGCGGCGTCGTCGTGCGACCACTTGCCGCCGAACGGTGTAGGAGTGGTACCGACCACGCCAAAGGGCATTCCGGACAGCGCGCTGGCACCGAAAGGTCGTGAGAGCCAGTCGATGGCGTTGTTGAGCACCGCCGGCATGGTGCCGTTGTACTCCGGGGTCACGGCCAGCACGCGGTCTGCCCGACCGACCGTGGTCCGAACGGCCTGCACGGACGCCGGGGCGGCGTCGCCGTCGATGTCCTCGTTGTAGAAGGGGAGCTCACCGAGCCCGTCGACGATGTCGAGGATGACACCGGCGGGTGTCTGGTCCCGCAGGAGTTCGGCGAGCTTGCGATTGAGCGAGTCGGCCCGGAGGCTCCCGACCAGAACTGCTACGCGGGTGGTGGACATGAGGTGCTCCTCTTGACGACGAAAGACGGACGTCCGGCTAAACGGACTATGGTCCGCTTGCTATTCCCTCCCTCAACAATTTCTTTGGCGCCCGCCCTGTCTGTCCTCGTAGGGTGGCCGGACCATGTCCGAACCCCGCACCCTGCCCCTCCTCAACCAGCCGGTGCCCGAGCGCCGTGATGCTGCGCGCAACCGGGAGGCGCTTCTGGTCGCGGCCGAGGAGCTGATCGACCAGAGCGGGGTTGACGCGCTGACCATGGACGCCGTGGCGGCCAAGGCCAGGGTCGGTAAGGGCACCGTGTTCCGACGGTTCGGGTCCCGCGAGGGACTGATGGGTGCCCTGCTGAACTTCTCCGAAACAGCCTGGCAGGCCTCCGTCATCTCGGGCCCTCCCCCGCTGGGGCCGGGCGCGCCGCCGATGGACCGGCTCCTGGCGTTCGGGCGCTCCCGGCTGGAGTCCACCCTGGTCAATGCTGAGCTGATCCGCGCTGCGGGCTCGGCTGCGACCCGGTCCTACGCGGCATACTCGTTCGCCGCCATGCACGTGCGCTACCTGCTGCGGGATCTGGGCGTCGGGGGCGATCTCGACCTGCTGGCCATCGCGCTTCTGGCGCCGATCGAGATGCCGATCGTGCACCAGCAGGTGCGCGTCGACGGGTTCCCGGTCGAACGGGTCTACGCGGGGTGGGTCGACCTGGCCCGCCGGGTCACCGCAACCGCTTGATCAGTCGGCGTGGTGTCGGCGCAGGCCGTAGGTGAGTCCGTCGACCAACGCTCCCCACGATGCCTCGATCACGTTGTGGCCCACGCCGACCGTGACCCAGCTCGTGGCGCCGTCGCTGGTCTCGATCAGCACTCGGGTCGTCGCGTCACTGCCGTGACCCTGATCGAGGATCCGCACCTTGTAGTCGACCAGCTCAAACTTCGCGACCTCGGGGAACGCCTGGTCGATGGCGCTGCGAAGGGCGTGGTCGAGCGCATTGACCGGGCCATTGCCCTCGCCCGTCACCAGGTAGCGGACACCTTCGGCCGTCAGCTTGACCGTCGCCTCGGAGATGGCTTCGTCGTCGGGCCCAGCATTGGTGAGGGTCTCGGTGATCACCCGCCACGACTCGACCTCGAAGTACGCCGGCCGGACGCCTTCGATCATCTCGACCAGGAGCAGCTCGAACGACGCGTCAGCGGCTTCGAACGTGTAACCGTTCGACTCGAGCGTCTTGACCCGGTCGGTCACCCGGGCGATCAGGTCCTTGTCGCCGCTCAGGTCGAAGCCGAGCTCCTTGCCCTTCAGCTCGATCGAGGCGCGGCCGGCCATCTCGGAGACCAACAGCCGCATGTCGTTGCCGACCTCGACGGGATCGAGATGCTGATAGAGGTTCGGGTCGACCTTGATCGCGCTGGCGTGCAGGCCCGCCTTGTGCGCGAACGCGGAGGAGCCGACGTAGGGCTGGCGCGAGGCGGGCGCAAAGTTCGTCACGTCGGCCACGGCATGCGCGATCCGCGTCGACTCCCGCAACAAACCCGGCGGTAGCACGGGCCGATCGAGCTTCAGCTCGAGGTTGGCGACAACCGTGATCAGATCGGCGTTGCCGGTGCGCTCGCCGTAGCCGTTGACACAACCTTGCACGTGCGATGCCCCGGCAGCCACGGCCGCGAGCGAGTTCGCAACTGCACACCCGCTGTCGTTGTGTGCGTGGATGCCGACCCGGACGCCGGCTGTCTCGATGACGTCGTGCACCACGTCGGAGACCCAGTCGGGGAGCATCCCGCCGTTGGTGTCACACAGGGCGACCACGTCGGCGCCAGCCTCATGGGCCGTGCGGAGCACCTCGAGGGCGTAGTCACGGTTGGCGCGGTAGCCGTCGAAGAAGTGCTCGGCGTCGAGGAAGACCTGCCGGCCCTCCGCACGCAGGTGACTGACCGTGTCGCGCACCATTTCCAGGTTCTCTTTGAGCGTGGTGCGCAGCGCCAGCTCGACATGACGGTCATGCGACTTGGCGACCAGCGTGACGACCTCGGCGCCGCTGTCGCGCAGGGCGGCCACCTGCGGGTCGTCAGCAGCCTTGATCCCAGCGCGACGGGTGGAGCCGAACGCCGCGAGCTTTGCGTGGTTGAGATCCAGCTCCTGGAGCGCACGCCGGAAGAACTCGGTGTCCTTCGGGTTCGCCCCCGGCCAGCCGCCCTCGATGTAGCCCACCCCGAGCAGGTCGAGCTGCCGAGCAATGTTGAGCTTGTCCGCGACCGAGAGATTCAGCCCCTCCTGCTGCGCACCGTCGCGCAGGGTGGTGTCGTAGACATGAAACTCGCCGTGCAGGTCCATGAGATCGTCTTTCGCTGGTCGAGCGGGGTGTTGGTCGGGGGCCCGGGCAACAAAAAACCTCCCGATAACGAGAGGTTGGCGCGCCTGGAGTCCCGGCGCGCTAGTCAATGATGATGCGGTGCTGCATGCAGCCATGCTGCCACGATCGCCACCGTTTGGGTGAGCAGTCTCGAAATTCAGTCACGCTGCGATCAGCGGTCAGGCAGCTCGTAGGACGCGAACGGGCGCTCGCTGCCCGGGAGCCAGGACACGCCGTCCGCGGCCACCCGCATGCCGCTGACGCCAGCGAGGACGACCACGACCGCCATCGCCACCGCCCAGGAGCCCACGCTCCGCGACAGGGGATGGATCACCCGCACCAGCGGCCCCCGCAACCGGCTGCCGCCCGGCCCCCACCACAACGCCGGGGCGAGCACCAGGCCGCTGACGAACAGGGTGGCTCCGATGCCAGCGGCTACGGCGTAGCAGATCAGCGCTGTCGCCACGGCCAGACCGGTGCTCCACAACACCAGCATCAAGGTGCCGGGGATGGACTGGACGAGGTGCCACGGGGTGCGCAGGATCAGCTGCGCTCCGTCGTACCACTTCCGGCCGCGCAGCCTGCGTTTGTCCTCGACTGCGGTCGCCGCGAGGGAGCCGCTCCGCAGCAGCCAGACCACGAGCACGATCAGTCCGGCCGTGACCCAGGGGACGGCCGCCAGCGTCGCTCCGGTCAGGATGGCGCCACTGCCGATGAGGAGCCCGCGGCGGAGCTTCTCGGGCCACGGCACCACCCTGGCCTCGGGGGCGGGCTCGAAGGCGTGCTCGATGTCCCAGGCGCGCTCCCAGTCGGACAGCGCGGGAGCCGCGACCGGAGCTACCGGAGACCTTGCCGCCGACGGATCTGGCGCAACCTGTGTCGGCATCGCAAGCGTGCCGGGGTGGCCCTCATCCGGCAACCGCTCCGTCTCGGTCTCGCCGACTGCCTGGGCGGCCAGCGCGAGCGGCACCGTGAAGGCGTCCTCGAGCTGGGTCGCCGGTGGCGTCGCGACGATCGGGGACGGAGCAGCCGGCAAGTGGGGGCGGGTGGTCTGCGGACGCAACCAGGCGAGGAGCTTGTCAAGAGTGGGGCGACGGGTCGGGTCCGGATCGAGGGCAGCCGCGAGCACGTCGCGCAGCGCGTCGGGCACACCGGTGAGGTCGTGCTCACCGCGCCGGACCCGGTCCATGATCGCCATCGACGGACCACGGCCGAAGGGCGGGTTGCCGGTCGCTGCGTAGCTCACGGTGGCTGCCCAGGAATGCACGTCCGACGCGACGGTCGCATCGTCACCGAAGAGGATCTCGGGAGCGAGGTAGCCGGGGGTGCCGAGCAGCCAGCCGGTGTGGGTCAGCTTCGGGTCGTCCGCGACACGGGCCAGACCGAAGTCGATCAGGATCGGGGTGCGCCCCTCCATCAGCACGTTCGAGGGTTTGATGTCGCGATGCAGCACACCGACCTGGTGCACCGATGACAGGCCCTCGGCCAGGCAGCCAGCGAACCACAGCAAGTTCTGGCCAACGATCGGCCCCTCCTCGACCACGTGGTCATGCAGCGCCAGCCCGGGCACGTAGCGGGTGACGACGTACGGGACCGGCGCCCAGGGGTCGGAGTCGACGATCTCGGCGATCCAGGTGCTGCGGATCCGGCTCAGGGAGTTGACCTCGCGAGTGAGCCTGGCTCGCGCTTCGTCATCGCCGACGATGTGGGGTCGCAGCATCTTGAGTGCTACTCGCTCTCCCCCAGGCTTGCGCGCGAGGTGCACGATCCCCATTCCGCCCTCGCCGATCTTCGACAGCAGCGTGTAACCGCCCACGGTGGCCTCCGAGGGAGCTGCTGATCCGGGCGGGGTCGACACGCTCAGAGATTACCCGCGCCCGCGTCGCAATCCGAGACGTGCCCGAGCGCGAGCACGCCGCTGCGTCGGATCAGACCACGCGGTGCATCCAGCCGAAAGTGTCCTCGGCTCGGCCGTACTGCACGTCGGCGAGCGCCTGCCTGATCCGCAGCGTGAGCTCGGTCGAGATCGGGGCTGGCGCCTCTCCGCCAGCCCACTTCAGGGCGCCCACGGGGGTGACCACGGCGGCAGTGCCGCAGGCGAAGACCTCCACGATCCGACCGGAGGACACGCCGTCACGCCACTCATCGATCGAGACTTTCCGCTCCTCGACCTGGTGGCCCAGCTTGCCGGCCAGCTCCATGATCGAGGCCCGGGTGATGCCTTCGAGGATGGTGCCGGTCTCCGGCGTGACGATGTGGCCGTCGTCGAACACGTAGTAGAGATTCATCCCGCCGAGCTCTTCGATGTACTGGCCCTCCTGGCCGTCGAGGAAGACCACCTGGTCGCACCCCTGTGCGGTCGCTTCCTGCTGCGCGACCAAGGAGCTGGCGTAGTTGCCGCCGGTCTTGGCCGCACCCATCCCGCCGCGGCCGGCGCGGGTGTAATCCTCCGTGAGCCACAGCGTCACCGGCTTCACGCCGCCCTTGAAGTAGGCGCCCGCGGGGCTGGCGATCACCATGAACGTCACGTGCTGGGCCGGTCGCACTCCGAGGAAAACCTCGCTGGCGATCATGAACGGCCGCAGATAAAGGCTTTTCTCGCCCTCGTTCTCCGGCACCCAGCGTCGGTCGACAGCCACCAGCGCGTCGACGGCCTGCACGAAGTCTTCGGCCGGCAGCTCGGGGAGGGCCAGCCGCTGGCTAGACCGCACCATCCGCGCGGCATTCTCCTCGGGGCGGAACGTCCAGATCGAGCCGTCATCGTGACGGTAGGCCTTCATGCCCTCGAAGATCTCCTGCGCGTAGTGCAGGACAGCGGTGGCGGGATCCATCGAGATCGGGCCGTACGGCGTGATCCGGCCCGCGTGCCAACCCTCGTCGGGCGTCCACTCGAGGGTGAGCATGTGGTCGGTGAAGTGCGTGCCGAATCCCGGATTAGCGAGGATCTCGGCGAGTCGCTCATCCCCGACGGGAGAGTCCGCGAGCGTGGTGGTGATCTGCATGGAGGACAAAATAGTCGAACTTCCTACTAAACGGGGAGCCGAGTGAACCGCAAGGTCCTGCCAGGGCCTACAGCTGCAGCT
>CAWCGY010000005.1:0-23215 GCA_963795155.1 uncultured Actinomycetota bacterium | reverse complement strand
CATGGCCGGCACCCTGTTCATGGCGTACCAGAATGTGCCGGATCGTGGAGTCCATCAGCGGGTCGTACGCCGGGAGGATCGCACCTCCAGGGATGCCGAAGATGTTCTCGGCTCCCCGCTGCCTCCAGCGACCTGATCAGGCTCTGTGCGCCCGTCACCTGCTCGCTCATCTGATCCTGTCCTGTGGTCCATCGGTGCTGGTCAAAGAGTTCGTCACAACAAAAAACCCCTCGGCCGCCAGGGCAACGAGGGGAGGACGTGCTGGCTGGTCGAGTCAGCCGGCACGCCCGGTGCATACGAGGATGTCGTGAAGCATGAGTACACCGTATAACCCGGGTCAGCCGTCAGTCAGCCACTCTCCCACTCGTCTCAGAATACGGGATCGCAATCCCAGCATTCGATCACCCCGACCGACCCTCCGGAGTACACACGCAGACCTTGTTGCCGTCGGGGTCGGCGAGCACCCAGAAGGCAGGGGCGTGCTCGTCGGTGACCATCGTCCCGCCGGCGGCGAGGGCTGCGTCGATCCGGGCCTGGGCCTGCTCGATCGGGACCACGAGGTCTAGGTGGAACCGCTGTGGTGGCGGGGGTCCCTCGTGCGGCTCACTCCGCTGCAGCCAGAGCGTCGTGATCCGTCCGTCGGGGTCGACCACCTCGTTGGTGGCGCTGTCCTCGTCCATCCCGAGCACCGCGGCCCAGAATGCGCGCAGCGCGGGCGACGACGCGGTGTCGAGCGCAAGCTCGAGCACCTTCAGCGACGAGGGATCCGCTGCGACACCCGCCGCGGCGGCCAGCTCGCTGATCCGGCCGGCCAGCTCCAGGTCGCGGCTGGTCACGCCGCCGACGTCATGGCTCACCAGCTTCACAGCCAGGAAGGGGTAGCGCAGGTCGAGGTCGGGGTGGTGGTTCGCCTCCTCGGCCGCATCTCCGATCGCATCGGCCAGCGCGAGGCCGGTCGCGAAGTCCCCCGTCGCGAACCGCGCGTGCAGGCCGCCCAGCAGCCAGCGCCAGTCGTCGAGACCCGCGTCCCTCACCTGCTCGTAGGCAAGCACGGTCCTCGGGCCGGGCTGGTCGGTCAGGTCAGACATGGCAGCACCACCTCTCCTATCAATCCACTGCCAGCCTGCCACTTCTGGCGTGCTCGTCCACCTCGGACACCCGTTGACCCTAGGGTCGGGCCATGACCTGGGCCCGGCGCTGGCACGCACTCACCGCGCTCGTGGCGATCGGCGCGGTAGTGCTCCAGCTGGTGCTCGTGATCCAGGGCGGCCGGGTCCTCGACGAGCAGACCCGCCCGGACCTGCCCATCCGGCTGCTCCGGCTGATCTCCTACTTCACCATCCAGAGCAACGTGCTGGTCGCGATCACAGCCGCGCAGCTCGCGCGCAACCCCGCCCGCGACGGGGCCAGATGGCGGGTGCTTCGGGTCGCGGGCGAGCCGGCATCGCCATCACCGGCCGTCCACTTCGTGTTGCTCCGACCGCTGCTCGACCTCCAGGGCGCGGACTACGTCGCCGACAAGCTGTTGCACATGGTCGTGCCGGTGCTCGCGGTCGCGGGTTGGGCACGGTTCGGCCCGCGCCCGCGGGTGACCACCAGGGCGGTCGCTCTCGCGCTCATCTGGCCGTTCGCCTGGCTCGCGGAAGCCCTGACCGTAGGCGGCGTCAGCGGGTGGTACCCCTACCCGTTCTTGGACCACCGCGAGGACGGCGTGGCGGCCGTCGTAGCAGCGGGGGTCGGGATCACCGTGCTCTTCCTAGCGGTCTTCGCCCTCCTCGCCCGGATCGACCGCAGCGCGGAGCCGGCGCCCGTCGACTGGGAGTCGCACCCGCACTAGCGGACTGGCAACATCGTGACCATGCCGGAGTCGCGCGAGGTTCACCTGGCCATGGACCTGTGCCTTCGCGTGGGCGAGACGTTGATGGCCAACGGCGCCGGCGCCGCTGATGTCACGGCGACCATGCAGTCGCTCGCGATCCACCTGGGGCTGCGGGCGGCGGAGCTCGACGTGACGTTCACGTCACTGTCGATGAGCTTCCAGTCGGCACCCGACGAGTCGCCGATCGTGCTGATGCGGCAGGTGAAGCAACGCGATATCGACTATGAGGACCTCACCCGCGCCGACCACCTCGTGCGCGACGTGCTCGCCGACCGGCTGACCCTGGCACAGGCTCGCAGCGAGGCTGCGCGGATCGTTTCGACCGGACACCAGACCCCTCGCTGGGCGGTCACGGCAGCGACCGGCGTGATGTGCGCCGGGGTAGCGCTGATGCTGGGCGGGGATGTACTGGTGGTCGCCGTCGCGGCGCTCGCCGGCGTCGTGATCGACCGCCTCCAGCTGGTGATGTCGCGGCGCCGACTGCCGACGTTCTACCTGCAGATCGTCGGCGGTGGTGTGGCCACCCTGCTGGCTGTCGGCGGTGCCGCCCTGAGCGACCAGGTCGACCCTTCGCTGGCGGTCACCGCCAACATCATCATGCTGCTTTCCGGCATCGGCTTCATGGGCGCACTGCAGGACGCACTCTCCGGCTTCTACCTGACCGCATCGGCGCGGATCATCGAGGCACTACTCGCCACGTCGGGTCTGATAGCCGGTGTCACCGGAGGACTCACCGTGGCCGAGATCGTCGGTGTCGAGATCGGCCGGGTGGTGCCCGGGCGGGTGGTCGCGCTGGACACCCTCACCGTGATGGCCATCGGCGCGGGGGTGGCCGCCGCGGCGTTCGCCGTCGCGTCCTACTCACCGTGGCGGGTGGTCGGCCCGATCGCGCTGGTCGCCGCTCTGGCAATGCTGACGTCGCAGGGCGTGGGCTACGCCGGCTTCGACCGCACCTGGGCCGCCGGGGTCGCCGCGCTGGTGATCGGACTCGTGGCGTACGCCGTCGCCGGCTGGGCCCGGGTGCCACCCCTGGTCGTGGTGGTCTCGGCGATCGTGCCGCTGCTGCCGGGCCTGTCGATCTTCCGCGGCCTGTCGTTGCTGACCGGCGGCGACGAGGCAGCTACGAGCCGGGGGGTCCTGGCCATGGTCACCGCAGCATCTGTGGCGCTGGCGCTGGCTGCCGGAGTGATCCTCGGCGAATATCTCGCCCAGCCCATCCAGCGCGAGGCGCAGCGGCTCGAGAGCCGGTTGTCCGGGCCGCGTCTGGTCGGCCCGTTCCGGGCTAGGACCGGCGGGCGCCGACGATCTGGGTGACGGCCTCGCCCACCATCTCCAGCCCGCGCTCCAGCTCTGCGTACGACGTCGATAGGGGCGACAGGCCGATCCGCAGCCCATCCGGATTGCGATAGTCGGGGATCACGTCGCGCTGCCACAGGACCGTCGTGACCTCGCGCATCACCGGGTGGGTCAGCGTCACATGGCCGCCGCGCAGACTCGGGTCCCGCGGCGAGGCGACCGCGATGCCGATCGGCGCGAGGATCCCATCCGCAAGGTCGATGGCGCGACCGGTGAGGCCGACCGACTTCGCGCGGACCCGCTCGATGCCCACCTCGCCGAGCAGGTCAAGCAAGTCCCTCAGTGGCAACATCCCGATGATGGCCGGGGTGCCGCTGAGCATCCGGCGGATGCCCCGCGCCGGGGCATACGTCGGCCCCATCACGAATGGATCGGTAGCGCCCATCCACCCCTGGATCGGCTGGGTGATGTCGTCAAGATGACGCTCCGCGACGTAGGCGAAGGCAGGCGAGCCCGGCCCGCCGTTGAGGTACTTGTAGGTGCAGCCCACCGCCAGGTCCACCTCCCAATCGTCGAGGTGGACCGGCACGACGCCCGCCGAGTGACAGAGGTCGACCAGCATCAGCGCGCCGGCGTCGTGGGCAATCCTGGTGAGGGCCGCGACATTGGCCAGCCATGCCGAGCGGTAGGCGACCTGGCTGATCACGACCAGCGCCGTGTCGGGGCCGACCACCTGCTCCAGCTGTTCGGCGGTCACGCCCGCGTCGGTCGCGACCTCGATCCAGCGCACGGTCAGCCCGCACTCTCGGGCGACGCCGTCGGCCACAAAACGGTCAGTCGGGAAGTTGTCGCGGTCGACCACGATCTCCGTGCGGCCCGGTCTCAACGCAACCGCGGCCCGCATCAGCTTGTAGAGCAGCACGGTCGTGGAGTCGCCGATCGCGGTCTGACCGGCACCAGCGCCCAGCACGATCGACCCGAGGTCGTCCCCGATCCTCTCGGGCAGGTCGAACCACTCCTCATCCCAGCCCCGGATCAGTCGCCCTCCCCACTCCGCTTCGACGAACGTGGCCAGGCGTGGGGCGGTGACCTTCAGCGGCCGACCCAGCGAGTTGCCGTCGAAGTAGACGAGCGGGGTCTCGGCGCCCACGAACCTGTCCCGGTGGATCCCGAGAACGTCCTCAGCATCCAGCTCATCGGCGCTTGTCATCGGCCCTGTCTATCTCACTGGAAGGAGACGAAGCGGACGCGGGGACGGATCCGATGCACCTCACGAGGCCCCATCCGGTGAACGTCCTCGTCGTAGAACAGCTTGAAACCCATGTGGAACTTCGACGAGTGCTCGACGGTGCGATAGGTGGCCAGCTTTTCACCGGGGGTCCCGAAGCCGTCGACATGCTGAACCAGGGCCAGACCGAGCCTGCGACGGACGAGCGCGACGTTCTCGATCATGGTGGTCCGGAACTGGTGCAGGACGAACAGCTTCTCGGGCAGATCGTGCGCTGCGGTCAAACGAGAGAGCCAGGCAGAGGTCCGGTTGACCTCGTTCGCCGTCACCGTCCCGATCACCTGCCCGGGCACCTCGCCTCGATGCATCCGCCATTCGGGGTCCAGGGCCAACCCGACGTTGGGATGCTGCAGCGCCCACGCCCACCTTTTCGCCACGGCCTTGAAGTCCGAGCGCCCGGGCTGGATGTCGAGCAGCAGCAGCGCGCCGTTGGCGTGCGAGGCCCGGATGTAGCGCTTGACGACCTGGCGCGAGATGTCGTGGCTGAAGTCACCGTCGGGCCCGGGGCTCGCGTCGGCCACCGTCACGATCATCTCGTACACGGGCGTCACCGGCTGGCCAGGCCGCCGGAACGGTGCAGCAGCACGCATCAGGCGCCGGTGCATCACCGCGGGTGGCCCCTCTCCCAGCACGCCCAGGGCGGCGCTCCCCCCGGTGCCGTAATAGGCCACCAGGAGCCGGTTGTCGTCGAAGATCCGGCGCCCGCCGTGTGGGAGCACTCCGCCGGACTCGGGCAGCGGGCTCGATCGTCCGGAGGGCAAGGGTTCCGTCATGCGGGTCGCTGGCGGCGTGGCAACCGCGGGGGTCGGAGCAACGGACCGGGGCTCGTCCGCCGCATCCGCGTCCGGCGCGTCATCAAAGATCTGCACCCCACCAGCGAGGAGGAGCAGCGTGAGCATGGCGAAGGCGACCGAGAGCAGGACCGTGCGATCCTGCGGAGGAGTGATGGGCACTGCAGCTAGCCGGAGATCAGCTGGTCACGGCGCCGTGCGCTGCGGACTGCACGACCTTGGCGTACTTGCCGAGCACGCCCCGGGTGTACTTGGGGGGCAACGGCTGCCAGCCGACCTTGCGCTCCTCGAGATCGGGCATCTCGACCTCGAGCGTCCGGTTGAGCACGTCCAGGGTGATGGTGTCTCCGTCACGGACGAACGCGATCGGACCCGCATCGACGGCCTCGGGTGCGACGTGGCCGACGCACAAGCCGGTCGTGCCACCCGAGAAGCGCCCGTCGGTCAGCAGCAGCACGTCCTGGCCGAGCCCGGCGCCCTTGATCGCTCCGGTGATGGCGAGCATCTCGCGCATCCCCGGGCCGCCCTTCGGACCCTCGTAGCGGATCACCACGACGTCGCCGGCCTTGATCTGGCCCTCGGTCAGCGCGTCCATGGCGGCCCGCTCGCCGTCGAAGACCCGCGCCGTGCCGGTGAACACCGACTCGTCGAAGCCGGCCGACTTCACGACCGCGCCGTCGGGAGCCAGCGATCCCTTGAGGATGGTCAGGCCGCCGGTCGCGTGGATCGGCCGATCCAGCTTGCGGAGCACCTCGTCGTCGAGCTCCGGCGGCGCGAGAGCAGCGAGGTTCTCAGCCATCGTCTTGCCGGTGACCGTCAAGCAGTCGCCGTGCATCAGACCGGCGTCGAGCAGCGCCTTCATCACGACCGGGATGCCACCGACCTTGTCGACGTCGTTCATCACGTACTTGCCGAACGGCTTGAGGTCGCCCAGGTGCGGGACCTTGTCGCCGATCCGGTTGAAGTCGTCGATGGTGAGCGGCACCTCGGCCTCACGAGCCATGGCCAGCAGGTGGAGCACGGCATTGGTGGACCCGCCCAGCGCCATCACGACCGTGATCGCGTTCTCAAAGGCCTCCATCGTCATGATCTGACGTGCGGTGATGCCGCGTCGCAGCAGCTCGACCACCGCCTCGCCGGAGCGATGCGCAAAGCCGTCGCGTCGGCGGTCGACCGCGGGTGGCGCGGCGGACCCGGGCAGCGACATGCCGAGCGCCTCCCCGACGGCAGCCATGGTGTTCGCGGTGTACATGCCGCCACAGGCGCCTTCGCCGGGACAGATAGCCCGCTCGATCCTGTCGACCTCCTCGCGGGTGATCCGACCGGCCAGGCAGGCACCGACGGCCTCGAAGGCATCGATGATCGTGACGTCCCGACCGTCGACCTGCCCGGGCATGATCGAGCCGGCGTACAAGAACACGGACGCGAGATCGAGCCTGGCTGCTGCCATCATCATGCCGGGCAACGACTTGTCGCAGCCGGCCAGCAGCACCGAACCATCGAGCCGCTCGGCCATCATCACCGTCTCGACGGAGTCGGCGATCACCTCGCGCGAGACCAGGGAGAAGTGCATGCCCTCGTGCCCCATCGAGATGCCGTCGGAGACCGAGATGGTGCCGAACTCGAGCGGGTAGCCACCGGCCGCGTGCACGCCGTTCTTGACAGCCTTGGCCAGGCGGTCCAGCGAGAGGTTGCAGGGCGTGATCTCGTTCCAGCTGGAGGCGACGCCGATCTGCGGCTTCAAGAAGTCTTCGTCCTGCATGCCCACCGCGCGCAGCATGCCGCGGGCAGCGGCCTTTTCCAGGCCGTCGGTGACATCGCGTGAACGCGGCTTGATGTCAGGCGCGGAGGCGGGGTCGGTCATGGGTCCAGGCTAGTTGGCCTTGGTTCGCCCGTTCGAGCAGGCTCGACCACCGGTCAGGCTTCGGCGGCGACCTTGAGCCGAGCCAGGCCCTTCTCGAAGTCCTTGCCAACTAGCCGGTCCATCGAGATCACCTTGCCCATCAGCGCCATGAGTCCCTTTTGCTGTCCGTGCATGGTCCAGGTCACCTCGGTGCCGCCGTCGGTCGGCTCCAACGAGAACAGGACGCTGTTGGTGGCCCTCCACGGCTTCAGGAAGGAGACCGTCACGCCGACCTGGTCGGCGGACGACGACGTGATCTCCATCGAGCCCTCGCCGGCCTTGCGATTGCCGTTCCAGGCGTAGTGCGCGCCGACACCGGATGCGGCACCCGAGTGGGCGCGCTCCATGTCGGGATCCAGGTCCTCCCAGGGCGACCACCTCGGCCACTCGTGGAAGTCATTGATCAACCCGTGCACCAGCGCCGGGTCGGCGGCGATGGTGGCCGACCGGGTGACCTCGAAGCTGCTCACGTCGGCATGCTGCCAGACCCGTCGGCCCTTGTCAGACGGATGCGGTTCAGAAGGAAGCCGCTCTCACCACCAAGACGTCGGGAAGGTTCGAGACCAGCTGACGCCAGGTCTTCCCCGCGTCCGCCGAGCCCCACACCGCGCCGTTGCGGGCGCCGACGTACAGACCGGCTGGGTCATGGTCATCGGCAGTCATGCCATCGCGCATCACAGCGACGTAGAACGCCTCCGGAAGCCCGTCGGCCACACCGTCTCCCAGGGGCTGCCACGAGTCGCCGGCATCCGTCGAGCGCCAGACCCGGGCCCGGCCCTCGGGTGGGTAACGGCCCTCGCCTCCATTGATCGGAAAGACATAGATGGTGTCCGGCTCATGGGGGTGCACGACGACGGGGAAGCCGAAGTCCGACGGCAGGCCGTCCGCTATCGACTGCCATGAGGCTGCGTGGTCGTCGGAGCGGTAGACGCCGCCGTGGTTCTGCAGGTAGAGCCGCTCGGGGCGAGATGGGTGCCGCGTCACCTTGTGCACGCACTGGCCGAACTCGGGATACTGCTGGCCCTCGGGCATGAACTCCGCTCGGATGCCCTGGTTCCGGGCGTTCCAGGAGCCCCCGTCATCCTCGGTCTGGTAGACGCCACCGGTCGAGATGGCCACCGTCGCCGATCGTGGGTCGGTGGGGTGCGGAAGGATTGTGTGGAAAGCCTGACCGCCGAAACCAGCGCCCCACTCAGGTCGCTGCGGATGGCGCCAGAGTCCCTCCTCGAGCGAGAAGTGCTCACCGCCGTCGGTCGAGCGCCACACCGCGCCCGGCTCGGTGCCGGCCCAGACGACGCCCTCGTCGGCGCCCGGCGTGAGCTGCCAGATCCGTTCGACCGACGCGTCCTCGCTCTCCGCGAATCGGATGGCGCCGTTCGGCGTCTCATGCCACGTCTGACCCAGGTCCTCGGACCAGCGAACCTGCGGCCCCAGCCAGCTCGATGATGCCCCCGACAGCAGCCGAGGCGCGCCCGCCGGGCCGGTCACCCGCTTGTCGACCATGCAGGAGTAGACCTCCTCCATGTCGTGGTGCGGGCCGGTGAACTCCCACTCCACCCGGTCGTCGTCCGAGCGGCCCAACCAGAGCCCCTTGCGCGTCCCGACCATCAACACCGTGCTCATCCGATCCCCTCTCGTCGTCCTACCTGATGCTCCTCCTACATTGACCCGGTGACTACGGCGAACTCATCGGCCCCCTCGTGGTCGAGCTCGCCGATCTGGCTCGTGCTCATCGGGATCTTGTCGGTGCAGCTCGGCGCGGGCATTGCCAAGGACCTCTTCGATGAAGCCGACCCAACCACGATCGTGTGGGTCCGGCTGGCCGTGAGCGCGTTGGTGCTGGCTGCGTTCACCCGCCCTGCGGTGCGCGGCCACTCCCGCGAGGACTGGCTGGTCGTGCTCGCGTTCGGCGCCACCCTCGGGTTGATGAACTGGGCGATCTACCAGGCCTTCGCGCGGATCCCGCTCGGTATCGCGGTCACCATCGAGTTCGTCGGCCCGCTGACGCTGGCGGTGCTCGGCTCGCGGCGCGCCCGCGACCTGGTGTGGGTGGCACTGGCGGGGCTGGGCGTGCTCCTGCTCGGCCTCGAACGGGCCGAGCTAACGGCGGCAGGCGTCCTCTTCGCACTGCTGGCGGGCGGTGCCTGGGCGTCGTACATCCTGCTGAGCGCGCAGACCGGCCAGCGGTGGCCGGGCTTCGACGGCCTGACCATGGCCAGCATCATCGCCACGGTGCTCTTGATGCCGCTGCTCCTCGGATCCGGAGGCACGTCATCGCTCGGCGACCATCGGATCCTGCTCCTCGGCGCGCTCGTCGGACTGCTCAGCTCAGTCATTCCCTACACGTGTGAGCTGGTGGCCCTGCGCTCGTTGCGTCCTTCGGTCTTCAGCGTGCTGATGAGCCTGGAGCCGGCAGCCGCCGCGCTCGCTGGACTGGTGGTGCTGCACGAGCTGCTCAGCCCGGTGCAGCTGCTGGCCATGGCCTGCGTGGTCGCGGCCAGCATCGGAGCCACCCGCAGCGGTGCGACGATCGCGGAACCGGTTCCCGACTGAGCGCGGACCTGAGACCCGACTGTGAGTTCACCTAGATGTCACACGAGGGGGTGGTGCACGAGGGCTTTCGGGGTCTAACTTCGAGGTCAAGCACTCTTCACTCGGGAGCTCACCATGCAACTGCCCTCCATCCCCCACTTCGCGGCCGCTGCCCGCACCTGGTCGGTCGAGTCCCAGCAGGTTGCCCGACGCAACGCCATGCTGGCGGCCACCCAGTGCGCCCAACGTCGAGCAGAACGCGAGGCCGTCGAGGACTATCTCGAGGCCAAGGCCTCCCCAGCACGACTCGGGCGACTCGCACGACACCACGCGTCGCACCGCACAGCGTTGAGTCAGCTCCGCCCCTGACCGGGCGAACGCTGCCTTCCTGGCAGACTCGAGCTCATGCCGACCTCTGCTGCCAGGGCCGCGACTTCCTCGTCGATCAGCTATCAGGAGATCCTCTCCGACGATGGCACCCACCTCCGCGCGTGGACCAACGACCCGGACGGGTTGATCGACGGTCCCACCGTCGTGCTGTGCAACGGGCTCGGCACCAGCCCGTCCATGTGGCCGGCCCTGCTGAGCCCGGATTGCGGCGTACGCGTCGTGTCCTGGTACCACCGGGGCGTCGGCGGCTCCGAGCGACCGCGCGACCGCAGTCACGTCGAGATCGAGCACTTCGTCGAGGACGGGCTCTCGGTCATGGATCACTTCGGCATCGACCAGGCCGTGCTGATGGGCTGGTCGATGGGCGTCAACACGATGTTCGAGCTGGCGGTCCGTCATCCGGAGCGGGTCACCGGCCTGTTCGCCGTGTGCGGGGTGCCTGGCGACACCTTCCAGACGATGCTGGCCCCCTTCCGGCTGCCCCACCCCGTCGCCCGGGTGCTGACGGTCAACATCGCCCGCGCGCTCAAGCACACCGGGTGGGCGCTGTCGCCGATCGCCTCGCGGCTGCCCGTCGGTCCGCGCGCGATGGATTTGTTGGCGCTGACCCGGGTCATGGGCCCGGTGCCCGACCCCGAGCTCGCGGCCGTGGCGATCAAGGAGCTCTTGCAGGTGCCCGTGCAGTGGTACATGCACCTCGCGCTCAGCACCTCCAAGCACGCGCGGGTCCGCCTCAGCAAGATCGCCGTGCCGGCCATGTCGTCTCGGCCACACGCGATGTCCTAGCCGGATCGCGCGACATGAGGACCGCTGCCGAACGTATTCCGGGCGCCGGTCATCTCGAGCTCCGCGGGACCCACTTCGTCCAGATCGAGCAGCCCGAGCGCGTGCACGAGCTCCTGCTCGACTTCCTCGAGCTGGTCGGCTGACTCAGCCCGTGGGGTTCGCGACCTCGGCCAGCAAGAACGCGGTGAAGGCGGCCTCGACACAAGCGCCCAGCACGTCTCCGGTGATACCACCGAGCGTTCGTCGAGCCGCCAGCAGCACCAGCGCAACCGCTACCGCAGCGGCCAACACGCCGGCGAGCCCGCGCAGTCCGTGCACGGCCCCGGCGAGCCCTGCCAGCAGCACCCACACCCCCACCGCCACCGAAGCCGGCACCGTGCCTGAGACTCCCGAGCCGAGCCCATCGGCTCGGGCGGCCGGGACCCCCCGCACACAGGCCGGCGCCAGGCCGGCGCGGCTGACGGCGACGGCGAGGGCCACGGTCACCGCCGCAGCCGTCGCGCCGTTGACAGCCAGCACGCCGGCCAGCGCACCGACCTGAAGGAGCAGGACGAAGATCAGCACTGCGGCACCGGCCGGCCCGACATCACCACGACGCATGACTTCCAGACGCCGATCTCGGGTGCCCGGAGCCACCAGCCCGTCGGCAGTGTCGGCCAACCCGTCGAGGTGCAGAGTGCCGGAAGCCAGCGCCAGTCCGGCCACAGCCACCGTCGCTGTCAGCAAGGGCGGTAGTCCGAGCCCATCTCCTGCGTAGACAGCCGCGACGCCGGCTGCGGCCACCGGCGCGGCGGCAAGTGGAGCCAGGGACATCGCGACCGCGGCCACCGCTGGGTTGACCTTCCGCGGCGGCGGCACCGGCACCACCGTCAGCGTGCCGACCGCGAGACGAAGACCATCGACCAGCACGGTCACGGCAGCACTCCCGGCTCGGTTCCGATGATCTCGGCGAGGGTCGACATCTCCGCCAGCAGGGTCGGCGCCGTACGCAGCACCGGGAGTGCGACCAGCGCGCCCGTCGCCTCGCCGAGGCGCATGCCCAGGTCGACGACGGGCTCGAGGCCGAGCGCCTCCAGGGACGCGCGATGTGCCGGCTCGGTAGATCGGTGTCCGGCACACCACCACGCCACGGAGCCGGGGGCGATTCGCTCGGCCAGCAGCGCACTGGCCCCCGAGACCACGCCGTCGAGCAGGGCCGGCACGCCGCGCTCGGCTGCCCGGCTGAGAAACCCGGTCATCGCTGCGATGTCCGCGCTACCCGCAACACGCAGCAGGGCAACCGGGTCGCCCCGGTGCGACCGGGCGCGAGCCAGCGCGGCGTCGACCACGGCGAGCTTGCGGTCGCGGGTGGCATCGTCGATGCCGGTGCCGCGGCCCACGACGTCGTGGGCCTCAAGACCCGAGCGCGGCACCGACCAGAACGGCGACCACGGTGGTGTTGCCGATCCCCATGTCGCCGGGGATCAACAGATCGGCGCCCGCGTCGATCTCCTCGTCGGCGATCGACGCACCCGCAGCCAGTGCCGTCTCGGTCTCCTCGACCGTCAACGCATCCTCGACGTCGATCGCACCGCTGCCGCGGCGCACCTTGTGCTTGACCACCTGGGCCGGGGTAGCGAACAGCTCGGCATCGACCCCGAGGTCGAACACCCTGACCCGCGCGTCGTTGGCGCGGGCAAGCACGTTGACAGCCGCTCCCCCGCGCAGGAACTCGTGCACCATCATCGCGGTCACGTCGCGGGGGTACGCCGACACGGCGTCGGTGCCGCTCGTGACCCCGTGGTCACCAGCGAAGACCACCACCGCGACCGAACGGGGTGGTGTCGGGGTCCCGGTGCCCTGCACGCCGGCCAGCCAGACCGCTATCTCCTCCAGCCGACCCAACGCCCCCACTGGTTTCGCCAATGCATCGAGGCGGATCCTGGCCGCCGCTCGGGCGGCCTGGTCCGGCGCAGTCACTGATGTCATGAGATCCCCCCGGGGAGTCGCTGGACCCGTCCGGCCATCACGACCCGGACGTCGTCGGATGTCTCGGCCAGCCGCTGGTTCAGTCGCCCGAGCGCGTCGCGGAACAGCACGCCCGCCCGGGTTGCGGGCACCACACCGAGGCCCACCTCGTTGCTGACTGCCACCACCGGCACGTCGATCGCAAGCCAGGCCGCCAGCAGTCGATCAACCTCCACGTCGAGCCGGTCCTGCCAGTCAGTCGCGCCGTCAGCCGACTCCCAGGCCCCCACCTCGGCCATGGTCTCAGCGAGCCAGGTCGCGAGACAGTCCACGAGCACGGGCATCTCGGCCTCGGCGAGCGCTGTCGCGACATCGCGGGTCTCCAACGTCGTCCAGGACGCCGGCCGGTGCGCCTGGTGGGCTGCTACTCGGGCCGACCAGTCCGCATCAGCATCGTCCGGCACCGGGCCCGGCGCGACGTAGAGCACGTTGTCCTGCTGGGCGAGCAGCTGCTGGGCATGTCGGGACTTTCCCGACCGTGCGCCGCCGAGGATCAACGTGCGCGTTGCTGGCGGACGCGCAGCTGGCCGCGGCAGTCGCGTGGCGGGCCGCCCGCCGAGGACGTCCTCCAGCCCGGCGAGCAACCTCGCGCGGGCGTTCGGGTCCGGATGGACGGCGACCCGGGTGTAGTGGGTGTCCAGACCCGGAAACGTCTCGCCGCGACGGACGGCGATGTCGAGGTCGAGCAGGCGCTCACGCAGGTCCGGAACGTCCGCCGCGCAGCAGCAGGAAGTTGGCCGGAGACTCCCACACATCGACCGGGAGTCGGGCCAGGCCGTCGACCAGCTCACGCCTAGCGGTCGCCACGCTCGCGGCGCGGGCGCGTCGTTCGTCCTCCGCAGCGCACAACACCGACGTTGCTCGCAACGCCAGCGCGTTGACGGGCCACGGCTGACGGAACGCAGCCAGCCGGCGCACCAGGGAGGGCTCGGCCAGGAGGTAGCCGACCCGAAGGCCGGCGAGGCCCCACAGCTTGGTCAGGCTGCGGACACACACAACGCCGGGCAATCCCGAGGGGTGCACACCCGCGGCTTCCGGCAGGAAGTCGGCGAATGCCTCATCCACGATGACCAACCGACCGGTCGGACCAGCGAGCGGACCACCTCGATCGCTTCCAGCCGCCCCGTGGGGTTGTCCGGCCGGCCGAGCACCACCAAGTCAGCCTCGTCCGGGACCGAGGACGGATCGAGGGCGAAACCGTCGGCAGGGTGACGGAGCACCCGTTGCACCGGCACCCCGCTCGCCCGCAAGGCGGCCTCGGGGGCAGTGAACGATGGGTGCACGCACGCGGCCAAGCGCGGCCGCAGGGCCTGCGCGATCAGCCAGAACGCCTCGGCGGCACCGTTGAGCAGCAGGCATTCCTCCACCGGCACCCCGTGCCGGGCGGCGACGGCGGCCAACGCGGGTGCCTCGTCGGGGTACGCCGCCAGGTCGACCTCGCTCAGCTCGGCTCGTAGCCACTCCGGGGTCGGGGCGAGGACGTTGACCGCCAGGTCCAGCGCGCCGGACGGCACCTGCCGGTCGCCGTGCTGGTGCAGGCGAAGGTGGTCGTGCTCCGGGTCACTCACTAGAAGTCGATCCCTCGGCGAGCCCGGACGCCGGTCTGGTAGGCGTGCTTGATCATGCGCATCTCGGTGACCGTGTCGGCCAGCTCGATCAGGGGCTCCGGGGCGTTGCGACCGGTGCAGAACACGTTGGTCGCCTCCGCCCGGTTGCGGATCGCGGCCCACACCTCGTCGCCGTCGACCCAGCCATAGTTGACCGGATAGGTCACCTCATCGAGCACCACCAGGTCGTAGCGACCCGATGCGAGCGCCTCGGCCGCGGCAGCCCAGGCCTCGCGAGCGATGGTTGCGGACCGATCGAGGTCGTCGGACTCCCAGGTGAAGCCGTCGCCGATCGTCCACCACTCCACCCCGAGCTTGCGCGCCACTGACTCCTCGCCGACGTTCCACTTGCCCGACTTCATGAACTGCACGACGCAGACCGACCAGTCCCGGGCGACCGCGCGCATGATCGTGCCGAACGCAGCGGTGGACTTGCCCTTTCCGTCGCCGGTGTTCACCAGCACGAGCGACGCCACGTCGCGGCGGAGCGGTCGCTCTTGGTCGTGGCGGGGCAGCGGTTCGGTGCTGGTCATGATCGGGCTCCTCGGTGTCGACGGGTGACGGTCTCGCCGGCAACGGCGAGCCCCACAGCTAGGGCGGCGGCGCGTCGAGCGACGCGCACCGCGGCGGGCACCGCCCCGGGACCTGCTGGCGATCCCGACGGGTGGAGGTCGTAGTGGCCGCGTTTGGTCAGCCGCAGGTCGAGCCGCAGCGCCATGGCGGCCATCGGCCATCCGGCGTTGGGTGAACGGGTCTTGCGGGCCTCGGCCGGCAGAGCGGGCCACCTCCCTGCGGGGAGCAGGAGCGCCGCGGTGAGCCGCGCGGGGACGAGGTTCAACGCGTCATCGGCCAGCGCGGCCGGTCGTCCGGCGTAGCGCCACCGCGGCGTGAGGTAACCCCAGCACGCGTCGGCCGTGTTGGCGAACCGATACACCGCAGCGCCGGGCAGGCCCGCGACCAGGTACCAGAACAAGGGAGCCACCAAGGAGTCGGACAGGTTCTCGGCGAGTGACTCGACCGCGGCGCCCCGGATCTCCTCGTCGGACAGGTCGTCGGTGTCGCGGCTGACGATCCGGCCGAGTGCCTGCGCCGCGACCCCGCTCCCGTCGGCGAAGGCCGCCTCGACGGCGTTCACCTCGGCGAACAACATCCGCGCAGAGAGCAACGGCCACAGAGCCAGCCCGCGGACAAGTCCCGCCCACGGACGGCCGGCGCGCGCAGCCAGACGCTCCACGCCGAGCCCTACGCAGGCGGCGACGCCCGCTCCGCCCAGCCAGGCGACCGCCCCGGTGGTCACGGCCTGTCCCTGCGGCTCGGCAGGCAGGTGGCGTTCCGCGGCTCCCAGGTAGCGTCCGCACCCGGCCACCGGATGCACCTGTTGCGGCGGCTCCATCAGCCACGAGTCGAGCGCGGTCGCCACGAGGACGCTCACGGCCGAGCCCGAAGCGGCAGCACGGCCGGGCCGGCATCGCGGTGCAACACCTCGACGCGAGCGGCGTAGACCTCCGCCAGCCGCCCTGGCTCGAGCACCGCCTCCGGCGAACCGTCCGCCACGATGCGGCCCTCGTGGAGCAGCACCACCCTGCGGCCGTAGTGCCCCGCCAGGGTCAGGTCGTGCATGGCTGCCACGACCGTGAGGCCGTCCTCGACGCGCATGGTGTTCACCAGGTCGAGCACCGCCTGTTGGTGGCCGATGTCCAGCGCGCTGGTGGGTTCGTCGAGCAGCAGGACCTGGGGTTCTTGGGCGAGCGCCCGACCGAGCACGACGCGCTGAAGCTCTCCGCCAGAGAGCTCCGTGGCCGGGCGATCAGCGAGCTCCTCGAGACCGAGCCGGCGGATCGTCCGGGCCACTGCTGCGCGGTCCGCGGCCGATTCGGTGCCGAAGCTCTTGAGGTGAGGCGTGCGGCCGAGCTGCACCAGCTCGCGTGCGCTCACCCCTTCGGGCACGATCGGGCTCTGCGGCATCAGCGCCACGGCCCGGGCCATCCGACGTCGCGATGCGTGGGCGGGGTCCAGCCCCGCGACCCCGATCCGACCGGTGGCCGGGAGTAGCCCAGCAATCGCGTGGAGGAGCGAGGTCTTCCCGGCACCGTTGGGACCGACCACAGCCACCCAGTCACCGGCCTCGATCGCGAGGTCGACGCCCGCCACAACCCGCACGCCACCACGCTCGACGCCGACGTCGTGACACTCGACCGCCATCGAGCCGCTCACAGCTGCCCCTTGTAGCGACGCAGCACGACCAGGAAGAACGGAGCCCCTACCACCGCTGTCACCACCCCGATCGGCAGCTCGGCCGGCGCCAAGGCATACCTAGCCACAACGTCCGCCAACACCAAGAAGGCCGCACCGAACAGCAGCGCCAGCGGTAGCAGCGTGTGGTGGGCCGCACCGAAGAGCAGCCGTACGGCGTGCGGCACCACGATGCCGACGAAGCCGATCAGGCCACTCACGCTGACCACTGCGGCGGTGCCGAGGGTGGCGGCGAGCACCAGCACGAGTCGTACTCGGGCAGGGTTGACCCCGAGACTGCTGGCCTCCACGTCACCAACGGCCATCACGTCGAGCGTCCGCCGATACAGCAGGATCGTGCCGCACGAGACCACGACGTACGGCAACGTGATCAGCACATCGGACCAGCCGTCAGTGCTGAGCCGACCCAACATCCAGGAGTAGACCGCAAGCAGCGAGTCGTCGTACCGCTGCTGGACGAAGTTCTGGATGGCGTTGAAGAACGCACCCACCGCGACCCCCGCCAGCACGATGACCACTGCACCGCGGTTGCCGCCCACGCTGCGCCCGAGCGCGTACGTCGCCGCAACCCCCAGCACCCCGCCGAGGAACGCCAGCGGCGCGATGCCGAGTGGCCCGATGCCACCTCCGGCCACGATCCCGAGAGTCGCCCCGAGCCCCGCACCGCTGGAGACCCCGAGCAGGTAGGGGTCGGCCAAGGGGTTGCGAAACACCCCCTGGTACGCCGTGCCCGCGACCGCGAGGGTGGCGCCCACCATCGCTCCGAGCACCACCCGCGGAAGCCGGATCTGCCAGAGGATCGCCTGTTGGGTGGCGGAGAGGCCAGAGTCGACCTGTACCCCAGGCAGCCCGTCGAGCAGCTCCAGCAAGACGCCTCGGACGCTGAGACCGGCGGCACCCACCAGCACCCCGACGAGCAGGGCCCCGAACAGAACCAGGGCTGCGAACAGGAGCTTCAGCACCCTGACCGAGAGGCGCGTCGCGGACCGGCGACGCACCTCTGCTCGTAGCGCGGGCAGATCCGCTGCCCTCGAGACCTCCAGCGTCATAGTGGTCCGATCAGCTGACGGGCTGCTCGGAGTGTTCAGCCAACAGCTCGCCGATGAGCTCGACGAACTCGACAACGCGTGGTCCCCATCGGCTGGTGATGTCCTCATTCGACGACGTGGATCTGGTCGTCGTCCACCGCGGACATCTCCTGCCAGCCTGGCCGAGCCTTGACCTCGTCGGCGGTCACGCCGCAGCACCCGTTGTCTCCCAGGAAGATCAAGTCCGGATCCTCGGAGACGACATACTCGCTGGAGAGCTGGGGGTAGTCGTCGCCATCACCGGCGGCATCGGCGATGCTCTGCAGGCCGAACAGGCTGTAGACCTCGCCGATGAACGTGCTGCCGGTGACCGTGTAGAGATCCGGGCCCAGCTCGTGGAAGTACGTCAGTTCCGCCGCGTCGGGCGCCTCGGCCAACGCGGCCTCGATGCCGGTCTGCATCTCGCCCACCACCCCTGCAGCCTCCGCGACGTGTCCAGTCGCCGCACCGAGCCGCTCCAGCTGCGAGTAGGCCTCGTCGAGATCGACCGCCGAGGGAAGCAGCAGCACCGGGACGTCGACGGCACCGAGTCCGGCGACCAGGTCACCGCTGTCACTGGCGGCGACCACGAGGTCGGGCTCGTAACCGAGGATCGCCTCCACGTTGGGCTCGTAGCCGGAGAGCTCGGTGGTCGGCACGCCCTCGGGGTAGTCGGACTGATCATCGACGGCCACGACCTGCTCGCCGGCGCCGACGGCCCACAGCATCTCGGTCGCGGTCGGGCTCAGGGAGATGATCGACTGGGGCTCGGCCTCGACCGTGATCTCCTCGCCGCCGTCCGCGGAGCCGGACAGCACGGACACTGGAAACGCGTCAGGGGCAGGGGCGGAGCTCGAGGGCTCACCAGCCGCGTCGCTCTTCTCGTCTCCGCAAGCGCTCAGCGCCAGCAGTAGAGCCAGGCAAAGGGGCAGCACCGACCACGTGGCGTGGCGGCGCGGCGACCTGATGGGGGTAGTAATAGGGGGCACAGCATCCTCCGGATATCGGAGGACGAAAGTCGTCGCACCGCTAGAGCCAGGACGGCCGTTGCCGCACGAACTATCCTTCGTCCGAGGGTAGTTACGTGGCCACGGGCCATTTTGACCTGGCTCGTCCGGCCTCACGAGCGGCCGGCTTCACAGTTGCGGGACAGCACCGGAGTCACACCGGATTTCCTTGAGCCGTGGCACTCCCGCTTAGGACAGGAGCCCGCTCACTGTACGCCCTCGTCGAGCCGATTCCCTACCGAGTCCGTGTGGAATGGAGCACTTCGCGGACCCCTAAGGTGTCCTCGATGAGCGGCAGCCTGATCGTGCTCGGCACGACCTCCGATGCGGGGAAGACCGTCGTGACCACTGGCCTGTGCCGCGCCCTTTCTCGGCAAGGGCTGCGGGTGGCTCCGTTCAAGGCCCAGAACATGTCGAACAACTCGATGGTCACCGCCGAGGGCCTGGAGATCGGCCGGGCGCAGTGGATCCAGGCGCTCGCTGCCCGGGCCGAGCCCGAGGCAGCGATGAACCCGGTCCTGCTCAAACCGGGCAGCGACCGCGGCAGCCACGTCGTGGTGATGGGCCAACCGGCCGGTCATCTCGACGCTCGCGACTTCGGGGTCGGCCGCGAAGCCCTGGCCCAGGCTGCGTACGACGCCTTCGATGATCTCGCCGGTCGCTTCGACGTCGTGGTCTGCGAAGGAGCGGGGCAGCCCGGCTGAGGTCAACCTGCGTCGACACGACTTCATCAACATGGGAATGGCCCGCCATGCCACGATCCCCGCCATCCTTGTCGGCGACATCGACCGGGGCGGCGTGTTCGCCGCTTTCCACGGCACACTCGCCCTTCTCGAGAAGGCCGACCAGGCGCTGATCAGCGGGCTGGTCGTCAACAGGTTCCGCGGCGACGCCGAGCTGCTGCAGCCCGGCCTGAAGACCCTGGAGGGGGTCACCCACCGACCGGTGCTCGGGGTGCTGCCATGGCTGCCTGATCTGTGGCTCGACTCGGAGGACTCCCTCTCGGTCGGCGACCGCGCCGCCGCAGCGCCGAAGGAGGGGGACCGCCTGCGCGTCGCGGTGGTGAGGCTCCCGCGGATCAGCAACTTCACCGACATCGACGCACTGAGTCTGGAGCCCCAGGTCGAGGTCGTGTTCGTTGACCATCCCCGGGCGCTGCACTCGGCCGACGTGGTGGTCCTCCCCGCACCCGAGCGACGCTCGCCGACCTCGGCTGGCTGCGCGAGCGCGGACTCGATGTCGCCATCGGGGCGCACGTCGCCCAGGGCCGAGCAGTGCTGGGCATCTGCGGTGGCTTCCAGATGCTGGGCCGCCGGATCAGCGATCCCACTGGCGTCGAGGGCGAGCCGGGAGCGAGCGCCGAGGGACTGGGCCTGCTCGACGTCCACACCACCTTTGATGCCAGCAAGGTGTTGGGCCTGCCACGTGGACGGGCGCTGGGAGTGACCGTCGCAGGTTACGAGATCCACCACGGACACGTAGAGGTCGGCGCGAGCGAGCCCTTCCCGATCGGCGCTCGCAGTGGAGCCGTCTTCGGCACGATGTGGCACGGCTGCCTGGAGGGTGACCAGTTCCGAGGAGCCTGGCTGGACATCGTCGCCGACCGGACCGGCATCGACGGGTTCCACACGGGAAACGTGTCCTTTCGCCGCCGCCCGCGAATTGCGCATCGACGCGATCGCGGACGCCATCGAAGAACATCTCGACCTGGACGCGGTGCTCGAGCTCGTCCGCCACGGACCCACCCCGTGGTTGCCGGCCGTGCGCGGTGGGCTTGTCTAGCTCAGCTTCTCCAGGATCAGCTCACGGACCCGGCCAGCATCGGCTGAGCCCCGCATCTCCTTCATCACCGCGCCGATCAAGGCCCCAGCGGCCGCCACCTTGCCGTCGCGGATCTTGTCGGCCACGTCCGGGTTGGCAGCGATCGCAACGTCGATCGCGGCATTGAGCGCGCCGTCGTCGAAGACGATGGCCAGCCCACGTGCGGCCACGATCTCCTCCGGCGTGCCCTCTCCGGCGACCAGACCCTCGAAGACCTGACGGGCGAGCTTGTCGTTGATCGTGCCCGCCTCGACCAGCGCCTGTACGCCGGCCACTTCGGCGGGCGAGACACCCAGCTCGGCAATGTCCTTGCCGGAGTCGTTGGCGCGCCGGGCCAGCTCGGAGAGCCACCACTTGCGGGCCGCCGTCGGGCTGGCGCCCGCGGCAATCGTCTGCTCAACCAACCCGAGAGCGCCGGCACCGACCGTGTCGCGCATCTCCAGGTCGGAAAAGCCCCACTCGGCCTGGAGCCGCGCCTGCTTCTGGGTGGGGTTCTCGGGCAGCGTGCCGCGCAGCTCCTCGACCCACTCCTTCGCCGGCGCCATCGGCACCAGGTCGGGCTCGGGGAAGTAGCGGTAGTCGTCGGCGTCGGACTTCTCGCGGCCCGAGGTGGTGACGCCGGTGTCCTCGTGCCAGTGCCGCGTCTCCTGCAGGATCGAGCCTCCACCGTCGAGCACCGACGCGTGCCGCGACATCTCATAGCGGACCGCGCGCTCGACCGAGCGGAACGAGTTGACGTTCTTGGTCTCCGTGCGGGTGCCCAGCACGTCAGTGCCCTTGGGTGCGAGCGAGAGGTTCACGTCCGCACGCAGGTTGCCCTGGTCGATCCGGTCTCGGAGTCATCGACGCGACGATCAGCTCCCGCAGCTGCCGCACGTAGGCCCGGGCGAGCGCCGGCGCTTTGTCGCCCGCACCGACGATCGGTTTGGTGACGATCTCGATGAGCGGGAGACCCGGCTCGGTTGTAGTCGACCAGCGAGTAGTCGGCGCCGTGGATCCGCCCGGTCGCACTGCCCACGTGGAGTGACTTCCCGGTGTCCTCCTCCATGTGCGCGCGCTCGATCTCGACCCGGAAAAGGCCGCCACCGTCAACCTCCACATCCATGAAGCCCTCGAACGCGATCGGCTCGTCGTACTGGAGGTCTGGAAGTTCTTCGGCATGTCCGGGTAGAAGTAGTTCTTCCGGGCGAACCGACACCACTCGGCGATCTGGCAGTTGAGGGCCAGCCCGATCCGGATCGCTGACTCGACGGCCTCGCCGTTCACCACCGGCATCGCTCCCGGCAGGCCGAAGATCGGGCACACCGAGGTGTTCGGTTCCTCGCCGAACGAAGCGGGGCAGCCGCAGAACATCTTGGTGTTGGTGTTGTAGCGACGTGGACCTCGAGACCCAGCGCCGGGTCGTACTTCTCCAGGAACTCCACATCGACGGGGACCAGGGTCTCGGTCATGCGGTCGCTCCTAGCAGCGCAGGCGCCCGTCGAGCAACGGGCTGCCCCACTTCTCGGCGAGCATCGCCTCCAGGGCCGCTCCCACGCGGTAGACCCGGTCGTCGGCCATCGTCGGCGCCAAGATCTGTACGCCGGCCGGCAGGCTGTCGTCGGCCAGTCCGCTCGGCACGGAGATGCCGGGCACGCCGGACAGGTTGGCAGGGATCGTCGCGAGGCCGTCAGGTACATCGCTACGGGGTCGTCGACCTTGGCTCCAATCTCGAACGCGGTGGTCGGTGCTGTCGCGCAGATCAGCACGTCGGCCTTTTCGAACGCCGCGTCGAAGTCCGCCGGAGATGAGCGTGCGCACCTTCTGGGCTTGGCCGTAGTAGGCGTCGTAGTAGCCACTGGAAGTAGCGTAGGCGCCGAAGTACTCGAAAGCAATCCGGCGCTTCACCTCGTCACCGAACCCGGCATCACGGGTAGCGCGCATGACGTCCTCGGCGCTCGGGTTGTCGATGCCCTCGGGGATCACCCGCAGCCCGTAAAGTCATGGCGTCGAACTTCGCCAGGTTGCTGGAAGCCTCGGCGGCAGGATCAGGTAGTAGGTGAGCGCGTGCACGAAGGTCGGGCAGGACACCTCGACCACCTCGACACCGGCGCCGACCATCAGGTCGACCGACTCCCGGAAGCGCGCGAGCACTCCGTCCTGGTAGCCATCGCCCCCGAGCTCCTTGACGACGCCGATCCGCACACCCGACAGGTCACCGGTCGCGCCGAGCCGCACCGCGTCGGTGAGGTCGGGCACCTTGCCCTGGATCGAGGTGGAGTCCCGCGGGTCGTGGCCGCCGATCAGCTCGTGCAGCAGCGCGGCGTCCAGCACGGTCCGGGTCACCGGACCCACCTGGTCGAGGGAGTTGGCAAGCGCCACCAGCCCGTAGCGCGAGACCGAGCCGTACGTCGGCTTGACTCCCACGGTGCCGGTGACCGCGCCGGGCTGCCGGATGGACCCGCCGGTGTCGGTGCCGAGCGCGAGCGGCGCCTCGTACGCAGCGACGGCGGCAGCCGAGCCACCCCCGAACCTCCCGGGATGCGGTTCAGGTCCCAGGGATTGTGGGTCGGTCCGTAGGCAGAGTGCTCGGTCGAGGAGCCCATGGC
>CAWCGY010000004.1:0-84050 GCA_963795155.1 uncultured Actinomycetota bacterium | reverse complement strand
TCAGCCCAACCGGGATGCGATCGCGTCGCCGACCTCAGCCGTACGACGGGTCGCGCCGGGTACTCGCTCGGCCAGGTCGGCGATGACGGCAGCCTCGACCGCGGCAGCGGCATCGGTGTGCCCGAGGTGGTCGAGCAGCAACGAGACCGACAAGATCGCGGCCGTTGGGTCGGCCTTCTGCTGGCCGGCGATGTCGGGCGCCGAGCCGTGCACGGGCTCGAACATCGATGGTGCGGTCCGGTCGGGGTTGATGTTGCCGGAGGCCGCGAGGCCGATGCCGCCGGTGATGGCAGCGGCGAGATCGGTGATGATGTCGCCGAACAGGTTGTCGGTGACGATCACGTCGAAGCGGGCGGGGTCCGTCGTCATGAAAGATCATGGCCGCGTCGATGTGCATGTAGTCGACGGTGACGTCTGGGAAGTCCTTGCCGACCTGCTGGGTCAGCCGCCACCACACCGCACCTGCGTTCACCAGCACGTTGGTCTTGTGCACCAGCGTCAGCTTCTTGCGACTACGCCGCTGGGCGCGGGCGAACGCGTCGCGAACAACCCGCTCGACACCGAAGGCGGTGTTGACCGATACCTCGGTGGCGATCTCCTGCGGCGTCCCGACGCGCAGCGCCCCGCCGTTGCCCGTGTAGGGACCCTCCGTGCCTTCGCGCACCACGACGAAGTCGACCTCGCCGGGCTCTCCCACGATATGGGGGGCGAGCGGCGAGGAGACGCCCGGAAAGATGCGTGACGGACGCAGGTTCACGTAGTGGTCGAGCTCGAACCGAAGCCTCAGCAGCAGGCCGCGCTCGAGGATTCCCGGCGGCAGGTTCGGGTCGTTGGGCTTGCCGCCGACCGCACCGAGCAGGATTGCGTCGTGGCTGCGAATCTCGGCGAGCACCGAGTCGGGCAGCACCTCACCGGTCGCCAGGTAGCGCTCGGCGCCGAGGTCGTAGCGGGTCGGCTCGAACTTCACGTCAGCGGGCGCGGCGACCTCCAGGACCTTGAGGGCCTCCGCCGTCACTTCCTGTCCGATGCCGTCGCCCGGGATGACCGCCAGCTTGAGTGAGCTCATGTGGCCGAACGCTAGTTGTCGTCCGGACGTTCGCCGCCGTTGTCTCGCAGGTCAAGAGCCGCGTGCAGCGCGCCGCGCTGGTCGGTGCTGCCCTGGTCGTCGGTCCGGTTCTTGGCCGGGCCCCATTCGGGATACATGTCGTACATCGCTCTTCTCATTCCGGGATCAGATGGGTGGTTGCTTCGGTTGGGGATGCACCGAAGGCGCCCGCCGGAGCGGGTGGCGTCACTCATGGATCGCATGAGAAGAACTGGCTACAAGATCTGCGGGTCGCGCCATGTCTGGAGCTGCGACCCGCTGCGGCGGGCGTCTTCGGCTTCTGTTGTGTCGAGAAGCCCGTACCAACGCCGATCCACCGCGGCGAGGTGGCCTCTCGTCAGGCCTCGCCGCGGCGTTCGATAAGTACGAAAACGCTCCGCATGATGAAAGGAGCGTACGCCGCCCGCTCGCTGCCGTCTCGCGGATTCCGCCATTCGTTCGCGATGCGAGACGACCGTCCCGCAATGAAAGACTCGCATCATGTCTGCCCCGCCCGATCTTCCCGATGTCGTGAACCGGGCCTTCGACGTCTCGCGCAAGGCCGGCTACGTCTCGTTCTGCCGTAACGAGACGGGACGACTGCTGGCGATGCTGGCAGCGACCCGCGAGGGGACGATGGCCGAGTTCGGCACCGGCTGCGGTGTCGGCACCGCCTGGCTGCGCTCCGGCGTCCGCAACGACAAGACCACGATCCTCACCGCCGAGCTCGACCCGCGCCTGGCCAAGGCCGCCGCCGAGATCTTCGTCGACGACCCGCAGGTCGAGGTGCTGGCCGCCGACTGGTCGACCCTGCTCGACCGCGGCCCCTATTCCTTGCTCTTCCTCGACTCCGGCGAGCCCACCGAGGTGGGGGTCGACGGCGTCGCCGACCTGGTCGAGGACGGCGGGATCGTGGTGCTCGACGACTTCACGCCCTGCGAGAGCTGGCCGCCGATCACGGCCGGCCGCGTCGACACGCTGCGCGAGCTCTGGCTGACCGACGAGCGCTTCACCACCGTCGAGGTGATGGTGGCCCCCGACGCCTCCACCTTGATCGCCACCAAACGCTGAAACCACTCGGGCCAGCTCCTGATGGAGCACACCGGGTTCGACTTCAGGTTCGCCCGGTGACGTCAGCGGCACACGCGATGCACAGCCGTGCGGTAGGTCGAACCTCCAGCCGCGGCTGACCGATCGGTCGGCCGCACCGCTCACAGGTCCCGTAGGTCCCGGCGGCCAGCCGGGCCTCGGCTGTGTCGATATCGGTCAGGTGCTGCCGCGCCTGGCGCACCAAGGCGTCCGCCTGCGACCGCTCGAAAGCGATCGTCGCGCCCTCCGGGTCGTGCTCGTCGTCAGCGTTGGTGTCCTTCGACGCGGCCACCACCTCGTCGAACGCATCCGTCAGGCCGGCAAGCCGTCGGAGCGTGACCGCACGGTCCTGCTCGAGCCGACTCGCCGCGCTATCCGGTGCGGTCACAGCACCTTGGTGCCGTACATCTCCCCCAGCGGATCAGCGATCAGCTCCAGCCTCGCCCCGTTGGGATCACGGAAGTAGATGGATGTGCCGCTCTCGCTCTGGTAGTCGACGCCCGCCGCTTCGAGCTTGACCTTGAGCCTTGCCCACTGCTCCGGCTCGACCGAGATGGCGATGTGGTGCAGGCCACCCATCACCTCGGCGTAGGGGCCGACGTCCAGACCCGGGAAGTCGAAGAAGGCGATCAGGTTGTCGTTGCCGATGTCGAAGAAGAAGTGGTTGGACCCCTGGTAGTCGCGGTTCTCGAAGATGTCGGTCAGCGGGAACCCCAGGACGTCCTGGTAGAACCGCACGGTCTCCTCGACATCCCTGGCGACGATCGCGAAGTGGTGCAGTCCGCGAGCCGTGGAGCTCGGGCGGCTCGCGTCCGGCTTCAGGTACGCCGCGCGGATGCGTTCGCGCTCGGCGTCGACCGCTGCCAGGTCGATCGCCGGCTGGTCCGATTCGGTGGTCATCAGAGCGACGCGCCTTCCCAGTGCTCGAGTCGGGTCAGGTCCTCGACACTAACGCGAGTCAGCTTGGTGAGCTGGCGGACCGGCCTGCCGAGCGGCACCACACAGGCGACTGCGTGCTCCTCCGGAATGCCGAAGAGCTCGCGGACCCGTGACTCCTCGGCGACGGCCATGGTGGTGATGGTGCCGCCGAAACCTTCGTTGCGGGCGGCCAGCAGGATGTTCCACACCAGCGGGTAGACCGAGGCTCCGCTGACGATTCCTACGCGGTCGAGGTCCTGGTCGAGCGCCGCCACCAGACGGAGGTCGACGCACACGACCAGCACCACCGCGGCCTCGAGCACCGGCGTGGTCCAGAAGTCGGGCACCTCGGTCGCAGCGATCTCGGCAGCAGAGAGCTGCGTCGGCTCGGCGGCGTTCCACGGCCCTTCACCCGCCGCCTTCTGCGCCGTGTAACGACGCGCCCCGGTGAGGTTCAGCTCGGCCAGTGCCTGTCGCGCGCCCGCGTCTCGCACCACGACGATCCTGGTGCCCTGGCGGTTGCCCCCGCTCGGAGCGAACCGGGCGTTGTCCAGAATCGTGTGCAGCACCTCGTCTGGCAGAGGGTCGTCGGTGAACTCACGCACCGCCGGCGTGGTGCGCATTGCCTCGTACAGATCCATGACCGCAGTCTTCCGCATCCGCGACCTCGCGCTCTTCGTGGCGACGGGCGACGACGATGACGACGCCCAGGGCAACGAGTGGACCGACTAGCAGCACGAGCGACAGCGCCCACTCGATCGCATGAACCGCGCCCAGGTGGAGCGGCGTCATCAGACCTTCTCGGGAGCGAGGGTCCCGGTCTTCGCCGGGCCCAGCCTGTTGTAGCGGCCGACGCCCCAACCCAGTGAGATCACGAGGACAGCCGAGCACAGGAGCACGATCAGCCCGGCAACCGTCCAGAGCCAGGTCGGCACGTCGTCCTTCAGCTCGCGTTGGAGGATCTCCTTCTCGTCGCCAAAGCTGCGCGACGCCTGCTCGGCCGGCACGGCCGCCTCCTCCAGGACGCTGTCCTCGGGCATGAAGATCGCGGCAGCCGAGAGGTCGCGGCCGTCCTGGAGTCGGATCAGGGTCTTCCACGACCCGCCGACAGGCATCGGCTCCGTCGTCTCGTACGTCGTGTCGTTGATGCGGCGCAGATGGTCGATGTGGAGGCCCTCCTGGCCGCCACCCTGCCACGCGGTGATCGTCAGCCAGGCGGGGTCGTCGCCCGCGAAAGGCACGCGGTTGAACTCGACCGTCGCCGTTGCCTGCTTCTCCTCGTCGCTGGTCGTCGTCGACGGGGTGATGGTGGCGCTCAGGTCGTCGGGACGCGTGATCCAGAGGCCGTTCACCGTGGCCACCACGATGGCCAGCACGCTCCCGGCGAAGACCAGGCGGGTGAGTCCGCCGGTAGGTAGTCGGCGTTGCAGACCCAGTGCGAGCAGCGCTCCGCACACGCCGCCGGCAACGCCGCCGACGACGGCCATCAGCACGCCCTCGGGGACGAGGTCAGTGGTCCACGGCAGCGGGAAGACGACGTTGGTCCACCAGAACTCCGCCGCAAAACCGACCGTGCCGATCAGCACCCCGGCCAGCGCGCCGAACGCGAGCGGACGGCGTACCAGCAGCAGGGCGGCGACCTCCACACAGAGCGCCTCGGCCAGGTAGAGCGGCACGGCTGCCCACAGCTCACCGATGACGAGGGGGCCGACGATGACACTCACCCCGCCGCGGATGAGCTGGTAGAAGAGCACCGACGTCAGGGCGGCCCCGGGCCCGATCCAGAGCCGCGCTGCCACCAGGGTGACGCCGGCCGCCACGGCAATGAGGAGCGGCTGCAGGACCAGGCGGAACTGCGGCACGCCGAAGTCGAACTCCGCCTGGAAGACCGAGAGCCCGATCAGCATCCCGCCCATCACCGCCGAGCCCTGGACGTAATGGCGCCACTGGCGGGCCGGCTTGTCCGTGGTGGTGGGGAGCCGACCTTCCTCGTGGAGCAGCGCCATCCCGATCAGCGACAGGCCCGCTCCCCCGATCAGCATCAGGTGGGTGGGTCCCCACAGGGTCACGTCCTGGCCGAAGATCCGGTGCCACACGTCGTCCAGCGGGAAGCCCAGGAGTGCATACGCGCCGGCGCCCAGCAGCAGCACGCCACCGAGCGGGGCCCGCCAGTTCTGGGAGATCTGGACGCCGTTCGGACCGGCCTGATCGCCGCGCGGCAGCGCACAGGCGAGAGCACCGGAAGCACTGAGCCCGAAGAGACCGAACAGGATCGGGTAGTGCGCAGGGTTGGCCAGCGGTCCTTCGTCGCGGCCGACGCCGATGTGGAGGGAGATGTCCCAGTACATGCCGAACAGGGCCGTCATCAGGGAGATCATCGCGGTGAACAACGGCACGGACGCCCAGCCCGCGAGCCCGCCCCACAAGGGGTTGCGCTCCACGCGCTCGATCGCGGTGTCCAGGATGCTGAGCCTGCCGGAGCGATGGCCCAGCAGCAGCCAACCCAAGGCGACGCTCAACACCGTCACCACGCCGGTAGCGAGAAAGACCTGGTCGAGGGCGGCGCCTCCGGCGGGGCGACTCTCCACGGCTGATAGGACGAAGATCGAGGATTGCATCTTTTTATGTAACCGTGAAAGATGTGGTCATGGCAAGAGGTGGCCCGTCGAAAGTGATTGAGGACACGGACCCGGACGAGTTCGTGATCGAGGAGCTCGCCCGCCGTACCGGCCTGACGGTGCGCTCGATTCGCTCCTACCAGACCCGCAAGCTCCTCCCTTCCCCGTCCATGAGGAGCCGCACCGGCTACTACGGCGCTCGCCACATAGCCCGGATCGAGCTGATCAAGGACCTGCAGGGTCAGGGGATGAAGCTGACGAGTATTGCCCGGCTACTGGCCGACCAGTCCGGATCGGACGCGGACCTGCTGCGTTTTAGCCGCACGCTCTCGACCCTCTTCGACGAGCGCGCCCAGGTGATGACCACGGCCACCGACCTGCAGCGCCGGTTCGGGGTCGACGACGACCACGCCGCCGGAGTGCTCGACAAGGCGACGGAGCTCGGCCTCCTGCGCGACCTCGGCAACGGCCTCCTGGAGGAGGTCTCCCCCCGCCTGCTCGCCGCCGGTGAACGTGCCATGGAGACGCTCCACCTCGACGCCCGGGGAGCGCTGCGCGTAGTCGAACGACTGCAACGCCACACCCAAGCGGTCACCAAGATCTACATCGACCTCTTCACCGACCGCGTCTGGACACCCTTCGCCGAAGCCGGCCGCCCGCACGATCAGTGGCCGGAGATCGAGGCCGCCCTCGCCGATCTGCGCACGCTGGCCACCGAGGCTCTGGTCAGCAGCTTCGAGCTGGTGATGTCGGCCGAGGTGAACGAGGTCTTCGATCGGGAGATCGGACGGCCGCGCCCGCGGGCACCTCGCGGTCGGCGGCACGGGCGCTCCCGCAACTGACCTCACTTGACGCATTCCCATATCGGCATATGATTGACCGATGGCCCGAGCAACGACGACGTCGGACGTCTTCAACGCGATCGCAGAGCCGCAGCGCCGCAAGATCCTCGCGCTGCTGCGGGCGGGCGAGCGTCCGGTGACCGAGCTGGCGCAGGAGCTGGGAATGACCCAGCCAGGGGCGTCCAAGCATCTGCGGGTGCTCCGAGAGGTGGGGCTGGTGCGGGATCGCAAGGCAGGCAAGCAGCGCCTGTACGACCTGGACGCCCGCGGCCTGCGCCCGGTCCACGAGTGGACCGGCGGTTTCGAGCAGTTCTGGGACGAGAGCTTTGACCGGCTGGACGAGTACGTGCAGGACCTCAAGAAGACACGACGGATGGAGTGAGCGATGTTGGAAACCAACCAAGAGGTGCGGACGGAGCAGGGGGCGGTAGACCGCGAGATCGTGATCTCCCGGGTTATCAATGCCCCACGTGAGCTGGTGTTCGAGGCGTTCACCGAGGTCCGGCACCTGTCGCAGTGGTGGGGACCGGAGGGCTTCACCACCACCACGCGCGCCTTTGAGTTCCGCGTAGACGGGGCGTGGGACTTCGTGATGCACGGACCGGACGGGACCGACTACCAGGAGTGGATCTCTTGGACCGAGATCGCGCCGCCGGAGCGGATCGCACTGCTCCACGGTGAATCCCGCAACGACCCGAACAGCTTTGAGTCGGTCCTCACGTTCGCACCAGATGGCCCCGAGGGCCCCGACGGTCCTGCGACCCGGATCGAGATGCGCACGCTGTTCCCCACCAAGGAGCTGCGCGACGAGGCCGTCGAGAAGTATCACGCGATCCAGGGTGGCCAGCAGACTCTGGACAACCTCGCCGCCTACGTCACCCCGTAGACGCGGATCGCATTCTCTCGGAACACCTTGGCCAGCAGCTCCGGGCCCCGCGGCGCCAGGACGTCGCACAACGCCCCCACCAGGGTTGAGTGATCGGTCAGTGACTTGTCCATCGGGAAGTTCGACCCGAACACCTGCCGGTCGGGGCCGAAGACGTCGGCGGTGTGCTCGATGAGCGGGGCTGTCAGCTCGGCGAGGTCGGCACGACCGATCCCGACGCGGCGGCTGCCCAGCGGTGGGAAGGCGAAACCAGATTGCTTGGCGACCACGTTCGGATGAGCAGCGACTGCTGCGATGTCGTCGCGCCAGCGGTGCAACAGGTCCATGCGGCTGCGCTCGTCGGGGCAGGTGCGCTTGCCCATGGGGCCGAGCAGCCCAACCGGCGTCGCGTAGTGGTCCAGCACGATCGTCGTCTCCGGGTATGCCGCTGCGAGCTGGGCGACGTCGCCCAGCTGGCCCGAGTAGACCCACGCGTCGAAGGTCAGCCCTCGCTCGGCGACTGCCGCGAACCCGCGCAGAAAGCCGGGGGACGCCAGCAAGCCTTCGCTGTCGACGAAATCCTTCACCCCGGGGTCGGCGTGCCAGGCGGCGCAAAGTCGGATGCCCTTCATCCGCCCACTCGAGGCGAGATGGTCGTCAAGAACCCGCCCGATGTCCTGAGCCCGCGGATCCGCGTTCGCGATGATTCCGGCCAGCCTGGGGACCCCGTCCTCCCCGAACGGCAAGGTCTCCAGCCACCGGGTCTCATCGACCGGGTCCGGTCCGTGCCACGACGCCTCGACGTGCACGACTGCCTCGACAGGTACGCCGACTGAAGCGACCGTGTCGGCTGCGTCCGCGGCGTAGGTCTCCGGCAGATACCTGCTGGCGACGTGACGGGGCGTAATTACCAGCTCGCGGTCCGCTCGGGGCGCCAGCAACGGCAGCAGGAGCTCGAGGAGGCGAGGGGCGCGGGCGTACAGCGGTGCCAGCCTGGACGCCTCGCGGGGCGTCGTGAACGGATCCCACTGGTGAATGTGAGCGTCGATGATGCCGGGCACGATGCCGGCCAGGGAGGAGGACACCGGAACAGTCTGGCCTGTGTCACGGAACCTGCGCCGCGGTGGGCTCCGCGCGACCCACGTCCAGCCCTACGGCGATCACGCTGTCCGGCTCGATGCCGGCCAACCTGCGGACCGCGGCCTTCAGCGGGAGCAGGTAGCGACCGTCCTTCGGGAACAGCGCTGTCGTGAACTCGACCTCACCGACCCGCACCACGACTGGCACCTGACCCCAGTACTCGATCCCCTTGGCGGCGAGCTTGATGTCCTCGCTGTCCTCCTCGGGGATACGCAGGAAGTAGAAGGGCGCTGGGCCTCGCCACTCGATGACCGGGCCCTCGAACTCGAAGTCCATCTCGCATCCGTGATTGTCGCCGCGCAGGGTCATTGCTCGCGCCGCTGGTGCAGGCGCTCCTGGGCTGCCGAGAGGAACTTCAGGCACGGCGCCTCCGCCCCCGGGTGCTTCTCGGTCAGGTGGAAGGTCCACCGGTCCATCGCGGCCATGAACCCGTTGTCATCGCCAGGTCGGTACGCCGACCAGCTCCGGTCGCCGCGCACGACGCACTCGACGCAGCTGATCTTGTAGACGAACTGGTCGTCGGCACCGAGCTCGATCTTGACCTTCGCCAGCGGGCCGGCCTCTGCAGCGGCCTTCTTCTGACGAGCTGTCCGGCTCGCCGGCATCGCACTCCCCGTGTGGGCTGGTGTGGCCTGGTGTGGCCTGTGGTCGTCGGAATGTGGAGCCTACGCCGCGATCACGGGGCAGCGCGGCTCAGTCGTTCGGCGAGCACCGCGACCGCAGCCTGGAGCTCCGGACCGCCCTCGACGCGGAACGCGAAGGGCACCGTGGTCAGCCACTCCCCGGCGTACATCGCAGGATTGCTGGTGCTCCCGACCAGCACGCAACCGGAGTCGCACGGTTCCAGTCGACCCATCGGTGGGCGGATCCACGGCGCAACCTCGGCCCTTGGCGCTTCGAAGACGACCCGGGTGGGGTACTCCCAACCCGTGCCGAGGTACTCCTCGAGAGCGGCCACGGGATCGAGGTCGTCGGGTCGCTGGAAGGTCCGCGTCAGCTGCCGAACGTCGCGTACCCGGTCGATCCGGTAGGTGCGGACAGCATCAGCCTGGTGGGAGAAACAAAGGAGGTACCACCGTCCGAGTCGGACCACTACCGCCCAGGGGTCCACCTCGGTCTCCCACTCGTTGCCGGACTCGGCGCGGTAGCCGACGACCACGCGCCGTCCGGCCGCGACCGCCGCGACCAGGGCGCTGGTGATGGTCGGATCCGGTCGGGTCGAGACGCGGACCGGTGCCGCCGAGGCGTGCTCGCGCAACACCGTCGCCTGTCTCCCGACGGCCTGGGGCAGCGCCCGGATCACCTTGCCCAGGGCAGCGCCGACGATGTCGTCGCCATCAACCTCACCGCGTTGTCCGTCGAGCACCGCCATCACCAGCGCCAAGGCCTCGGGCTCGGTGAAGGCCACCGGTGGCAGCCTCGTGCCCCGACCGAGACGGAAGCCGCCGTGGGGTCCTCGGACAGAGTCGACCGGGATGCCGGCCTCGCGCAGGATGCCCACGTAACGCCGCGCCGCCCGCTCCGAAACCCCCAACCGAACAGCCAGCTCGTCGGCCGTGGCGCCACCGCGATCCTGGAGGATCTCCAAGGTGCGCAGCGCGCGGGCCGTAGGACTCATCTCAGCCGGCATCGCCCAACCCTAGAAGTCGTCGGCGATAACCGGAAGCAGAACGTCCGGAACTGGTTTTACTGTTGCCGCCATGACCGAGTTTCGCGAGCAGGACCTGCCCGGCACGCGCTTCGAGAAGACGAACCTGCGTGACGCGTCCTTTACCGACGTCTACCTCAACGATGCCCAGTTCCGCGACGTCATCCTCAGCGGCGCCCAGTTCCGCATGGTGCACTTCCACGGGGTGCGCATGCGCGGGGTCGAACTTCACGACGTCGACATCCACGGCGACCTGGAGAACGTCGTCATCAACGGCGTCGAGGTGTCGGCGTACGTCGATGCGGAGCTCAACCGCCGGATGCCCGAGCGGACGAAGATGAGACCCGAGGACCCCGACGGCTTCCGCGACGCGTGGGCCGTGCTCGAGCGGCTGTGGGACGAGACAGTCGCAAGGGCGAGGAACCTCCCCGAAGAGGAGCTGCATCGTCAGGTCGGGGGCGAGTGGTCGTTCATCCAGACCCTGCGCCACCTCGGTTTCGCCACCTCCGCGTGGATCAGCCGAATGATCCTCGGCAACCTCTCCCCCTGGCACCCGCTGGACCTGCCGTGGGACGAGGCGCCCGGATGGGACGGGATCCCGTGGGACCGCGAGGCGCGTCCGTCGCTCCAGGAGGTGCTCGCCCTGCGGAGCGAGCGACAGGCCATAGTCCGTGCGGTGATGGGGAACCTCACCGAAGAGCAGCTGGCCTCGGAGGTCACCCGCACCGAGCCGGGCTGGCCGCAGATCGAGGGCTTCTCGTTCAAGCAGTGCCTGCGCATCGTCCTCAACGAGGAGTGGGAGCACCGGCTCTACGCCGAGCGCGATCTTGACCTTATCGACGCACCTACCGAGGAAATCAGCCGAACCTTGGACATCATCCTGATCGCCGGACTGTGGCTCGACGGGAGCACGGCCTGGGCGCCGGTCGTCAAAGAGCTGGAATCGCGGGGACACCGCGGCGTGCCGATCGCACTCCCGGGCCAGGGTGACGGCTCGACGACCGCCACCCTCTCCGACCAGGTCGCGACCGTTGTCGCCGCCATCGACGCCGCGGAGGGCGAGGTCGTCGTGGTGGGCCACTCCGCCGCAGCCAGCCTGGCGTGGCTGGCCGCCGAGGCTCGCCCGGACAAGGTGTCGAGGGTGGCCGTGATCGGCGGTTGGCCGAGCCCCGACGGCGAGCTCTACGCCGACTTCTTCGAGATGCAGGACGGCGTGCATGCCCTTCCCCGGCTGGGGTCCGTTCGAAGGGGCGGATTCGGCCGACCTCGACGATTCGGCCAAGCGCGACATCGAGGCCGCCGCCCTACCGGTGCCCGAGGCCGTGGCCAGGGGTGTCGTCCGACTCACCGACGAGCGCCGCTACGACATACCGGTGCTGCTGATCTGTCCCGAGTTCAGCCCGGCAGAGGCCAAGGAGTGGGTTGCAGCCGGCGACCTCCCGGAGCTCGCGAAGATCAAGCACCTCGACTACGCCGACATCGACTCGGGCCACTGGCCGATGTTCACCCGACCGTCCGAGCTGGCCGCGATCCTTGCGGAAGCCGGCCGCTAGCGCTCGCTACCGGGCGTCGAGCAGCGCCGTGACCTCGGGCGAGGTGTAGAACGGCTCCAGCTGGGCGCGCACGATCCGCTCCAGGTCGCCCGACTCCCGCAGCACAGTCACGACTCCCGGCGCGATCCGCACCAGGTCGGCCACCAGGTCGTCGCGGCTGAGGTCCAGCTCGTCGAGCAACTCGCTGGGAGTACGACCACCGAACCGATCGAAGAGCCCATCCACGATCGCTGCACCGAGGTCCGCGACGTGCTCACTGCTCAGGGTCGCAACGGTCAGGTCGTGCGCAGCATCGACGACACCGACGACGTCCTCGCGACTCGCGTACTGGCTCAGCCCGGCGACCTGGCCCTCGGCGACGAGGCCCCACACCTCCAGGACGGCGTCGCGGGTCGTGGGGTCGCGGAGCGTCTCGATGAGGATCCGGTTGAGCCGGCGCACGGCGAACGTGCCGCCCTTGCCGACAGCATCACCGAGCAACCCCTCGAACTGCTTGTCGGCCGCCCCCATCACCCGAGAGGCCGCCGTCGTGCCGAAAGCCATCAGCGGGCCGAGGCCGGGCACCTTGTCGGCGACGGTCTTGTTGGCCTGCAGCACCTCGCCGACGACCCGGCCCATGAACCTCGTCGCGATCGTGCCGACCAACGGACTCGCCGTGAGCCGCTCCAGTCCCCGTTCGAGCAGCGGATGGAGCGCGAGCAGCTCGTCGAGGAGGGTCTCGAACCGTTCCCGGTCCACCAGCTCACCGATCGGATACGGCTCGGCGGGACCGGCCAGGACCACCTCAACGACCAGGTCGACGATCTCGCCGACGGCGGCGCTGCCCGGCACCGTCACCAGGGCTCGGGCCAGGATCGCCTTGACCGTCGCGCGGTCGACCAGGTCCTCGATCGGGTGCCGACCCGTCGCGTCGAGCAGCACCCCAGTGAGGACCGAAACGGTCGGCGCGAGCCGGTCGCCGGCCAACCGGCTGAGGTGATGGGCGACCTGCGCATCGAGCAGCTGCAGGGCTACGGAGTCTGCTCGCGCATCGGTGGACACGACAAGACCGTACGGGACCGGTCAGGTCCACTCGCGACCGTGCCACTCCCTCCGACACGAGACGAACGTTCGTTGCTTCCCGGAGCGCCGTCTTCAGATCTCGCCGGCGGACGCCTTCCGCACCACGATCCGGGTCCAGGCACCGAGATAGACCCGGTCGTCGGCATTGATCTCCTTCTTCTGACCCTGCGAGATCGGGTCCGCGGGCAGGGCATCGACCGAGCCGGCGACGTAGGTGCCGTTGGAGGAGCCGAGGTCCTCGACGAACCAGCGCTTGCCGTCGGTGGTCAGCTGGGCGTGTCGGCGGCTGATGCCGGAGTCGGAGGACAAGTCGATGTCGGGGGTGATGTTGCGGCTGCGGGAGGCACGGCCGATCAGGATCGACTGATGCTTGAGCGGTACGACGACGGGCAGGCCCGGCGACGGCAGCGGATCGGTGCTCTTCTGATCGGCGTACCAGTCGGGGTCGATCCAGATCTCGGCGACCCAGCCGGCGGTGAGCTCGGGTGACGGATTGACGTCGGCGGTCGGAGTGACCGCGCGTGCGTCCGGAGCCGACACCGGCCGCGGCATGGATCCGGTGGTGAAGTCGTAGCCGCACGCCTCGCAGAACAGCGCGTTGGGCGGGTTGGCGGCCTGACAGTTGGGGCAGGTGCCGTCAGCGTTCTGACCGCCCGTGGTGTCGATCTGCTCGGTCACCGGCAGCGTCCCGGTGCCGTCGGGCGATGAGTCGGGCTTGGCTGCGCCGGGGGCGTCCATCGCGATGCCGCACACGTCGCAGTAGTCGGTGGCCGTGGTGTCGTGGCCGTTGGGGCAGCTCACTTCTTGATCCGGGTGGTCTTGGTGGAGGCGGTGTCGAGCGCCATCTCGTCGGCCTTGTTGACCGCGGCCTTGAGTCGCACGGTGCCTTCCTTCTCGTCGTCGATGTCGACCACCTTCCTCAGCTTGGAGGTGGCCTCGTCGTTGCCGGTCTCGGCGGCCAGCTGGACCGCGCGACCGAGCTTCGTGGTCGCGGTCGCCTCGTCGCCGGCGGCCTTGGCGGCCAGGCCCTCCTGAATCATGGCGGCCAGCTCGGTCTGCCCCGTGTAGTGGGCGACCTGCTGGTCGATCCGGGTGGTGAGCTCGGAGTTGTTGGACCACGTCGCCTTCACCAGCCCCTGCGCGGCGACGTCCTCCCCCAGCGCGAGCTGGACCCGTGCGGCGAGCTGCTCCTGCCCGATCGCCTTCGCGGCGACGCGGACACCGACGTGGTAGTCGCGCGACTCATCCGACCAGGCTCCGGTGGGATAACCCCCGGTGAGCGGGTTGATCTCGACGCGGCGGGCGGTCAGGTCCTCCACGGTCGGGGAGACCTGGCGCACGAACAACACCTGGGCACCCTGCGGCGTCCACACCCGCAGCTGCGCGTCGGCGACACCGCGCGCCATCGCGGTCTGCATCATCGCCTTGAACTGCTCTTGCATCTGGGCCGGTCCCGGGATGATGTCGACGGTGCCGAGGAGCGCCTGGGCGATCCTGCGGATCTCGTCAACCACCCAGTCCGTGCCAGCTCCGCGGCAGTCGGCCTGGAAGACCCCGGTGCAGCGTCGAATGGCGTCGTCGAGCTTGCCGTGGTCCTCGCGGTTCTCGCCGTCGGTGAGCAGGATCGCGTGGCGCTGGTTGACCTCGGGCACTGACCCGAAGAGCGTCAGGGCGAGGTCGAGCCAGGTACTGATCGCGGTACCACCGCTGGCCACGAACTGGTCGACCGCGCGGAGGGCCTCCGCGCGGGACTCGGCTGACATCTTCACCAGACCCGGCCCCGAGGTCACCCGGGGATAGGCCAGGGCGGCGCGGTCGGAGCCCGCGATCACAGCGAACCAGGTGCCGTCGAGGATCTCGGCGAGAGCGGCCTTGGCCGCCGACCGGGCTGCCGCCATCGTCTCGACCCCCATCGAGCCGGAGGTGTCGACGATGATCACCTCGCCGGCCGAGCCGGAACCGCTCTGGCCGGCCGCACCCGCTCCGCTGCAGGCGACGGTGACGATCGCGTTGACGTCGGTGCCGCCGTCGGGAAGGAACTCGTTCTGGTAGACGGCGGCGGTGAACTCAGCCATTGGACTCTCCCTCGGTCGTGGGCTCAGTTGCGGTCTCGCTGACAGTGTCAGCGGCATTCTGCCTGGTCTCGAGCCGGGCCAGGACGGCCGTGATGTTGTCCGCTCCGCCGGAGGCGTTGGCGAAGTCGACCAGCGCGAGCGCCAGCTCGGCCGGATCCGACGTCGCCGCCTGCTGAATCTGGGCGACCAGGTCATCGGGCTCGGAGGCGTAGTTCCACAGACCGTCGGAGCAGACCACCACCCAGCCGGGGCTCTCGATCGCCAGCTGGCCCACCCGCGGTCCGAGGTCGGGCGCGTCCTTGCCGAGCCACCGCGTGATGGCGTGCGCCTGCGGTCCGGTCTCCGCCAGCTTCTTCGGCATACCAGCCTCGATCTGCATCTGGGCTGCAGAGTCATCGACGGAGAGCTGTTTGCCGACGCCACCGTCGGGTAGCCAATAGGCGCGAGAGTCACCGATGTTGGCGAACCACAACGTGCCGTTCTCGACGATCGTCGACACGAAGGTCGCCGATGGTGGTGCCGTCGAGTCCTCGGGGGTGGTGTCCGCCACTGCTTGGTTGGCGGCCTCGATTGCGTCGATGAACACCTTGGTCACCGCCGACGTCCGGCCCTCGGGGGTGCCCATGCCCTGCGGGAGAGGCGTGCGCAGCACACCGAGTGCCGCCCTTGCTCCGGCCAACGAAGCAATGTGGGAGTCATCGGTGTTGGAGACCCCGTCGAGCACGATCAGCGCCGCCCGCTCCCCCGGCGTCTGGGAAGCCATCAGCGCCATCGCGTCCTCGTTGCGCCCGTGCCTGATGCCACGGTCACAGACCCCCGCAACCCAGCTCGCGGGCTGCTCGCGGAAGTGGTCGCGCTCGGTCGGCGCTTTGGTGCCGCAGCTGTCGCAATAGCCGTCGGGAGCGACGTCCCCTCCGCAGTTGAGGCACGGACGACGGGCGGACCTGACGGGCTCACTTGACCCGCTCGCCGGCCCGGCCGCACGGGTGAGCGCGCTGATCGGCCCACTGCCGAGATCTTCGGCCCGGTCGGCAGGCTGAGCTCCAAGCGGGGCTCCAAGCGGGGCTCCAAACTGGGCTCCAAGCTGGGCTCCCGATGGGTCCGGCGCCGCCTGCGCCACACCGGTCGGCTTGCCGCAGGACTCGCAGAACTTGGCTGCCGCCTCGAGCGGCTCTCCGCAATGCGGGCACGCGACGGCCGCGGGAGTCTCGGTCATGTCAGCGTCCAGCTGCGCACGGCGTTGGCCTGGTTGACAAGACCGATCCGTTCATCGAGCAGGGCGGCGTCGCGGGCGAGGTCGCGGAAGGTCTGCTCCAGCCCCGCTCGCAGGCGCTGCTCGCTGGCCTCGAAGCTCCCGACCTTCAGTTTCGAGGCGCCGCCACCGGCGAGCACGATCTCCAACGCCTGCTGGAGGATCCGCACGGTGTAGCGGCGCTTGGTGGTCGGGTCCATCGGCACCGACTCGATGCTCGACATCGCCTGGTCCAGCACGCTGAGGTCCCCGGCGCTGCTCGTAGAAAGCAGCACGTCGGCTCGCACCTGCCTGCTCTCCACGAAGCCACGGCTGCTCGGCGGCACCTGGTCGAGCGCACTCACGGCACCGGCGGTGTCACCACGCATCGCGCGCACCCGGGCCATGCCGAAGGAGGCCGGCGCAACGTAGGTGGCATCGGTCTGGGCGCAGGTGTCGTAGAGCCCTTCGGCGACCTCGGGCCGACCGCCCCGCTCGCAGGCAACAGCCAGGGCGAGCTTGGGTGCAAGCTCTCCCGGCACCTGCTGGCAGACGGCATTGAAGGAAGCCATGGCTGCTGTCCAGTCCTCCTGCGCCATCGTGGCCAGGCCGTCCATCCACAGCGCCCGCCACTCCCACGGGTCGTCGCCGAGCAGGTCGGCGGAGTAGCCCCGCGACTGCGCCGGATGATCCGCATCGAGGGCAGCGCGAGCGCGGGTCAGCAACACCTCGGCGGTGTCTTCCGAAGCCTGCTCCAGCTCCTTGAGCCGCTGCTCCGGATCTTCGATGCCCAAGCTGGCCAGCCAGGCCTGCTGTGGGTCGTTCGGGTCGGGCCGAAGCTCCGGCAGCTGCGACCAGTCCAACACCGAGGCCGACGTGCTCGGCGTTTCGAACAGCAGCGACGATGCTGACGTCAGCGCCGTGCCGGGGGTCGCCTTCGCCACCACCTCGCGCAGCACGCCGAGCAGCTGCGAGCGGAGCTCGTCGGCTGAGGCGAACCGGTCGGCCGGATCTGTTGCGCAGCACTTGGAGATCAGCCAGTAGAGCGAGTCGTTCTGCGCGAACAGGGGGGTCGACTCCGGCGGCGGCAACGAGTTCAGGTAGGTGCCCTGGTAGCCGCGGAACTCCATGCACAGCACCACCAGCGTGCGGCCGATGGTGTAGATGTCCGAGGCCACGCTCGGCCCGATCTCAGCCACCTCTGGCGCCTGGTAGCCCACCGTGCCGTAGATCGCCGACTCCTGGTCGTCGATCCGGCGCACGCCTCCAAGGTCGATCAGCTTGACCGCGTCGCCGACCTGGATCAAGTTGTCCGGTTTGAAGTCGCAGTAGACCAGCCCGAGGTCGTGGAGGTACTGGAAGGCCGGGAGTACCTCGAGGACGTAGGCCAGCGCCTGGTCGATGGGCAAGGGGTCGTAGTCGCCGTTGTTGTCCCGCATCCGCTGCTTGAGAATCTGCTTGAGCGAGGTACCGCCGACGTACTCCATGACGATGTAGCCGGCACCCTCATGGGTCACGAAGTTGTAGATCTCGACGATCAGCGGGTGCTCGACCTGCGCCAAGAACTGCTGCTCGGCGATCGCGGCGGCCAGCGCATCGGGGTCGCCGGAGTTGAGCAGGCCTTTAAGCACCACCCACCGGTCGGAGACGTTGCGGTCGCGCGCGAGATAGATCCAGCCGAGTCCCCCGTGCGCCAGCGCGCCCGCCACCTCGTACTGGCCACCCACCACGTCGCCGTTCTTGAGCTTCGGTGTAAAGGAGAACTCCTGCCCGCATTGCGGGCAGAAACCTTCCTGGCGCCCTGGCTTGCCGTCGCGGCTCCGACCGATCGCGGTGCCGCACTTCGAGCAGGTGCGCTTGTCCTCGGGCACCGACGGGTTGGGATTGATCGCGGTGGCCGCGTCGATCGGGGGGGCCGGCGGTACCCGGGTCAGGCCCGCACCGAGGCGGGCTGCCCGCATCCGCTGGGAGCCGGTGCGGGTGCGTCGCGTCGACGACGTGGCGTGGGTCGCCCGCGCCGAGCCGAACGCCGTTGACTGGACCTTGCTCGCCGAAGTGGCGACCGAGACCTCGTTGAGGGGACCATCCGTGCTCTCGACGACCGGCGCCATGTCAGCGGCCGTGCCGCAGATGTCGCAGTAACCGTCAAGCAACTTGCCGGCGCAGGCGGGCTGCTGACAGGGAGCGCCGTCGACAGCCGTGGCGGCAGCAGCGGTCGCGGGGGCGGCGACGCCAGACTCCGCCGCCATGCCGCACACGTTGCAATAGCCATCGGCCATGTCTCCCGCACATCCGGGTTGGGCGCATTTCATGCGGATTCCTTGCTGAGCCAGGTCTGATAGGTCGCCACGAGCTGGCGACACACGGTCATTGGGGCTGGCCGGCGGCCAAGCACCTCACGGGCCCGGCGCTCGCTGTCCGCCAGGTCCAGCCGGTCGCTGACGCCGAGCGCCCTGGCCTTGGCGACGTAGGCATCCAGCAGGTCGACCAGCTCGGTGTGCTCGGCCAGCGCGTCGGCGTACTTGTGCTGCGCGAGGTTGAGCGCCTCGGAGACCCGTTCGAGCTTCGCCCGATAGGTCTGAATCGCCTCGGGAGTGTTGGGCACCGGACCGAGCGCGTCGACGTCGGGCACGGCGTAGTGCGGGGACGGATCGACGGTGCGCACGCATTGTTCGGCGAGCCGCTCGAGCGCCAACTCCCGCGACTCCAGGTCGGCCCTCAGCTCGCGGACACTGACCAGCTGGTCGCGGGCGTCGCGACGCTGGGCGTTGCCGACGATCAGGTCGCGCTCACAAGTGGTGGCGTCGTTCTCGAGAGGCGGAGCAGCCCACCGACGTCGGCACCGCGCTGAGCCTTCTCGGTCAGCTCCGAGAGCCGGCCGGCAAGCTCGGCCACCCGTTCGGCCGCCAACTTCCGATGGTTTGCCGGCTCGAGGGCGACCTGGTCACGCAATCGTTCCAGCTGGGCCCGCAGCTGCTTGATCCGGGCAGCGGACGCGTCGGCGCCGGGCACCAGAGCGAGCGCCGTCCGCAGCTGGGCCGCTAGGGCATCGGAGAGCCGGCAGGCCTCCGGCACCGAGACGGCCATGCCCCCAGGGAGCTCGCTCGCCCCGTCGAGGCGGCCCCAGATGAGTGCGGAGATGCGCTCGCGCTGCTCCTCGAGAACGCGGCCGCCGTCCCAGGTCGCGAAGATCAGCTGGTAGCGGTCGGAGACCGCCTTCCACAGCGCCAACGCCAACATCATGTCGCCGGCGACCTGGCCGCCGCGGTTGGCAGCGAGCGCGGCCGCGTCCAGCTCGTCGAGCTCGCTACGCCGAGCCCGCAGCCACTCGTCGAGGGCACTCAGGTAGCTCTCGATCACGGTCGGCTCGATGGCCGACCCGATCGAACCTGGAGCGCCGGGCGCAGTGACCATGATCAGCGGCGACCGTACGTCGGTTGCGGCTGGCTGCCCGGGCCCAGGTTCGGCCGGAGCCAGGTGTCGTAGCTCCGCTGCCACGATCCGTCGACCCGGCTCCTCTCGAGCACTGCGTTGATGAACCTCACCAGGTCGCGTTGATCCTTGTTGACGCCGATGCCGTAGGGCTCCGCGGTGAACTTGTCCTGCCCGGGCGGCACTACGGCGTACGGGTCCTGGGCGGCGAGCCCGGCCAGTACCGTGTCGTCGCCGGTGATGACATCGGCCTCCCCGCGCTGGAACTTCACCAGGCACTGGGTGTGGTTGATCGCGGTGACGATCTCGGTGTCGTCGGGAGCCAGGTCTTGGATGTTGCTCAGGCTGGTGGTGCCCAACGGCGCGCACACGCGGAGCCCGGACAGCTCCTCGACCGTGTCGACCGGGTCGTTCCGATCAGCCAGGTCCTGGCGGACCAGGAGCTTTTGCCCCGACTCGTAGTAGACGGCCGAGAACGCGATCTCCTTCCACCGCGCGCAGTTCACGGTCATGTTGCGCACCACGACGTCGACCCGACCATCGATCAGTGCCGGCAACCGGTCCGCAGCGGTGATGACCCGGAAGGTGATCACCTTCTCGAGGTCGCGCGCGTTCGGGAAGATCGCCCGGGCGACGGCATTGACCATGTCGATGTCGAACCCGACCAGCTCACCGGTGAGTGGGTCACGGGAGGCCATCTTGAAAGTGTCGGCAGAAACGCCGGCCACCAACCGCCCTCGACTCCTGATCTCGGCTACCTCAGGCCGGTTGCCCAGCTCGGCGACGTCGGCGCCAGGACCGTAGGACTCGGTGGCGTTGTCGCAGACGATCGGAGGGGCGGCAGATGTTGCCGGGCTCGCGGGTGCGGCGTCCGGGGCCGGGATCGTGGTGGGGTCGTAGCCGCAGCCCACCAGGAGCCCTCCAACGAGAGCTGTCAAGATCGTGGACCTGAGGCACGTCATGCGTACTCCCTGCGTCGCTCATTGATGCCCCAGGCGGCGATGGCCGCGCCGAGCAGTCCGACCAGGAGGGTGACCAGGGTGAGGAACAGCCCCAGCGTGTTGGAGCCGAGCTCGTCGGTGGCCACCTTGCCGGACACCTCGATGGCCTCGGCGGACCTGCTGTCGAAGCGGTCGAAGGCGAAGGTGCTGCCGCCCATCTCGGTGCTGGTCGCCACACCGACCGCCCGGTCCCAGTCACCGTCCACGTCGAACGCATCCACACTCGCGTGGGCAACTTTGTAGTCGTTCCACGGACCGGAGAACGACGTGTTCGCGTCGACGATCGCGGCCTGCTCCTGCCACGGAGCGTCCACCAGCTCGCCGGAGGCCCGGTCGATCAGGCGTTTGCTCTCCAGCGCCTTCGCGTTGTTGGCGGCGGTCCGAGCGGCCGCCTCATCGATGGCGTCCTTGAACGCTCCGTCGCGCAGGTCGTCGTTGGCACCGTGCTGAGCGCTGGCGTAGCTCACCGTGAAGAAGGTCAGGAAGGCGATGCCCAGGGCCGCAATCAGCAGGCCCCGGTTGAACCGGCGGTGGAAGCGCTTGGCGATCGCGCGGTTGACCAGCCAGAGCGCCGCAAGTGTCAACAGCGTGAGCCCGAGGAGCCACCACGGATGCTGGGTGTCCATCTCGTCCTCTGCCCGGGCGGTGTTCGCCTCGGACAACGCATCGAGCGCCGCAGTGGCGTCGACCCGCAGGGCTGCGCTTGCCTCGCGCAGGTATTGCGCACCGACGGGATAGGCCTGACGGTTGTTGTCGCGCGCCTGCGTCACCCCGGTCGTGTAGGCGGTCACCAGTTCGTTGAGTGTCGCGAGCACAGCCCGGTCGGCGGGCTGAGCCTCAGCCGCCTCCGCGATCTGCCGAAGCACGCCGCTGATCGTCGTGTCGTACGCCGCCCGCTGGGCGGGTGGCTCCAGGCCACCGCTCAGGAACGCGTTGCTGGCGAGAGCGTCAGCCCGGTAGAGCGAAGTCTCGATGTTCTGGACGCGGACCAGCTGTTCGGTGTTGGCCGCGGCCCGATCGCCGGCCTGCCAGGCCAGGAACTGGACCAGGGCGGCTACGACGCCGAACACCACACAGACGGCGACCGCGAGCGCCTGCCAGCGGCTGAGCAGGCGAGGCACGTTCTCGGTCGTCGGGCGCTGCCCGGCCACCGGCCCGGCGCCGACAGCCGGGGCGGCAGCGGGTGCGGGTGCGGGTGTCGACACCGCGGCAGGCGCCGGTCTGCCCGCTGGTGCACCGGGCGCCTGGGTCATGGGTTCTCCTCGGGTGCCGCCGGTTCACGTGCGGCCGGAGCATCGTCTCCCCCGGCGGGCGTGATGTCGACAGCAGGCTGGGGGGCAGGCTCGGGGCCCGGCGGCTCGAGCGCGACGGGATCGAGGTCGTCGGGCTCGAGAGTACGCAGCTGTTCCCGAGTGGGCTTGTCGATCTCCCGCAGCCGCCAGGCATGCCGTCCGATGGCGGCCTCCATCATGTTGCGGACGTAGCGGGCGTTACCGAAAGTCGAGTCTCGGGTCACCAGAGCCAGCAGCTGACGGAGGCGTTCGAGCACCTGGTCGTCGACGTCGTACTCGGCAGCAGTGGCCATCACCCTGAAGATCTCGGCCAGCTCGTCGTCGGTGTAGTCGACGAAGTCGATCGTGGTGCGAAACCGGCTGGCCAGGCCGGGGTTCTGGCCGATGAAGACCTCCATCGGGAGCGGATAACCGGCGACGACTACGACGAGGTTGTAGCGCTTGTCCTCCATCTCCTTGACCAGCGTGTCGATGGCCTCCTGGCCGTACTGGTCGCCGGCCAACGAGTAGGCCTCGTCGATGAAGAGCACGCCGCCCTCGGCGGACTTCACCACCTCGGCGGTCTTCATGGCGGTCTGACCGAGATAGCCGGCGACCAGCTCGGAACGGTCCACCTCGATCAGCTGACCCGTGGAGAGCAGGCCCAGGGCCCGGTAGATACCGGCCAGCAGTCGCGCGACCGTGGTCTTGCCGGTGCCCGGGTTGCCGTTGAAGATCATGTGACGCGTGATCGTGGGGGCCGCGAGGCCGGCTTCCTTGCGCAGCCCCTCGACGCGCAGCACCGCCGCCTGCCGCTTGATCTCGGCCTTGACGTCCTTGAGTCCAACGAGCTCGTCGAGCTCGGCGAGCAGCTCCTCGACGCTCTTCGGCTCGGGCTCGGGTTCGACGGCCGGTTCCGGCTCGCAGGCTTGCTCGGGTCGGGGGCGGCCTGGATGGGCTCTGAGCCTCGACGTGCTCGGCCGGCGTGCTGGTGCCGGTGAGGTCGAACGCGCCGGGAACGTCCCGTCGACCTCGGCGAGGTCGAGGTTGGTCAGCTTCTTCTGCACCTGGCCGAGCTGGTCGAGCATCTGCGCCAGGAAGTGATCGGGTCCGCCGGGCCCGACCTGGGGGTCGCGGCCGGCAAGCCGGCGCGGGGCTGGACATCACCCAGCTGAGCGGCGGCGGCCGTGGTCGCGTTGCCGATCACCCGCGGGTGCTCCTCCCCCAGGGTGGTGGCCGCGAGGGCGACCTCCGACAGTGCCTTGGCGTACGCCGGCGCGTGGGTCGACCGCGCCAGAGAGAGGCTGGCCATGGTCGGGTCGGAGCGGCTCGGTAGCGACGACCCCGAGAGGCGGCGTTCGTGAAGTCCTCGGCGCTGCGACCGCCACCGGTCTGCTGCGACCAGCCGACGTAGGCACCCTTGGCTGGCTCGGCCACGGTCGCGGCCAGCGACTCGCCCTCGAGCCGGGCGGCGACGGGATCGACGCCCGCGTCCCGGGCTGCGGCGACCAGCGCGTCGAGCGCCTCGGCCAGCGAAAGCTCACTCATTCAGGAGATCCCAACGTCAGGCCGGGGCCGGCGGTCGGTTGCCGAACTTGGCCTCGAGGAACTTGCCGTGCAGCAGCAGGGCCTGGGCGTCGGCCCGGTTGGCCGCGTCGAGCACCTTGTCCATCGTCGAGCCGAGAGCTCGAGCTGGTCGACCAGCACCATCAGCGAGGTCTTGTAGCCGTCGATCGGCCGGGTGTCGGCCCACTCGCGCGGAAGCCGGAGGTAGCCGCTGACGGCCTCCGGAAGATAGGAGGTCGCGGTGGCCACGACTGAGTAGGCCTCCAAGCTGGCGAGCCCCAGGTTGCCCGAATCCAAGTTGCGCAACCTGGGCAGCGTGTCGTTGATGGCCCGCGCGATCCGCACCACCCGCGTGATCACCACGGGGGGCGCGTTGCCGTCGCGCAGCATCGCGTTGACCCGGTTGAGCGATGCCAGCACGTCCTGCTCGGTCGGTGGAGGGGGCGCCGCGCTCGCGTCGTCCGATGCACGCCGTCGTTCCAGCCACGCCTTGAGTCCCACTAGATGACTGATCTCGTTTCGGTCAGGAGCCGATGGCTAGGCGATGTCCAGGGTGCCGGCTGCGTTGCGCTGATCGTGCTTCTTGACCCGGTCGAGGTAGGACTGCGACTTCTCGACCTCGGTCTCCAGGACGCCGATCGTGGCCGCCATCGAGTCCAGCGCCTTGAGCTTGAACTCGTCGATGCTGTCCATCGTGGCGTAGATGTTGGCGAAGGCGGCCTGCAGCTGCTCGATACCGATCGTCGACGAAGCCGCCTGTTCCTGAATAGCCGCCGAGTTGTCCTTCAACATCTCGGAAGTCCGCTGGATCATCCCGGACGTGGTCGTGTTGAGCGCCGTGATCTGGTCGAGCACCAGCTTCTGGTTGCCCAGCGCCTGGGCCACGATGACCGCTGTCCGCAGCGCGGAGATCGTCGTCGTCGACGCGCGGTCGACCCCCTTGATCAGCTCGATGTTGTTCTTGATGATGATGTCGATCGCCAGATAGCTCTGGATCGAGACCGCCAGCTGCGTCAACAGGTCCTGGTGCTTCTGACGCACGTAGAACAGCACGTCCTGGTTGAGTGCCTTGGCTGCCTCGGGGTCGGTCAGCTCGAGCTCGGCGATCTTGGCTGCGAGCCTGGCGTCGAGCCGTTCGGCGACGTAGACGTACTGGTTGAGGCGACCCATGGTCGCCCACAGGTTGGTCTTCTCGAGGTTGAGCGCGACGTTGTCCTTGGTCAGCTCGTCCTGACCGTTGCGCAGGCTGTGCAGGATGCCGTTGAGCTGGGACTGCGCCGACTGGTACTTGCGGAAGTAGTCGGTGACCTTGTCGCCGAAGGGCAGCAGGTCCAACCACCGTTTGGTGCCGGTGGCCTTGCTCGGATCGAGGTCCTCGACGGTCCGCCGCAGCTCGAGCAGCGTCTTTCCGACCGCCGACCCCTGCGCGATGCCGCCCTCCTTCAGCGCCCGCACTGGTTGTTCCAACATTCGGTTCGAGGTCTCGGCCGCCCTGCGGATGTCGGCGTCGCCCATCGTGCGTACGTTCTCGGCCTGCGCCGCGAACTCCGGGCTGTTGGCCTCCGTCGAGCTCAGCGCGGTCAGGAACGAGTCGACCTTCGCGTCGAGCTCGGGAATCTGCTCGGTTGCCACCTGCGGTGCCATCTTCGGCGCCTGCGTCTCGATCACCAGGGCCGGTGCCTCAGGGGCGGTCAGGTGAGCGTCTCGGTCGGCGGTGCCAGCGGAGCTGGCTCGGTCGGCTGGGCTGGCGTGGGCGTTTCGGTCATGAGGTGTCCTCCGCGGCACGGAAAAGTACGTGTCCGGAGGTTATCGGCAGAGTGCGCGCGAGTCTTCCTTGACCGGCAGTTCGATGAGGAAGACCGGGAGCAGTGCCTGGGCGATCGGGCCGATCGAGAGCGCGAAGGCCACGGTGCCGAGACCGAGGCCGCCTCCCAGCAGCAAGCCGACGAGCACCACCGAGACCTCGAGAGCGGTGCGCACCAGTCGGAGCGAGAGTCCCGGTGGTGCGGGTCAGGCCGGTCATCAGGCCGTCGCGCGGGCCTCGGCCGAGCTGAGCCCCGATGTAGAGGGCGGTGGCGACACCCAGAGGACGACGCCGCCGACCATGAGCGCGAGCCGCAGGGCGAACGCGTCCGGCCGGTCGAGCAGCGCCAGGGTCGCGTCGCAGGCCAAGCCGACCACCAGCGCGTTGGAGATGGTGCCCAGGCCCGGGATCTCCTTCAGCGGGATCCACAGGATCAGCACCACGAAGCTCATCAGCACCACGGCTTGCCCCAGGGTGATCGGCACGTGCCGGATCAGGCCCGAATGGAGCACGTCCCAGGGCGCCAGGCCCAGGTCGCCACGGACCATCATCGCCAGGGTCATGCCGTACAGGACCAGTCCGACGTAGAGCTGGGCCAAGCGCCGACCCAGGCGCCCGGCGCGCAGCTGGGCGAAGGGGCCGAGGTCGCTGAGCCCGGTGGGAGCGACGGCGGTGACCAGCGGGCGGGCGGAGGTACTCACTCCTCCAGGGTGGCCCAGATTGGCCTGTTATTCCATAGCCAATCGTGAGAGAGTGGACTGCATGATGCAGTCCATCAGCGCCGGCCGGGTCGGCACCTTGGTGGGCGAGTTCGACCGCCGCCCTGCCTACGCCGGCCTGGCCACCTCGCTCACCCGTCTGATCGGAGACGGCCGGATCAACCTCGGCACCCGGCTGCCGAGCGAGCGAGAGCTGACCGACACGCTCGGGGTCTCACGCACCACCGTGACCCGTGCGTACGCGGCGCTGCGCGAAGCCGGCTACGCCGAGGCGCGCCAAGGTGCCGGCACCTTCACCCGAGTGCCGGGCGGACAGTCCCGGGCTCACGACCGGGCCCTGCTGCCGCGCCCGGGTGACCACGACGCCATCGACCTCAACTGCGCCGCCGCATCGGCTCCGCCCGGCGTCGCCAACGCCTACGCAGAAGCGGGGGCCGAGCTGCCGGCGTATCTCGGGGGGCACGGCTACTTCCCGGCCGGACTTCCCCAGCTCCAGGCTGCCATCGCGGCGACGTACGAGGAGCGCGGGCTCCCGACCGATCCGAGTCAGATACTGGTGACGCCCGGTGCGCTCTCGGCGGCATCGATCGTGGCCCAGGCATTCACCGGGCCGGGCGACCGCGTGCTCGTCGAGTCACCCGTCTACCCCAATGCGACGCTGGCCATCCGGCACAGCGGCGCTCGGCTCACCGGCTCTCCGGTGGATCCCGGTGGCTGGGACCTCGACGCCATCGGCGCCGCGTTGCGCCAGGTCGCGCCGCGGCTGGCCTACCTGATCCCCGACTTCCAGAACCCCACCGGCCACCTGATGTCGGGCGCTCAGCGCGAGGAGTACGCCGGACACCTGCGGCGAGCCCACACCGTCGCCGTGGTCGACGAGGCACACGTCGAGCTGGCTCTCGACGGTCAGGAGATGCCGCCGTCGTTCGCATCGTTCGCGCCGGACACGGTGACCCTCGGGTCGTCGAGCAAGTCGTTCTGGGGCGGTCTTCGGCTCGGCTGGATCCGGGCTCCGCGCGCGCAGGTGGAGCGGATCACCAACGCCCGGGTCGGCCTCGACCTCGGCGCCCCCGTGATGGAGCAGCTGGTGCTGACCCGCCTCCTGGCCGACCGTGCGGCCATCGTCGAGGGGCAGCGCGTCCGCCTGCGCGAGCAGCGCGAAGCCCTGGCCTCGGCCGTCGCGGAGCTGCTTCCCGAGTGGCGGTTCCAGCTGCCGGGCGGTGGGTTGGCGCTGTGGTGCGAGCTTCCCGGCGCCTACGGCACCGCGGTGACGGTCGAGGCCGAACGGCGCGGCGTGATCGTCGCACCCGGGCCGGCGTTCGCGCCCGAGGGCGGCCTGGACCGGTTCGTCCGGATCCCGTGGACCCTGCCGGCCGACGAGCTGCGCGAGGCGGTCACCCGACTGGCCTCCGCCTGGGCCGGCGTACGCGATCGGACGCCGGGAGCGCCGACCACGGCCGGCCGAGTGATGGTGGCCTAGCCGCCTAGCGCCAGGAGGCGTGCTTCTCGGTCACCCTGCCGTAGCGGTAGCTGATCCACACGAAACCGCTGGTCCTGCTGCACGCCTGGTACTCGCGTGACTCGTACTGCTCGAAGTCGAAGGTCTTCCTGCCGCCGTATCCGATGATCTGCTTGACCTTGGTCTTCGACATGCCGATCTTGATCTGTCGGAACTCCGACTTGCTCGAGCACCTGTCTCCTGCCGCATGGGCGGCCGGCAGAGGTGCGACGACTCCGACGACTACGGAGCACAGGCCGGCGGCTACGAGTCTTCTTCACGATTCTCCCAGGGTGGACGACGTCGGTTCTGTGGTCCCAACGAGAGTGCCGCCATGGAGATACGGGGTCAGGCGAGGTTGATCGCACGCGCAGAGTTGGCATCCATCGCGGCCTGGATCTCGGCCAGCGTCTCGGGCGTGATGGCGGAATCGACCGAGACCGCCACCAACGCCTGGCCGCCCTTCACATCGCGCGCCACCTGCATGCCGGCAATGTTGACCCCGGCGTCACCCAGGATCTGACCGACCGTGCCGACCATGCCGGGACGATCCATGTAGTTGAAGAACGCCAGGTGGTTGGTCGGCTCGAGGTCGACGTCGAAGCCGTTGATCTCGACGAGCCTCTCCTTCTGGTTGATCCCTACCAGGGTGCCGCTGACCGAGACCTGCCCGCCGTCGGCGAGCGTGCCTCGGATGGTGATCAGATTGCGGTGGTCGGGGCTCTCCGGGTCGGTCACCAGACGGACTGCGGTGCCGCGCTCGGCCGCCAGCAACGGGGCGTTCACGTAGGACACCTGGTCCTCGACGATGTCGGTGAAGATGCCTTTCAGGGCCGCGAGCTCGAGCACCTTGACGTCGAAGTCGGTGATCTCGCCACGCACCTCGACGTCGATCTGCTGGGCTACCTCGCCGGCCAGGCCGGTGAAGACCCGGCCGAGCTTCTCGGTCAACGGGATGCCGGGACGCACGTCCTCGGCAATCACGCCGCCCTGCACGTTGACTGCGTCGGGCACCAGCTCACCCGACAGCGCGAGGCGCACGGACTTGGCGACTGCGACTCCGGCCTTCTCCTGGGCTTCGTCGGTGGAGGCACCGAGATGAGGCGTCGCGACCACGTTCTCCAGCTCGAACAGCGGACTGTCGGTGCAGGGCTCGCTGGCGAACACGTCCAGGCCGGCGGCGGCGATCCCACCGGTCTTCAGCGCGTCGTAGAGCGCGTTCTCGTCGACGATGCCTCCGCGCGCGGCATTCACCAGGACCAGCGTGCTCTTGGCCTTGGTGAGCTGGTCGGCGCCGATCAGCCCGACGGTCTCCGGAGTCTTCGGAAGGTGCACCGACATGAAGTCGGACTCACCGAGCAGGGTGTCGAGGTCGACCAACCGCACGCCCATCTGGGCGGCCCGCCCGGCCTGCACGTAGGGGTCGTAGGCGATCACGTTCATGCCGAAGGCGCTCAGACGTTGCGCGACGAGAACGCCGATCCGGCCCAGGCCGACGATGCCGACGGTCTTCTCGTAGAGCTCGACGCCGGTGTACTTCGAGCGTTTCCACTCGCCGTTCTTGAGCGCCGCATGAGCCGGCGAGACGTGGCGGGCGGCAGCGAGCATCAGGGCGACGGCCAGCTCGGCGGCGCTGACGATGTTCGAGGTCGGCGCGTTGACGACCATCACGCCGCTCTGGGTCGCGGCCCGGACGTCCACGTTGTCGAGACCCACTCCGGCGCGGGCGACCACCTTCAGTCGCTTGGCAGCGGCCAGGGCCTCGCCGTCGACCTTGGTGGCAGAGCGGACCAGGATCGCGTCGACATCGGCGATGGCCGCCAGCAGCTCGGCGCGGTCGGCGCCGTCACAGCTGCGGATCTCGAAGTCGGGACCGAGAGCATCCACGGTGGCGGGGCTCAGCTCTTCGGCGATGAGTACGACGGGGCGGCCGGAGGTGTGGCAGTCACAGCTGGGTCCTTGGGTCTCAACCTTGGGTCTCAAGGTGGCGAGGCGGAGAACGTTCGGCACGACGCTGTGCGACGCCACTTTACCCCGCAGCGGCAGCTAATTCGGTCGCGCCCGAGGGGTGGCGGCCCGTACCGTTGAGGGCGTCCCGCCCCCGAAGAAGTAGGTGCCACTTGAAGCTCTGACGTCGTGTTCGCAATTCGACACCTCGTCTCCAGGAGCTTCCATGGCCGCTGCTGTTTCTGCAGCCATCACCTGCACCTCTCTTACCTTCGCCTGGCCCGCCGGCGACCTGGTGATCGACGGCCTCGACCTCGTGGTCGGACCCGGTCGCTCGGGCCTGGTCGGCCGCAACGGCGTCGGCAAGTCGACGCTGCTTCGGCTGATCGCCGCCGAGCTGCCCCCCACCAGTGGTCGGGTCTCCGTGGCCGGCTCGGTCGGCTACCTCGGGCAGGACCTCACCCTCGACGTCGGACAACGGGTGGCCGAGTTCCTGGGCGTTGCTGAGGTCCTCGAAGCCCTTCGCGCCGTCGAGTCAGGCTCGGTCGACCAGCGTCGGTTCGACACCATCGGCGACAACTGGGACATCGAGCAACGCACCGTCGCCGTGCTCGGTCGACTGGGCCTCCCACGTGACGTGCTCGAGCGGCAGATGGGCCAGCTGTCGGGCGGGGAGGTCACCCAGCTCGGGCTCACTCGCCTACTGCTACGCCGTCCCGACGTGCTCCTGCTCGACGAACCGACGAACAACCTCGACGCGGCCGCCCGCGCGCGTCTGTACGACGTCGTCGAGTCGTGGGCCGGCACCCTGCTCGTGGTCAGCCACGACCGCGAGCTGCTCGCTCGCGTCGAGCGAATCGGCGACCTGCGCGACGGCGCGGTCCGGTGGTACGGCGGCGGCTACTCGGCGTACGTCGACCAGGTGAGGTCCGAGCAAGAGGCGGCCCACCAGGGCGTGACCACCGCGAAGAGCTGAGGTGCGCAGGCAACATCGCGATCGGGTCGATGCGGAACGGGTCCTGGCCAACCGGCTGAAGTACGGGAAGAAGAGCGCGACGTCAGTGCCCAGGAGCGTTGCCGGCGCCAAGAAGCGACAAGGCCCAGGTGTCGGCCGCAAAGTATCGCGCCCTCCACGACGACCGAGAGCGGCAGGCGCGCGAGCGGCTGACCGACGCGGAGTCACTGCTGCGCCAGGACCGCGACATCCGGGTGGACCTACCCGCCGCGAACGTCCCGGCCGGGCGGCTGGTGCTGAGCACGTCCGACCTCGTCATCCGCACCGGCGCACCCGTCCGACTCGACCTGCGTGGCCCTGAGCGCGTGGCCGTGGTCGGCTGCAACGGGTCTGGCAAGACCACGCTGCTGCGGACCGTGGCGGGCGAGATCGAGCCCGTGTCCGGATCCGTGGAGCGGCATGTCCCGCTGGGCTTCCTGCCGCAGCGTCTTGACCTGATCGATGACGACCTGAGCGTCTTCGACAACGTCCTGCGGCGGACGCCCGGAGCCGACGCGAACGCGGTACGCGCGCGGCTCGCCCGCTTCCTGTTCCGGGGCGTCGCCGGTGACCGGCTGGTGGCCGACCTCTCCGGTGGGGAGCGCCTGCGCGCGTGCCTGGCGGCGGTGCTGCTGAGCGAGCCGACCCCACAGCTCCTGCTGCTCGACGAACCGACCAACAACCTCGACTTCGCGTCGTACGACGCACTGGTCTCGGCTGTCGGCGACTACCAAGGCGCGCTCCTGGTGGCCAGTCACGACACTGGCTTCCTCGACGACATCGGCGTGGACCGGGTCGTCGCGCTGCCCTGCGGCGAGCGTTGAAGGTGATCGGTGACGACCTGTTCGGTGACGCACTCAGTGCGCTGTGCTCGCGGGGCGATCGACTCATGTCGGGCCCGGACCGCGAGCGGACGCGGTTGAACAGCGACGCGATGAGGTGCGTTCCACGTTGTCGCAGACGCCGGACCACCAATCCCTCTAGGCTGCGGTGGTCGACGCTGGACAGCATGGGACGTGAAGCAGGACCGACGAGAGGATCGACCGTGTCAAAGAACTCCGAGAGCGAGCGTTTGAGGCAGCTGGATGCCTTCTCGACGTTGTCCGACAAGGACCTGAAGAAGGTCGCCGCAGCCGGACGGTTCGTGCATCTCCCCAAGGACTGGTCGCTGATGTCCGAGTCCACCCCTGCCGACAAGGCGTACGTGCTGCTCTCCGGCGAGGTGTCCGTGCGCAAGCACGGTCAGGAGGTGGCCACGGTCGGCGCCGGTGGCGTCATCGGCGAGGTCGGGATCCTCGAGAAGCGCCTGCGCACCGCCAGCGTCGTCTCGATCACCGAGCTCGAGGTGGTGCACTACACCAAGGAAGACCTCGCCAGGCTCGTCGAAGAAGTGCCCGACCTCCGGGAGGCCCTGCACGTAACGGCCGAGGCCTACCCCGACGGGGAGTAGTCACCACCCTGAGGTGATCTCGGGGTCCTTCCGGGGGTGGGTGGGGACTCGTCCCTGATGCGAGCGAGCGCCCCGGCGACCACGCTGGACCCATGATCGAAATCAGCGCACTGACCAGGTCGTACGGGGGCCTTCGTGCCGTCGACGACGTCACCTTCGACGCCCTGCCGGGCCGCGTCACCGGCTTCCTCGGCCCCAACGGCGCCGGTAAGTCCACGACCATGCGAGTGATGGTGGGGCTCACCCCGCCCAGCGCCGGCACCGCCACCGTGCTCGGCCGCCGCTACGCCGACCTGCCCAACCCTGGCCGGGAGGTCGGCGTACTGCTGGACGCGTCCGCGCAGCACGCGGGTCGCACCGGACGGGAGACGCTCCGCGTCGCCGCCCGCACCATGGGCCTGCCCGCTACCCGCGTCGAGGAGATGCTGGAGGCGGTGGGCCTGACCCCGACCGAGGCCGCCCGGCGCGTCCGCAACTACTCCCTGGGCATGCGTCAGCGGCTCGGGCTCGCCACCGCATTGCTGGGCGACCCGGAGGTGCTGATCCTTGACGAACCTGCCAACGGCCTGGATCCGGCCGGCATCCGCTGGATGCGCGACCTGCTCAGGTCCTTCGCGGACCAGGGTGGCACCGTGCTGCTCTCCTCGCACCTGCTGCACGAGATCGAGGTCATCGCCGATGACCTGGTCGTGATCGGCCGGGGCCGCATCGTGGCCCAGGGCACCAAGGCCGAGCTGCTCGCCAGCGCCGGCACCGTCGTCCGGGCCACCGCGGTCGCGGACCTGCGGCTCGCCCTTGCGTCCTCCGGCATCGCGACGACGCCCTCCGGCGACGACGGCTTCCGGGCCGATGCCGACCCCGAGCTGGTCGGAAAGGTGGCCCAGGCCGCCGGCGTACCACTGCTGGAGCTGAAGACCGCCGACGGCGCCGGACTCGAGGACATGTTCCTCGAGCTCACCGCCGACACCTCACGAGAAGGAGCTGCCGCATGACTGCAGTGACCGCCGAAAACCCGCGGGTGCGGGTCGCACCGAAGCCCATCCCGTTCACGCGCATCCTCGGTGTCGAGCTCACCAAGCTCTTCAACACCCGATCGGGGTTCTGGCTCACCGCGAGCATCGGCATCTCGGCGGTGCTGGCGACCGCGGCCGTCATCGTCTTTGCGCCACCCAGTGACCAGACCTACGACAGCTTCGGCGCCGCCATCGGCATCCCGATGGTCGTCCTGCTGCCGATCATGGCGATCCTGTCCGTGACCAGTGAGTGGAGCCAACGCAGCGGTTTGACGACGTTCACCCTGGTGCCGCAGCGGTCCCGGGTGATCATGGCCAAGATGATCGTCGCCGTCTCCGTCGGAGCGGTCTCGATCCTCGTCGCGCTCGCCGTCGGCGCGATCGGCAACGTGGTTGGCGCCGCCATCGCCGGTGTCGACACCGTCTGGGACATCCCCCTCGACCAGGCGATGTCGCTGGTGCTCGCCAACGTGCTCGGCCTGCTGATCGGCTTCATGCTGGGCGTGCTGATCCGCAGCTCCGCCGGGGCGATCGTGGCCTACTTCGTCTACGGCTTCGTGCTCACCGGCCTGACCATGCTGTTGGCCCAGAGCCAGCAGTGGTTCGCCGACCTGCAGCCGTGGGTCGACTTCAACTTCGCCCAGGGCGCGCTGTTCGAGGGGAACCTGACGGGCGAGCAGTGGGCGAACCTCGGCGTCTCCGGCGTCCTCTGGATCCTCCTGCCGCTGTCCATCGGCCTGATGATGATCCGGCGCTCCGAGGTCAAGTAGCCGTCCTGCCGACCCGGCTCGACTTGACCACCAGACACGTCGACCCGGCTCGAGTTCACATCGATCGCGTGAACAAGAGCCGGGTCGACGCTTTTCAGCGTGAAGTCAAGCCGGGTCGGCTTTAGCGGGCGGAGGAGCCCTCGACGTAGTCAGAGTCGTGGGACTTGACCCAGGCCATCAGCTTGCGCAGCTCCCGGCCGGTGGTCTCGATCGGGTGCGCCTCACCCTTCTTGCGGAACTCGGTGAACTCCGGCGAGCCGTTGTCCATGTCGCCGATGAAGCGCTCGGCGAACTTCCCGTTCTTGATGTCCTCGAGTACGGCGACCATGTTGGCCTTCACGTCGGGCGTGATCACCCGAGGACCGGAGACGTAGTCACCGAACTCGGCGGTGTCGGACACCGACCAGCGCTGCTTGGCAATGCCGCCCTCGTACATCAGGTCGACGATCAGCTTCAGCTCGTGGAGGCACTCGAAGTAGGCGACCTCCGGCTGGTAGCCGGCCTCGGTGAGCACCTCGAAGCCGTACATGACCAGCTGCGAGGCCCCGCCGCACAGGACGGCCTGCTCGCCGAACAGGTCGGTCTCGGTCTCTTCGGTGAACGTGGTCTTGATGCCGCCGGCCCGGAGCCCGCCGATGCCCTTGGCGTAGGAGAGCGCCAGCGGCCACGCGTTGCCCGACTCGTCCTTCTCCACAGCGACCAGCACCGGCACGCCGCGGCCGTCGACGTACTCACGGCGCACGAGGTGCCCGGGGCCCTTCGGCGCGACCATGAAGACGTCGACGCCGGCGGGCGGGGTGATGTAGCCGAAGCGGATGTTGAAACCGTGACCGAAGACCAAGGTGTCGCCCTCGGCGAGCTGCGGCTCGATCTCCTCGGCGTACAGCTTCCGCTGGTGCTGGTCGGGGGCGAGGATCACGATCAGGTCGGCCTCCTCGGCCGCCTCGGCCGGGGTGACGACGCGCAGGCCCTCGGCCTCCGCCTTCGCGCGGCTCTTCGATCCCGGCTGCAGGCCGACGCGGACGTCGACGCCGGAGTCACGCAAGGACAGCGCGTGCGCGTGGCCCTGGCTGCCGTAGCCGATCACGGCCACGTTCTTGCCCTGGATCAGGGAGAGGTCGGCATCGTCGTCGTAGAACATCTCAGCCACTGGTGGGCTCGCTTTCTGGGTTGTCCATCATGGGTGGGTGGTACGTCGTTCAGCCGGCGACCGGCGTGGTGGGTACGGCGACCGGGCGCAGGTTGCGCTCGGAGATGGAGCGGGAGCCCCGGCCGATCGCGACCTGTCCCGACTGCGCGAGCTCGCGCACCCCGAACGGCTCGATCACGCGCATGAAGTCGGTGATCCGGGCGGCGCTGCCGACCATCTGGATGGTGACCGCATCGGGGGCCACGTCGATCACGGTGGCGCGGAACAGCTGGACGGCGTCGAGCACCTGTCCCCTGGTCTCTGCGGACGCCGAGACCTTGATCATCACCAGCTCACGGTTGACCGAGGCGTCGGGATCGAGCTCGACGATCTTGATCACCTCGACCAGCTTGTTGAGCTGCTTGGTGACCTGTTCCAGCGGTGAGTCCTCCACGTTGACCACGATCGTCATCCGGGAGACCTCGGGGTGCTCGGTCGGCCCGACGGCCAGCGAGTCGATGTTGTAGCCACGCCGGCTGAACAGACCGGCGATGCGCGCGAGCACGCCCGGCTTGTTCTCGACGAGCACCGACAGGGTGTGGTGGCTCATCAGAGGTCGTCCTCCTCGAAGTCGGGCGCCAGGTCGCGGGCGTACTTGATGTCGTCGTTGCTGGTGCCGGCGGCCACCATCGGCCACACCATCGCATCGCGGTGCACCCGGAAGTCCACCACCACGGGCAGGTCGTTGATCTCCATCGCCTTCTCGATCGTGGCGTCGACCTGCTCGGGGTTCTCGCAGGACAGCCCGACGCAACCGTAGGCGTCGGCAAGCTTGACGAAGTCGGGGATCCGCTTGGAGTGCAGGTCGGTGTTGGAGTAGCGCTCGTTGTAGAACAACGTCTGCCACTGGCGCACCATGCCGAGCGACTCGTTGTTGATCACCGCGACCTTGATCGGGATGTCGTTGATGGCGCAGGTGGCCAGCTCCTGGTTGGTCATCTGGAAGCAGCCGTCGCCGTCGATCGCCCAGACGGTCTGGTCCGGCACGCCGACCTTGGCACCCATCGCGGCCGGCACCGCGAAGCCCATGGTGCCCAGCCCTCCGGAGTTGATCCAGGTGTTCGGCCGCTCGTACTTCACGAAGTGGGCCGCCCACATCTGGTGCTGTCCGACTCCTGCGGTGTAGACGGTGTTCTCTCCGGAGATGATCGCCGAGCCGCTCGATGACGTACTGCGGCGAGAGCGCGTCCTTCGGCATGTCGTAGCCCAGCGGGTACTTCATCTTGACCCCCGCCAGGAACTCCACCCACGCCTCGTAGTCACCGGTGTTGCCCGCGTCGGCCTCGGCCTTCAGGGCCACGATCAGGTCGCCGATCACCTCGCGGACGTCGCCCACGATGGGGACGTCGGCGTGTCGGTTCTTGCCGATCTCGGCAGGGTCGATGTCGGCGTGGATGACCTTGGCGCCGGGTGCGAACGAGTCGAGGTTGCCGGTGACCCGGTCGTCGAACCGGGCGCCGAGACTGATCATCAGGTCGCTGCGCTGGAGCGCGGCGACCGCGGCGACCGTGCCGTGCATGCCGGGCATCCCGAGGTGCTGCGGATGGCTGTCAGGGAAGGCACCGCGCGCCATCAAGGTGGTGACGACGGGCATGCCGGTCAGCTCAGCCAGTACCTTCAGCTCGCGCGAGGCGCGGGCCCGGATGGTGCCGCCGCCCGACGTAGAGCACCGGACGCCGGGCTTCGAGGATCAGCTTGGCGGCCTCACGGATCTGCTTCGCGTGCGGGCGGGTCACCGGCCGGTAGCCGGGCAGCTGGATCTCGGTCGGCCACGTGAACGTGGTCATCGACTGCAGGGCCGACTTGGCGACGTCGACCAGCACCGGACCGGGGCGGCCGGTCGAGGCGATGTAGAACGCCTCGGCCACGGTGCGCGGGATCTCGTCTGGATCGGTGACCAGGAAGTTGTGCTTGGTGATCGGCATCGTGATGCCGCGGATGTCGGCCTCCTGGAAGGCGTCGGTGCCGATGGACTTGGCCCCGACCTGTCCGGTGATAGCGACGATCGGCACCGAGTCCATGTGGGCATCAGCGATCGGAGTGACCAGGTTGGTGGCGCCCGGCCCCGACGTTGCCATGCACACGCCCACCCGTCCCGACGCGGCGGCGTAGCCCTGCGCCGCATGTCCGGCACCCTGTTCATGGCGTACGAGAATGTGCCGGATCGTGGAGTCCATCAGCGGGTCGTACGCCGGAAGGATCGCACCGCCAGGGATGCCGAAGATGTTCTCGGTCCCCGCTGCCTCCAGCGACCTGATCAGGCTCTGTGCGCCTGTCACCTGCTCGCTCATCTGATCCTGTCCTGTGGTCGATCGGTGCTGGTCAAAGAGTTCGTCACAACAAAAAACCCCTCGGCCGCCGGGGCAACGAGGGGAGGACGTGCTGGCTGGTCAGTCAGCCGGCACGCCCGGTGCATACGAGGATGTCGTGAAGCATGAGCACACCGTATAACCCGGGTCAGCCGTCAGTCGGCCACTCTCCCACTCGTCTCAGAATACGGGATCGCAGTCCCAACATCCGATCACCCCGTCCGACCCTCGGGAGTACACACGCAGACCTTGTTGCCATCCGCGTCGGCCAGCACCCAGAACGCGGGAGCGTGCTCGTCGGTGACCATCGTCCCGCCGGCAGCGAGGGCTGCGTCGATCCGGGCCTGGGCCTGCTTCGATCGGGACCACGATGTCGAGGTGGAATCGCTGTCGGGGCGGTCGTCGTGCGGCTCCGTCCGCTGGAACCAGAGCGTCGTGATCCGGCCGTCGGGATCGATCACCTCCGGGGTGTCGCCGTTCGACGTCCAAGTCGAGCACGGCCGCCCAGAACGGGCGGATCGCCGGGTGACGACGCGGTGTCGAGCGCAAGCTCGAGCACCTTGAGCGACGAGGTATCCGCAGCGACTCCGGCCGCCGCGGCCAGCTCGCTGATCCGGCCGGCCAGCTCCAGGTCGCGGCTGGTCACGCCGCCGACGTCGTGGCTCACCAGCTTCACAGCCAGGAAGGGGTAGCGCAGGTCGAGGTCGGGATGGTGGTTCGCCTCCTCGGCCGCATCGTCCGATCGCATCGGCCAGCGCGAGGCCGGTCGACGAAGTCGCCGGTCGCGAAGCGTGCGTGCAGGCCGCCCAGCAGCCAGCGCCAGTCGGCGAGACCCGCGTCCCTCACCTGCTCGTAGGCAAGCACGGTCCTCGGGCCGGGCTGGTCGGTCAGGTCAGACATGGCAGCACCACCTCTCCTATCAATCCACTGCCAGCCTGCCACTTCTGGCGTGCTCGTCCACCTCGGACACCCGTTGACCCTAGGGTCGGGCCATGACCTGGGCCCGGCGCTGGCACGCACTCACCGCGCTCGTGGCGATCGGCGCGGTAGTGCTTCAGCTGGTGCTCGTGATCCAGGGCGGCCGGGTCCTCGACGAGCAGACCCGCCCGGACCTGCCCATCCGGCTGCTCCGGCTGATCTCCTACTTCACCATCCAGAGCAACGTGCTGGTCGCGATCACAGCCGCGCAGCTCGCGCGCAACCCCGCCCGCGACGGGGCCAGATGGCGGGTGCTTCGGGTCGCGGGCGTAGCCGGCATCGCCATCACCGGGCTCGTGCACTTCGTGTTGCTCCGACCGCTGCTCGACCTCCAGGGCACGGACTACGTCGCCGACAAGCTGTTGCACATGGTCGTGCCGGTGCTCGCGGTCGCGGGTTGGGCACGGTTCGGCCCGCGCCCGCGGGTGACCACCAGGGCGGTCGCGCTCGCGCTCATCTGGCCGTTCGCCTGGCTCGCGGAAGCCCTGACCGTAGGCGGCCTCAGCGGGTGGTACCCCTACCCGTTCTTGGACCACCGCGAGGACGGCGTGGCGGCCGTCGTAGCAGCGGGGGTCGGGATCACCGTGCTCTTCATAGCGGTCTTCGCCCTCCTCGCCGGGATCGACCGCAGCGCGAAGCCGGCGCCCGTCGACTGGGAGTCGCACCCGCACTAGCGGACTGGCAACATCGTGACCATGCCGGAGTCGCGCGAGGTTCACCTGGCCATGGACCTGTGCCTTCGCGTGGGCGAGACGTTGATGGCCAACGGCGCCGGCGCCGCTGATGTCACGGCGACCATGCAGTCGCTCGCGATCCACCTGGGGCTGCGGGCGGCGGAGCTCGACGTGACGTTCACGTCACTGTCGATGAGCTTCCAGTCGGCACCCGACGAGTCACCGATCGTGCTGATGCGGCAGGTGAAGCAACGCGATATCGACTATGAGGACCTCACCCGCGCCGACCACCTCGTGCGCGACGTGCTCGCCGACCGGCTGACCCTGGCACAGGCTCGCAGCGAGGCTGCGCGGATCGTTTCGACCGGACACCAGACCCCTCGCTGGGCGGTCACGGCAGCGACCGGCGTGATGTGCGCCGGGGTAGCGCTGATGCTGGGCGGGGATGTACTGGTGGTCGCCGTCGCGGCGCTCGCCGGCGTCGTGATCGACCGCCTCCAGCTGGTGATGTCGCGGCGCCGACTGCCGACGTTCTACCTGCAGATCGTCGGCGGTGGTGTGGCCACCCTGCTGGCTGTCGGCGGTGCCGCCCTGAGCGACCAGGTCGACCCTTCGCTGGCGGTCACCGCCAACATCATCATGCTGCTCTCCGGCATCGGCTTCATGGGCGCACTGCAGGACGCACTCTCCGGCTTCTACCTGACCGCATCGGCGCGGATCATCGAGGCACTACTCGCCACGTCGGGTCTGATAGCCGGTGTCACCGGAGGACTCACCGTGGCCGAGATCGTCGGTGTCGAGATCGGCCGGGTGGTGCCCGGGCGGGTGGTCGCGCTGGACACCCTCACCGTGATGGCCATCGGCGCGGGGGTGGCCGCCGCGGCGTTCGCCGTCGCGTCCTACTCACCGTGGCGGGTGGTCGGCCCGATCGCGCTGGTCGCCGCTCTGGCAATGCTGACGTCGCAGGGCGTGGGCTACGCCGGCTTCGACCGCACCTGGGCCGCCGGGGTCGCCGCGCTGGTGATCGGACTCGTGGCGTACGCCGTCGCCGGCTGGGCCCGGGTGCCACCCCTGGTCGTGGTGGTCTCGGCGATCGTGCCGCTGCTGCCGGGCCTGTCGATCTTCCGCGGCCTGTCGTTGCTGACCGGCGGCGACGAGGCAGCCACGAGCCGGGGGGTCCTGGCCATGGTCACCGCAGCATCCGTGGCGCTGGCGCTGGCTGCCGGAGTGATCCTCGGCGAATATCTCGCCCAGCCCATCCAGCGCGAGGCGCAGCGGCTCGAGAGCCGGTTGTCCGGGCCGCGTCTGGTCGGTCCGTTCCGGGCTAGGACCGGCGGTCGCCGACGATCTGGGTGACGGCCTCGCCCACCATCTCCAGCCCGCGCTCCAGCTCTGCGTACGACGTCGATAGGGGCGACAGGCCGATCCGCAGCCCATCCGGGTTGCGATAGTCGGGGATCACGTCGCGCTGCCACAGGCCCGTCGTGACCTCGCGCATCACCGGGTGGGTCAGCGTCACATGGCCGCCGCGCAGACTCGGGTCCCGCGGCGAGGCGACCGCGATGCCGATCGGCGCGAGGATCCGATCCGCAAGGTCGATGGCGCGACCGGTGAGGCCGACCGACTTCGCGCGGACCCGCTCGATGCCCACCTCGCCGAGCAGGTCAAGCATGTCCTTCAGTGGCAACATCCCGATGATGGCCGGGGTGCCGCTGAGCATCCGGCGGATGCCCCGCGCCGGGGCATACGTCGGCCCCATCACGAAGGGATCGGTAGCGCCCATCCACCCCTGGATCGGCTGGGTGATGTCGTCAAGATGACGCTCCGCGACGTAGGCGAAGGCAGGCGAGCCCGGCCCGCCGTTGAGGTACTTGTAGGTGCAGCCCACCGCCAGGTCCACCTCCCAATCGTCGAGGTGGACCGGCACGACGCCCGCCGAGTGACAGAGGTCGACCAGCATCAGTGCGCCGGCGTCGTGGGCAATCCTGGTGAGGGCCGCGACATTGGCCAGCCATGCCGAGCGGTAGGCGACCTGGCTGATCACGACCAGCGCCGTGTCGGGGCCGACCACCTGCTCCAGCTGTTCGGCGGTCACGCCCGCGTCGGTCGCGACCTCGATCCAGCGCACGGTCAGCCCGCACTCTCGGGCGACGCCGTCGGCCACAAAACGGTCAGTCGGGAAGTTGTCGCGGTCGACCACGATCTCCGTGCGGCCCGGTCTCAACGCAACCGCGGCCCGCATCAGCTTGTAGAGCAGCACGGTCGTGGAGTCGCCGATCGCGGTCTGACCGGCACCAGCGCCCAGCACGATCGACCCGAGGTCGTCCCCGATCCTCTCGGGCAGGTCGAACCACTCCTCATCCCAGCCCCGGATCAGTCGCCCTCCCCACTCCGCTTCGACGAACGTGGCCAGGCGTGGGGCGGTGACCTTCAGCGGCCGACCCAGCGAGTTGCCGTCGAAGTAGACGAGCGGGGTCTGGGCGCCCACGAACCTGTCCCGGTGGATCCCGAGAACGTCCTCAGCGTCCAGCTCATCGGCGCTTGTCATCGGCCCTGTCTATCTCACTGGAAGGAGACGAAGCGGACGCGGGGACGGATCCGATGCACCTCACGAGGCCCCATCCGGTGAACGTCCTCGTCGTAGAACAGCTTGAAACCCATGTGAAACTTCGACGAGTGCTCGACGGTGCGATAGGTGGCCAGCTTTTCACCGGGGGTCCCGAAGCCGTCGACATGCTGAACCAGGGCCAGACCGAGCCTGCGACGGACGAGCGCGACGTTCTCGATCATGGCGGTCCGGAACTGGTGCAGGACGAACAGCTTCTCGGGCAGATTGTGCGCTGCGGTCAAGCGAGAGAGCCAGGCAGAGGTCCGGTTGACCTCGTTCGCCGTCACCGTCCCGATCACCTGCCCGGGCACCTCGCCTCGATGCATCCGCCATTCGGGGTCCAGGGCCAACCCGACGTTGGGATGCTGCAGCGCCCACGCCCACCTTTTCGCCACGGCCTTGAAGTCCGAGCGCCCGGGCTGGATGTCGAGCAGCAGCAGCGCGCCGTTGGCGTGCGAGGCCCGGATGTAGCGCTTGACGACCTGGCGCGAGATGTCGTGGCTGAAGTCACCGTCGGGCCCAGGGCTCGCGTCGGCCACCGTCACGATCATCTCGTACACGGGCGTCACCGGCTGGCCAGGCCGCCGGAACGGTGCAGCAGCACGCATCAGGCGTCGGTGCATCACCGCGGGTGGCCCCTCTCCCAGCACGCCCAGGGCGGCGCTCCCCCCGGTGCCGTAATAGGCCACCAGGAGCCGGTTGTCGTCGAAGATCCGGCGCCCGCCGTGTGGGAGCACTCCGCCGGACTCGGGCAGCGGGCTCGATCGTCCGGAGGGCAAGGGTTCCGTCATGCGGGTCGCTGGCGGCGTGGCAACCGCGGGGGTCGGAGCAACGGACCGGGTCTCGTCCGCCGCATCCGCGTCCGGCGCGTCATCAAAGATCTGCACCCCACCAGCGAGGAGGAGCAGCGTGAGCATGGCGAAGGCGACCGAGAGCAGGACCGTGCGATCCTGCGGAGGAGTGATGGGCACTGCAGCTAGCCGGAGATCAGCTGGTCACGGCGCCGTGCGCTGCGGACTGCACGACCTTGGCGTACTTGCCGAGCACGCCCCGGGTGTACTTGGGGGGCAACGGCTGCCAGCCGACCTTGCGCTCCTCGAGATCGGGCATCTCGACCTCGAGCGTCCGGTTGAGCACGTCCAGGGTGATGGTGTCTCCGTCACGGACGAACGCGATCGGACCTGCATCGACGGCCTCGGGTGCGACGTGGCCGACGCACAAGCCGGTCGTGCCACCCGAGAAGCGCCCGTCGGTCAGCAGCAGCACGTCCTGGCCGAGCCCGGCGCCCTTGATCGCTCCGGTGATGGCGAGCATCTCGCGCATCCCCGGGCCGCCCTTCGGACCCTCGTAGCGGATCACCACGACGTCGCCGGCCTTGATCTGGCCCTCGGTCAGCGCGTCCATGGCGGCCCGCTCGCCGTCGAAGACCCGCGCCGTGCCGGTGAACACCGACTCGTCGAAGCCGGCCGACTTCACGACCGCGCCGTCGGGAGCCAGCGATCCCTTGAGGATGGTCAGGCCGCCGGTCGCGTGGATCGGCCGATCCAGCTTGCGGAGCACCTCGTCGTCGAGCTCCGGCGGCGCGAGAGCAGCGAGGTTCTCGGCCATCGTCTTGCCGGTGACCGTCAAGCAGTCGCCGTGCATCAGACCGGCGTCGAGCAGCGCCTTCATCACGACCGGGATGCCACCGACCTTGTCGACGTCGTTCATCACGTACTTGCCGAACGGCTTGAGGTCGCCCAGGTGCGGGACCTTGTCGCCGATCCGGTTGAAGTCGTCGATGGTGAGCGGCACCTCGGCCTCACGAGCCATGGCCAGCAGGTGGAGCACGGCATTGGTGGACCCGCCGAGCGCCATCACGACCGTGATCGCGTTCTCAAAGGCCTCCATCGTCATGATCTGACGTGCGGTGATGCCGCGTCGCAGCAGCTCGACCACCGCCTCGCCGGAGCGATGCGCAAAGCCGTCGCGTCGGCGGTCGACCGCGGGTGGCGCGGCAGACCCGGGCAGCGACATGCCGAGCGCCTCCCCGACGGCAGCCATGGTGTTCGCGGTGTACATGCCGCCACAGGCGCCTTCGCCGGGACAGATCGCCCGCTCGATCCTGTCGACCTCCTCGCGGGTGATCCGACCGGCCAGGCAGGCACCGACGGCCTCGAAGGCATCGATGATCGTGACGTCCCGACCGTCGACCTGCCCGGGCATGATCGAGCCGGCGTACAAGAACACGGACGCGAGATCGAGCCTGGCTGCTGCCATCATCATGCCGGGCAACGACTTGTCGCAGCCGGCCAGCAGCACCGAACCATCGAGCCGCTCGGCCATCATCACCGTCTCGACGGAGTCGGCGATCACCTCGCGTGAGACCAGGGAGAAGTGCATGCCCTCGTGCCCCATCGAGATGCCGTCGGAGACCGAGATGGTGCCGAACTCGAGCGGGTAGCCACCGGCCGCGTGCACGCCGTTCTTGACAGCCTTGGCCAGGCGGTCCAGCGAGAGGTTGCAGGGCGTGATCTCGTTCCAGCTGGAGGCGACGCCGATCTGCGGCTTCAAGAAGTCTTCGTCCTGCATGCCCACCGCGCGCAGCATGCCGCGGGCAGCGGCCTTTTCCAGGCCGTCGGTGACATCGCGTGAACGCGGCTTGATGTCAGGCGCGGAGGCGGGGTCGGTCATGGGTCCAGGCTAGTTGGCCTTGGTTCGCCCGTTCGAGCAGGCTCGACCACCGGTCAGGCTTCGGCGGCGACCTTGAGCCGAGCCAGGCCCTTCTCGAAGTCCTTGCCAACCAGCCGGTCCATCGAGATCACCTTGCCCATCAGCGCCATGAGTCCCTTTTGCTGTCCGTGCATGGTCCAGGTCACCTCGGTGCCGCCGTCGGTCGGCTCCAGCGAGAACAGGACGCTGTTGGTGGCCCTCCACGGCTTCAGGAAGGAGACCGTCACGCCGACCTGGTCGGCGGACGACGACGTGATCTCCATCGAGCCCTCTCCGGCCTTGCGATTGCCGTTCCAGGCGTAGTGCGCGCCGACACCGGATGCGGCACCCGAGTGGGCGCGCTCCATGTCGGGATCCAGGTCCTCCCAGGGCGACCACCTCGGCCACTCGTGGAAGTCATTGATCAACCCGTGCACCAGCGCCGGGTCGGCGGCGATGGTGGCCGACCGGGTGACCTCGAAGCTGCTCACGTCGGCATGCTGCCAGACCCGTCGGCCCTTGTCAGACGGATGCGGTTCAGAAGGAAGCCGCTCTCACCACCAAGACGTCGGGAAGGTTCGAGACCAGCTGACGCCAGGTCTTCCCCGCGTCCGCCGAGCCCCACACCGCGCCGTTGCGGGCGCCGACGTACAGACCGGCTGGGTCATGGTCATCGGCAGTCATGCCATCGCGCATCACAGCGACGTAGAACGCCTCCGGAAGCCCGTCGGCCACACCGTCTCCCAGGGGCTGCCACGAGTCGCCGGCATCCGTCGAGCGCCAGACCCGGGCCCGGCCCTCGGGTGGGTAACGGCCCTCGCCTCCATTGATCGGAAAGACATAGATGGTGTCCGGCTCATGGGGGTGCACGACGACGGGGAAGCCGAAGTCCGACGGCAGGCCGTCCGCTATCGACTGCCATGAGGCTGCGTGGTCGTCGGAGCGGTAGACGCCGCCGTGGTTCTGCAGGTAGAGCCGCTCGGGGCGAGATGGGTGCCGCGTCACCTTGTGCACGCACTGGCCGAACTCGGGATACTGCTGGCCCTCGGGCATGAACTCCGCTCGGATGCCCTGGTTCCGGGCGTTCCAGGAGCCCCCGTCATCCTCGGTCTGGTAGACGCCACCGGTCGAGATCGCCACCGTCGCTGATCGTGGGTCGGTGGGGTGCGGAAGGATCGTGTGGAAAGCCTGACCGCCGAAACCAGCGCCCCACTCAGGTCGCTGCGGATGGCGCCAGAGTCCCTCCTCGAGCGAGAAGTGCTCACCGCCGTCGGTCGAGCGCCACACCGCGCCCGGCTCGGTGCCGGCCCAGACGACGCCCTCGTCGGCGCCCGGGGTGAGCTGCCAGATCCGTTCGACCGACGCGTCCTCGCTCTCCGCGAATCGGATGGCGCCGTTCGGCGTCTCATGCCACGTCTGACCCAGGTCCTCGGACCAGCGAACCTGCGGCCCCAGCCAGCTCGATGATGCCCCCGACAGCAGCCGAGGCGCGCCCGCCGGGCCGGTCACCCGCTTGTCGACCATGCAGGAGTAGACCTCCTCCATGTCGTGGTGCGGGCCGGTGAACTCCCACTCCACCCGGTCGTCGTCCGAGCGGCCCAACCAGAGCCCCTTGCGCGTCCCGACCATCAGCACCGTGCTCATCCGATCCCCTCTCGTCGTCCTACCTGATGCTCCTCCTACATTGACCCGGTGACTACGGCGAACTCATCGGCCCCCTCGTGGTCGAGCTCGCCGATCTGGCTCGTGCTCATCGGGATCTTGTCGGTGCAGCTCGGCGCGGGCATTGCCAAGGACCTCTTCGATGAAGCCGACCCAACCACGATCGTGTGGGTCCGGCTGGCCGTGAGCGCGTTGGTGCTGGCTGCGTTCACCCGCCCCGCGGTGCGCGGCCACTCCCGCGAGGACTGGCTGGTCGTGCTCGCGTTCGGCGCCACCCTCGGGTTGATGAACTGGGCGATCGACCAGGCCTTCGCACGGATCCCGCTCGGTATCGCGGTCACCATCGAGTTCGTCGGCCCGCTGACGCTGGCGGTGCTCGGCTCGCGGCGCGCCCGCGACCTGGTGTGGGTGGCACTGGCGGGGCTGGGCGTGCTCCTGCTCGGCCTCGAACGGGCCGAGCTAACGGCGGCAGGCGTCCTCTTCGCACTGCTGGCGGGCGGTGCCTGGGCGTTGTACATCCTGCTGAGCGCGCAGACCGGCCAGCGGTGGCCGGGCTTCGACGGCCTGACCATGGCCAGCATCATCGCCACGGTGCTCTTGATGCCGCTGCTCCTCGGATCCGGAGGCACGTCATCGCTCGGCGACCATCGGATCCTGCTCCTCGGCGCGCTCGTCGGACTGCTCAGCTCAGTCATTCCCTACACGTGTGAGCTGGTGGCCCTGCGCTCGTTGCGTCCTTCGGTCTTCAGCGTGCTGATGAGCCTGGAGCCGGCAGCCGCCGCGCTCGCTGGACTGGTGGTGCTGCACGAGCTGCTCAGCCCGGTGCAACTGCTGGCCATGGCCTGCGTGGTCGCGGCCAGCATCGGAGCCACCCGCAGCGGTGCGACGATCGCGGAACCGGTTCCCGACTGAGCGCGGGCCTGAGACCCGACTGTGAGTTCACCTAGATGTCACACGAGGGGGTGGTGCACGAGGGCTTTCGGGGTCTAACTTCGAGGTCAAGCACTCTTCACTCGGGAGCTCACCATGCAACTGCCCTCCATCCCCCACTTCGCGGCCGCTGCCCGCACCTGGTCGGTCGAGTCCCAGCAGGTTGCCCGACGCAACGCCATGCTGGCGGCAACCCAGTGCGCCCAACGTCGAGCAGAACGCGAGGCCGTCGAGGACTATCTCGAGGCCAAGGCCTCCCCCCAGCACGACTCGGGCGACTCGCACGACACCACGCGTCGCACCGCACAGCGTTGAGTCAGCTCCGCCCCTGACCGGGCGAACGCTGCCTTCCTGGCAGACTCGAGCTCATGCCGACCTCTGCTGCCAGGGCCGCGACTTCCTCGTCGATCAGCTATCAGGAGATCCTCTCCGACGATGGCACCCACCTCCGCGCGTGGACCAACGACCCGGACGGGTTGATCGACGGTCCCACCGTCGTGCTGTGCAACGGGCTCGGCACCAGCCCGTCCATGTGGCCGGCCCTGCTGAGCCCGGATTGCGGCGTACGCGTCGTGTCCTGGTACCACCGGGGCGTCGGCGGCTCCGAGCGACCGCGCGACCGCAGTCACGTCGAGATCGAGCACTTCGTCGAGGACGGGCTCTCGGTCATGGATCACTTCGGCATCGACCAGGCCGTGCTGATGGGCTGGTCGATGGGCGTCAACACGATGTTCGAGCTGGCGGTCCGTCATCCGGAGCGGGTCACCGGCCTGTTCGCCGTGTGCGGGGTGCCTGGCGACACCTTCCAGACGATGCTGGCCCCCTTCCGGCTGCCCCACCCCGTCGCCCGGGTGGTGACGGTCAACATCGCCCGCGCGCTCAAGCACACCGGGTGGGCGCTGTCGCCGATCGCCTCGCGGCTGCCCGTCGGTCCGCGCGCGATGGATTTCGTCGGCGCTGACCCGGGTCATGGGCCCGGTGCCCGACCCCGAGCTCGCGGCCGTGGCGATCAAGGAGCTCTTGCAGGTGCCCGTGCAGTGGTACATGCACCTCGCGCTCAGCACCTCCAAGCACGCGCGGGTCCGCCTCAGCAAGATCGCCGTGCCGGCCATGTTCGTCTCGGCCACACGCGATGTCCTAGCCGGATCGCGCGACATGAAGACCGCTGCCGAACGTATTCCGGGCGCCGGTCATCTCGAGCTCCGTGGGACCCACTTCGTCCAGATCGAGCAGCCCGAGCGCGTGCACGAGCTCCTGCTCGACTTCCTCGAGCTGGTCGGCTGACTCAGCCCCTGGGGTTCGCAACCGCGGCCAGCAAGAACGCGGTGAAGGCGGCCTCGACACAAGCGCCTAGCACGTCTCCGGTGATACCACCGAGCGTTCGTCGAGCCGCCAGCAGCACCAGCGCAACCGCTACCGCAGCGGCCAACACGCCGGCGAGCCCGCGCAGTCCGTGCACGGCCCCGGCGAGCCCTGCCAGCAGCACCCACACCCCCACCGCCACCGAAGCCGGCACCGTGCCTGAGACTCCCGAGCCGAGCCCATCTGCTCGGGCGGCCGGGACCCCCCGCACACAGGCCGGCGCCAGGCCGGCGCGGCTGACGGCGACGGCGAGGGCCACGGTCACCGCCGCAGCCGTCGCGCCGTGGACAGCCAGCACGCCGGCCAGCGCACCGACCTGAAGGAGCAGGACGAAGATCAGCACTGCGGCACCGGCCGGCCCGACATCACCACGACGCATGACTTCCAGACGCCGATCTCGGGTGCCCGGAGCCACCAGCCCGTCGGCAGTGTCGGCCAACCCGTCGAGGTGCAGAGTGCCGGAAGCCAGCGCCAGTCCGGCCACAGCCACCGTCGCTGTCAGCAAGGCCGGTAGTCCGAGCCCATCTCCTGCGTAGACAGCCGCGACGCCGGCTGCGGCCACCGGCGCGGCGGCAAGTGGAGCCAGGGACATCGCGACCGCGGCCACCGCTGGGTTGACCTTCCGCGGCGGCGGCACCGGCACCACCGTCAGCGTGCCGACCGCGAGACGAAGACCATCGACCAGCACGGTCACGGCAGCACTCCCGGCTCGGTTCCGATGATCTCGGCGAGGGTCGACATCTCCGCCAGCAGGGTCGGCGCCGTACGCAGCACCGGGAGTGCGACCAGCGCGCCCGTCGCCTCGCCGAGGCGCATGCCCAGGTCGACGACGGGCTCGAGGCCGAGCGCCTCCAGGGACGCGCGATGCGCCGGCTCGGTCGATCGGTGTCCGGCACACCACCACGCCACGGAGCCGGGGGCGAGTCGCTCGGCCAGCAGCGCACTGGCCCCCGAGACCACGCCGTCGAGCAGGACCGGCACGCCGCGTTCGGCTGACCGGCGGAGAAATCCGGTCATCGCCGCGATGTCCGCGCTACCCGCAACACGCAGCAGAGCAACCGGATCGCCCCGGTGTGACCGGGCCCGAGCCAGCGCGGCGTCGACCACGGCGAGCTTGCGCTCGCGGGTGGCATCGTCGATACCGGTGCCGCGGCCCACGACGTCGTGGGACTCAAGCCCAGCGCGGTCCCCACCAGCGCGGCGACCACGGTGGTGTTGCCGATCCCCATGTCGCCGGGGATCAACAGATCGGCGCCCGCGTCGATCTCCTCGTCGGCGATCGACGCACCCGCAGCCAGAGCCGTCTCAGTCTCCTCGAGCGTCAACGCGTCCTCGACGTCGATCGCGCCGCTGCCGCGGCGCACCTTGTGCTTGACCACCTGGGCCGGGGTAGCGAACAGCTCGGCATCGACCCCGAGGTCGAACACCCTGACCCGGGCGTCGTTGGCGCGGGCCAGCACGTTGACAGCCGCTCCCCCGCGCAGGAACTCGTGCACCATCATCGCGGTCACGTCGCGGGGGTACGCCGACACGGCGTCGGTGCCGCTCGTGACCCCGTGGTCACCCGCGAAGACCACCACCGCGACCGAACGGGGTGGTGTCGGGGTCCCGGTGCCCTGCACGCCGGCCAGCCAGACCGCTATCTCCTCCAGCCGACCCAACGCCCCCACTGGTTTCGCCAATGCATCGAGGCGGATCCTGGCCGCCGCTCGGGCGGCCTGGTCCGGCGCAGTCACTGATGTCATGAGATCCCCCCGGGGAGTCGCTGGACCCGTCCGGCCATCACGACCCGGACGTCGTCGGATGTCTCTGCCAGCCGCTGGTTCAGTCGCCCCAACGCGTCGCGGAAGAGCACGCCCGCCCGGGTTGCGGGCACCACACCGAGGCCCACCTCGTTGCTGACTGCCACCACCGGCACGTCGATCGCGAGCCAGGCCGCCACCAGTCGATCAACCTCCACGTCGAGCCGGTCCTGCCAGTCAGTCGTGCCGTCAGCCGACTCCCAGGCCCCCACCTCGGCCATGGTCTCAGCGAGCCAGGTCGCGAGACAGTCCACGAGCACGGGCATCTCGGCCTCGGCGAGCGCTGTCGCGACATCGCGGGTCTCCAACGTCGTCCAGGACGCCGGCCGGTGCGTCTGGTGGGCTGCTACTCGGGCCGACCAGTCCGCATCAGCGTCGTCCGGCACCGGGCCCGGCGCCACGTAGAGCACCTGATCCTGCTGGGCGAGCAGGTGCTGGGCATGCCGGGACTTTCCCGACCGTGCGCCGCCGAGGATCAGCGTTCGTGTGACCGGTGGACGAGCAGCCGGCCGCTGCAGTCGCGTGGCGGGCCGCCCGCTGAGCACGTCGCGCAGCCCGGCGAGCAACCTCGCGCGGGCGTCCGGGTCCGGATGGACGGCGACCCGGGTGTAGTGGGTGTCCAGACCCGGAAACGTCTCGCCGCGACGGACGGCGATGTCGAGGTCGAGCAGGCGCTCACGCAGGTCCGGAACGTCCGCCCGCAGCAGCAGGAAGTTGGCCGGAGACTCCCACACCTCGACCGGGAGCCGGGCCAGGCCGTCGACCAGCTCACGCCTAGCGGTCGCCACGCTCGCGGCGCGGGCGCGTCGTTCGTCCTCCGCAGTGCACAACACCGACGTGGCTCGCAGCGCCAGCGCGTTGACGGGCCACGGCTGACGGAACGCAGCCAGCCGGCGCACCAGGGAGGGCTCGGCCAGGAGGTAGCCGACCCGAAGGCCGGCGAGGCCCCACAGCTTGGTCAGGCTGCGGACACACACAACGCCGGGCAATCCCGAGGGGTGCACACCCGCTGCTTCCGGCAGGAAGTCGGCGAATGCCTCATCCACGATGACCAACCGACCCGGTCGGACCAGCGAGCTGACCACCTCGATCGCTTCCAGCCGCCCCGTGGGGTTGTCCGGCCGGCCGAGCACCACCAAGTCAGCCTCGTCCGGGACCGAGGACGGATCGAGGGCGAAACCGTCGGCAGGGTGACGGAGCACCCGTTGCACCGGCACCCCGCTCGCTCGCAAGGCGGCCTCGGGGGCAGTGAACGATGGGTGCACGCACGCGGCCAAGCGCGGCCGCAGGGCCTGCGCGATCAGCCAGAACGCCTCGGCGGCACCGTTGAGCAGCAGGCATTCCTCCACCGGCACCCCGTGCCGGGCGGCGACGGCGGCCAACGCGGGTGCCTCGTCGGGGTACACCGCCAGGTCGACCTCGGTCAGCTCGGCGCGTAGCCACTCCGGGGTCGGGGCGAGGACGTTGACCGCCAGGTCCAGTGCGCCGGGCGGCGCCTGGCGGTCGCCGTGCTGGTGCAGGCGAAGGTGGTCGTGCACCGGGTCGCTCACTAGAAGTCGATCCCTCGGCGAGCGCGGACGCCGGTCTCGTACGCGTGCTTGATCTTCCGCATCTCGGTGACCGTGTCGGCCAGCTCGATCAGGGGCTCCGGGGCGTTGCGACCAGTGCAGAACACGTTGGTCGCCTCGGCCCGGCTGCGGATCGCGTCCCACACCTGGTCGCCGTCGATCCAGCCGTAGTTGACCGGATAGGTCACCTCATCGAGCACCACCAGGTCATAGCGACCCGACGCGAGCGCCTCGGCCGCGGCAGCCCAGGCCTCGCGAGCGATGGTTGCGGACCGATCGAGGTCGTCGGACTCCCAGGTGAAGCCGTCGCCGATCGTCCACCACTCCACCCCGAGCTTGCGCGCCACTGACTCCTCGCCGACGTTCCACTTGCCCGACTTCATGAACTGCACGACGCAGACCGACCAGTCCCGGGCGACCGCGCGCATGATCGTGCCGAACGCAGCGGTGGACTTGCCCTTTCCGTCGCCGGTGTTCACCAGCACGAGCGACGCCACGTCGCGGCGGAGCGGTCGCTCTTGGTCGTGGCGGGGCAGCGGTTCGGTGCTGGTCATGATCGGGCTCCTCGGTGTCGACGGGTGACGGTCTCGCCGGCAACGGCGAGCCCCACAGCTAGGGCGGCGGCGCGTCGAGCGACGCGCACCGCGGCGGGCACCGCCCCGGGACCTGCTGGCGATCCCGACGGGTGGAGGTCGTAGTGGCCGCGTTTGGTCAGCCGCAGGTCGAGCCGCAGCGCCATGGCGGCCATCGGCCATCCGGCGTTGGGTGAACGGGTCTTGCGGGCCTCGGCCGGCAGAGCCGGCCACCTCCCTGCGGGGAGCAGGAGCGCCGCGGTGAGCCGCGCGGGGACGAGGTTCAACGCGTCATCGGCCAGCGCGGCCGGTCGTCCGGCGTAGCGCCACCGCGGCGTGAGGTAACCCCAGCACGCGTCGGCCGTGTTGGCGAACCGATACACCGCAGCGCCGGGCAGGCCCGCGACCAGGTACCAGAACAAGGGAGCCACCAAGGAGTCGGACAGGTTCTCGGCGAGTGACTCGACCGCGGCGCCTCGGATCTCCTCGTCGGACAGGTCGTCGGTGTCGCGGCTGACGATCCGGCCGAGTGCCTGCGCCGCGACCCCGCTCCCGTCGGCGAAGGCCGCCTCGACGGCGTTCACCTCGGCGAACAACATCCGCGCAGAGAGCAACGGCCACAGAGCCAGCCCGCGGACAAGTCCCGCCCACGGACGGCCGGCGCGCGCAGCCAGACGCTCCACGCCGAGCCCTACGCAGGCGGCGACGCCCGCTCCGCCCAGCCAGGCGACCGCCCCGGTGGTCACGGCCTGTCCCTGCGGCTCGGCAGGCAGGTGGCGTTCCGCGGCTCGCAGGTAGCGTCCACACCCGACCACCGGATGCACCTGTTGCGGCGGCTCCATCAGCCACGAGTCGAGCGCGGTCGCCACGAGGACGCTCACGGCCGAGCCCGAAGCGGCAGCACGGCCGGGCCGGCATCGCGGTGCAACACCTCGACGCGAGCGGCGTAGACCTCCGCCAGCCGCCCTGGCTCGAGCACCGCCTCCGGCGAACCGTCCGCCACGATGCGGCCCTCGTGGAGCAGCACCACCCTGCGGCCGTAGTGCCCCGCCAGGGTCAGGTCGTGCATGGCTGCCACGACCGTGAGGCCGTCCTCGACGCGCATGGTGTTCACCAGGTCGAGCACCGCCTGTTGGTGGCCGATGTCCAGCGCGCTGGTGGGTTCGTCGAGCAGCAGGACCTGGGGTTCTTGGGCGAGCGCCCGACCGAGCACGACGCGCTGAAGCTCTCCGCCAGAGAGCTCCGTGGCCGGGCGATCAGCGAGCTCCTCGAGACCGAGCCGGCGGATCGTCCGGGCCACTGCTGCGCGGTCCGCGGCCGATTCGGTGCCGAAGCTCTTGAGGTGAGGCGTGCGGCCGAGCTGCACCAGCTCGCGTGCGCTCACCCCTTCGGGCACGATCGGGCTCTGCGGCATCAGCGCCACGACCCGGGCCATCCGACGTCGGGATGCGTGGGCGGGGTCCAGCCCCGCGACCCCGATCCGACCGGTGGCCGGGAGTAGCCCAGCAATCGCGTGGAGGAGCGAGGTCTTCCCGGCACCGTTGGGACCGACCACAGCCACCCAGTCACCGGCCTCGATCGCGAGGTCGACGCCCGCCACAACCCGCACGCCACCACGCTCGACCCCGACGTCGTGACACTCGACCGCCATCGAGCCGCTCACAGCTGCCCCTTGTAGCGACGCAGCACGACCAGGAAGAACGGAGCCCCTACCACCGCTGTCACCACCCCGATCGGCAGCTCGGCCGGCGCCAAGGCATACCTAGCCACAACGTCCGCCAACACCAAGAAGGCCGCACCGAACAGCAGCGCCAGCGGTAGCAGCGTGTGGTGGGCCGCACCGAAGAGCAGCCGTACGGCGTGCGGCACCACGATGCCGACGAAGCCGATCAGGCCACTCACGCTGACCACTGCGGCGGTGCCGAGGGTGGCGGCGAGCACCAGCACGAGTCGTACTCGGGCAGGGTTGACCCCGAGACTGCTGGCCTCCACGTCACCAACGGCCATCACGTCGAGCGTCCGCCGATACAGCAGGATCGTGCCGCACGAGACCACGACGTACGGCAACGTGATCAGCACATCGGACCAGCCGTCAGTGCTGAGCCGACCCAACATCCAGGAGTAGACCGCAAGCAGCGAGTCGTCGTACCGCTGCTGGACGAAGTTCTGGATGGCGTTGAAGAACGCACCCACCGCGACCCCCGCCAGCACGATGACCACTGCACCGCGGTTGCCGCCCACGCTGCGCCCGAGCGCGTACGTCGCCGCAACCCCCAGCACCCCGCCGAGGAACGCCAGCGGCGCGATGCCGAGTGGCCCGATGCCACCTCCGGCCACGATCCCGAGAGTCGCCCCGAGCCCCGCACCGCTGGAGACCCCGAGCAGGTAGGGGTCGGCCAGGGGGTTGCGAAACACCCCCTGGTACGCCGTGCCCGCGACCGCGAGGGTGGCGCCCACCATCGCTCCGAGCACCACCCGCGGAAGCCGGATCTGCCAGAGGATCGCCTGCTGGGTGGCGGAGAGGCCAGAGTCGACCTGTACCCCAGGCAGCCCGTCGAGCAGCTCCAGCAAGACGCCTCGGACGCTGAGACCGGCGGCACCCACCAGCACCCCGACGAGCAGGGCCCCGAACAGAACCAGGGCTGCGAACAGGAGCTTCAGCACCCTGACCGAGAGGCGCGTCGCGGACCGGCGACGCACCTCTGCTCGTAGCGCGGGCAGATCCGCTGCCCTCGAGACCTCCAGCGTCATAGTGGTCCGATCAGCTGACGGGCTGCTCGGAGTGTTCAGCCAAGAGCTCGCCGATGAGCTCGACGAACTCGACAACGCGTGGTCCCCATCGGCTGGTGATGTCCTCATTGACGACGTGGATCTGGTCGTCGTCCACCGCGGACATCTCCTGCCAGCCTGGCCGAGCCTTGACCTCGTCGGCGGTCACGCCGCAGCACCCGTTGTCTCCCAGGAAGATGAAGTCCGGATCCTCGGAGACGACATACTCGCTGGAGAGCTGGGGGTAGTCGTCGCCATCACCGGCGGCATCGGCGATGCTCTGCAGGCCGAACAGGCTGTAGACCTCGCCGATGAACGTGCTGCCGGTGACCGTGTAGAGATCCGGGCCCAGCTCGTGGAAGTACGTCAGTTCGGCCGCGTCGGGCGCCTCGGCCAACGCGGCCTCGATGCCGGTCTGCATCTCGCCCACCACCCCTGCAGCCTCCGCGACGTGTCCAGTCGCCGCACCGAGCCGCTCCAGCTGCGAGTAGGCCTCGTCGAGATCGACCGCCGAGGGAAGCAGCAGCACCGGGACGTCGACGGCACCGAGTCCGGCGACCAGGTCACCGCTGTCACTGGCGGCGACCACGAGGTCGGGCTCGTAACCGAGGATCGCCTCCACGTTGGGCTCGTAGCCGGAGAGCTCGGTGGTCGGCACGCCCTCGGGGTAGTCGGACTGATCATCGACGGCCACGACCTGCTCGCCGGCGCCGACTGCCCACAGCATCTCGGTCGCGGTCGGGCTCAGGGAGATGATCGACTGGGGCTCGGCCTCGACCGTGATCTCCTCGCCGCCGTCCGCGGAGCCGGACAGCACGGACACTGGAAACGCGTCAGGGGCAGGGGCGGAGCTCGAGGGCTCACCAGCCGCGTCGCTCTTCTCGTCTCCGCAAGCGCTCAGCGCCAGCAGTAGAGCCAGGCAAAGGGGCAGCACCGACCACGTGGCGTGGCGGCGCGGCGACCTGATGGGGGTAGTAATAGGGGGCACAGCATCCTCCGGATATCGGAGGACGAAAGTCGTCGCACCGCTAGAGCCAGGACGGCCGTTGCCGCACGAACTATCCTTCGTCCGAGGGTAGTTACGTGGCCACGGGCCATTTTGACCTGGCTCGTCCGGCCTCACGAGCGGCCGGCTTCACAGTTGCGGGACAGCACCGGAGTCACACCGGATTTCCTTGAGCCGTGGCACTCCCGCTTAGGACAGGAGCCCGCTCACTGTACGCCCTCGTCGAGCCGATTCCCTACCGAGTCCGTGTGGAATGGAGCACTCCGCGGACCCCTAAGGTGTCCTCGATGAGCGGCAGCCTGATCGTGCTCGGCACGACCTCCGATGCGGGGAAGACCGTCGTGACCACTGGCCTGTGCCGCGCCCTTTCTCGGCAGGGGCTGCGGGTGGCTCCGTTCAAGGCCCAGAACATGTCGAACAACTCGATGGTCACCGCCGAGGGCCTGGAGATCGGCCGGGCGCAGTGGATCCAGGCGCTCGCTGCCCGGGCCGAGCCCGAGGCAGCGATGAACCCGGTCCTGCTCAAACCGGGCAGCGACCGCGGCAGCCACGTCGTGGTGATGGGCCAACCGGCCGGTCATCTCGACGCTCGCGACTTCGGGGGCGGCCGCGAAGCCCTGGCCCAGGCTGCGTACGACGCCTTCGATGATCTCGCCGGTCGCTTCGACGTCGTGGTCTGCGAAGGAGCGGGCAGCCCGGCTGAGGTCAACCTGCGTCGACACGACTTCATCAACATGGGACTGGCCCGCCATGCCGCGATCCCCGCCATCCTCGTCGGCGACATCGACCGGGGCGGCGTGTTCGCCGCTTTCCACGGCACACTCGCCCTTCTCGAGAAGGCCGACCAGGCGCTGATCAGCGGGCTGGTCGTCAACAGGTTCCGCGGCGACCCCGAGCTGCTGCAGCCCGGCCTGAAGACCCTGGAGGGGGTCACCCACCGACCGGTGCTCGGGGTGCTGCCATGGCTGCCTGATCTGTGGCTCGACTCGGAGGACTCCCTCTCGGTCGGCGACCGCGCCGCCGCAGCGCCGAAGGAGGGGGACCGCCTGCGCGTCGCGGTGGTGAGGCTCCCGCGGATCAGCAACTTCACCGACATCGACGCACTGAGTCTGGAGCCCCAGGTCGAGGTCGTGTTCGTTGACCATCCCCGGGCGCTGCACTCGGCCGACGTGGTGGTCCTCCCCGGCACCCGAGCGACGCTCGCCGACCTCGGCTGGCTGCGCGAGCGCGGACTCGATGTCGCCATCGGGGCGCACGTCGCCCAGGGCCGAGCAGTGCTGGGCATCTGCGGTGGCTTCCAGATGCTGGGCCGCCGGATCAGCGATCCCACTGGCGTCGAGGGCGAGCCGGGAGCGAGCGCCGAGGGACTGGGCCTGCTCGACGTCCACACCACCTTTGATGCCAGCAAGGTGCTGGGCCTGCCACGTGGACGGGCGCTGGGAGTGGCCGTCGCAGGTTACGAGATCCACCACGGACACGTAGAGGTCGGCGCGAGCGAGCCCTTCCCGATCGGCGCTCGCAGTGGAGCCGTCTTCGGCACGATGTGGCACGGCTGCCTGGAGGGTGACCAGTTCCGAGCAGCCTGGCTGGACATCGTCGCCGACCGGACCGGCATCGACGGGTTCCACACGGGAAACGTGTCTTTCGCCGCCGCCCGCGAATTGCGCATCGACGCGATCGCGGACGCCATCGAAGAACATCTCGACCTGGACGCGGTGCTCGAGCTCGTCCGCCACGGACCGACCCCGTGGTTGCCGGCCGTGCGCGGTGGGCTTGTCTAGCTCAGCTTCTCCAGGATCAGCTCACGGACCCGGCCAGCATCGGCTGAGCCCCGCATCTCCTTCATCACCGCGCCGATCAAGGCCCCAGCGGCCGCCACCTTGCCGTCGCGGATCTTGTCGGCCACGTCCGGGTTGGCAGCGATCGCAACGTCGATCGCGGCATTGAGCGCGCCGTCGTCGGAGACGATGGCCAGCCCACGTGCGGCCACGATCTCCTCCGGCGTGCCCTCTCCGGCGACCAGACCCTCGAAGACCTGACGGGCGAGCTTGTCGTTGATCGTGCCCGCCTCGACCAGCGCCTGTACGCCGGCCACTTCGGCGGGCGAGACACCCAGCTCGGCAATGTCCTTGCCGGAGTCGTTGGCGCGCCGGGCCAGCTCGGAGAGCCACCACTTGCGGGCCGCCGTCGGGCTGGCGCCCGCGGCAATCGTCTGCTCAACCAACCCGAGAGCGCCGGCACCGACCGTGTCGCGCATCTCCAGGTCGGAAAAGCCCCACTCGGCCTGGAGCCGCGCCTGCTTCTGGGTGGGGTTCTCGGGCAGCGTGCCGCGCAGCTCCTCGACCCACTCCTTCGCCGGCGCCATCGGCACCAGGTCGGGCTCGGGGAAGTAGCGGTAGTCGTCGGCGTCGGACTTCTCGCGGCCCGAGGTGGTGACGCCGGTGTCCTCGTGCCAGTGCCGCGTCTCCTGCAGGATCGAGCCTCCACCGTCGAGCACCGACGCGTGCCGCGACATCTCATAGCGGACCGCGCGCTCGACCGAGCGGAACGAGTTGACGTTCTTGGTCTCCGTGCGGGTGCCCAGCACGTCAGTGCCCTTGGGTGCGAGCGAGAGGTTCACGTCCGCACGCAGGTTGCCCTGGTCCATCCGGGCCTCGGAGACATCCAACGCGACGATCAGCTCCCGCAGCTGCTGCACGTAGGCCCGGGCCAGCGCCGGCGCCTTGTCGCCCGCGCCGACGATCGGTTTGGTGACGATCTCGATGAGCGGGATACCGGCTCGGTTGTAGTCGACGAGCGAGTAGTCGGCGCCGTGGATCCGCCCGGTCGCACCGCCCACGTGGAGTGACTTCCCGGTGTCCTCCTCCATGTGCGCGCGCTCGATCTCGACCCGGAAGGTCTCACCGTCAACCTCCACATCCATGAAGCCCTCGAACGCGATCGGCTCGTCGTACTGGGAGGTCTGGAAGTTCTTCGGCATGTCCGGGTAGAAGTAGTTCTTCCGGGCGAACCGACACCACTCGGCGATCTGGCAGTTGAGCGCCAGCCCGATCCGGATCGCTGACTCGACGGCCTTGCCGTTCACCACCGGCATCGCTCCCGGCAGGCCCAGGCAGATCGGGCACACCGAGGTGTTCGGTTCCTCGCCGAACGAAGCGGGGCAGCCGCAGAACATCTTGGTGTTGGTGTTGAGCTCGACGTGGACCTCGAGACCCAGCGCCGGGTCGTACTTCTCCAGGACTTCATCGAACGGGACGAGGGTCTCGGTCATGCGGTCGCTCCTAGCAGCGCAGGTGCCTGGTCGAGCAACGGGCCGCCCCACTTCTCGGCGAGCATCGCCTCCAGGGCCGCTCCCACGCGGTAGACCCGGTCGTCGGCCATCGTCGGCGCCAAGATCTGTACGCCGGCCGGCAGGCCGTCCTCGTCGGCCAGTCCGCTCGGCACGGAGATGCCGGGCACGCCGGACAGGTTGGCAGGGATCGTCGCGAGGTCGTTGAGGTACATCGCAACGGGGTCGTCGACCTTGGCTCCGATCTCGAACGCGGTGGTCGGCGCCGTCGGCGAGATCAGCACGTCGGCCTTCTCGAACGCCGCGTCGAAGTCGCGCGAGATGAGCGTGCGCACCTTCTGGGCTTGGCCGTAGTAGGCGTCGTAGTAGCCACTGGAAAGAGCGTAGGTGCCGAGAATGATCCGGCGCTTCACCTCGTCACCGAACCCGGCATCACGGGTAGCGCGCATGACGTCCTCGGCGCTCGGGTTGTCGATGCCCTCGGGGATCACCCGCAGCCCGTAACGCATGGCGTCGAACTTCGCCAGGTTGCTGGAAGCCTCGGCCGGCAGGATCAGGTAGTAGGTGGCGAGCGCGTGCACGAAGGTCGGGCAGGACACCTCGACCACCTCGGCACCGGCGCCGACCATCAGGTCGACCGACTCCTGGAAGCGCGCGAGCACTCCGTCCTGGTAGCCATCGCCCCCGAGCTCCTTGACGACGCCGATCCGCACACCCGACAGGTCACCGGTCGCGCCGAGCCGCACCGCGTCGGTGAGGTCGGGCACCTTGCCCTGGATCGAGGTGGAGTCCCGCGGGTCGTGACCGCCGATCAGCTCGTGCAGCAGCGCGGCGTCCAGCACGGTCCGGGTCACCGGACCCACCTGGTCGAGGGAGTTGGCAAGCGCCACCAGCCCGTAGCGCGAGACCGAGCCGTACGTCGGCTTGACTCCCACGGTGCCGGTGACCGCGCCGGGCTGCCGGATGGACCCGCCGGTGTCGGTGCCGAGCGCGAGCGGCGCCTCGTACGCAGCGACGGCGGCAGCCGAGCCACCCCCCGAACCTCCCGGGATGCGGTTCAGGTCCCAGGGATTGTGGGTCGGTCCGTAGGCAGAGTGCTCGGTCGAGGAGCCCATGGCGAACTCGTCCATGTTGGTCTTGCCGAGGATCGGCAGACCGGCTGCTCGGAGTCTGGTGACCACCGTCGCGTCGTACGGCGGCACCCAGCCCTCGAGGATCTTCGAGCCGCAGGTGGTCGGCAGCCCACGGGTGGCGAGCACGTCCTTGACCGCGATCGGTACGCCGTCGAGGTCGCTGGCCGGCTTGCCCGCCGCGCGCCGGGCATCGGAGTCGGCGGCCTGGGCCAGCGCTCCCTCGGCGTCGACGTGGAGGAAGGCATGGACCGCACCGTCGACCTCGGCGATCCGGTCGAGGTGGGCCTGGGTCAGCTCGACGGAGGTGATGGCGCCTGACGCGAGGTCGGCGGACAGCTCGGCGGCGGTCTTGCGGACTACCCCCTGGTTCGCGCCGCTCACTGCTCATCCCCCAGGATCCGCGGCACGGCGAACCGCTGCTGCTCCACGGCCGGAGCGCCCGACAACGCCTCTTCGGCGCTCAGGCAGGGCTGCACGACGTCGTCGCGAAAGACGTTGGTCAGCGGCATCGGGTGGGAGGTCGGCGGCACGTCGTCGCCGGCAGCCCCGGCGATCGAGGCCACCGACTCGAGGATGACCGAGAGCTGCGGCGCCAGCTGATCGAGCTCGGCGTCGTCCAGGTCGATCCGGGCGAGGTCGGCCAGGTGCGCGACCTCGTCACGAGAGATTTCGGGCATGCGCCCATCCTAGGGAGCGCATCCGACCCGCTGACCGGCGCCTGAGCTCAACCGAGCCAGTGCGCGCGCACGGCGTCCAGGACCCTTGCGGCCTGAGCATGACCGGCTTGGGCGCTGGCCACCCGGGCTGCGGTGTCGAGCACGTTGGTGCCGAACGACGCCCGGGCGATGTGGTCCGGGCTGATGACCAGCGCCGGGGTGTCCGGCAGCGCCTGCTTGACGTTCTTCATCGGACCGATCGAGCGGTCCATCGGCGCCAGGGCCAGCACCCGCTCGCAGTCGGCGGCGAGGTCGGCGTTCGTACCCGACCGCGCGCCACCGTCGATGTAGCTGCGACCCCCGATCGGCACCGGCGGATAGACGCCTGGCACCGCACAGCTTGCCGAGACGGCATCGCGCAGCGAGACCCCGTCGGACCCGTCGAAGACGTGGAACGCGCCGGTTTCGGCGTCGACGGCGGTGACCTTCAGCCGCCGTGGGCTCGGCCAGTCCGCATCACCCAGGCGGGCACTGATGGCCGCAAATCGTTCTTCGACCGAGGGGGTCCGACCGCGAGCAGTCTGCTTGAGCGCGAACGACCCCAGCCGGCGACCTAGCACCTCCAGCTTGCCGCGGGACCCGAGCATCGCGACGACGTAGCCGACGCCGATCCTGCGGCCGATCGTGGGGGGCACGCTCGGGCGCGGAGGCGTGACCTGGAACTCGTACAGCTCCGGCACGGACGCACCACCGGTGAGCTGCGCGCCGACCACCGAGCCGGCCGACGTACCGACCACGAGGTCCGCTGCCCCCAGGTCGATGCCAGCCTCGAGCAGGCCGGCGATGATGCCGGTTTCCCAGGCGATGCCCGTGATCCCGCCACCGCCGAGCACCAATCCACGCCCACTCTTCTCGGTCACCGGCGCATCATGACACCGGTCACGACACGGGCTTGTCCAGGGCACCCTGGTGGACATCGAGACGAAGTAGTCGAGCCACGAGGTCGACCAACGGACCGAGGACCACGATCACCGCGATCGTGCCCACCCCGATCGTCGCGCCCATCAGCCACCCGAACAGTGCGCCACCACCTTGGACCAGGCTGTAGCTCCACTTGAACGGCACCGGCGGGTCCCAGGCCAGCGCCGCTGCCTCGGCCGGTCCGGCACCGGTCTGGCTGCCCAGGTACGCCGCGATCCCGACGGCGAGCACCGGGAAGGCAACGACGAGCAGCGCAATCCGTGCCGCCAGCGCGTCGGGAGTCTCCAGCAGCTCGAGCAGCAGCGACACGGTGCCACCGACGACCAGTACCTGGACCAGGGTCCCGAGACCGGGGTAGACGCGTCGGGCCGCGGCCATCACCAGGAAGAGCACGCTGATGACGAAGTTGGCCACCACGAACTCGATGCCGAGCGCGATCGAGGTGCCGTTCACCAGCGTCGAGTAACCGTCAGATCCAAGATCGGCGGTCAACAACATCGCGACGCCGACCCCCAGCACGATGCACCCGGCGAAGAGGAGCAGGACCCGGCCCGGGGAATAGCGCACGTGCTCACTCTGTCAGTCACTTCAACGAGCACTGGAACTGCCAGATGGGGACGACCCAACCGTTTGCGCCGGTCCGTGGCATCTGTGAGGGTGACCAGCAAGGGAGCCGCCGATGCCACGATCACCCTCCGACGGGGAGTTCACCGAGTTCGTGCACGCGTCCTGGGCTTCGCTGCACCGGACCGCTTACCTGATGCTGGGCGACCGGTCCGAGGCCGAGGATCTCGTGCAGACCACGCTTGCCAAGACCTACGCGTCCTGGTCCAAGGTGCGCGACGTCCAGGCCGCCCCGGCGTACGCCCGGGCGGTGCTGGTGAACACCGCGGCATCGTGGTTCCGCAAGAAGTCGTGGCGCAACGAACGACCGACCGCCACGCTGCCGGACCAGCAACACGAGACGGATCCGTCCGACCGGCCGGCGTTGTTCGCTGCCCTGGCTCAACTGCCACCGCGCCAACGCGCCGTGATCGTGCTCCGCTACTACGACGATCTCAGCGTCAGCCAGACGGCCGAGGCGCTCGGCTGCTCGAGCGGCACGGTCAAGAGCCAGACCTTTGATGCCCTCAGCAGACTCCGCGGCCTCCTCGGAGACACCGTGATCCCGCTAGAACTAGGAGTCACCCATGACTGAACGACTTGCCCACCTGCTCCACGACGAGGCCGACCGGCTCGACCTACCCGTCCCCGACGCCGGCACCGCCCTGTCCCTCGGCCGAAGCATGCGTCGCCGTCGTCGCTTGGTCGCAGGCGTAGCCGCGACCGCGGTCCTGGCCGTCATCGGCGGTGCCGCTCTGGGCGTCAACGCACTCGGTGGGGACGACGACGGTGCCAAGATCGAGCCGGCCGCGGCCTTCGACTCCTCGGCGATCTTCTCGATCGGCAGCACCGTCTACTTCAACGATGCCGAGCACCAAGCCCTCATCGACGACATGGCGATCAAGTCGCTCTACTACACCTCTGAGGGGTGCTGGTGCGCCACGGCGACAACAACTGGAGCGACGGTGGCGGTCCACAGCGCTTCTCGCTGGTCCGGCCGGACGGCACCGTCGACCGCATCGGCGTCACCACCGAGGAGACCGTGCACTCGACCGACGCCACCCAGCCCTACCTGGCCTACGCCGAAGAGACCGAGGCCGGCGTCGACGTCGTCGTCCGCGACCTGCGCGACGACTCCGAGGCCGCCGAGCGTCGATCCCGGCCCGTTCGACCGCGACGCCTGGATGCCACCGCCGGTGAGCCTCGATGGTGACACCGTCTACGTCGGCACCAGCCCGGCGGCGTACGCCGTCGACTGGCGCAGCGGTGAGGTCACCCAGACCAACCTCGTCGAGCCGGGTCGGATGCCCGAGGTTGTCGCCGGCCGGAAGACCACCTACGGCAACGACCAAGTCTCCATCATCGATGTGGCCACCGGCGAGACGCTGCTGACCGCTCCGGTCGACGGCTACGGCTACTTCGAGCTGTCCCCCGACGGTCGCTACGCCGAGCTCACGCTCGAGTCCGACGACGCACCATCCTCTTTCGAGGTCTACGACGTCGCGACCGGGTCGCACGTCACCCTCCAGGGCGCGGCGTACGAGTACGGCTGGACTCCGGGAGGCGGCTTGTTCAGGGTGAGCGAGGACAAGGTGACCACCTGCAGCACGTCGACCGGTGAGTGCACGTCGCTCGAGCACGACATCGACATGCCGCCCCCGACGCCGACCGAAGACGTCTGCGACGAGTCGCCCGAGGGCAAGTTCTGCTACCAGACCGGCGGCGAGACCTGGGAGTCCACCCTTCGGCTCGGCAACCGGGTCTTCGAGTCCTGATCGCCGAGGTCAGCCGCCGAGCCAGACGAGAATCTGCTCGGCCGCCTGGCCAGGGAGCAGGTCGGTGTTGTCGAGCCGTAGGTGTCGATGCCGACCCAGCAACTCATCGGCGAGTGTCGCGCTGCCAGCGCTCGAGTTCAGAACGTGCTGCTCCAGCTCCCGGACGTTGCCGTCAGACCACGTAACGTCGCGCTTGGACTTCTTCGCCTCCAGTCGTTGCTCCGTTCTGTTGCGCTCGAGTCTCGGTCTCGAGACCGGCGTACAGCTCCACGAACGCCACCTCACCTCCCACGACCAAGTAAGGCGCGATGTAGCGACTGACGAGGGCGGCGTCGTCAGCAAGCTCAAGGCCCCAGCACGAACGTCGAGACCAGGTCTGTCCCACACCTCGCCGCCTCCTCGACCACTCGGATCCGGAACTCGTGCAGCAGCGTGTCGAAGGCCTGCGTGCCGTGGTCGAAGACCTCTAGCAGCGGCTCGATGACAGCGTGGTCGTGGAACAACCGGAAGTCACTGCGCGCAGCGACCTCCCGACCCACCGTCATCTTGCCTACGGCGGGCGGACCGAAGATCACCAGGAGCCGCATGCCTCTCATCGTCGCCGATGGGGAACCTTGGGACGATTGATTTCGACGTCGCAGACACGCCACTGACCCGACCGGTGTTGTCTGGCCGGGGTGTGGGGCTGGGTGGTCAGGGTTCGGCGGTGAGTGGGTGGGTGCCGGTGTGGTCGCGGATGAGCTGGACGCCGTTGGGGGTGGTCCAGAGGTAGGCGCCGCGTGCGAGGACGGTGTAGGTCCACGGACTGTGGGTCTTGGCGCGGTGGTGGCGTCGACACAGCGGCGCAGTGTTGTCCGGAGCTGGTCGATCCGCCGTCGGCGTAGGCGACGACATGGTCGGTGTCGCACCGCTGCGCTGGTCGGGTGCAGTAGGGGAACACGCAGTGCACGGCGACCAGTCCGTTCTGCTCTTTGAGCCGGTCCGGTGTTTCGTAGGCCTCGACATGGATCCGTTCGGCCAGGTCGATCACCGGCTTCACGATCACCTGGGTCGCATCGGCGCACCAGCCCTGGATCTGTTCCACGCTGATCGGGGACCTGGTGTTCCCGCACCGGGCCACTGGCCCCTGACCGAGGTGGGCGTAGAGCACCACCGACCGACCCGACCCCGTACTGGCTTCGGTGGTGTCGAAGTCCAGGGCGAGCTGTCTACGGGCCAGGTCACCGGCCGCGATCGAGCGGCGCACGTCCAGCGACTCGGTGTTCCCACAGGCTGCGAGCTGTCGCGCACCGGCGCGGATCGCGTCCTCAAGATCCAGAGCGTCGGCCAGGTCCAGCTCGCCATCGACGTGGACGGTGCCGTCGTAGGTGACCTGGTCGACATGGAGGTCGAAATGCCGCCGTTCGGCGGCCTCGCGGCGTCGGGCCTCCGCAGCCTCGGGGTCGAACCGCACCATCGCTTCCTCGACAAGTCGGTCCAGCTGCGCCCACGAACACGAACGCGCCACCGGAGCCAGATGCCGATCGACATGCGCGGCACCAGCCTCACGGCAGGGAGATGGTGTGGTCGGCGATCCGACCCGCCCGCCACACCGACAGCTCCCCAGCGACCACCCGGTCCCAGAGCCTCGGAAGTCGGTAGCGCAGCTCCAGCGCCCGCCCGATATAGGCCTTCCCAGCATCAGTGGACATCCCCAGGACCGCGGCATACTCCATCGCCGCGAACTCCGAGACCAACGGCGCCCCCGCACCAGCCAGCGGAACACCACGGTCGCCGATGGCCTGACCGTAGTTGGCATACCAGTCATCGGCCTCGACCTCGTTCAGGACCGCCCAGTCAACCGTCGCCCTCACCATCACAACGTCGGCCGCGTCCCGATCGGCCTTGCCACCGCGCAACACCGCAAGCACCCCGGCCGTGGTGGCCGAACCGGTCTCGACTGCGGTGATGGACATAGAACAATCCAAGCACCCACCACCGACAGTCACGGACAGTCATGGACAGGGTTTCCCCTTACTCCACAGGGTTTCCAGGCTCGTCGCTAACCCTCCCGACGAAGGTTGAGGTGCGAGCCCGCGAGCCTCGAAACCACCGTCAGCCCCGAGCCGCCTCGAACCCAGCAGCAGCCTCGAGCAACCTCCGGTCACCACCATGAGGTGCCACGATCTGGACGCCGACGGGGAGACCGTCGGAAGTGAAGCCGGCGGGCACAGAGATCGCCGGGCAGCCGGTGACCGAGATGAAGAACGCCGATCGCATCCAATCGAGGTAGGACTCCATGACGACACCGTTGATGGACGTCGGGAACTCCTGGTCGGCGGGGAAGGGTGGCACCTGGGAGACGGGCAGCATCAGCACGTCGTAAGACTCGAAGAAGGTGCGCATCCGCTCGGTGAGGATGGTGCGCTGTGCGTAGGCGCGTGCCACGTCGGCGCCGGTCAGGTCCCGGCCGGCGCGGATGTTGTCGGCGAGCGACTGCTTGAAGGCGGTCGGGTGCTCGGCCAGAAGCGACCCGTACTTGGCCTGGAAGTGCCAGGCGCGCAGCGTGCGGAAGGTGTCGTCCGCCAACGCGAGGTCGGGGCAGGCACCGAACACCTTCGCCCCCGATCGCGCGACCAGGCGTCCGGCTTCCTCGACCACGCGCGCGACCTCGGGATCGACCTGGAACGCCCCGCCGAGATCAAGCGACCAAGCCACCCGCAGCCCGCGGAGGGCGCCGGAGAGCGGAGGAGCGAAGGCAGACCCCGGCTCGCCGAGAGCGAGCGGAGCACGAGGGTCGGGGCCGGCCAGCACTGAGAGCAGGAGAGCAACGTCCTCGACGTTGCGAGCCATCGGACCCCCGACCGAGGTCGTCTCCCACTGGTTGTAGTGCGGCCACTCCGGCACCCGACCGAGCGAAGGACGCAGGCCGACCACCCCGCAGAAGGATGCCGGGTTGCGCAGCGAGCCGCCCATGTCGGAGCCATCGGCCAAGGGCACCATCCCGGAGGCCAGCGCGGCGGCCGCCCCTCCGCTGGACCCGCCGGCCGAGCGCGTGCGGTCAACCGGGTTGCGAGTGGTGCCGTAGACCCGGTTGAAGGTGTGCGAGCCGGCGGCGAATTCTGGGGTGTTGGTCTTGCCGAGCAGCACTACGCCAGCCCGACGGATGCGTTCGACGAGCAACTCATCGGCGGTCGGCACGTGAGAGGCGAAGATGGGCGAGCCGTACGTCGTCCGCCAACCCGCGACGGCATGGGTGTCCTTGACCGCGAACGGCAGCCCGTGGAGCGGGCCGAGCGGGGCCCCTGACGCGAGGTGCTCGTCGGCCGCAGCAGCTCCCGCGCGGGCCCGGTCGACATCCAACGCGACGATTGCGTTGAGGTCGCCGTTGCGTTCGTCGATCCGCTGGAGGTGCAGCTCGAGCAGCTCCCGTGCCGAGATGTGGCCATCGACTACTGCTGCTGCCATTTCGCGCGCAGAGGACTCGACCGACAGCTGGCTCACGACGCGACGTCCGCCAGCGCCACCGACGAGCCGGACTCCCAGCTGCGCTGCGCGGCTTCCGCGATCCGGAACGCCGCCAGCGCGTCCGCGATCGGGCAAGGCGTCGGTGCGCCGGTCACCACGTCGCAGAACGCCACCATCTCGGCCTGGTACGCCGGCCCGAACCGTTCCAGGAATGTCGACACCCGCGGCCCCCGTGGATAGTCGACTCCAGGCTCGGCTGAGGTGATCGCGAGCGAGTCGTCGTAGCCGACGCCGATCGACCCCTCTGACCCGAGCACCTCGAGCCGCACGTCGTGCCCCGCGCCGTTGTAGCGGGTTGCGGTCACGATGGCCAGGGTGCCGTCGTCGAGCGTCAGCAGCGCGGCGCCGGTGTCGGCGTCACCGGCCTCGGCGAAGAAGTCGGCGCCCTTGTTGGCACCGACGGCGTACACCTCGCTGACCTCGCGGCCGGTGACGAACCGGATCACGTCGAAGTCGTGGATGCTGCAGTCGCGGAAGATGCCGCCGCTGGTCGGCAGGTAGTCCGGGTGCGGTGGCGACTGGTCGTGCGTCGTGGAGCGTACCGAGTGCACAAACCCCAGCTCGCCCGAAGCAACTGCCTCCCGCGCCCGCTGGTAGCCGACGTCGGACCTGCGCTGGAAACCGATCTGCACCGGCACACCACTCCCCTCAACCAGGGCGACCAGGTCGATGGTCTCCTCGAGCGTGACCGCCGCCGGCTTCTCGCAGAAGGTGGGGACGCCCGCTGCCACCGCCGTCGCCAGCAGCGCTGCGTGCGACGAGGTGTCGGTGGCGATCACCAGGGCGTCGATCTCACCCAGCAAGGTCGGTAGGTCGTCGGCCACCCGGTAGCCGTACTCGCCGGCGGTCGAGGCCGCCAGGTCCGACCGGAGGTCGGTGACCACCACCTGGTGGCCGAGCCCGGCCAGGGTGCGCGCGTGGAACGGCCCGATCCGCCCCAGCCCGGCCACCCCCACCCTCATCGACGGCGGCCGAAGACCGAGCCGGCGATCACGCCCAGGAGGACCAGTCCCGCGCCGACGGCGATCCCCTTCATGAAGTCGTTGCCGAGTCCGGCCGAGGCCGACCGGGTCGGAGCGGTGAAGACGCCCGGTGCGTCGGGGGTGGCCGAACCGGTCGGGCTCGTCGACAGCGTCTGGGGTGAGCCGATCGCGTTGCCGACGTTGCCGAAGAACTCGCCGGCCATTCGCTTGGAGACCGACGCGAGCATCCGCTGGCCGACGCCGCCAACCATGCCGCCGACGACCGCGTCGGCGTCATAGGAGATCCGGGTGCCCTCGGTGCCTAGGTCCTCGAACGCCACGTCAACGGTCGCGTCGACGGTGCCCGGTGCGCCCGCGCCCTGCAGCCGCATCACGAGGGACGTGTGCTCCTGGAGGTCGGAGAGCGTGCACGACCCGTCGTAGGTGCCCTTGATCGCCGCCACCCCGGCGGTCACGGTCATGGCGTAGCGGTTGTCACCCGTGGTCTCGAGCCGCTCGCAGCCCGGGATGGTGCGCACGAGCACTCGCGGGTCGAGGATCGCGTCCCAGACCACCGCCACGGGGTAGGGCACCACGTTGTCGCCGCTGATCTTCATGCGTGCTCCTCGCGCAAGTGGAAGAGGTCGGAAGGGGAGATCGGCATCGCCTTGATCACCAAGGAAGGACGGTCGGTCTTCTCGGCATCCTCGATCGCTGCTGCAAACACCGCTGACGACGGGATCACCCCAGCCTCGCCGGCGCCCTTGATGCCGAGCGGGTTGAGGGGCGAGGGGGTCTCGAGGTGATCGATGTCGATGCCGTCGGGGATCTCGGTGACGTAGGGCATCAGGAAGTCCATGAACGAAGCGTTGAGCAGCTGCCCCGACTCGTCATAGGCCATCCGCTCGTAGAGCGCGCCGCCGACGCCCTGGGCCACTCCACCGTGGATCTGTCCCTCGACGATCATCGGGTTGATCAACCGGCCGCAGTCGTGGACCACGGCGTACTTGAGGATGGTGATCTCGGCCGTCTCCGGATCGGTCTCGACGATCACCGCATGGATGCCGGAGGCGAACGTAGCCCGCTCAGGTGAGTAGAAGTCGCGTCCCTCGAGCCCGGGCTCGTCATCGTCGGCCACGGGGGGCCCGCTGGTGTCGCCGACCCGAAACTGGGTGGCCGCCTTGGAGGCCTCGTCGAAGGCGTAACGCAGCGGGTTGGACAAGACCGACACCGTGCCGAGGTCGATCGACGAGCCCGGTGAGCCCTTGACCGAGACGACGCCATCGACGATCTCCAGGTCGTCCTCGGAGGCTTCCAGTGCCTCGGCGGCGATGCGCAGCACCTTTTCCTTGGTCCGCTTGGTCGCCAGGTGGATGGCCGAGCCGCTCATCACCGCCGCCCGGGAGGCGAACGTGCCGACGGCGTAAGGCATCCGCCGGGTGTCACCGGTGATCACCTCGACGTCCTCGAAGCGACAGCCCAGCTCGTCGGCCACCAGCTGGGCGAAGACCGTCGCGTGGCCCTGGCCCTGCGTGGTCAACCCGGTGGCGACCTTGACCTTGCCGCTGGTCTCGATGTGCACGTGTGCGCCTTCGTAAGGCCCCACACCGGTGCCCTCGACGTAGCAGGCGAGACCGATGCCGACCCTGCGGCCCTCGGCGGCCATCTCTGCCTGGAACTGCGGGAACTCGTCCCACCCGACCAACGCCTTGAGCTTCTCAAGTGACGCCGGGTAGTCACCCGAGTCGTACGTCAGGTCGCGGCCGTCCTGGAAGGTCAACCCCTGCGCAAACGGGAACTCGTCGGGCTGGATGAAGTTGGCAGCGCGCACATCTGCCCGGTCCTTACCGAGCTCGGCCGCAATGGCGTCCATGGTGCGTTCCATCGCATAGCAGCCCTGCGGCCGGCCGGCGCCTCGGTAGGGCGTGACCATCACGGTGTTCGTGTAGAGCGATTCGAAGCGGACGCGGTAGACGGCCGGCTTGTAGGGCCCGAGCAACTGGGTCGAGGTGATGATCGGGACGATCAAGCCGTACGGCGTGTAGGCACCGTGGTCGTGCCAGAACATCACGTCCAAGCCGAGAATTCGGCCGTCGTCGTCGAAGCCGACCTCGATGTGGTGCACCTGGCCGCGCTCGTGAGCGCTGGAGATGAAGTGCTCGCGGCGGTCCTCGGTGAACTTGACGGTCCGGCCAAGGGTGCGCGCAGCCAGCGGCACCAGGAGCTCCTCGGGCCACGGGTGGTTGATCTTCACGCCGAACCCGCCGCCCACATCGGGCGTGATCACGTCGACCTGGCCGAGATCGAGACCGAGCTTGACCGCCACGGCGGCCCGCACCCCGGTGGAGGTCTGGGTCGACGACCAGACCTGCAGCCGGTTGGTGTCGGCGTCCCATCGGGCGACCGTGCCGCGGCCCTCCATCGGCGTAGCAGCACTGCGTTCGATGGTCAGGTCGAGCTCGAGCCGGCGTGGGGCGGAGGCGATCGCGGACTCGACGTCGCCGGTGTTCTGCTCCATCCGGGCACCGACATTGCCCGGCACGTCCTCGTGCACCAGCCGATCGGCTGCTCTGGCTGCCTCGATGCCCACGACCGGCGGCAGGAACTCATAGCTGACCCGGATCAGGCCGACGGCGTCCTCGGCGATGTAACGGTCCTCGGCGACCACGAACGCGATCGCCTCGCCGACGTGGTTGACCTCGTCCTTGGCCAGCGCGTACTGCGTGCGACCGTGGGTCAGGTCGGGGTGCGGGATCAACAACGGCAGCGGTTCGGCCATCGGCGCGGCCAAGTCGGCAAGGTCGTCGTAGGTCCACACGACGTGCACACCCTCGAGGTCGAGCACGGCCTCGACGTCGATGTCGATGATCCGGGCATGGGCGTGGGGCGACCTGAGAACAGCAGCGTGCAGGGTCTCCGGGGCGACGCGCACATCATCGACGTACCTCCCGTGCCCACGGAGGAACCGCTGGTCCTCGGTGCGTTGGACGCCTTGACCCATCAGCTTCGTGGTCATCGGGTGCCGCCGATCTCGGCTGCGCGCTCGACGGCCTTCACGATGTTCTGGTAGCCGGTGCAGCGACAGAGGTTGCCGGCGATCATGTCGCGGGCCTCGTCATGGGTGGGTCGGGGATTGTCGCGCAGACCAGCCGTGATCGTGGTCAGAAACCCGGGCGTGCAGAAGCCGCACTGCAGTCCGTGACATTCGGCGAAGGCCTGCTGCACCGGGCTCAACGATCCGTCGGCTTCGGTCAGTCCCTCCACCGTGGTGATCTCGAGCCCGGTCGCCGAGACCGCGAACATCAGGCACGAGCGCATCGGTCGGCCGTCGACCAGGATCGTGCACGCACCGCAGACCCCGTGCTCGCAGCCGACGTGGGTGCCGGTCAGCCCGAGGTCGTGGCGCAGCGCGTCCGAGAGCAGCCGTCGGGGCGGGACCCGGAGATCGTGGGCGACGCCGTTGACGAGCAGCCGAACGTCGAGGCGCTCCTCAGCCACCGGTCACCGCCCTCAACACCCGCGCTGTCAGCACTCGCACCAGCTGTGCCCGGTAGGCCGCGGTGGCGTGGATGTCGGTGGCCGGGTCGAGCTGTTGGAGCGCGACGGTGCCCGCCTCATCGGCCGGCACTCCCGAAAGGTCCACCACCACCGGAGTGTCGCTGACCGAGACGTAACCCGCCAGCACCGAGTCACCGTGTGCCACCGCAGCGACGCCCACCAGCGCGTAGTCGCCGTGCCGGCGGGCCACCTCCTCGAACGCCACCCGGCCGCCCGCGGCCAGCGCTGGGAAGAACGCCGAGGTCGCGATCTCGTCGGCTGCGAGCGAGCTCTGGAGCGGCCCGATGTAGAGCTCGGGGGCGGGGATCGTCCGGGTGCCACCTGGGCCGGTCACGTCGAGTGAACCGCCGAGCAGCGTCAGCACCACCGGCATCTCCGCCGCCGAGTCGGCGTGCACCAGCGAACCCACCGTGGTGCCGCGGTTGCGGATCGTTGCGTGCGCGACGTGCGACAGCGCCAGCGAGACGAGCGGTTGCACCCGGCGTACGTCGTCGGAGGCGAGCACGTCGGAGTGCCTGGCCAACGCGCCGATCCGCACCCCGTCGTCGCTGACGGTCACGGAGTCGAGGTCGGGCAGCGCGTTGATGTCGACCAGCGTCGAGGGCGCGGCCAGTCGCATCGACAGCAGCGGCACCAACGACTGTCCGCCCGCCAGGACCTTGGCGCCCGGGTCGCCGGCCAATGCGGTAACAGCATCGGCCAGCGAACCCGGGCGGACGTAGGCGAAGGGGGCAGGCTTCACAATGTCGTGCTCACGGCTCCTCGTGTGCTCCTGGGCTACCGACCGCCATCATCGTCCCGTCGGCGTCCGGCGGAGCGACCAACTTAGCGAGGTGGAAACCGCCGACGATGATGATCGTGCCAAGGGCGATGCCGCCGAGCTGGAAGTCGTCGGTGACCTCGAAGAAGCCATTGGTGTCGAACCCGATGCCGACGATGAGCCCGGCCGCGATCGGCACCAGGTTCACGGGGTTCGCAAAGTTGACGTGGTTCTCGATCCAGATCTTCGCACCCAGCAGCCCGATCATGCCGTAGAGCACGATCGTGATCCCAGCGATGACGCCGCCCGGGGTTGCGTAGATGACCGCCCCGAACTTGGGCACGAACCCGAGCAGGATCGCGACCACCGCGGCCACGTAGTAGGCAGCCGTGGAGTAGACCCGGGTAGCGGCCATGACCCCGATGTTCTCGGCGTACGTCGTGGTCGGTGAGCCGCCAACTGCCGAGGCAATCACCGTGCCGACTCCGTCAGCCGCAACCGCCGTGCCGACGACCGGGTCGAGATCGGTGCCGGTCATGCCGGAGACCGCCTTGACGTGGCCGATGTTCTCGGCGACGAGGGCGATCACAGCCGGCATGGCGAGGAGGGCAAAGGTGATGGAGAACGACGGCAGGTGCCAACCGACCTCGGCCATGTTGCCCAGCTCGTTCTGGTTGCCGATCAGGCCGCTCACGGTCTTCTCGGGGAACCCGAACCAGTCAGCATTCTTCACGGTGTCCCAGTTGACCCGGTCACCGGCAACTCCGCCGACGTTGATCAGGTCGAAGATCCAGGAGAGCAGATAGCCGACGACGAGCCCCAGGAAGATCGCGATTCGACCGAGGAACCCGCGCAGGCCAACGGCCATCAGAATGACGGCGAGCATCGTGATCATGCCCATCCACGGGTCGGCGGGGAGGTAGACGTCCGTGGCCACCCCCGCCAAGTTGAAGCCGATCAGCATCACGACTCCACCGGTCACCACGGGGGGCAGCACCTTGTTGACCGACCCTGGACCCATGAAGTGGATGGCCACACCCACGAGGACCAGCACCACGCCGGACACCAGGATCGCACCGGTGACGTCGGCCGGACCACCCTGCTGTGCATAGATCGCACTGGCGCCACCGACGAACGAGGCGGACGTGCCGAGATAGCTCGGCACCTTGTTCTTCACGATCAGCAGGAAGCAGATCGTGGCGATGCCGCTCATCATGATCGCTAGGTTGGCGTTCAAGCCCATGATGACCGGGAAGACGAAAGTCGCCCCAAACATCGCGATGACGTGCTGCGCGCCCAGACCAGTGGTCTTGCCCCAGCTGAGCCGCTGGTTGGGGGCGACGGCGACCCCTGGAGCCGGGTCTACCTTCTCCCACGAGAACATCGACATCTGAACCTCCTGTGACGGTGCGGCCGCTGCCTCTAGCTACTGGTCATATGAGACACCCTCCGAGGCGTCACAGCCGGGAGGAACGCCGCAAACGGGGGGTAGCGTCTGGCCCGTGCCAGTGACGGGATTGCCGGTGAGCGCTCCGCAACACGTCGCTGCGAAGTTGAGGATCGCCGACGACCAGTCCGTGCCTGTGCTGCACCAGGGAACTGACGCCGTCTACGTCGATCTCGACGGTTGGGCCATCGGAGTCGTCTCCGCTCGCGCGACGCAGGTGCCGTGCGCGCTGAGGTCACGCTCGGTGAGCCTGGCAGCGGTCGAATCGTGCCGGCTGGAGGCGGGAGTGCTGTACCTGGACGACCTGCCACTGCTGGTCGGTCGGCTCATCTCCACCCGTGTCCCGCGTCTGCAGGCGAAGCTGGCCGACCAGGTGTCGCCAGACCCGTCCGAACTCGTGGGTTGCGGCGACGGGCTGACGCCGTACGGTGATGACGTGCTCTGCGGATGGCTGGCGATCCACCGGGCGGTGGGAGTGCCCTCACCCGACCTCGACGCTGCGGTGCGGCGGCTGCTGCCACGCACCACGCTGCTCTCGGCCACCTTGCTCGACTGTGCCATCCGTGGCGAGGTGATCCCTGAGTTCGCGGCGTACGTTGCTTGCCTAGGCACGCCCGGGCAGGTGGCGGCCGAGACCGCGCTCAGCGCGGTCGGCCACTCGTCGGGCACCGGTCTGCTCGAGGGCGCGCGGTGGGCGCTGGCCGCATGACTCACCTCCACGTCGAAGTTCGGTCGGGCGCCTACGCCGACTCCGTGAGCCTGCTCCAGGCCAGTCGAGCCGTGCAGGACCTGCCGGGAGTGGTGGCTGCCCAGGTCGCGATGGCGACCCCTCTCAACATCGATGTGCTGACCGGCATGGGCTTTGAGGTGCCTGCCGAGGCCACCTCCAACGACCTGGTCGTGGCGCTGCGACTCGACGGCCCCGACGACCTGGCGGCCGCCCTGGCCGGGGTGGAGCACGCGCTGGCCTCCGTCTCACGACGTCCCGTTGGCGCGACCGAGCTGCTCCCGCCTCGCACCACCGGGTCCGCCCTGCGCAGCGTTCCGGACGCGGTCGTCCTGATCTCCGTGCCGGGGCCGTCGGCGATGGTCGAGGCCATGGACGCGGTCGAGGCCGGGCACGACGTGATGATCTTCAGCGACAACGTGCCCGTCGAGCAGGAGCTTGCGCTCAAGCGGGCGGCAACCGAGCGCGGGGTGCTGGTGATGGGGCCGGACTGCGGCACTGCTGTCATCGACGGTGTCGGACTGGGTTTCGCCAACGTGGTCAGCCCTGGACCGGTCGGCATCGTTGCGGCCTCTGGCACCGGCTGCCAACAGGTGCTCGCGCTGCTGGACCACGCGGGTCTCGGCGTGGCCCAGGCGCTCGGCGTGGGTGGTCGTGACCTGTCCGAGCAGATCGGCGGCATCTCGACCATGGCCGCCATGACTCGTCTGGACAGCGATCCGGACGTCGAGCTCATGCTGGTGATCTCCAAGCCCCCTCACCGCGACGTGGACGCAGCTGTGCGCCGACATGCGCAGGGGATGTCCACCCCGGTGGAGATGGTGATGCTCGGCACCCCGGGCGCCGATCTCACTTCGGTAGCGGAGTCCGTCCTGCTCGCGCGCGGGGTGCCCGTGCCGGCGTGGCCGGTGGTCGGCTCAGCCGCCCGGCCAACAGGGGGGCGCTTGGTCCGTGGCCTCTTCGTGGGCGGCACCCTCGCGACCGAGGCCCGCTTGATCGCCGAGGAACCCGTCGACGCTGACACCGGCCACACGTTCGTCGACTTCGGCGACGACGCCTACACAGCCGGACGAGCCCATCCCATGGTCGACCCGACGATCCGGCTCCAGCACCTCGCCCAGGCTGCCGACGACGACGACACCGCGGTGCTGCTCCTCGACGTGGTGCTCGGCCACGGCGCCGAGCCCGATCCAGCCGCACTGCTCGCGCCGGCCATCGCCACGATCCGCAAGCCGGTGGTGATCACGGTGGTGGGCACCGATGCCGATCCGCAGGGACTCTCGCGTCAGGTTCAGGCCCTGGCCGACGCGGGGGCCGAGGTGTATCTCTCCAACGCCGCCGCCACCCGGCGCGCGATCGAACTACTCCGGAGCGCGACATGAGTGTCGTCAACGTCGGCACCGACCTGCTCGCTGCCGCAGTAGAGGCCCAAGCAGTCGACGTCACGCGGGTCGACTGGCGCCCCCCGATGCCCGGCACCGAGGCAGATCTCGCGGCCGTCGCCGGCGACCCCCGACGCAAGGCGGCCAACCAACAGGCTCTCGAGGCCATGCTCGGCGTGACGGCCCACCTCGTCGACGTCGCACCGGCGGCTGAGGTGCTCGGCCTCGAGCGCGGGCAGTTCCTGCACGCCGGACCACCGATCACCTGGGCCCGAGCATCCGGTCCGATGCGCGGCGCGTTGATGGGGGCGGCTGTCCTCGAGGGACTGGTCGACGACCCCGATGACGCAGCCCCGCTGTTCGAGCGCGGTGACCACGTCAGCCTCGACTCCTGCCACCACCACTCGGCGGTCGGTCCGATGGCGGGCATCACCACACCGAGCATGTGGGTGTGGGTCCTGGAGGACCGGGCCACCGGCCGGCGTACCTACTGCACGCTCAACGAGGGGCTCGGCAAGGTGCTCAGGTACGGCGCCTACTCCCCCGACGTGATCGAACGACTGCGCTGGATGGGTGCCGTGCTGGCGCCGCTGCTGCAACACGCGGTGCGCGCGGCCGGCGGGGTGGACATCACCGGCATCCTCACCCAGATGCTGCAGATGGGCGACGAGGCCCACAACCGCAACCGGGCCGGCACGCTGATGCTGCTGCGCGACCTCGCGCCGGCCATGGTCGCCTCCGGCGCCGACGCGGCCGACGTGGCCGCGTCGCTCAGCTTCATCGGCGGCAACGACCACTTCTTCCTCAACCTGGGGATGCCGGCCTGCAAGCTCACCCTCGATGCCGCCCGCGACATCGCCGGCTCGACCATGGTGGTCGCCATGGCGCGCAACGGCACCGACTTCGGCATCCAGACTGCTGGCACCGGTGACGAGTGGTTCACCGGACCGTCGCAACCCGTCGACGGCCTCTACTTCGGCGACTTCGGCCCCGATGACGCCAACCCCGACATCGGCGACAGTGCCATCACCGAGACAGCTGGTATCGGCGGGTTCGCGATGGCGACCGCGCCCGCCATCGTCCGCTTCGTCGGCGGCTCGGTGCCGGACGCGCTCGCCACCACCCGCCGGATGCACGAGATCACCTTGGGCGAGAACCCGCGGTGGTCGATCCCGGTGCTGGAGTTCCAGGGCACCCCGACCGGCATCGACGTCACCAAGGTCTGTCGCACCTCCATCCTGCCGCAGATCAACACCGGCATGGCCGGCAAGCTCGCTGGCGTCGGCCAGGTCGGCGCCGGCCTGGTGACCCCGCCCGCCGAGATCTTCCCGAAGGCCCTGAGCCGGTTGGCCGAGCTGAGCACGAGTACTCAGGCAAGTTGAGCCCCTCACCGGCGGTGAGCCGGCTGGTCGGCTGCGTCAATGGACCCATGACCCGCTACGCCGACCCCTCCAGGTGCCCGGACTGCTCCGCCGACCTCTTCGGCTCTCCGCCGTCCTGCCCGTCGTGCCGGCTCCCGCTGCGCCACCCGCTCACGGCCGAGCTCTTCGGCACGCTCTCCCGAGCCGATCAGCTGCTCGGTCAGCTGCGGCTCAGTGTGGCCCCGACATCCCCGGTGCCGGCACCCCCGGTGGCCCCGCGCCACTCCCCGCGACGCACTGGCCTCCGCCCCACCTCGGTGCCTGCGGTCCTGCTCGGTCTCGGCGCGCTCTGCCTGCTCGTCGCAGCCGTGATCTTCCTCGCGGTCGCCTGGTCTTGGCTAGCGTGTCAGTGGTCGTACAGCAGTCCTCGCGGGCCTCACGATCACCGGTGCCGGTCTGGCCTACTGGCTGACCGCTCGTGGTCTGCGAGTTGCCGGCGAGGCGCTGAGCACCGTGACCTTCGGCCTGTTGATCCTCGACCTGGTCGGAGCGGACCACGCGGGTTGGTTCGGCGAGCGCACAGCGTCCGAGCTGGCGCTGCTCGTGGGCCTGTCCCTGCTGGCTGCCGCTCTGGTCTGGTCGACCGGTCAGCGCCAGCTCGCCGCACCTCAGCTGGTGGCCGGCATCGGCCTGCTCACGGCGTACGCCGCCGCAGTGTCGCTGGTCGGTCACCCCCTGCTCGTCTCTGCGTTCGGCGTCGTCGCCTTCGCCATGCTTGCCGCCGTCGGCCGGTCGCAGCGACTGTCGCTGCTGCCGTGGGTCGCCCTGGTCGGCGCTGCTCCGTGCTGGCTCTCGCTGACCCTCACGGGCCTTGGGCAGTCGTTGGAAAGGCCGAGCCTCTCCGCTCTGTGGTCTGCTGGTGGAGCGGGTTGGGCCCTGCTCGCCGCGAGCGTGCTGCTCCTGTTGCCGATCGCCGCAGTCCGCCTCGATGGCGAGGTCGCGCGTGTGTGCCTGGCAGCAGCCGCTTCGCTCGGGGTGGCGACGGCCTGCCTGCCGGTCGTCGACGAGGGCTTGACCGCCGTGACGTCCACCGCGGTGGCAGTCATGGTCGCCGGCATCGTGGCTGGCGTCAGCGCCCCCCGCAGGTGGCTGGTCGTGCCCCTACTGCCGGCTGGATTCGCTTCGCTGCCGGTGATCGTCACCTGGGTGACGATGGTCGGGCAGGGGACTTCCCACGTGGCCGACGTCGGCGCCCCGTTCACCGCTCCGGCAGATGCCCGGTTGCTGTCGTCCGACGCGATCGTCCACCCCGTCCTCGTGGTGCCATCAGCGCTGGCACTGCTCGCCCTGGCCTGGCTCGTCATCGGTCCGCTCGGGTCGAGCGTGCTGGTGCGGCCGGCCGGTGCGGTGGTGGCGCTGTCTGCGGTGGTCTCCCTGACGCACACCTCCGCACCGCTCTGGTCGGTGGTCACAGCGACCCTCGTGCTCGCGGCGGCGGCGATCGGTCGTGACCTCGCGCTGGCTGCCCTGCTCGTCGGGGTCGCGGTCGGCGTCGGTCTCGCGAGCGCATCGTTGACCGTCCTCACGACCGCAGTACTGGTGCTCGGCTGCGCGGGAGTTCTCCGTCTCGCGGCGTCAAGGTCCACAGCACTCGTCGCAGGGCTGGTGCTGCCGGCTGCGATCGGCGGGCTGCTCTGGTCGAGCTGTCAGGTGGCCGATGTCGACCAGGCCCTGCGCGGGGTCCCGGCCACCCTCGTTGTCGGCCTGCTGGCCGTTGCCCTGCACCGCAGGGAGGTCGAGGTCTCCGCCGCGATGACGGCATGCCTGACGAGCGCGGTGGCCGTCGCCGAGGCCGCGAACGGAGCAGGCTCGTTGGCGCTGCACCTCACGCTGCTCGGAGCGCTCGTCACCAGCAGTGCGCTGATCCACCAGGACCGCCGCTGGGCCGGCTGGGTCGGTGGGTCGCTGCTGGCTGCCGCCACCTGGGTCCGGTTGGCCGACCTCGGTGTCGGCACACCCGAGGCTTACACGCTGCCGTCCGCCCTTGCGCTCCTCGCCCTCGGCCTGCACACGCCTGCACCGCGACCCCGGGACCCCGACCGGTCGGGCGCTCACGGCCGGACTCCTCCTGGCAACGACACCATCGCTGCTGTGGACCCTCGGCGACCCGATCTCCTCGCGCGCGGCGCTGCTCGGGGGCGGCTGTCTGACCCTGGTCCTGCTCGGCAGCCGGCTGCGCTGGAACGCACCTCTGGTCATCGGCGCAGCTGTCGGTGGCGTGCTCGTGCTGCGCGAGCTGGCGCCGTACGCAGCGCAGACGCCCCAGTGGGTGGCAATCGGACTGGCCGGCACTTTGCTGACCGTCGTGGGCGTCACCTGGGAGCGCCGTCTGGTCAACCTCAAGCTGGCGGCGGCGTACCTCGACCGTCTTCGCTGAGGCGCTCTTCGGTCCGAGGGTCGGGATCCCAGAACGCTTCGGGCATGTCGAGCCGCCCGGACGGACGGCGGGGGGTCCCTTCCGCGGTGTAGTGGCGCGGTGCCTCGCCGAGGTGGCACGCGGGCAGCGAGCCGTCGGCCCGCACCACTCGCCACCACGGCACCGGTCCCCCGTGCCGGGCCAGCACCGATCCCACCTGGCGGGGACCCCCGCCGATGACGTCGGCAATCGCGCCGTACGTCGTCACCCGGCCCGACGGGATCCGTTCGACACACGACAGCACGGCCTCGACGTAGTCATCCACGCCACTCACGGCTGCGCTTCCTCTCCGATCGCGAACGCGGAGCTGGCCACCACCGCGGCGGCAGTGACGGCCACCATCCCCGCCACCCAGACACCGGCCGGCCCCGGCTGGTCGTCCAGCGCCGCGACGAGGACCCAGACGAGCGGGGCAGCGAGCAGCGCCAGCACGCCACGACGCAGCCAGGTGCGCAGCAGCTCTGGGTCGAGCGGCAGCTCGGGCGGACCGTAGGCCGCCACCACGGCAGAAACGTGCGCGGCCAGGAGCGCTGCAGCGGACAGGAGCAGCGATGCCGGGAGCGTCGCGACGGGTCCGAGCGCCCACCAGCCGAGCACCAGCAGCGCCGCGGTCGCGCCCAGCTGGGAGTCGGGCAGCAGCGCGTGCGCGGCCGAGAACGCCCCGACCACGGCGACCAGCCACACCGGTGGCAGCTCCCCGTCGAGGCCGGACGCCAGCACCGCGACGAGAGGACCGGCCGCGATCGTGACCCGCAGGGCGATCATCGTCGCCTCATCGTCGGCTGCTCGGCGTAACGGGCGAGGCGCACCAGCACGTCGTCAAGCGTGCCGGGGCCCCGCCAAGCCACCACCGGGCAGCCCCGAGCGGCCAGCCCGGCCAACAGCTGTTCCCGCTCGAGTCGGCGCATCCGCCACGCCAGGTCGACCAGCCCTGCATCGGTGTCGCCGGCGAAGGCCGGTCCGGCGTCGGGTGGCAGCGTGTCGACCACCATGGTCGGCAGCCTTCGCTGCAGGAGCGTGATGGCAGCGGCGCCGAGGTGGTCCTCGAGCATCGGCGAGAGCAGCACCACCATCGTGCCGTCGGTGGCCCGCAGGCGCAGGCGGGCGGCGTAGCCCTCCCCCAGCTGGCTGGGCCGCACCACCGACAGGGTGCCGAGGATCCGTCGTAGATGGAGCCGGCCGGCGCCGAATCCGACCTGGGCGCCGTCACCGCTGACCACGCGGAGGGACACGCGGTCGCCCTGACGGATCGCGTGCTCGGCAATCGCGGCGGCGGCTCGGATGGTGCGATCGAGGCTGCTGGCAGCACCATCGATGCCGCCGGAGTGCCCGTGGTCGGAGCTGGCGTCGACCACCAGCAGGAGCCCGGTGTCCTGCTCGGAGCGGGTGGTGGTGACGTGGAGCTGTTGGGTCCGCGCCGAGACCCGCCAGTTGATCCGGCGCAGCCGGTCGCCCGGTCCGAACGCACGGATGCCAGAGAACTCCGTCCCGGACCCGGGTCGCACCGAGCGGTGTGCGCCGACGATCCCCCGCGGTTGTGGTGCCTCGGCGCGGGAGGAGTACGGCGGCGTGGCCGGCAGCACCCGCAGCTCGTTGCCGAGAAGCGACGCCGGCCCCCATCGGTAGCCCGCCCAGGACGAGTGCAGCGCCACCATCTCGTTGCCGAGGGTCCGGCGACCCCAACGCCGCGGGCTGATCTCGATGTCCGGTGGCTCGTCGAGCAACAGCCGACTCAGCCGCCCCTCGGACGGATGGCAAGCGATGTGCGGAGCCCGGTCCATCACGCGGGTGACCTGTTCGACGTCGTGGCCACCGCTGATCACCAGGCGCGAGGTGGTTCCCTGCCCCTCGTGGAGGTAGAGGTGGTCGAGCCGGTTGGTGACCGACGCAGCCCCCGTGGGCCGGCCCAGCAACCCCATGGTCGCGGTGACCAGGACCGGCGCGACCAGGACCGCCAGACCCGGCTCCCCCAGCAAGATCGCCCCACCCACACCGGCACCACCGACGACGACCGACCGGGCCAGGGCCCCGGTGGCCCGCCACTTGCCTGCCTTCTCCGGCTCGATCATCTGCGCTCGAGGGTGGGCGGCGTCGGCACCAGTGACAGCACGTCGTCCACGATGCCGCGGCCGCTGGCCTCGGTCATCCACAGCTCGGGCCGGATGGTGATGCGATGGCCGAGCACCGCCCGGGCGACGGCCTTGACGTCCTCGGGGATCACGTAGTCGCGCCCGCGGATCACCGCGAACGCGCGGGCCACGAGCACCAGCCCGAGCGAGCCGCGCGGCGAGGCTCCGGTCAGTGCCTGGCGGTGAGCGCGGGTGGCGGCAACCAGGTCGACGCAGTAGCGGCCGACGCTCTCGTCGAGGCGAACGGTCTCCACCGCCGCCTGCATCGCGAGCACCTCCCCAACGTCCGTCACCTGCTCGAGGGTGATCTCCTCTCGTCCTCGAGCCACGCGACGCACCAGGACGTCGTACTCCTCGTCGGCGGTGGGGTAGCCGAAGCCGACGCGGGTCAGGAACCGGTCGAGCTGCGCCTCCGGCAACGGGTAGGTGCCTTCGTACTCGATGGGGTTGGCGGTGGCCAGCACGCAGAAGGGCTCGGGGAGCGCGAAGGTCTCGCCCTCCACGGTGACCTGGTGCTCCTGCATCGCCTCGAGCAGCGCGGACTGGGTCTTCGGTGGGGTGCGGTTGATCTCGTCGGCCAGCAGCAGCCCGGTGAAGATCGGACCGCGACGGAACGCGAACTCTTCCTGCTTCTGCTGGTAGATGAACGAACCGGTCAGGTCTGAGGGCAGCAGGTCGGGCGTGAACTGGGCCCGCGCGAAGTCCAGTCCGAGCGCCTGGGCGAACGACCGCGCCGCCAGCGTCTTACCCAGCCCGGGAAAGTCCTCGATCAGCACGTGACCCTTCGCCAGGATGGTGGCCAGCACCAGCGTGAGCGCCTGCGTCTTCCCCACCACTGCCCGCTCCACCTCGGCCAGCACCCGCCCCGCCAGCTCGGAGCTGTCGGTCACGCTCATCGTCGTCACAGTCGCTCGATCCTCCCGATCCACTCGTCGATCTCCTCGCGACTCAGCCGGGTCGGGGGCTCGATCATCGCGTCCCTCGCCTCGGCGAGCCGGATCAGCCGATCGCGGAGAGCGGGATCGGCGTCGCGCGCCGTCAGGTGGCTCTCCAGCATCCGTACGTAGAAGGCGGTACGGCTGTCGTGACCGCGCCAGTCGTCGCGGTCGGTGTGCTCGAGGTGCCACTGGGGTGCCGGGTCGATCGCACTGTCGACCAGCATCCCCGCGACCGCTGCCACCAGGGTGACCACGAGCAGCAGCCGGCCGGGATGCGGGTCGAGCTCGAGCCGAATCCCGGCCACCAGGAAGCCTGCCCAGGCGACCCCGACCAGACCCGCCCGCCACCACCACCGCTGGTGACTCACCGTCGCGCTGCCAACGAGCCGTGGATCCGGTCCAAGGACGAGCCCGCCCGATGACGGGTGTCCTCGCTCAGCGCATGGTCGGAGAACCTGGCCTCGCGGTAGAGGGCCGCCAGCTGCGCCACCGCCTCGGGTTCCGCCTCGACCAGGTCCAGCAGCCGCAGGGTGAACTCCGAGGACGTCTCCCAGGGCTCGCGGGCCATTCCGATCGACATCGCCTGCTGCTCGAACCGGTGCCAACAGGCGACGATCGCGTTGCGGGGGGTGCCGGCGAGAAGTGCGGCCCGCTGG
>CAWCGY010000003.1:0-91739 GCA_963795155.1 uncultured Actinomycetota bacterium | reverse complement strand
GGGCGCATGCAATCGAGACCTCGGGGCACCGGACCCGATGTTCATCCTCTGGATCCTCGCCGTCATCTTGGTCATCGCAGGCATTTTTCAGCTCTTCAAGGGGCAGATGCTCTGGGGCATCGTCTTGATCATCGTGGGCTTCGCGGTGGGACCGGGCGGCTACAGCATCTTCAGCTAGCGCGCTCAACGGTGAAACAAGAACATGTTCTAGATTGACCGAGTGCACTTCTCCATCGTCACCGCTTTCCAACCAACCGAGCAGCTGATCCCGCTCGCCAAGGCGGCCGACGACCTCGGCTACCACGCCATCTCGGTGCCGGACCACGTCGTCGACCTGGAGGAGTTGGCGACGCCGTATCCCTATACGCCGGATGGCCAACGTCGCTGGGACCTGGATGCTGACTGGCCGGACACCTGGGTGCTGATCGGCGCCCTCGCCGCGGTGACGACGCGAGTGCGGTTCTTCAACAGCATCTACGTGGCCGCCCTCCGCAACCCCTTCCAGGTGGCCAAGTCCGTGGGGACGGCCGCGGTCCTCTCCGCCAACCGGATCTCGTTGGGTGTGGGCATCGGTTGGTGTCGCGAGGAGTTCGAGCTGCTCGGCCAGGACTTCTCGACGCGCGGAAGACGGACCGACGAGGGCATCGCCCTGATGAAGGCACTCTGGGAGCCGGGTTGGACCGAGTTCGAGGGTGAGTTCTACTCCGCACCTCGACTGATGATGAACCCGTCGCCGTCCGAGCCGATCCCGATCTACATCGGTGGCCTGTCCGAGATCGCCTTTGCCCGCGCCGCCCGGCACGACGGCTGGGTCGGCGACATCTACACGATCGAGGAAGCCACCCGCCACGCGACCCGCCTTCGCGAGATCCGCGCGGAAGCCGGTGCGACCGGTGACTTCGCGATCATCACCGCACTCTCCGACGCGTTCCTGCCGGAGCACTTCGCTGCCGCCGAGGCGGCCGGCATCACCGAGACCTGGACCATGCCGTGGGCGTACTACCACGGCGTTGACGCCACCCTCGCGCAGAAGCTGGACGGGATGGAGCGGTTCGCGCGCGAAGTGATCGAGCCGCTCGCGTCCACCTGATGCTCGGTCGGGTGATCAGACCCGATCGGTCAGGATCCGACGACCTTGAGAGTGAGCGAGAACCTGCGCGCCACTCGGTCCGGGCCGAAGCTCCTGCGCAGCTGGGCCTGGAAGGTGGCGGTCCCGGCCCGGGTCGCGCGCAGCTTGAAGACGACCCGACTGGGCGCTCCCGGCAACGGTTCGGTGGAGTCGCCGCCACGAATAGGTGACTCCCTGCGGCTCACCACCTTGTAAACCTTGGTCGAGCTCTTGGTCGCCCGCCAGCTGTAACCGGTGCCGGATGGTGCCTTGAGCACGACGCGGATGGTGTCGCCCTTCGAGACCCGCACCCGATCACCCGAGTCCGACTGGTGGTACGTCGTCGGCTTGGCGGCTGCGACGGAGGCGGTCGGTACCAGCAGCAGGGTGGTCGCTGCCATGGCACTGGCCGCAGTGAGGGCCAGTGCACTTCGAAGGGGCGTCATCCCCGAAGAGTAGGAGTTCAGACCGGCCACGTCCGCGGAGTCAATATTTCGACTGACCAAGGCTGCCGACTCGCGAGGTCGATAAGGGGGACGGAGCTCACAAGCCGGTGAGCGAGAACCTACTCCCACTCAATGGTGCCGGGCGGCTTCGAGGTGATGTCGACGGTGACCCGGTTGATCTCGCGCACCTCGTTGGTGATCCGGGTGGAGATCCGCTCCATGACGTCGTAGGGCAGCCGGGCCCAGTCGGCGGTCATGGCGTCTTCGCTGGTGACCGGTCGGAGCACCACCGGATGGCCATAGGTACGGCCGTCGCCCTGAACGCCGACGGAGCGTACGTCGGCGAGCAGGACCACCGGCATCTGCCAGATGTCGCGGTCCAGACCGGCTCTGGTGAGCTCGTCGCGGGCGATGGCGTCGGCCTCGCGCAGGATGTCGAGCCGCTCGCGGGTGACCTCCCCGATGATCCGGATGCCCAGGCCCGGGCCGGGGAACGGCTGGCGCCAGACGATCTCGGCAGGTAGGCCGAGCTGCTCGCCGACCAGCCGCACCTCGTCCTTGAACAGCGTGCGCAGCGGCTCGACCAGCTCGAACTCGAGGTCGTCGGGTAGGCCGCCGACGTTGTGGTGCGACTTGATGGTGGAGGTGCCGGCGCCGCCGCCGGACTCCACCACGTCGGGGTAGAGGGTGCCCTGCACCAGAAAGGCCACTTTGTCGCCGTCCTCACCGGTGACTGCGTCGGCGAGCACTTCCGCCTCCGCAGCCTCGAAGACCCGGATGAACTCGCGGCCGATGACCTTGCGCTTCTGCTCGGGGTCGGAGACCCCGGCCAGTGCGTCGAGGAACTGCTTCTCCGCGTCGACCACCTTCAGGTCCACACCGGTCGCGGCCACGAAGTCGCGCTCGACCTGCTCGGTCTCGCCCTGCCGCATCAGCCCGTGGTCGACGTAGACACAGGTCAGCCGGTCGCCGATGGCGCGTTGCACGATCGCCGCCGCGACGGCCGAGTCCACGCCACCGGAGAGACCGCAAATGGCCTGGCCCCGGTCGCCGATCTGGGCGCGGATCGCCTCGATCTGCTCCTCGACGATGTTGACCATGGTCCAGGTCGGACGGCAGCCGGCGATCTGGAGCAGGTAGTGCTCGAGCACCTTCTGACCGTGCTCGGTGTGCATCACCTCGGGATGCCACTGGACGCCGGCCATCCGGCGTTCGAGCGACTCGAAGGCGGCCACCGGCGTGCCGGTGGTCGAGGCGAGGACGGTGAAGTCGGGGGGTGCTGCGGTCACCGCATCGCCGTGGGACATCCAGACCGTGTGCTCGGCCGGGATCTCGGCCAGCAAGGTGCCGGGCCGGGAGACCGAAACCGGCGTGCGGCCGTATTCGCGGGCGCCGGTCTCGGCGACCTGACCGCCCATCCCCTGCGCCATCAGCTGGAAGCCGTAACACATGCCGAAGACCGGCACGTCGGCGTCGAAGAGCGTGTTGTCGATGCCGGGTGCGCCGTCGGCGTATACCGAGGACGGACCGCCGGACAGGATGATCGCCTTCGGCTGACGCGCCAGCATCTCGGCGACGGGCATCGTGTGCGGCACGATCTCGGAGTACACGCGAGCCTCACGCACGCGCCGGGCGATCAGCTGTGCGTACTGCGCCCCGAAGTCGACGACGAGGACGAGATCATGGTCCGACACGGGCCGATCGTATCGGGGGTCCAGTGGCGCCTCGCGCTGCACCTCGCCCTGGCTCTCCGACCGCCGTACTCCAGGAAATGAATCAGGGCCCGGCCGGGGAGGGAGGGTGGCCGGGCCCTGATATGTCCAGCAACTGATGGACTTGTTGCCAGGACGGGACCCGGTCCTTCGGGAGGGAGCATGAATTTGCCGGGTCCGACGGTAAAACGACCCCCGGAGCGGCGAGTTACGGAGGGTTACGGCGTTTCTTCGAAGATTCTGTCGCTCAGGAGACCCCGACGATGGGGAGCCGCAACGCCCCGACTGCGTGCTCCGGGACGACCGGAGAACTGGGCTGGACCGGGGCCAGCCGGGCGTACTCCGCGCCGAGTGCCGGGCGCGGGTCGGCCTCGCCCTTGTTGGGCCAGAACGACATGGCTCGCTCGGCTTGGGCGGTGATCGTCAGCGAGGGGTTCACGCCCAGGTTGGCCGAGATCGCGGAGCCGTCCACCACGTGCAGGCCGGGGTGACCGTACATCCGCTGGTAGGGGTCCACCACGCCCGTCTCGGGTGAGTCGCCGATCGTGCAGCCGCCGATGAAGTGGGCGGTCAACGGGGCGTTGAGGGGCTCCCCGATGTTGCCTCCAGGGGTGCCGCCCATGACGTCGGCCATCCGGCGCACGGCCTCGTAGGCGATGGGGATGTACGTCGGGTTCGGCTCGCCGTGACCCTGCTTGGAGCTCATCCGCCACCCGAACGGCGTCTTCTTGCCCACCGTGGTGATCGAGTTGTCCAGGGTCTGCATCACCAAGGCGATGACAGTGCGCTCGGACCAGTGCTTCATGTCGTAGAGGTCGATGACGTGCCGACGCTGGGACCACATCTCGCGCAGCCAGGTGCGCCAGCGTGACTCCGTGCCGGTGTCGTCGGCCAGCACGGTCTGCATCAGCGCCATGAAGTTGCTGCCCCGGCCGTAGCGGACCGGCTCGATGTGGGTGTGTTCGTCGGGGTGCCACGAAGAGGTGATCGCGACTCCCTCGGTGTAGTCGGTGCTCAGATCAGGAGCCAGGGCACCGAGGATTGCTTCGGAGTTGGTCCGGGTCAGCACGCCAAGCCGGTCGGAGATCTGCGGCAGGTCGCCCTCCCCCTTCAGCTTGTGCAGCAGCTTCTGGGTGCCGAGCGAGGCCGCCGAGAACACCACCTGCTCGGCGGTGATCGTCTTGACCGCGGTGCGCCGCGAGAGCTTGGCCTTGGTCCATCTGGTGTCCACCTGGTAGCCGCCACCCGCAAGTGGCGCGACCTTGGTGACTGTGGTGAGCGGGTGGATGACCGCGCCAGCCTGCTCGGCCAGGTAGAGGTAGTTCTTCACCAGCGTGTTCTTGGCGTTGTGTCGGCAGCCTGTCATGCACTCGCCGCAGTTGCGGCACGGGTTGCGGTCCGGTCCGGCGCCACCGAAGTAGGGGTCCGCGACCGAGTCGTCGGGAGACTGACCGGGGCCGCCGAAGAACACCCCGACCGGCGTGGGGTGGAACGTCTCACCGACACCCATGTCCTTGGCGACCTGCTCCATCACCTCGTCGGAAGGCGTGCGCAAGGGGTTCTCGACCACGCCCAGCATCCGCTTGGCCTGGTCGTAGTAGGGCGCCAGCTCGGCCTTCCAGTCCGTGATGTGTGACCAGGACGGGTCCTGGTAGAAGGCGTCCAGTGGCTCGTAGAGCGTGTTGGCGTAGACCAGCGAGCCTCCGCCGACGCCCGCGCCGGCAACGATCATGCAGTCCTTGACCATGTCGATGCGCTGGATGCCGTAGCACCCTGCCGCCGGCGCGAAGATGTACTTCTTGACCTCGAACGAGGTGTTCGGCAGGTCACCGTCCTCGAACCGCGCACCCGCCTCGAGCACGCCGACGCGGTAGCCCTTCTCGGTCAACCGCAGCGCCGTGACCGAGCCGCCGAAGCCGGACCCGATGACCAGGACGTCGTAGTCAAAGCTCTCGTGCTTGCCCACCACGTCAGGCCCTGCCCAGCTTCTTCATCAGTCTCAGGTTGGCCGTCATCACCTTGGCGTAGGCCTCGTCGGACATGCCGAACATCGGGGCGAACCGGATCAGCCGTTGGGTACCGACCGACTGTGACTCGGTGTAGCGGTGGATGCCTTCGCTTCCCTGCCGCCGGCCCATGCCCGACTCACGCATCCCACCCATCGGGGAGTCGATGCTCGCGAAGGTCGCCCCGAACGCCTCGTTGATGTTGACCGTGCCGCACTTGATCAGCCGCGCGACGGTCCGCGCGCGGCCGCCGTCCTCGCTGTAGATCGAGGCGTTGAGGCCGTACTCGCCGTCGTTGGCCCGGGAGATCGCGTCCGCCTCGTCGTGGAAACGGTAGAGCGAGATCACCGGCCCGAAGGTCTCATGGCCGAAGCACGTCATCTCCGGAGTGACGCCCTCGAGGATGGTCGGCTCGAAGAAGAACGGACCGAGGTCGGGCCGTGCCTTCCCGCCGGCGAGCACGCGGGCGCCCTTCGCGACGGCGTCCTCCACATGGGCGATGACCGTGTCGAGCTGCTCCTGCGAGATGAGCGTGCCCATGTCGTTGCCCCACTCGAGGCTGGCACCCAGGGTCATTGCCTGGGTCCGCGCGACGAAGCGCTCCACGAACCGGTCGTAGACCTGGTCGGCGACGAACATCCGCTCCATCGATACGCACAGCTGGCCGGCGTTCGAGAACGACGCGCGCACCGCGCCCTCGGCTGCCTTCTCCAGGTCAGCGTCGCGGAGGATCAGGATCGGGTTCTTGCCGCCGAGCTCCAGCGAGCAGCCGATCAGCCGCTCGGCACACTGTCGGGCGATGATCCTGCCGGTGGCCGTGGAGCCGGTGAAGCAGATGTAGTCGGAGCGGTCGATGATCGGGCTGCCGAGCTCACGGCCCGGCCCGGCCACGACCTGCCACAGGTCCTTCGGGAAGCCGGCCTCGTCGAGCAGCCGAGCACCTAGCAGCGCCGAGAGCATGGTCTGGGCGTCAGGCTTCGCCACGACGGCGTTGCCGGCCATCAGCGCGGGGAGCCCGTCGCACAGCGCCATCGTGAACGGGTAGTTCCACGGCGAGATGATGCCGACGACGCCTTTGGGGACTCGGTTGACCTCGACCCGCGTCAGTCCGGGCACGACGCCGAGCTTGCGCTGGGTGTCGAGATGCTGGTGTGCCGTGCGGGCGTAGTAGCGGGCGGTCAGCGCGATGTGCAACGGCTCGTCGAACGCGTGCTTGCGGGCCTTGCCCGACTCCCACACGATCAGGTCGATGATCTCCTCCTGGCGCTCGAGCACCAGGTCGTGGAGGCGGAGCATGATCGCCGCGCGCTCGTCGAGGGAGGTGCGCGCCCACTCGGCCTGGGCCTTGCGTGCGCGCTTGAACGCCTCGGCGACGTCGTCCTCGCTCGATTGCGGGATGTGGGCGAGCGGGGCCCCGTTGAGCGGGGTGTTCACCTGCACGCTGCTGCCGCTGGTGGCTACCAGCCGGTCGGTGAGCCCGGCGACGTACTCCGGCTCCAAGACGTAGGAGGCCCGCGGGTCGTGTTCCGGGTCGTGCGGGCCCTCGACGACGGGACCACCGGAGGGAACGGGGTTGTTGGCGCTCATGCCCCGAGCGTAGGCGGTGGCCGAAGTCCTGCCTACTGTTTGGTAACCCAATGTGGCGGTTTACACATTGGCTTGCTTTGTCAACGCTGGTCGACGTCGTCGACGGGCGCTCGGTCGGGGCCGCCCTACGACGGAAGCTCGGTGTAGATCGACTTGAGCTCGGTGTACTGGCCCAGGCCCTCGGGGCCGAACTCCCGACCGATACCGGAGGCCTTGTAGCCGCCGAACGGCGCCGCGAAGTCCATCGTGTACGTGTTCACGCCGTAGGTCCCGGCACGCACCCCGCGGGCGACGTCAAGCCCGGCCTCGGGGTCGGCGGTCCAGACGGTGCCAGCAAGTCCGTACTCCGAGTCGTTGGCGATCCGGACGGCGTCGTCGACATCGTCGTAGGCGATGACCGAGAGCACCGGGCCGAAGATCTCCTCCTGGGCGATCCGCATGCCGTTGTCGACGCCGGCGAAGACCGTCGGCCGGACGTACCAGCCGCGGTCGAGCCCGTCAGGGCGACCGTTGCCGCCGAGCACGACGCGGGCGCCCTCTTCCTGCCCGAGTGCGATGTACTTCTCCACCCGCTCCTGCTGGCGCTGCGCGACCAGTGGTCCGATCTCAGTCGCCGGGTCCATCGGGTCCCCGACCTTCATCGCACCGACCGTCTCGACCAGCGCGTCGACGACCTCGTCGTAGCGGGCGCGGCTGGCCAGGATCCGGGTCTGGGCGACGCAGGCCTGGCCGGAGTTCATCAGTGCGGCGAACTTCAGGCCCTCCATGGTTTTCGCCAGGTCGGCGTCGTCGAGCACGATGGCGGCCGACTTGCCGCCGAGCTCGAGGCTGACCCGCTTGAGCTGCTCTCCGCAAATGGCGCCGATCTTCCGTCCGGCAGCCGTGGAGCCGGTGAAGGCGACCTTGTCGATGCCCGGATGGGAGACCAAGTGCTCGCCCACCTCGCGGCCGGCCGCGACGATGTTCACCACGCCCGCCGGCACGCCGGCCTCGACGAGCAGCTCAGCCATCAGGTAGGTGTCGAGCGGGGTCTCGGGTGCGGGCTTGACCACCACGGTGCAGCCAGCGAGCAGGGCCGGGATCACCTTGGACATGATGGTGAACTGCGGCACGTTCCACGGCGGGATAGCGGCCACCACGCCGACAGGTTCGCGACGCACGACCACCGGCGCACCGAGCGCGCCTGCACGCTGCTCCTCCCAGGGATACTCCCGGGCGATGGCGAGGAACGTCTCGATCTGCATCCATGGCGCTGGCGACTGCGCCAGGTTGGAGAACGAGGTCGGAGCACCCATCTCCAGGGTGATCAGGTCGGCCATCTCACCGAGCTTGGCGGCGTACAGGCCCGAGAAGGCCTCGACCACCGCGATCCGTTCGGCGGGCGACATCCGCGGCCAGGGACCCTCGTCGAAGGCGCGTCGGGCCGCGGCGACGGCGGAGTCGATGTCGGCGATGTTGCCCTCGGGCACGGTCGCCACCACCTCTTCGGTGTGTGGCGAGAGCACCTCCAGCTGGTCGGCACTGGCCGGCGCGGCCCAGCCACCGTCGATGAAGAGGGTGTCGCGGTCGTGGCTCATGTCGGTCTCCTGTGATCGAGGGTCAAGGTGCGAGCGTGAAGAAGTCGGCGAAGCCGCTGGGGTCGTGACGTCCGATAGCGCCGTGCTCGAACAGGCCCCAGCCCTCGGCCCCACCGGCCCGGCCGTCGTGGCACACGGCACGGCCGACGTGGTCGATCACGCCGAACATCACGCGGCCGTCGACCGCTGGGTCCGTGAGGTCGTAGGTGACTCGTTCGGTGAAGCCCGCGCCTTTCCACTGGCCATGGGTCCAGTCGGGGTCGCCGCCGTAGCCACCGCCCACGTGGATCGGGACGGCCAGCTTCGACTCGACTTCGAGCACCAAAGGCTTGCCGTCCGGCGTGGTGCAGGTGATCGTCGCCCCGGTCGGGATCCGGGTGCCGGAGGTGTAGCTGATCTCGACGCGCGGCCAGCCGAGCTGCTCCACCCGGCCGTCGTGCCAGACCCGGGTGCAGTCGTTGAGCGTCCGGAACCCGTCGGGGCCCTCCTGCACGATCAGGATGACGGCGTACTCCTCGAAGCGCATCGGCACGTAGAGCCACCACATGCCTTCGAAGGGCGGGTCCGAGGGGCGACCAGCCGGATCGGCGTCGCCGACCGGGCGGATGCCCCACGACCGGTCGCGGGTGCCGACCCAGGTGTCCGGGCTGACGGCGATGTCCTCTCCGTCGACAGCGATGGTGCCGCTCCAGGTGCCGACCTGTGCGAACCGTTGTGCGTCGAGGGTGACCCGGCTCCCGGCGCGCATGACGTGGCGCTCCTCCTGGAGGACGTCGAAGGAGCCTTCCCAGGTCAGGTCACAAGCGATGCCCTCGGTCTCCTCGAGCACGAGCCGCAGCCTGCGGAGGGGCTCGAGGACCTCGATCCGGTAGTTGCCGACGTGTTGGTTGAGTCGGTCGTCATCGATCTCGTCGGACAGGTGCACGGCCGTCTGGGTGTCGCCGCGGCGGAGCAGCACGAACGCGTCCTTGACCCCCAGGTTGGGGTAGTAGCCGGCGCCGGTGATCAGGAAGATGTCGCCGCTGCGGTCGTGGGCGTTGAGATAGCAGCGATCGTAGAAGTTGCGGTCGCTGGTCGCCGCCCAGGTGACCGGCAGCGGAGCCTGGTGGAGCGGGAACTCATCGAGGGGACCGACCATGTCAGGCACCGACCTCGGCCAGCAGGCGATCCATCAGCGGCTTGTGATGGAAGAGCGTCTCGACGTCGTCGGGCTTCTCGATCTCGCCGAAGCGCACCTGCCGGGCGCCGGTGCGCATGAAGACGACGCACCACTGAGCGGCGTTCAGGACGTGGTACCAGTGCAGGTCGCCGAGCTCCACTCCCGTCTTCTCCGCGTACGTCGCTCGGATGTCGTCCTCGCGCAGGAAGTCGGGCATGCCCGGCATCTCGAACACTCCGGCCAGGGTCTCGAAGACCTGGTGGGCGAAGACCATCCACGACACGTCGAGCTCGCGCGGGCCGAGGGTCGCCATCTCCCAGTCCAGGACGGCAACGGGCTCGAAGTCGCGGTAGATCACGTTGCCGATCCGGGAGTCACCCCAGCACAGGACGGCTTCGGAGGTGTCGGGGATGTTGGCCTCGAGCCACGCGAGCGCGCGCTCGACGATCGGCGAGGGCCCGCTGTCGGGCACTGCGAACTCGTACCAGGCGCGGAAGTGGGCGAGGTTGCGCGCCAGCACAGTGTCGCCGGGCTGGTCGTGATCGAGGAACGCGAACTTGGTGGCCGCATCGGGGATCGCGTGCAGTCGGCCGATGACGTCGACCGTGGCGGCCTGGAGTCGTCGCTGGTCCTCGACCGGGGCGTCGTGGAGCCAGTTGTCGCCGAAGTTGTAGGGCATCACGTCCTGCGGCACCACACCGTCGACGCGGTCCATCAGGAAGAACGGCGTGCCGAGCACGTCACCGGTCTCCTCCATCCAACGCACGGTCGGCACGGGCACGTCGGTGAGCTCTCCGGCCATCCGCATGGCGTCGTACTGGTCGCGCAGCTCGTAGCTTGCGAAGACCGGCACGTCCTGCTGGGCCGGCGCGACCCGGGCGACGTACTCACCTTTGCGCCGCTCGCCTTCCTGGGTCCAGGTCGCGTCGAGCAGCAGCGTCTCCGACGACATGCCGTTGGTGTCCACGCCGCTGAGCAGGGTCACCTCGGGATCCGCACCCGAGGGCAGCTGGGTGGCCAGCCACTCGGCGAGGAGCGTCGGGAGCGTGGACGAGTCGCGACTCGATCGCTGCAGCTTGAGATCGGTCGGAGGGGGTCCCTGGGTCACCGGGCCAGCATCGGTGGAACGTGTTCTAGTTGTCAACGACCCCTCGATGCGAATCGAGCTGACCCGCTGGCGACTACCTCCCTTGCGCCAAGCAATGAACTGCGATTCACTACTTACGTGGAGGCACCCTGGCGACCCGACCCGGTCGGCGATGAAGCCGATGAGCAGATCGACTACGCCACGCTGACCTACCAGGTCACCGGACGCATCGCCCGGATCACCTTCAACCGGCCCGACCAGGGCAATGCGATCACCCGCGACACCCCGGTCGACCTCGCGCACGCCGTCGAGCGCGCCGACCTCGACCCCCGGGTGCACGTGATGCTGCTGTCGGGTCGCGGCAAGGGCTTCTGCGGTGGCTACGACCTGACAGCCTTCGCCGAGGACCTCCAGCACAGCGAGTCCGACCACAGCAGGAGCGTGCTCGATCCGGCCACGCAGATGGCGAACCACGACCCCAGCGGCACCTGGGACCCCATGGTCGACTACGCGATGATGAGTCGCTTCAACCGAGGTTTCGCCAGCCTCCTGCATGCCACCAAGCCAACGGTCGCCAAGGTGCACGGGTTCTGTGTGGCCGGGGGCACCGACATCGCGTTGTACGCCGACCAGATCGTGATCGCCGCCGACGCCAAGATCGGCTATCCGCCGACTCGGGTCTGGGGCGTGCCCGCAGCCGGGATGTGGGCGCACAGGCTCGGAGACCAGCGCGCCAAGAGACTGCTGCTGACCGGTGACTGCCTCTCCGGCGCCGAAGCCGCCGAGTGGGGGCTCGCCATCGAGGCGCCGGCGGCCGAGGACCTCGACGAGCGCACCGAGACCCTGGTGGCCCGGATCGCCGCCATGCCGCTCAACCAGCTGATGATGGTCAAGCTCGCGCTCAACTCGGTGCTGATCAGCCAGGGCGTCGCCACCAGCACCATGGTCTCGACCGTCTTCGACGGCATCTCCCGCCACACCACCGAGGGTTACGCCTTCCAACAGCGCGCTGCCGAAGTCGGCTTCCGTCAGGCGGTCCGAGAGCGCGACTCCGAGCCATTCGACGACGCCGGCCCGTCGACCAACAAGGGCTAGCCGATGGCCTACCGGCGCACCCAAGCGGTGCAGGAGCGGCTCGACGCGACCCGCGCCCGGATCGTGGCGGCCGCTCATGCGTTGATCGCCGAAAAGGGGTACGCCGGCTGCTCGGTCGCGCTCGTGGCCGACGCCGCCGGGGTGGCCACCGGCAGCGTCTACCGCCACTTCCCCGACAAGGGTGCGCTCTTCGCCGAGGTGTTCCGCACCGCCACCCAGCGCGAGGTCGATGCAGTGGCGGAAGCCGGTGCGAAGCCAGGGTCGATCGAGGAGCGCGTAGCCCGCGCCGTCGAGACCTTCGCCGGTCGCGCCCTCAGGTCCCCACGCCTCGCCTATGCGCTGATCGCCGAGCCGGTCGACCCTCAGGTCGAGGCCGAGCGGCTCGTCTACCGTCGCGCCTACCGCGACATCTTCGCCCAGGTGATCGCCGATGCGGTCGACGCGGGCGACCTGCCACCGCAGGATCCCGAGGTGTCCGCGGCAGCCGTCGTGGGCGCCATGGCCGAGGCGCTCGTGGTCCCCCTCCACGCCGGCGTCGCCTCCCGCCGCACCGTGCCCGAGCTCACCGCCTTCGTCGTCAGATCACTAGGAGCAACCCATGCCCACGCATGACGTCACCAACCAGGCCCCGCTTCTCGTCGGCCACGACACCGCCCAGGACGCTGCCCTCCTCGCTGCCGTCGAGCGCGAGGGCGCCGGCTGGGCACTCGAGGAGATCCACGCTCTGGGGCGTCTGGCCGGCACTCAGGAAGCACAGGACTGGGGTCGGATCGCCGAGAAGCACCCACCAGTGCTCGCCACCCATGACCGCTTCGGCAACCGGATCGACGAGGTCGAGTACATCCCGGCGTACCACTCCCTGATGGAGACCGCCGTCTCCCACGGGCTGCACGCGGCGCCCTGGGTAGACAATCGCCAGGGTGCCCACGTCGCACGAGCCGCGAAGTTCATGGCCTGGAACGTCGACGCCGGTCACGGCTGCCCGATCTCGATGACCTACGCAGTGGTACCCGCCCTGCGCGCCAATGCCGAGCTGTCGGCCACCTACGAGCCGCTGCTCACCTCGACGACCTACGACCCCGGACTGCGAGTGCCGACCGCCAAGACCGGTCTGCTCGCCGGGATGTCGATGACGGAGAAGCAGGGCGGCTCCGACGTGCGCAGCAACACCACCCAGGCAGTGCCCCAGACCGACGGCAGCTACCGGCTGACCGGACACAAGTGGTTCACGTCAGCGCCGATGTGCGACCTGTTCCTGGCCCTGGCGCAGGCCCCCGGTGGTTTGTCCTGCTTCCTGGTGCCGCGGGTGCTGCCCGACGGGTCACGCAACGCGATGCACCTGATGCGACTCAAGGACAAGCTCGGCAACAAGTCCAACGCCTCCTCGGAGATCGAGTACGCCGGCGCCGCGGGCTGGCTGGTCGGCGAGGAGGGCCGGGGCGTCCGCACGATCGTGGAGATGGTCAACATGACACGGCTGGACTGCACGCTCGGCACCGCTGCCGGCATGCGCACTGCCACCGTGCTCGCCGTCCACCACGCGCGCCACCGCAGCGCATTCGGCCGCCAGCTGGTCGACCAGCCGCTGATGCGCAACGTGCTGGCCGACCTGGTCGTGGAGTCGGAGGCTGCGACAACCGTCGCGATGCGCCTCGCCGGCGCCACCGACCGCGCCATCTCGGGAGACCTCGAGGAAGCCAGCTTCCGTCGGATGGGCCTCGCGGTGAGCAAGTACTGGGTCTGCAAGCGCGGTCCGGCCCTCGCGGGTGAGGCGATGGAGTGCCTGGGCGGCAACGGCTACGTCGAGGAGTCCGGCATGCCGCGGATCTACCGGGAGCTGCCGCTGCTGTCGATCTGGGAGGGCTCCGGCAACGTAGCCGCCCTCGACGCGCTCCGGGCGATGGCCCGCGAGCCCGAGTCGGTGGAGCAGTTCTTCACCGAGGTCGAACTGGCCGCCGGTGCCGACCACCGCCTCGATGACGCGATCGCCACGGTCAAGAAGGAGCTGTCGGACCAGGACGAGGTGCAGCTGCGGGCCCGCCGACTCGTGGAGCAGCTCGCCCTGGTGCTCCAGGGATCGCTGCTGGTGCAACACGCGCCGGCCGCGGTGGCCGACGCCTTTTGTGCCACGCGCCTGGCCCGCGACTGGGGTGGCGCCCTCGGCACCATGCCCAAGGGTCTCGATCTCGAAGCGATCATCGAGCGGGGGTTCGTCGACGTGCCCTGATCGGTCGACGAAAGACTTTCGAGCCGATCTGGTCCATCGTGTCCGTCTGGGGCGAGCTCGTTCGTCTCAGGGGTGAGAGTCGGCACCGGGCCGGCCCATCGCACGAGGAGACGACGACCATGCCGCAGTACGCAGCCCTGATCTACAGCGCCGACATCGACCCGACCCTGCCCGAGCACGCAGAAGGGATGGCGGACTACAACGAGTTCGGCGAGGCGGCAGCCGCCGTCCTCCGCGGAGGCTCCGCTCTCTACCCGACCAGCACAGCCACCACCGTGCGGGTATCCGAGAAGGGCGGCGACGTGATGACGTCCGACGGCCCCTACGCCGAGACGAAGGAGGCCCTGACCGGCTTCTACCTGCTCGAGTGCGCCGATCTCGACGAGGCCATTGCGACGGCAGCGAAGATCCCGGCGGCGTGGAACGGAGCCGTGGAGGTACGCCCGATCATCGACTTCGGTGACTGAAGCACCCTCCGACGACGAAGCGCGTCACGCCCTGACCCTGCTGGTGCGGGAGTCGGGGCGTGACGTGCTCGCCACCCTGGCCCGCACCTGCGGCAGCCTCGCCCTCGCCGAGGACGCCGTGCAGGACGCACTGGTCCGGGCGCTCGACGCCTGGCCGCGCGACGGCGTCCCCGCCAACCCCGTCGCCTGGCTGCGCCTCGTCGCCCGGCGTCGCGTGATCGACCTCATCCGTCGAGAGGCGGCCCGGACCGGCAAGGAGGGGAGGAGCACCGTGCAACCGACCCCCTGGCTCGACGACGAGCCGGAGCCGGAGCCGAGCGTGGTCGACGACGACCTGCTTCGGCTGATCTTCACCTGCTGCCACCCGTCCCTCTCCATCGAGACCCAGGTGGCACTCTCGCTGCGCACCCTGTGCGGTCTCTCGACCGCCGAGACCGCGCGGGCGCTGCTGGTGCCCGAGGCCACGATGAGCAAGCGACTGACCCGGGCAAAAGAAAAGATCCGGCTGGCCCGCATCCCCTACCGCGTGCCGCCGGACCACGAGCTGCCCGACCGTTGGGGGTCGGTGCTCGCGACGACCTACCTGCTCTTCAACGAGGGCTACGCCGCCTCCGACGGCCCCCAGCTGGTGCGCGTCGACCTGGTCGACGAAGCTGTCCGGCTGAGTCGGCTGCTCGCCCGGTTGCAGCCCGACGACGCGGGCGCGCTGGGCCTTCTCTCGTTGATGCTGCTGCAAGACTCTCGACGGGCGGCGCGCGCCACCGACGACGGCCAGGTCATCTTGTTGCGCGACCAGGACCGCGGGCTCTGGCGCACCGACCAGATCGCCGAGGCCGTGCCACTGGTCGGCGAGGCCCTGCGACGCAGCCCCGACGCACCCGACCGCTATGTCGTCCAGGCCGCCATCGCAGCCTGCCACGCCCTGGCCGCAACCTGGGAGGCAACCGACTGGTCGGCGATCGTGTCCTGGTACGACGTGCTGCTCTCGATCGACAACGGGCCGGTGGTGCGGCTCAACCGGGCAGCAGCTGTGGCCGAGCGGGACGATGCGGCGGCCGGTCTCGCACTCGTCGACGAGATCGATGACCTGGAGCAATACCCCTTCTGGCACGCCACCCGCGCCGTGCTGCTGCGACGGCTGGGTCGGACCGATGAGGCGGACGCCGCCGACCGTCGGGCCGTCGAGCTTCCTCTCAACGACGCCCAGCGCCGGTTCCTGGGGGCCTGATCGCAGTCAGACGGTCAGGCGGTCAGCCCAGAAACCGCGCGACGTACGGCGCGAACCGGCGGCGCAGGTCCGCCTCGTCGAGTCCGAACATCTCGCAGCTCGTGGCAACGCTGCCCAGCCGACCGCGCTGATGGCCGGCGAGGTAGTCGGTCATGGCCGCGGTGGCCTCGGCAGTGATCGGCTCCTCGGCCAGCTCGTAGATCCTCCCGGCGGCGGCCAGGTCATCGGCCATGAACTCGTCGAAGGTGATGTCGACGGAGCGCTCCGCGGGGATCACGTCGCGGTCGCGCACCAGTGCCGCCAGCATCCGCTCCAACCGGTCGGCCCAGTAGCCGGCGATCTCACGTACGTCGACGGGCGAGCGATGCATCCGCGCCGTGTAGCAGATCATCATCACCATCGAGAGCGCCACGGGCACCGGATCGCGGTGGGTGACCACGACAGTGAGCCCCGGGAAGACCCGTTCGAGGACCGGCAGCTGTTCGAGGTGCTGCGGTGACTTGAGCAGCCACCGACGGCCGCCGCGGAGGAACTGCATCGCCTTCAGCTGGGTCCGCAGGTGTTCGTAGTGCTGCGTCTGGTCGTGCTCGACGTAGTGGTCCCGCCACCTCGGTACGTGTCCGACCGTCTCGAACAGCATCGAGGAGAAGTCGTTGGCGAGCAGCTGGACTTCTTCGTGCACGTGCTCGGTGGTCATCTCGTGCATCAGCGCGAAGTGCGGCATGGCGGCGCCCATGAAGTCGACCGCCAGGTCGGTGCGGACCCGGCGCGGGTCGGGCTCCATCCCCAGCTCGGCCGGCAACGGCACGGGCTCGATGCTCTCCCAGTAGGGCAACACCCGGAACGTGGGACCGGCTGCCAGCAGGTTGTGCAGGTGGGTGGTGCCGGTGCGCGGCAGCCCGGCGATCACGACCGGCGGCACCAGCTCGAGGTCATGGATCTCGGGATGCCTGGCCAGGAGGTCGTTCAGCTGCAGCCGGTTCTTCAGGAGCTGGAGCAGCTGGAGGTGGAAGTTGACGACGCCGGGCTCGTGCAGCCCGTCGATCCCGCGATAGCCCGCCAGCAGCAGGTCGAGCCGCTCGCGGTAGTCGTCGGACCCGAAGTCGTCGAGGCCGGTCTCGGCCCGGGCCTTCGCGTGCAGCACATCGGCGTCGAGCGGGCAGTCCCCCACCATCGTGCCCATCAGGCCGCGCAGCTCCTCGACCTCCGGCGTGAACCGCGGCACCTCGAGATCGTCGATCTGGATCGGATTGCTCATGCGCACCTCTGGGCATCGTTCTCGACTTACGTTACGATCAGTTTCGTAATGAAAGCACAATCCGGCCGGCCCCGCGACCCCCGCATCGACAGTGCGGTGCTCGGCGCGGCCGCGGCCCTCGTCCAAGAGGTCGGCTATGCCGAGCTGACGGTCGCGGCGATCGCGGAGCGCGCGGGGACCACCAAGCCCGCCATCTACCGCCGCTGGCCGAGCAAGGCGCACGTCGTGCACGAGGCGGTCTTCCCGTCCGGCGAGCCGACCTTGATGCCACACACCGGGTCCATCGCCGGCGACCTGCGCGAGATGCTGCGGCGGACCGCCGACGTCTGGACCGCACCGGCCGCCCGGGCGGCCATACCCGGCCTCATGGGCGAGATCTCGGCCGACCCCAGCCTGCACGCGGCTCTTCTCGAGCGCTTCAACCAGGGTGTCTTCGGCACCATCCACCAGCGACTCGTCGAGGGCGTCGAGAGTGGTGAGGTGCGCCCCGGAGTGGACCCGGCGGCCCTGATCGAGACCATCGCCGGGGCCACGCTGATGGCACTGCTGATCCGCTCGACCGCTCACCTCGACGACGAATGGGTCGAGCAAACCGCCGACCTGCTGACGAAAGGCGTCTGCCCATGACCCACGAGTCCACGACGGCCTGGCGGGATCTGCTCGCAACGCTCGGTGAGCTCGACCAGAGCTTCTTGGAGGGTCCGCGCGCGGTCAGCGACGACCGCCACGTGGCCGACGGCTACCGGGCGATGGCGACGACACTCGGGGTCGCCCTCGACACGTGGCTCTTTGCCGAGCCCAGTCGGCCGCAGTTCGTGGAGCTCAACACGCCGTTTCGCCGCGACCGGCGCTGGGGTGGCGACAACACCGACGCCTACTACTTGTTCGCGCCCATCGACCCGGCCCGTCGCTACCGGATCAGCGGCAACCGCGGCGACAGCGTCTACTTCTCGTTGACGGCGTACAACGAACCGGCGCCGGGTGCCTGGTCGGACCAGGTCGTCGGCATCTGGAACGACGACGAGCTCGACGTCGACGACAACGGCGACTTCTCGTTCGTGCTCGAGCCGACACCGGGCGCCGCGGTGCTGATGACCCGTGACTACCAGGTCGACCCCCTGAGGGGCCGGCCCGTGGCCTGGCAGATCGAGGCGCTGGACGCCCCGGACCCGATCCGCCATGGCGACCTCGAGACCGCCGGGTCACTGCGGGCGGCTGCCACCTGGCTGCGCACGATGTTCGCGATCATCCCGTTGTCGGTCGGCGTCCGCTCCGACGACGAGCACAACGCCGGTCACGAGATCAGCCAGGTGGCCAACGAGTTCGGGCAGCCCTACCAGGTGCCGGACGGCAACTTCGGCTGGTCGGCAAGGGACGCCTGCTACTCGTTCGGCAGCTTCGTGCTCGAGCCTGACGAGGCACTGGTGGTCACCCACCGCCCACCAGAGTGCCGCTTCTGGAGCCTGGTGGTCTGGAACCAGTTCATGGCTACCCACAACGCCGCCGACGCGCGCAGCTCGGTCAACATCGGCAGCGCCGTGCCGAACCGCGACGGCACCGTCACCATCGTGGTGGCGCGCGGCCGCGCCGACCACCCCAACGCGGTGACCACGCTCGACTACCCGCGCGGCAACCTGGCGTTCCGCTGGTTCCTCGTCGACCAGGTGCCGGCGATGCCCGAGGTGCGGCTGGTCAAGCTGGTCGACGCGCCCACCGAGGTTCGCTGATCTCAGACGATGTCGGTCACCTGCACCCGGGCCTCGTCGGCCTCCTGGTCGGTGAGCTTCAGCTGCGACTGCCGCTCAGCCTCGACCCGGCGCAGGTAGTGGTCGATCTCCTCAGCGACGCGGTCAGCGGACCAACCGAGCTCCTCGCCCATCAGCTTCGCCGCTGACGGAGCGGCGGAGACCCCGCGATCGAAGGTTTCGATGGAGATCCGAGTACGCCGGGTGAGCACGTCGTCGAGGTGACGGGCACCCTCGTGGGTGACGGCGTACACGACCTCAGCAGCGAGGTAGTCCTCGGCACCTTCGAGCGGCAGTCCGAGCACCTTCCGCTCGTTGATCAGTGCCAGCAGGTCGTCGACCTGGCCGCCGTAGCGGCCGAGCAGATGGTCGATCCGGGCCACGTGCAGCCCGGAGCGGCGAGCCAGCAGCACCCGCTGGTTGGAGCGCGTCTCGAAGCCGTCGGCACCCAGCAGCGGCACGCGGTCGGTGATCGAGTCTCGGATGGTCAGGTTGACCGTGGTCTTCAGCGAGTGGGCGGCAGCGTCGACGGCATCGCGTGCCATCACTCGGTAGGTCGTCAGCTTGCCTCCGGCGATCATCACCAGGCCGGGCACCGGGGTCACCACGGTGTGCTCGCGCGAGATCCGAGACGTCGGCTCGGACTCGCCCGACAACAGCGGCCGCAGCCCGGCGTACACGCCCTCGACGTCGTCGTGGTCGAGCGGCTCGCGCAGGATCTTGTTGACGTGGTCGAGGATGTAGTCGATGTCCGCCCGGCTGGCTGCGGGGTGCGCCTTGTCGAGGTCCCACGGGGTGTCGGTGGTGCCGATGATCCAGTGGCGGCCCCACGGGATCACGAACAGCACCGAGGTCTCGGTGCGGGCGATGAACCCCGCCTCCGAGCGGATCCGGTCGCGCGGCACCACCAGGTGGATCCCCTTGCTGGCCTGCACGTGGAGCGCACCGCGGCCGCCGACCATCTGTTGGATCTCGTCGGTCCAGACGCCGGCGGCGTTGACCACGACGCGGGCCCTCACCTCGAAGTCGCGTCCGTGCTCGAGGTCGCGCGCCCGGACGCCGACCACCCGCTCGCCCTCCCTGAGGAAACCGGTCACCTTCACGCGCGTCGCGACGTGTGCGCCGTGTCCGGCCGCCGTCCGCGCAATCGTCATCACCAACCGTGCGTCGTCGACCTGGCAGTCGTAGTACATGATCGCGCCGGCGATCGACTCGGACTTGAAGTCCGGCGCGATCCGCGCGACCTGTCGCTTGAAGAGGTGGCGGTGCCGGGGGACGCCCATGTCGGACTTGCCGATCATCGCCATCGCGTCGTAGAGCGCGAGGCCCGCGCCGACGTAGGGGCGCTCCCAGACACGATGGGTCAGCGGGTAGAGGAACGGCACCGGCCGGACCAGGTGGGGCGCGAGTCGGGTGAGCAACAGCCCGCGCTCCTGCAGGGCTTCGCGCACCAGCCCGAAGTCGAGCATCTCGAGGTAGCGCAGCCCACCGTGGATCAGCTTGCTGCTGCGGCTGCTGGTGCCGCTGGCGAGGTCGCGCTGCTCGAGCAGACCGGTGCTGAGGCCACGAGTCACGGCGTCGAGCGCGGTGCCGGCACCGACCACCCCGCCGCCGACCACCAACACATCCAGCTCGCCTTGGGTCGACATCGCGGAGATCGCGGTGTGGCGGGCGTCCGGGCTCAGTGCCGAGGGGCTCATGGGGGCAGTCTTCCAGGGTCGCGGCGCAACCTTCCCTGGCCCCTGAGAGTCTTCTGCCCGTGAGGACCACCAAGGCGGCCACCCTGGCGTGCGGACTGTTCCTCTCAGGGACGGCACTGGCGACCCTCGGCCTGCCAGCCCAGAACCCCGAGCCGGCCGTGGGCTCGAGGCAGTCCGTCGAGCCGACCGGGGAACCGGCAGCTGAGCAGACCAGCCAACCGGCAACCCCATCGGCAACCCCATCGGCGACGCCATCCGCGCGCCACGCCGTTCGCAGGGAGCCACCGGCGCAGGGCGACCATCGTGATGGGCGGCGACCTGCTCTGGCACAACACGACCTGGGCCAGCGCGGCGGCGGACGCGCCACCCGACCAGGTCTACGACTTCGACCCGATGTTCGCCTCGCTCCGCCGACTGATCCAAGGCGCCGACCTGGCAATCTGTCACGAGGAGGTGCCGTTCGCCGGACCTGGCGAGCCCCTCCAGAGCTTCCCGGTCTTCGCCGCCCCGCCCCAGATCGCGCCGTGGATCGCCAGCATGGGCTGGGACGCCTGCACGACGGCCTCCAACCATGCGCTCGACCAGGGCTTCGACGGCCTCAAGCACACCGCCGACCTGCTCGAGGCCAACGGAGTCGAGCACGTCGGCACCTTCCGCACCGCCCGGGAGCGGCGGCAGCCGGTGGTCCTGACAACCGATGACGGTGTCCGGGTCGGCATCGTGGCGGGCACCTTCAGCCTCAACGGCTTCCCCCTCCCCGAGGGGCGCCCGTGGTCGGTCTCGATGTGGGATGCGCGCAATCTCCTTGCCCAGGCCCGGGTGGCGCGGGAGGCCGGCGCCGACATCGTGGTGGTGCACCTCCACGGCGGCAACGAGTACGACCACCTGCCGAACGCCGAGCAGGTGGCGCTCGTCAAGCGCCTCACCGCCTCTCGCGACATCGACATCGTGCTCGGCGAGCACGCCCACGTCGTGCAGCCCATCACCCGGGTCAACGGCAAGTGGGTCGTCTACGGGATGGGCAACATGGTGGCCCAGCAGGACCCTGGCCAGCCGCGTACCTACGAGGGCATCACCGTGAAGTTCACGTTCACCGAGCGGCCGGAGACCCGGCGGGGCTGGGTCGTCACCGAGGCGGCGTACGTGCCGACGTACTGGAACTCCTACGCCGGCGGCCGACCGATCCGGATCCAACGGGTGGTCCAGGCCTTGGCCAAGGGCCGCGGTGACCGAACGCGGCTGCTCGAGGCTCGCGCCGAGATCCGCAGGGCGGTCGGGAGCCTCGGCTGGCCGGACGGGCTGGTCGAGCGCTGATCGGGCCGAACCGCCAGGAGTCGCAGATCCAAGCTCCCTGCCGTAGCCGGTCGCCTACTCGACGACGACCTCTACCCGCTGGAACTCCTTGAGATCGGTGTAGCCAGTGGTGGCCATCGACCGTTTGAGGGCGCCGATCAGGTTCATCGTGCCGTCGGTGACGCGGGAGGGACCGAACAGGATCTCGGCGAGGGTCCCGATCTGCTCGAACTCCACCCGCTGGCCACGCGGCAGGTCGGCGTGGTGGGCCTCGGCGCCCCAGTGGAAGCCGTGACCCGGAGCATCGGTGGCCCGGGCGAACGGCGAGCCGACCATCACGGCGTCGGCCCCGCAGGCGATGGCCTTGGCCAGGTCGCCGGACTTGCCGATCGAGCCGTCCGCGATCACGTGCACGTAACGACCGCCGGACTCGTCGAGGTAGTCGCGTCGAGCAGCCGCCACGTCGGCGACAGCAGAGGCCATCGGTACCGCGACGCCGAGAACGGTTCGGGTGGTGTGGGCGGCGCCGCCGCCGAAGCCGACCAGCACGCCGGCGGCCCCGGTGCGCATCAGGTGCAGCGCGGCCTGGTGGGTCGCGCACCCGCCGACGATGACAGGGACGTCGAGCTCGTAGATGAACTCCTTGAGGTTCAGCGGCTCGGCCTGCGACGAGACGTGCTCGGCGGAGACGGTCGTGCCCCTGATCACGAACATGTCGACACCTGCGTCGACGACGACCTTGGCGAACTCCTTGGTGCGCTGTGGCGACAGCGACCCTGCCACGGTGACGCCGGCGTCCCGGATCTCGCGCACGCGTTCGGTGATGAGCTCCGGCTTGATCGGTTCGGTGTAGATCTCCTGCAGCCGCCGAGTGGCCTGGGTGCCCCGCAGCTCGGCAACCTCAGCCAGCAGCGGCATCGGGTCCTCGTAGCGAGTCCACAGTCCTTCCAAGTTGAGCACCCCCAGCCCGCCATGCCTGCCCAGGGCAATCGCGGTCTCCGGTGACATCACGGAGTCCATCGGCGCGGCAAGCACCGGCAGCTCGAACCGGTAGGCATCGATCTGCCAATCGATGCTGACTTCTTCAGGGTCGCGGGTACGCCGCGAGGGCACGATCGCAATGTCGTCGAAGGCATACGCACGGCGGGCCCGCTTGGCCTGTCCGATCTGGATCTCGGTCACGAATGAAGTGTTTCACGGGGCCTCGACGGGCTGGCTCCGAGGAGGCCGGCCCGAGCCGAGCCGAGCTCGGGCATCGGGTTCTAGCCGCGTTCGCCACGCATCCACGCTCCAGCGCCGATACGCTCCGACAGTGGAAAGACGCACCCGCACCGGTCTTCCCGGCGCCCTTGTCGCGTCTGGCGGGTAAGCGCACCCATGCCGCTCGAGACTGTCACCCTCATGTTCACCGACCTCGTGGGTTCCACGGAGCTGGCCCACCGGGTCGGACCGGGCGCTGCCGAGGCGTTGCGCCAGGAGCACTTCGGCCTGCTGAACGCTGGAGCCGGTGAGCACGGCCGCCTCGTGAAGAACTTGGGCGACGGCATGATGTTCGCCTTCACCGGTGTCAACAGCGCGCTCGATGCGGCGGTGCTCATCCAGCAGTCCATTGCCAGGCGCAACCGCGCCGCAGCTCAACGTTTCGAGGTGCGGATCGGAATCGCCCTCGGCGAGGTGACGACCGAGAGGGACGACTACTTCGGGGAACCCGTCGTCGAAGCAGCCCGCTTGTGTGCACTGGCCGAGGGCGGCCAGGTCCTGGTCACCGATCTGGTCAGGCTGATGGCGTCCTCGACCACGCAGCACGGCTTCGAAAGCGTCGGTCAGCTCACCCTCAAGGGCCTGCCGACGCCGGTGACCGCGCATCAGGTCGTGTGGTCGTCGGTCGCCGGCGTCGCGATGCCGCTGCCGATGCTGCTGCGCGGAGCGCCCGACGCGACCTGCGTGGGCAGACTCCCGGAGCGACAGGCCCTAGCCACCGCCTGGCAGCGTGCAGAGTCCGGTGAGGGATCGCTGGTGCTGCTGGCCGGCGAGCCCGGCATCGGCAAGACGCGACTGGCGACGCAGCACGCGTTCGACGTGCATGCCCTTGGGGGCACGGTGCTGTACGGCGCCGTTCGGGAAGGTCTCAACGTCCCCTACCAGCCCTGGATCGAGTCACTCGCCCACTACGTGGACCAGGCCGACGAGGCCTTGCTTCATGCGTACGTCGCGAGCTCCGGGGCCGACCTGGTGCGGCTCACCCCGGAGCTCGCTCGTCGGGTCCCCGACCTGCCCCCGGTCTCCCGCTCGGACGGCGAGACCGAGCGCTATGCGCTTCTCGAGGCCGCGGTCCGTTTGTTGCGCGCCGCGGCCGAGGAGAACCCGGTGCTCCTGGTGCTCGAGGATCTGCACTGGGCTGACCGACCTACCCTGCAGCTCCTCACGCACCTGCACCGGTTCCTGGCCGAGTCGCGGGTGTTGTTCGTGGCCACCTTCAGAAGCTCGGACCTGAGCCCTGATCTCCCGCTGACCGACACCTTGGTCGCTCTGCTGCGTTCCGAGCGGGTGACCCGCCTGGACCTGGACGGACTGACGGTCGATGAGGTCGAGGAGCTGCTCACCCAGACCAGCGGTCAGGACACCACCCAGGCCGGCATCGACCTCGCTCGGGTGCTGTGTCGCGACACCGACGGCAACCCGCTCTTCGTGAGCGAGATGCTGCGCAACCTCATCGATGGGGGGCAGCTGGCCCAGGACGAGAACGGCCTCTGGGCGCTGACCATCGACGTTGACCAGCTGCACCCACCGAACAGCGTCCGCGAGGTGGTTGCCCAACGCGTTCGCCGGCTCGGCCCCGAGGCTCACCGGCTGTTGGCGACTGCCGCTGTCATCGGCCGCGACTTCGAGCTCGACGTGCTGGCCGAGGTCGTCGACCGGCCGGCCAACGAGCTGTTCGACACCCTCGAAGCAGCGATGGCCACCTCGCTGCTGACCGAGGTGGCAGGCCGCAGCGGCTCCTTCCGTTTCGTCCATGCCGTGGTCGGTCAGGCTCTCGTCGATGAGCTGAGCGTTGCCCGCCGCGTCCAGCTGCACCAGCGCATCGCCGCCGGCATCGAGCTGCTTCACGGGCCCGACCTGGGTGAGCGCGTCGCGGCGGTGGCTCGCCACCTCATCGAGGCCGGCGAGGACCCAGCGAAGACGATCGGGTATGCCCGCCGGGCCGGTCAGCACATGCTGGCTGCGCTCGCCCCGGATGAAGCACTGCGCTGGTTTCACATCGCGCTCGACCTGCTCGACAGCGTCGAGGCGGACCTCGGCGCCAGGTGCGACCTCCTCACCGACATCGGCGAGGCCATGCGCGAAGCTGGCCATCCCGGCTATCGCGCATCGCTCCTGGCCGCCTCGCACAGCGCCGAGGAGCTCGCCGATGGAGAGCGGATCGCACGCGCCGTGCTGGCCATGAACCGCTCCTTCGCCGCTTCGCTCGGCACTGCCGACGACGAGCTCATCACGGAGATCAAGGTCGCGCTCGGCCTCACCACCGAGCCGGACACCCGCCGGGCCCGCCTGCTGTCCCAGCTCGCCGCCGAGCAAATGGTGGTCGCGCCGCTGGACGAACGGCAGGAGCTGGTCGACGAAGCGCTGACCATCGCGCGAACCCTCGACGACGCCACCCTGTCGCGCGTGCTGCTGTCCAGCATGAACGGCATCTGGACTGCGCACACCCTGCCCCGACGCCGGCAGCTGCTCGACGAGCTCCGAATGGTGATCGCTGGGGTGCCCGACCCGGACGCGCGGGCCTACACGGCCATCCAAGGTGTTTGGACCGGGCTCGAAGCATGCGACCGGACCACGGTCGACCAGTCCCTGGGCGACCTTCGCGCCGCCTGTGATGCCACTGCCCAGCCCACGGTGCACTGGGTGCTCTCGACGCTCGAATGCCTGGTCGCCGTGGCAAACGGGCAGCTCGAGCTCGCCGAGCAGCACGCCGCCTCGGCCTTCGAGCGGGCAACCGAGGCCGGGCTGCAAGATGGCCTGATCGTCTACTCGGCGCAGTTGATGGGCATCCGGATCGTGCAGGGTCGCGTGGACGAGCTCTCCGACCTCATCGAGACGGCGATCCCGGACAACCCGGCCCTCGCCGACGCCCTGACCGCCGTGCTGGCGCTGGCCCACACCGACCGTGGCGACCTGGAGGCCGCCAGGGTGGTGCTCGCCGATGTGCTGGCCATGGATCCCGCCACCTGGCTCCACAACAACACCTGGTCGACGACCGTGGACCTCGCGGCGACCGTCGCCAACCGCTGTCGTGACCAGGCCGCCGCCGGCAGCCTGTATGCGGCCTGCTCATCGGTGCCGGGCGTCCTCCAGCTGTCGGGTGCCTCCTGCACCGTGCACTTCTCGACCTCACTGGGGGTGCTGGCGGCCACCCTGGGCGATCGAGCGGCAGCGGAGGCGCACTTCCAGACCGCTGACAGGGCACTGATCGACTTCCGGGCCCCGGTGTTCCTCGGGATCAATCGCCACGAGCACGGCCGCGCGCTGATCGAGCTGGGAGATCCCGGCGACGTCCAGCGAGCCCGGGACCTGTTGACCAGTGCCGCGAGCACGTTCCGCGCCCACGACTGCCCGGGCCGGCTGGCCCGGTGCGAGGAGCTGCTCGCGTCGGTCAGCCAACTGCCTGGTCAGCCCGAGTAGTTGGGCGCCTCGACGGTCATCTGCACGTCGTGGGGGTGGCTCTCCTTGAGCGAGGCGGAGGTGATCCGCACGAAGCGGCCCTTCTGCTGCAGCTCGGGGACCGTCTGAGCTCCGACGTAGAACATCGACTGGTTGAGCCCACCGATCAGCTGGTGGGCGACGGCCGCGAGGGGGCCGCGGTAGGCGACCTGCCCCTCGATGCCCTCGGGAACGATCTTGTCGTCGCTGGTGACCTCGGCCTGGAAGTAGCGGTCCTTGGAGTAGGACTTCTTGCCCCGACTGGACATCGCGGCCAGCGAACCCATGCCGCGATAGGCCTTGAACTGCTTGCCGTTGACGAAGATGGTCTCGCCGGGCGACTCCTCGCAGCCGGCCAGCAGTGAACCGATCATCACCGAGTCAGCGCCGGCCACGATCGCCTTGGCGATGTCACCGGACTGCTGCAATCCACCGTCGGCGATGACCGGCACCCCGGCCGGTTGACACGCCAGCGAGGCCTCGTAGACCGCGGTGACCTGGGGTACGCCGCATCCGGTGACCACGCGGGTCGTGCAGATCGAGCCCGGCCCGAAGCCGACCTTCACTGCGTCGGCGCCCGCGTCGACGAACGCCTGGGCACCTTCGCGGGTGGCGACATTGCCCCCGATGACCTGCACGTGCCGGGTGGCGGGGTCGCCCTTGAGCCGGCGGACCATGTCGAGCAGGAGCGAGACGTGACCGTGGGCGGTGTCCGCGACCAGCACGTCGACTCCGGCCTCGACCAGCGTCGTGGCTCGCTGCCAGGCATCGCCGAAGTAGCCGACTGCCGCGCCGACCATCAGCCGACCCTGGCCGTCGTTGGACGCGTGCGGGAACTGCTCCGACTTCACGAAGTCCTTGACGGTGATCAGTCCGCCGAGGTGACCCTGCTCGTCCACCAGAGGGAGTCGCTCGCGCTTGTGCTTGCGCAGCAGCATGGTGGCGTCGTCGCGGGAGATGCCGACCGGACCGGTGATCAGCGGCATCGGCGTCATCACCTCGTCGACCTTGGTGGTCGCCCACTCCGCGACCGGGGTGAACCTGAGGTCGCGGTTGGTGATGATGCCGAGCAGGCGCATCTGGGTGTCGACGACGGGCAACCCGGAGACGCGGTACTCACCGCAGATGCGGTCGAGGTCCTCCAGCGTCGCGTCGGGACCGATCGTGACGGGGTTGGAGATGATGCCGGTCTGGGTGCGCTTCACGAGGTCGACCTGGTACGCCTGGTCCTCGATCGAGAGGTTGCGGTGCAACACCCCGAGCCCGCCCTGGCGAGCCATCGCGATCGCCATCCGCGATTCGGTGACGGTGTCCATGGCAGCGCTGACCAGCGGCACTTTCAGGCTGATCTCGCGGGTGAGCCGCGAGGTGGTGTCGATCTCGTCCGGCGCCAGGTCCGAGTGACCCGGCAGCAGCAGCACGTCGTCGTAGGTGAGACCCAGGCTGGCGAACTTCTCGGGTAGCTCCACAGCCCCATCGTAATGGGCGGTCAGCGACCCAGCTCTCGCAGACCGATCCGCACGGTCAAGGTCTCCCCCGCCATCCTGATCCGGCCACGCATTCCGGCGGCCAACACCATCGGCAGCACAGCCTGGTTGTCGGCACGCGCGGCGAAAGCGATCTCGGCTGCTCCGCTGGCGTGGGCCAACCGGGCGACCTCCGCCAGCAGCTTTGTGCCGACGCCGCGTCGTCGCCAGGTCGGATCAACCTGGAGGTCGACCCACCGGGTGCCGGGCTCGTCGATCGTGCCCGCACGCGCGGTGGCGGCACCGACCACCTGGTCACCCACCCGGGCCGAGACGGTCGAGTCCCGTACGACGTAGTCCGGCACCAGCCCCTGCCCGAGACGACCGGAGCCGGAACCGAGCTGGGGCAGCTGTCGGGCCAGTACGTCGCTGACCAGCTCGGCCATCGCCACCCCGCGCGCATGCTCGGTGCCGGTGAACGGCGCCGACCGGCGCACCTGCACCTGCACCGCACCCACCGACAGCTCCATCACGTCGTCGTCGCTGTCTCCGTCGGCGTCGAAGAGGTGGGCGACGACCTCCGGGAATGAGGCGGGCTCGGTGAGGATCGCGCGGGCAGCCCGCACGTAACGCGTGGGCTGATCGACCAGCGCGGCCTCGGTGCAGGTAGCCACCACTACCGATTCGCCCCCGGATCGTTCGACCAGCTCCTGCAGATCCGTCTCGGTCCAGTCATCAGGGGCGTTGAGCACTACCTCGTCGGTGACGCGGTCGACGCCCGGAAAGACCTGGAGCCCAACGATGTTGGCGCTCGCCTTTCCACACTCCTGCGCCAGGCACGCCAGGGTTCCGGGCCGGTCCGGCAGCGTCGTTCGCACTCTCCACAGCATGTTCAGACCATCACCCCACCCCGTTGCGCATCAGCGTCGGCAGTGTTTCGCGGAGGCAACAACTCCCGGCAACAGCTGCAGGCAACCCGATCCCGTGTAGAAACACCCCATGGGGGAGCACCGGCGCGTGGCCTGGGTCGCGGCCGGTTGCGTGGTCCTGGCCCGGCTGCTCGGGCTCCGGCTGCCGCTGCGAGCCGACGAGGCCGGTTTCCTCTTGGTGGCGCGGTCCTGGGACCCGCAGCCGGACAGTCTCTACGGCCAGTTCTTCGTCGACCGGCCGCCGCTGCTGATCGCTGTGGTCCGAGGCGTCGACTGGCTGGGCCCGCCCGAGCTGCTGCGAGTGGTCGGTGCACTGTGGTTCGGGGTGCTGGTGCTGGTGGCGGCCCGGATCGGCCTCGAGATCGGCGGTCGCCGGGCTGCGGGCTGGACCGCGGTGGTGGTTGCGGCGCTCCTGGTGAACCCGGTCATCGACGTGGTCGCGATCAAGGGCGAGCAGCTCGGCATGCCGTTCGTGCTGCTCAGCATGCTCTGCACAGTGGCTGCCCTGCGTCGCGAGTCCACGTGGCTGGCGCTGCTCGCAGGAGTGTGCGCGGCGATCGCGCCCGGCTTCAAGCAAAATCTCGTCAGTGGACTGGTGTTCGCGGCCGTGGTGCTGATCGGCGCGCGGCTGGCTGGACGACTCTCCACCCGCACCTCGCTGCGGCTGGGGGCGATCGGTTTGGTCGGCGCCCTCGTGCCCGTCGCGCTGACCGTCGGCTGGGCCGAGCTGGCCGGCGTACGCCTGCACACCCTCTGGTACGCAACCTTTGGGTTCCGCACGGATGCCTCGCTGGTGCTGGCCGACCAAAGTGGTGGCCCGCGGACCGAACGTGCGCTGATCCTGCTCGCCGTCGCCCTCGCTGCCGGGATCGCGCTGGTGATCGGGCTGTTTGTGCGCCACCTGCGCGAGGAATGGTCGGCCGACCGGGTGCTGACCGCGGCCACCCTGGCGGTCGTGCTGGTCGATGTCGGCGCACTGGTGGCGGGCGGCAGCTACTGGCGCGACTACCTGCACGCCCTGGTGCCGGCGACCGCGCTGTGCGTGGCGCAGCTGGCAAGACGACATCCGCAGCACCGGCCCACCCGGGTGCTCGTGGTGGGTGCGCTCGCCTCGTGCGTGGTGTCGCTGGTCGTCTGGTCCGTGATCACCGCGGCGGGGTTGGTGCCCTACACCGAGGCCCGCACCGGTGAGGCGCTGGCCGACGTTGCCACCGAGGGCGACACGTTGACCGTCTTCGGCGGCCGCGCAGACATCCAGTACGCGGCCGGGCTGCCTGCGTCCTACCGGCACCTGTGGAGCCTGCCGATGCGCACGCTCGACCCCGATCTCAGCGAGCTGCGCGCCCTGGTCGCCAGCGACCAAGCGCCCACCTGGATCGTGGAGTGGGTCGACTTCCAGGCGTGGAACGACGAGGCGGGTGCGCTCCTGCGCACCGAGGTCGAGGAGCGCTACGTCGTGCACGGCCTCGGCTGCGATGACCGCCCGGTCTACCTCCGGCGCGGCCTCGACCGCCCCGAGCTCACGCCCGACTGCGGCTGACCAGCACCGATCGCTGAACAGCTGGAAATTGCGCTGACCCGTCAGGCCCGAAGGCCTGACGGGTCAGCGGTGGAGCAGGAATCGGTGGATCAGTGGCCGTGGCCGTGCCCGTGGCCGCCAGCCGCTGCGGGCTCCTCGTCCTCGGGCTTCTCGACGATCAGCGTCTCGGTCGTCAGCAGCATGCCGGCGATCGAGGTGGCGTTGATCAGCGCCGAGCGGGTCACCTTCACGGGGTCGAGCACGCCCTGGGCAACCAGGTCGCCGTACTCCTCGGTGGCCGCGTTGTAGCCCTGGCCGACGCCGAGCTCCCGGACCTTGGTGGTCACGACGTAGCCGTTGACCCCGCCGTTCTCGGCGATCCAGCGCAGCGGCTCGTCGGCAGCCTTGCGCACGATCCGCACGCCTGCCGCCTCGTCGCCGGTGAGTCCGAGGTCCTTCTCCAGCACGGAGACCGCGTGGATCAGAGCAGAACCACCGCCGGGCACGATGCCCTCTTCGATCGCGGCGCGCGTCGCGGAGACGGCGTCCTCGATCCGGTGCTTCTTCTCCTTCAGCTCCACCTCGGTGGCCGCGCCGACCTTGATCACGCAGACACCGCCGGCCAGCTTGGCGAGGCGCTCCTGGAGCTTCTCGCGGTCCCAGTCGGAGTCGGTGGACTCGATCTCGGCCTTGATCTGGTTGACGCGGGCCTCGACAGCGGACGGGTCGCCGCCGCCGTCGATGATCGTCGTGTCGTCCTTGGTGATGACGACACGACGCGCGGTGCCGAGCACCTCGAGGCCGACCTGGTCGAGCTTGAGCCCGATCTCGGGAGCCACGATCTCGGCGCCGGCAAGGGCCGCGATGTCCTGCATCATCGCCTTGCGGCGGTCACCAAAGGCAGGGCTCTTCACCGCGACGGCGTTGAAGGTGCCGCGGATCTTGTTGACGACCAGCGTCGAGAGGGCCTCGCCCTCCACGTCCTCGGCGAGGATGAACAGCGACTTGCCCGACTGCATGACCTTCTCCAGCAGCGGCAGCAGGTCGGCGATCGCCGAGATCTTGCCCTGGTGGAGCAGGATGTAGGGGTCCTCGAGGACGGCCTCCATCCGCTCGGGGTCGGTGACGAAGTACTGCGAGATGTAGCCCTTGTCGAACTGCATCCCCTCGGTGAACTCCAGCTCGGTGCCCATGGTGTTGGACTCCTCGACGGTGATCACGCCGTCCTTGCCGACCTTGTCGAAGGCCTCGGCCAGCAGCTCGCCGATGTGGCTGTCGCGGCTCGAGATCGTGGCCACCGAAGCCATGTCTTCCTTCGAGTCCACCTCCCGGGCAGCCTCGAGCAGCGCGTTGCTGACGGCCTCGGCGGCGGCGTCCATGCCGCGCTTGAGACCCATCGGGTTGACGCCGGCAGCCACCGCGCGCAGACCCTCGTGGACCATCGACTGGGCCAGGACGGTCGCAGTGGTCGTGCCGTCACCGGCGACGTCGTTGGTCTTGGTCGCGACCTCTTTGGTGAGCTGGGCACCGAGGTTCTCGAACGGGTCGTCCAGCTCGATCTCACGCGCGACGGTCACGCCGTCGTTGGTGATGGTGGGTGCGCCCCACTTCTTGTCCAGCACGACGTAGCGGCCCTTGGGGCCGAGCGTCACCTTGACCGCGTTGGCGAGTGCATCCACGCCACGCTCGAGCGCGCGTCGGGCACCTTCGTCGAACTCCAGGATCTTGGGCATAGCTCTCCTCTAACGAGTTCGGGTCGTGCGGCCAGGAGTGCGCGCTAGCGCACCCTGGACCACACGACCCGGTGTGAAATCAGGAAACGACTGCGAGAACGTCGCGCGCGGAGAGGATGAGCAGATCGTCCCCGCCGTACTTGACCTCGGTGCCGCCGTACTTGCTGTAGATGACCTTGTCGCCCACGGAGATGTCCATGGGGATGCGCTCGTCACCGTCCTCGTTGAAACGGCCGGGGCCAATGGCCACGACCTCGCCCTCCTGGGGCTTCTCCTTGGCGGTGTCGGGGATGACCAGGCCGGAAGCCGTGGTCTGCTCGGCGTCGAGGGGCTTGACGACGATGCGGTCCTCGAGAGGCTTGATGTTGACCGACACGATGTCGACCTCCGCTTTCTCACAATTATGAGCAGTTGTCTGAGCTCTTGTCTGGCTGCTGGAGGGCGGGTGCCCTCCCACGTTGGGGCTTGCTGGAGGTACGCCGTCGCGGGGGTCGCACTTCTTCGCAAGCACTGGCAATCTCGGTAAGAGAGTGCCAAGACAGAAACTAGCACTCACCCCCAGTGAGTGCCAGCGGGGGTCCGCGTTCGACGCGCTGACAGGATGGTCCGATGGACCTCGATGCGTTCCGGTGGCTGCTGACCGACGACGGGCAACAGCTCCTGGTCCGCGCGACCGAGGCCTCACTGGGGCTCGCGGTGGGGGCAGCTGGGGGTGCGGAGCTCCGGGTGCAGGAGGAGCTGCGGCGTACGGCGACGGCCGAGCAGGTCGCCGCAGCGCTGACCCAGACCAGTCTGCGAGAGCGGGGCGCCGCGAAGTTCGGGGCGGACGCCGCCCTGATGTACTTCACCCCCGAGGGGCTCGAGCAGGCCACCCGATCTCGGGTCGCCGCTCACCGGGCCGCCCGGCTGGCGGCGTTCCAGACAGCGACCATGATCGACCTCGGCTGTGGCATCGGTGGTGACCTCATGGCCGCGAGCCGCGCTGGCATCACCTGCGCCGCCGTCGACCTCGACCCGCTGCGCGTCGCGGTAGCCGAGGCCAATCTCGCTGCGCTGAACCTTCCTGGCGCGGTGGGCGTTGCCGACGCCACCACGGTGGACATCTCGCCCTTCGACGTGGCGTTCGCCGATCCGGCGCGGCGTTCGGCGCGCGGCCGCACCTTCAGGGTCGATGACTGGACGCCGCCCTGGACGTTCGTGGAGACCCTGTTGGCCGGCGACGCCGTGGTCAAGGTCGCACCCGGTATCCCGCATGCGCTGGTTCCGGATGGGGTCGAGGCTGAGTGGGTGAGCGACCACGGCGAAGTCAAGGAGGCCGCCCTGTGGTCGGGGCGACTGGCCTCGGCCCGACGTCGCGCGACGGTGATCGCAGATGGCGGGCTGGCGACGCTGACCGAGGAGGACGATCCCGGATCCGGCGTACGGGCCGTGGGCGCGTTCATCTACGAGCCGGACGGCGCCGTGATCCGCGCCGGGCTGGTCACCGCCGTCGCTGCCGGGGTCGACGGTGGCCTGATCGACCCGCACATCGCCTACGTGACCTCTGACGGGTCGTTCCATACTCCGTTCGCCCGCGGTTACGAGGTGTTGGCGCGCCTCCCTTATCGCGAGAAGCCATTGCGAGCCGCCCTGCGTGAGCGCAACATCGGCCGGCTGACCATCAAGAAGCGTGGTGTCGACGTCGTGCCCGAGGAGCTCCGCCGGCGCCTGGCGCTGAGCGGCGACGAGGAAGCCACCATCATCTTGACCAGGGTCGAGGGCAAGGGCACGGCCCTCCTGGTGAACCCCTTCTGACCCCGGTCGAGCGCTCAGCCCCGACCGAGCGCCGCCTTCTCGGCACCGATCGTGGTGTCGTCACCGTGTCCGGTGTGCACGACGGTCTCGTCGGGCAGCGCGAACAGCCGAGCACGGATGGAGGCGACGATCAGGTCCGCATCGCTGTAGGACCGACCGGTTGCACCCGGACCACCCTGGAAGAGGGTGTCTCCGGTGAACACGCATCCGAGGTCCGGCGCGTGCAGGCACACCGCGCCCGGCGCATGACCGGGTGTGTGGAGCGCGATCAGGGTGGTCCCGCCGACCTCGAGCGTCATGCCGTCGGACAGGTCGACGTCCCAGAGCTCGTCGCTGTGGGTGAGCTCCCAGAGCGGTCGGTCATCGGGGTGCAGCAGGATGGGTGCGACGGTGCGCAGGCGCAAGGCGGGCGCTACCCGCACGTGGTCATCGTGGGCGTGAGTGCACACGATCGCCTTCACCTTTCGGTCGCCGACCAGGGCCATGATGTCGTCGACGTCGTGGGGAGCGTCGATCACGATGCACTCGGAGTCGTCACCGACCACCCAGATGTTGTTGTCGACCTCGAAGGTCTCCCCGTCGAGGCTGAAGGTGCCGCTCGAGACGGCGTGGTCGACCCGCGCCGTCACAGGATCACCACTGAACGCAGGACGTCGCCGTGGTGCATCTTCTCGAACGCGGCCTCGATGTCGCCGATGCCGATCTCCTCAGACACGAACGCGTCGAGGTCGAGGCGACCCTGTTGGTAGAGGTCGACCAGCATCGGGAAGTCGCGGGACGGGAGGCAGTCGCCGTACCAGCTGGACTTCAGGGCACCGCCGCGACCGAAGACATCGATGAGGGGAAGGTCCGGGAGCTTCATGTCCGGGGTCGGTACGCCGACCAGCACGACCGTGCCGGCCAGGTCGCGAGCGTAGAAGGCCTGCTTCCAGGTCTCGGGACGACCGACCGCCTCGATCACCACGTCGGCGCCATCCGCGCCTCCCTCGACACCGCCGCTGCAGATCTGCTTGATCGCTGCCACCGGGTCGCCGAGACTCGAGTCGACCGTGTGGGTGGCGCCCATCGCGGTGGCCTGCTCGAGCTTCTTGGCATCGATGTCGACCGCGATGATCGTGCTCGCTCCGGCCAGGGCTGAGCCGGCAATCGCCGCCATGCCGACCCCGCCGCAGCCGATCACGGCCACGGTCTTGCCGCGGGTCACGCCGCCAGTGTTGATGGCCGCCCCGATGCCGGCCATCACACCGCAACCGAGCAGACCCACCGCGGCCGGGCGGGCCGCGGGGTCGACCTTCGTGCACTGACCGGCGGCGACGAGGGTCTTCTCCGCGAACGCCCCGATCCCCAAGGCGGGGGAGAGCTCGGTGCCGGCATCGGGCCCATCAGCGAGCGTCATCTTCTGGGTCGCGTTGTGGGTGGCGAAGCAGTACTGCGGCTCGCCACGGTCGCAGGCCCGGCAGTCACCGCAGACCGCGCGCCAGTTCAAGATCACGAAGTCGCCTGGTGCGACCGTCGTGACGCCGGGACCGATGGCCTCGACGATCCCCGCGGCTTCATGACCGAGCAGGAACGGGAAGTCGTCGTTGATCCCGCCCTCCCGGTAGTGCAGGTCGGTATGGCAGACCCCGCACGCCTGCACCTGCACGACGGCCTCCCCTGGGCCGGGGTCCGGCACGTTGATGGTGACTACCTCGACCGGCTGTCCCTTGCTCCGCGCGACAACTGCCTGGACTTGCTGGACCATTCCGCCCCCCTACGTCGGTGCCTGGAGCGCCCATGCAACCGCATGCCGGGTTAGTCGTCGACACCGCCATCGAGCTCGCCCGACGAGCCGACCTCGGCTCCCAGACCTGATTGCAACCTTCCTGGCGCCGTTCGCGTCTTGGACACGTGAACGAAGGAGGAACGACAATGCAGCTGGCAGCCCGCCCCAGGGCCGAGACTGGGCGGATGGGCGCTAGGTCGCAAGCGAAGGACGAGGAGTTCACCGCCTACCTCCATGCCCGACAGCCCAGCCTGCTGCGCACGGCGTACCTGCTGACCGGCGACCGCAACACCGCCGAGGACGTGCTGCAGACCTCGCTGGCCAAGCTCTACCTGGCCTGGGACAAGGTCCGCGACCGTGACTCCGTCGACGCCTACGTGCGCCGGATCATGGTCAACGAGAACAACTCGATGTGGCGCCGCGGCTGGAAGAAGCGTGAGTTCGCCACCGAGCTGATCCCCGACCGCGAGGTCCGCGACAGCTATGACGAGGGCACCAACGACGCCCTCTGGCAGGTGGTGCAGAGCCTGCCGCCCAAGGCCCGGGCCGTCGTCGTGCTCCGCTACTACGAACAGCTGAGCGAGGCCGAGACGGCCGACGTGCTCGGCATCTCGGTCGGCACGGTGAAGAGCCAGAGCAGCCGAGCCCTGGCGGCCTTGCGCGACCGCGTCCCTGCAGACCTGAACCCCCGCCACCGGGAGGAGGACCGATGAACGACGAGCAGCGCCCCGACGGGCACGCCAGCGATCCCTGGGAGTCCGAGATGAGCCGCGAGTTCGACCAGCGCGTCCGCGACCTCCACGAGGCACCACTGACATTCGACAACGTGAAGGGCAAGGCCATGACCATCCGACGTAACCGACGGGTCGCCGTCGCCGGCGGCATCCTCGCCGCCGCCGCTGTCGTCGTCCCCGTCGCCGTCCTGGCCGGCAACGGCCTGGGCAACGCCGATGACGCTAGCCCCGACTTCGCCAGCAACTCGGCGTCGCCTACCCAGGCGACCGACCCGAACGACCCCACTCCGCCCACCGAGGCTCCCGGCTCGACAGTCGGCGTCTCGTACCTCGAGGGCTCGGTCTGGCACCGCGCGGACGGCTCGGTCGTGGAGCTTGACGAGGCGTACTTCTCCGCAGTGGAGCTGGGCGACCAGCTGGTCGCCACGAGCAACACCGACGGCAGGCTCAACGTCGACGTGATCGACGCCGACGGCGGCGTCGCGGACTCGTTCGAGGCCCTGTCGTACCCAGCAGCCAACGCCGACCACACCACGGTCGCGTACATCGCCATCGACGGCACCCTGATGACTCGCTGGAGCGATGGTGAGGTCGCCATGGGAGAAGGCTTTGTGGATGGCGACACGGTCGCCGGCCTGACCGGCGGCCCGGACTGCCACGAGGTGGTGGACGGTTGCGTGGTGTTCATCAACCACGGTGACGGCTCCCCTGCGGAGCTGCTGGACTCCCACGGCATCCGCGACCTGGCGATGCCAGGAGCGCTCAAGCTCAACGACGTCTCCTCGTCAGGCCTGCTGGCCGCGCAGACCGAGTCGACTGACCTGGGCTCGTGCAGCGTCGTGTTCGATCGATCCGCGAACGACAACGTCTTCAAGACCTGCGACGCCACGCTGTTCGCGTTCTCTCCGGATGGCAGGCACATCACCGGCAGCTCGGCCTACCTGGACGGCATCGGGCCCGCCTACGTCACCATCCTCGACGCGACCGACGGCACGGAGCTGGCTCGCTTGACCCCGACGAAGGGCTTCGTCCGAGAGTCGGTCTGGGAGGACCCGGACCACGCGCTGGTCACCACCTACGAACAGGGCGAGTGGCGGATCTTCCGCCTCGGTGTCGACGGCTCGTCCGAGCAGGTGCTGGCGAGCAGCGACGGCGACGAGGGGACCCCGCCGTTCACGCTCCTCGGCGGTTCCTGAGATAGGTCACCGCCAGCGCTACACCAGGACGGTGGTGACCGGCAGGCTGCTGTCGGCGGGTAGCCCGAGGTCCGAGGGAGCTCGGCCTCGCAGGACCATCTCCGCGCCGAGGGCGGCAACCATGGCGCCGTTGTCGGTGCACAGTCCGGGGCGCGGCACCCGCACGTGGATGCCGGCCTTCCCAGCCCTCTCCTCCGCCATCTGCCGAAGGCGCGAGTTGGCCGCCACCCCGCCGCCGATGAGCAGATGATCGATCCCCTCGGCCGCCGCGGCAGCGAGCGCCTTGCGCACCAGCACGTCGCACACGGCTTCCTGGAAGGAGGCGGCCACGTCATTGACGGGCACCGGCTCACCCGAGCGCTCGCGCGCCTCGACCCAACGGGCGACCGCGGTCTTGAGACCGGAGAAGGAGAAGTCGAAGCGATGCCGCTCGAGGTCGCGCCGGGCAGTGAGCCCGCGTGGGAAGTCGATGGCGACGCGGTTGCCCTCGCGCGCGACCCGGTCGATGTGCGGCCCACCCGGGAACGGCAGCCCGAGCAGCCGGGCGACCTTGTCGAAGGCCTCTCCGGCGGCGTCGTCGATCGTGACCCCCATCGGGTCGATGTCACCGGTCACGTCCTCGACCTTGAGCAGGCTCGAGTGGCCGCCGCTGACCAGCAACGCCAGACACGGTTGCGGCAGTGGGCCGTGCTCCAGCTGATCCACTGCCACATGCGCAGCCAGGTGGTTGACGCCATAGATGGGCTTCCCCAGGCCGACACTCAGTGCCTTGGCGGCGGCCACGCCGACCAGCAGGGCACCCACCAGACCCGGCCCACTGGTCACCGCGATGGCGTCGACGTCCGAGATTGCGATCCCGGCGGTGTCGCAGGCGCGTTCGATGGTCGGCACCATCGCCTCGAGGTGGGCGCGGCTGGCCACCTCGGGCACCACGCCTCCGAAGCGGGCATGCTCCTCGACGCTGCTCGCCACTGCGTCCGCTAACAGCTCGTGGCCGCGCACGATCCCGACACCGGTCTCGTCGCACGAGGTCTCGATGCCGAGGATCAGTGGGGCGTCGTTCACGAGCCCATTGTGCCGACTTCTCATTCCCCCACTAGGACCCGGCACCCGACAGCAGGTCGCGCCGCATCACGACCGCGGTGGAGCCGTCGCGGTAGTAGCGCGCACGGCGATCGATCTCGACAAAGCCCTGTCCGGCGTAGAAGGCGATCGCGGGGTCGTTGTCGTCCCGCACCTCGAGCAGCAACCGGTCGGCCAGCCCGGCTCGGGCCCGCGTGATGATGGCTTCGAGCATGTCCTTGGCGAGCCCGCTGCGGCGGTGGGTCACGGTCACCGCGATCCGTTGCAGCTCAGCGATCTCGGCGACGATGCTGGCCACGGCGTAGCCGACGACCTGGCGCTCCACCTCGGCCACGACGTACTGGACCGTCGGCAGCTCACCCCTGATGCCCTGCTCCACCAGCCAGGGCGACCAGGCGTCGGCACCCAGACACTCTGCCTCCAGCCGAGCGACCGCAGCGATGTCGAGGTGGTCGGCGGCTCGAATCACGAGACCCGCTTCGGTGCACTCGAGACCTGGGCGTCCGGACGACGGAGGTAGAGGGGCTCGGCGGCGGTGAGCTCGGTCCGCTGTTCGGACACACACCGGGCGAGCCAGCCGGCGGAGGGACGCACTGGTCCGCGACCGTGAGGGAAGTGCTCCGGGTAGAGACCAGCGCCCTCCCCCACCACCGGCAGCGTCGAAGCCAGCTCGGCGGGTTTGTCGACGACCGGGCCGGAGGTGCGCGCTCCCGACTCGTCGTACGTCGCGAAGTAGACCTCTTTGCGACGCGCGTCGGTAGCCACCACGAAGTTGCCGGCAACGGCTCCGGTCAAGGCGGCTTCCACGGCGAGCACATCCAGCGAGCACACGCCGTGGACGGGGATGTCGAGCACGAACGCCAGGGTCCGTGCCGTGACCAGCCCCACCCGGAGTCCGGTGAACGGACCGGGCCCGGTGCCGACACCAATGGCGGTCAGGTCCTGCCTGACCACGCCCGCCTCGCGCAGCACGCGGTCGATCAACGGTGCGAGCTGCTCGCCGTGCTTCATCGCCTGCTCGGAGACACACGTCGACACGACGTCAGTGCCGTCGTGCAGCGCCACGGCGACCGTGGGCGAGGAGGTGTCGAAGCAGAGCAGCACGGATGCAGGTTAGTGCCCGGCCCCCAAGTCCTGGCGCGCACGCAGCCGCGCTGGCGTCGCTAGGCCGGCCTGACGATGGAGAGCTCGGCGAGGTGGGCGTCGATCGGAGACAGCTGCGCCAGCCCCCCGGTCGCGTCCCACCAGGTGATCTCGCGGCCGCCGACTCCGGCGCCCGTGGTGGCGGCATCGTCGAGGGTGGTCCGGAACAGGGCGATGAACTCGATGTCGCGGGCGTGGCCGAGCTGCACCGTGGCGATGCCCACGAACGCGACGGCGCGGGGTCGGACGTTGGTCTCCTCGACCAGGCGTCGCTCAGCAGTACGCCGGGGTGTCTCGCCGTCCGCGATCGGTCCCCCCGGCAGCTCCCACTCACCGGTGCGCACGTTGCGCACCATCAAGACGCGGTCGTGGTGGCGGGCGGTCATCAGGGACAGACGCAGCGGGATCGCAGCGTCGAGGCCCTCGAGCTCGTCCTCCGCGCAGGCCCGGAAGTCGAGCAACAGGGTCTCGTCGACCTTCTCGGCCAACGGTGGGCGCTGGGTCGACGGGAGCTGGAGGTCGTGCCAACGCGGGCCGACCGGAGTCATCAAGACCCGCCTCGGGTCGAGCTCGGCATGTTCGTCGACGTGCGCCAGGGCACGGATGATCCGGATCTCGAGACGCGACTCGGCCAGACCCTCTGCCACACCCTCGCCCCACTCGACAACGGTCACGGCATCCAGGAGCGAGGTGTCGAGATCGAGGTCGTCGAGCTCAGCGAAGTCGCTCAATCGATAGGCGTCGGCATGCACCAGATCGGGACCGTCGACCAGCGAAGGGTGGACCCGGGCGATCACGAACGTCGGTGAGGTCACGTCACCCCGCACCCGGAGCCCCGTGCCGATCCCTTGGGTGAACGTCGTCTTGCCCGCACCCAGCTCTCCACTCAGCACGATCAGGTCGCCAGTCGTGAGCTGCCCGGCGAGACCCGCGCCGAGCTCGCGCATCGCCTCGGCGTCCGGCACGTCGAAGATGAAGGTGCGCAACGGCCGGCGCAGCTCGACGTTCGGGGCTTCCCTCAGGATCTCGCGGAACCCCTGCCGTTCCCAGAACTGGATGGTGTTGGGCAGCTCCTCGCGGGCGACCACGGTCAGATCCTCGTAGTCCTGCGCAGCCTCGACCGCTGCGTCGATCAGTGCCCGGGCGACGCCGTGACCTTGGTGATCGGGATCAACGCCGAAGCGGCGCAAGTACATGGTCGAGCCCACCGGGTCGAGCACCAGGGCGCCGACGTCCTCGCCTTCGAAGCTTGCGATCAAGCCGCCGTGGTGCGCCAGCCGGGCGGCCATCATCTCCTCGGTCTCGCTGAGCGCCGCCGCCGGTGGATCGAGCGCGGGCCTGGCTCGGAAGGCTGGCAGGACGACGGCACGCACCTGGGCGGCCGACTCCGGACCGACCGCACGCACCTGGACTCTCGCGGGAAGCGTCACCCTGTCCGCAGCCGATCGACAGCCGCGGTGATCAGCTGGTCGAGCTCGGCATTGACCCGGTCGTGGCGCTCCAGGATCACCATGTGGCCGGCGTCGTCACACTCGAGGAGGCGAGAGTTGTCGATCCGCTGATGCAGCTTGCGCGAGTGGCCGATGGAGGTGATCTTGTCGGCGGTGCCGCAGATGATCGACGTCGGGACCCGGCCCAACACCTCGACATGGTCGAACTTGTCCAGACTGCCGAAGCTGGGGAAGAAGTCTGCGACCACCTCGAACGGAGTCGCGGACAGCATGTCGTCGACGAACGCGACGTACGACGGCGGCACCTCGTCCCCGAACGCGAACCGGTCCGTGGCAACGGTTGCGATCGCCCGGCCGACGCGACGAGCCAGGTCGACGGGACGGTGTCCGCGGCGCAGGGTCGAGACCGCACGGTAGGCGAGGGGCCCGGTCAGTCGGGTAGGCAGCATCGGCAGCAGGATCCGGCTCGGGTCCAGTCCACCTGCGGTGGTGGAGATCAAGCAGGCGCCGATCACCCGGTCGCCGAACAGCTCGGGATGCTGCTCAGCCAACGCGACGATGGTCATGCCACCCATCGAATGACCGGCCAGGACCACGTGGCCCTCGGGCACCACGGCATCGATCACCAGCTTGAGGTCGCTGGCCAGCTGGTCGATGGTGGAGTGCTCGCGACTGGAGTGACCGGAGCGACCGTGGGAGCGGTGGTCGTAGTAGACGGTGCGAACCAGGCCCCGGTAGGCCGCGCGTTGGAAGTGCCAGCAGTCGAGGCTGAGGCAGAAACCGTGAGCGAAGACGACCGTGACCTCGGGCTCGTCCAGCACCTTTGCCAGGCGCCGCTTGATGCCCGCGTCGACGGGTTCGACCTCGTCGACCTCGACGTGCAGGTTGACGCCGTCGTCGGCGACCACCGTCAGCGAGGTCGAGCGGAGCGCACCGAACTCGATCGTCTCACCGGCTCGGCGGTCAATGGCTCGCTGTTGCCGCGCGATGCCGACCGCGGTGCCGGCCGCGGCAACGCCTAACGCTCCGGCGATAGCCCCCGTGACCCGGCGCCGCGCGGTCATCGGTTGGCCTCGCTGTCGACGTAGCTGCGACGCATCCGTCCTCCGATCCTGGTCACGATCTCGTAGTTGATGGTGCCGCAGGCCTCCGCCCAGTCGTCGGCGGTGGGTCCGCCGTCGGCCCCGGTGCCGAAGAGCACCACCTCGTCGCCGGGTTCAGCGTCGTCGCCTCCGAGATCGACCACGATCTGGTCCATGCTCACCCGGCCCCTGATCGGGCGACGCTTGCCGCCGACGGTGACCTCGGCCGTGTTGCTGGCGTGGCGCGGCACCCCGTCGCCATACCCGGTCGGCACCACGCCAACGGTGGTCGGCTGGTCGGCCGTCCAGCTGTGGCCGTAGCCGACGGAGTCGCCCTCCTTGAGCTGCTTCACGAGGGCGAGGCGAGCACGGACGGTCATTGCTGGGAGCAGACCCAGGTCGTCGGTGAACCCTGGTGCCGGGTCCAACCCGTAGATCGCGATCCCGCAACGCACCGCGTCGAGTCGAGAGCTCGGGCGGAGGACTGCGGCCGCGGAGTTGGCGAGATGACGGATCTCGGGGTGGAGCCCAGCCGCTTCCGACAGGGCCAGTGCCTGGGTGAACGATGCTTCCTGGGCGTTGTTGGCCGGGTGGTCGGGTTGGTCGCTGCAGGCGAAGTGTGACCAGATCCCGGTGATCCGCCAGTCGCTGGCGGTCTCGCCCGCCTTGGCCCGCGCGAACAGGTCGAGCCATCGGTCCGGTGGGGCTCCGCCGCGCGAGAGACCGGTGTCGAGCTTGAGCTGGACCCGTGCGGCGCGCCCGGCTGAGGCAGCAGCAGTTGCAATCTCGTCGAGCTCAGCAGTCGAGTACGCCGTGACGTCGACATCGGCAGCAAGGGCTGCCGCATAGTCCTCACCAGGCACGCTCAGCCAGCTGAGCAGGCGGCCCGTGTCGCCCCCAGCGCGGAGCGTCAGTGCTTCATCGAGTGTCGCGACACCGATCCATTCGGCACCGCCCTCGCGGGCCGCGCGGGCGGCCTCGAGCATGCCGTGCCCGTAACCGTTGGCCTTGACCACGGCGATCAGCTGCACGGGGCCGTCGGTGGAGACCAGCTCACGGAGCCGGCGAACATTGCCCCGGATCGCGCCGAGGTCGACCACGATCTCGGCGCGCGCGATCGGGCTCATAAGCAGCGATTCTTCCATCAGGGGCGCGAAAGCCGCCTCACCACGTCAATGATTGCTGGCGCCAGGTCACCTGCGACCAGTGGGCCACCACGGCCAGCCAGGGTGGCCGCCGCCCCGTGCAGCCACGAACCCACCGAGGCGGCATCGAACGGTGTCAGCCCCGCAGCGAGCAGTGCCCCTACCAGCCCGCCGAGCACGTCGCCGGCGCCAGCGGTGGCCAGCCACGGCGTGCCGGTCGTGGTGACCCGCACCCGGCCGTCGGGGTCGACGATCAGCGTGTGCCGGCCCTTGAGCAGCACCGTGGCGGCGTACTGCTCCGCGAGGGTGCGGGCATGGTGGAGCTGGTGGGCTTCCACGTCCTCGCGGTCGACGGTGAGCATGCGAGCCAGCTCGCCGGCATGCGGGGTGAGCACCGCTGGTCGGCCCAGCGGGCGGTCGAGGTGGATCAGGGCATCGGCATCGACCACGACCGCGACCTCATCGGCGAGCGCCGCCGCAAGGGCCGCCGCCGCACCATCTCCGCTGCCGCTGCCGACGACCCACGCCTGCACTCGGCCACCGCCGACCACCTCGGGATGGGCGTGACGCACGCGGTCTCCGACGGCGTCGTCGCCGACGTAGCGCACCATGCCGCAGAGGCCCGTCGAGGCACCGGCCACGCTGAGCAGGGCCGCACCGGGGTACTCACGCGAACCGGCTCGGACCCCGACCACGCCGCGGCTGTACTTCTGCGCGTCGGCGCCGGGACCGGGCAGCAGCAGCGCCACGTCGCTGGTTTGGAGGGCCTCGACCGGTGCCGGTGGTAGCTCGAGCCCGATGTCGACCAGCTGCACCGCCCCGCAGACAGCGGCCGCGGGGTCGACCAGATGGGCGATCTTGTGGGTGCCGAAGGTGACGGTGGCGGCTGCGGTGACATGTGCGCCGGCGACCTCGCCCGTGTCGACATCGACGCCCGACGGTGTGTCGACGGCGACGATGGGGATGCCAGCAACGGCTGCCAGCGCGACCTGAGCCGCGGGCGCCAGCCCGGGCCGGCCACCGATGCCCACGATCCCGTCGACCACCACCTCGGGTCGTGCCCCTGACGGTGCGGCATGGCGCACGCTGGCGGGCACGACCCGCCCTCCGGCCGCCAGTAGCGCGGAAATGCCAGCCTGGTGCGCTCGATCGGAGAGCAACCACGCCTCTACCTGCACTCCACGTCGTGCCAGCGCGGCGCCGGCGTACAGCGCATCACCCCCGTTGTCGCCGGAACCGACGAGCAGCAGCACCCGGCGCCCGTACGCCGACCCGAGCAGGTCCAGCACGGCATAGGCCAACCCGTGGGCGGCCCGCTGCATCAGCATGCCCTCGGGGAGTCGGGCCAGGAGCCCCTCCTCGGCCGCCCTGACCTGCTCCACGGTGTGCGCGAACCTCACCGGCTCAAGGTAGCCGGGTCGTGCCCCTGACAGTGCGCCCCGCCGCACTCTCAGGGGCACGACCCGGTCCCTGTGGACGACGAACGGCAACGTCAGCGCGATTCGAGCAGGATTCCTGGGCATGCGAACGACGTGGGAGACGGTGGCAGCAGCTCAAGCCGGCCTCGTTTCGCGCCGTCAGCTCAACGAGCTCGGCATCGACCGCTGGCGGGTGCGCAACCAGATCGCCGGCGGCCGCTGGGTCGAGCTCTCGCCAATGGTCCTCGCCACGACCACGGGACCGCTGTCTCGAGAGCAGACGATGTGGGCCGGCGTCCTGCACGCCGGTCCGGGTGCAGTCGTGGGTGGCCTGGCCGCAGCCGAGCTGGCAGGTCTGCGGCACTGGCATCGTCACGAGGTGACCGTGCTGGTGCCGGCCCAGCTGGAGTTCGACGATCTCGACCTGACGGGCGTGCGATTCGTGCGAACCCGGCGCAGCGTCCCTGCGATGCGATCTCCAACCATGGGGATTCCGCGTGCTCGCATCGAGCCCGCCATCCTGTTGTTCGGCGCCTACCAACACTCACGACGCACCGCCCAGGGACTCGTCGCCGCGTCTGTCCAGCAAGGGCTGACCACGCCGGAGGACCTGTTGCGGTGGGTCAAGGCAATGCGCCCGTTGCGATGGGCCTCACTGTTCCGCCGGGCGATCGGTGACATAGCCGGTGGCGCGCAGTCACTCGCCGAGATCGACGTGCGAAGAATGTGCCGAGTTGGCCGTCTGGCCGCACCCCTGCGACAGATCCGGCGTCGCGACGCCGGTGGCCGATGGCGGTTCCTCGACTGCGAGTGGAGGCTACCCGACGGGAGCGTGGTCATCCTCGAGGTCGACGGGTCCTTCCACATGGAGGTCGGTCACTGGGAGGACGACCTGGCGAGGCAACGACGCCTGTCGGGTCGTGGTCGGACACTCGTACGCTGCACTGCTCGCGAGCTGCGCGACGAGCCGGAACGGGTGGCAGCCGACCTGCGGGCCCTCGGCGTACCGCGTCGTGCGGCCTAGCGTGCGCTCTGGCGCACTCTCAGGGGCACGACCCCGGGTCAGGACTCGAGCACCACGACCGCCGACGCGATGCCGGCGTCGTGGGAGAGCGAGAGGTGGATGTGGACGACGCCCAGCTCGTCGGCGCGAGCCCGGACCGTGCCCCGGATGGTGAGCAGCGGCCGACCGGAATCCTCGGAGACCACCTCAGCGTCGTGCCAGGACATGCCGCGCGGCGCTCCGAGCGCCTTCGCGATCGCCTCTTTGGCCGCGAACCGAGCAGCCAGCGACGTCATCGGCAGTGCCGCCTCGGCGGGCGTGAAAAGCCGACCCACCATTGAGGGCGTCCGCTCGATCGACTCAGCGAACCGCTCGACGTCGACCACGTCGATGCCGACCCCGATGACACTCACCGGGGCCGCCGCGAGCAGGCAAGCGAAGCGCGTTCTCGTGGGGTGTTCATTCGACCGTGACCGACTTGGCCAGGTTGCGCGGCTGATCCACGTCGTGACCGAGCGCCGTGGCCAGCTCGCAGGCAAACAGCTGCAGCGGCACGATCGCCACCAGCGGCTGCAGGAGCACCGGCACCCGGGGCAGCCGGATCAGGTGGTCGGCGTAGGGCTCGATGGAGGTGTCGCCCTCTTCGGCCAGGCAGATCGTGCTGGCGCCGCGCGCCCGCACCTCTTGAATGCCGCTGATCATCTTGTCGTGCAGCTGGTCGCGCCCTTCGGGAGGTACCACGCACAGCACCGGGAGGCCCGGCTCGATCAGGGCGATCGGCCCGTGCTTGAGCTCGCCGGCCGCAAAGCCCTCGGCGTGGATGTACGCCAGCTCTTTCAGCTTCAGCGCACCTTCCAGTGCCACCGGATAGCCGGCGTGACGTCCCAGGAACAGGACTGACTTGGTGGCGACGTGGGAGCGCGCAAGCTCATAGACCTGGTCGGCACACCCCAGCACCGTCTCGATGTGCGCCGGCATCTCCTCGAGCTGGCGAATGATCTGGCCGATCTCGTCGCCGTAGCGGGTGCCCTTGACCTGCGCGACATACAGCGCGAGCAGGTAGCAGGCCACCAGCTGAGTGAGGAAGCCCTTGGTCGACGCCACGCCGATCTCAGGCCCGGCGTGGGTGTAGATCACCGCATCGGACTCGCGGGGGATGGTCGAGCCGTTGGTGTTGCAGATCGCCAGCACCTTCGACCGCTGGGTGCGAGCGTGGCGGATCGCTTGCAGGGTGTCCGCGGTCTCGCCCGACTGGCTGATAGCGACCACCAACGTGGAGAAGTCGAGGATCGGGTCGCGGTACCTGAACTCCGAGGCCAGCTCGACCTCGACCGGCGTACGCGTCCAGTGCTCGATCGCGTACTTGGCCACCATGCCGGCGTAGAACGACGTGCCACAGGCGATGATGATGATCTTGTCGATGTCGCGCAGCTCGTCGTCGGAGAGCCGCATCTCGTCGAACTTCAGCAACCCTTCCGGAGTACGCCGGCCCAGCAGCGAGTCCGCCACCGCACGCGGCTGCTCGAAGATCTCCTTGCGCATGAACCAGTCGTGCCCGTCCTTCTCGGCGGCCGAGAGATCCCAGTCCACGTGGTAGCGACGGCCCGCTGCGTCCGAACCGTCGAAGTGGGTCACGGTCACTTCGTCAGCGGTGATCGTGACCACCTGGTCCTGCCCTAGCTCGAGGGCCTCTCGGGTGTGCTCGATGAATGCGGAGACGTCGGAGCCGAGGAAGTTCTCCCCATCCCCGACCCCCACCACCAGGGGTGAGTTGCGGCGGGCGGCGACGACTCGGGTGGGGTCCTCGGCATCGACCGCGACGAGGGTGAAGGCGCCGTCCAACCGGGTGCAGACTCGTTGCATCGCCGTGGTGAGATCGCTGCCGGACAGCACCTCCAGCTCCAGCAGGTGGGCGGCCACCTCGGTGTCGGTCTCGGAGAGCAACACGTGGCCGTCAGCCTCGATCTGGGACCGCAGCTCGACGAAGTTCTCGATGATGCCGTTGTGCACGAGCGCGACCCGTCGGCTGTTGCCGAGGTGGGGATGGGCGTTGACGTCGTTGGGTGCGCCGTGGGTGGCCCAGCGCGTGTGTCCGATACCGGTGGTTGCCTCCGGCAAGGGCTTGCCGGCAATGGCCTTCTCCAGGTTGGCCAGCTTGCCGGCCCGCTTCTCGCTAGCGATCGCCTGGTCGGCGCCCGTCGTCACCACCGCGATCCCCGCCGAGTCGTAACCTCGATACTCCAGCCTCCGCAGCCCCGCGACCACGACGGCCTGGGCCTGCTGGGGGCCCACGTAGCCCACGATGCCGCACATGGGCCCAACTCTAGGCGTGATGGACCCGGGCACCGCCCAGCCGGGCGGGCTGCAACAATCGCGACCATGTCCGGCGGCAATGGCAGCGACGACCGCGAGTCATCGCCGTACATCGAGCTCGATCGTTCCGCGTGGGCCGCATTGGCACCGCAGACCGAGAACCCGCTCACGGCCGAGGAGATCCAGCGGCTGCGCGGCCTCGGGGATTCACTCGACCTCCACGAGGTGCAGGAGGTCTACCTGCCCATCTCCCGGTTGCTCAGCCTGTACGTCGCCGCAGCCGGCGATCTGCACCGCAAGCAGGAGGACTTCCTGCACCGGCGCACTCCCCCGCGCACGCCTTTCGTGATCGGGCTGGCGGGCTCGGTGGCGGTCGGCAAGTCCACGACCGCACGCGTGCTGCAACAAATGCTGGCCCACTGGCCCGAGCACCCCAACGTCGCTCTGATCACCACCGACGGATTCCTCTACCCCAACGACGAGCTCGAGCGCCGCGGCATCCTGCAGCGCAAGGGCTTCCCCGAGTCCTATGACCGCCGCGCGCTGTTGCGCTTCGTCGTGGACATCAAGTCGGGCAAGGACGAGGTCGAGGCGCCGACGTACTCCCACCTCGTCTACGACGTCGTGCCCGGTGAGAAGGTCGTGATCAAGCGGCCCGACATCGTGATCATCGAGGGCCTCAACGTGCTCCAGCCCGCCCGGGTGCGCGAGGACGGCCGCGCCGGGCTGACGCTGAGCGACTTCTTCGACTTCTCCGTGTACGTCGACGCCGGCACCGCCCACATCCGCGAGTGGTACGTCGAGCGGTTCCTGCGGCTGCGTGAGACCAGCTTCCGCGACCCCGGCTCCTACTTCGCGAAGTACGCCGCCCTCAGCCAGGAGGAGGCGGTCGCGGAGGCCGAGGGCATCTGGGACAGCATCAACGGGCCCAACCTGGCGCAGAACGTGCTCCCCACCCGGTCGCGGGCGACGCTGGTGCTCCGCAAGGACCGCGACCACTCCGTTCGTTACGTGCGCCTGCGCAAGGTCTGAGCCGGCACCCGGGCGTCGAACAGCTCCCAGCGCCCCGGGATCCCCTTCAGCTCGTGCTCCCCCTTTGACGAGAACTCGATCGGCGCCCCGACGGTCAGGCCGGGCACCGTCGCCGAGACCCACACCTGGTCGTCGGCGGCCGCGCCCATCACCCGCGCCGCGAGGTTGACGCCGATGCCGCCGATGTCCTCGCCGCGGCGCTCCACCTCGCCGGTGTGCACCCCGGCCCGGAGATGCACGTCGAGCACGGCGAGGTGCTCGATCATCTGGTGCGCAGCAAGGATGGCCGTGGCGGGCCCGTCGAAGGTGGCGAGCACGCCGTCGCCGGTCATCTTCACAATCCGGCCGCGGACTCCTTCGACGGCGCGCAGGCAGATCTGGTCGTGGTCGTCGAGGAGCTGCGCCCACCGCGTGTCCCCGAGCGCTGCCGCGCGGTCGGTGGACCCCACGATGTCGGTGAACAGCACGGTGGCCAGGGCCCGCTCCCCTCGCTGCTCCTGACGGGGAGCCGACCCGATCAGGAACGGCTCGATGGCATCGCCCACGAGAGCCATGTCCTCTGGTCGCGCACTGCCGTGGAAGTCACCGTCGAGCTCGGCGAGGGTCCCGTTCGGCAACAGGTCCATCATTTCGTGCGCGTGGGAAACGGGGACCGCCGGATCGTTGGTGCAGTGGACCACCAGGGTGGGCGCCGTGATGAGAGGCAGCACCGGTCGCACGTCGATCGCGGCGTTCGCCCGGATGAGCGCAGCCATGGAGCGTGGCGTGCCCATGGCCCGCTCCATCTGGCCCAGCAGCTCGGGGTCGGACATGCCCTGGGCCCACAGCATCTCGAGGAGGACGCCGTCGCCCCACATCTCCTCGAAGAAGTCGGCGCCGTCAGCCAGGGACGGGTTGTGCGCCCAGGCAGCGAACAGCACCAGTTGGCGCACCCGCTCCGGGAACGTCGCCGCGAACAGGGCGCAGATCGCCCCGCTCTCCGACAGGCCGACCAGGGTGGCGGACTCCACTCCGGTGGCGTCCATGACCGCGTTGATGTCCTCCATCCGGTCCTCCAGCAACCCGGAGCCAAGGGTGCGGTCGGAGAGGCCGGCTCCGCGCTTGTCGAACCAGATGAAGCGGCCGACCGACGACAGCCTGCGGATCGCCTGAGCCAGACCGGGGATCTGCCAGAACAGCTCGACGTGTGACGCCGTGCCGGTCACCCAGATGACAGCCGGGCCGCTGCCCCCGAGGTCCTGATAGGCGATCGACAGCCCGTCGGCCGTCGTCGCGTACTTCGTCTCGGGGCGGATCATGCGTCAGTTGACCACACGTGAGTCGGGTCAGACAGACCTTTCCATCTCGACGCACCGCTCGACGATCCGGAAGCCCAGGCGCTCGTTGACGGTGTTCATCGGGGCGTTGACGTCGGCGTTGCCGGTGATGATCCAGTCGGCGTCCGGGAACCTCTCCAGCAGCGCCAGGTGGTTGGCCACCTTCAGCGCGAGGCCGAGGCGGTGGCCCTGGTGCTCGGGCAGCACCAGCGTGCCGCTCTGGAAGACCCGGTGCGGCATCGTCTCGTTGATGAACAGCTCGGTCATCCCGACCGGCTCGCCGGACGCGTCGAGAGCCAGCGAGTAGAGGTCGAGGCGACGGGCCTGGAGCCCGCGACGCTCCCGCTCGCGGACCCGCTCCGGCTCCCACACCTCTTCCTCCCACTCGCTCTCCCCGGTGGGCGCAAGTGAGAAGAACTTGGTGTTGAGACGGCAGTAGCCCTCGACCAGTTCCTCGGGCATCGGGTTCCACGTGGTCACCAGCCGGTAGTCCTGGTGGTACGCCGCGGCCTCCGCGGCCAGGGCCGGCCAGCTGTCCTTGGTCGTCTGCAGGTCGGCGATCTTGATGCCGTCCTCGATGGCCACCGCGAAGCCGTGACGCTCGGCGAAGGACAGTCCGGGGCTGGTTTCGGCGACTGGCGCGAACACCTCGGTGGCGAGCACGGTCCGGTCCCACGCCCGCACCTGCTGCGTGGCGAGCTCCAGCAGCCGGGTGCCGATACCCTCGCGACGCCGGTCCGGCAGCACGTAGATGTCGGCCGACGAGCGGTGCAGGTTGTCGAGCCGCGGTGCGCTGACGGTCGCGGTGCCGATCATCCGGTCGCCGTCCCAGGCGCACAGAGCCGCTGCCTCGCTGTCGTTGGGCGGCTCGGCAAGGTAGGTGCGCGCCGCCGCCCACGCCAGCCAGGTGTTGTAGGGACGCTCCGCGACCGACTCGCCGACGACCTCCCAGAACGTGCGGATCTGGACATCGTCCTGACGGTCCAGCTCGCGGATCTCGATGGTGCTCACCCGGGCAACGCTAGGGGCGCTGGCAACCGGGTATCCGTGCCGTCGTGTGCTGGAGGCTCAGCTACAGCGCGAGCTGGGCCCTGACCACGGCAGCGAGCCGGTCGGCGACGTCCTGGGCGAGATCTTGGGTCGAGGCCTCGACCATCACCCGCACCAGCGACTCGGTGCCGGAGGGGCGAAGAAGGATCCGGCCGGTGTCGCCGAGGGCGGCCTCCTCCTCGGCCACCGCGGCGGCGAGGACGGCATCCTCGTCGGTGCGGGACTTGTCCACTCCCGGCACATTGACCAACACCTGGGGCAGTCGGGTGACCACGCCAGCCAGCGACTGGAGGCTCTGGCCGGTGGCAGCCATCCGCTCGAGCACGTGCAACGCGGTGAGGATGCCGTCGCCGGTGGTGGCGTGCTGGCTCATGATCACGTGGCCTGACTGCTCTCCACCGAGCGTGTACCCGGAAACCCGCATCGCCTCGAGCACGTAGCGGTCGCCGACCTTGGTCTGGCGCACCCCGAGACCCGCGGCCTTGATGGCCTGCACGAAGCCGAGGTTGCTCATCACGGTTGCGACCACCGTGTCCTTCGCGAGCCGGCCCTGCTCGGCCATGCCGATCGCCAGCACTGCGAGGATCTGGTCGCCGTCGACGGCATTGCCTTGGTGGTCCACGGCCAGGCACCGATCGGCGTCGCCGTCCAGAGCGAAGCCGGCGTCGGCGCCATGGGCAAGGACCGCTTCCTGCAGCGGCTCCAGATGAGTGGAGCCAACGCCGTCGTTGATGTTGAGTCCGTCGGGCTCGATCCCCATCGCGATCACCTCGGCACCGGCCTTGGCCAGCGCCAGGGGGCCGGCCTCGAAGGCGGCCCCATGGGCACAGTCGAGGACCACCTTCAGGCCGGTCAGCGGCCGGTCGACGGTGGACACGAGGTGGTCGACGTACTCGCCGACGGGGGTGGCGTAGGGGGTGACCCGGCCGACGTCGCCCCCCACCGGCCGCTCCCACTCCTCATGGAGGTGCTGCTCGATGACCTTTTCGACCGCGTCGTCCAGCTTGTGACCGCCGCGCCCGAGGAACTTGATGCCGTTGTCGGGCATCGGGTTGTGGGAGGCGCTGATGACGACGCCCAGGTCGGCGCCGAGCGTCTCGGTCAGGTAGGCCACCCCGGGGGTCGGGAGCACGCGCAGCCGGAGGACGTCGACCCCGGCCGCGGCCAGACCGGCGACCACAGCATGCTCGAGGAACTGACCGGAGATGCGGGTGTCGCGACCGACGACCGCGAGCGGACGGTGGCCCTCGAACTCACCCCGGGCGGCCAGCACCCGGGCCGCGGCAACGGAAAGGTCCAGGGCCAGCTCTGCGGTCAGCTGACCGTTCGCCAGACCCCGGACCCCGTCCGTGCCGAAGATGCGCGGCATGCGCAGCGCCTTAGCGCTTGCTGAACTGAGGAGCCTTACGAGCCTTCTTCAAGCCGGCCTTCTTGCGCTCGATGACACGGGCGTCACGCGTGAGCAGCCCGGCAGCCTTGAGCGAGGGGCGGTTGGCCTCGGTGTCGATCCAGTTGAGGCAGCGGGCCACGCCGAGGCGCAGGGCACCGGCCTGACCGGTGATGCCGCCACCGTGGATGCGCGCGATCACGTCGAAGCGGCCCTCCAGCTGGAGGTTCGCGAACGGCTCGTTCACGACCTGCTGGTGCAGCTTGTTGGGGAAGTAGGAGTCGAGTGCGCGACCGTTGACGGTCCACTCGCCGGTGCCGGGGACGATCCGGACTCGGGCTACGGCCTCCTTGCGTCGGCCGGTGGCCGCCGCAGGGATGATCGTCGCCGGACGCTCCGGAGCGTCCGCGGACGGCGCGCTCTCCGAGCTGTAGGCGACGCCCTGCTCGTCGGCCTGGAAGGTCTCGGTCTCCTCGGTCGCCTCGACCTCGGTGCTGCTCTCAGCCACGGTTCCTCAACTCTGCAATCGATGTCATCAGATGACTACTGGGAGATCTGCTTGATCTCGAACGGGACGGCCTGCTGGGCCTCGTGCGGGTGCTCGGGGCCGGCGTACACCTTGAGCTTCGTCAGCTGGGCGCGGCTCAGCTTGTTCTTCGGGAGCATGCCCCACACGGCCTTCTCGATGGCCTTACGAGGGTCCTTCTCGAGGATCTCGCCGATCGGGGTGGACGACAGACCGCCGGGGTAGCCCGAGTGACGGTAGGCCAGCTTGGACGTCCGCTTGTCACCGGAGAGGTAGACCTTCTCGGCATTGACGACGATCACGAAGTCGCCGACGTCCATGTGCGGGGCATACATCGGCTTGTGCTTGCCGCGCAACAGAGTGGCGACTTCGACGGCTAGCCGGCCGAGGACGATGTCCTCGGCGTCGATGACATGCCAGACCCGCTGGATGTCGCCCGGCTTCGGGCTGTACGTGCGCACAGGAATCAGCCTTACTTGGTTCGGTGGTGTCAGATCTTCAGGAATGGTGCTGGGTGACGCTCACATGGCCGCCCGCACGGATGAGTGATCCGGGGCAGGCCGCGACACAAAAGAGTACGCGGGCGGTCGCGGCACCGTCAAAACGGTGGACACCGAGTTCGCGCGTCACCCGGTCCCGGTTTAGGTTGGCGTACGTGACCGACTCTCTCACCGTCCGTGACAACCGCACCGGGCAGGAGTACGACGTCCCGATCTCCGACGGCACCATCAAGGCCGCGGACCTCGGGCAGATCCGGACCGACGACGAGCAGCCCGGCCTCGCCGTCTACGACCCAGGCTTCGTCAACACCGCCTCGTGCCGTAGCGCCGTGACCTACATCGACGGCGAGAAAGGCATCCTCGAGTACCGCGGCTACCCCATCGACCAGCTGGCCGAGAAGTCCAGCTTCCTGGAGGTGGCCTACCTCCTCAACAACGGGGTGCTGCCGACCAAGGCTGAGTACGACACGTGGGTCCACGAGATCACCTACCACACGTTCGTCCACGAGAACGTGAAGACGTTCATGGAGGGGTTCCGCTACGACGCGCATCCCATGGGGATGCTGATGGCCTCGGTCGGCGCCCTCTCCACGTTCTACCCGGACGCGCGCAACATCTCCGACGCCGACAACCGGCACATGCAGACCGTCCGGATGATCGCAAAGATGCCGACCCTCGGCGCCTGGTCGTTCCGTCACGCGCAGGGCAAGCCGTTCGTCTACCCGGACAACGATCTCGGCTACACCGCGAACTTCCTCTCCATGCTGTTCAAGATGAGCGAGCAGCGCTTCGACGCCGATGAGCGCCTGGTCAAGGCACTCGACGTGCTGTTCATCCTGCACGCGGATCACGAGCAGAACTGCTCTACCAACGCGGTGCGTTCAGTGGGTTCCTCGCAGGTCGACCCCTACTCCGCCGTGGCTGCCGGTGTCGGCGCCCTCTTCGGACCGCTGCACGGCGGGGCCAACGAAGCCGTGCTCCGGATGCTGCGCCGGATCGGGTCCAAGGAGAACATCCCCGCCTTCATCGAAGGTGTGAAGAACGGCAACGAGAAGCTGATGGGCTTCGGACACCGCGTCTACAAGAACTTCGACCCGCGCGCGACCATCATCAAGAAGGCCTGCGACGACGTCTTCGAGGTCACCGGGGTCAACCCGCTCCTCGCGATTGCCAAGGAGCTCGAGAAGATCGCGCTCGAGGACGAGTACTTCATCAAGCGCAAGCTCTACCCCAACGTCGACTTCTACTCCGGCCTGATCTACGAGGCATTCCAGTTCCCACCCGAGATGTTCACGGTCCTGTTCGCAATCGGCCGCACTCCGGGCTGGCTGGCCCAGTGGCAGGAGCTGGTGCAGGACAAGGAGCAGAAGATCGCCCGCCCGAAGCAGATCTACACCGGCGACCGCGGCCTCGAGTTCGTGCCCGCATCGGAGCGCTGGGCGTAGCTCCGTCCTGCTGACGGGATGCTCGCGGCCGGGCCGCAGCGCGTCGCTCAGGCGACCTCGGAGTGGCGGATGGTCTCGCAGCCTCGGGTGGCAGGCTCCGGCAACGAGTGGAAGGTGACGTGGTCGCGTCCTGGGCCACAGTCGATCAAGGTGCCCAGTCCACCCGACGGCACGTCGAACTCATCGTCGCCAGGTCCGCCGTAGGCGCGGTCGCGCTGGGCCATCCTGAACTTGTCGTCCCCGGCGCCGCCGTACAGCCGGTCCGTCACGTTGTCCGGCGTAGTGCTTCTGATGAAATCATTGCCGCCGCCTCCGAAGACAGCGTCGGCTCCCCCGCGCCCGTTGAGCCGGTCATCACCGCCCCTGCCGTGGATGCTGTCGGCACCACTGCCGCCGTAGATCGTGTTGGCACCGCCGTCGCCGTTGAGGGTCGCCGCGCGAGCCAGGCTGCTCGGCAGCAGGGTCGCCAGCGCCACAGTCGCCAGCAGGATGCGCGTGTTCGTCGTCATGATGGTCCCCGCCTCCAGGAGGTGCTCGGCTCCCCCTGAAGCCGCCCCCAAGTGTGCGGCCGACGGGCGATCGGCGGCAATGCTTACCGGCGGCCTACTGGCGCTCGACCGGTGACCGCTGAGGGTTCTAGCCCAACGCCCAGCGGCATCTCAGGGTCATCACAGACTCACTGGCAATGCTCGACCTCATGAGTGACTACCCGACCTTTCCTCCACCCAGCTCTCCCCCGCCGCCGCGGCACGAGGGCGACACCGCCCACGGGGACACTCAGCCGCTGTTCTTCGGCCCCTCCGGACCGCCGACCTCGCCCCTGCCCCGCCAGCGCGGACGCCGGGGCCTCGCCGCCGGGGTGGTCGCAGTGTCGCTCCTGGTCGGTGGCGGCGCCGGCATCGGCGGCGCAGCCGTGTACTCCGCCCTCGACGACAACGGGGGCTCGAACGCTGGTGAGTCGAGCGCGCACAGCTCAACTCCCGTGTCGACATCGCAGGACACCGCGGCTCCCGACGGCAGCGTCGAGCAGGTCGCCGCGACGGTACTGCCATCGGTGGTCAAGCTCGAGGTGACCGGCAGCAGGGGCGAGGGCTCGGGGTCCGGGATCATCCTCACCCCGGACGGACAGATCCTCACCAACGACCATGTGGCGTCGCTCGCTGGTGAGGACGGCGAGATCACCGTCTTGTTCTCCGACGGCACCAAAGCAACTGCCACCATGCTCGGGACCGACCCCCTCACCGATACCGCCGTGCTCCAGGCGCAGGACGTCAGCGGGCTCACGCCCATCACCGTCGGACAGTCCGCGAACCTCGACGTCGGCGAAGAGGTCGTGGCGATCGGCTCACCCTTCGGTCTCGACTCGACCGTGACCAGCGGCATCGTCAGCGCCCTCAACCGGCCGGTCGATGTCGGCTCAGACGGCCAGGGCAACAGCACCGTCTACCCGGCCATCCAGACCGACGCGGCGATCAACCCCGGCAACAGCGGAGGACCACTGGTCGACATGTCCGGCCAGCTGGTCGGCATCAACGCCTCGATCCGGACGTCCGGATCGAGCATGGGTGCGGAGGCCGGTTCCATCGGACTCGGGTTCGCGATCCCGATCGACGAGGTGCTTCCGATCATCGACCAGATGAAGAACGGTGAGGCCCCGACCCACGCCCGGCTCGGCATCACCGTCGGCAACGTGGCTCCGGCCCCCGATTTGACCGGCGCCGAGGTCACCGACGGCGCCCAGATCCAGGAGATCACCGACGGGTCCGCCGCAGGGGCGGCCGGTCTCAAGAGCGGCGACGTGATCACCAAGATCGACGACACCGTCATCACCGGGTCCGATTCGCTGGTGGCGACCATCCGCTCCTACCGCCCTGGGGACGAGGTCGAGGTGACCTACGAGCGTGACGGAGCGATGAAGACCACCGCGCTGACCCTGGACTCCGACGCCGAGGCGACGAACGGCTGACCGTTGATCGGCCCGCGCAATCAGCGGGCCCGCTTCTGGAACTCACCTAGCCGCTCGACCGGGACGAACCCGAGACGCTCGTTGACGCCGATCATGTGCTCGTTGACCTCGGCGTTGAACGTGGTGAGCTGAACGAGGTCCGGACGCTCGCACTGCAGCTGCCGCAGATTGGCGACCTTGACAGCCAGGCCCAGTCGGTGCCCGCGATGTGCCCGGACGACGAGGGTGCCCCACTGGTAGGCGCGTGCGGGCTCGTAGATGGTCGTCACGAGGTCCGTGAACGCCGCCGCGCGTCCCGCAGGGTCCAGTGCGACAGTGGAGTACTTGGTCCGACCCTGCTTCACCAGCAGTCGCTCGTCCTCGCGCAGGGCCGCCACGTCCGGCGCCTGGGGCTCCAGGTCGAGCTCGCCCGTCGGTGCCTCGGTCATCACCGCGGCGTCCATCTCGGCGATCTCGGCGACCAGCTCCTCAGGCACCGGGCCGACCCACGACCGCAGGGTGTACGACTCATGATGGCCAGACGCCTCCGCAGCCAGCTCGTCGAGCAGGCCGTCGGCGACCGGCAGGTTCAGGCGTCGCTGGATGTCGCCCAGCGCAAGCTCATAGCCGTGCGCGCGCGCGAACTCCCGCCCGCTGGCACCCGCACCGTCCGGCCCGGCGGCGTACGGCCAGTAGGCCTCACCGCCGAGCACCGAGCGTCCGCGATCCCTGGCCACCTGCTCGAGGAGAGCCAGCATCGCCGTCGCATAGCCGTGGCGACGGTGCCCGTCGATCGTGGTCACGGCCACGCCGGCGCGGTTGAGGTTGTCGAGCATCGACATCGTGAGGAAGCCGGTGGTGACGACCTCGCCGTCGACGATGCCGGACCAGCCCGCCCTCCAGGTGCGCCGACCTTCGTCCTGCATGAAGGCACGCAGTTCCTCGAGCTTCCAGATGGTCGCCGTCGCACCGCGGTCGGCGGCCTCTGCGTCGTGGTAGGACCGCCACCACGGATCGAACGAAGCCGGGTCGGACGGGTCGACCGGCACGATCTCGAGATCGCTCATCGGACGCGCTCCACCCTTCCCTCGTCCCACACCGGACCGTCGGACTCGTAGACGTCGCCGTCAGCGCCGTAGACCAGGAACCGGTCGAAGCCACGGGCGAACCATCGGTCGTGGGTCACCGCGATCACGGTCCCCTCGAAGGCCTCCAGCCCGTCCTCGAGCGCCTCCGCGCTCTGCACGTCGAGGTTGTCGGTCGGCTCGTCGAGCAGCAGCAGGGTGGCGCCGGACAGCTCCAACAGCAGGATCTGGAACCGCGCCTGCTGCCCCCCGCTCAAGGTCTCGAAGCTCTGCTCCGAGGCGTGCGCGAGCTCATAGCGGTCGAGCACCCTCGCCGCAGCTTCACGGGCCATCCCGGCGCGTCCCCTGCCGGCGGCATCGGCGTCGCCCCGGTGCAAGATCTCCAGCAGGGTGCGGCCGACCAGCTCGGGGTGTTCGTGCGTCTGCACGAACCATCCCGGCCGCACCCGAGCACCGAGCTTGGCCTTGCCGTGGTGGAGGACCGGCTTGATGGGGGTGTCCCCGACCGGCCGGTGCTCGACATCGGGGTCGCTGCCGCCGGCGGCCAGGAGCCGCAGGAAGTGGGACTTGCCCGACCCATTGGAACCCAGCACGGCCACCCGCTCGCCGTACCAGACCTCGAGGTCGAAAGGCCTCATCAAGCCGGCCAGCTCCAGGTCCTCACACACCACGGCTCGCTTGCCGGTGCGCCCGCCCTTGAGGCGCATGGTGACCTGCTGCTCGCGGGGCTGCTCGGTGGGCGCGCCCTTCTCCTCGAACTTGCGGAGCCGGGTCTGCGCAGCCTTGTACTGCGAGGCGAGGCCGTCGTTGTACTCGGCCTTGATCTTGTACCGCAGCACGAGAGCCTTGAGCTTGGCGTGCTCCTCGTCCCACCTGCGTCGCATCTCCTCGAAGCGGAGGAAGCGGTCCTTGCGTGCCTCGTGGTAGGACGCGAAGCCGCCGGGGTGCATCCAGGTCGAGTTGCCCGCAGCGCTGAGCTCGACCGTGACCACGCGGGTCGCGGTGTTGGCGAGCAGCTCGCGGTCGTGGCTGATGAAGAGCATCGTCTTGTCCGACTCTCGGATCCGGCTCTCGAGCCAGATCTTGCCGGGCACGTCGAGGAAGTTGTCTGGCTCATCGAGCAGCAGCACCTCGTCCGGACCGGCCATCAGGTATTCCAGCACCAGCCGCTTCTGCTCGCCGCCGCTCAGCGTCTTCAGCTCTCGATACTTCGCTCGGTCGAACGGCAGTGCGAGGGCCTTGACGGTGCACACGTCCCAGGTGACCTCGAGGTCGTAACCGCCGGCGTCGGCGTACTCGTGCAGCGCCTCGGCGTAGCGCATCTGGGTGGGCTCGTCGTCGGACTCCATCAGCGCGAGCTCGCAGCGAGCGACCTCTTCCGAGGCGGCGCGGACCCGCGGGGGCGAGACGCTGAGGAGCAGGTCCGCCACGGTAGGCGCCTCGCCGAGACCGGCGCCAACCATCTGCCGCATCACGCCCAGCCCGCCCGTCCGGGTCACCGCGCCGGCATGCGGCACCAGCTCTCCGGTGATGATCTTGAGCAGCGTGGTCTTGCCGGCGCCGTTGGCACCGACCAAGGCAACCTTGGCGCCCTCACCGACCCGGAACGAGACGTCGTCGAGCAGCACTCGCCCGTCCGGCAGCTCGAACCGCACTCCGGCGACATCCACGTGACCCACGAGGGTTGATTGTCCGTCACCAGCTGGCCGGGCGCACGCGGTTAATGGCGGAGCACCTCAGCGGAGCAGGCCGTACGGTGACCCTGAGGGCGTCGAGGAGCTCATCGGTGACCGCGTGGTAGATCGGGCCCCCCTCACCCGCGGTTAGTGCGGCGAGGTCGCCGCAGCTACCGTTGTAGACCCAGAGCGGCACGGCCTCGCCCGTCAGGACCAAGAAGAACTCTGCCGGCCCCGAGCTGCACTGCCTGAAGTCGCTCCCCGCCAGGACCGGTGCCACCTCGACAGCTGCGCGGACGGCGTCCGACTCGCTCTGGCTGAGCTCGATCGTGTCCGCCAACAACAGGGTGCCGCCGGACTCTGCGCCGTAGGACATTTCCATCCGGCAGACCGTCATCGGCTCACCGTTGTCCGGGTCGAGCCGGAAGTCGCTGTTGGCGTAGTTGCCGTCGGGGCACGGCGAATCCTCGACCGGCGGATCGGTCGGCCCAGCCGTCGACAGTGTGCGGAGCGGGTCGGGAAGCGGGACTCCGCCCGCGACCGATCCCGTCCAGCCCGGCGAGAGCGCCCAGTAGAGAACGTCCGCCGTCAGCTCCTGGAAGCTCTCGCCGCCGCTAGTGATGCCGGGCGAGTACGGGCACGGTGCTTGGAGGATCACCTCACTGTTGACGCTCGCCGAGATCAGGTCGACGACGAGTCGGGCCGGCTGGTCCTCGGCACAGCTGGCCGGCATCTCGGGATCGCCCGCGGGGGCTGCGGAGAGCGCGGCGACCGCCTGGGCCGTGTCGGCGACGGACAGCTGCTCGCTCTGCTCGAGCTGACCATCCGCGTCGTAGCGGCAGACCGACATCTGCTCCGCGTCGGTCGGATAACCCTCTTGCCGCGTCACCGGACAGCCGTTGGCGTCGACGGAGTCGACGACCTCGACAGAGTCGAGCACGGCCCGCACGGTCTCTTCGTCGGCGGCGTTCACCTGCACCAGTCGCGTGTCGTCGTACCAGTAGCCGAGCCAGGACCCGGGCACATACTCGGAGTGGTCGCCGGCCTCGTACTGCCACACCTCTCCGCTCTCGTAGGCCGGGCTGATCACCGACGGCGAACCGAGCGTCACCCCGAAGCTGCTGCCCGGCTCGCAGAGGATCGGGTTGACGATGGCTCCCGGCCGCTCGACCACAGGCGACTTCGCCTCGCCACCGGCACACCAGGACGAGCGGGCGCCGTAGCCCCAGGACGCCGGCACCGTGACCGACACGTCGTGCCAGGTCTCGATCCTGGTGCCACCGCGGGTGGACGGAGTGTCCGCGGCGACGGCCGCCATCGCTGTCGCCGCCGGAGCCACCGTCGTTCAGCGCGACCACGCCGATCGGAACCGCCACGGCCAGCACGACGGCGGCGCCCACCCCGGCGAAGGTGGCGCGCCGACGGCGTGACCGACGCCGCGCCCCTTCGACCAGTCCAGTGGCATCCGGCGCGCCTTCGGCCCCCGACGACAGCGCGTCGGTCAACCTCGACTCGAAGTCACTCATGACAGCTCCTCATCCAGGTCGTGGCCCAGGTCGCGCCGCAATGCGTCCAGGCCGCGCGAGACGCGCGACCGCACCGAGCCCTCGCGGACACCCGTGAGGGCCGCGATCTCGGCGTACTCCAGTTGTTCGTAGTAGCGAAGGACGATGGCCGTCCGTTGCGCTTCGGGCAGCCGCCCACAGGCAAGCCAGATGGCGTCGCGCTCGTCGTGGTGCCAGGCCGCCCGGTCTCCTTGACGGGCGGCAGCACCACCTCGGCGGTCGGCGACTCCCGTCGCCGCCACTTGCGCCACCACGACGTGTGCGCGTTGATCACCATCCGGCGTACGTAGGCGTCGATGTTGTCGACCCTGGAGATCCGGTCCCAGCGGGGCAGCGCGCGGGACAGGGCGTCCTGCACGACGTCCTCGGCGTCCGAGGCGTTGCCGGTCAGCGTGTAGGCAAGGCGCAGCATCGCCGGGCCGCGCGCGGCGACCCAGCTGTCGAACTGCACTGAATCGCGGGCTGGCCTCGCCTCTGCCACCCGGCCTCCTTCGCTCGCGACCACTGTCTCCATGCACCCTGAACGCTCGCCACACCGATCCTGTTGCGACGCGCCCAGGGTGCAGAGGTTTCGGTCAACCGATCAGCCGCTCGGCCAGCGCGCAGAAGTCGAAGTCGCGCTTGAGGGAGGGGAAGTTGCCGCGGACGACTCGGAGCACCTCGAAGTCAACCTCGTCGCCCCCTGGCTTGCTGTCACCGAGGGTGTCGATGACCTGCCGGAAGACCACCTTGCCGTGGTCGGCGAGCACGGTCTGGTGGCGACCGTTCTTGATGGTGAAGGGTCGGCCCTGGTCGACCTGGATGAACTCCCAGAGGTCGCCCTCGACGTGCCTGGCCTTCTTCTCCGTGAACCGGCCGTGTCCCGAGATGTACATCTTCTTCCCGTTGCGCGGGTTCGTCACGACGTCCGCAAAGTGGTAGCGGTTGTCGAGGAGGAAGGCCTGCCCGTCCGAGCCAGGCACGTTGTACATGACCGAGCGTCCCCACGCCCGACCCTTGATCTTCATCTTGAACCCGCACTCCTTGTCCGTGTAGGTGTACGGGTCGTCGTAGCTGGCTCTCTCGTAGACGCTTCCGCGCCCGATTGACGCCGCGGGCTCCGCGAGGAAGCCCAGCAGGGTCCCGGCAATGGCCAGGATGAGGATTCGACGCATCATGGATCTGCCTCTCGTTGCGGTGGCTGCGCTGTGCAACCTGAGCCCAGACCACCCCCGCGGCGTCCGGAAAGCGTTACGAGCAGGCGAGCGTGTGCCGAAGGATCCATGCCCGCCTCATCGCCGACCCGGCATGATGGGGCTACCAACGAGTAGGGGGCCGGCATGCAGCTCGAGCTGTCCGATGAGATGAAGGCGTTCCGCGACGAAATGCGGACCTTCTTCACCACCAAGGTGTCCGAGGAGATCCGCACGGCGGTGGCCGAGGGTCGCGAGCTCACCAAGGACCAGCACGTCGAGAGCATGCAGGCGCTCAACGCGGCCGGTCTCGCGGTGCCCCATTGGCCCGAGGAGTGGGGCGGTCGCGGCTGGACCGACCTGCAGCGCCACATCTGGAACGAAGAGATGCAGCGAGCATTCGTGCCAACGCCACTGGCGTTCAACGCCTCCATGATCGGACCGGTGATCGCCCAGTTCGGCACCGAGGAGCAGAAGAAGGATTTCCTCCCCAAGACCGCCAACCTCGACATCTGGTGGAGCCAGGGCTTCTCCGAGCCCGACGCCGGCTCGGATCTCGCCTCACTGCGCTGCTCCGCCGTCCGCGACGGCGACGACTTCGTGGTCAACGGCCAGAAGACCTGGACCACGCTCGGCCAGTACGGCGACTGGATCTTCAACCTGGTGCGCACCGACCCGGACGTGAAGAAGCAGGCCGGCATCTCGATGCTCTTGATCGACATGACCACGCCCGGTGTCGAGGTGCGACCGATCGAGCTGATCGACGGCGGCTTCGAGGTCAACGAGGTCTGGTTCGACGACGTGCGGGTGCCGGCGGAGAACCTGGTCGGCGAGCTCAACGGCGGCTGGACGATCGCCAAGTTCCTGCTCGGCAACGAACGTGTCGGCGTCGCGCCGGTGGGTGCCACCCGACGGGTGCTCGCCCGGGTCAAGGAGCTCGCCAAGGACCAGATCGACGCCGACCCACTGACGCGGGCCCGGATCGTGGAGCTGGAGAACGAGCTGCTCGCCCTGGACCTGACTGCCTTGCGCGTGGTCGCCCACTCCCACGACGGCGAGCCGCACCCGGCCTCGTCGGTGCTCAAGCTCAAGGGCACTGAGCTGCAGCAGGCGGTCAGTGAGCTGGTCGTCGACCTGGCCGGACCCGGCTCGATCGCCAGTGGCGCAGGCGACGACTCCGAGCTGGCGCTCTGGGCCCGGAACTCGACCCCGACCTACCTGAACCTGCGGAAAGCGTCGATCTACGGCGGGTCCAACGAGGTTCAGCGCCAGATCATCTCCCGCACGATCCTTGGCCTCTGAAGGGACTGAGTGACATGGACTTCACCTACGACGAAGAGCAGGACGCCCTGCGCGACGCGGTGCGTGGACTGGTCGGCAAGGCCTACAGCGACTACGAGAACCGCCGGCAGACCGTCGCGGAGGACCCCGGATTCGATGAGAAGATGTGGTCCCGGATGGCGGAGATGGGGCTGCTCGGTCTCCCCTTCGCGGAAGAGGATGGCGGCGTCGGGGCCGGGCCGGTCGAGATCGGCATCGTCTGCCAGGAGCTCGGCCGGGTGATCGCACCCGAGCCCTACCTGGTCTCGGTCGTGCTTGCCGGAGGGTTGGTCTCGGCGGTCGGCACGAGCGAGCAACGAGGCGAGATCCTCGGCGCTCTGTCCGGGGGCGAGCGCGTGCTTGCCTTCGCCCACGACGAACCCGGCCGCGGTTGGGGGCCGACGGCAGAAGCAGTGACGGCCAGCAAGGACGGCGACAGCTGGACGCTGTCCGGCGTGAAGGAGCCGGTTCCGCACGGCGCCCGCGCCGACCTGCTCGTGGTCAGCGCCGCGCTCCCCTCCTCCGGGGGCGGGGGCGGCACGGGCCTGTTCCTGGTCGAGGGCGCCGCTACGGACCGCACCAGCTATTCGGCGTACGACGGCAGCCGGGTCGCCCGGATCGCCTTTGACGCCACGAGCGCGACCCCGCTCGGCGAGCCGGCCCTGGACGTGACCTCGAGCATCGCGACCGTGCAGGACATCACCCGGGTGATGGCGGCCAACCAGGCGCTCGGTGCGATGCAGGTCGCGCTGGCGGCGACCACCGAGTACCTCAAGAGCCGCAAGCAGTTCGGCGTCACGCTCAACACGTTCCAGGCGCTCAACTTCCGCGCGGCCGACATGTACGTCTCCCAGGAGCTGACCCACAGCATCGTCGACTGGGCGACGATGGTCGTCGCCTCTGGAGACCCAGCCAAGGTCGCCGACGCTGCTGCCCGCGTTTCGCTCCAGGTCAGCCGCGGGGGGCGCCACGTGGGCCAGGAGGCGATCCAGCTGCATGGCGGCATCGGCATGACCGCGGAGTACGCCGTCGGCAACTTCGTCGCCTACCTCACCGCACTCGATCACCTCCTCGGCGACGGCGGTTACCACTTGCGCCTGCTGAGCGAGACTGTCACCGACCACGACGCGCTTGACCCGCTCGACTGAACGCACCTCTCACCGACCTAAACTCCCGTCCATGTCCGCCCGCCTCGACGACTCCCCGGAGCTCGAGGCGCCCACCAAGCCACCCACCCGGTTGGCGGCTCGGGTGCTCGCGATGTTCGGGTTCGCCGTCGCGCTGCTGGTCTGGATCCTGTTGCTGGGCATCCCCAACGACACGGTGCAGGTTTTTCTCTGGCTGTGGGTCGGCACCATCGCCTGGAACATCGAGGCGCCAGCCCGCTACCACCTGAACTTCCTGCGCGACTGGTGGCTGCCGGTCGTCGGGCTCGTCGTGTACTTCTACAGCCGCGGCCTCACCGACGAGCTCGGGCTTCCGGTGCATTTCACGATGCCCATCAAGCTCGACGAGTGGCTCGGTGGCGGCGTGCTACCGACCGAGCGGCTGCAGGACGCGTGGTGTGGCAGTCCCTGCCTGAAGGAGAGCGAACCCGGTCCGCACGACCTGTTCTTCACCACGGTCTACAGCACCCACTTCTTGGCCGGTCTGACCATCGCGGCCGTGCTGTGGGTCCGCAAGCGCACCGAGTGGGTGCTGTGGATGCGGCGCTTCCTCGCCATCAACTTCGGCGCGCTCGCGATCTACGTGCTGTATCCGATGGCGCCACCGTGGATGGCGTCGGAGAAGGGGATCATCTCCGAGCACCTGCCGCGGCTGACCGGTCGAGGCTGGCGTCACGTGGGCCTGGACCGGATCGACCTGATCCTCAACGGCGTCGGCAACCCGGTGGCCGCGATGCCATCGCTGCACGCCGGCATCACGTTCTTGATCGCCATGTACGCCGTCTGGCGGCTACGCACCCCTTGGCGCTGGTTGCTGGTGCTCTATCCCCTGGCGATGTCGACCGCCCTCGTCTACTACGCCGAGCACTACGTGGTCGACATCCTCGCCGGGGCGCTGCTGGCCGCCCTGGTGATGTTCGGATCCAGCTGGTGGGAGCGTCGCCGCGACCGGCCGCGTGAACGGCTGGGAAGTCGGCCGGGCGACGAGGTCAGTCCTCGGTCTGTTTCGCCCACAGGTTGACCCCTGCCTCGACCGCCTGCTGGTCGATCGCCGCGAGCTCGTCGTCGGTCAGCTCCGGCCCGTCGAGTGCGTCGAGGTTGGTGTCGAGCTGCTCGACCGATGACGCCCCGATCACCGCCGAGGTGACGCGCCTGTCGCGTAGCACCCACTGCAGTGCGAGCTGCGCCAGCGACTGACCACGACCCGCGGCGATCTCGTTGAGCGCACGCACGTGGGCCAGGGTCTTCGGGTCGAATGACGTCTCAGGCATCGTCGAGTCCTTGCGTGCCGCGCGGGAGTCAGCGGGCACCCCGTCGAGATAGCGGTCGGTGAGCAGCCCCTGGGCCAGTGCCGTGAAGACGATGCAGCCCATCCCTTGCTCCTCGAGCTCGTCGAGGAGGTCCTCCTCGATCCAGCGGTTGAGCATCGAGTACGACGGCTGGTGGATCAGCAACGGCGTGCCGAGGTCACGCGCGATCGCGGCCGCCTCCCGAGTCTTCGCGGCGGAGTACGACGAGATGCCGGCGTACAACGCCTTGCCAGAGCGGACGGCATGGTCGAGCGCCATCATGGTCTCGGCGACGGGCGTCTCCGGATCGAACCGGTGGCTGTAGAAGATGTCGACGTAGTCGAGCCCCATTCGCTGCAGGGACTGGTCGAGCGAGGCAAGCACGTACTTGCGTGATCCGCCCCCCTGGCCGTAGGGGCCGGGCCACATGTCCCAGCCGGCTTTGGTCGAGATGACCAGCTCGTCGCGGTAGGGGGCGAAGTCGTCGCGCAGGTATCGGCCGAAGTTCTCCTCGGCCCGGCCGTACGGCGGGCCGTAGTTGTTGGCCAGGTCGAAGTGCGTGACCCCGCGGTCGAAAGCCCGCCGCAGGATTGCCCGCTGGGTCTCCTCCGGGCGGTCGGTGCCGAAGTTCTGCCACAGTCCCAGCGACAGGGGCGGCAGCTGCAGGCCGCTGTTGCCCGTGAATCTGTACGCCGTCGAGTCGTAGCGGTCGGAGGCTGCTTCGTAGACCATGTGTCCAGCCTGCCAGGAGCGCCTGATCAGCTCACGCCGGCCATTCGCCGAGCCAGCTCGACGTAGTGCGCGGCGACGTCGTCGGGGGTCCACCCACGGTCGTCGCGATACCAGCGGGCGACGTCGATCCCCAGTGACAGCAGGGCTGAGGCCGTCATCGCGGGGTCCGACGTAGCGAACTCGCCGGCCGCCGAGCCGCGCTCCAGAAGGTCGCGCACCACGCGGTCGATGCGGCGGCGCAGCCCAGCGATCTCGGCCTGGTGCTCGTCGGTGAGAGCGGACAGCTCGTAGTTCACGACCCGCGCGCTCGTGTGGTTGATCGCGTGATGACGCACGAAGTCCTCGATCAGCCGGTCGAGCTGCGCGAGCGAGCTGCCGCCAGCAGCGATGGCGGCCTCGCAGAGCGCGAGCGTCCGGTCGTGACCCTCCTTGGAGATCAGGAGCAGCAGCTCTTCCTTCGACCGGTGGTGCACGTAGAGCGCCGCCGGGCTCATCCCCGCGGCGGCCGCGATGTCACGCGTCGTCGTGCCGTGGAACCCCTTCGAGGCGAATGCGTCGATCGCGGCCGCGAGGAGTCGGGCGCGCGCATCAGGTCGCTCCTCGGCGTTGACGTCGGCGACCATGGGAGCCATAGTAAGCAAGCGCTTAGTCACCGGCAATGGATCTGGCACATGGAGGATGCATGTTGAACGGCAAGGGCGCTGTCGTCACCGGCGCCGGCCACGGCATCGGCCGGGCGCTGGCGACCCGGCTGGTGGCCGAGGGAGCCCGGGTCGTCGTCAACGATCTCGACGCCGCAGCGGCCGAGGCCGTGGCAACGGAGATCGGCGCCACCGCAGCCCCAGGCGACTGCTCGACAGCTGAGGGTGTGCGCGCGCTGGTCGACGGTGCCACTGCGTCGCTGGGCCGGATCGACGTGTTCATGGCCAACGCGGGCATCGACCGCACCCAGCCCGACAGCCTGCAGGCATCGGACGATGACTGGGCACGGATGATCGAGACCAACGTGATGTCCCACGTGCGCGCTGCTCGGCTGCTCGTGCCGACCTGGCTCGCCGATGGCGCGGGCGGTCGGTTCGTCGTGACGGCATCGGCCGCCGGACTGCTCACCATGATCGGCGCGGCGCCGTACTCCGTCACCAAGCATGCGGCCGTCGGATTCGCCGAGTGGTTGTCTGTCACCTACGGCGAGCGCGGGGTGATCGTCCAGGCGATCTGTCCCCAGGGCGTGCAGACCCGGATGCTCGAGCAGGCCGGTCCGCTCAAGGACCTGTTGTCACGCGACGAGGCACTGACACCTGATCAGGTGGCCGACACCTGGGTCGCCTCGCTTGTCGACGACCGCTTCCTGGTGCTTCCCCATCCCGAGGTCGGTGACTACTACGCCGCTCGAGCCGCCGACACCGACCGATGGCTGGCCGGGATGCGACGCCTGCAGACCAAGGTCGATGGGTTCTTGGCATGAGCGAGCCGCAAGCCGAGCCCGTGCCCGGTCTGGATCTGGCGGCCTTTCGCACCTGGTACGACAGCCAACGGCCAGGCGAGGTCACCGGAGATCTCAGCGCCCGGGTGATCGCAGGCGGCAAGTCCAACCTGACCTACGAGGTCACCGACCAGTCCTCGTGGTGGGTCGTGCGGCGTCCACCCATGGGCCACGTGCAGGCCACCGCCCACGACATGGGACGTGAGTACACCGTGATGACAGCGTTGGCCGACACCGAGGTGCCGGTGCCGCGGACGTTCGCGCACTGCGCCGACGACTCGGTGATCGGCGCCCCGTTCTACGTGATGGAGCGCGTCGAGGGCACGCCGTACCGCACCGCAGCGCAGCTCGCCGCGATCGGTGCGGCCGAGACCCGCGCCCTCGCCCAAGCGATGGTCGACGTGCTGGCTGGGCTGCACGCAGTGGTGCCTTCCGAAGTCGGACTTGCCGAGTTCGGTCGACCGGCCGGCTTCCTGGAACGTCAGGTGCGCCGGTGGGGCAAACAGCTGGAGGGATCGCGCAACCGCGACCTCCCGGATGCCGACACCCTGCTGGCCAGGCTCGCTGATCGCGTGCCCACCGACGACCAGAGCAGCCCCGGCATCGTGCACGGTGACTACCGGCTCGACAACCTGCTCTCGGTGTCGGGCGACACCACTCCGGTGAAGGCGGTGGTCGACTGGGAGATGTCGACGCTCGGCGACACCCTCACCGACCTCGCCCTGCTGCTGGTCTACGACCGCCTCGGCACCATCACCGGCGGGGCAGCCGTTGCCGACGCGAGCGCCGCACCCGGCTACCCGAGCGCCGACGACCAGCTGCAGCGCTACGCAGCCGCCAGCGGCAACGACCTCGGCGCCATGGACTTCCACCTCGGCCTGGCCCACCTCAAGCTCGCGGTGATCCTCGAGGGCATCCACTACCGCTTCCTGCACGGCCAGACGGTCGGCGCAGGTTTCGACAGCATCGGCGAGGCGGTGCAGCCGCTGCTGGCTGCCGGCTTGGCCGCCATCAACCGCGGCGCTGACCGCAGCGCCTGACCAAGGGAGACATCATGGACTTCACCTTCGACGCCCGCACCGAGGCGCTCAGCGCTGAGGTGCTCAGCTTCATGGACTCCCACATCTACCCCAACGAGGAGAGCTTCGAGGAGCAGCTGGACGCCCTCGACGACCCGTTCGCCTGGTCGACCGCACCTGTCCTGAAGGAGATCCAGGCCGAGGCCCGTGCCCGCGGGATGTGGAACTTCTTCCTCCCCGGCGACACCGGAGGCGTCGGCGCCGGGCTGACCAACCAGCAGTACGCCCCGATCGCCGAGATCACCGGCCGCAGCGGTCACCTCGCTCCGGCGGCGTTCAACTGCGCGGCTCCGGACACGGGCAACATGGAGGTGCTGCACATGTTCGGCACCCCCGCTCAGAAGGAACGCTGGCTGGAACCGCTTCTCGACGGCCGGATCCGGTCAGCGTTCGCGATGACCGAGCCGGATGTCGCGTCGTCCGACGCGACCAACATCTCCACCAGCATCGTCCGTGACGGCGACGAGTACGTCCTCAACGGCCGCAAGTGGTGGATCACCGGGGCCATGAACCCCGAGTGCGAGATCTTCATCGTGATGGGCAAGACCGACACCGAGGCATCTCGGCACCGGCAGCAGTCGATGGTCCTGGTGCCCCGCGACACCCCCGGGCTCACCATCGTCCGTCCGATGCACGTGCTCGGGTACGACGACCATCAGCACGGCGGCCACGCCGAGCTCCGTTTCGAGGACGTCCGGGTGCCCGCGTCGAACCTGATCGGTGAGGAGGGCCACGGGTTCGGCATCGCGCAGGCCCGGCTGGGCCCTGGCCGGATCCACCACTGCATGCGGTCGATCGGTGTCGCCGAGCGAGCCATCGAGCTGATGTGCCACCGGGTCGAGAGCCGGGTTGCCTTCGGTCGGCCGCTGTCGCGTCAGGGGGTGATCCGCGAGTGGATCGCCGAGTCGCGGGTCGCCATCGAGCAGCTCCGCCTGCTCGTGCTCAAGACCGCGTGGCTGATGGACACCGTCGGCAACCGGGGCGCCCACACCGAGATCCAGGCCATCAAGATCGCTACCCCGAAGGTGGTCCAAGAGATCCTCGACCGGGCCATCCAGGTGCACGGCGCCGGCGGGCTCTCGCAGGACTTCCCGCTGGCAGCATCGTTCGCCGGCATCCGCACCCTGCGCTTCGCCGACGGCCCCGACGAGGTGCACAAGAACTCCCTGGCGAAGGCCGAGATCGCCCGCCACGCCGCGCCCGCTGAAGGAGGGGCAGAGTAGGCCCATGGACCTGGCCCTCAGCGACGAGCAGCAGGCGTTCCGCGACCTGGCCCGCGACTTCCTCGACCGCGAGGCGGTGCCTCACCGCACCGAATGGGATCGGCGCGAGTCGGTCGACCTCGACATCATCCCCAAGATGGCCGAGATCGGGTTCTTCGGGCTGACCATCCCCGAGGAGTACGGCGGACTCGGTGGTGACTACCTCACCTACGTGCTCGGCATGGAGGAGCTCGGTCGCGCCGACTCCGCCTTGCGCGGGATCGTCTCGGTCTCCAACGGACTGGTCGGCAAGTCCATCCTCGGTTTCGGCACCGAGGACCAGAAGCAGGAGTGGTTGCCGGGCATCGCGACCGGGACCAAGCTGGGCTGCTTCGGACTCACCGAACCGGACACCGGGTCCGACGCCAGCAACCTGACCGCCCGCGCCCGACGCGACGGCGACGACTACGTGATCACCGGCCAGAAGCTGTTCATCACCAACGGCACCTGGGCCGACATCGCGCTCATCTTTGCGCGCACCGGCGGCGGCGGGTCGAAGGGGGTCAGCGCGTTCCTGGTGCCGACCGACACCGATGGCTTCGAAGCGCGCGAGATCAAGGGCAAGCTCGGGCTTCGGGGCCAGGCAACAGCCGAGCTGTTCCTGGCCGACGTCCGGGTCCCGGCCTCGGCCCTGCTCGGCGACGAGGGCCAGGGCTTCAAGATCGCCATGACCACCCTGGACAAGGGCCGAGTCTCCGTGGCCGCTGGCTGTGTCGGCATCGTGCAGGGCTGCCTGGAGAGCTCCGTCGACTACGCCCAGCAGCGCACCCAGTTCGGTCGTCCGCTGGCCGGTTTCCAGCTGGTGCAGGACATGATCGCCGATATCTCCGTCGACGCCGACGCCGCTCGCCTGCTCGTGTGGCGCTGCGCGGACCTGATCGACCGGGGCGAGCCTTTCGGGGTGGCGGCCTCCAAGGCCAAGCTCTACGCCTCCGAGGCCGCCGTCCGCGCCGCCAACCACGCGATCCAGGTGTACGGCGGAGCCGGTTACGTCGACCAGCACCCAGCCGAGAAGTACCTGCGCGACGCGCGCGTGATGACCCTCTACGAAGGCACCAGCCAGATCCAGAAGCTGTTGATCGGCCGCGCCGAGACCGGCATCAGCGCGTTCGTCTAGGCGCGGCACCGCCGGTCAGACCCGAGCTCGCCTGGTCTCCAGCACTCGGAAGCCCTTGGCGCTAGCCAGCCGTTCCGTCGGGAAGCCCTGGTCGGTCAGCCAACGCTGGAGTGAGTCGGCGCCGAGGTTGCGACCCACGACCAGCACCGCGCGCCCCTCGGGGGTCAGGCGCGGCAGCCAGGTCAGCAGCAGCTCGTGCAGCGCCTGCTTGCCGACACGGATGGGCGGATTCGACCAGATCTCGTCGTAGGTCGCCTCAGCCGACACGCCCGCCGGCGTGGTCGCGCGGAAACGATCCGTGAGGCCGAGCGCGACGGCGTTCTCGTTGGCCAGGAGCACGGCCCGCTCGTTGACGTCGACGGCCGTGACATCGGCGTCACTGGTCGCAGCGATGGCGAGCCCGATCACGCCGTACCCGCAACCGAGATCGAGGATCTTGCCACCACCGGTGGGCGGCTCGGTCTCGCGGAACAGCACCGCGGTTCCGCCGTCGAGACGGCCCCGCGCAAAGACACCAGACCCGCTGGTCAGGTCGAGCTCGAGGCCCCAGACCTCCGCATGCACCGGCGCTCGCTTGAAGGCGACGGCCGGATCGGCGGTGAAGTAGTGCTCCTCAGACATCCGCAGCCTGCCGTCGTCTCCTGGTCGCGTGAGCACGGGCCGCCAGCTCACCGTCAGGTGGGTAAGCCACCTCCTCGAGCGTCAGCCCGTGGGCCGGAGCGACGATCACCGCCGAGTTGCGAGCCCCCAGGCGGAGCATGTCACCGGCCCACGAGGCCGGACGACGGCCCTCCCCGATCGAGATCAAGCAACCCACCAACGACCGCACCATGCTGTGGCAGAACGCGTCGGCGCGCACCTTGGCCACGGCCACGCCGGTCTCGTCCCGGCTCCACGACAGCTCGAGCAGACTGCGGATCGTGGTCGCCCCTTCTCGTTGCTTGCAGAACGAAGCGAAGTCATGGCGGCCCACCAACAGCGCAGCTGCCTGGTTCATGGCCTCCAGATCCAAGGCCCGACCCCAGCTCAGCACGTGTCGCCTGGTCAGCGGGTCGAGTGCCTCGGCGGAGTCGGCCACCCGGTAGGCGTAGCGACGCCAGAGTGCGCTGAACCTGGCGTGAAAGCCGGGTGCGGCCTCCGCTACCCGGCGTACCCGGACGTCGCGCGGCAGGATGCCGTTGAGCCGTCGCAGGATGAGGTCGTCCTGGGTCGTCACGTCGGCGTGCGCCACCTGCCCGCGGGCATGGACGCCGGCATCGGTGCGCCCGGCTACCACCAGGCTGACTGAGGGCACCCGCAGCGCGGTGGACAGCGCCGTCGACAGCTCCGCCTGCACCGTTCGCAGGCCGGGCTGGGTCGCCCATCCACGGAAGTCGGTGCCGTCGTAGGCAAGGTCGATCCGGAGACGCACGGGGGCAGTCTTCCATCCGCGCTCACCAGTGCGCGTCGTGGAACTCCATCACGCCGAAACCCTCGGCGAGGGTGACCCCGCCGATGCTCCCGGCGAAGGTGCCGAACGGCTGGCGGTACCTGCTGCGGATCAGCCCGTAGTTCTCGTTGTGCTCCCGCACGGCTTCGCTCGAGAACCTCAACCCGTCGACCCGGCTCAGGTCGCTCGCGAACTCGCTCGGCGGGGGCTCCTGCGCCGCCCCGGCAACCCAGACGGTGCGCTCGCTGCCGGTGATCGAGTCGTTGACTCCCTTGACGAGGTTCCAGGCGACGTCGCGGCCGTCGTCCGCGCGGCCAACGCCGGCCGACCACCACCACGTGGTGCGCCGCTGGTAATAGGCAGCCGTGTCATCGATGACGGCTCGTGCCTTGACCGGCCACTGCTGGTCCCCGAGGCGCACCGTGCCGCTGACCGCAACCCCGCCTTGTTTCCGGGTCCACGCATACGACGCGCCGCTCGACCCGATCGCCTCGATGCCTGGCGCCTCGACCCAGGCGAGGTCGATGGTCGCACCACGGTCGCGCACCCGCGCCCAGCCCTCACCGAGCTCCGCGGCGCCGCCGCCGACTCGGGTGCTGCCGTGGAGCTGACGACCGGTGCGGTCCCAGACCGCCCAGAAGGACTGCCTGGCCGGGCCGATCCGCACCGACCCCAGACAGATCATCAGGTCGGGACCGTAGACGCCGACGTAGCGCCACTTCTTGAGCGGCCGCAATCCCTGTCGTCCCGGCATCGTGGCGGGCGGCAGCGTCAGCGTCGCCAGCGTCTCGGGGCGCGGGTCGCCATAGGTGCCTCGGTAGGGAAGGCCGGCAATCACAGCTGCAGTGTGACCGATACTTGCTTCGTGCACCCAGCGATCATCACGGCCTCCCCTCGATGCGCGGCGACCGACGGCCCTCCCCGGCTCTTTGGTCGCGGTGACTGACGTGGACCTAATCGCGGACCTCCTGGTCGCCTGGCCGGCGCTCTTCTTCCTCGGCATGGGCGTGGTGGCGCTGACCCAGCCCGCCCACGTCGTGGACCGTTTCGGGGTCACCGTCGAGAGTCTCGACGGCCGCAACGAGATCCGATCCGTCTACGGCGGTTTCGGCGTCGCCGTCGCGCTCCTGCTGGGCTGGGCCGTCGTCACCGACGGCCGCGGCGAGCTCTGGATTCCGAGCGTGATCGCGGTGCTCTGCTTCGGCATGGCCGTCGGCCGCGTGCTGTCGATGATCGCCGACCGCACCCGCGGCTCCGCGGTCGTATGGCGCTACGTCGGCCTCGAGCTGGCCCTCACCGCGTCGCTGTTTGCCTCCCACGCCCTGCGCTGATCTGCGGTGCGGATCAGCCCAGCTCGTGCGCGTACGGCGGGTCGGCGCCGGGCCGCGACACCGTGACGGCAGCTGCCCGGGCCGCGTGGGCCAAGACCTCGGCGGGATCACGGTGGACGTCGACCCACAGGGCATCGATCAGCGCCGCCGAGAAGGTGTCGCCGGCCCCGATGGTGTCGAGCACGCTCACGGGTGCAGCCTCCACCGAGACCTCGCCCCCGGAGGAGATCCAGGTGGCGCCGGCCTCGCCCCGGGTCAGCGCAATGGCGCGCGGTCCGAGCGTGAGCAGGTGTTCGGTGGCCTCGGTCAGGCCTAAGGTCGGGTACAGGACGGCCAGGTCCTCGTCGCTCACCTTGACCAGGTCGGCGACCGCGACGACCAGCTCCACCGCGGCCACCAGGTCGGGTCCGGTGCCCGTCACCGCCGGCCGGGCGTTGACGTCGTAGCTGATGAACGCCGAGCCGCGCACCTCGTCGAGGATTCCTCGTACGTCGGCGGCACCCGGACGGACCACCGCACCGAGCGAGCACACGTGCACAAACCGCGGAGCGTCCACGGCCACATCGCCCAGCCGCCACTCGAGATCGAACGAGTACGTCGCCGACCCGTCCGGCTGGATCTTGGCGATCGCGGTCGAGGTGCGCGCCAGGATCTCGGGATCGCCCGCCTGGCCCACGCCCGACTCGGCAAGGTGGTCGGCGATGGCGTGGCCGCGGTCGTCACCGGCGTACGCCGTGGCCAAGCGCACTGGCCGCCCCAGCCGTGCGAGCGCGACCGCCACATTGGCGGCGCTCCCCCCGGGTCGCTCGGTGGTCGTGCCGTCGGAGGTCCGCACGATGTCGACCAACGACTCCCCGATCACCAGTGCGTCTCCGACCATGTCGTCCATTCAATAGGGTCACTGAATGGATGTCCTCCCGCTGGACCCCGGCGCGACCGAGCCACCCTTCGAACAGCTGCGCAGCCAGCTCGCCCGACGGGCCGGATCGGGGGAGCTCACGGCCGGCACCAAGCTGCCCACGGTGCGGGCACTGGCCGCTGAGCTGCACCTCGCCGTCAACACGGTCGCCCGCGCCTACCGCGAGCTCGAGGCCGACGGCGTCGTGGTCACCGAGGGCCGGCGCGGCACCTTCATCGCGATGGCCTCCGGCAACTCCCCGGACGCCGAGGCGGCTGCAGCGGTGTACGTCGGGACGGCGCGGCGCCTCGGCCTCACCCTGGCCGAGGCCATCCGGCTGGTGAACGGCGCCTGGGGAGGACCCGCGGGGACGTAGCCCGCTCCCCCAGCTGCGACGTAAAGGTCACCGCCTACCGGGTCATCGGCCCCTGTGCCCGCCCCACTCGCCCCTGCCAGGGCGAAAGCACCAGGGGCAGGGCCACCTCCACACCGAGAAGCACCAGCTGCCCCCTTCCGGGGAGACCTCTGTGCCGCAGGGACAGCACCCGCCCCGCGGCCGCGGTCCACAGACCCAGGTGCACGAGCCGCACCGCCCGGCGTTGGGCCGCAGGATCCTTTCCGACGTGGAGCACGGCCACGCCGGCGACGAGGTACCACGCGGCGTAGAAGCGGTACTCGCTGTCGACCGCGGCGGGGACATGGTCGAGACCTGACACCTCCCCAGGACCCCGCAGGACACCTCGCGCGCCTGCCGACGTCGCGACGACACCGAGAGCTCTCAGCACGAGGGCAAGCGCGTCTTCGTCGCGACCGCCGCGTCGTGCCATCTGCCATCCCTATCATGCCGCGGGGTCGCACTCGCTTGACACGTCACCCAACGTTTCGAGGTGCGAACACAGCGATCGTCGAACCCACACGCCTTGGCGCATGCCGAAGGCCCGTCACCCCATGGGGTGACGGGCCTCTGGATGCAGCAGGTCAGGCCTTGTCGTCGTCCGACTTCTCTTCGGACTCCTCGGCAGGCGCCTCGTCCTCGACGGGCTCCTCCTCGGCGACGACGCTCGTTTCGGGCGACGCCTCCTCGGCGAGCTCGGTGGGAGCCTCCTCGACTGCCTCGTCCACGGGGGTTTCGTCGGTCGACTCCTCGACCGGCTCCTCCGCCTCGACGGGGGCCGGCGCGGCCGCAGCCGGCTCAGCCTTCTTCTTCTCCTTGGGAGCCGACGGCGTGTACGCCTCGGTCACCAGCTCGATCACGGCCATCGGCGCGTTGTCGCCCTTGCGGGGACCGATCTTGGTGATCCGGGTGTAGCCACCGGGACGCTCGGAGAAGGTCGGCGCGATCTCGGTGAAGAGCGCGTGCACGACACCCTTGTCACGGATGGTCTTGAGGACCTCGCGACGGTTGTGCAGGGGGTTCAGGCCGTTGTGCGCGTTCTTGGCCTTGGTGATCAGCTTCTCGGCGTGGGGACGCAATGCACGCGCCTTGGCCTCGGTCGTGGTGATCCGGCCGTGCTCGAAGAGCTGGGTGGCCAGGTTCGCGAGGATCAGCCGCTGGTGCGCGGGACTACCGCCGAGGCGGGGGCCCTTGGTGGGCTTGGGCATTGCTTCTCTCGATTCTCCCCGGCCGTGTCAGGTACCGGGATAGAGGGGTTGAGTACTGCTCGTTCTCGACGCTGAATCAGTACTGTTCGTCTTCGACGCTGAATCAGTACTGTTCGTCTTCGACAAACGCATCGTCATCGTCATCGCCGTACGCCGCCAGGGCAGCGTGGGGGTCGAAGCCGGGCGCGCTGTCCTTGAGGGACAGACCCATCTCGACCAGCTTGGCCTTGACCTCGTCGATCGACTTCGCACCGAAGTTGCGGATGTCGAGCAGGTCCTGCTCCGAGCGGCTGATGAGCTCACCCACGGTGTGGATGCCCTCGCGCTTGAGGCAGTTGTAGGACCGGACCGTCAGCTGCAGGTCCTCGACCGGAAGGGCGAGGTCGGCGGCGAGCTGCTCGTCGACGGGCGAGGGGCCGATGTCGATGCCCTCGGCCTCGACGTTCAGCTCGCGAGCCAGCCCGAACAGCTCGACCAGGGTCTTGCCGGCCGAGGCGATGGCGTCGCGCGGCAGGATCGACGGCTTGGTCTCGACGTCGATGACGAGCTTGTCGAAGTCGGTGCGCTGCTCGACTCGAGTGGCCTCGACCTTGTAGGTGACCTTCAGGACCGGGCTGTAGATCGAGTCGACCGGCATCCGGCCGATCTCGTTGTCGCCGCCCTTGTTCTGGACCGCGGACACGTAACCACGGCCACGCTCGACCACGAGCTCCATCTCCAGCTTGCCCTTGTCGGACAGGGTGGCGATCTTGAGGTCGGGGTTGTGAACCTCGACACCGGCCGGAGGCGCGATGTCAGCGGCGGTGACGGCACCGGCACCCGACTTGCGCAGGTACATGGTGACCGGCTCGTCGTGCTCGGAGGAGACGACCAGGCCCTTGAGGTTCAAGATGATCTCGGTGACGTCTTCCTTGACGCCCTCGATGGTCGAGAACTCGTGGAGGACGGTGTCGACCTTGATGCTCGTGACCGAGGCACCGGGGATCGACGACAGCAGGGTACGGCGGAGCGAGTTGCCGAGCGTGTAGCCGAAACCAGGCTCCAGTGGCTCGATGACGAACCGCGAACGGAACTCGTCGACGGAATCTTCCGACAGGGTGGGGCGCTGTGCGATGAGCACTTTGATTCTTCCTTCCCGGGCCGACCGCTATTTGACGACCCAGATCTGCTGGTGGTGACTGGAAGGGACTACTTCTTGGAGTAGTACTCCACGATGAGCTGCTCCTGGACGGGAAGCTCGATCTGCTCGCGGATCGGCACCTGGTGCACGAGGATCCGCATCCTCGTCGGCAGGGCCTCGAGCCAAGCCGGCACGATCCGCTCGCCGTGGGTCTCGCGAGCCACGATGAACGGGGTGGTGTCGATGGACTTCTCACGCACGTCGATCACGTCGTGGGCGGTCACCTGGAAGGACGGGATGTCGACCTTGCGGCCGTTGACCTTGAAGTGACCGTGCACGACGAGCTGACGCGCGTGACGCCGGGTCCGGGCGAAGCCGGCGCGGTAGACCACGTTGTCCAGGCGGCACTCGAGCAGCTGCAACAGGTTGTCACCCGTCTTGCCCTGCCGACGCGAAGCCTCGGTGTAGTAGTTGTGGAACTGCTTCTCCATCACGCCGTAGGTGAAGCGAGCCTTCTGCTTCTCGCGAAGCTGAAGCAGGTACTCGCTCTCCTTGATCCTGCCGCGGCCGTGCTGGCCGGGAGGGTAGGGGCGCTTCTCGAAGGCAGCGTCGCCTCCGACGAGGTCGACACCGAGACGGCGCGACTTCCGGGTCATGGGACCGATGTAGCGGGCCATGGTTCAGAACTCCTTTTCGGTCTCGGGTCAGACGCGCCGGCGCTTGGGCGGGCGGCAACCGTTGTGGGGGGTGGGCGTGACGTCCTGGATGGTGCCGACCTCGAGGCCGATCGCACCCAGGGAGCGGATCGCAGTCTCGCGACCAGAGCCGGGGCCCTTGACGAAGACGTCGATCTTCTTCATGCCGTGGTCCATCGCCCGGCGACCGGCGGCCTCAGCGGCCATCTGCGCGGCGTACGGGGTGGACTTGCGTGAGCCCTTGAAGCCGACGGTGCCGGCAGAGGCCCACGAGATGACCGCACCCGTGGGGTCGGTGATCGTGACGATGGTGTTGTTGAACGTGCTCTTGATGTGGGCTTCGCCCTGAGCGATGTTCTTCTTCTCCTTGCGGCGGACTTTCTTGGCGCCGGCCGCGCGAGCCTTGGGAGGCATTCGTTATCTCCTGAAGTAGCTGGTCTGTGAGTGCAAGTGAGGCGCCGTGCGGCGGGTCACTTGGCCTTCTTCTTGCCGGCAACCGTGCGCTTCGGACCCTTGCGGGTGCGGGCGTTGGTCTTGGTGCGCTGACCGCGGACCGGAAGGCCCTGACGGTGACGGCGACCCTGGTAGCTGCCGATCTCGATCTTGCGGCGGATGTCCGCCTGGACCTCACGGCGGAGGTCACCTTCGATCTTGATCTCGCGAGCATCGATTGCGTCGCGAAGCTTGACCAGCTCCTCGTCGCCCAGCTCGTGGACGCGGAGGTTGGGGTTGACCCCAGTTGCAGCCAGGAGCTCCTGGCTGCGGGTACGGCCGATGCCGTAGATGTAGGTGAGAGCGATCTCGATGCGCTTGTCACGCGGGAGATCTACACCAACGAGGCGTGCCATGTGGTTGGCCCTTCCTTGAAGAGCAGTGCTCTTCGATTGTTCACAGAGGTTTCTGGTCGTGTCGCGTCCCATTCCTCGTCGAATGGGCTCCAGCCTTCTGCTCCGGAGGTGATTTGCCCGCCCTGCGGCGAACTAAGCGATCACGTTGAGGTGTGTTCAGTTGTGGTGCTCGAGGCGGTGTGGCTCTAGCCCTGACGCTGCTTGTGACGCGGGTTCTCGCAGATCACCATGACGGTGCCGTGGCGACGGATCACCTTGCACTTGTCACAGATCGGCTTGACGCTCGGGTTGACCTTCATGAACTTTCCTTCGGTGAGGCGGCTTCTCTGTTGTCAGTGAGCTCGCGAGCCCAGCTCACTTGTAGCGGTAGACGATGCGACCCCTGGTGAGGTCGTACGGCGAGAGCTCCACCACCACGCGGTCCTCGGGGAGGATCCGGATGTAGTGCTGACGCATCTTGCCGCTGATGTGGGCGAGAACCTTGTGCCCATTGCTGAGCTCGACACGGAACATCGCGTTGGGGAGAGCCTCCACAACGACGCCCTCGATCTCGATCACGCCTTCTTTCTTCGGCATGTCCTCCACAATCTGTCGGTTCTCTTGGTTGTCTACCGTTGGCCCGGGAACCTCCGTCCCCACGGTTCGTGGGAGCCGGTGGACCTCGTGAAGCCGCTTCCTGAGCCTCATCCCGGGCACACGTCGGACCGACTCGATCGAGAAGGTCGATGTGATCCGGGCAGCCGCGAGGCACCACGAAACGAGCCCACGTTGGGCCGACCCGTAAGTCTACGGAAACCGCCCCGGAAACACGAATCGGAGCTAGCCGGCTGCCAGCAGGCGCAGCGACTCCTCGCGGCCGGGGCTGAGCGTGGCCTCGGTGCCCCTGGTAGCGCCGGAGACGGGGTGGAGCATGACCTCGTCGACGGCGAACGTCGCAGCGAGCTCGGCGATCCGGGCTCGGGCCTGGTCAGGCGAACCGATCACCCAGCGACTGCGCATCGCCTCGATCAGGCGGCGGTGCGGCTCCGGGACCTCCACCTCCGCTGCCTCCTCGACGAGCGGCTGAGGGGTGAGCGGCTGACCGGTCCGTAGCGCCACCATCTGCAGCAGCTGTGGGAGCGCCCGGCGCTCGGCTTCCTCGAGCGTCTCCGCGACGCAGACGTTCAGGGTCAAGAAGGTGCGCGGCTCGGCCAGCTCGGGCGACGGACGGAAGGTCGAGCGGTACAGCTCGAGCGCCTCGGCCGTCCCGCTGCCGGAGAAGTGGTGCGCGAAGACGTAGGGCAGGCCCTTCTCCGCGGCCAGTCGGGCGGAGTAGTCCGACGAGCCCGAGCAACCAGATCTCCGGCACCGAGCTCGCCGACGGCGTCGCGCGCAGAACGTGCTGTCGCCCCTGAACGGCGAGCCCCACGCCCGCCGGCTCCATCATGGCGAGCACGTTGTCGACGTACTCAGGGAAGCGGGTGACGGCCTCGTCGGTGACTCCGCCGGCTCCGTGACGCAGCGCCCAGCTGGTGACCGGGTCGGTGCCGGGTGCGCGGCCGAGGCCGAGGTCGATCCGGTGCGGGTACGCCGCCTCCAGCAGCGCGAACTGCTCGGCCACCACGAGCGGGGCGTGGTTGGGCAGCATCACCCCGCCCGACCCGACCCGGATGCGTCGGGTGGCGGCGGCGATCATGGCGATCAGCACCGGAGGGTTCGTGGCCGCCACGGCGGGCATGTTGTGGTGCTCGGCCACCCAGTAGCGGCGGAATCCGAGCGCGTCGGCCGTCCGCGCCAACGACAGGGTCGCGGCGAGGGCGTCGGCGGTGGTCTGGTCGGTGCGCACCGGCACCAGGTCGAGCACGGACAGCGCAGGGCCAGGGCGGGGGGAAGTCATCGATGGCTCAACGTCCGGAGCGCTCAGCGATTCCATCGGGCGCGGCGGCCGATCAGCCCTCGGCGGCCACGTCCTTCTTGTCCTTGGCCAGGCTGGCCACGGCGGTGACGACCAGGGTGACGATGATGACCCCGAGGCTGAGCAGCGACGAGATCTCGAAGACCTCGATGTGCTTGCCGTCGTTGAGGAAGGGCAGCTCGTTCTCGTGCAGGGCGTGCAGCACCAGCTTGACGCCGATGAAGGCAAGGATGAAGGACAGTCCGAGCGCGAGGTAGACCAGCCGCTCGAGCAGCCCTCCGAGAAGGAAGTAGAGCTGGCGCAGACCCATCAGCGCGAAGACGTTGGCGGCGAAGACCAGGTAGGGCTCCTGGGTGATGCCGAAGATCGCGGGGATCGAGTCGAGCGCGAACAGGATGTCGGTGGTGCCGAGCGCGATGATCACGATCAGCATCGGCGACACGAACCGGCTGCCGTTCTGCCGGTACCAGAGCTTCAGCCCGTGGAACTCCTCGCCGACGTTGAGGTGACTCTGGGCGAACTTGACCACGCGGTTGTCCTCGGGATGCTCGTCCTCGTTGCGAGCGGTAGTTCTGCACCAGGCTGTAGGCGGTGTAGACCAGGAACGCTCCGAAGACGTAGAAGATCCACGAGAAGTTGTTGATCAGCTGGTAACCCAGCGCGATGAAGATGGCGCGGAAGATCAGCGCCAGGATGATCCCCACCATCAGCGCCTCCTGCTGGAGGTGCCGCGGCACCTTCAGCGCCGCCATCAAGATGATGAAGACGAAGAGGTTGTCGATCGAGAGGCTGTACTCGGTCAACCAGCCTGCGTAGAACTCGACGCCGTAGGTCTGTCCGTGGACGAACAGCACGTAGAGCCCGAACGCCACCGCCGCTCCGACGTAGACGCAGAGCGCGATCGCGCACTCCTTCATCGACGGTTCGTGCGGGTCGCGGGCGATGACGAACACGTCGAAGACGAGCACGGAGATGGTGACGCCGATGGTGACGGCCCATTCGAGGGTCGAAACTTCCACGGAATGCTCCTGGACGAGAGGACGGCTGGACGCCAGAGGTCTCTTCCGCCGCCAGTTGGACTATCCGGTGACCTGCGACCCCGGACCGGAAACCCGATCGTGCTGACGAGACCGCAACGAAGGAATACTCCCCTCTCGCGGCTCTAGTCTCCCACGGCGCTCACCGGCCGCCGAAGGGGACCCCGAGCCTGGCCAGCTCGGCTTCGCCACCGTCGAGGGCAGTCAGCACCCACGCGCCGTCCGAGGTCAGCGTGAAGGTGTGTTCATAGTGCGCTGCCAGCGCCCCGTCGGTGGTGACCACCGTCCAGTCATCGCTCAGGACGGCGGTCTCCTTGGTGCCGAGCGTGAGCATCGGCTCGACCGCGAGCGCCAGTCCCTCGACCAGCCTGGGCCCGCGCCGACGACCGTAGTTCGGCACGTCAGGGGGCTGGTGCATCTGCGACCCGATGCCGTGCCCGGTGTAGTCCTCGACGATGCCGTAGCTGCCCTGCGACTGGACATAGGTCTCCACCGCCTCGGAGATGTCGCCCACCCGGCCGCCGAGGTGCGCAGCGGCGATCCCGCGCCACATCGCCTCCTGGGTCACCCGCATCAGCTCAGTGGCCTCATCCGGCACCGTCCCGAGCGCGACCGTGATCGCGGCGTCGCCGTGCCAACCGTCGATGATGGCGCCGCAGTCGATGGAGATCACGTCACCGTCGGCCAGCACCTGGCGTGCCCGGGATGCCGTGCACGACCTGATGGTTCACCGAGGTGCAGATGGTGCCGGTGAAGCCGTGGTAGCCCAGGAACGACGGCAGCCCGCCCGCAGATCGGATGTTGTCCTCCGCGATCGCGTCGAGCTCACCGGTGCTGATGCCGACCCGCACCGACGATCGCAGCAGCTCGAGCGTCTCTCCCGACCAGCTGACCGGCGCGCCGCATCACCGCGATCTCCTCGCGGTTCTTGATCTCGATCCCGCGGTCCAGCAGTCGCATCAGCAGGATCCGCCGACGGCTATGACTGGGGAACGACGTCCAGCGCGTCGAAGATCCGGCGGGTGACCTCGTCGACCTCGCCCATGCCGTCGACCTCGACCAGGATGCCGCGCTGACGGTAGACGTCGATCAGCGGCTCGGTCTGCTCGGCGTAGACCTCTTGCCGACGACGGACGACGTCCTCGGTGTCGTCGGTGCGACCCTCGACCTGCGCCCGCTGCACGAGCCGCTGGACGATCTCGTCGGAGTCGACCGTGAGCACCACGGCGGCGTCGAGCTGGTGGCCGGTGAACTTGATCATCCCGTCGAGCTCTTCGACCTGGGCCAGGGTGCGCGGATAGCCGTCGAGCAAGAAGCCCGGCTCGGCGTCCGGCTCGTCGATCCGGTTGCGGACCATCTTGTTCGTGATCTCGTCCGGCACGTAGTCACCGGCATCCATGAAGCGCTTGGCCTCGACGCCGAGCTGGGTGCCTTCGGACACGTTCGCCCGGAAGATGTCGCCGGTGGAGATCGCTGGAATCTTGAAGTGCTCCGCGACGTACTTCGCCTGCGTGCCCTTCCCGGCCCCTGGGGGCCCCATCATGATGAGCCTCATCTAGCGCAGGAATCCTTCGTAGTTGCGCTGCTGGAGCTGGCTCTCGATCTGCTTCACCGTGTCCAGGGCGACGCCGACCATGATCAGGATGGAAACGCCTCCGAACGGGAAGTTTTGATCCGCATTGATCAGCACGAAGGCGATCGACGGGATCAACGAGATCAGAGCAAGGTAGAGAGCACCCGGCAGCGTGATGCGGGACAGGACGTAGGACAGGTAGTCCTCGGTCGGCTTGCCCGCCCGGATCCCGGGGATGAAGCCGCCGTACTTCTTCATGTTGTCGGCCACTTCGTTGGTGTCGAAGGTGATCGAGACGTAGAAGTAGACGAAGAAGATGATCAGGAAGAAGTAGACGGTCATGTAGAGCGGACTGTCCGGGGAGACCAGGTAGTCGCTGACGAAGCGAATCACCGGCGAGTCGCTGGTCTGGTTGAACTGGACAGCCATCGCTGGGAGGTACATCAGCGACGAAGCGAAGATGACCGGGATGATGCCGGCCTGGTTGACCTTGAGCGGGATGTAGGTCGAGCTGCCCCCGAACATCTTGCGCCCGACCATCCGCCGGGCGTACTGCACCGGGATCCGTCGCTGCGACTGTTCGATGAAGGTGACCGCCGCGATGATCGCGAAGCCGATCAACAGCACGATCGCGAAGACCCACCAGCCCTGGCCCTTCTGGACCTGACCGAGCGAGGTCGGGAAGGTCGCGACCACCTGGCAGAAGATCAACAGCGACATGCCGTTGCCGACGCCGCGTTCGGTGATCAGCTCGCCGAGCCACATGATCACCGCGGTGCCGGCGGTCATCGTGACCACCATCACGAGGAAGGTCTGGGTGCCGTTGTCGTGCAGCAGCGGCAGCTCGCACTGGAGAAGTCCGCCGGAGCGAGCCAGAGCCACGATGCCGGTGGCCTGCAGCAGCGCCAGGCCGAGGGTCAGGTAGCGCGTGTACTGGGTGATCTTCGTCTGGCCGGCCTGGCCCTCCTTCTTCAACGTCTCGAGCCGCGGGATCACCACGACGAGAAGCTGCAGGATGATGCTGGCCGTGATGTAGGGCATGATGCCCAGCGCGAAGACCGTCAGCTGGAGCAGGGCGCCGCCGGAGAACAGGTTGACCAGGCTGTAGAGCCCGGCATTGTCGCCGCTCTGAGCGAGGTCGACACAGGTCCGTACGTTGGCCATGTCGACGCCGGGCGCCGGAATCTGAGATCCAGCCCGGAAGACGACAGATGATGAACAGGACGAACAGCAGCTTGCGCCGCAGGTCGGGAGTCCGGAAGGCGTTCACGAACGCGCTGAGCACGAGTTCCTCTTTCTCCAGCGGGATTGTGGACCCTCAGATCCGGCAAACCCTAACAGGGGCGCTGATGTCGGTCAGGGGCGTGGCCGGGGGTCTTCATGACGAAGCCTTGAGGCACACGCCCCCACGTACCAACGATTCAGAGAACGGTGGTCGTTCCGCCTGCGGCCTCGATCTTCTCCTTGGCGGAGCCGGAGAACGCGTTCACGCTCACCGCGACCTTGACCGAGATGTCGCCCTGACCCAGCACCTTGACGGGCTGGTTCTTGCGGACTGCACCACGCGCCACGAGTTCCTGGATGGTGACGTCGCCACCCTCAGGGAAGAGTTCGGTGATGCGGTCCAGGTTGACGACCTGGAACTCGACCTTGAACGGGTTCTTGAACCCCTTCAGCTTGGGCAGCCGCATGTGCATCGGCATCTGCCCGCCCTCGAAGTGGGCCGGCACCTGGTTACGGGCCTTGGTGCCCTTGGTGCCACGTCCGGCGGTCTTGCCCTTGGAGCCCTCACCGCGACCCACACGGGTCTTGGCGGTCTTGGCGCCGGGAGCCGGACGCAGGTGATGAAGTTTGAGTGTCATATCAGTCGACCTCCTCGACCGTCACGAGGTGACGGACGGTGTGGACCATGCCCCGGATCTCCGGACGGTCTTCCTTGACGACGACGTCTCCGATGCGCTTGAGACCAAGCGTTCGCATCGTCTCGCGCTGGTTCGCCTTGCGGCCGATCGTCGACTTCAGCTGCTGGACCTTGAGCTGCCCCATCAGGAGTTACCTCCTGCTGCGGCAGCGGCAGCGATGCCGTCGGCCTTGGCCTTCAACAGTGCGGCCGGGGCAACGTCCTCGACCCTGAGACCACGTCGGGCAGCCACGGTCTCGGGCTGCTCCAGCATCTGCAGCGCCGTCACCGTCGCGTGCACGATGTTGATCTGGTTGGACGAACCGAGCGACTTGCTCAGGATGTCATGGATGCCGGCGCACTCCAGGACCGCGCGCACCGGACCACCGGCGATGACACCGGTACCGGGCGCGGCCGGGCGCAGCATGACCACGCCAGCAGCCTTCTCCCCCTGGACCGGGTGCGGGATGGTCCCTTGGATGCGGGGGACGCGGAAGAAGTTCTTCTTCGCCTCCTCGACGCCCTTGGCGATCGCCGCCGGCACCTCCTTGGCCTTGCCGTAGCCGACGCCGACCATGCCGTCGCCGTCACCGACGACCACGAGGGCGGTGAAGCTGAAGCGACGACCACCCTTCACGACCTTGGCGACGCGGTTGATCGCGACTACCCGCTCGATGTACTGGTTCTTGTCGGCACCCTGGCCGCGACCGCCGTCGCGACCACGGCCTCCGCCCTGGCGACCACCGTCGCGCTGTCCGCGCTGGGCTCCGCTCATGAGTCTTTACCTTCTCTCTGAGAACTGTGTGTGCTCGACGCCGTCACTCCACCAATGAAGGGGCGCATCAGAACGTCAACCCACCCTCGCGGGCACCGTCGGCAAGAGCCGCGATTCGTCCGTGGTACTTGTTGCCGGCGCGGTCGAAGACCACGGTCTCGACGCCGACGCCCTTGGCCCGCTCGGCGACGAGCTCGCCGACGCGCTTGGCCTTGGCCGTCTTGTCGCCGGCCAGCGTGCGCAGGTCGGACTCCATCGTCGAGGCGTAGGCCAGCGTCTTGCCCTCGAGGTCGTCGACCACCTGGACGCTGATGTGCTTCGTGGACCGGGTGACCACGAGGCGCGGACGCTCCGGGGTCCCCGACAGCCGCTTGCGGCCACGGATCTGACGGCGCAGGCGCGACTTCTGGCGCGCTGCGGTGTGCTTGTGCTGCTTCAGGGATACAGCCATGGCTACTTACCGGCCTTTCCGACCTTGCGGCGGATGTGCTCGCCGGCGTAACGAACACCCTTGCCCTTGTAGGGCTCGGGCTTGCGCAGCTTGCGAATGTTGGCGGCAGTCTCACCGACCAGCTGCTTGTCGATCCCGGCGACGCCGAGCTTCGTGGGTCCGTCGACGCTGAAGGTGATGCCCTCGGGTGCGTCGAACACGATGGGGTGGGAGTAACCGAGCTGGAACTCCAGCTGGGTCGGTCCCTTGGACAAGACGCGGTAACCGACGCCGACGATCTCGAGCTTCTTCTCGAAGCCGTCGGTGACGCCCACGACCATGTTGTTGATCAGGGTGCGGGTCAGCCCGTGGAGGGCCTTGCTCTGACGCTCGTCGTCAGGACGCTTCACGTCGAGGACTGCCTCGTTGCGCTCGACGATGATCGGCGCGGCGACGGTGTGCGAGAGCGTGCCCTTGGGTCCCTTGACGGTCACCACGGCGTCGTCGATCGCGACGTCGACACCTGACGGGACGTCGATGGGGAGCTTGCCAATGCGCGACATGCTTGTTGTCTCCTTCTCGGTCTCGTCGTTACCAGACGTAGGCGAGGACTTCCCCACCCACGCCCTTCTGGTTTGCGTGGCGGTCGGTCAGCAGGCCCTGGCTGGTCGAGATGATCGCGACGCCGAGGCCGCCGAGCACCTTCGGCAGGCCGGTGCTCTTCGCGTAGACCCGCAGGCCGGGCTTGCTGATGCGGCGTACGCCGGCGATGGAGCGCTCGCGGTTGCGGCCGTACTTGAGGGTGATGTGCAGGGTCTGGCCCACACCCTCGTTGTCGGTCACCTCGAAGGAGGTGATGTAGCCCTCCTGCTTGAGGATCTCCGCTACGCCCTGCTTCAGCTTGCTGTAGGGCATGGCCACGTCGTCGTGGAACGCCTGGTTGGCGTTGCGCAGACGCGTCAGCATGTCTGCGATCGGGTCAGTCATCGTCATTGCTTGGGTTTCTCTCTCTTCTGTGGTTTCCCCAACCGGGGGACCTTCAGACTTTTAGTTGTTCGGTGCCATTGGCGGGGGTGCGGGGACGGAGCCCCCACAAAGTCGCGGGGCGAAGCCCCGATGGCATTACCAAGAGGACTTGGTCACGCCGGGGAGCTCGCCGCGGTGGGCCATCTCCCGCAGGCAGATCCGGCACAGGCCGAACTTGCGGTAGACGGCCTTGGGCCGACCGCATCGCTGGCAGCGGGTGTAACCGCGGACCGCGAACTTGGGCTTGCGGGCTGCCTTGACCCTCAGTGCTGTCTTTGCCATTGCCTTCTCCTGCTCATCGCTCCGCGAAGGGGAAGCCGAGCTGCTTGAGCAGCGCCCGCCCCTCCTCGTCGTTGGTCGCGGTCGTGACGACCGTGATGTCCATGCCCCGCTGGCGATCGACCTTGTCCTGGTCGATCTCGTGGAACATGACCTGCTCGGTCAGACCGAACGTGTAGTTGCCCCGGCCGTCGAACTGCTTGGGCGAGAGGCCGCGGAAGTCGCGGATACGCGGGAGCGCGATCGACAGCAGTCGATCGAGGAACTCCCACATCCGGTCGCCTCGCAGCGTCACGTGCGTACCGATCGGCATGCCCTCGCGCAGCTTGAACTGCGCGATGGACTGCCGGGCCTTGGTCACCGACGGCTTCTGGCCGGTGATCGCGGTGAGGTCGCGCACGGCGCCCTCGATCAGCTTGGAGTCGCGAGCCGCCTCGCCGACACCCATGTTGACCACGATCTTGGTCAGGCCGGGCACCTGCATGATGTTCTTGATGTCGAACTCGGAGCGCAGCGCGGGGAGGATCTCCTCGCGGTAGCGCGTCTTCAGCCGCGGCGTCACCTTCTCGGTGGCCTCCACGGTCTCAGCCTTGGTCTCGGTCATCAGATTTCCTTGCCGGTCTTGCGGGAGATGCGGACGCTGCGCGTCGCGGAGTACGTCGAGCCGTCGGGCCGACGCTTGAGGACCTCGTCGCGGCGGAAGCCGATCCGGGTCACTCCGTCGCCCTCGACGAGCATCACGTTGGAGACATGGATGGGCGCCTCGGTGGTGATGATGCCGCCAGTGGTGCCGCTGCGGCCGCCCTGGTTGACGACCTTGGTGTGGCGCTTGACGCGGTTGACGCCTTCGACGATCACCCGCTGCTCCTCGCGGAGCACCTTGATGATCTTGCCTTCGGCGCCCTTGTCGCGGCCGGCGATCACCTTGACGGTGTCGCCCTTCTTGATGTTCACGCTGGACTTCTTGGACTTCACTGGGCCCGTCTTCTTGGGCATCACAACACCTCCGGGGCGAGCGAGATGATCTTCATGAACTTCTTCTCGCGCAGCTCGCGGCCGACGGGGCCGAAGATGCGGGTGCCGCGCGGCTCACCATCGGACTTGAGGATGACGGCGGCGTTCTCGTCGAACTTGATGTAGGACCCGTCTCCGCGACGGCGCTCCTTGACGGTGCGCACGATCACGGCCTTGACCACGTCGCCCTTCTTGACGTTGCCGCCCGGGATCGCGTCCTTGACCGTGGCCACGATGGTGTCGCCGATGCCGGCGTAGCGCCGACCCGACCCACCAAGGACCCGGATGCACAGGATCTCCTTGGCACCAGTGTTGTCGGCGACCTTGAGTCGCGACTCCTGCTGGATCATCTGAAAACTCCTCTGAAAGCGGCTGCGCCGCGCAGTTCCTGTCCTCGCGAGGCGAGGCCGAGCAAGCTCGTCCTCACTTCGCTCGCTCCAGAATCTCCACGATGCGCCAGCGCTTGGTGGCCGACAGCGGACGCGTCTCCATCAGGAGCACCCGGTCGCCGATGCCGCACTCGTTCTGCTCGTCGTGGGCCTTGAGCTTGCTGGTGCGTCGCAGGACCTTGCCGTACTTCGCGTGCTTGACGCGGTCCTCGACGGACACGACCACGGTCTTGTCCATCTTGTCGCTGACGACCAGGCCCTCACGGACCTTGCGCGCGTTGCGCTGACCGGCACCCTCTGCGGGGCTGTCAGTGTTCTGCTCGCTCATGCGCTTGCTTCCTCTTCAGTTGACGCAGTCTCATCTGCACCCGGGGCCACGCGGATGCCGAGCTCGCGCTCACGCACCACGGTGTAGATCCGGGCGATGTCCTTCTTGACCGTGCGCAGGCGCCCGTGGCTCTCCAGCTGGCCGGTGGCCGCCTGGAACCGGAGGTTGAAAAGCTCCTCCTTGGCCTCGCGCAGCTTCGCCTCGAGGTCGACGTCGTTGAGCTCGTCGAGCTCGTATGCAGCAGTGCCCTGAGCCATCAGAACTCACCACCCTCTCGAGAGATGAACCGGCACTTCATCGGCAGCTTGTGGATCGCGAGACGGGTGGCCTCGCGGGCGGTGACCTCATCAACGCCGGAGAGCTCGAAGATGACGCGGCCGGGCTTGACGTTGGCGATCCACCACTCGGGAGAACCCTTACCGGAACCCATCCGGGTCTCGGCAGGCTTCTTGGTCAGCGGGCGGTCGGGGTAGATGTTGATCCACACCTTTCCGCCTCGCTTCATGTGACGGGTCATCGCGATTCGCGCTGACTCGATCTGGCGGTTGGTGAGGTAGTGACCCTCGACCGCCTGGACGCCGAAGTCACCGAACGCCAGGGTGGTCCCACCCTTGGCCGCACCACGCCGGTTGGGGTGGTGCTGCTTGCGGTGCTTGACGCGACGGGGCATCAACATGGCTCAGGCCTCCGTTCCGGCGCTGGTGTCGGTCGTGGGCGCTGCGACCGGCGCGGCGGCCGGAGCAACGGCCTCGGCCGGAGCTGCGGTCGCGGGTGCGTCGCGGTCGGAGCGCGTGGGACGGTCGCCACGGGTGCCGCGGCTCGGGCGCTCGCCGCCACGGCTGGGACGACCGGCACTG
>CAWCGY010000002.1:0-16702 GCA_963795155.1 uncultured Actinomycetota bacterium | reverse complement strand
AGCCGGCGATCCCCGCCCTCACCGGGTACGGCGTAGACCATGCCTCCGGCGGCGGAGCGGACCTTGAGGGCGTCGAGCTCAACCAGGTCGCGCGACAACGTCGCCTGGGTGACTCGCATGCCCTCGCGGGACAGCAGGTCGGCCAGCTCGGTCTGCGAGTGAACCTCCTGACTGGAGACCAGCTCGATGATGAGCTGGTGCCGGGCGTTCTTGGTCGCCGGGCGAAGCGTCGCGTCGCTCATCACTGACCGCTCCCCTGGAGCAGGAAAGTCAGGATCGCCTTTTGGGCGTGACGACGATTTTCTGCCTCGTCCCACACGACGCTCTGAGGTCCGTCGATGACCTCGGCTGCGATCTCGGCCCCCCGATACGCCGGGAGGCAGTGCATGACGATCGCGTCGGCTTTGGCGTGCGACATCAGGTCGGTGGTCAGTGAGTAGGCCGCGAAGACCTCGCGCCGAGCGTCTGCCTCGTCCTCCTTGCCCATCGAGATCCAGGTGTCAGTCACCACCACGTCGGCGTCAGCGACGGCGGCGACAGGATCGCCGTTGGCACTCACCGAGCCGCCAGTGCCGGCAGCAATGTCGGATGCCTCGGCGAACATGGCAGCGGAGGGGACGAAGGCCTCGGGAGCACTGATCACCACGTGCATGCCCGCGGTCGCGCCCGCGAGCAGCCAGGAGTTGCCCATGTTGCACGCGCCGTCGCCGACGAAGGCCACCTTGAGCCCGGCGAGGACGCCCTTCTGCTCACGGACGGTCTGAAGGTCAGCGAGCAGCTGGCACGGGTGGAAGTCATCGGTGAGGGCGTTGATGACCGGCACCCCGGCGTGCTCGGCCATCTCGACCAGCTTCGCCTGGTCGTAGGTGCGCCACACGATGGCCGAAGCCTGACGGCCCAGCACCCGGGCGACGTCGGCTACCGATTCGCGGACCCCGATGCCGGCCAGGGTGCCGTCGACCAGCATCGGATATCCGCCGAGCTCGGCGATGCCCGCGGCGAACGACGCCTGGGTGCGCAGGGTCGGCTTGTCGAAGATCATGGCGACCGTCTGGGGGCCGGCAAGCAGCTGTTCGTCGTACGGCGCGGCCTTCAGCCGGACGGCGAGCTCGAGGACCTGCATCTGTTCGGCGGGACTGAGGTCGTCGTCGCGCAGGAAGTGCCTCATCAGCCGTCCTCCGACACGATCTGCGCCCAGGCGTCCCCGAGTGAGGCGATGTCGGCCTCGGTGATCGTCAACGGCGGGGCGAACCGCAGTCGCGAGGGTCCGGTGTTGTTGAGCAGGAAGCCGTGCTCCTGTGCCCGGGAAACCACTACCGCTGCCGTCTCGCCTGCCAGCTGGGCGCCGAGCAGCAGGCCCTGGCCCTCGACGTCGCCTACCTGGTCGTTCGAAAGCAGGAGCCGGGTGAGCTGGTCGCCGCGGGTGACCGCCGCCTTTAGGAGCCCTTCCTGCTCGATGGTCGCGATGACCGCGAGCGCCGCGGCGCAGGCGACCGGATTGCCGCCGAACGTGGTGCCGTGGTTGCCGGGCTCGAGCAGTGCTGCTGCCCCACCTAGGCCGATCGTCGCTCCGATCGGGATGCCCCCACCCAGACCTTTGGCCACGGTCACGATGTCGGGCACGATCCCGGCCTGGGTGTGAGCGAGCCACTCGCCGGTGCGGCCCATGCCGGTCTGCACCTCATCGATCCACAGGAGCGCGCCGTGCTTGGTCGCCGTCTCCCGCGCTGCGCGAAGGAAACCCTCCGGCGGCACGACCACGCCGGCTTCTCCCTGGATGGGCTCCACAACGACCGCCGCGGTGGTCTCGTCCACTGCACCTGCCAGGGCTGCGGCATCGCCGTACGGCACGAAGATGACCTCTCCGGGCAGCGGCTCGAACGGCTCGCGGTAGGCGGCCTTCGAGGTCAGCGCCAGCGAGCCCATGGTGCGGCCGTGGAAAGAGCCTTCCATCGCCACCAGGCGGGTACGTCCCGTGCGTCGGGTCAGCTTCAGCGCTGCCTCGTTGGCCTCGGTGCCGGAGTTGGAGAAGAACACCCGCCCGTCGGCGCTGAACAGGGCGAGCAGCCGCTCGGCCAGCTCGACCTGTGGCCCACTCGTGAAGAAGTTGGAGACATGGCCGAGGGTGCGCAGCTGGGTCGTGACGGCCTCCACCAGGGCCGGGTGACCGTGACCGAGCGTGTTGACGGCGATGCCACCGAAGAAGTCGACGTACTCGCGGCCCTGCTCGTCCCAGACGTGGGCTCCCTGGCCGCGCACCAGCGCGAGCCGGGGCGGGCCGAAGGTGTTCATCAGCGAAGCGGCGTAGCGCTGCTGCAGGTCAGTCACTGGGTGTCCCTGGCCTTCCGGGTCTTGGTCTCGACGCCGGGCAGCACCTGGGTGCCGACACCCTCATTGGTGAACAGCTCGAGGATCACGGCGTGCGGCTCGCGGCCGTCAACGACCGTGGCCCGCGGCACTCCACCCTGCACGGCCTGCAGGCAGGCGCCCATCTTGGGGATCATGCCGCTGGCGAGGTTGGGCAAGATCCGCTCGAGTTCCTGAGGACTGATCTCGCCGATCACCTGCTCCGGGTCCGGCCAGTCGAGGTAGAGCCCTTCTACGTCGGTGAGCACCAAGAGCTTCTCTGCCTTCAGGGCGACTGCGAGCGCAGCTGCCGCGAGGTCCGCGTTGACGTTGTGGACGACTCCGTCGACGTCGGGGGCCACGCTCGAGACCACCGGCACCCGGCCTGCCTCGATCAGGTCCAGCACGGACTCGGGTCGCACCCGCACCACCTCGCCGACCAGGCCGAGATCGACTTCCTCGCCATCGACCACGGTGTTGGTCTGCTCGGCCGTGAACAGCCCGGCGTCCTCGCCCGACAGGCCGACCGCCAGCGGGCCGTGCTCGTTGATCAGGCCGACCAGCTCACGCTGCACCTGGCCGACCAGGACCATGCGCACGACGTCCATAGCCTCGGGTGTGGTGACCCGTAGCCCACCCTTGAACTCCGACTCGATCCCGAGACGATCGAGCATCGTCGAGATCTGCGGTCCTCCGCCGTGCACCACGACGGGGCGGAAGCCCGCAAACCTGAGGAACGCGATGTCCTCGGCGAAAGCGCGCTTGAGGTTGTCGTCGGTCATCGCGTTGCCGCCGTACTTCACCACGATGATCTTCTGGTGGTACGCCTTCAGCCAGGGCAGCGCAGCAGCCAGGATGCGCGCCTTCGCCTGGTCCGGCTTGCTGGTGTCGAACAGGCCCGTTGTCGGAGTCGTTCATGGGGTGCTCACGATGAGTACGCGCTGTTCTCGTGGACGTAGGCGTGGGTGAGGTCGTTGGTCCAGACCGTCGCCCGCTCCTGCCCGGCCTTCAGGTCGATGGTCACGCTCACCTCGCGCGGCTCGAGATCGACCTTGGTGGGGTCCTCGGCCGGCGTTGACGCCCGGCACACCCAGACGCCGTTCATGGCGACGTCGAGATCGGCGGGGTCGAACGCCGCCTGCGTCGTGCCGATGCTGGCCAGCACTCGGCCCCAGTTGGGGTCCTTGCCAAACACGGCAGCCTTGAACAGGTTGCTTCTTGCGACGCTGCGGCCGACCTCGACCGCTTCGTCCTCGGACTTCGCGTTCAGCACCGAGATCGCGATCTCGTGATCGGCACCTTCCGCGTCCTTGAGCAGCTGCATCGCCAGGTCGGTGCAGGCTTGGGTGAGAGCCGCGGTGAAGTCGGGCAGCCCGGGGCTGATGCCGCTCGCGCCACTGGCCAGCACCGTGACCGTGTCGTTGGTGGACATGCAGCCGTCGGAGTCGAGCCGGTCGAAGCTGACCCGCGTGGCCGCCCGCAGCGCCTGGTCGAGCTCCTCGGCAGGGACGACGGCGTCGGTGGTGAGCACGACCAGCATGGTCGCGAGCTGCGGGGCGAGCATGCCGGCCCCCTTGGCCATCCCGCCGATGGCCCAGCCGGCGCCTTCGACCACGACCTGCTTGCTGACCGAGTCGGTGGTCATGATCGCCGTCGCTGCGTCGTCACCACCGTCGGCCGACAGGGCGGTGTACGCCGCGTCGACGCCGGCCAGAAGGTCCTGACGGGCGCTGGTGAGTCCGATCAGACCGGTCGAGCAGACGACCACGTCGGCTGCGCCGACCCCGAGGTGACTGCCGACCTGCTCCGCCGTGGCGTGGGTGGTCTGGAAGCCGTCCGGGCCGGTGTAGCAGTTGGCGCCGCCGGAGTTGAGGACGACAGCTCGGACGACGCCGTCCTTCACCGCCTCTTGGCTCCAGAGGATCGGGTTGGCCTTGCAGCGGTTGGCGGTGAAGACGCTGGCGGAGTCGTAGGTGGGGCCGTCGTTGACGACCAGGGCGAGATCTTTGGCCCCTGTCGACTTGAGCCCGGCTGCGATGCCGGCTGCCCGGAAGCCGTGGGGGTGGGTCACTGTCATGGGGCGAGTCCTACCGTCGTGAGGCCCAGGCCCTCGTCGAGGCCGAGCGCGAGGTTCATGCATTGCACGGCGGCGCCGCCGGTGCCCTTGGCGAGGTTGTCGACGGCACCGACAGCGATGAGTCGTCGGGCGTGCTGGTCGACCGTGACCTGGAGATGGACGGCGTTGGAGCCCAGCACCGACTGGGTCTGCGGCCACTGCCCCTGCTGGAGCAGGTGCACGAACGGCTCGTCGGCGTAGGCCTTCTCGTAGGCGGCGTACGCGTCGTCGGCGCTCAGGTCGCCGGTGAGTGGGGCCGAGCAGGTGGCCAGGATGCCCCGCGACATCGGCACCAGCAGCGGGGTGAAGCTCACGGTCACCTCGCCCTCGGTGAGAGCCGAGAGGTTCTGGGTGATCTCGGGAGTGTGCCGGTGGCCGCCGCCGACGCCGTAGGCGCTGGCGTTGCCCATCGTCTCGCTGCCGAGGAGGTGCGGCTTGGGCGACTTGCCCGCTCCACTCGTGCCCGAGGCCGCCACGACCACCACGTCCGGCTGCACCAGCCCGCCGGCGATGGCCGGGACGAGGGTGAGGGTCGAGATCGTCGGGTAGCAGCCGGGTACGGCGATCCGGCTGGCCCCGCGCAGCAGCTCGCGCTGGCCGGGCAGTTCCGGTAGGCCGTAGGGCCAGGTGCCGGCGTGGGGGCCGCCGTAGAACCGCTCCCACTCCCCCTCGTCCGCAAGCCGGAAGTCGGCGCCGCAGTCGATGACCACGACGTCGTCCGGCAGCTGCGCAGCGATCTCACCGGACTGACCGTGCGGCAGGCCGAGGAAGACAACGTCGTGCCCGGTGAGCGTCTCTAGGTCCGTCGGCGCCAGCACGCGGTCGGCGAGCGGCACCAGGTGCGGCTGCAGCGAGCCCAGCGTCTGGCCGGCGTTCGAGCCACCAGTGAGCGCCCCGATCTCGACCCCCGGGTGACCCAGCAGGAGGCGCAGCACCTCGCCCCCGGCGTAGCCACTGGCACCGGCGACCGCCACCCGCTTCACTTTCATCTGCATGACTATACACCCTCGTGCATGTTCATGAGAAGCTGCCATCGGCAACGCTGAACTCGCATGCGCTCCGTCGGTGGCTGGGGCTAGTTTCGCACCCATGACACGCCTGGACTTCTCAACCTACCTGCAGCACATCCGCGACGAGTCGGCCCGCTTCCGAGCAGCTCTGGTCGGCAGCGATCCCGCAGCTCGGGTGCCCTCCTGCCCCGACTGGGATGCCACCGACCTGATGTGGCATCTGGGGGCCGGGGTCCAGGGCTTCTGGGCCGACATCATCGAGCGGCGGCCCCAGGGACCGGAGAAGGGCCGCACCGACCCCGAGCGCCCGGCGACGTTCGAGGAGGCGCTGACCCGCTTCGACCTCGACCACGGCCGACTCGTCGCCGCACTCGGGTCGGCCGACCCTGCCGACCCGGCGTGGACCTGGTCGGAGGAACAGACGGTGGGCTTCACCTACCGGCGGCAGGCGCACGAGGCGCTGATCCACCGCGTCGACGCCGAGCAGACAGCGGGCGTGCCGCTCAGCGAGCCCGATGTGGCGCTCTCCGTTGATGGCGTCTCGGAGATCATCAGCGTGATGCTGGGCGGCTGCCCGCCCTGGGGCAGCTTCGCGCCGCTCCCCCACTACGTGCGGATCGACCTCACCGACGCCGACATCTCGATCTGGGTCCAGCTGGGCAGGTTCACCGGCACCGACCCCGACAGCGGCACCACCTACGACGACGAGGACATCCACCCGGCGGAGGACCCCGGCACCGAGCCCGACGCGACGGTGGCGGGCACCGCGGCGGCGCTCAACCTCTGGCTGTGGAAGCGCGGCGACGACTCGGCCCTGAAGGTCACCGGCGACCTCGACATCTACGACAGGTTCCGGGTCCTCTTCAGCCAGCCACTCAACTGATGAGCCTTCCGTTTCCAGAACCCACCACGCCCATCGAGGACCAGCGCGAGGTGCTGCTCGGCTACCTCGCCTTCTACCGGTCCGTGCTGATCGACAAGCTCGACGGCCTCGACGAGGAGGCGCTTCGCGGCAGCACCCTTCCTTCGGGATGGTCACCTCTCGAGCTGCTGAACCACCTCACCCATGTCGAGTGCCGATGGCTGGAGTGGGGCTTCCTGGGCAGGGACGTCGAAGATCCCTGGGGGGACAACCGCGACCGGCGTTGGTACGTCGACCCCAAGATCTCTTACGAGGAGCTGGTGCAGCGGTTACACGAACAGGCGGCGTTGTCTGATGCTGTTGTCAGGACTCATTCCCTGGACGAGGTCGGTGCACCCAGCGAACGTTGGGACGGTGAGCCCCCGGCCGAGCTGGGCCGGATCCTGTTGCACCTCTTGTCGGAGTACGCGCGTCACTTGGGACACCTCGACATCGTGCGCGAGCTTGCCGACGGACGTATCGGAGAACGTTAGACGCGCTGGACAGCACCGGTGCGCTGCGCCGCAACCTCGACCGCGGCGGCCCGGGCGGCCGCAGTCTCGTCCTCGGTGAGGGTGCGGTCACGGGCCCGGAACCTCAGCGCGAAGGCGAGCGACTTCTTGCCCGCACCCAGCTGCTCACCGGTGAACACGTCGAAAAGCCGGATCGACTCGAGCAGGTCTCCCGCTCCGTCGCGCAGCGCGGCCTCGACGTCACCCGCGGCGATGGCCTCGTCGACCACGAGGGCGACATCCTCCTTGGCCATCGGGAAGTCGGAGTACGTCGGCGCCCCGATGGCGTCCGGCGCCAGTTCGAGGAGACCGTCGAGGTCGATCTCCGCAGCGATCGTGCGCGCCGGGACGCCGTAGGTCTGGCAGACCTTCGGGTGCAGCTCGCCGGCATGGCCGATCACGACGTCGCCGACGGACACCTCGGCACAGCGACCGGGGTGCCAGGGCGCACGGGTAGTCGAGCGGACCGTCACCTCCAGGCCCACCGCCTGGGCAACCACACGCACCGCATCGACCGCGTCGGCCCAGGTCGCCGCGCGACCGGGTCCCCACCAGCCGGGCTGCTCGCGCTCACCGGCTGCCACCAGCGCCAGGTGCAGCGGCTGCTGCGGCAGGGCCTTGTCGAGGTCCGCGATCTCGCCCTCGGACGGGCGGTGGTCGACGCCGTAGATCGGAACCGGGCCGCCACCGTGCGGCAGGGTCACCGTCGCCGACTCGAACAGGGCGGCACTCGTGGCCCCACGACCCGCATTGCGCGCGAGCGCCTTGAGCAGGCCAGGCAGCAGGGTCGTGGTCATCGCCGGTTCCTCGGCGGACAGGGGGTTGGCCAGGTGGAGCACCGAGCGGCGCTCGTCATCAGCGGTCAGTCCGAGCCGGTCGAGCTCGGCGACACCGATGAACGGGAAGCTCACGACCTCGACGTAGCCGGCTCCGGCCAGGCTCCGCCCGACCCGACGGCGCAGCTGCTGCGCGCGGGTCAGGCCGCGGCCCGACGGCGGGGTCGGCAGGACAGACGGCACCTGGTCGTAGCCGACCAGCCGCGCCACTTCCTCGACCAGGTCGTAGGGATCGGTGAGGTCGGGGCGCCAGGGCGGCGGCGTCACGGTGAGCTGCGCACCGTCGGCCATCACCTCGCAGCCGACCAGCTTGAGGTCGGCGATCGTGGTGGCGTCGTCGATGGGCATGCCGGTGATCCGGGCCGGTAGGTCGGCAGTGATCTCGATCGTCGGCTGGGCCGGCGGGGTGCCGACGACGGTCACGCCGGGCTCCGCTGTGCCGCCGCCGTACGTCGTCAGCAGCTCGACCACGCGGTCCGCGGCGGCTTCGCAGATGGTGGGGTCAACTCCGCGCTCGTTGCGCTTGCCGGCTTCGGAGGTGATCTTCTGTCGGCGGCCGGTGCGGAACATCGACACCGCATCCCAGTGGGCCGCCTCGACCAGCACCCGGGTGGTCGCCTCAGACATCTCGGTGGCCTCGCCACCCATGACGCCGCCCAGGCCGATGATGCCGGAGTCGTCGGTGACCACGAGGTCCTCGGTCGACAGCGCCCGCTCGGTGCCGTCGAGGGTGGTGAGCCGCTCGCCCTCGGTCGCCCGGCGCACCCGGATCGGCCCCTCCAGCTTGTCGGCGTCGTAGCCGTGGATCGGGCGTCCGGTCTCGAGCATCACGAAGTTGGTGACGTCGACAGCCAGCGAGATCGGGCGCATCCCCGACAGCTGGATCCGGCGTGCCATCCAGTCGGGCGTCGGAGCAGCGGGGTCGAAGCCGTTGACGACCCGCGCGACGAACACCGGGCAGCCGGTGGCGTCGTCGACCTCGACCGGGTATCCGTCGTCGCTGGCCGCAGGCAGCTCGCGCGCGACCGGGTCGGTGAAGCCGACGCCGAAACCGGTGGCGGCTTCGCGGGCAACCCCGCGCAGCGAGAGCGCGTAAGCGCGGTCCGGATTGATCTCGAACTCGATGACCTCTTCGCGGAGGCCCAGCACCTCAAGCGCCTCGTCGCCCGGCTGGCCGGCGTCGGCGGGCAGCACGATGATCCCGCCCCTCGAAGCCACCGCGTCGTCGCCAAGGCCGAGCTCTGCGGCCGAGCAGATCATCCCTGCGGAGACATGGCCGTAGGTCTTGCGCGCCGAGATCTCGAACCCGCCGGGCAGCACCCCACCTGGAAGCACCACGACCACCAGGTCGCCGGGCGCGAAGTTGTGTGCACCGCAGACGATGCCCTGCGGCTCACCGGAGCCGTTGGCGTCGCTGACGTCGACGGTGCACCAGTTGATGGTCTTGCCGTTCTTCTGCGGCTCGGGGTCCATCGTGAGCACCCGGCCGATGACCAGCGGGCCGGTGATGGCGTCGCCGGGCCGATGCAGAGCCTCGAGCTTGAGCCCGAGCGCTGTCAGCCGCGCGGCCAGCTCCTCGGCGCCGAGCTCGTCGGGCAGATCGGCGTATTCGCGGATCCAGGAGACGGGAGCGCGCATGTCAGAGCTCCGTTCCGAAGGCCGAGCTGAACCGCACGTCACCCTCGAAGAAGTCGCGCAGGCTGTCGGCCCCGCTGTGGAACATGAACGCCCGGTCGATGCCCATGCCGAAGGCGAAGCCGGTATAGATCTCGGGGTCGACTCCGCAGGCGGTCAGGACTCGTGGGTTCACGACGCCGCAGCCGCCCCACTCGATCCACCCCTCCCCCTTGCAGGTCCGACAGGTCTCGATGCCTGGCTTCTGACCGCGGCACACGAAGCAGACCAGGTCGACCTCGGCCGAGGGCTCCGTGAACGGGAAGTACGACGGTCGGAACCGGGTGGTGATGCCGACGCCGAACAGCTGGGTCGCGAAGTGGTCGAGCGTGCCCTTGAGGTGGGCCATGGTGATGCCACGGTCGACGACCAGGCCCTCGACCTGATGGAACATCGGGCTGTGCGTGGCGTCGTACTCATCGGTGCGGAAGACCCGTCCAGGACAGATGACATAGATGGGGGGCTCCCGGGTCAGCATCGTCCGCGCCTGCACCGGTGAGGTGTGGGTCCTGAGCACGACGTGATGCTCAGCCGGCTCGGTCCAGAACGTGTCCTGCATGGTCCGCGCCGGGTGGTCCGGGCCGAGGTTGAGGGCGTCGAAGTTGAGCCACTCGGCCTCGACCACGGGCCCCTCCGCGACCTCCCACCCCATCGCCACGAACAGGTCGGCGATGTGGTCCGACATCAAGGTGATCGGGTGGCGGGAGCCGCGAGGCGCGCGGTCGGTGGGCAAGGTGACGTCGACGGTCTCCTCGACCAGCATCCGGTCCTCATGCTCGACCTCCAACACCGTCTGCCGCTGGCTCAACGCCTGGTTGATCGCACCACGGGCCTGGCCGATCCGCTGGCCAGCTTCCTTGCGCGCCTGCGGCGGCAGCGCACCGATCTCGCGATTGGCCAGGGCCAGCGGGGAGCGATCGCCCACGTGCGCGAGCCGGACCTGCTTGAGCTCGTCGAGGTCGCCGGCCCCAGCGATCGCCGCGAGGGCTGCATCGCGGGCGGCATCGACCTCTTCGGGCTTCAAGTCGGTGACCTCCACAGGGTCATAGTCGGTGTTGGGTCCGGACACGAGACGCAAGTCTAGGAATCCTTGCGCACCGACTGCGAGCCGGTCACCTCCGTGGGTACAAAACCGTCTCGCCACATGCTCGCCGAGGTCAGGGCCGACCCTTGGCAGGCGGGTGTCGAATGTGCCGGCTGCCAGGAGGTTTCTCGAGGGTAAAGGCCGGTTCGGTCGAAATGACGTGAGCAATGTCTCCGCGGGACTACTCTCGCCGCGTGAACACGCGAGATCGGTCCTCGCCTCCCAGGGCGCCTGACATAGAAGTCCTGAAGTAAGCCGTGGACGTGGTGGGAGGCACGTCAACGGATTGGCTCTCTGAACAACCTGACGAATGTAGTCCGTTCGCCGGGCGCTACACCCTGGGCAAGGTGCTCAAGCACGGCAACGGCGTGATCACCTACCTCGCGGTCGACATCCGCACCGGCACAGACGTGGTCCTGAAGTCCATCGATGCCAGAGCGGTGCACGGCACCGCCCGGTTGCGTTTCGAACACGAGACGAGCGTCCTGCGTCAGCTCACGGGCTCCGGACTCGCCGAGCTGTACGACTCCGGCGAGATCGACGACCGGCTCTACCTAGTGCAACCGCACGTACGCGGCGACACCCTCGAGGCCCTGCTGAGGTCTGGGCCGCTCTCAGTCGAGGCCGTGCTGCGCATCGGTATCGACATGGCGGCGGCTCTGGGAGTCGCTCATGAGGCCGGCATCGTGCACCGGGATGTGAAGCCTGCCAACGTCATCGTTGATGGGATCGCTCCCGTCGAGGTCGTATCCCTCATCGACTTCGGGTTCGCCAGGAGCGTCCTGCTCGATGAGTCCCTTCGCGAGGATCTGGTCGGCACGGTCCGCTACATCGCCCCCGAGGCCGCCGGTCTGTTGTCTGCCCCTCCTGATGAACGGTCGGACCTGTACGCCGTCGGCATTCTGCTCTTCGAATGCTTGGCCGGGTCGCCGCCTTTCCCGGGACCGGGCGTCAGCGACCTGCTTCGCCAGCACCTCTCGATGCCGGCACCCGCGGTATGCGACGTTCGACCCGATGTGCCACGCGTACTGGATGCCATTTTGCAACGGCTACTCCGAAAAGACCCTGTCGACCGTTATCAGTCCGCGGACGCGCTCGCCTTCGATCTCAGAGCGCTCGCCTCCGCGCGAGCTGCCGGTGACCCTGATCCACGCCTCACGATCGGCCGCGTTGACCATCGCCAGCACCTGACCGATCCGGCCTTCGTCGGTCGCGACGCCGAGCTCGGCAGCCTTCGGGCGCTGCTGACCGAGATCGCACATGGTGGCAGCGGACTGGTGCTGCTGGATGCCGAGTCCGGCGGAGGCAAGAGCAGGCTGCTTGCCGAGATGGCGTCACAAGCAGTCAGTTCCGGCATCACGGTCCTGCACGGCCAAGGAATACGCGACGGCGTGCAACTGCCTTTCACGGTGCTACAGGGGGTCGCCCGCAACCTGGTCAGCCGCGACGACGCTGGCCCCTTGCGGGCGTCGCTTCACGATCGCCTCGGTGAGACCGCCCAGGCCACCGGCCGGGTGTTGGCCGCGTTGCGGCCACTCTTCGGCATCTCCGACCAAGACGAGGTGAGCCCGGAAGCATTCGGACCAGAGGCCTTCGGTGAGGAGCGCAGTCTCACTGCCCTGCGTCAGTTCCTGGCGGCGCTCGCAACCCCCGAGATTCCGGTGCTGCTCGTTCTCGACGACTGCCAGTGGGCCGATCCACTCACTGTCAGGCTGCTGGCAGAGGCCTTCGCCGAGGATGCAGAACCCACCACCGAACCTCGGGATCGTCGCTGCCTTCCGCTCGGAGGAGGTCCCAGATGGTCACCCGTTGCGCACCATCGCGACGGCCAAGGCGCTACACCTAGGGCGACTTTCTGCCAGCGCGATGACCCAGCTTGCCGAGTCGATGGCGGGACCTCTGCCGGAGAAGGCGGTCGCCACCGTCACCAGGCTTGCGGACGGCAGCCCCTTCATGGGTGCCGCCGTGCTCCGTGGCCTCGTCGAGGGCGGAGCCCTGACGGCGAGCGAGGACGGCTGGCTCGTCGATGACGCGGCGCTCGCCGAGGGCCAGACCGAGCGACGGTCGGCCGCCGTCCTCGTCCGTCGGCTAGACCTGCTGTCCACGGGCGTGCTCAGAGTTCTTTCCGTCGGTGCCGTGCTCGGCAAGGAGTTCGACATCGTGCAGGCCGTCCAGCTCGCCGGCCAGAGCGAATCCGCCGCTTCGATCCTCGAGCAGTCCCTCCGTCGTCGGTTGCTCTGGGTCGACAACCGTTCCGGTCGCTGCACCTTTTTCCACGACCGGATCCGTGAGGCTTTGCTGGATCGGCTCGACACCGAGACCCGGAGGAAGCTGCACAGCCAGGTGGCCGACTCGCTTCTGCTCCATGAGGTTGACGATGTCTCGGTCTTCGACGTCGCCTACCACCTCGACGCTGCCGACAGGAACGCGGACGCACTCCCACACGCTCTGCGAGCCGCTGAGATCGCCAGGGCCCAGTACGGCATGGACTCAGCGATCGCCCACTTTCAGATGGCTGAGCGCGGCGTAGCGACCGACGACGTCACCATGCGCGCCACAATCGCTTCCGGGTTGGGTGACGTGCTGACCCTGCAGGGCGCCTACGCGGAAGCGAAAGGTCAGCTCGACGGCGGCCAAGTCGCTGCTCACCGATCCGATCGAGGGAGCCGCTCTCGACGAAAAGCTCGGCGTCCTGGCCTTCAAGCAGGGCGACCTCTCGACCGCCCGCCGACACCTCGAGGGAGCCATGGCGCAACTCGGTCGCCCCGTTCCCAGACGTCGGACGAGCCTGATGCTCCGTCTGGTGTGGGAGATCCTGGTTCAGGTCGCCCACAGCGTGCTGCCCAGACTGACCACCGGGCGCAGGCCACCGGAGGGTCGCGACCAGGACTTCCTGGCGATGCGCCTCTACAGCCGAGCCGCCTACGTCTACTGGTTCTCGAGCGGCAAGTTCATGTGTGCGTGGAGCCACTTGCGCGGCCTCAACCTGGCGGAGCGCTATCCGCCCAGCGCCGAGCTCGGACAGGCGTGTTCGGAGCACGCACCCGTCATGACCATGCTTCCCTGGTTTGCGCGATCGCTTCGCTATGCGCGCCGATCTCTGGAGATCCGAAGGGATCCGCAACGATGCCTGGGGCCAGGGCCAGAGCCACGGCTTCGCTGGCGTCACCCTGTACGCCGCCTCACGGTTCGACGAAGGCGTGGACGCCTGCCGCGAAGCCATCCGGTTGCTCGAGTCAACGGGCGACCAGTGGGAGGTCAACACCGCCAGCTGGAACCTCGCCATGTGCCTATATCGGAAGGGGGATCTGGCAGCCGCCGTAGAGGTCTCCCGGAACGTCTACACCGCCGCAATGGCGATCGGCGACGAGACGTCGGCGGGGGTCGCCCTTTCAGTGTGGACCCGCGCCAGCGGAGGGCGAGTCGATCCTAGGTTGATCAGCACCGAGCTCGCTCGGGGGAGCTCCGACATCAGCACGACCGCTGAACTACGCCTCGCAGCTGGCCTGGCCGCCCTGCGCAACGGTGACCTGGAGCTTGCCTCCACAGAGGTCACCCACGCAGCGACCATGGTGCGGGCGGCCGGACTGCGTCAGGAGTACGCCGCACCCGTTGCCTCCTGGAACGCGACCATCGCGCGGCTGCGGGTCGAGCGTGCCTCTGCCTACGACGTTGCCGCGCGCACACGCCTGCTTCGGGTCGCCGCAAGGCAGGTTCGCCAAGCCAGGTTCTGGGCGTTCAGCTACCGCAACAACGCCCCCCACGCCCTTCGCGAAGCGGGACTGCTGGCAAGCCTGACGGGGCGACAGCGGAGGGCTGTGCGGTTCCTCCAGCGCAGCTTGTCGTTGGCCGTCGCCCAAGGAGCGCGCTACGAAGAGGCGCTCACCAGGCAGGCGCTGGCCCAGGTCAGGTGCGCCGGTGAGGTGCCCGACGACCTGATGGAGAGTGCGCGGGAAGCCGTGCTCGCGCTTGAGAGCTCGGTGGAAGCACGAGTCGCCGAAGGAGTGTCGGATCCTACGGTCTCGCTGTTCGACCGCTTCACGACTTTGCTCAGCGTGGGCCGCACCATCGCGGCGGCGCCGACCACGGCCGCCCTGGAATCGGTGATCCGAGAGTCAGCCCTGACCCTGCTGCGCGGGGAGCGCTGTCACATCATCAGCGTCGATGAGCTGCGCAACGAGCAGCTCACCACGATTTCCGGTGAGCGTGCCGACGCCGTCAGCCGCACGCTGCTCACGCGGGCGGTCGACAGCGGCATGCCGGTCGTCGCCGACGACCTGACTGTGGACGGCAGCGAGAGCCTGCTGCTGTCGGAGATCCGATCGGTCCTGGTGGCGCCGATCATGGTGGATGGAAAGGCGCTGTGGTGTTTCTACGTCACCCACAGCCAGGTCGGTGAGCTCTTCGGCGACGAGGAGATCCAGCTGGCCAGCTTCGTCGCGTCTCTCGCGGGCGCCGCCTTCGAGCATCTGGCCGGTACAGAGGCCAGGTTCCGAGCCATCGGTCAGAACTCCACCGACGTGCTCACTCTCGTCGACAGCTCGGGTGTGGTCAGCTACCAGAGCTCCGCCGCCTCCAGGGTCTTCTCCCTACCCGCGGTAGGACTTGTTGGACGGCCCATTCTCGAATGGGTTCATCCCGGAGACCGGGCATTGTTCAGCGACGCCCTCGAACGAGCCGGGACCGAGGACCAGTTCCGAGTCGAGTGCCGGTTCATGCAGGTCGACGGTTCCTTCCGCCACGCTGAGACATCGGTGACCAATCTGCTCGAGGATCCCGCTGTTGAGGCGCTGGTGCTCAACACCCATGACGTCACCGAACGGCGGCGTCTGGAGGACGAGCTGCGCGAGCGTGCCCTCTCCGACCAACTCACGGATCTGCCCAACCGGGTGCTGTTCCTGGAGCGGACCGGTCACGCCTTGAGCCGTCGCGTCGCGCAGCCACTTGTCGTGTGCTTCCTCGACCTGGACGACTTCAAGGCGGTCAACGACGCACACGGGCACGGTGCCGGTGACCAGCTGCTCAGAAGCATCGCCACGCGGCTCACGCGGAGCGTGCGCCCCGGGCGACACAGTCGCGCGATTCGGCGGCGACGAGTTCGCCATCCTGCTGGAGGACACCGACCTGGCCACGGCAGTGGTTGTGGTGGAACGGCTGCTCGAGGAGATCAGCCTGCCCGTGAACATCGGAGACGTCGAGGTGGTCATCCACGCCAGCATCGGGCTCGCCCAGTCTGCTGCGCGGCACCAGGAGACCGATGACCTCCTCGCAGAGGCTGATGCTGCGATGTACGCCGCCAAGGCACAGGGCAGCAACTGTTACGAGGTGTTCCGCCCAGAGATGCGCATCGCGGCAGAGTCCCGATCACGGGTTCGCACCGACCTCGACCTCGCCTTGGCCCAGGACGAGTTCTGGCTCCACTACCAGCCGATCGTTGACCTGGAGTCAGGCAGTCGCCAGGGCATCGAGGCGCTCATCCGGTGGAAGCATCCCGAGCGCGGGCTTCTCAGCCCGGCCGACTTCATCGACCATGCCGAGAGGAGTGGGCAGATCGGCCCGATCGGCGAATGGGTGCTTCGAACCGCCTGCCAAGCGACCGCCCACCGACCCACGGCTGAATACACGAGCGTCAACATCTCGGCCCGACAGCTGCGTATCCCACAACTGGCCGACATCGTGGAGCATATTCTCGAGGTCTCTGGACTTCCTGCCGAGCGCCTGGTCTTGGAGATCACGGAGACAGCCACGGTCAGCGACATGGCCGGAGCAATCACACGTCTCCGCGAGCTCAAGTCGCTGGGCCTGCACATCGCGCTCGACGATTTCGGCACCGGCTACTCGCCGTTGAACTACCTGCGCAGCTTCCCGGTGGACATCCTGAAGATTGACAGGTCCTTCGTGCGCAACGTCGCGCAAAGCGGGGAGGACCGAGCGATCGTCCGCGGGGTCATTGACATCGCGCACCATCTCGGTCTCCGCACGGTGGCAGAGGGAATCGAGGAACCAGAGCAGCTAGACATCATGCGCGACCTCGGATGTGACTCCGGTCAGGGCTTCCTCTGGACGAGGCCAGTTCCGCTGGAGGCGCTGGTCAGCTGAGGGCGTTCCCGAGCGGCCGACGGCCCGTCACTCCGCCCGCCGGTGCTCCGCCGGCCGGCTGACCTCTACCTGGCGCCGCCCCCTGGGGCATCCGTGATCACCACCGTCCCGCCGTGAGCGCGAG
>CAWCGY010000001.1:0-11109 GCA_963795155.1 uncultured Actinomycetota bacterium | reverse complement strand
CGCCGGCAAGGTGCTGGGCCTGGCCGCCGGCCGGGGTCCGGACCCCGCCAACCAGTACTGGCGGATCGACCAGGTCTCGGCGCGGCTCGTGGTCTTCCCCTCCGACGTCGACCAGCTCTCAGCGACCGGATGGGAAGTGGCCGACCACCAGGCCCTCCAGGAGGCGCGCGAGCACCTTGCGAAGGCCGGCGTCGACTTCGAGGAAGGCACAGAGGCGGAGCTGGCCGAGCGACGGGTCCAGGAGCTGGTGCGCTTCTCCGACCCGTGGGACAACGTCTTCGAGCTCTTCCACGGCATCACCTACGAGTCGCGGCCGGTCGTGACGCCTACGCCGCCACCTTCGTGACCGGTGACCAAGGCATGGGCCACATCGTGCTGCCGGTGCTCGACGATGTCGAGGCGCTTCGGTTCTACACCGATGTGCTCGGCTTCCGGCTGCGCGACTCGATGAGCATGCCGGGGGAGTTCGTCGGCAAGGAACCCGGCTCCAAGGTGTGGCTGCGGTTCCTTGGCGTGAACCCGCGCCACCACTCGCTGGCGTTCCTGCCGATGCCCAACCCCGCCAAGTGCGTGCACATCATGCTCGAGGTCGACGAGCTCGACCATGTGGGCCGCGCGCTCGAACGCGTGCGCAAGCACCAGGCGCCGCTCTCGGCAACCCTGGGGCGACACATGAACGACGAGATGGTCTCCTTCTATGTCCGCTCGCCGGCCGGTTTCGACGTGGAGTTCGGCACCGACGGTCTTCAGGTGGAGGACACGCGTTGGGTCGCTCGCGAGTCGACCGCCGTGTTCCTACTGGGGGCATGACTTCGGTGGCGGCGGGCAGTGAGACGGGGCTCAGTGGAATCATGGGGCCAGTGACGTCGAGCGAGCCGACCCCCGAGATCCCCGAGGGGATGCGGACCGACGCTCGTGAGACCTGGCCGAGCCCCGAGCTGATCCAGTCCTGGCTCGGCGACGTCGACTTTGACTTCGAGTGGCGTCCGGGCGAGGGCACCACGGTTCATGGGGACGACCCGGCCGCGGTGGCCGCGGCGCGGCAGTTCCGAGATGTGCTGGGGAGGTTCGCTTCCGGCGTCACCGTGGTGACCGCCATGAGCGGCGACCAGCCGGTCGGCATGACCTGCCAGTCGTTCTCCAGCGTCTCGCTCGATCCGCCGCTGGTGCTGTTCGTGCCCGCCAAGACGTCGCGCGCGTGGCCGCTGATGCAGCGCTCCGGCAGGTTCTGCGTCAACTTCCTCTCCGGAGACCAGGCGGAGCTGTCCAACACCATGGCCAGCCGCGGCACGGACAAGTTCGATGGCGTGGCCTGGCAGCCGTCCGGCAACACCGGCTCTCCGGTGCTCGAAGGGGTGCTGGGCTATGTCGACTGTTCCATCCACTCGGTGCACGAGGCCGGCGACCACTACGTCGTGATGGGGCGGGTGCTCGAGCTGGTTGCCACCGAGGCGGAGAAGCCGCTGCTCTTCTACCAGGGCAAGTACGCCACCACCGACTCCCGTCACTAGCCCGTGCTTGCCTGTCATTAGCCCGGCACTAGTTTTGGTCGCGTGAGCGACACCCATCCCCTCTGGCGGCCCTACGACCCTCCGTCCGACGAGGAGATCGCTCAGGCGAGGGTTGCGCCGACCGACCACACGCTGGTCGAGGTAGTGGCACCGGACTCGACGTGGCCGCAGCAGTTCGCGAACGTCCGCGACAGTGTGGTGGCGGCCCTCGGAGACAGAGCGCTGTCGGTGCGGCACGTCGGATCGACGTCCGTCCCCGGCCTCTGGGCCAAGCCGATCATCGACGTCGACCTGATCGTCGCTGACTCGGGTGATGAGTCGGCGTACCTGCCCGACCTGGAGGCGGCCGGCTTCGTGCTGAGAGTGCGCGAGCCGGAGTGGGAGGAGCACCGCTGCCTGCGAGGGAGCGACCCGGCGTCGAACCTTCACGTGTGGTCCTCCGGGTCGCAGGAGCCAGCACGCCACGCAGCGTTCTGCGACTGGCTGATCGCCCAGCCCGACGACCGGGAGGCCTATGCCGCGCTCAAGCGCGATCTCGCCGCGCAAGGCTTCACCGATGCCATGCACTACAACAACGCCAAGGCAGGCCTGATCTACGACCTCTACGAGCGCATCTTCGCCGCGGATCCTGCCCATCGGCACAGCCCGCGCCCGCGATGAGCCCGTCGGTGCGCAGCCTGGAGCCGGCGGAGGATCTCGCGATCACGCTGGTCCGCCGGTTCCTGACGCTCTGCGAGAGCCCGCGGACCCGGCGCACCATGCTCAAGATGGTGCGCGGCTCCACCGGCAACGCCCGTGCGGGCCGACGGTTCTACAGCGTGGTGAGCCGCGTCGTCGTCAGTCCCGCCCTACGTAGCCGTGGGCTGCAGGTCTCGGCGATGAAGACCGAGCTGGTGGCTGCGCAGCTGATCGGCGTCGCGGTCCTGCGCTACGTCGTGAAGGTCGAGCCGATGGCCTCGGCCAGCGTCGACGAGGTCGTCGACCTCGCCGCACCCTCGATCAGGGCGACGCTGCGCGCCTGAGCCGGGTCACAACGGGGAGTGCTTGACTCACCGCATGCAGGTGCTGGGTGACGTGCAGACGACCTATCGCAACTTCGCGGTCTATGCCGCGGGCAATTCACCGTGCTTCGAGGAGTGGGCACTCGGTGTCGCCGAGGACCGCGAGATGCAGCACTGGTTGGCCCGGCTTCCCGAGCCGAAGCGCCAGCCGAACCTGGTCTTCGCCGCCGCCCGCTGGCACGGCCTAGCCGCGCCAGCACCGTACGACGCTCTCCGAGCGGCCGTCTTGGGGGATACCGGCCCGATCTACGCCACGATCCTGGAGCGCGCCACGCAGACCAACGAGGTCGGCAGGCTCGCAACGCTGTTGCCGGCGTTTGCCGCCGCGGCGGGTGGAGGCCCGCTCGCTCTGCTCGAGGTAGGCGCGAGCGCGGGGCTGTGTCTCTATCCCGACCGGTGGTCCTACTCATGGGCAACCGAGCGCGGCATCGTCGCGGCCGGCTCGGCGGTCCCCACGCTGCACGCAGACGTCTCGGGCCCGGCGGTACTTCCGGGCGATGTGCCGGTGGTCGGATGGCGAGGCGGCATCGACCTCAATCCCCTCGACGCCACGGACCCCGAGACCTGTGACTGGTTGCTGACGCTGGTCTGGCCCGAGCACGAGGACAGGCGGGAGCGGCTTCAGGAAGCACTGGAAATCGCGCGTCGCGAGCCGCCAGACGTCCGGCGCGGCGACCTGCTGCGGGAGCTGCCCGACCTGGTGGCCGAGGCGCTGGCCACACTGCCCGCCGAGGGCCGGCTGCTCGTGTTCCACTCCGCGGCGATCATCTACCTCGACGTGCCCGGGCGTGAGCGGTTCGCCGCCCTGATGCGTGACCTGCTGACCGATCCGCGCCTGCACTGGGTAAGCAACGAGGGCCCGCGTGCCCTTCCGGCCGTCACGGCGACCGGACCCGAGCCGCCGCCCGGGCGCTACGTCCTCGGCGTCGACGGCCGCGCGGTCGGTCACACGCACCCGCACGGTCGCAGCGTGCACTGGTGGGGCTGAGGCCCGGTCGTCGTCGTCCTAGTAGGCGAGGGAACTGGTAGTTGTCGTCGGCGACCGCCACCATTGTCGATGTGGAGCGGATCGACGAGGAGCCCGTCCTGGACCGACCGTCGGTGCAGGAGGTAGAGGCGTTCTTCGAGTCCGCAGTTCCCGAGAGTCGGGCCGTCTGGCTGCGGCTGACCCGCAAGGGCGTCGAGCCGGCGTCTCTGACCGCCGACGAGCTGGTGGACGTCGGACTCTGCTTCGGCTGGGTCTCGGCGGTACGCCGGGCTGGCGATGACGTGACGTACCTTCAGCGCTACACGCGCCGGCGCTCGCGGTCCCAGTGGTCGCGGCTGAACATCGCCAAGGTCGAGCGGCTCACCGGCGAGGGGCGGATGCGACCGGAGGGCATGGCCGAGGTCGAGGCTGCCCAAGCGGACGGCCGCTGGGCCAATCCCTGGACCTGAGCGCAGCGGTCCGCTCGACTGCCGAGTGCTCGAAAACCTTCTGGTTGAGCGGGAAAGTCGTTACCGGACCGTGACCGTGAGGTCGGTGGATAACCCCCGAAAGCGGCCCGGGACTGTCGGTGGTCGGTGCTGGAATAGATCTATGTCCAGCACCGCATCGACCACCCGGGAACACCGGATCACGGTCGCTGCTGCGCAGATCCACGGTGCGCTCGACGAGGTGGTCGAGCAGTCGACCTGGTCGATGAGCGAGGAGGAGACCCGCTCCACGTTGGCCGAGCTGTCCCGGGCCGAGGCCCGGCTCGCCGAGCTCACGCTGCGGCTCGCCGCCCACGCCGAGACCACCAGGGTCGGCGATCAGTCCGGGGCCACCAGCACTGCGGCGTGGTGGTCGACCGTCACCCACCAGACCACGGCGGACGCGCACCGCAAGACCAGGCTCGCGATGGCCCTCGACACCGACCGCCACGCGCCGGTCCGCCAGGCGCTCGCCACCGGTGGCCTGCTCCTCGACCAGGCGGCGGTGGTCATCCGCGCCGTTGACGCCCTTCCCGAGGGCCTCGACATCGACCAAGCCCGTCAGGCACAGGCGTGGCTGCTGGAGCAGGCCGAACACTTCGACGCCCACCACCTGCGGGTCCTGGGCAAACGACTGGTCGAGGTGATCGACCCCGAGGGCGCCGAGGCCCACGAAGCCAAGATCCTGGAGAAGGAGGAGGCAGCCGCGCGGGCGGCGGCCTCGTTGCGGATGGCCGACGACGGCCACGGCCGGACCCGCGGCACGTTCACCATCCCCACCCTCGCGGGCGCGATCCTGAAAAAGGCCCTGCTGGCGATCGCAGCACCGAAACACCGGGCCGCGGTCGACGGCCACGCCCCTGTCCCCGGGCGGCCCAGCGACCACCGGATGGGGGAGGCGTTCGTGGAGCTCCTCGAGCGGTACCCGGTCGACCGGCTGCCGCACGCCGGTGGTGTCGCCGCCACCATCGTGGTCACCACCACCCTCGACACACTCCGCCGCGACCTTGGCGTGGCGCACCTTGACACCGGCGAGCGCCTCTCCGCCAGCGCCACCCGTCATCTGGCGTGCCAGGCCGGCATCATCCCCGCCGTCCTCGGCGGCCAATCCCAGGTCCTCGACCTCGGCCGGAAACGCCGCTTCCACACCGAAGCCCAACGCATCGCCGCCGGCATCCAGCAAGGCGGCTGCCGGGCCGACGGCTGCGACCGGCCACCCGGAATGTGTCACCTCCACCACCCGAGACCATGGAGCCGAGGCGGCCACACCAACCGCGACGGCATCCTGCTCTGCCCCCGCCACCACACGCTCGCCCACCACAACGACTACGACCTCACCCACCACCCCGGCGGCAAGATCACGTTCCACCGGCGGACGTAAGCCGATCGCAAGGGCCGCCGGCTCTCGCGGATCAGGGTGCGGTGGCGGGTGTGAGGGCGGCGATGGCCTCCGCCAGGTCCGCGACCACCCTGCGGCGGTCGCGGGTGCCGACGTCGAGCGGGAGGTCCAGCTGGAAGCCCATGAACGCCGCGTCGATGAGCTGCACGGCGCGGCGGGCGAGGGGACGGCGTACGCCCGAACGGACGAGGTGGTCGACCAGCGCCTTGCTCCACTGGGCGTTGGCCTCGCGGACGACGGAGGCATACGGCTCCTGGCCGAACAGGCCCAGCGCCGCTGCCTCGACGTAGAGCCGGCTGCACCGATCGACCAGCGGCACCAGCATTGCCGCCCAGAGGTCCCGGACCGCGGCGCGGAGGTCCTGCGACGGCGGCAGGTTGCGGATGAAGTCCGTCGCGCGTGCGGTGGAGGCCCGGAGCACGGCCGCGACCAGCTCGTCCTTGGACTCGAAGTGGTAGAGCAGCATCCGGTCACTGGTCCCGAGCTCGGCCGCCAGCGGACGCAGGCTGAGACCGATCAGCCCGTGCTCGAGCGTGTAGTCAGTGGCCGCCTCGGTCCACTCGGCCCGGCGTGTCGCGTTGAGTGCCATAAATCCTCCTCGCCGAATCTTGGCTCAGACTGTAGCAGTTGCTACATTAGTGGTTGTAGCGATCGCTACACATGTTTAGTGAGGGGAATCGTCATGCTCGTCGCGTTCGGACTGCTGTTCGTCGCCATCGTCACAGAGGTGGCCGCGACCTCGGCGTTGCCCCGGGCCCAGGGCTTCCGAGACCCCCTGTGGACGGCCCTGGTGCTGGGTGGGTACGCCGTGTCGATCTGGCTGCTCGCATTGGTGGTGCGGACCCTGCCGGTCTCGACGACGTACGCCGTGTGGTCCGGCGTCGGCACCGCGGCCATCGCGCTGGTGGGTGCGCTGTGGCTGGGCGAGCGGCTCGACTGGATCAGCGTGTCGGCCCTGACGCTCATCGTGGTGGGCGTGGTCGTGCTCAACCTGCACGCGGTGGCCCACTAGGTCCCACTAGGTCACAGCTCGAGCAGGGCCCGGTGCTCGTGAGCCGCGCCGAACAGCTGTCCGAGCGCATGAGCCCGCTTGAAGACCAGATGGGCGTCGTGTTCCCAGGTGATCGCGATGCCGCCGTGCAGCTGGATGGTCTCGCCGGCGATGGTGGCGAGGGCCTCGGAGCAGTACGACTTGGCGATGTGAGTCAGTTCAGCGGCAGTGTCGGCTCCGGTGGAGACGGCGTACGACGCCGACCAAGAAGCCGAACGCGACATCTCGAGGAGCACCAGCATGTCGGCCATCCGATGCTTGAGCGCCTGGAAGGAGCCGATCGGCCGGCCGAACTGCACGCGCTCCTTGCTGTAGGCCACCGTCATGTCGAGCGCCCGGGCGGCCAGGCCGATCTGGAGTGCGGTCACGCCGACGGCGCCGACCAGCTCAGCACGCCGCCGAGCCGCGGCTCCGTCACCGATCGCGGTGCCGTCGGAGGAGTTGAGCAGCCTGCCGAGCCGGATCGTCTGGTCCATGGACTCCACCCACTCTGTCTCCGGGTGGGCGACCTCGACCAGGTCGTCGCCGACTACGGCCAGGACGATCGCCGCGTGATCGATGTCGAGGGTCGGCTGTTGCGGGTCGAACGCGATGGCGGCGATCTCACCGGCGGCGATCCGGGGGAGCAGGCGTTGCTTGGCGTCATCGTCCGCGCCGGCGAGCAGTGCCTCCGCGGTCACGAGCGAGGACAGCAACGGCGAGGGCGCCAGCGAGCGGCCGATCTCCTCCAGGACGATCAGCGACTCGAACAGCGAGAAGCCGGCGCCGTCGTAGTGCTCGGGGATGCCCAGCGCTGCGACCCCGATCTGCTCGCACAGGGTCTGCCAGAGCTCCTGGTCGTAGTCCGCCAGCCGCGGGTCCGCGCGCTTGCCGAGCAGCGAGCGCACGGTCGAGGCGAGCTCGGTCTGCTCCTCGGAGAAGGCGAACTCCATCAGAGCAGGCCCTCCAGCACGCGGGCCCGGTGGAACGCCGGCGTGCCCCAAGCCGTCACCAGGGCGCGGACCTTGGTCAGCCAGATGCTCAGGTCGAACTCCTGGGTGTAGCCGATCGCGCCGTGCACCTGTAGGCCGGTGCGCGAGGAGAGGTAGGCCGCATCGGCGCAGGCGACCTTGGCGGCGGAGGCGCTGATCGCACCGACCGACGCGCCGTCGACGAGCGGGCGGGCGAAGTCGAGGGCGATGCGTACGTCGGCAAGCGCGTGCTTGATCGCCTGGTAGGAGCCGATCTCGCGCCCGAACTGCTTGCGCTGCTTCACGTAGGTCACCGAGTCGGCCAGGATCCGTTCGCCGGCACCGAGCAGCTGCGCCGACGTGGCCAGCACCGCCAGGTCGAAGGCCCCCGGGTCGGCCGTCCCGTCGCCCTCGACCTCGAACAGGCGACGCGTCCGGTCCACGGACCGGTGCACGTCGCCGACCCGGGTGGCCAGCGTGCTCCCGACGTAGACCTCGTCGGCGATGTCGGCGTCCAGGGCGTAGGGCACGTGAGGTGGCATCGCCACCGTGGCGATGCCGTCCAGCTCGCGGCCCAGGGCGGCCGGCAGGTACGCCGCCGACTCGACCCACGGTCCTGGCACGGCGTGCCGGCCGAGCGCCTCGAAGGCGATGACCAGCTCGACGGGAGTCGCCTCCGTCGCGAGCATGGTCAAGCCCTGCTCAGCGAGCCGCGCCCACAGCTTGAGCCCGGGACCGGTGTCGCCGTCGGCCCAGGCTCGCGCCACTGCGGCGGTGTCGGCCGCCGCGAGCAGTGACTCGAGGGACGCGGCGAAGTCGCGCTGGTCGGAGCTGTGCTCGAACCTCATCCGCGTCTCTTTTCGGTTCCTGAGGAGGCGAGGGGCGAGCCGTCTCGAAGGGCTTTCGGCTCGCGGGGCAGGCCGAGGATCCGCTCGGCGATGATGTTGCGCTGGATCTCGTTGGTGCCGGCGTAGATCGGGCCGGACAGGGAGAACGTGTAGCCGTCGAGCCAGGTCGAGTCGAGCTCTGCCTCGGGCCCGAGCAGGTCGAGCGCGGTCTCGTGGAGCGCGATGTCGAGCTCGGACCACCAGACCTTGTTGATCGATCCGGCCGCGCCCATCTCACCGCCGTCGGCGAGCCGGGTGACCGTGCCCCACGTGTAGAGGCGGTAGGCCTGGGCCTTGATCCAGGCGTCGACGACCGCATCACCGAGGCCCTGGCCGGGAGCCGACCGGTAGAGATCGACCAGGCGGTCCGCGGCGGCGCAGAAGCGGCCGGGGGAGCGCAGCGAGAGGCCGCGCTCGTTGCCGGCGGTGCTCATCGCCACCCGCCAGCCGTCGCCGGGAGCGCCCAGCACGTCGTCGTCGGGCACGAAGACGTCCTCGTAGAAGACCTCCGCGAAACCGGGCTCGCCGTCGAGCTGAGCGATCGGGCGCACCGTGATGCCCGCGGCGTCCAGCGGGAACAGGAAGTAGGTCAGGCCGTTGTGTCGGGCCGCCTCGGGATCGGAGCGGAAGAGCCCGAAGCCCCAGTCGGCGTACGCCGCCCGCGAGCACCAGGTCTTCTGGCCGTTGAGCACCCAGCCGCCGCGCTCCTCGTCACGCTGCGCGGTGGACTTCAGCGACGCCAGGTCGGAGCCGGCCTCAGGCTCGGACCAGCACTGCGCCCAGACCTTCTCGCCGGTCGCCATCGTCGGCAGGAGGCGGTCCTGCTGCTCCTTGTTGCCGTGGTCGAAGATGATCGGGGCCAGTAGGAAGATGCCGTTCTGGGATACGCGACCGGGGGCGCCCGCTCGGTAGTACTCCTCCTCAAAGATCACCCACTCGACCAGCGAGGCCTCACGTCCGTGGTGGTCCTTCGGCCACGACACGACCGACCACTTCGCGGCAGACAGCTTTGCCTCCCACGCCTGGTGCGCCGACCAGCCGTCGGGGGTGTCCATCGAGGGGAGCGGCTCGGCCGGCACGTTGGCGGCGAGCCACTCCCGCGCCTCGGCCTGGAACGCCAGTTCCGACTCGGTGAGTTCGAGATCCACGTCAGTCTCCCTCGGTTCGTGAGGCGCGAGCTTGCGAGCTTCGAAGGGCGGTCTTCAGCACTTTGCCGGACAGGTTGCGGGGGAGCGCGTCGGCGAGCTCGACCTCGCGGGGCACCTTGAAGTTGGCCAGCCGCTCCTTGGCGAAGGCGACCACGGCCTCGGGCGTGACGCCGGAGTCGAGGGCGACCACCACGTACGCCTTGCCGACCTCACCCATCCGTTCGTCGGGTACGCCGACGACAGCCACGTCGGTGACGCCCTCCATCCGCATCAGCGCCTGCTCGACCTCGGCCGGGTAGACGTTGAAGCCTCCGGAGATGTACATGTCCTTGAGCCGATCGGTGATCGCCAGGTTGCCGGCATCGTCGAGGGTGCCGATGTCACCGGTGTGCAACCAGCCATTGCCGTCGATCGTCTCCTCGGTCGCCTCGGGGTCGTCGAGATAGCCGAGCATCACGTAGTCGCCACGGATCAGCAGCTCGCCCGCCCCCTGCTGGTCGGGAGAGGCGATCCGGGTCTCCATGCCAGGGATCGCGCGTCCGCAGGTGGTGGCCACGGTTTCGGCAGAGTCGCCCTCGCGGCACATGGTGACCACGACGGCTTCGGTCATGCCGAAGGCAGTGACGACCTGGTCGATCTGCAGCTCCTCTCGCATCCGTTCGATCAGCACGACGGGCACCACGGCTGCACCGGTCACGGCAAGCCGCAGCGAGGAGAGGTCGTAGTCGGTGCGATTGGGGGCGGCGAGCAGGGACTGGTAGATCGCGGGCGCTCCCGGGAGCAGCGTGATCCGCTCCGACTGGATGAGACCCATGGTCTGGTCGAGGTCGAAGGTGGCGACGGGATAGAGCGTGGCTCCGGTGAGCAGGCCGACCACGATGCCGATCTTGTAGCCGAACGAGTGGAAGAACGGGTTGACCACGAGGTAGCGGTCATCGGCCCGCACGCCGCCGAGCTCGGCCCACGCCCGGGCGACGCCGATGGTCTGTCGGTGGGCCGACATGGCGCCCTTCGGCTGCCCGGTCGTGCCGGAGGTGAACAGGATGTCTGCCACGTCGTCGGCCGTGAGTGAAAGCGCCACGGCGTCGATGTCGCCCGGATCGGTGGCAATCTGCGACAGGTCGGTGATGTCGATGACCTCGCGCACCGATGCGAGGCCGCTGGCGGCGCGGAGGTCCGCGACCTGAGTGCGACCGAGGAAGCCGTCGGCGACGACCACGAGCACGGCGCCGGTGCGATCGACGAGCTCAGCGACCTCATGGCCGGTGTAGCGGGAGTTGGCCGGCACCAGCTGGCCGCCGGCGTACGAGACGGCGAGCCCGGCCACTGCCCACTCGATGCTGTTGGGGGCCCAGAGGACGATCCGGTCCCCGGGGCGCAGGCCGAGAGCGACGTATCCGGCTGCCACTCGGCGCACCCGCTCGAGCAGCTCGACATAGGACACGGTGGTGTCGCCATCGACGTACGCGAGATGGTCACCGAACGTCTCCGCGGCGGCGCGCAGCGCACCGGGGATCGTCTGTTGCATCGAGGCTCCATTTCGAGAGGGGAGCGCGAGCGTGCGAGCCCCTGCCGGTGGTTGAGGTGCGAGCCCGCGAGCCTCGAAACCCAACCAAGCAATTGCTTGGTCAGGTGTAGCAATCGTTG